>NZ_CP168493.1:2625000-3937500 GCF_042945595.1 Psychrobacillus sp. L3 | reverse complement strand
TAATCTAATCTCCTTTTTTGGGATAATAAATATGTATAAATAAAATAAGATATACACAAATCCACCTTCTGTGGATAAACATTATAAACGTCCGTGGAAAAACTTGTCCACATATTATTAACAGCTGTGGATAATAGTTCGCTGTGGAATTCATTAAGAAAAGTAAAACACAAATATCGTATCAAAAAAACCACCATATTACAAGAGAATTAAGAGTTATCCACAAAAAATGAATTATTAACAGTTAGAGTTGTCCACAAGGTATGAGTATGTTCAAAACATGTTCATAAGCGTTGTGGATAATTTTTTGAGGGTTTTTTTTATCAACAGGCCAAAATTATGAAATCATAAGGAATTGTGGATAACTTCTTATAAGAAGTAAAAGCTGGACTAGAAAAAATAATTGACAAATGACATGTATTTTATATATAATATCGGAGACTGTCTAAGGAGTTTTTTAAGATGATCACTCAGGAGGTGTCATATAGATGAAACGTACATTCCAACCAAATAGCCGTAAGCGTAGCAAAAATCACGGTTTCCGCGCTCGTATGAGTACAAAAAACGGTCGCCGCGTAATAGCAGCCCGTCGTGCAAAAGGAAGAAAAGTATTATCAGCATAAGTCCACTGACCATTTCAGTGGTCTTTTTTTCTTTTATAAAGAATAGTTGAAGCAGGTGAACAGATGAATAAGAATCAGCGAATAAAAAAGAATCTAGAGTTTCAGACAATTTTTAAAAAAGGAAAATCATATGCAAACAGGCAGTTTGTTGTTTATTGTTTAGAGATGGAACAGGAAAATTTTCGAGTTGGCTTATCTGTAAGTAAAAAAGTAGGGAATGCAGTTGTTCGCAATCGTATAAAAAGATATATACGACAAACTTTTTTAGAATTAAAGGATCAAGTGTCTCCAACCAAGGACTATATTATTATCGCTAGAAATCCAGCGGCCAAATTAGATTTTCATGAAACAAAGAAAAGTCTTGAACATGTGTTGAAAATAGCTATGGTTATCAAAAAGAAAAGCTAGTGAAGACTTTCTGTTAAATGGTAAGATAGAATGAATATATATTTTTGCTATAAATAGGGGGAAGAAGGTTGAGAAAAAGATTATCTTTGCTATTTTTATTAGTAGTTACAATTGCATTACTAGCTGGTTGTTCGGAATTTAAAGAACCCATTTATGTAGATTCTGAAGGTTTTTGGAATCACTATATTGTTTGGCCGTTAGTTTCAGCAATTACATTTTTTAAAGGTTTGCTTGGTACGTATGGTTTAGGTATTATTACTGTAACTATTATTATACGTTTAGCAATATTGCCATTAATGATTAAACAAACAAAAAGTTCTAAAAATATGCAAGAAGTCCAACCAGAATTAAAAAAATTAAAAGAGAAGTACAGTTCAAAAGATGCAGCAACGCAACAAAAGTATCAGCAAGAAATGATGGCTCTATTTAAAGAAAGAGGTATTAATCCGGCTGCTGGTTGTTTACCAGTTTTTGTTCAAATGCCGATTCTTATTGGTTTCTATCATGCAATTAGCCGAATGAATAATACGCCTCAAATTGATTTAGGTAGTTTTTTAGGGTTTGCATTGGCAGATCCAAGTATCACCTTGGCAGTACTTGCTGGCTTAATGCAATTTTTCGTGTTGAGAACTGGTCCAGCGATGGATAATCCTCAAATGAAAATAATGATGTACATTATGCCATTTATGATTATTGGATTTGGTACAGTTTTACCTGCTGCATTAACACTATATTGGGTTATCGGAAATATTATTTCTATTCTTCAAAATTTATTCATTTATAAACCTTGGAATAAACCTAAGGCTGAACCAGTCAAAATAGGAGGGGCAAAAAAATGAATCAGATTACACAAACTGCACCTACAAAAGAAAAAGCTATAACTGTTGCATTAGAAAAACTTGGGGTCTCCAAACAAGAAGTGACAATTACAGTATTAGATGATGGTAAAAAAGGTTTCCTAGGATTTGGATTTAAACCTGCAGTTGTTCAAGTAACTGTTCTAAAAAATGATGAAAAGATAGAAGAAGTTTTACATGCAATAGAGAAATTAGAAGAATCAACCAAAGAAAATACTATCCCTATTATTAATAAGAATGTTGAAATGGATTCACAACTTACAAATAATGATGCAATTGAGGAAACTGTTAACTATATTCTGGAAATAGGGAAAGAAATGAAAATCGATGATTTATCTGTTACGCAAAAGAAAGATGGAAAATTTGTTTATCTTCACTTAAATAGTAAAAAAGCAGCTTTACTAATTGGGAAGCGTGGACAAACATTGAATGCCCTTGAAAGTTTAACTCAGCTAGTTGCAAATAAGTTTTCTAATTCGTTTATTATTATTAAATTGGATGTTGGAAATTACCGTGAGCGAAGACAAGAATCATTAGAACAACTTGCTGAACGGATGGCAGATAAAGCAGTTCGAACTGGTATCAAAGTAGAATTTGAACCAATGTCCTCTTTTGAAAGAAAAATAATTCATAATGCCTTATCTGTCCGAGTGGATATTGAAACATACTCAGTTGGAACAGATCCAAATCGTTATCTAGTCCTTGAACCCATAAAATAATGCTGAACGGATTTTAGCTTTTTATAAGTTAAAATCCGTTTTTCTTATGGAGAGTTAGATTTCGAAGTTGTTGATAACTTTTATTCACAGAAATAAAATCTTCTGTACTTCTGATTTAGATCAATTTGTGTTATTGTTATATGTTAGATAGTCATGTTCGTTTAACTTATTCACATGTGGATAAGTAACTATTTGTAAGGAGGTGGACGCTTGTGGAATTCGATACAATAGCTGCTATTTCAACTCCACTTGGAGAAGGTGCTATTGCTATAGTCAGACTTAGTGGACCTAATGCAATATTAATAGCAAATAAAATTTTTCGTTCACCAAACGGAAAAGATTTGCAGAGTCAAGCATCACATACGATTCATTATGGACATTTAGTCGATCCTAGATTGGATGCAGTTGTAGAAGAAGTAATGTTATCCCTTATGAAAGGTCCTAAAACCTTTACAAGAGAAGACGTTGTAGAAATTAATTGCCATGGAGGACTAGTCTCAGTTAATCGCGTTCTACAATTAGTTTTAATCCATGGAGCGCGTCTTGCAGAGCCTGGTGAGTTTACAAAACGTGCCTTTTTAAATGGGAGAATTGATTTATCACAAGCGGAAGCTGTCATGGATTTAATTAGAGCAAAAACAGATAAAGCGATGAATGTTGCGTTAGGACAGATGGATGGGCGATTATCTAGGCTTATTAAAACATTGAGGCAAGCACTACTAGAAACATTAGCACAAGTAGAAGTGAATATTGATTATCCTGAATATGATGATGTAGAAGAAATGACTCTCCCTATGATGATTGATAAATGTACATGGGTTAGAGAAGAAATTGAGAAATTATTGCTTACTTCATCTCAAGGAAAGATTTTGCGGGAAGGACTTTCAACTGCTATTATTGGAAGACCTAATGTAGGTAAATCATCTCTGTTAAATAGTTTAATTCAAGAAAATAAAGCAATTGTTACAGATATAGCAGGAACAACTAGAGATATTATAGAAGAGTATGTAAATGTACGTGGAGTTCCTTTAAAATTAGTAGATACTGCTGGTATTCGTGAAACAGAAGATATTGTGGAACGAATTGGGGTAGAAAAGTCTAGGCAAGTACTAAATGAAGCCGACCTTATTCTACTAGTTTTAAATAATGCTGAATCCTTAACGGAAGAAGACTATAGATTATTTGAAGCAATTGAAAGTATGGATTGCATTGTGATTGTGAATAAAACAGATTTACTTACCGAAATTGATTTAGATGAAGTAAAATATTTAGCTGGAGATAAGCGAATAGTGACAACTTCTTTATTACAGGAAGAAGGGGTAACTGAATTAGAAGAGGCAATTGCTTCTTTATTTTTCGAGGGCTCTATTGAGGCATCCGATTTAACTTATGTTTCAAATGCACGACATATTTCTTTGTTACATGTAGCAAAAGCAACCGTAACAGATGCCATAGAAGCAGCGCATAATGATGTACCTGTAGATATGATTCAAATAGATGTAACAAGGACTTGGGAAATATTAGGTGAAATAATTGGGGATTCAGTAGAAGAAAGCTTAATTGATCAGTTATTTTCACAATTTTGTTTAGGGAAATAAAAAATGAGAGGAAGTTACGAACATGCCAAACTTTGAAGCAGGCAAGTTCGATGTGATTATTGTTGGAGCAGGACATGCAGGTGTGGAAGCGGCATTAGCATCAGCTAAAATGGGCGCAAAAACCCTTGTCTTAACAATTAATCTTGATATGATTGCATTTATGCCGTGTAATCCATCCATCGGAGGGCCAGCTAAAGGAATTGTTGTGCGTGAAATTGACGCATTAGGCGGTGCCATGGGAAAAGTAATAGATAAAACACATATTCAAATGAGAATGTTAAACACCGGAAAAGGACCTGCTGTTCGAGCACTTCGCGCGCAAGCAGATAAAGTACTGTATCAAAATGAAATGAAACGACTATTAGAAGAGCAAGAAAATTTAACTATTCATCAGGCGGTAGTAGAGGAATTACTCGTGGAAGATGAAAAAATTATCGGGCTTGTCACACAAGTAGGTGCTATTTATAGAGCTGAAACAGTTGTTATTACGACGGGTACTTTTTTACGCGGTGAAATAATAATTGGAGATTTGAAATATTCAAGTGGTCCAAATAACCAACAACCTTCTATAAAATTAGCGGATAGTATTCGTAATTTAGGTTTCGATTTAGTTCGTTTTAAAACAGGAACACCTCCTCGTGTAAATAGTAAAACAGTAGATTATAGTAAAACAGAAATCCAACCTGGAGATGATGTTCCAAGAGCTTTCAGTTTCGATACTACGGAGTTTATTATGGATCAATTACCATGCTGGTTGACATATACAACGGAAATGACCCATCAAATTATTAACGAAAATTTACACTTATCTCCAATGTATTCAGGTATGATTAAAGGTACTGGACCAAGATACTGTCCTTCAATTGAAGATAAAATAGTTCGCTTTAGTGATAAACCAAGACATCAAATATTTTTAGAGCCTGAAGGTAGAAATACACGAGAAGTATATGTCCAAGGACTTTCAACTAGTCTTCCAGAGCATATACAACGTCGCCTAATTGCTTCTGTTCCAGGTCTTGAAAAAGCAGAGATGATGCGTGCAGGCTACGCAATTGAATACGACGCAATGGTTCCAACACAACTTTGGCCAACACTTGAAACAAAAAAAATTAAAAATTTGTATACTGCAGGACAAATTAATGGAACTTCTGGTTATGAAGAAGCTGCAGGTCAAGGTTTAATGGCCGGAATTAATGCAGCATTAAGAGTACTCAAAAAAGAAGAGAAAGTGTTAAGTAGATCGGATGCTTACATTGGAGTATTGATAGATGATTTAGTCACAAAAGGGACAAATGAGCCTTATCGTTTATTAACATCTCGTGCGGAATATCGTTTGTTATTACGTCATGACAATGCTGATTTACGCCTTCTGGAAATGGGATATGAAATAGGACTTGTTTCCAAAGAGCGCTATGAAAGATTTTTAGGGAAAAAGCAACGAATTGAAAATGAATTACAACGTTTGCGCACATTGATGATTAAACCAAATGAGGCAACTCAAGCTTTAATTCGCAGTGTGGAAGGAAGCGAATTAAAAGATGGTATCCGCGCAGTAGATTTACTGAAACGGACAGAAATGAACTACGATTTAGTTGCCGTACTCGCACCAACAGAATTGGAATTGTCATTTGAAGAGAAAGAACAAGTGGAAATCCAAGTGAAATATGAAGGATATATTGAAAAGTCTCTGCAGCAAGTAGAAAAACTTAAAAAAATGGAAAACAAAAAGATTCCTGATCAAATTGATTATGATGCAATTTCGGGATTAGCAACAGAAGCTAAACAAAAATTGAAGCAAGTTAGACCATTGTCTATTGCACAGGCATCTAGAATCTCAGGAGTAAATCCAGCGGATATTTCAATTTTACTTATTTATATTGAACAGGGAAAAATTGCGAAAATTACTGGGTAGTCTAAATTGATAAGGAGAACTACATGAACGAAGAACAATTCATTCAAGCCCTTCATGAAAAAGGAATTGAACTAAATACTAAACAAGTACAGCAATTTAAAAGATATTTCGAATTACTTGTTGAATGGAATGAAAAAATGAATTTAACCGCAATTACAGATGAACCTTCTGTATATTTAAAACATTTTTTTGATTCTATTAGTGCTTCTTTTTATGAAGACTTTACTGGCTCGTACTCCGTGTGTGATGTAGGGGCTGGAGCTGGTTTTCCTAGTATTCCTTTAAAGATCTGTTATCCCGATTTAAAGGTTACTATAGTGGATTCTTTAAATAAAAGAATTCAATTTTTAACACACCTTAGCAAGGAATTACAATTGTCAAATGTGAATTTTGTCCATGCACGTGCAGAGGAATTCGGACAAAATGCTGAATATAGAGAAAAGTATGATATTGTTACAGCGAGAGCAGTTGCAAGGCTGTCCGTCCTTGCTGAACTATGTGTACCACTAGTTAAAATAGGTGGTCGTTTTATAGCAATGAAAGCAGCAAGTGCATTAGATGAACTAAAAGATGCAAATAAAGCTCTTCAAATATTAGGTTCAGAAAAAAGTGCAGAGTATTCCTTTCTTTTACCAGTAGAAGATAGTGAAAGAATGTTGTATGTCTTTTCTAAAACAAAGAGCACACCGAAAAGATACCCTCGAAAACCTGGTATTCCAAACAAAACACCTATTATTTAATGAGGAACGTTCCACGTGAAACATTTATAGTATTGTAATTTTATCGTGAATATTTAGTGTAAAGAGTTTCGAAAAGGTGGTGCTTGAGAGATGAAAAGTCCTTTTTCACGTTTTTTTGGAAGTTCCGAAAAGCAAGGACAAGATGAAATTGTGGAACCAACACAAAATCATTTAGAGGAAGTTGTAAATGTTGCAATTGATAAAATCGTACCAAATAGGTATCAACCTAGAACTGTATTTGATGATGGTAAAATAGAAGAATTAGCGCGTACAATCCATACTCATGGTGTTATTCAACCAATTGTTATTCGAAAGATGGATGACGATAGATATGAAATTATTGCTGGGGAACGTAGATTTAGAGCAATGTCTAAATTACAATGGGCTGAGGTGCCAGCAATAATTCGTAATTTAAGTGATAAAGAAACAGCTTCTATTGCATTAATAGAGAACTTACAACGCGAAGAGTTAACTGCAATAGAGGAAGCAGTAGCATATCAAAAATTATTGAAATTACATGAATTAACCCAAGAAGCATTGGCTCAACGTCTGGGAAAAGGACAATCTACAGTTGCTAATAAACTGAGATTATTAAAGTTGCCAGTAGAAATTCAAGAAGCAATTATGAAAAAAGAATTATCCGAACGACACGCACGTTCTTTAATGCAAATAAAGGAAAAAAATGTTCAAATTCAGTTAATGAACATGACTAAAGAAAAACATTGGAATGTAAAGCAACTGGAAGAAAAAGTAGATGAATTACTAAATCCTCCGAGCAAAGAAGATAAAAAATTAGCTAAGCCTAAACGAAAAGCCGTTAGTAAAGATGTTCGAATTGCGTTAAATACGATCAAGCACTCTTTATCCATGGTAACTAAAAGTGGAATAAATATTAAAACTGAAGAAGAAGACACAGAAGAATTTTATAAAATTACAGTAAAAATCCCTAAAAAGAAATCATAATATATTTATTCTTATTCATACTCTCACAAATATTTGTGAGAGTTTTTTTTTTGTTACAAGAATAACACCCAAATTTCTTTGAAAATTTGGTAGAATGAAATAGAGTCAGATAAATACAAAAGATAGAAGGTGCAAGAGTGGGGAGAATTATTGCAATAGCTAACCAAAAAGGTGGTGTAGGAAAGACAACTACATCGGTAAACCTAAGTGCCTGCCTTGCATATTTAGGCAAAAAGGTATTACTTGTTGATATTGATCCACAAGGAAATGCTTCAAGTGGAGTAGGTGTAAATAAAGGCGAAGTAAATCAATGTATATATGATGTATTAATAGATGATGTAAACGTATTAGAAACAATTCAAGAAACAAAAGTTGAAAATTTATATATTGTTCCTGCAACTATTTCATTGGCGGGTGCTGAAATAGAACTTGTTTCTACTATTTCAAGAGAAGTAAGATTAAAACGGGCACTTTTAGAAGTAAAGGATAAATATGAATATATAATCATTGATTGTCCACCTTCGTTAGGATTATTAACGATAAACTCTTTAACTGCATCTGATGCTATTATTATTCCAGTACAATGTGAGTTTTATGCATTAGAAGGTCTTAGTCAGCTGTTAAGTACAATTAGACTTGTACAAAAACATTTAAATAAAAACTTAGAGATTGATGGAGTTCTTTTGACAATGTTTGATGCTCGTACTAATTTAGGTATTCAAGTAATAGAAGAAGTTAAGAAGTATTTTCAAGAAAAAGTATACAAGACGATTATTCCTAGAAATGTTCGTTTAAGTGAGGCACCAAGTCACGGTGAACCAATTATTATTTATGATCCAAAGTCCAGAGGAGCAGAGGTTTACTTAGATTTAGCGAAGGAAGTGATTCGTAATGGCTAAAGGATTGGGTAAAGGACTTAATGCATTGTTTCCGGGAGAAGATTTTAATCATTTAGAAAAAGTTGAAAAGATTGATTTAGTAAAGATTAAACCAAATCCATTTCAGCCTAGAAAAGTATTTGATGAGGAGGCAATGGCAGATTTATCAGAATCAATAAAAGAACATGGCGTATTGCAACCAATTATTGTTAGAAAAAAAGGTTCTAAATATGAAATTGTTGTAGGGGAAAGACGATTTAGAGCCTCCGGACTTGCTGGTTTAGAAGAAATACCTGCAGTAGTTCGTGAATTAAACGATCAGCAAATGATGGAAATTGCGATTTTAGAAAATCTCCAAAGAGAAGATCTGACGGCAATAGAGGAAGCGGAAGCTTATCAAAATCTAATGGAAAATTTAAATTTAACGCAGGAACAACTTGCATTTAGATTAGGTAAAAGTCGCCCACATATCGCAAATCACTTAAGATTATTATCTCTTCCGGCCGAAGTTAGAAATGCTATTTCTAATGGTGAACTATCCATGGGACATGGCAAGGCTTTGCTTGGTTTAAAAAAGAAAAAGAATATACCGTTAATAATGTTGAAAACTTTAAAAGAAAATTTAAATGTTCGTCAATTAGAGGCATTGGTGCAACGTTTAAATGATAATGTTCCACGTGAAACAATAAAAGAAGAAAAAAAAGATATATTTACTGTAGAAAAGGAAACAGAGTTAAGAGAGATATTTGGAACTTCAGTTTCTATTACTAAAAGCAAAAATAAAGGTAAAATAGAAATCGAATTTTATTCCGATGACGACTTAGAAAGAATACTACAATTATTAGAAGACTAAAGCAACCTATTTCTAGTTGTTTCTAGAAATAGGTTGAATTTTTAGATAGAAGTAAGTAATAAAAGAATGATTAGCTTTTTAGTCTTTACTTTAAAGAGAACAAGCTCTTTCATTTTTATAGTGAAATGAGGAATAAGTATGGTTTTACTAGGTACGCTTGTAAATGCAATATTAATAATCATAGGTTCGATCATTGGAAGATTTCTAAAGAATATTCCTGAAAATATGAAA
The DNA here is from genome assembly GCF_042945595.1 of Psychrobacillus sp. L3. Lineage (GTDB taxonomy): Bacteria > Bacillota > Bacilli > Bacillales_A > Planococcaceae > Psychrobacillus. The sequence goes on along the minus strand of NZ_CP168493.1, from coordinate 3,927,718 downwards.
CAAACAGTGATGAATGCGATAGGAATTGCGGTCATAGTTTTAGGTATCCAAATGGGTTTGAAAAGTAATAATTTTGTGTTGGTTATTATTTGTTTAGTATTTGGAGCAGTCATCGGAGAATGGATCGACTTAGATAAGTGGTTAAATAGATTAGGAAATAATATAGAACGAAAATTTGGTTCTAAAGAATCACAGGGTGGTAGTATTGCCCAAGGATTTGTTACAGGTACTTTAATATTTGTGATTGGCGCAATGGGTGTATTAGGTGCTTTGAATAGTGGACTGCAAAATGATCATGAGTTATTAATTAGTAAAGGAATTATTGATGGGTTTACTTCTATTATCCTATCGGCAACACTTGGAATAGGGGTTATTTTATCTGCTATACCTGTAGCTGTCTATCAAGGCGCGATCGCACTTTTTGCAACTCAAATTACAAAACTAATTCCAGCAGCTGCACTTGACTTATTTATTCAAGAGATGACAGCTACTGGAGGGATTATGATTATTGCAATCGGATTGAATTTACTAGGTATAACAAAAATAAGAGTTGCTAATCTTCTACCAAGCTTAATTGTGGTTGCGATCGGTGTCACTATTATTTATAACTTTTAAATTATATCGATGCCAAGCTAGAAGAAGAGAACGTGAAATAACTTTACCCATTTCAAATGTAATGTTTAAACGAGTGCTTTGTAGAACATTATATTCCATAAAGCCTCCAATATTTACAACTGCTTTAATGGAAACCTCACCTATTGGTGATAACTCCTTTTTTACTGCTTTACCAGGGTATAGAGGTCCTGGATGGACTATAATTTGGCCAATGTTTCCTGAGTTTCCTAAGCATGCGTCGATAGCAATAATATATGGTTTTGAAGGGGAGTTAATTAATTCTTGCGTAATTTCTTCGATATTTAGAGCGTGTAATGGATTATCGAGTGTCCCTACAATTTGAAAAGGAAAAGAAGAAAGCTGAGTTAAAAAGGAGCCAGTCATTGGCCCAAGTGCATCACCCGTAGAACGATCAGTTCCAATACAACAAAAAACCAAGTTTGGATGGTCAAAAGGGATACTTTCTAAGAAATGGTTACTTAAGCGCCAAACAACACCTGTTTCTTTATAATTAATAGTAGTTGATTCTTTAAAAGTTGCAGCTTGAGAATTCATATATAGACTCGCTTTCTTTTTAAGTCAGTATATGTAAATAACAAACTATTTATTCAGTGAGGTGACAAAAAGAACGTTATGAAAAAGGATTTTACAATACCTTATATAGAAAAAATGTTATTAAACGAAGAGACTTGGATAAATCTTGGAGAGATAGTCTTGAAAGTAATAGTAATTTTGATTTTATCGTCTATTATTGTAAGGTTTGGAAAAAGGATAATTAAACATGTTTTTCTAGTAAGAGAAAGAAGTCCATTAGCGTATTCTGAACGTAGGCAAACTACATTAATGAAGTTGCTACAAAATATTTTGAAAAATGTCGTATATTTTACAGCTATTATAGCGATATTATCTGTTTTTGATATTAATGTAACTGGACTTTTGGCAGGTGCAGGAATTGTAGGTCTCGCTGTAGGCTTTGGTGCACAAAGTTTAGTGAAAGACATTATTACAGGTTTTTTTATTGTATTTGAGGATCAATTTGCTGTAGGAGACCAAGTACAAATTGGTACAGCTACAGGAATAGTAGAAGAAATTGGTTTGAGGACTACAAAATTAAAGAGCTATACAGGTGAGTTGCATACTATTCCAAATGGTAGTATTTCTGTAGTTGTTAATTTTTCTATTTATAACTCGAAAGCATTAATAGATGTAAGTGTTGCTTATGAAACAAACATGGAAGAATTAGAAAAGAGTATAGAAAAATTTCTGCAAGCTTTGCCAACTAAATATGAAGAACTTATTAAGTCTCCAACTTATCTAGGTGTACAAAGTTTTAGTTCATCTGAAATAGTTATTCGAATTGCTGCAGAAACTAAACCAATGCAACAAAGTGGAGTTGCTAGAAATATACGAAGAGATTTAATAGAATTTCTTGAACAAAAGGGCATTAAAATTCCATAACCCGAAATGATTGTAGTCTAATGTCAAGAATAAGTAGGTGAATGAAATGGAAAGTAAACAATTTCAATTGAATGATATTGTAGAAATGAAAAAACAGCATCCTTGTGGGACCAATGCGTGGAAAATAATACGTATGGGTGCGGATATTCGTATAAAATGTGAAGGCTGTCAGCATAGTGTATTAATTCCAAGAAAAGAATTTGAAAAAAAGATGAAAAGACTTATCATACAAAGAGATACTGAGTAAGGATAGACTTTTAACAGTGAAATCAATATAATTAACAGGTTATATATAAAATGATATGGTAAAGAAAATAGAAGGGTTGGGGAATAGATGGCATTAACAGCAGGTATCGTAGGATTACCAAACGTAGGTAAATCCACACTATTTAATGCAATAACGAAGGCGGGAGCACTTGCTGCAAATTATCCGTTCGCTACAATTGATCCAAACGTAGGAATTGTGGAAGTTCCAGACGCTCGTTTAGATAAATTAACAGAGTTAGTAGTACCAAAGAAAACAGTTCCAACAGCATTTGAATTTACGGATATCGCAGGTATTGTAGAGGGTGCTAGTAAAGGGGAAGGACTTGGAAATAAGTTCTTAGCTCATATACGAGAAGTAGATGCAATTTGCCAAGTAGTACGTTGCTTTGATGATGAAAATATTACACATGTATCTGGAAAAGTGGATCCAATCTCAGATATTGAAGTAATTAATTTAGAATTAATTTTAGCGGATTTAGAAAGCGTTGATAAACGTTTAGCACGAGTGACAAAAATGGCTAAGCAAAAAGATAAAGATGCAATGGTAGAAGAACCGATTTTAACTCGTTTAAAAGAAGCTTTTGAAGCTGGAAAATCTGGTCGTTCTGTTGACTTTTCAGAAGAAGAGCTACGTGTAGTAAAAGGTCTTCATTTGTTAACGATAAAACCAATGCTCTATGTTGCTAATGTATCAGAAGACGATATTATGGCAGTTGATGAAAATGAATACGTGGAAAAAGTACGTGCATTTGCAGGAGACGAAGGAGCAGAGGTAATCGTTATTTGTGCGAGAATTGAAGAAGAGATGGCAGCTCTAGAAGATGAGGAAAAATCAATGTTCTTAGAAGAATTAGGGATTAAAGAATCTGGTTTAGATCAATTAATTAAAGCATCTTATTCACTTCTAGGTCTTGCTACTTACTTTACCGCAGGTGTTCAAGAGGTACGTGCATGGACATTCCGTAAAGGGATGAAAGCTCCTCAATGTGCAGGAGTCATTCACTCTGATTTTGAAAAAGGATTTATCCGTGCAGAAACAGTTGCTTACGATGATTTAGTAGCTACTGGTTCGATGGGTGCAGCAAAAGAAGCTGGGAAAGTCCGTTTGGAAGGAAAAGAATATGTAGTACAAGACGGAGATGTTATGTTATTCCGTTTTAATGTGTAAGAAAAATCAGGTTAGCAAATTTGCTGACCTGATTTTTTAATGAAAAGAGAGTGTATGAAATTAAACTGCTCAGGGCTTGTTCTTTATACCAGCGACTTAGTGTCATCCACAGGTTGCTGGCGAGGTGGAAAATGGTGAAGACTAGAAGCACTTAAAGGACGCTTGCATTTTTCTCAAAAGATAAGAAAGTATATGGATTATCAACCTGCGAAACCAGTGTTCATAGTACTTTAAAGAATTAAAGAATACCGCTGATTTCCGTTTCAGGTGGACGCGTTCCGCGGGGTGAGCGATGAGCCATCACCGCCGCATTCGCGTCGTTGCGATGGCACACCTGTCTCACTCATCCCGCTGGAGTCGCCACCTTTCACTACAATCCATTAAGTGAGTAGTTCCTAATAAGAAAGTATATGAAATTGATATACTAGAAATCCAGTATTCACAAAGACTTGAAGTGATTTTAATGGTGTCTTCCTTAAGCAGGATTTCCTATATGTTTTTATTTTTATCGTACACAGTATCATGAATCAGCGGGTAGATGATTAGAATTGGTGGGCCTGAAAAAAATAGGTAGTATTCATTGATAAAGAAGCGCTGAGCGGACGAAATTGCATCTTCGTCCGCTTTTAAAAGAATAGGAAAGCATCTAATCTCTCATTAACCAAGCCTTACGCACCTTGTCTCTCCAAATTTCAAGAAGGCGACGGACAAACATCCGCCACAAGATTATCGAAAAAAAGTGGATGGAGAAGTGACGCAGTCACTTCTCCATCCACAAAAATTCCTGCGGTAATAGTGTAGCAAATGTTTCGTCCAAAGCACTCTAGAAATAGAGAAGACAAGGTGCACTTAAAGGGTGCTTGCGCTTTTCTTATGTTCATTATTTCAGTACGTATAATTTTGGCATTACTGGATCATCTTTAATCAGTACATCTGCAGGGTATTTTCTTAGCTCTTTATACATAGCAAAATCTCCGGCAGCTCCTGCAATTAACCAAGCTCCTAATAAAATCAAACTTGGTAATTCTATGAAATAGCCTAAAAGCATTGGAAGAACTCCTGTTGTCCAAAAGGGTAATAGCAAAGCTTTTTTCATTGCTTTATTTGGTAATGATATATTAGTTGTTGCATAAGCAATACCCAGTTTAAGATTAAGACCATAATCCATACTACGCCATGGAACTTTTCCAAATAACCAAAATCCAATTAAGTGGAAAAATTCATGTAAAACTATAAGTGATACATAGCCAATGAAAAATAATAGGAAATCAACGAATGAAAAAGTTATCGCAAAGCCATCATGTAGCCAACTATAAAATATTAAACCAATAATGGATAGAAATACTGTCATAAATAAGCTAGACCAAGCAATTTTTTTTAAGTCTATTTCAATAATAGATAAGACATCTTCTTTATTTTCCATAAGCAACTCCTTCATATAAAATACGACAAGACATTAACTTTATTCAACCGTCTTTAATCGGTGCTGAATAAGTTAAAATAAATATACATGAAATGTGAAAACAATAGTAACTGAAACCGAAACTTGTTTTAATAGTTTATTTATGTTACAATTCATTGATGTGAGTAATAGCATTACTTGCTCCTTGTCGGCTGTAATCAGTTGACCAAAGACCATAGGGAGGTGTAAATAGATGAGAAAGTACGAATTAATGTACATTATCCAACCAGCAATCGAAGAAGATGCGAAGAAAGCTTTAGTTGAGCGTTTCAACGAAATCTTAACTTCAAATGGTGCAGAAATCATCGAAGCAAAAGAGTGGGGTAAACGCCGTTTAGCTTACGAAATCAACGACTTGCGTGAAGGTTACTACCAAATCGTTAAAGTAAACTCTGATTCTAAAGCAATCGATGAATACATTCGTTTAGCTAACATCAATGAAGACATTATCCGTCACATTGCTGTTCGTATCGACGATAAAAAATAATCGACTAACAAAAGCTGAATGAGGGAGGTTATATACTGATGATTAACCGTGTCGTTTTAGTTGGAAGACTAACAAAAGATCCGGAACTTCGCTATACACCAAGTGGTGTTGCAATGGCAAGATTTACACTAGCTGTTAATCGAACATTCTCCAACCAACAAGGTGAAAGAGAAGCTGATTTTATCAACTGTGTTGTTTGGAGAAAGCAAGCGGAAAACACGGCTAACTTTTTGAAAAAAGGAAGTTTAGCTGGGGTTGAAGGGCGTATTCAGACAGGCAGTTATGAAGGACAAGATGGAAAACGTGTTTATACGACGGATGTTGTCGCAGACAGTGTTCAGTTTTTAGAACCACGTAGTAGTTCTGGTGAACGAAGCCAAGGTGGACAACCAACTGGTGGCGGACAGCAGCAACAACAACAAAATTCATTTCCGACATATCAGCAAAACCAACCAATGAATCAGCAAAATTATACACGTGTTGATGAAGATCCATTTGCAAACAGTAGCGGGCCAATCGAAGTATCGGATGACGATCTACCGTTTTAAAATGACTTCACGCACTTTACTTTAATCGAAAAGGGGGCAACCTATTATGGCACCACGTCGCGGAGGCAAAAGACGCCGTAAAGTTTGTTACTTCACTGCTAACAACATCACAAACATCGATTATAAAGATGTAGATTTGTTGAAAAAATTCGTGTCAGAACGTGGGAAAATTCTTCCACGTCGTGTGACAGGAACAAGCGCGAAGTACCAACGCAAATTGACACGAGCTATCAAAGTATCTCGTATCATGGCTTTACTACCATTCTCTTCTGAAGAGAGATAAGTTTATAAATGAAATGGATCGGGAAACCGGTCTTTTTTTTATGAACTTTTTATATAAAATGAAACCGAAGATATAAGGGATTTTAGTTGTAGTAGGAATTCTGTTACAATGGATAGATGAATACAACAAAGGAAGGTACTTTATGTTAAAAAATCAGACAAGCTATTTAACTTATGGAGCAATGATGATTGCACTATTTTCTATTCTATTGGCAATGTCCGTATATGTTCCGTTTGTTGGTTTCATTACTTCTTTTATCGTACCTTTACCAATTGCTTGGTATAGTGCTAAATTCGAGCGAAAACAAGCTTCATGGGTTACGATAATCGGTATAATAATTTCCTTTATAATCGGTGGTGTTTTTGGCGCGTTATTTGCGTTAATTGTTGCCCCATTAGGATTTATCATAGGAGATACAATAAGAAACAAAAAGTCAAAGGTATATTTGCTAATGGCTTCTGGAATTTTTTTATTACTAATGACAGCCCTACAATACATAATATCTATTTGGGTATTGAATATTAATGTCCTGGAGCAACTATTTGAAAGCTTTGAAATATACTACGACCAAGTAGGAAATATTATGTCTTCGATGGGACAGTTGCCAAAGGATTATGATGAACAGGTAACTCAAGCGTTATTAATTGCTAAAATGATTATGCCTTCTTATTTTATTGGAGGAGTGTTTATCACAGCCTTTATTTATTTAGCGATTAATCTTTCGTTGTTGAAAAGATTGAAATTAGAAGTCCCTAAATTTTCGAAGTTCAAGGATTTTAGACTTCCTAAAGCAGTGTTATGGTATTATTTAATCGTATCCCTATTCTCATTGTTTGTTTCTTTCGAGGTTGGATCATTTGGTTATTTAGCAAGCATTAATGCTTTACTTATATTAAGGGCACTTCTGTTTTTACAAGGAGTTTCACTAATTCATTATTATTTTCATGTACTTGGCTACCCCAAATGGCTTGCGGTAATCGTAACATTTCTTGCGGTACCACTTCATACGTTTACAATAATAGTAGGTGTATTTGACTTAGGATTTAATTTACGAAGCTATTTAAAAGGCAGGTACAAAAAGTAAGGAGCTGATCAAGTGGCGTCTTTTTTTAGAAAACGACCAATTCGATATCCACTCGTTTTGTTTATGCTTCTCGGTGGGGTTGCATCTTATTTAATCCTGTCTAACAGCATTTTAGTTGGGTTATTATTTGCTATATTAGTTATTGGAGTTTCTATTTACGCGTGGACTTTAGAACAACGAGTTTATGAAGAAACAGAAAAACATATTGAAACACTTTCTTATCGAATGAAAAAAGTTGGTGAGGAAGCCTTGTTAGAAATGCCAATTGGTATTTTATTGATAAACGATCAATATATGATTGAATGGGCAAATCCTTATATGACACAAAAGCTTCCTTTCGATACGATTATTGGTGAGGAGCTTCTTTCTATATCAAAGGATTTTCAACAATTTATAAAACAAGAGGACTCAAAAGAAATAACGATTTCTATAGATAACAATAACTATAAAGTACTCTATAAGGCAGAAGAGAAATTACTTTATTTTTTTGATATTACGGAACAAATTGAAATGGAGTCATTATACTACGGTGATCGAACGGTTATTGGTGTTTTATTTATTGATAATTATGATGAGATTGCACAAGGCATGGATGATCAAACAAGAGGTCAGTTAAATAGTATCGTAACATCTTGTGTGAATGATTGGGGCGCAAAGTATGGAAATTATGTAAAAAGAATTTCATCTGATCGCTTCTTAGCTGTATTTAATGAATCTATTCTAGTAGAGTTAGAAAAGAATAAATTCTCTATATTAGATGACATTAGAGAAACGACATCCAAATTTGGTTTTTCCCTAACGCTAAGCGTTGGGGTTGGGGCTGGATCTACTTCCTTAGTAGAGCTAGGTGAATTAGCACAGTCGAGCTTAGATTTAGTATTGGGTAGAGGTGGAGATCAAGTAGCCATAAAGAACCCAAATGGAAAAGTAAAGTTTTACGGTGGAAAAACTAACCCAGTAGAAAAAAGAACCAGAGTACGAGCAAGAGTTATATCCCATGCACTTAGAGATTTAATACAAGATAGTGATAAGGTATTTGTCATGGGACATCGCATGCCGGATATGGATGCAATTGGATCGGCTGTCGGAGTTAGAAAAATGTCTGAGATGAATAAAGTAGAAGGCTATGTGGTCATTGACTTTAATGAATTAGATAAAAGTGTGCTTCGTTTAATGGATGAAATAAAAGAGAAGCCAGAGCTTTATGAGCGTTTTATTAGTCCGGAAGAAGCGATAAATAAAATAACCGATAAAACACTATTAGTTGTTGTAGACACACATAAACCTAGTCTAGTTATTGATGAGAAATTGCTAAATAAGGCAGAGAAAATTGTTGTAATAGATCATCACAGAAGAGGCGAAGAGTTTATATCGAATACAATGCTCGTATATATGGAACCGTATGCATCATCCACTTCGGAATTAGTTACTGAATTACTAGAATATCAGCCTAAAAATGAAAAAATGACAATGCTCGAAGCAACCTCGATGCTCGCAGGTATAATTGTGGACACCAAAAGTTTTACACTGCGTACAGGGGCTAGAACTTTTGAAGCAGCCTCTTATCTTCGAACGCATGGAGCAGACACAGTGCTAGTACAGAAACTTTTAAAAGAAGATATTGATACGTATGTGGAACGTTCCAAGATTATTCAAACCGTTGAATTTTTTAAAGCAGGTATTGCCATTGCTCATGGAGCAGAAAATATATCTTATAGCCAAGTCCTACTTGCTCAAACCGCCGATATTTTGCTGGCGATGAATAATATTACGGCATCTTTTGTAATAGGACAAAGAAGTGATACTGTTATCGGGATCAGTGCAAGATCATTGGGAGACTTAAATGTCCAGCTGGTGATGGAGAAGCTTAATGGAGGCGGACATTTAACAAATGCTGCTTGCCAATTAGAAAATACAAATCTTGAAGCAGCTAATCAACTACTTAAAACAGCAATAGAAGAGACACTAGAAGGAGGAACAACAGAATGAAAGTAGTATTCTTAAAAGATGTAAAAGGAAAAGGTAAAAAGGGTGAAATCAAAAACGTTGCTGACGGATATGCACATAATTTCTTATTAAAAAATAACCTTGCAGTTGAGGCAAACTCAGCAGCAATTAGTGCATTAGAAGGACAAAAGAAAAAATCCGAAAAAGAAGCAGCAGAAGAATTAGCTGAAGCAAAAAAATTAAAAGACGTTCTAGAACAACTTACAGTTGAACTGAAAGCAAAATCTGGAAATGACGGTCGCTTATTTGGTTCCGTTACGACAAAACAAATTGCAGCCCAATTAGAAAAAACACATGGCATTAAACTGGATAAACGTAAAATGGAGTTAGATGATGCCATTCGCGCATTAGGATTTACAAATGTTCCAGTTAAACTTCATCATGAAGTAGTGGCTACATTAAAAGTGCATGTAACAGTAGAAGCGTAAGGAGAGAGGTCAATGAGCGATCCATTATTGGACCGTGTGCCACCACATAACCAAGAAGCTGAACAGTCTGTCATTGGAGCAATATTTTTAGAACCGCAAGCATTAATTACCGCTGCTGAAATAATTATGCCAGAAGACTTTTTTCGAGTAGCGCATCAGAAAATTTTTCAAACGATGCTTCGTTTAAGTGATCAAGGAAAAGCAATTGACGTAGTTACCGTAACAGAAGAACTTTCTGCCAAAAAAGAATTAGAAGATGTGGGTGGTATTTCTTACATTAGTGAGATTGCAAATGCAGTACCAACAGCTGCAAACATCGGGCATTACGCAAAAATTGTAGAAGAGAAATCAATTTTGCGGCGTTTAATTCGAGTAGCTACAAGCATTGTTGAAGATGGATTTACAAGAGAAGATGAAGTAGAAGCCTTGCTAGCTGAGGCTGAACGAAAAATGATGGAAGTTGCCAGCAGAAAAAACGCTGGTGATTTTCAACATATTAAAGACGTTTTAGTGGAAACATACGATAATATCGAAAAACTTCACTCAAGAAAAGGCGATGTAACAGGTATTCCAACAGGTTTTAGAGATTTGGATCGAATTACAGCTGGATTCCAAAGAAATGATTTAATCATTGTAGCTGCTCGTCCATCTGTAGGGAAAACCGCATTCGCACTGAATGTTGCGCAAAATGTTGCAACAAAAACAGATGAAAATGTTGCTATTTTTAGTTTAGAGATGGGTGCAGAACAGTTAGTTATGCGTATGCTCTGTGCGGAGGGGAATATTGATGCGCAAGTTTTGCGTACAGGTGCCCTTACAACAGAGGATTGGCGTAAGTTAACGATGGCAATGGGGAGTTTATCAAATGCCGGTATTTTTATTGATGATACTCCTGGTATTCGTGTAAATGAAATACGATCCAAATGCCGTCGCCTACAGCAAGAATATGGCTTGGGCATGATATTAATCGATTACTTGCAGCTTATTCAAGGTAGTGGCGGTAGCCAGGCAAATCGACAACAAGAGGTTTCCGAAATTTCACGTTCGTTAAAAGGACTTGCACGAGAGCTAAAAGTCCCTGTCATTGCATTGTCTCAGCTTTCACGTGGAGTGGAGCAGAGGCAAGATAAAAGACCAATGATGTCCGATTTACGTGAATCCGGCTCAATCGAGCAAGATGCGGATATTGTTTCTTTCTTATATCGAGAAGATTATTACGATAAAGAAACAGAAAATCAGAATATGATTGAAATAATTATTGCGAAACAACGTAATGGCCCTACTGGAACTGTAACACTTGCTTTTGTGAAGGAATTTAACAAATTCGTCAATATCGACTGGAGTCAACATCAAGCACCGCCAGCGTAAGGCAAGCGGCCACCTTTTTCGGTGAGTGGCGCTGGGTGAAGCACATTTTCTGCTAAACGGGGAGAATGACAAAATTCAAGAGTTGTATTTTCATATTTTTTGACATAAACACGAACGATAGATGTTTTAGACATTTATTCGTTCGTGTTTTTAAGTGAAATTAATTGACGCACAAGTGCTAGATTGGTACAATTACACTGATTAAAATCAGGACATATAAAATGTCTGACGGAGGTGTTGGCATTGCCATCAGTAGTTGTAGTAGGTACGCAATGGGGAGACGAAGGAAAAGGAAAGATAACAGACTTTCTATCCGAGAATTCAGAGGTCATCGCACGATATCAAGGTGGTAACAATGCTGGGCATACAATAATTTTTGGAGGAGAAACATATAAACTTCACCTTATCCCCTCAGGTATTTTTTACAAAGATAAAATTTCAGTTATTGGAAATGGTATGGTAGTGGATCCAAGAGCTCTTGTAAAAGAACTAAAAGGTCTACATGATCGTGGTGTCGCAACTGAAAATCTACGTATTTCCAATCGTGCCCATGTTATTTTACCCTATCATTTAAAACAAGATGAAGTAGAAGAAGCACGTAGAGGTGCAAATAAAATTGGAACAACAGGTAAAGGGATAGGTCCAGCGTATATGGATAAAGCTGCACGAGTTGGTATTCGTATTGCAGATCTTCTCGACTACGAAGTATTTAAAGAAAAATTAGAGCGCAATTTAGATGAAAAAAATAGAATGTTTGAAAAATTTTACGAAACAGAAGGATTTACGGTAGAAGAGATTTTAGAAGAATTTTATAACTATGGCCAAGAGATTGAAAAATACGTAACGGATACTTCAAAAGTATTAAACGATGCACTAGATGAAGGTCGTCGCGTATTATTTGAAGGTGCCCAAGGAGTAATGCTGGATATTGACCAAGGGACATATCCATTCGTTACTTCTTCGAATCCTGTTGCAGGTGGTGTAACAATTGGAGCAGGTGTAGGTCCAACTAAAATTAATCATGTCGTTGGAGTATGTAAAGCATATACATCACGTGTAGGTGATGGTCCTTTCCCAACTGAGCTTTTTGATGATGTAGGAAATCAAATTCGTGAGGTAGGAAAAGAATATGGAACTACTACAGGACGTCCACGTCGTATTGGTTGGTTTGACACAGTGGTAATTAGACATGCTAAACGTGTAAGTGGTCTAACTGATTTAACGGTTAACTCCATTGATGTATTAACAGGACTGAAAACTGTTAAGATTTGCACTGCTTACAAATATAAAGAGGAACTAATTACTGAGTATCCAGCAAATCTTCGTATGCTAGCTGAATGTGAACCAGTATACGAGGAGCTACCAGGTTGGAGCAAAGATATAACAAGTTGCAAAACATTAGATGAACTGCCAATAACGGCTCGTCATTATTTAGAACGTGTTTCTCAGCTGACCGGTGTACCAATTTCTATATTCTCGGTAGGACCAGATCGTACACAAACTAACATTATCTCAAGCGTTTGGCGTTAGGATAAAAAAGTAGAAGGTCTATGTCTACCCATCAGCCATATTGTTTTTGCGATGCGTAGGTGTCTGTATTTACTAAGTAAAAAAACACATGTTTCCTTAACCTTTAAAAAACCGTTAGAAGTAATTCACTTCGTAACGGTTTTTTTGTGTTTTTTGTCGAAAAGGTAAATATAAAATAATTATAATCTCCTATTATGACAAATATAACATTGAATAAAAAGAGTATATGTATAAAAAATGGTTATTTTGGTGAAAAGTAAACTATAAAAGCTATAAATTAAGCCAAATCAATAAAAACAGTAATTTTCTGGTTAATAAATGAAAAATAAGGATTTAATTATACAGTTTCTTTACAATACGTTCTTTTCGTGCCCATATTTATATTAATTGTGTTAAATTAGAATAGCATGAAAAAAGAGATATTAACTATTTATGAATTTGGAAGGGGCTTTATCATGTTTTTGAAAAGAAAGAATGAGGAACAAACTGATAGTCATCTAGATGTTCTTTCAAACGGAAAGTCAAAGATGATGAAAAAAGTAGCCGTATCAATTCTACTAATTTCGTGTTTATCCTTTAATATGGCTTTTGCAAACGAAGGTAAAAAAAGCACATTAAAAGAAGTCTATCATATATACTCTAATGGCCAATATGTAGGAACATTATCTGATAAAAAAGAGATACAAAAGATTATAGAACAAAAAGAACAAGCTACAAGTACTCAGTACGAAGATTTCTCCATTAAAGCAGGTTCCAATCTATCTATTGTACCTGAACAAGTTTTTACACAATCCACCAATGATGAAGCAACCCTTAAAAAGTTAGTCAAAATAATTGAAGTAGAAGCAACTGCGTTTGCATTATCTGTCAATGACGAGATGGCCGTCTACGTCAAAGATTTGAATGCATATCAAGAAGTTATTCGTAAACTAAAACTGCATTTTGTTACGGAAGAAGAGTTAAACCTACTAGAAGAAAGAAAGAGTCCTCATGAATCTTTACCCGAATTGAAAGAAGATGAAACACGAATTGCAGATATAATTTTAGAAGAGAAAGTTTCTGGTGTTACAGTAAGTGTAACACCAGAGAAAATTGTAACACCAGAAGATGCTGTAAAACTTCTATTAGATGGAACACTAGAACAAGAAGAATATAAAGTAACGGCAGGAGATGTTTTGGGGAAGATTGCAAGCAAGTATAACCTTTCGACTGCAGAGCTAATGAAAAATAATCCTGGGATTACTGATACTACAGTATTACAAATAGGGCAAGTCTTAAATGTTACCGTCTTAAAACCTATTGTTAATGTAGAAGTTCAATACGAGAAAAAATTGGTTGAGGTAATAAAGCATACTAAAACTGTAGTAGAAAATGATGAGATGAATAAAGGAGATACGAAGGTAAAACAAGAAGGTTCAGATGGGAAAAAGATCGCGACTTATTTAGTACGTCAAAAAAACGGTATTCAAGTAGGGCGATCTATTATAGAAGAAACGATTCTTGTAGAACCAAAGGAGAACATAGTATTAAAAGGTACTAAAGTTATTCCTTCTCGAGGATCAGGGGTTTTTGTTTGGCCAGCAGAAGGTGGATATATTTCTAGTCAAATGGGTTACCGTTGGGGCCGAAAACATGAAGGAATAGATATTGCTCGTCCTAGCGGATTTACGATCAAAGTAACTGATAATGGTGTCGTTGTAGCCGCAGGTTGGGATGGAACTTACGGTAAAAGAGTAATAGTAGATCATCAAAATGGTTATAAGACAACTTATGCTCATCTTTCATCTATTAGTGTTAGTGAAGGAGATGTTGTTCCTCAAGGTTCTAAACTAGGTGATATGGGTAGTACGGGACGTGCAACAGGCACTCACTTACATTTTGAAGTAGAAAAAAACGGAGTTACGATTAATCCTTTATCTGTCTTAAAATGAAAATATTAAGGAGATAGTCTCTAGCTAGACTATCTCTCTTTTTGTTTTATTTCAGCAGAAAAAATGTGTTTAAACGGTACAAAATGGATGAATTTCGCTATTGTTCTACATTTCCCAGGAAATAATTCAACATTCCTCGACATGCCGACTTTGTATTCTACTTAAAATGGTGCGTATAGTTTCAAAGCATGTTAGAGTAAAAGAATGAACGCAAAAATAATATACTTTATTCATATACATATTACGAAAAGGGGTTCAGTCAATGAGTAAAAAGATATTAGTAGTCGACGACGAAAAGCCAATTGCAGATATTCTTCAATTTAATTTGAAAAAAGAGGGTTATCAAGTATTTTGTGCTTATGATGGGGACGAAGCATTAAAGAAAGCAGAAGAAATTCAACCTGATTTAATGCTATTGGATATTATGCTTCCAAACCGAGATGGTATGGAGGTTTGTAGAGAAATACGTAAAAAATATGATTTTCCAATCATTATGCTAACTGCCAAGGACTCAGAGATTGACAAAGTGCTTGGATTAGAGTTAGGTGCTGATGATTATGTAACAAAACCATTTAGCACACGAGAGTTAATTGCTCGAGTAAAGGCAAATATGAGAAGACATCAAACAATTCAAGGAGATACGGAAGTTGTAACAAATGATATTACAATTGGTCCCCTTACGATTCAACCAGATGCTTACTTGGTGTTAAAAAGAGATGAAACAATTGAATTAACGCATCGCGAGTTTGAATTATTGCATTATTTAGCAAAACATATTGGACAAGTAATGACTCGAGAACATTTATTGCAAACAGTATGGGGTTATGACTATTTTGGAGACGTTCGAACAGTTGATGTTACAATTCGTCGTTTGAGAGAAAAGATTGAAGATAATCCAAGTCACCCTACATGGATTGTTACTAGAAGAGGCGTTGGTTACTACTTACGAAGTCCTGAACAGGAGTAGAAAGAATGCAAAAGGTTGGTTATTTTAAATCGATTCACGTAAAAATTGTATTCATATATATATTACTAATAATTATTGCGATGCAAATTATTGGTCTTTACTTTGTAAAACAGCTTGAGAAAACGTTAAGAGAAAATTTTCAGCACGCTATTTCGGATCGTGTAAGTCTACTAGAATTTAGTGCGCGAGAAGAGATATTGAAAATACGATCAGAAGGAGACGAAACTGAAGAGCAAAGTTTGCGTTCTATTTTGTCTGGACTCGATTCGGATGACATTAAAGAGGTTCGAGTAATAGATGCAAGGTATCAAATTCTCGCAACTTCAGATATTAACAATCAAGCAATTGTTGGACAAAGATCAATGGACGATATAGTAAGACGTTCCATAACGGCAGAAACGGCTTTTGATAATATTTTTTTGGATTCGGGAAAGCGAATTTGGATTTTAGCAACCCCAATTATTTCTAAAGGAGAAGTAATTGGAACGTTATATATCGAATCCAATATTGAAAATGTGTTTGTCCAAATGAATGAAATCAATCAAATTCTAGCAGGTGGAACAGCGGTAGCGTTAGCTATCACAATTGTACTTGGTATATTAATAGCACAAACAATTACACGACCTATATCGGATATGAGAAAGCAAGCGCAAGCGATGGCAAAAGGTAACTTTTCTAGGAAAGTACGTGTATATGGAGATGATGAAATTGGTCAACTTGCTATTGCCTTTAACCATTTAACAAATCGATTACAGGAAGCCCAATCTACTACAGAAGCGGAAAGAAGAAAACTTGCTTCTGTGCTTACCAATATGACAGACGGAGTAATTGCAACAGACCGGAAAGGAAGAGTTATTTTAATCAATGATCCAGCGCTTCAATTTCTACGTGTTCCTAGAGAAATGGTCTTAAATCGTCCTATTATTTCTGTATTAGGAATAGACATGGCGCAATCATTTGAAGACTTAATTCATTCCAAGGAATCCATGACACTCGACTTTAGCACACAAGAAAGACCTTTTATATTGCGTGTAAATTTCTCGGTTATTCAAAAAGAAACAGGTTTTGTGAATGGATTCATAGCAGTTCTTCATGACAATACCGAACAAGAGAAGATTGATATGGAACGGAGAGAATTTGTTGCAAATGTTTCTCATGAATTGCGCACTCCTCTTACGACCATGAGTAGTTATTTAGAAGCACTAGCAGATGGAGCCTGGAGAGACGAGGAAATTGCACCATCCTTTCTTCAAGTTACGCAAACAGAAACACAACGAATGATTCGTCTAGTAAATGATCTGCTTCAATTATCCAAAATGGATAGTAGAGATTATGAATTAAATCGGGATGTTGTGAATTTCAATCAATTTTTCAATCGAATCATTGATCGTTTTGAGTTATCTAAATCTCAAAATGTAACTTTTCATCGAATCCTTCCGGAAGTACCTTATTATGTGGAGATAGACACAGATAAACTAACACAAGTAATTGATAATATCATTTCCAATGCGTTAAAATATTCGCCCGATGGCGGTAATATTCGATTTGGAATAGTTGTGAAGGATCAAGAGTTGAAGGTGATGATATCGGATGATGGTATGGGAATACCTTCTGAAAATGTGGAGCGAATTTTCGATCGTTTTTACCGAGTAGATCGTGCAAGGGCAAGATCTATGGGAGGAACTGGTCTTGGACTAGCAATTGCCCGGGAAATGATAGAAGCACATGGGGGTTCCATTTGGGCTGAAAGTGAAGAGGGTCAAGGAACAACGGTATTTTTCACACTTAAAATTGAACTGGATGAGGAAGGTGAGTGGGATTGAAGTATATCGAACAAGTAAAATCCGTTATTTTACTCTTGCTCATCCTGCTCAGCTTGACGCTCACCTTTACTATATGGACCTATTCTCCGACGTACGATACGATTGATACTCCTCCAATCGTTGATATCTCCATTGCAGAGAAAAAGAGAATAGAAGATCTAGTGAAGCCTTATCGTATATTATATAGTCATGGGGAAACTTTGACTGGTTCAGAAACCCCACTTAATATTGAAAAAGTATTTAATTCCATGAAAACTTGGGAACTAAAAAAGATAGAACCTGTAAACAACAAAGCAAGTTTTCTGCAAATAAATGATTATATTACAATGTCCAATCGAGTAACATTCTTCTATCCTACAGAGGTTCCTATTAAGACGTTTAGCAGCATCTTTTCGTTTGCTGATCATAATTTACCAGATACCTCTTTTAATCGTTTAGTAGTTGACTGGAATGGCCCTTCGGAAGATGAACTGGTATTTTATTTTATTAATACAACCAACCAAAAAATATATAAATCCCTCGTTGATAAAGTCGATAAAGAAGCATTTTCGGAACGTATAATTAAACAAACTAATAACTTTCCACCGTATAATGAAATAGAAAGACCAGGTAAACTATCTCTGTATGTTTCAACTAGTCCAGAAGAGGTCAAAGGGTATACGTATTTACTAGAGGAAATTGCTCCAGAAAAATTTAAAAATGCTTTATTTACTTCCCCTAGTCTTGTTCGTAGTAATTCTAACGGACCAAGAGAACAGCAGTACACCGACGATAATGCATTAATGACGGTTAATTTTTTGCAAAAAAAATTAAGTTATGTGCATCCTGCATCGGAAAGTCAAAATTCAAGTAATCCAGCAGAACTCATTCAGCATAGTTTGGATTTCGTTAATGAGCATAGTGGTTGGACAGATGAATATCGATATAATCGCATAAATTCTGCTACCCAGCAAGTTAGTTATCAGCTTTACTTAAATGGATTACCTGTTTTTAGTAATGATACGTCTACCGAAATTACGCAATATTGGGGAGTGAATCGAGTCTATCGATATATTAGACCATATTATACATTAACTGATTCTTCCCCTTTTAAAACAAGAAAAATGCAATTGCCTTCTGGTCAAGTCACGTATGATTTGATGTCTACAATTCCAGATTTAAAAATGTCATCTGTGGATGACATGGTAGTGAGTTATTATTTGTCGCAAGATGACCAACAGCCATTGTTAAATCTAGAACCGTCCTGGTATTATTTATCGAAGGGTTTATGGGTTCGAGTATCTCCAGAAATACTGGGAGGTGGCAAATTTGGATTGGAATAAAACAAAGACTATCTTTATAATTGTATTTTCTATTTTAAATGTATTTTTGTTTTCTCTTTACTTAAATAGATATAATGAAGCACAGGATATAGAAGTTCGTAGCGATACTCCAATAGAGGAACGATTTTTACTTGATAATATTAAGGTTCCAAAAATGGAATCTGACATTTTAGAAGCCTCTTATGTATCAGGAAATCTTCATACTTTTAGTGCAGAAGAATTAGACAACTTACCAAACCAAAAAGTAGAAATGAAAAATGGCTATCAACTTACAAGTACCTTTGTTAAACCACTTCCAATTACGGAAGAAAATAAGTTGGAAAAAGTACTTCAGGAAAATATCATACGTGGAAACGCTTATGGATTATGGAGCATAGATGAGGAAAATAACTCCGTTACATTTTTTCAAAAAGTCAATAATCGATTAGTTTATAATAATAAATATGCAAAATTAATTGTGTATTTTAATGAAGAACAAGAGATCGTTAGTTATGAACAAAGTCTCTTGGATAACTTAGAAGATTATAATGAATCGAAAAGCTTATTATCATCCATGCAAGCCATTAAAGTTCTGTATAAACGAGGGATACTAAAACCTGACTCTACAGTAAAAGAGGTTAGTCTAGGATACTCTACATTAGCGCAACTAGAAGGAACGCAAGTATTTGCACCAACTTGGCATATATTAGTTAAACTATCGGATGAAACGTCGGAAGAATATTTTGTAAATGCAGTTGAAGGAAAAATTATTGAAATTCCAAAAGAGACGGAACCAACAGTAGTAAAGTAAGGAGTTCTAACAATGAGATTTAGTGTATTAGCAAGTGGCAGTAGTGGAAATGCAGTTTATGTGGAAAGTGATGAGCACTCCTTTTTAGTAGATGTCGGACTGAGCGGTAAGAAAATGGAGCAACTCTTTAGTGAAATTGATCGCGATATAAAAAAGCTGTCAGGTATTTTTGTCACACATGAGCATAGTGATCATATTAAAGGGTTAGGTGTAGTAGCAAGGAAACATGGTGTGCCTATTTTTGCAAATGAAAAAACATGGTCAGCGATGGATTCACTTATTGGAAATGTGTCCGTTGACCAACGATTTCAATTTGACATGGAAACGGTTAAAACATTTGGATCAATCGATATACAGTCATTTGCTGTATCACACGATTCGGCAGATCCCATGTTTTATATTTTTCATGAAAATGGTCGCAAACTTGTCTTGATTACAGACACTGGTTACGTAAGTGACCGGATGAAAGGGCATATTAAGGGAGCAGATTCCTTTGTCTTTGAGAGTAATCATGATGTAAGTATGCTTCAAATGGGACGCTATCCTTGGTCTGTTAAGCGAAGAATCTTAAGCGATGTAGGACATGTATCCAATGAAGATGCAGCTGTTGCAATGAGTGAAGTTGTAGATAAAAAAAATACAAATATTTATTTATCTCATTTAAGTAAAGATAATAATATGAAAGATCTTGCTCGTATGAGTGTTACTCAAACACTTGAATCTTGCGGTATTATTACGGGAGAATATGTACATCTCCATGATACCGATGCAAACGTGCCAACTGAATTAGTTGTTGTGTAAAAGAGAAAGTTCCGAAGCTATTTTAGCCTTTGGAGCTTTTTTTATTTTTTTTAAATCCTACACGTATGTTTTATTAAACTTTTAATTGATTTTCATCTTATTTTAATGTTAATTGGGTAAATTAATAACATAAACATATATGTAAAATGAAAGGGAGATGAAAAATGGACGATTACAATCCATATGAACCACAGGAGGAACCTAAAAAAGAAAAGAAAAAAAGTTTAGCAGGCTATTTTTTTAGTGCTTTAGCGGGAGTAATGGTAGGTGCATTGCTTGTTTGGTTTTTAATACCATCCGTGTTAACAAATTTGCCAACTAATAACGGAACGAAAGCGACCAAAACTTCTATGGAAACGCAACAGCTTTCTGTAGATGTGAACACGGGTGTTACGGAAGCGGTTGAAAAGGCTTCGGGTGCTGTAGTCGGTGTATCAAATATTCAATCCGTTACTGACTTTTGGAGTCATTCAAAATCTACACAAGAAGCGGGAACAGGGTCAGGAGTTATTTATAAAAAAGAAGGCGGAAAGGCGTACGTCATTACGAATAACCATGTTGTTGAAGGTGCGAAATCACTAGAAGTAACATTAGTTGATGGAACCAAGGTAGAAGCAAAACTTGTAGGTACCGATATTTGGACGGATTTAGCGGTACTTGAAATTGATGCTAAGGGAGTAGATTCTGTCATTACATTTGGTGACTCAGATGCATTAAAACAAGGTGAAACTGTAATTGCCATTGGTAACCCACTAGGACTCGATTTTTATGGATCTGTAACCACTGGGGTTGTATCTGGTAAAGATCGTGCAATACCAGTAGATATTAATGGAGATGGTGTGGTAGATTGGCAAGCAGAAGTTTTACAAACAGACGCAGCTATTAACCCTGGTAATAGTGGTGGAGCGTTAATAAATTTAGCCGGTCAACTTGTAGGGATTAATTCCATGAAAATATCTGAGGCCGCTGTTGAAGGTATAGGTCTGGCAATCCCAGTTAACTCCGCAATTCCAATTATTGAGGATTTGGAGCGGAATGGTAAAGTGAATCGTCCTTCTATGGGGATTACATTAGTTGATTTAACAAACGTACCAGCAATTCATCAAAAGGATACTTTGAAGTTACCAGCAGAAGTAACTACAGGTGTTGTGGTAAATGAAGTCGTTCCAAATTCACCTGCAGCTAAAGCTGGAATGAAGACTTATGATGTTATTGTAGAGATGGACGGAGAAAAAATAGAAAATACAATTGAATTAAGAAAACATTTATATAACGAAAAAGAAATTGGCGACGAATTAAAAGTGAAAGTGTATAGAGACGGAAAAATTGTGGATCTAACGCTTAAATTGGTGGATACAGACAGTTTATAAAGATGTGGATAACTTTTTATTGTAAATAAAAGTTTTACACAGCGAGTAGGAAAAGAAAAGCTATTCTTTCCTACTCGCTTTTCGTTTGGTAAAATAGATTGTGGATAACAACGAACGATTTGTGTATAACTTAGTGAATTATTAGTAAATAGGAAGGTAGTGAAAAATTGAGAATATTCAGTTGCGAAAACCATATAAATCAAGCTTTAGACATGTTTGTAGCAGAGCAAAAAACCTTTCCAATGCTAGAAAAAATATTGAATGAAGAAAAGTTATCCACAAAGTGCACATACTGTGATGAGCAAGCAATATATATTGTAGAAAATGAAAAATAAAACACAATATGTAGATAAGCAATGTGGATATGTGGATAACATTTGTGGATAAGTTGTTTGTAAATGAAATGTGAAGGTGGATAACCTGTGAATATACAAATTATCACGGTTGGGAAATTGAAAGAAAAGTACTTAAAACTGGGTATAGAAGAATATGCAAAACGATTGAATAGTTATGCAAAAATGGATTTGATAGAAGTGCCTGATGAGAAAGCGCCAGAAAATCTAAGTGAAGCAGATATGGAAATCGTAAAGAAAAAAGAAGGAGAACGCATTTTAGCGAAAATCAGTGCAGATACATATGTTATTGCACTAGCAATTGACGGTAAAATGAAATCTTCAGAACAGCTAGCAAGTGGTCTAGAATCCTTAATGACGTATGGAAAAAGTAAAATCGCATTTGTCATTGGAGGGTCACTAGGTTTACAAGAAGAAGTATTGAAACGATCAGATGAAAAACTATCATTTGGGAAAATGACATTGCCACACCAATTAATGAAGTTAGTATTGATTGAGCAAATTTATCGAGCATTTCGCATCATTAAAAATGAACCTTACCATAAGTAAATGAGGTTTTTTGAAAAACAGGGACAGCACCATTCCATTACGTGTGGATGGTGCTATTTTTGGTAAACGATATTATAAATTTGAACGATAATCAGCTTCAATCAAAGCTTTTAATTCATCTCTTTGATCTAATAGTGCTAACAAATGAGATGACATATTATCTAAATCTCTTTATACAACATTAAAGAACTACACGAAGCTTATTAACTCAATATCTTGCCATTATTTCCTGGAATGTTACGAAAAAGAGCACTAGTAACATCAAATGTTTACAAATAATTAAAATCAAATCAACAGTAAATTAACATCCATAAAGTTTAATAGAATTGCACAAAAGAAATCTACTAGGGGGATTATTAGATGATTAATATCAAAATTGTGAAAAAAAGTGTTACTTTAGCGCTTGCTCTAGCTATTACAGTTCCAGCATTATCACCGACAGCAGTGAATGCTCAGAAAAATATAACAATAGAAGCTGTTAAATTTAATGGAATGAAAGCACCATCTACTATTGAAGAAATGGTAAAAACGTATACAGCCGCAACAGTTGATGTGAAATATAGCAATGGAAAAGTAAAAACATTTCCGTTGTCCTACAACTACCTATTTAAATCGGAAGATAAGGTAGCAACTGTTAAAGGGAAAAAAATCCCAGCAGGTACACCAATTGATGTAAAAGGAAATCCAATTAAGGATCCAAGCAGCACAGACGGAAAATACTTTGTCTCCGATGCTCCGGATTCAAACAGCTTAATGCTGCCTATTAACGGCAAACTTTATATGGTTACACATTATGAATATCAGACCATTGATGCTGCTGGTAAATCAGCATACGGTTTAGTTCCTGCATCTATGTCTTTAACTGAGTTGGAACAGGACAAAAAAACAGGTGAATTGAAACCTTTAAAAGTAGAAAAAATTGATTTTTCAGCAGTAAAAGGACTTTGGATTCCATGTAACGGATCATTATCTCCTTGGAATACACATTTAGGTTCTGAAGAGTACGAACCAGATGCGCGACTTTTCTTAGATCCAACTTCGAAAGTAAGAAGTCAAGTTGAAACATTCTCTCAATTCTATTTTGGAGATAAAGCAAAGGCTAATCCTTATTTCTATGGGTACACTCCTGAAATTACAGTAGAAAAGAACGGGAAAACATCAGTTGTAAAGCATTACAGTACAGGACGCTTCTCTCATGAGTTAGCGAAAGTAATGCCTGATAACAAAACTGTTTTTTACGGGGATGATGGCGGTAATACAGGAATGTTTATGTATGTGGCCGACAGAGAAAAAGATTTATCATCAGGTACATTATATGCAGCCAAATTTAAACAAACTGGTACTGAAAACGGTGGTTCAGGAGATTTACAATGGATTAATTTAGGACATGAAACCGATAAAGAAGTGAAAGCTATTATTGATAGCGGCATTACATTCAATGATATTTTTGAAACTTCAGATGCGCCTAAAGAAGGTTTTACAGCTATTAAAACATACTCAAATGAAGGAAAAGTTGAGTATTTAAAACTTAAACCTGGCAAAGAAAAAGCAGCAGCCTTCCTTGAAACTCGCCGTTACGCTGCCATTCTTGGTGCGACTACAGAATTTAACAAAATGGAAGGTCTAGCACTAAACGAAAAGGATAAAAAAGTATATATCGCAATTTCCGATCAAAGTAAGGCTATGGAAAAAGATTCAACAGGAAAAGACCCAGCAGACCAAATTCAATTACCAAAAATTAAAGCTGGTGTAACTTATCAATTAGATTTGCAAGGTGGTCAAAAGGATAGCCAAGGAAAGGCCATTAATAGCTCTTATGTAGCACCATCAATGTCTGGATTAGTTGTTGGTGAAGATTTAAAAGAAGCTGATTCATTTGGAAACACTGCAAATGTAGATAAGGTAGCCAATCCAGATAACTTAAGTTACTCTGAATCAATGAGAACACTCTTTATTGGTGAAGATAGCGGAGCTCACACAAATAACTACGTTTGGGCATATAATGTTGATACGAAAGAATTAGATCGTGTCTTATCTGTTCCAGCAGGAGCGGAAGCAACTGGATTATTTGCTGCTGATGACCGCAATGGATTCTCATACATTTTAAGTAATTTCCAGCATCCTGGTGATGAAGTAGATGCTAAGTCAATTACAGCTGTTAATAAAGATGAATTACTTAAAGCTGTTGACGAACAAATTGGTATTAATAAAACAGGTGGTATTGGTTATATCTCTGGTCTGCCTTCTTTAACAAACATGCCAGATTTCACTGCACCTGATGCTCCTAAAGTAGATAAAGTAACAGCAAAGTCTAAATCAGTTACAGGTACAACTGAAAAAGATGCTACTGTACAAGTTTATAACGGGAAAACATTATTAGGGGAAGCAAAAGCAAATTCAAAAGGGAAATTCACTGTGAAGATTAAAGCCCAAAAAGCAGGCACAAGCGTAACTGTTGTGGCTAAAGACAAGGCTGGAAACGAAAGTGTATCAAGAGTCATAAAAGTTGCTTCTAAATAACAAACACTTACATTTATTGTGCATGTAAAAAATGAAAAGGGCTGTCATAAAAGTGACTTTTGTGACAGCCCTCATTCTATCCCATGGTTATCCATAAGAATGGATTAAATCCATAGAACTCTATAATGTAGTTTTAATAGATATTGAAGAACTTGAACAATTAATAAAAATGCATATAGAAGTACCGTTTAGATCGGACTCTTATAGAAAGTTATATTCACAAAATGGAAAAATTAATTTAAAAGTAATTGAAGGGGACAGAAATAAAATAATTAGAGAAGGAAATTTACTTCAAGCAATTATGAAATGTTTATCTGAAGAGAGTTAAGATCCTTTGACAGAAGGTATTATGCAACAGGATCATTAATAGATGCAGTTCAGAAATTCGATTTTTAACTAAAAGTTTTCAAAAATAAACAATAAGAAAACCTCATTTAGACATATCACGGAGAACCGTATCATGGGTAAATGAGGTTTTGTAAAAAGGACCACCTAGATCGTTGATGTGATAACGATTTAGGTGGTTTTGCTATTTTTAAAACTTTTATTTAGGGATTTTTAAAGGTTAGATGCATTATTATTGATATCGTTTTGTAAGTTTATCTTTATGGCTTAACATAATTTCAGTTAAATCAATTTCGTACTAATCAGCTAAAATAAATTAATTATAGAGAACATCGCCTAGTTCTTCTTTTAAATTCTCAATTTGGTTTTCTTTTGGTAGATTTTCTTCATTTGGACGATCACGCTCAATTTCAATTGTTCGAATGGCTTTTGAAACTTTACCAACCTCTTCCGTTAAAAAATGCACACGAATAAAGGCGATTAAGTCATATCAGCCTCGTTCTTTATAAAAGTCTGTTAGCCACTTTTTGTATTCAAAAATATTCAATGAAAACCACTCATTATACTGCTAGAATGGTAGCGTAAAGGAGGAATAAAATTTGAATATTTCAGTTTACTGTGGTGCAAGCCTAAGTAACAATGATTTATACAAAGAGGCAGCAAAATCACTTGGAATATGGTGATACTTTAGTATATGGCGAAGAAAAATTGGTCTAATGGGCGTGATTTTAGATGAAGTTTTTATACATAACGGTAAAGTATTCGGCATTATTCCAACATTTTAAGTTTATCGAGAGCTAAGTCATCCTAATTTAACTCGTTTAGAATCTGTTCATCCTATGTCTGAACGTAAAAACAAGATGATTGAATTAGGGAACTGCTATATTGCATTGACTGAGGAACCTGGAATTCTAGAAGAAATCTCTGAGGTAATTTCATGGGCAAAAATTGGACAACACCAAAATCCATGTATTTTATTCAATGTAGGTTGCTACTTGGATAAAATAAAAGATTTTTATGATGAGTTGATAACAAATGTTTTATTAAACTGAAGCAGATAAAAAAGCAATGCTGTTTTCTAACTCTTTCATCGAAATTGAACAACATTTTGCAAATTATAAATCTCCAATTGTACGAACATATTAACTTTAGAGAACAGCCTCTACTAGTATAAAATAGCTAGTTAATTTGTTCTAATAGGTGCAATTGACATAGCGATTAGTATTTCATAAAAATCGCATAAAGACTAATTACGGAGATCTTTAGCATTAATACGGGAGTTTTCTATATATTTTAGGTAATAAGGATTGTTTTGTCGAAATTGCATAAAAATATAGAATAAAATAACAGTTTAATGGTGAAATTTGGCGTTTTATGTAGTATTATGATTTTACAATGTGAGTGCAGACACTGTAATTGATTCAAACAAGATTTATAGAAAGGGGAAATGTTTTCTGGGTTTTAGGAAAATTTGAAATTGAGACTTGAACAATAAAACGACAAAATCTATGTTTAAAAAAGGGATGACAAATATGCGTAAAAATCTTTTTTCAGCCATTAATAAATCTTTCAAGCTCAAATTAATGATTATTTTGCTATCAATATCGCTAATTCCACTTGTTGCTTCTTCATCCATTTTACTCATGCAATCCAACGTTGCCATTAGTACAACATCTGAAGACGCTTTTGAAGAGGCAACAAATCTTAATGCGAAATATATTAACGACTGGATTTCACAAAAAATTGAATCGATGCAAGCTGTGGTGAAGGAGCATCCAGAATTTTTGAATAATGACCCTAAACAAGTTATCCCAGTTCTTAAGATTTTGGCACAAAGCGATCATGACGTACAAGTATATTCGTATGTGGACACGAAAGGGTATGTCTATGAAACGAGTGACCAAAGTTATGATGGAAGTGAATTCCAAAATGTTAAAAATGCAATGAGTACCAAAAAAGTCGCAGTCTCCGATATTCTTAAAGCTGTTAATGAAGATCTTGACATCATTATCATCGATGTTCCGCTTGTAGATGATAAGGGGGAGTTTAGAGGGATTGTTCAATCGATGCTTGATGTATCCAAAATTTCCAAAGTTGTTAAAGATATTAAAGTTGCTACAACAGGAAAAGGATACTTAATATCAAGCAACGGTGTAATTCTGGTTCATCCTGATCCCACGAAAATTGGCAAGAATTTAAAAGAAATGGAGAGTAACGATACCGCTGAACTGTTTAACAAGAATGTTCTGGTTAATAAAAACGGCATCTTAAATTATCAAGATGATAGTGGTCAAAGTATTGTTGCCTCTTATAATGAAATCGAGAGGACAGGTTGGCGGCTAGTTTTAGATGTTCCTTTTCAAGAAATGAATGAGCAAGCCATGAAATCTAAGCAAACAGCAATTACTATTATTGTCATTTCTTTGATCAGTGTGGCAATCATTGCAATCTTGCTCTCAAGAGTAGTAGTTCGCCCTATTTTAAAGCTTATAGAAAACTCTAAGAACATGGCTAATGGTGATTTTACAACAAAAATTGATGTTAAAGGTAAGGATGAAATCGCTGAACTTTCTATTGCATATAATTCAATGATTGACAATTTAAGAAATCTAGTACAGCAAGTAATAATTGCTGCAAATACTGTAGATTCTAAAGCAAGTGAAATGAATAGCATGGCTGCTCAGTCCGGGAATATTTCATCTGAAATACTTGTTACAGTAGATAGTATTGCAAGTGGTGCAAATTACCAAGCTGAGTCAGTACAAAATGGAACATCGATGGTAACTGGTATTACAAATGATATACAAGAAATCACAACTAATGTTGAAAAGTCTGTAGATATGATCAAATTAGTTAATGCAACTGTCGATGAGGGATTTACGGCTATTGTAGGTCAGTTAAGCCTTATGGAAGAAAGCAAGAAAACTACTGAAAATGTAGGAATGGCAATTGATATGTTGGCTGAAAAATCAGCAAAGATTAGCGATATAGTCGATGTTATTGGAGGTATAGCTAGCCAAACAAACCTTCTTGCGCTTAATGCAGCAATAGAAGCAGCCCGTGCAGGGGAGCATGGGAAGGGCTTTGCTGTTGTTGCAGATGAGGTAAGGAAACTTGCGGAACAATCAGCGAATTCAAGTAATGAGATTATTGCACTTATCAAGGAAATACAGGCAAGAACATCTCAAAGTGTTGATGAGGTTAATCTAGTAAAAGATGTTGTATTAAAGCAAGAAATTGCAGTAAATGATACAAAGAAATATTTTGACCAAATAAAAGGTTCCGTACAAAACATTGTAATACAAATAAACAAAGCGGCATCTTCAGCTAGTGAAGTAAATAATAAGTCACATGAAATATCCATGGTTATGGAGAATATTGCAGCTGTTGCTGAGGAAAATGCAGCATCCACAGAAGAGTTTTTAGCAGTTACTCAAGAGCAGGCTCATGGAATACAAAAAGTAAGAACAGATTCTGACGATGTTGTATTTGAGGCTAATAATCTTCTTGAAGCGGTTAAGAATTTTAAAATTTAATGATAATATTTATACCAGAGTATACTAGCTCTGGTTTTTTCTTTAGATTATCTTTGGAATGGATATAATTTTAAGGGGCGTGAACCCTTTATTTTGTCCGAGAACGAATTTCGCCGTTAGACTCGGTAAGGTGAACCTTACCATAAGTAAAAGAGATATTTGCAAAAAAACTAACAGCACCCCTAATTTGATGGAGAGGTGCTGTTTTGTTATTTGAATGCCTAGACGAACATTTGTTGCATGAATGGTTGTTTTTGCTTACTTTAATATTCTCCTTTAATTACAAAATACGTGCCCCGAATTGTTCCAGCTAGTTTAGACTTCTGCCTAGCAAACTTAAACTTCGTTTCTAACTCCTTTGGTATTTCCATCTCCTCAGAAAGTTTAAAACCAACAGCTCGCTTCTTAGGGCCATCAACATCAACCGTATACATGACGTTGAGCACAAGACCATCCTCATAAATGACGTAGGCAAATTTAATATTTTCCACTTGAAAATGCGACGTTTCTAAAGGTTTGGCCGCAAACTCAATATCACGTTCTACTTTCAAAATTCGGTTCACATAATCAAGGGTCTCATGGCTTTCGCTAGCTGGTATAACCGTAAATTCATGCTTGTATTTGTTCATAAAGTAACGGGCTTCATTAGCACGTAAACCAGCAAGCGCTTCTGCTACAGGTGAAGACTCTAAACCAACCGTAGACACATTTTTAAAATCAACGATATAGGACAATTCCATCTCTCCTTCTATCTCTTTATTTCCTAACAACAGGAATCCACATTTCACCATATACTAAGCCGTTTCGCTGCCCCATCTCAACCGTAGTATTTGGCCCACCAACATAGGCAAAATCCTTTGCTTCTGGTAAGACTTGACCAAAGGCAATGCCAGCAAGCTTATTACTCAACTCATCAGCCGTATTCCCTTCCCCTTTAACAACAATGTATTTCCCCTTAGGAAATTGGATTACTCTCGTTGCATCTGGTACCGATGCCTCTGTCATGACACCAGCATAATGCATCATCTTGTTATTCACCGCTTCATTCACGGCAAAAACGTAGTCATTTGTGGCTATGGATTTTAAAGTGTCAAGCGTTCCATCTTGGCTGACGGTCTGCCAAAAGTCAGCCTTTTCCTTGTTTATGCCAACAAAGTCTGTGTAATCGCTCTTAAGCTCCGTTCCAATACCCAAAACGGTAAAGCTGTCTTT
Source organism: Psychrobacillus sp. L3 (assembly GCF_042945595.1). Classification (GTDB taxonomy): domain Bacteria; phylum Bacillota; class Bacilli; order Bacillales_A; family Planococcaceae; genus Psychrobacillus. Next base: position 3,897,494 of record NZ_CP168493.1, on the reverse strand, counting down.
TTCTTCTAAAGTATAATCTGCCATATTAAAAACCTTCCTCTTCTTTAAATTAATCAAATGGTTTGTATTTTCACTTGATGAGTTTATAATAATCTTAAACAGTGTCAAAAAATGATACTGTTTGGGAGGTCCCGATGAAAAAAGTTGAAAGGATTAATATCATCATGCGGTATATCAATAACCGCGCCCACTTTACAATTTCTGAAATCATGCGAGAATTTAACATCTCTCGTTCGACAGCTATTAGAGATATCAGAGAAATTGAAGCCATGGGGATGCCACTTGTCGCTGAAGTTGGAAGGGATGGGGGTTATTTTGTCATGAACAACTCTGTCCTGCCCACTGTTCGTTTTACGGATAATGAGATCAAAGCTCTTTTTATTGCCTTTATGGCCACAAGAAATAAACAACTCCCTTATCTAAAGAGTCGTCAGTCTTTAGCTGAAAAATTACTAGGCCTTATCTCAGAAAACCAGCAAGATGACCTTGTTCTTTTAAATCAAATCTTGCTTTTTGAAGGAACCAACCCCAATAATCCAGACCTACTTGATCTATCGGACCTACCCCATCCTATGGTAGAAAAACTCATCCAAATCCTTCTTTTGGATAGCTATTTATTGATTACCATCAAAGAGGAAAATGCAATAAATTCTTATCCAATTTATCTCTTGCACCTTTATCATGAAAAAGGACTTTGGCTGATTGAAGGCTTTGACTTAAAGGATGAAGGGAGGAAGATTTTTCCTGTAGACAATCTCACCAATGTCAAATCATACCCTACGAAAAAAAGATTAAGTAAGAAAAAGATTTTAGAAAAACTAAGTAAGCAGGAAGAAGTAATTAACCTTGTCCTTGAACTAGGTCCAAAGTCGATTGCTCAGTTCAAAAAATACCATCCTTTAAAAGTTTCAATTTCCTATACGAATCCTTTCCAAACCACAGCCATTCTAAAGACTTTTATCAATGTTAATAACCCCGAAGAATTGACCGAAATAACAAGTTGGCTACTTTTTCTAGGTGGGGATATCAGTGTCAGGGAAGTACCAGAAGAAGTTTTAGAAGGTTTACAAGAGAGGTTCTGCTTATTCTCCCCATAAGCAGTGCCAGTTAAAACCAAAAGAATATTGAGCTTGGCCAGTTGCCCCTTTTAAAGAGTAATTGCATTTTTATCAGTACTGTTCATTATTGAATTTCTAGTAAATTCATTTGGGTGAAAAATGTTAAACCTCATTTAGATGCGTTACGGTGAACCTTATAACAAATAAACCCTTCAATTTAGGTTGTTTTTGATAACAATCTTTTTTTAGTTATACGATTTGTAAGCTTGAAACAGTAATGAATAAAGTCACTCAAATAGCGTTTGTGCAGAGTTATGCTAACAACTAAGTACTAGGTAAAATTAATATTATTTGAAAATCAGCTATTACCATAAAGTTTTAGACCTTTATGGTAATAGCTGACTTTTTATGTTTAATATAAACTTTTGACTTTTTAAAACTATTTAAAGACAGGAACCTTTTTCAGCAAAACCGAAACTGGAATGGCTATAATGATCCCTACAACATTTTGAACGATGTTTCCGGGAATAGAGGCAAGTGGTATAATCCAACTGCCATATAGAACCCGTTCACAAATGTAATAAACACCTAACATAACAGGAATCGAAATAATGGTACCTAGTAGATTGAAAGCAGTGCTGTTTCCTTTACGGCCGAATGACCAAGCAATCTTTCCAACTATATATCCTTGCAACCCACGTGCTACAAAGGTGAAGGGTGCCCACAATGTCCAACCAGACACTAAGTCAAATATACCCATACCTATAGCTCCAGCGAGTGCTCCTTTTTTAGGACCAAATACAATGGATGCGATAAAGAGCATAGCTGTTCCAAGATGAACCAATCCGCCATTTGCTGCGATAGGTAGTCTGATATTTAAAACGAGAGTTGAAACGAAAACGAGTGCTATTAACATTGCTGCTAGGATTAAATCAAAAGTGCGTGATTTTGTGTAACTTGTTGTTTTTTGCATAGACCCAAACCTTCCTTTTAAAATCTGTTTTCATATATAATGAAAATCTTAGCAAAGGATTGATGCTTTTAAAAGTATCAGTTTAGCGTAAAACTTAGGTGTCAGTTTGTGGTGAAATCGGAAAAGTCTATACGGCGTGGGAGTTGTTTTCGTGCTTTCTCGCTCTCTCACAAGGTCGCACATTCAACTGGATAGTGCTGCCAAACTAGTTTCGTCAAGGAAGGCGTAGTTACAGGCAGCATAGCCAATAGGTTCATAAATATCAGTTTAAATGAGGCTTGTGGAGAGTTGGACGCTTACGATTAAAGAAATAATGCCATCACGAATGTGTTATAGTATGTGCCATTAATGAAGCTGTCTTTTTTGATGATGCCTTCTTTTTCAAATCCGAGCTTTTCATACAATTCGATGGCATGAGTATTATCTTCACGAGTGACGAGACTAATTTTTTTCGTTATCCCATTTGAGATAGCCCAATGAATTAATTGTTCCATCAACTTTCTCCCTATACCTTGTCCAATAAGCTTTTTGCTTACAACAATCCCTAACGTTCCTACATGTTTCATTCTCTGTTTTTGACTAGAATTAATAGATCCAATACCGATAATCTCGTCCTGTAAAATTGCCAACAAAATAATGGAGTTCTGTTCTAGTCGTGTAGATTCTACAAACTCTTTATACTCCTCCATATTACGGTTGAATTCATTTTTCCCGTATGAAAGAAAATCTGTTTCTCCACCTACGACATTATAGAAATCGATTATCTGTTGGGCATATTCTTTCGTCGCCTCTTTTATCATTACTTCATGGTCATCATTTAAATGGAATTTCTTCATGTTTCTCAGCTACTTTCAATTTTGTATGGATGCTAATAGTTTGATTTTAAATCAAATAGAACAAAGAGGTCTACTTCTTGAACTTTTTGATCTAACTTCTATATTAAAGGTTTATTTAGATCGTTATTTTTTCTTCCAAATCAAAATTTTGAGATAATTTAGAGAGAATTACTTGATATATTAAGAATATAGAAATAGAATAAGTTGGATGATAATTTAGTATTTAGAAATAGGTAATTAATAATAAGTGTTATAAATTTTGTAGTATTTTAATACCAAAACAGGAGGGATAACTCTATTGCTAAAAAAAATTTCAAAGTCATTAACAATCAAACTCAGCTTAAGCGCTATATCAGTTGTAATTTTAGTTTTTATAGTTGTTAGTGCAATTGTTTACCAAAGTGCTAGTAGTATTATCGTAGATTCGCTCAATAAGAACGCTGACGATCAAGTCAAAATTCATGCTCAGCAGCTCTCAACATGGGTTAACACACGGATGGCCGAAGTTGAAGTTATTGCTAACTCTGATGTGTTACAGAACGGAACGAAAGAAGAGATCGAAGCATATTTCACACGGGAAATGAAGCGTTTTGGTGAGAAGTTCAATTCTTTTGGTGTTAGTGATACTAAAGGTAATTTGGATCTTGGAAATAACATTGTAGTTGATATTTCCTCCGAATCGACTTTTCCTTTAGTAATTAAGGATGGGAAATCTATTATCTCGGATCCATTCGTAGCTTTAGAGAATCCTTCTAGTCTTATTATTAGTGCTGAAACTCCAGTTCGTGATAAAAACGGCAATATTAAGGGGTTGGTTAGTGGAGCATCGCTAATCAGCACAGTTTTTAAAGAAAACACGAATTTCAAAATTGGAAAATCGGATCAAATTTACATACTAATGAAGGACGGCACTGTAATTCATCATCCAGACTCGAGCAAACTACTTAAAGAGAACTTTCTTACGGGGGATTCCGATAAAGAGCGTTCAAGCGTAATAAAAGAAGGTCTTAATGGTCAAGTAGGTCATGCTACCTTGAAAGACCGACAAATTTACTATGCACCTGTACCCGGTACAAATTGGACTATGTTTGTTGAATTACCTCTTTCTGAATTCACGGCACCTTTGAACAATCTACTCACGAAAATGATTGTAGTCATTTTCGTTTCGGTACTACTTCTTGGTGTCATGTTATATTTTTCAATGAGGGGACCACTTTCCAATTTAAAAAGAATGTCCGAATTAACTAGTGCAATCTCTAAAGGCGATATGACAACGAATTTGAACGTTAAGTCCAAAGATGAAATTGGTCAACTGGCTACTTCTATTAAGGCAATGCAGAAAAGTTTATCTAATCTTATAGGAAGAATTTATACTACTTCTTCATCGCTTAACGAAACCGTTTTTCTTTTAAACGAGACGGCTCAATCGTCGAGCAATATAAATACGTCCAATACTCAGCAATTACATCATGTTATTTCAATTGCGAAAGAGCAATCTGAATCATTTACTAATATAGCAGAGGTTATGGAGGAAATGACTTCTGATATTACACGTATTACTGAATCTGCAGCAAGTGTTTCAGAATATGCTATAGATACTGCAGAAAATGCTTTGTCAGGAAGTAATTTAGTTAATAATTCAGAATCCAATATCAACGAACTAAACGAGTTAATGAATAATTCTGTAACAGTAGCTGAAGATTTGCGAAATAAATCTGACGAAATAAATAACATTATTAACGATATCAGTGAAATATCGCAACAAACAAATCTACTTGCTTTAAATGCTGCTATTGAAGCAGCAAGGGCTGGTGAACATGGGAAAGGTTTCGCTGTTGTAGCGGAAGAAGTTAAAAAGTTGGCTGAAAAGACAAATCAATCGACGAGCCAAACAGCGCTTTTGATTTCTGAAGTTCAGCAACTTATAACAAAAACAGTTAATGATTTAGAACAAGGTGCTTCTAAATCAAAAGAGAGTCTTGAACTTATTGCTGAGTCGGGAACGGTTTTTACCGATATATTAGAAGCTATTCAGAACATTTCACATCAAGTTTTAGAGATTTCCGCTAACTCTCAACAAATGTCAGCTAGTGCTCAGGAGATTACAGCAAAGATTTTCGAAACCGCGAATAATTCTCAAGAATCCACCAAAAAAGCAAATATTGTAGTGGGTTCACTTGATACACTAAGGTCTTCGATTGAAGAAGTTACTTCAACTTCGGACCTAATAAGCAATTTAACAAATGAACTAGAGAATTCAGTAGGAAATTTCAAAGTTTAAATTTTTACTTTACTCCTATAGTATTATTGGGAGAAGATTGTTAACCACCGATTAAAGGTCTAGAAAAAGGGAAATGGAGATACTCGAATAGAGTATCTCTTTTTTCATTTGTAACAATTATCCGATCTCTTCCTCATAGGAGTGAAAAGGGGCAGACAATGTATAGTTAAGCAAAGTAAAGTAAAGCATAACAAAATACTGTATCTTATATAATAAAGAAAAAAATTCATTTTCAGGTGATACTAATGCTTTCTCCAACTAAAATTTTTAATAAGGATTTTAATAGGACAGAAGGAGTCATATTGATTCTAACTGCCATTTTCACAATGGTTGCAAGCGAAATTAAAGTAATTCCCTTTGACGAAGAGGCTTTTCGTTTTGGATTAGGAAGTATTGCTTTCTTTCTGCTAATTCTGATTTGGACACCAGTTTCTATTATAAGAACAGGTATTGTTACAGGTTTAACAGTTGTTTGTTTTCGTCTATTTGAGGATATATTACTTGATGAGATGCATATATCTATCAGTTTAAAAAACCACTTACCAGCTTTTTTATTTTATTTTTTATTTTCAGCGGGTTTACACTTGATTAAAATCGAAAAGTATAAAACGTTTCCATTTGTTTTAGGTGCATGGGCCGCGTTGTTTGAATTTATCGGAAACTGTGCTGAACAGCATACGAGGTATGGATTGTTGCACCATACAAATATAGATTTTTGGGATTTGTCCTTGATTAGTGGGGTTGCATTGTTTCGTAGCTATTTTGTAGTTGGGTTATATAGTTCCATTACAATTTCTGAACAAAAGAAACGGATGCAAGAAATGCTGAGAGTCGGTTCTGATTTATATGCTGAAACGCTTTATTTACAAAAATCTATGAATCATATTGAACAAATTACTGCCTCTAGTTATGATTTGTATAGGCAATTAAAAAAGAAAGAATTGCATCCACTAAGTATTCAAGCATTACGTATTGCACAGGAAATTCATGAAGTTAAAAAAGATTCCCAACGGATTTTATCAGGGCTTACGAAAATAACTGTACAAAATAAAAATCAGCCTCCTTTTCTTTCGGATATTATAAACCTTGTTATAGATGCCAATGAAAAATACAGCGAACTATTAGGAAAAAAGATTACCTTTCAACGAACGATGCCGACTAATTTTGAAACCGATGAGCAAATTCCTCTTCTTGCTTTGTTAAATAACTTAACCGCAAATGCCGTTGAATCCATCATAGACAATGGTCAGATTAGTGTTGAAGTATTCGAGGAGTCGATAAATACTAATTTCATTATAAAAGATTCAGGCAAGGGTATTCTAAAAGAGGATATACCCATAGTCTTTGAACCGGGTTATACAACAAAGTTTAACGATAAAGGCGTTGCTGCAACGGGTATTGGATTATCTCATGTAAAAGAGATTATTTATATGCTGAAAGGACAAATTGAGATCGAAACACCAGCACAAGGCACTATTTTTCGAATCTCCATTCCAACTGAAAACATACGAAAGCGAGTGGAATAATACTGCGTTATTTTATAGTAGATGATGATAAAGCTAGTAGAACAATGCTAAAGAAAATAATAACGGAAGGAGATCTTGGTTTTGTCATAGGGGAGGCGGAAAGCGGAGCAAGTTGTATATCCTCTGTCCTTAAAATGCAACCAAATGTAGTTTTAATCGATTTATTAATGCCAGTATTGGACGGCATTGAAACGATTGAACAATTAAGGAATCAAGGATATCGAGGTCAATTCATCATGATCTCTCAAATTGTTAACAAAGAAATGGTGGGAGAAGCTTATGAAAAAGGGATAGAATTTTTTATACATAAGCCCATCAATCGTGTGGAGGTACAGAGTATTCTAAAAAAAACTGCTGAACAATTTCGTCTAAGAGATTCTATACTCTCCATTCGGGAATCATTAGAAAAAATTGGTCCGAGTCAAATTGGGAATAGACAGCAAAATGTAAAGGAAATTGTCTTGTCGATACTCAATGATATGGGGATTATCGGAGAAGTAGGAAGTGACGATATTGTATCTATTATCGAGTTTCTTATGAACCAACGTGATGCAGCAGCTCAATTACCTCCTTTAAAAGATTTGTACGAATCCATTGCTACTAAGACAAAGTCCCATCAAGTAGATGTGAGAAAGGAAAGCAAGGCGATTGAGCAACGCATACGTAGAACGATTTTGGTAGCGGTAAATAATTTAGCTTCTTTAGGCTCAATTGATTATACAAATCCCGAATTTGAATACTATGCTCCTCGGTATTTTGACTTTCAAGAAATTAGAAATCAAATGATACATATAAGAGAAAATAGCAAAGAGACGGCAAAGGTAAAAGTTAATAGTAAAAAATTTCTTCAAGTACTGTATTTAGAAACAAAGGACAAATTCAAACTTCAAGGTGAAAATAAATAAAATTATAAATGTAGGATTTTGTAGGATTTTATAAGTCCCTTTTATAATATTGTAAAAGCTATTTCGGATATAAGAAAGCGTTTTCAATATAAAAAGGGGTGTTTTAGATGAAGAAAAAGTTTAAGTTTACTTTGGCATATCAAATTCTTGTCGGTCTCATACTAGGAATCTTTGTAGGAGCAATTTTTTTTGGAAATCCTGCAGTAGAAACTTATTTACAACCAATTGGTACCATATTTATCAACATGATTAAAATGATTGTAGTTCCGATTATTATTTCTACTTTAATCTTAGGTGTTGCGGGGACAGGAAGTATAAAGCAGTTAGGTAAATTGGGCGGAAAAACGCTAATTTACTTCGAAATTGTTACAACGATTGCGATTGTTGTTGGTTTACTGGCGGCAAACATCTTCCATCCAGGTGCTGGGTTGGATATGTCAACACTATCCAAAGGTGATATAGATCAATATGTTCAAACGAGTGAAGAAGTACAACATCATGGTTTTGCGGATGTAATTGTCAATGCTGTACCAAGCAATATTGTGAAAGCAATGTCGGAAGGTAATATGCTAGCGATTATCTTCTTTTCTGTACTTTTTGGTTTAGGTATTGCGGCGATTGGTGAAAAAGGAAAACCGGTGCTTGCATTTTTTCAAGGTACCGCGGATGCCATGTTCTGGGTGACGAATCTAATTATGAAGTTTGCTCCATTTGGCGTATTTGCTTTAATCGGTGTGACTGTTTCAAAATTTGGATTGGAATCGTTGCTTCCACTTGGAAAGTTAATGATACTCGTCTACGCCACGATGATCTTTTTTATAATTGTTGTGTTAGGTGGCATAGCAAAGCTGGTCGGTATAAACATTTTTCATCTTATTAAAGTATTAAAAGATGAACTGCTATTAGCTTATTCCACTTCAAGCTCCGAAACAGTATTGCCGAAAGTGATGGAGAAAATGGAGAAGTTCGGGGCTCCAAAAGATATTGTATCTTTTGTCGTTCCAACGGGATATTCTTTTAACTTGGATGGATCCACCTTATACCAAGCTATTGCAGCAATTTTTATCGCGCAAATGTATCATATAAATCTGAGTATTACGCAGCAAATTACATTAGTTTTAGTATTGATGGTTACATCCAAAGGAATCGCTGGTGTTCCAGGAGTTTCTTTCGTTGTCTTACTAGCTACTTTAGGAACTGTAGGTATTCCTCCTGAAGGACTAGCGTTCATCGCAGGTATTGACCGTCTTCTTGATATGGCACGTACAGTAGTAAATGTAGTAGGTAATTCTCTTGCTACGATTGTAATGTCTAAGTGGGAAGGGCGATTTGATACGGTGAAAAAAGAGGAATATTATTCTTCCATAGAATAAGCACACAAATAAGATTACAAACAAAACCGACTTTCCAATTTGGAAGTCGGTTTTGTTTGTGTTTAATGAAATTGGATGAAATTAAGGGGGACAATAGCTGACCGTTATTTTTGTTATGTACATATAGTATTAAAATATATGAAGGAAGGGTGTAAAAATGGGTAACAATATAAAGAAACACAATCACGACCACGATAGAAAAAGACAACCAAATTTACTCTTTTTAATGGTTGATCAAGAGCGCTATCCTTCTGTCTATGAAACACAGGAATTAAAGGAGTGGCGGAAAGAAAATTTATTAACCCATGAATTATTAAAAAAGAACGGAATGGAATTCTTAAATCACTATGTAGGTAGCACCGCTTGTACTCCAAGTAGAGCAACTTTATATACCGGGCAATATCCCTCACTTCACGGGGTAACACAAACTCCCGGAGGCGCGAAAGGTTCATTTGATCCAGATCTATTTTGGCTTGATCCAAACACGGTGCCAACGATGGGAGATTACTTTCGAGCTGCGGGATATAATACTTTTTGGAAAGGGAAATGGCATGCTTCAGATGAAGATATATTAATCCCAGGTACTAAAAATCAGTTTGTAAGCTATAACCCAATAACAGGAGTTCCAGATAAAGAAAAAGAAAAAATATATGAAAAGGCGAACCGTCTCGATTCTTTTGGATATTCCGGTTGGATTGGACCAGAGCCCCACGGTGCAAATCCACGAAACTCTGCCTCTTCCGCAAGAATTGGTACGAGTGGAAGAGACGAGGTGTACGCTAGTGAAACTGTCCAACTAATTAAGTCCCTGGATGAAAAGTCGACGTGCCACCATGAGGATACTCCATGGTTTATCATGTGCTCCTTTGTAAACCCTCACGATATTGCAATATATGGGATACTATCTGCAATTTCTCCAAACTTTAACTTTAAAGTGGATCCAACGCTTCCATATACTCCGCCTGCTCCGACAGTTGGGGAGTCTCTTCTTACTAAACCTACCGCTCAAGAAAGTTACCGCATCACGTACCCCAAGGTATTGCAACCAATTATCGATAACAATTTCTATCGCCAATTATATTATAGCTTAACAAAAAAGGCGGACGAAGAAATGCTAAAGGTCTTCACGGCACTTCAACAATCCAGTTTTTATGAGAATACAATTGTCCTATTTACATCCGATCATGGAGAACAATTGGGGGCACACGGTGGTCTCTATCAAAAGTGGTATAACATGTATGAGGAGTCCATTCATGTCCCATTAATTATTCATAATCCTACTCTTTTCCCACAACCAATTTGTACAGAAATGTTAACAAGTCACGTAGACATTCTTCCTACGTTGTTGGGACTGGCGGAGATAAACGCAGGAGGGATTCGTAAAAAGCTTTCAAACGATCATTCGGAGGCGCGATCATTAGTTGGAAGAAATTTAACACCACTAATTAAAGGAAATGAACACTTCTTCCGAGCAAATGAACCTATCTATTTTATGACAGATGATGATGTCTCGAAAGGTTTGAATCAAACGAACCCAGTTACTGGAGTACCTTATGAATCGGTAGTCCAACCGAACCATATCGAGGCAGTGATTACGACGTTAGAGACGGGAAAAATGAAAGAAAAGGAGACTTGGAAACTAGCTCGTTATTTCGATAATCCAATGTTTTGGTCGAGTCCAGGTAATGTTGACATAACGATTACTGAAATAAACAACTTCTGTGTAACGACTATAAAAGAAGAGCCAATCCCAGAGCAATTTGAGTTATATAATGTGACAAGAGACCCGTTAGAACAGGTAAATTTAGCTGACCATTCGCTTGCAACAAACGAATCGGCAATCATCCAACAAATCTTAACAAAGACGTTGGAACAACAAGGTAAGCAAAAAAGGCTTTCACCAACAAGTTAAAAGTTTCTGGTATGCCTTGAAAAAGTTCAATTAGTAATCATGAAAAAGAGAGTTGATAAGCTCAACTCTCTAGAAGATAATATTCTATCATATTTACTAGGAGAATAAAAAAATTATGCCATGAATAGGTTGATTTCCGTTACAAGCGGAGGCTTTCCAAGGAGCGAGTATCAATTACATGAATCAATGGTTGCATGATTAGAGTAGGTGGTACTAGAGAAAAATAGATAGTATCCATAGGTAAAGAAGGATTAAGCGGACGAAATTGTATCTTCGTCCGCTTTTAAAAGAATAGGATAAGATTTATTCTCTCATTAACCAAACCTAATGCACCATGTCTCTACTTATTTCAAGATGGCGATGGACAAACATCCGCCACAAGATTATCAAAAAAAATGGATCGTGAAGTGACGCAGTCACTTCACGATCCAAGACTTTAATGGTAATAGTGTAGCAAATGTTTAGTACAAAGCACTCTCGAAATAGTTAAGATAAGATGTACTTAAAGGACACATGCATTTTTCTTACTTGATTACCAAATCACTTTCCAATTATGATTAACGGTTGCTTTAATAATTTCTCTTTCAAGTATATAGTTAGCAAGGATTTCAGTCATATCCATAGTAATATCTTTGACAACTGGTTTATCTTTAAACATCATAAAATCCCCCCCGCCTCCAGCACGGTAATTATTCATAACGACATCATATTCACCATCAAGGTTTAAAGGAGTTCCTTTATAATTTAAAGTGGTTACTCGGCTTCCGATAGGATTTCGTATATCTAGGATATACTCAATGCCTTCCCACATATCGTAATTATAATGCTGGGGTTTTGGAAGAATATAAGTCGGATTTACATCAAGATTTCCTTCTTCATTAATAACAAAATAGCGAGCATTTTGTTCTAACGCATCTTTAATATCTTGTCCAGATAAACGAAGAACTTTCAATGTATTTGGAAACATATAGTTAGAGATTATGTCTCGCATTGCTACATTTGGTTCAAATCCTGGAGAAGAGTTATTAAATAGTGATGTATTCGAAATTTCTACTCCAGCAGTTTCCATTTGCACTTTGTTTATGAATTCAATAAGAGGATGGTCGCTTGTTCTAACTAGTAGAGGGTCATTGATCAACATATCACCTTCGATCATTCCGATCGGTTGGTCGAGCCACTTCTGTGTTTCTTCTTCAAAATAAGAGGTCATTTTTAGAAGCTCTTCGTCCGCATTGACATCATCCACAGCTATCAGTTCAGAAGTTTTGTCTAATATTTCATTTTGATCATTCAATGTAAGGACTATTTTGCCCAACAATTGTCCATTATTAGATGGTTGAACAATTTCTATGCCATTAATATTGCCGGTTAAAGAGCGATGTTGGTGACCCGTCAGTAAAACGTCAATTCCTTCAACCTCCTGGCATATGGCATAACCTTGGTTTTCTCCGGTTAAATTTTCAGTTGGTTCACCTGTTTCTAAATCTCGCTCAAAGCCACCGTGATAAGAAACGATCAGAACATCTGGGTTTTCATTTTCTTTAATATATGCAACCCACTTCTTCGTTTCATTCAGACAATCTTTAAAATCCAGACCGGCTATATTATGTTCATTTTCCCAATTTGGTATGTAGTGAGTTGTGACGCCTAAAATAGCTATCTTTACAGAATTTATTTCTTTAATAATATAAGGAGAACCGAAATAAGGTTGATTAGAGTTTTCGTTTACAATGTTAGCAGAAAGCCAAGGAAAGTTAGATTCACTTACAGCATCATTTAATACGTCCATACCATAGTTAAATTCATGGTTTCCAATAACCGCAGCATCATAGGACATATGGTTTAATAGTTGAATCATGGGGTTTTTTTTATCTTTTAGAAATTGGACATAATAGTATGTTAAAGGGGTACCTTGGATTAAATCACCATTATCAATCAGAATTAGCTGATCATCTAGCGAGCGTTCCTGCTTAATTTTTGTAGCTAGTTTTCCAAAACCTAGGTGTGCCGCTTTATTATTTCCGTAGTTTAAAGGATAGACGCTTCCGTGAATATCGCTTGTTTGAAGTATGGTAATTTTCTTCATAAATAATTATCTCTACTTTCTTTTTAGGGTTATTTTAAATAATAATAGACTAGCTTAATATCTTCAATCATAACGAAAAGTTCGAATATTTCTTCAAATTCTTTACAAAAAATTTAATTTATTTACAATAATCCTGTGTTATAATTTATTTTGCAAAACAAAAACAACTTTGGAGGCTACGTAAATGATTAAGAAATTATCAATGCTTGTTTTATCATTCGCTTTAATTGCGGGTATTTTAGCTGGTTGTGGATCTTCGGACGGAGATGGTAAAACAGCTTCTGGTTATGAACCAAAAGAGCTTACAGTTCAATTCGTTCCATCTCAAAATGCTAGTTCGCTTGAAGCAAAAGCCAAACCACTTGAAAAGTTATTATCAGATCAATTAGGAATCCCAGTAAAAGTAAGTGTTTCTACTAATTATAATACGATTATCGAAGCAATGGCTTCTAAAAAAGTAGATGTTGGATTTTTGCCACCAACTGCTTATGTATTAGCTAAAGAAAAAAATGCAGCAGAAGTTATTCTTCAAGCGCAACGTCTTGGTGTAAATGAAGATGGGACACCGTCTTCCGAATTAGTGGATTTTTATAAATCATTATTTATCGTTAAAAAAGATTCAAACATTAATAGTGTGAAAGATTTAAAAGGAAAGAAAATTGCGTTCCAAGATGTTACATCTTCAGCTGGTTATGTGTGGCCCGCAGCAATGCTAATGGATAATGGTATCGATCCCCTTAAAGATGTACAAGGGGTTACAGTAAAAGGACATGACCAAGCAGTTCTTGCTGTTCTAAATGGCGATGTAGACGCAGCGGTAATATTCCAAGATGCTCGTAATATAGTAAAAGGTGACTATCCAACTGTATTTGAAGATACTAAAGTTATCCAATATACAGAAAATATTCCGAATGATACGATTAGTGTACGTACAGATATGAGTCCAGAATGGAAAACAAAAATTCAAGAAGCTTTCATTAAAATTGGTGAAAGCGAAGAAGGACATGCAATCGTTAGTGATATTTACTCACATGAAGGTTACACGAAGTCAGACGATAATAAATTTGATATCGTTCGTGAGTACGGTAAAAAAGTAAAAACGGAATAGAGAACAAATTTTTTGAATAACTTTGCCCAACCATTCTGATATTAGCGGAATGGTTGAGTTTTTTTTTCAAATTTTATAACGAAAGAAAGTTGGTTGTGACGTGATTGAGTTTAAAAATGTTACAAAAGTTTACCAGAATGGAACAAAAGGTCTAAACGATATTAACTTAACCATTCATAAAGGTGAATTTATTGTCATTGTAGGGTTGTCGGGCGCAGGTAAATCGACGTTGCTTCGATCGATCAATCGCCTACATGAAATATCAGATGGCGAAATTTTAATAAATGGAAAATCTATCACAGCTGCAAAAGGAACAGAGCTACGTAGAATACGAAGAGATATCGGCATGATTTTCCAAAGTTTTAATTTGGTGAAACGCTCTACGGTATTAAAAAATGTTCTTTCTGGTAGAGTTGGTTACCATTCGACTCTAAGAACAGTTCTTGGTCTTTTTCCAAAAGAGGATATTCAACTTGCGATGAAGGCGCTAGAACGAGTAAATATACTTGAAAAGTGCTATTCACGTGCGGATGAACTATCTGGTGGTCAACAGCAACGTGTATCGATTGCTCGCGCTTTAGCACAAGAAGCACAAATTATTCTTGCTGATGAGCCCGTGGCTTCATTAGATCCTTTAACTACTAAGCAAGTAATGGACGATTTAAAAAGAATTAATGAAGAGGATGGAATTACAACAATCGTCAATTTACATTTCATCGATTTAGCTAGAAAATATGCAACTAGAATTATCGGTCTAAGAGCTGGAAAAGTTGTTTTTGATGGTCCAGTCGAAGAAGCAACAGATGAGATGTTCTCTGAAATTTATGGTCGTGCTATTAAAAAAGACGAGCTATTGGGTGAACAATCATGACGAACGAAAAAATTAATAAAACCATTCCGAGTCCTCCTAAAAAAACAAAACATATATTCACTGTTGTATTTGTTCTATTAATAATCTGGTTGAGTGGAGTAAGAACAGAGACATCTCTACCGGAGTTATGGACAGGTATTCCGAATATGTGGGACTTATTAAAACAGATGTTCCCGCCTAATTGGGGCTATATAGATAACATTACACCAGCCATGCTTGAAACAATTAGAATGGCCGTTTTAGGGACAACTTTTGGTTCTATTATTGCTATTCCAATTGCTTTACTGTGTGCTAGTAACATCGTTAAAGCTACTATCTGGAATTATCCTGTACGCTTTATATTAAATTTAATTCGTACAGTACCGGATTTATTGTTGGCTGCTATTTTTGTAGCAATCTTTGGATTAGGTCCACTTCCTGGTATTTTAGCTTTATCTATATTCTCAATTGGTCTAGTTGCAAAGCTTACCTATGAGGCGATTGAATCGATTGATCCAGGGCCACTGGAAGCAATGACGGCTGTTGGTGCAAACAAAATACAGTGGATATTCTTCGGAGTTATTCCACAAATTTTAGCGCATTATACATCGTATGTTTTATATACCTTTGAGGTAAATGTTAGAGCAGCTGCTGTTTTGGGACTTGTAGGTGCAGGAGGAATAGGTTTGTATTATGATCGCACATTAGGGTTTCTAGAGTATGATAAAACCTCTACAATTATTATATATACACTTGTTGTGGTTTTATTAATAGATTATATTAGTATGAAATTACGGGAGAAGTTAATATGACAGAGAAATTAACTAAACCGAAGAAGAAGCATTTACAAAGATACGTTATCATAGGTTTGTTGATTCTTCTATATATTTGGGCGTTTTCCGGTATGCCATTGAATGGTTTTAAAGAAACTGCTGGTCAAATTTCAAAATCTATTTTTAGTGGAATTTTTCATCCAGATTGGGATTACGTATATCTTCCTGAAGGGGAGGATCTTCTAAGAGGTTTATTAGACACATTAATGATCGCAATTTTAGGAACATTTATATCATGTTTTTTATGTGTTCCATTTGCCTTTTGGGCAGCGAATAATATGAGTAAAGGAAAGGCTACATCCGCTGTAGGTAAGTTTGTTCTTAGCTTCGTGCGTACTTTTCCAGAAATAGTAATGGCTATATTGTTTATAAAAGCAGTAGGACCTGGATCGTTTGCAGGGGTATTGGCTTTAGGTTTACACTCGATAGGTATGTTAGGAAAATTATTCTCCGAAGAAATTGAAAACCTCGATATGGGACCCTCCGAAGCTTTACTTACTACAGGAGCTAATCGCTTTCAGATTCTATGGTTTGCTGTTTTACCGCAAGTATTACCGGGTTTCCTATCGTATACGTTATATCGATTTGAAATTAATGTTCGTTCTGCAGCCATTTTAGGTATTATTGGAGCAGGCGGTATAGGTACACCTTTAATATTTGCGTTAAGTTCTCGTGACTGGAGCCGAGTAGGTATCATCTTATTGGGCATTATTGTAATGGTTACGTTAATAGATATAATTTCTGGATATTTCAGAAAGAAGATTATTTAAAAAGATCTCTCTTTTAGCACGTATTGATGCTGAAGAGAGTTTTTTTATTTGTTGATTTTTATTGGATTTATGTTAGATATTCTTAAAGTTATTTTTTCTGAAGGCCCAGTAATTGGTGAAAAATTTACGGGTAGAAAGTCTTTTCAATATTCAAAAGACTAAACATTCAAAGGATCTATGATACACTCACGAGGTATATATTTTGAACTACAAAAGTAACATTATGTTGGGTATATTATATACGTAACATTTCATATTAAATTTTTTTAGTTATTGCAAAATGTAAGAAATTGTGAAGTGTATAAGTTAAAGCTAGATCAATGGTTATATGAAAGGGGTAAAATTGTTGGTTAAATTACGCGATGTTCGAATAGCAAGGAAGTTATTTACATTAATATTTTCTTCCATTTTCATCTTTGTTTTAATCGGAGGCACTGGTTTTTATTTTATGGGTCAAATGAGTAAGGACTCAAAAGCGATATACGAGGATGCTGTTCTTCCTATAAAGTGGCAAGCACAAATACGAATTAATAATCGGGCTGTAGACGGTATGGCATTAGAAATGTTACTTACATCTAATAAAAATACTAGAACTGAATTATCTGAAGAGATTATGAAATATATAAATGATAACGATGAGTTAGTAATCAAGTTGGAGAAAAGTAACTTAAATAATAAAGAAAAGAAAAAAATTACCCAATATAAAGAAGAGAACGAAAAATACGTAAGTGAATTAAAAAAAGTTGTGAATTTTGCTATGAATGGGAATGGAACTGTAGGTAATAATACATATCAGAAAGATGTTAAACCACTTCGAGAAAAGTTAAATGCAATAATGAAGGATCTAGGAAGTGATTTAGAAAATAATGCAGAAGTGTTAAATAAAAACACCTTAAAGAGCGATACTACAAGTAAAATAATAATCCTAGTTGTTTTTGTCATCTCGCTTGTATTTAGTATTGGCCTAGGAATTGTCATTGTGCGCATGATCGTAAATCCACTGAAAAGTATTCAAGATCTGATGGTACAAGCTGAGAATGGTGATTTAACGGTTGTTGGTAAGTATCATTCTAAAGATGAGATTGGAGTATTAACTTCTTCCTTTAACAGTATGATGTATAGATTAAGAGAGTTAATGAGACAGGTAAATGGGACTTCAGAGCAAGTGGCTGCATCATCAGAAGAGTTGACGGCAAGTGCTGAAGAATCTACTAAGGCAAGTGAAGAAGTTGCCTCTACTATTCAAGAGGTTGCATCTGGAGCAGAGCTTCAAGTAAAAAGTACGTTGGAGAGTACTAAAATAGTGGAAGAAATGGCTAGTAGTATTCACCAAATAGCAACTAATGCAAAAGATATTTCGACAAATGCGATCGAAACTTCTCGAAAAGCATTGGATGGGAATAAAGCTATTCAATCTACTATTGAACAAATGAGTTCGATAAATGTTACAGTTTCAGAATTATCACATGTTGTAAGGGGATTGGGAGAGCGCTCTCAAGATATAGGTAATATAGTGGAAGAAATTACAAGTATAGCGACGCAAACAAATCTATTAGCTTTAAATGCGGCAATTGAATCTGCAAGAGCAGGAGAATACGGAAAAGGATTTTCTGTTGTAGCAGATGAGGTCCGTAAATTAGCTGAGCAATCTGCCAAATCAGCTCAAAGTATTTCAGATCTAATAGCATTAATACAAAAAGAAACTAAAATCGCTGTTCAATCAATGGAAAAACAACCAGTGAAGTCGCTGGTGGAATAGAAGTCGTTCATAAAGCAGGCAAGTCATTCGAACAAATACGCACATCTGTGGATGATGTAGCAAATCAATTGCGGGATGTATCGGCTGCAGCTCAGCACTTATCAATTGGTTCAGATCAGGTCCTTCAATCAGAGAAACTACTAGCTGAAATAGCAGATGAAGCTGCATCTGGCACACAAAATGTGGCTGCATCTATTGAAGAACAATTAGCATCTATGCAGGAAATTTCAGCATCAGCGGAATCGTTAGCTAATATGGCTAGTAGTTTACAAGAACAGATTAGCAGATTTAGAGTATAAAAAATTTCATGTGTAATTTATAAGGGGGGTCATCTATGGGTAAAATCCCCCTTTTCGTTGACAGAAATCTATTGTTATTGTAGACTATGAACAATAATTGAATATGACCTCACTTTATTTGTGGGGTAGAGGCGCGATATTTAACAGTCCTTAGTGGAGTTTGAGAAGCCATGATTCTAGGGAGAAGGAAATGTCGCCGAAGTTTGTAATAGTTCTCCGTATTACTTGCTGGGTCTGTAGTTAAGAACTGCAGGACTGCCATTATAAACATCCCGGTTTATAATGGTGTGCTATCTCATTTGGGAAAAGTAGAGGATTTAGGGCAACTATGCATTTTGCGACCTGAGTTCATCTCAGGTCTTTTTTTGTATAGATTGTCCTTTTTTCGTACCCAAACACATAAACTAAAATTAAAAGGGGAGAAACAATGATGAAAAAGAAACTATCAATATTTATTGGGCTATTCTTTACGACCATGTTGTTATTGGCAGGATGTGGAACAAGCTCTAATAGTAATGGTGCAAGTTCTTCTAAAAATGATACAAAAGAAAAAGATACATTTACTATAGGATTGGAAGCTGGCTATCCACCATTTAACTGGACACAATTAGATGATTCTAATGGTGGGGTGAAAATTGATGGGAATGCGGAATACGCAGGTGGATACGATGTAGAGATTGCTAAGAAAATTGCAGAAGGTTTAGGGAAAAAATTAGTGATTGTAAAAACGGAATGGGATGGATTAGTCCCTTCATTAGAATCAAAAAAGATAGATGCAATTATTGCAGGTATGTCTCCAACAGCAGAGCGTAAAAAAACAATCGATTTTTCTGAAAACTATTACACATCAAACTTTGTAATGGTCGTTAAAAAGGGCGGACCTTATGAAGGAGCTACTTCTATTCAAGATTTTAGTGGGGCAAAAGTCACTGGTCAGTTGAATACTTCTCACTACGGAGTAATCGATCAAATTAAAGGTGTAAAAAAACAACCAGCATCGGATAACTTTCCTGCGATGCGCGTTGCATTGGAGTCAGGTGTAATTGATGGGTACGTATCTGAACGTCCTGAAGGAATTAGCGCTTCTTCCGCAAATCCAAATTTTGCAATGGTAGAATTTGAAGATGGATTCGTTGCGGATGAAGAAGAGACGGCAGTAGCGGTTGGCCTTAAAAAAGGTAGTAAATTAACAGAAAAGATTAATGAAATATTAGCAAAAGTTTCTGAAGAAGAACGTCAAGAAATTATGGATAAAGCAATTCAAAATCAACCAGCTGCTGAATAATGAGGAAAGCAAACCGGCTGTTACTTTTTGCAGCCGGTTTTGATATGTAAAGGAGGGAAAGTATGAGTATCGAGTGGATTATTTCAATGATTATAAATAATTGGCCATTGTTTCTTCGTGGAGCAGGCATGACACTCTTAATCTCCATAATTAGTACTATTATAGGTGCAATTATAGGTTTGCTAGCAGGAGTTATTCGTACAATACCAACACCTGAAAGAAAAGTAAAACGAGTTATTTTAAAAATAGTGAATATAATTCTTTCCGTATATATAGAGTTTTTCCGTGGAACTCCAATGATTGTACAAGCAATGGTTATATTTTATGGTTCCGCTATGGCTTTTGGTGTAGACATGGACCGAACTGTTGCAGCTATATTTATCGTATCTATTAACACAGGTTCTTATATGGCGGAAATCGTTCGTGGTGGAGTTATTTCGATTGAAAAGGGACAATTTGAAGCAGCACAAGCAATCGGTATGAATCATCTACAAACAATGTTTCAGGTTATATTACCGCAAGTAATTCGTAATATTTTGCCAGCAACAGGTAACCAATTCATCATCAATATTAAGGATACCTCCGTATTAAATGTAATAGGAGTAACGGAACTATATTTCCAAACAAAAACTGTTGCGGGAATTAGTTTTAAATATTTTGAGCCGTTTTTCGTTGCGTGTATTTTGTATTTCGTCATGACCTTTACCGTAACGTTAATTTTGCGATATATTGAAAGAAAACTAGAAGGACCAGCAAATTACAGTATGATTGGTCAAACAACGCAAATCACACTGCCAAAAAACAATGCTGGAATTCAGTAAACAAAGGGTGATAAAGTATGGAAAACGTGATTAAAGTTCAACATTTAAATAAATCCTTTGGAACGCATGAAGTATTAAAAGATATCGATTTTTCCGTTGAAAAAGGAGAAGTAGTATGTATTATAGGTTCCTCTGGATCGGGTAAGTCCACTCTTCTTCGTTGTATTAATCTTTTAGAAAAACCAAGTGGTGGACAAATTATCTATCATGGGGAAAATATTTTAAATGATAAACATGATATTCATGCATATCGGACAAAATTAGGAATGGTTTTCCAACAGTTTAACTTATTTAATAATCACAATGTATTGAGCAATTGTGTTGTTGGACAAGTGAAAGTACTGAAACGCTCTAAAGAAGAAGCTGAAAAAACAGCGCTAAAATATTTAAAAGTCGTTGGTATGGATCAATACGTGAATGCAAAACCAAGCCAATTATCAGGTGGTCAAAAGCAACGTGTCGCAATTGCTCGAGCATTATCGATGGAACCAGATGTCATGCTATTCGATGAACCAACTTCTGCGCTCGATCCTGAAATGGTAGGAGAAGTTCTGAAAGTCATGAAGGAACTAGCTGGAACAGGACTTACCATGTTAATCGTTACGCATGAAATGGAGTTTGCAAAAGAAGTTTCGGATCGAGTTGTATTTATGGACAAAGGGGTTATCGCCGAAGAAGGACCACCAGAACAAATCTTTAATAGCCCTACTCAAGAGCGTACGAGAGAATTTTTAAAACGAACTTTAAAATAATTGTGTTTTGGATTCATAGGATATTATTGTGGCTTCCCTTCAACACGAAGAGGAAGCTTTATTTATTATGTAGAGGATGCGAATGAGGCTCCTCTTTTTCGTGTTGAAACGTATTTCATACTTTCAACACAAAGTTTGGTTATACTAAGTGATGTAAATTTAATTTAGGAGGAATTTTTATGAAAAAAATAATATTCATAGCATTTGTTTTTATGTTTACATTTGCAAATAGCGCGTTTGCACATACGGGGTTAGAGAATTCCAATCCTGCAAATGGAGAGGTAGTGACAGAACAACTGAGTGAAATTAAGTTAACGTTTGAAGGTAAATTAGAACAAAGTAGCACGTTTGAACTAAAAAGTTCAACTGGTGAAACAATTCCTGTCGATAATATTATAATAAATGAAGAAAAGTTGGAAGGTACTTTATCTATTCCTTTGGACAACGGAAATTATGAAATAAACTGGAACATTGTTGGAGTAGACGGACATCAGATCGAAGGGAATATACCATTCACTGTAGAGGTTCCCGCATCTTCTGAAACACCAATGGAAGGTGAAAAAGTAGAACAAGCAAATACAACTTCAGCACCTGCAGCTACGCCAACAACAGTAGAACAGAAAGAGGAAGTTAAATCATCTTCCAATGTAGTGCCTTTCGTTGTAATTGGGTTAATCGTAATCATTGGTGGGCTTTTCATCTGGTTGCGTAGAAAGAAATAAGATAGATTCATGATTACGATAAGTGAAATTTTAGTATATCTCTGTTTTTCGCTTTTGATTGGCAGCTTTCTTA
The DNA here is from genome assembly GCF_042945595.1 of Psychrobacillus sp. L3. Classification (GTDB taxonomy): domain Bacteria; phylum Bacillota; class Bacilli; order Bacillales_A; family Planococcaceae; genus Psychrobacillus. The sequence continues at coordinate 3,875,272 of NZ_CP168493.1, read as the reverse complement.
TTGCGCTTGTGCCGAGCACTTTAAAACCAGAAATAAATGTACAGAGATGGTTACAAGTTATTGCTACGATAGGAATTGCTTTTTTTTCTTTTATTCCTATTTTACTACTAGTGTTAAATTTGGATAGAGGAAATGAATTTGTGGGGACACTTCAAATGGTACTTTATACGTTTGAAGTAGGTAAAGCGTGGATTTTTACTTTTTTAGTAGCTACCATATTGGTCATCTTCCTTCTATTTTTTGAGGATCACACAAATCGTGCGTATTCAATTGGAGGATTTATCCTTACATTTCTCTTAATTTTGGGATTAGGTTGGGCAAGCCACGCGAGTCCTATTGAGCACCTAAATGGGTTTATTACACATACTACCCATTTTACAGTGGTTACCGTTTGGATTGGTATTTTATTAATGGTGAGTTGGTTTTCAAGAGGTTTTTCAAATTGGTTGAACTTTTTAAAATGGTTTACACCGGTTGCATCAGCATGCTTCGGTATAACGATTATTTCTGGATTGCTGCTCATGACGTTTGTAGTTGATTTTGCTGCTTATACGGATTCCTGGATGCTACCATACGGCCAACTTCTGTTGATCAAACATCTATTAATCATTCCATTACTTGTGTACGCAATTATAAATGGCGTATTCATCAAAAAGAAACTACAAAATGACCCGAGCTTTAATCCGAAACCTTGGGCTAGAGTAGAAAGCTTATTAGTGTTACTCATTTTTTCTGTCACTGCGGCACTTGGCCACCAATCACCACCAAGTGAAAATACGTTCAAAAATGAAGGACCTTCCAAATTATTTAGCTACTTTTATCAAGGACAAAGTTTACAAGTGTTTCGTGTAGAACTAACGATAAATGCTACAGGCTTATCCCTGTTATTATTAGCGATTCTGTTCATTGGTTTAACTGTCTACGCTTTTCTTAAAAAAGCTCCACCATTCATAACGTTTTTACTGAGTATTCTATTCGTACTTTCTGGCTATTTAGCGTTAATATGGAGTATAAAATAAGAAGGGGCTATCCTATAAAGTGGATAGCCTCTTCTTATTTTATTCTGTAAGAAAATTTGCTTTTTCTTTTCGACCATGTAAGAAGATATATGGAATGATTGTAATAATAGCTACTATTCCTAAAATTACATATAACGTGCTATAACCGGTTAGAGGAATGATGTATCCAAGTACATATGGACCAAATCCGAGACCTGCATCGAAGAAGATAAAGAAAGTAGAAGTTGCGAGCCCAATACGATGAGGAGGGCTTAGCTTTACAGCTACCGCTTGAGTAGTAGATTGCATATTCCCGAACCCAAGACCAATAAGTGCACCGGCTAATAATAATGTGAAGCTGGTGCTTGCTGTGCTTAAGAGTAGCATACCTGTACCGAGAATAAGAAAGGCAGGATACATAATATAGTTTGCACCTTTGGCATCCATAAGACGACCAGTAAATGGGCGGGATACTAGAATCGCTATAGCATATACAATAAAGAAGAAACTTGCTGCATTCACTAGGTTAATTTCAATAGCATAAAAGTTGATAAAGGAAAGAACACTAGAATAACAGAAAGCAATCGCTAATGTTATGAATGCAATAGGCAATGCCTTCGGTTCTACAAAGTTAGATAGTTTGAATCCTTTTGTTTCAGCTGTTTTTGTTAGTTTTTCAATTGCAGGAACATACAGGAAGAACGAAGTGATGAGACTAAATATTCCTAATGCAAGACAAAATCCAAAAATCAAGTGGAAAGTTGTATGCTGACTCATATACAAGCCGATGAAAGGTCCAATTGCAGCGGCGAGTGTTGAACTCATACTAAAATAACCAATTCCTTCTCCTTTTCTTGTCATTGGAATAATTTGTGCAACAATCGTTCCTGCTGCCGTACTCGCTATTCCTAAAGTTAAACCATGAAGAAATCGATTTATTAGTAAGAAAGTTAAACCTAGATTTACAAAATATAAAGATGTCGTTAGCGTAAATAGAGCTAACCCAATAAACAATGTTTTTTTGCGACCAATCAAATCAATTACACGTCCGATGAAAAGACGCCCAATTAACGTTCCAATGATAAAAATGCCGGTTACTAAACCTGCTTGACTTGTGGAAGCATTGAATTCATTCACCGCATAAACAGCAATTGTCACCATTAATAAATAAAAAATTAACGTTATTAAAAAGTTAATGGAAGAAACAACGATAAAATCTTTCGTCCATAGTTTGGGTCTAGATTGATCCATGTTATTTAGCTCCCTGTTCTAGAATATTATTACGTATTTCATCCATCATTTGAATTGCTTTTAGTTGATCGGTCTCAGATATCCCTTTTAGAATATTTTGCTCGTATGCATCTATTGTTACCCGAACGTCTTCATAAACATTTTTGCCAAGTAACGTCAATTGCATTCTTTTTTCACGCTTATCATGGCTAGGTAGCTGCTCTACATACCCTAATTCTTCTAAACGATTAATCGTTCTCGTAATAGTGGGCTTTTCTACACCTTGATAATTAGAAAGCTCAACAAGTGATGTAGAACCATTGTTGGATAAGTAGAATAAAATAGTCCACTGTGCTCTATATAAATCATGTTTCGCGAGTTGGATATTCAAATGATTTTCAAATGGACGATACAGATGAATTAACTGATGAAAAAATTCTCGAGATGTGTTGATTAGAATCACTCCTCACCAAAGAAAGTAATTACCAAAGATAATAGTTATCTTAGGTAACTAACCCAGTATAACAAAAAGTTTAACGGATGAAAAGTAAAGAGGTTCTTCATAAAAAAACTCCTACTTAAGTGTTCTAGAACACTTAAGTAGGAGTATTAATTAAATCCTTATTATTTTGAAGGGATGGCTTCAATGGTAGATGCAACTTTTGAAATAACTAGTTCATTTCCTAGGAGAGGAGATTCTTGAGAAGCAGCTTTTGAACCTGGCTCTGGTCGTTTATGAGATTCTTTGAATGCGTCACTATTTTTCCAAGCCTCAAAGTTTTCAAGGTTTTCCCAGTACATATTTACGTTTAACTCATCGTATTCTGTTAGGTTTTGTGTAAGCGTTACTTCTACTTTTACAAATCCTTCCATTTCTTGTAATGCACCTGGCTTAGTGAAATTAGGAGCCATTTTTTCTGCAAAGCCTAATTTTGTTCTAATTCTGTTTGTTACGATAAACATTTCGCATTACTCCTTTATAGTTAAATTATTTTTTTAGTATATCACTTATTCATAGAAAAACCTTTTCTCAAGATTTATTAGGAAATGTCATTGAACTGCTATTTACTTATATTTTCTTCATTTTTTAGTAAAACATATTTGAAATTTATGCTAATCTAATTCATTATTAATAATAGACAGTCTTTTCGTAATTGAGCGTATAAAATTGCGCAAAAGAAATATGTTCTATGAAGGAAGAAGCTTGTGAAAGAGGATAATATTACTCGTATAAACCTAGATGGTAGAGAATTAATACTTATTGGTACTGCGCATGTATCAAGACAAAGTGCAGAACAAGTAAAAGAAGTGATTGAAGCAGAGAGACCAGACTCTGTATGTATTGAGTTAGATGAACAAAGATACCAATCCGTTATGGACAGCAATAAGTGGAAAGAAACGGATATTTTTAAAGTAATTAAAGAGAAAAAAGCCACGTTGCTATTAATGAATTTAGCTATATCTTCATTTCAAAATCGTTTAGCAAAACAGTTTGAGATAAAGCCTGGACAGGAAATGATTCAAGGGATTGAATCTGCTAAAGAAACAGGTGCAAATCTCGTGCTAGCGGATCGAAATATACAAATTACCTTTTCGCGCATTTGGCATAATCTTGGATGGTTAGGCAAGGGACAACTTCTCACTTCTGTATTCTTTAGCATTTTTAGCAGAGAAACGATTTCCGAGGAAGAGCTTGAAAAAATGAAATCACAAGATACGCTTAACGCAGTTCTTGCTGAGTTTACAGAATCTTTTCCTAAGCTAAAAACTCCTTTAATCGATGAACGAGATCAATATTTAGCACAAAAGATTAAAGATGCACCGGGGAAAAAGGTAGTTGCTGTATTAGGTGCTGCGCATGTACCAGGTATTACGAAAGAGATTCATAAAGAACATGATTTAGTAGGTTTAGCTCAAACTCCTCCAAAATCAGTTGTTCCTAAAATACTGGGTTGGATAATACCTGTTCTTCTTATTGCTATTGTAGCTTACACGTTTATTGCAAATCCGACAGCAGGGTTTGACCAAGCATTGAGTTGGATATTATGGACTGGTACTACCGCAGCTATTGGAGCAGCTATTGCGTTTGGGCATCCGCTTGCAATATTATCTGCTTTTATAGCGGCTCCCATCACTACTTTACATCCTTTAATAGCATCGGGGTGGGTATCGGGAATTGTCCAAGCGTATTATCGTCGACCGAACATTGGAGATTTTGAAACTCTTTCAGAAGATGTATTTACAGTAAAAGGATTTTGGCATAATAAGGTTACACGTATTTTACTAGTCGTTGTACTAACTAATCTAGTGGGGTCTTTAGGAGCTTTCATAGGTGGGGCAGATGTTATTAGGTTATTCTTTAAAAATTTTTAGTAAGGTTTATTTGAGCTAGAATAGACAGTATAAAAATCTCCTTTATTGCGGTTTGAAAGTCGCAATAAAGGAGATTTTTTATTTTGGAGTAGGAGCTGGTCAATTCAATTAGATTCTTTTAGTTTTCAAGCACCTAAGTTTTATTGAAAATTCGGTTACGAAGTAGTAGGAGTAATAGATGGGTTTCCAACAAAAGAGTTTCAACAAGTTTATTTACAAAAGAAAATTAGGTAATTGAAAAAGCCAACTATTCAAGAGAATAGTTGGCTAATGGTATTAAGTTTTATTTCTTAGTGTCTGTATCTTTATCTTCTAATTTAAACTCTTCTTTTACATCTTCTACTATATCTTTTGTGGAATTTTTGAATTCTTTCAATGTTTGTCCAACTGCTTTACCTAACTGAGGTAGTTTAGCTGGTCCGAAGACGATTAAAGCAATGACTAAAATAATTATTAAACCTGGTACGCCGATGTTTGGCATGGTGTGTTCCTCCTAGTGGTGTGCTTTATATTGATCCAAAGGCAAATGTGCTTAGTAGTAAACTTAACTTTAGTATAACAGGATCACGTAAATATAAACTTCTGATTTAATCCTCTAACTGCTCATCCATAAGCGCTCTTTTCGCTAGCTGTTTTTTATAGGACCAGCTAGATACGAGAATACTAATTTCAAATAATAGTAACAGCGGTATAATAATGATGAAATCGGACATGAAATCCGGTGGTGTTATAGAAACTCCAATTACTACTAGAACGAAGTATGAAATTTTTCTCATCTTGCGTAGCAGAGCCGGCGTTACTATTCCTAATTTCGTTAAAAATAAAACGATGACGGGTAACTCAAAAACGATACCGACTGGAGTAATCAGATTAAACATGAAAGTAAAATATTGTTGCATTCCGTATGTCTCTACAGCACCAATAGAATCATTAATACTCTTCATAAAGTTCAACATTAACGGAAATAAAATAAAATAACTAAAACTAATGCCAGCTAAAAACAAGAAAAAAGAGATTGGAATAAAGTAAATAGTTCCCTTTGCTTCTTTTTCCAATAATCCCGGCTTAACAAATAACCAAATTTGATGCATTGCTATAGGCAATGTGATTAATATAGAAAGAATTAAGGCGCATTTTATATAAATCATTAAACCGTCTGTATAACCAAATACATTCCACTCAACGTGAGCAGCTGTGGGTTGTCGTTTAAGAAAATGTAATGTTTTTGGTGCCATCCAAAGTCCCAAAGCGAGTGAAAGCACAAAGGTTGCAATTATAATAATGAGCCTTTTACGTAATTCTGTTAAATGTTCGACTAGTGTCAATTCAGGTTCTTGTGTCATTTGCTTGTACCACCCCATTTTTGTGCAAATAAAGTGAAATATGTTATGTGAAAAAAACTTGTTGACTAAGTAATATAACCAACCATTTAGAGAAGAAGTTGATTTTATACTACCTAAACATTATACCTCTCGAAAAGAATTTGTAAAATAAAAGTACTCTTTGTTTTCTGAACAAATGAGAAAAATGTGTCTAAAGAAAGAATTATATACGTACTCAATACATGAAAAAACTCCAGTATCATTTGTAAGCAAATTCAGGAGTTTTTCATTATATTTATATTTAGCTTTAGCTTTGAGCAACTTCGTCTTGATATACTGGTACCCAGCCCTCTGTTGTTACAAAGATCCGAACGGCAACCACTTTACGATCTTCTGAAAGGGTGAAATAATGCGTGATGTTTTCTGGAACTGAAATTAAATCTCCTGGTGATAAATGCACTTCAAAGAAATTTTCGTCTTTTCCTTGGATAATGAATACCCCGTGACCACTAACGATGTATCGAACCTCATCATCTGTATGTAGATGTTTGCGTTCGAAGTTTTTCAATAGCTCATCTAAGTTAGGGTTAGAATCAGATAAAGATATAACATCCGATGCTTTATAGCCACGACGATTTGAAATTGTGTCAATTTCCACTTTAAAAGCGTGTAGGATTTGTTCTTTTTCTTCATCGCTAAGATCAAATTTTTCACGAAGAGGCTCAGGTAATTTTTCGATATCCCAATGCTCGTAAATAACTTCCTGTTTTTCTAAAAAAGCTGCAACCTTGTTCTGCGCTTCAATTGTTTCTTCAATTCCTTGAAATTTAATGATAGCCATTTAAAATCTTCCTCTCTTATATAGATTGTATTTGATGTAATGTTAATTGATATTGAAATAAAAACTCGCAAGCTTCTAGCAGCTTCTTAGCTTCGAAATCATCCTTACCCCAAACGGTAATACCATGATTGCGAATTAATACTGCACCTTTGCTCGCATGTATATGTGACTTAAACTCCTCAGCCAAACGTGGAATATGGGCATGGTTTGGAATGATCGGGATAGTGAGTATAGCGTCTTCCTCCCACATTCCAAAAGCTTTAATGAGCTCTTGACCTTGAAAATCAATTTTACCTTGATCACTGTACAATTCGGAAATAACGTTATTCGCAACTGTGTGCACGTGAAGACTACATCCAGCAGAGGTTGTCGAATAGATAGCACAATGTAGTAATGTTTCGGCTGAAGGCTTAAGATCCGTATTTTGGACTGAATTTCCACTAGCATTTACGAGTAAAAAATCTTCTGAAGTTCTCTTGTACTTATCTTTTCCACTAGCAGTAATTAAAAACTCAATTGGAGTGTCACTGACTTTTATAGCTAAATTTCCACTTGTCCCCATAAACCAATCACGCGCGGCTAGTCCGTCTTTTATATCCGCTAAAGCTTCCCACTTATTTGTGAATGTTGTCATTGTGGCGTACCTAACCTTGTATCAATAATATTTATAACGTCTTGGAAATTTTCAAACGGTTCATATGAAATATGTAGTTCCTCGCATTTTTCAATGAGAAAATCTCGAGCAATGACAATGTCAGCCAATTTGGCAGCTTCAAGATCGGTAATCGAGTCACCAATTACAACGCTTAATGTATCACTTCCTTGAAGCTTACGAATAATAGAAGGTTTACAGCAACCGCAACCTTGGCTTGTACATTGTTCATCACAGCCATGTGGGAACTTGATTTGAATGTTTTTCCCTGAAAAATCCGATTTATTGCAATAGATATCAGAAAATGGGCCGAATTTCTCCAGCATTGGCTCGACAAAAAAATCAATTCCACCACTAACAATATAAAGTGGGATATTGTGTTTTCTTGTATAAGAAACGAAATCAGCAAACCCATCACGAATTTGTGCATGCTCGAGCAAATAAGAAATTAGTTGATCTTTTAAGGAAACAGGCAACAGAGCAAACATTTCTGCTACGCCTTCAAGAATAGACTGTCGTTGCCCTAAAATATTCTCCTTAATCGGCAAGTATTCTGGAGGAGCAAACTGTTTCATGATGGAGATAATATTGTCTTTATTTGTAATCGTGCCATCAAAATCACAAAAGATGACTAGTTTATTCATAATGCTTACCCCCATAGTTCCAATGCTATTTTTAATTCAGCGTGCTGTTTAGCTGCTTCTGCAATAGGAACTTCTTCAAGCACTGCTGCTACCGCTTGTCTAAAAGCGAGTACTCCTCCAATCGCACCTGCGGGATGACCATGTACTCCACCGCCAGCATTGATAATACTATCGATTCCATAGTCGGCCATTAAAAGGGGGACTAAACCAGGATGAATACCTGCTGACGGGACTGGGAAAGTTCGTTTCACTGCACTTGCTTTCGTCAATTCTTCTCCTAGGGAAAGAGCAGTTGTTTTTTCAAGTGCAACACTTCCATAAGGGGAAGGAAATAATGAAAAATCTGCCCCCGCATATCTTGTTAATTTACCTAGCAAAAGCGGAGTTGCAACCCCGTAAAATGGGGAAGAAGTGAATGCACCACTAAAAGCAGGGTGAGCCATTATAGGTAATTGGATATTATTGTCTTCCGATAATTCTTGCAGTACATCTAGTCCATATGCATGAACATTTAATAATAGTGCATCAGCGCCAAGCTCCTTCGCTTTTTGTGCTTTTGCTTTCAATTCAGATGTTCGGCCAGATAGATTCACGGCATACATTGTCCGATTTCCGGTTTCTTCATACACTTGGCGCAATACTTCTTGAGCAGTTGTAATACGTTTTTCAAAAGGAGTGAGTGGGTTTTCAAAAAGAATTTCATCGTCTTTTACGAGATCGATTCCACCGAGAGCCTGATGTCGAAGCTGTTCTTCTAAGTAATGGATATCTCGACCAATTACTCCTTTGAATATACTCATGATAAGTGGGCGATTATACACTCCTAGTTGGTCACGGATGCTATCGATTCCAAACCTGGGTCCTGGAAACTTAGTCAAAAGCTCTGGAGAATATTCTAAGTCAAGAAGCTTCACTTCTCCATCTAGCGATAGTTTGCCAAATACAGTTGTTAAAATGGCAGGTAAATCTGCCGAGAAATTGGCACTAGGATAATTTATTTTTATTTCTGCTTTAATTTGGTCTGGTTTACTTGGATGTTGAATCTGTTCGAATTCAGTAATCGAAACAACATGACCTTTATGTTTTTTTAATTGTTCTTGTTCTAGCAATGGTAAGTCTGTCCAGGATCCGATTGTTAATCCAAGTGCTATACCTTCTGCTTTATTTTCAAAAGAACCGGGCTTACCATACAGTTGGTAAATAGCTGATACTCCACTCATTCATCATCACATTCCTTTAAATAATATAAAAACCTCTTCAAATAAGAAGAGGTTAAAGGGTTAACGACTTCTTATTTCTCAGTCCACTGACTGCAAGAATTAGCACCGTGTCCAATAACTGGACCGGTTGCCGGGTATCATAGGGCTTGTCCCTCCACCTGCTCTAAATAAGAATAATTTATTCAATTGGGTTCACTTTGTATTGTCAAATTAATTACGATTATTTCATGCTCTTAGAAAATTGTCAATATAGTTTTTAGAATCCTTACTGTATTCAAAAAATGATTGACAGTTCTTTTTTAATTATGATAGGATTCATTTCAAATAGCATAAAGTTGTATGTAACAGCACTCTTATCAAGAGCAGGCAGAGGGTAATGGCCCTATGAAGCCCAGCAACCGACCGTAATACCGTTGTGAGACGGGGCGTTTTTCGCGCCGAGATGAAAAATCTCGTAAGGCACGGTGCTAATTCCATCAGAAAGGTAACTTTCTGAAAGATAAGAGGCGAGAGTTCTCTTATTCTACGCCTCTTTCTTTGGAAAGAGGCTTTTTATTTTGTAAATGAAAGGTAGAGAACAATGACAATAGCTACGAAGAAGCAATATGAATCATTAACAGAAGAGCGTGCGATTTTATATGCAAAAGGTTTGCACTTTTTTTCAGAGGATGCAGAGTTAAATTGCAGAGAAATTGGTGATGGCAATCTAAACTATGTATTTCACATTAAGGACGCTCAGAGCGAAAGAAGTCTTATTATCAAACAGGCATTGCCATATGCCAAAGTAGTTGGTGAAAGTTGGCCACTTACGTTAAAGCGAGCAACCATTGAAGCAAATGCGTTAAAAAAGCAGGCTAAATTTGTGGCTGACCTTGTTCCAACTGTATATGCAACCGATGAAGAGCTTGCAATTACAGTTATGGAGGATTTATCCCACCTAAAAATTGCGCGTGAAGGATTAATCCGACTTGAATCCTATCCAAAGCTATCACAGGACATTGGTGAGTATCTTGCTCAAACGCTGTTTCACACTTCTGATTTTGCATTACACCCATTTGAAAAAAAGAGATTGGTTTCCGAGTTTTCAAATCCGGAACTATGTAAAATCACAGAAGATCTTATTTTTACAGATCCATTTTTTGATCATGAAACAAATGATTTTGAACCTTCGTTGAGAGCAGAAGTGGAGGTTATTTGGAATAATGAACGTTTAAAGCTTGAAGTTGCGAAATTGAAGAGAAGTTTCTTGACGGAAGCAGAAGCTTTGCTTCATGGCGATTTACATACAGGAAGTATTTTTGCTAGTGAAACGGAAACGAAGGTAATTGATCCGGAGTTTGCTTTTTATGGTCCTTTTGGATTCGATGTTGGGATATTTTTAGCAAACTTAATCGTGCAATCTATTACTAGAGAAGCAGAAGCGCGAAATATTATTCTTCAACATATCGAACAGACCTGGGGAGTGTTTTCTTCGAACTTTTCAATCCTATGGAAATCAAAAGGTATTGAATCCTATAATGATACGAAGGGATTTGAAGAATATATTTTGGATAAAGTTTTCCGCGATACACTGGGTTTTGCTGGTTGTGAACTAATTAGAAGAACGATCGGGTTAGCTCATTTGAAGGATTTAGATGCGATTGCAGACGAAGAGCAACGACTTCGTTTCAAAAAACAGGCATTACAAGTAGGAGAGGAACTTATTTTAAAACGTTATGATTTACATTCTATTGAAGCGGTAATCGCGTTACTAGAGGAGTTGCACAAATGAGTATTCCGTTATCGATTGAGTGGAACAATGAGCAGCTAAGAATTTTGGATCAGCAGAAGTTACCTCTTGAGATTGAATATGTAACACTAGAAACACTGGAAGATGTGTATGACGCAATCATCACGTTAAAGGTAAGAGGTGCACCTGCTATTGGTATTACAGCCGCATATGGATTAGCTAAAGCAGCTCAGCATTATGAAACAAATACCTTGGAAGAATTTCAAGAACAGCTAAAAAAAGACGCGATGTATTTAGGTGATTCTAGACCAACGGCAGTCAACTTAGTTTGGGCTCTAGATCGTTTACGTAGTACTGTTGAACAAACTGTAACTATACAAGAAGCGAAGAATCGTCTCTTAGAGGAAGCTGTAAACATCCACAAAGAAGATGAAGCTTCATGCCGAAATATTGGCGAGTTTGCTTTGTCTTTGCTTGGAAATCATACGAGAGTTATGACAATTTGTAATGCTGGATCCATTGCAACTGCGAAATATGGAACTGCACTAGCCCCATTTCATCTCGGAAGCGAACAAGGAAAACAGTTTCAGGTATTCGCATGTGAAACTAGACCAGTATTTCAAGGTTCACGACTTACCGTATGGGAACTTCAGCAATCTGGTGTAGATGTCACACTTATAACAGATAGCATGGCTGCGCATACAATTGGTGCAAAAGGAATTGAAGCAATTATCGTTGGCGCAGACCGAATCGTAGCAAATGGCGATACAGCTAATAAAATTGGAACACTCAATTTAGCTTTACTCGCTCATGCATTTAACATTCCATTTTATGTGGCTGCACCTTCTTCTACTTTTGATTTAACGATCAAAAGTGGAAAAGAAATACCAATCGAAGAGCGTCCAGCAGAAGAAATAACACATGTTGCAGGGAAGCAAGTGGCTCCTCCAAATACAAAAGTATTTAACCCTGCTTTCGATGTCACACCAGGCAAATATATTACAGCCATTATTACAGAAAGAGGAATCATTTATCCAGAATACAATAAAAGCATTCCTGCAAAGCTATAGATGCTGTTATTGGAATCTTGCTAAATGGGTTAACTATTCTAAGCTTGCCATTTATGCATTTGATATTATTAAAGGAGTAGTTTTAGTTTCAGCACTTGCAGTTAGCTATGTTTACGAAAAAAAAGTTTACCCAAACTTAATAAATTTTGTGTCTCGAAGTACTTGTTTTCTGTGCATGCAAGTATATAATTCTAGCATATCCTATATTATTTATTGAATGGGCTGATAGAATGAGACCTTATAATGAAAAGATTAGTATTTACCACGGAATGGCATCTACTATAGCACTTAATTTTTCCAATAATTTTTTTCCAATCTTCGCAATTACGATACTAGGGGCGACTAATTATCAAGTTGGATTAATTAGTTCATTACCACCTTTAATCGCATTGTTAATGACAATTCCAGCAGCTATATTATTAAATAGGGCGAGTGCTCAGAAGAAATTGGTTGCGATGTCTGTTTTACTTGCTCGGCTTATGTTCTTGTTAATTGTACTAGTTGTCCTTTTACCTTCTCCCTCTCTCCAAAGATGGGCTTTTTTAGGGATTATTGCTTTTATTAGCGTACCAAACACAGTAGCTAATATTGGGTGGCAAACGTTCATTAGTGGAATGATCAAAGAATCTAGAAGAGGGCAATTTTTTAGTGATCGAAACCGACTTTTAACGGTGGTTGGACTTGTGTCGACGTTACTTATCGGTATTTTAATGAAAGATTCCTCGGAAAGTGTTGTAGCGTATCAAATACTTTTCACAATAGCTTTTGCTTTTGGATTATTAGAAGTTTTTTTCCTATTAAAACATCAAGAAGAAGTTGTGCAAGTAGAGAATGAACAAGTGAAAAAGAAGTCTATGGACTGGACCATTTTTAAACATAGCAACTTTGTTTGGTTTTTAGCGGCAGCACTGTTTTTTAACTTTGCTTGGCAATCAGCGTGGGGATTATTCAATATTTATAATGTAAGAGTAGCAGGTGCAACAATATTTTGGATTAGTATGTTTTCAGTCGGTAATATGCTCATACAATTTTTAACGTTTCCTATGTGGAAGAAATGGGCAGATAAAAAATCTAATATGCAGGTTTTTATATGGGCTGCAGTTGGTATGGCGACTACTCCTTTTTTGACTGTGTTATCTACTAATTTATACTATTTAACATTTGTCCAAGCAATTTCAGGCTTTTTCTTATCTGGTACTGTATTGATACTCTTTAATTTATTGTTAGAGCAATCTCCCGAACAATCTCGTACATACTGCATTACAACTTACAACGTATTGCTCGCCTTCGTTGCATTCGTAGCACCACAAGTAGGTATTTGGCTATTGGATCAATTAGGAATGGAAATGGCGATGTATATTAGCTCTGGATTACGATTTTTAAGTGCTTTTGGTTTTTTATATGTATCTATTCGACATAGAAAACGTTAAGCATTTAACAGAAAAAGCGCCCGTACATTGGGCGCTTTTTCTATTTTGCTATTCCATGCAAGATGAATTGGATGGTGCGCTCTGTTTCTAGTTCATCATCCCACTCACTGTCGGGGAAAAAGATGTAACGTGAAAATAAGTAGCCAAATATACTTGTGACCGCTAGTCTTGCCATACTTGCAGGTGGCATTTCGATTAGTTGTCCTTTATCTTGGAACCCTTTAATAACAATTAGTATTCGTTCAAAAATTTTACGCGCAATTTGGTCCAGAAACTGTTCTTTCAATTCTGGCTGAAAAGGAATTTCTTGAATCATAATTTTGATAACAGGGAGAAACTTTTTAATAATAACTCTACGGTTTTCAAGTGTAGCTCTCAAAAAGTCCTCTGCATTTTCATAGGGGTGATCTAATACTTTGTGAAAGTCATTTACAATAATCGGACCAATTAGCTTTGTCATGAGTGGAGCAACAATGGATATGAGCAATTCTTTTTTTGTTTTATAATGACGGAAAATGGTTCCTTCTGCTACTCCAGCTTTTTTAGCGATTTCACTTGTAGAAGTAGCAGCATAACCTTTTTCCGAAAATGATTCAATAGCAGCAACGATAATTTTTTTTTGTTTATCGGTAAAATTTTCTTCCTCAAATAATTGATCCAATAAAAGTTCGTCTTCGGACATTGTTTACTCCTTTCAGATTTTTCGATATTTCTTCAATGCAAATATATTTAACACAATAAAAATGAAGGCGAACCCTAATAATACAAAGAGATCACTTTTAATACTCTCGAGCCCCAATCCTTTATACATAACATCCACTAACGCATTTCCACCATAGTACATTGGCATGCATTTAGCAATAATTTGCATCCATGCAGGCATTCCTTCAATTGGAAGAATCCCAGCGAAAAAGACTTGTGGAATAATTGCGATAGGAATAAACTGCATCATTTGAAACTCTGAATTCGCAAATGCAGATAATAAGATACCTAGTAACAATGCAACTAGTGCCAAAGATAAATTAATTAATACAACGTTCCAAAGAGAACCAATGAGCATAATGTCTAAAACCTTAACCGAATATAAAACAACGATTAATGTTTGAACAATGGCAAATAATCCATATCCAATTAAATAGCCGAATACAATATCCCGTCGCTGAATGGGTGTTGCCATTAATCGATCTAGTGTACCAGTAGTTCGCTCTCGTAATAATCCAATGCCAGAAATGAGAAAGACGAAGAAGAATACAAAGAAACCAATCAAAATAGGACTTAATTGATCAAAAAATGTAGTATCAGCACTTCCATAAATATAAGCAGTTTCTATTTCTGGAGTGTTCAATTGATCCATTTTTATTGGGACATTTGGAAGTTTACTTTGTATATCTTGGACGAATTTGTTCAAGTTATTAGCCTTTATCTTTGCATTTTCAATCGAAATAGCCTGCAATACCTTTGTTTGTAATATCATTGACGCGGAAGGTTGATCGTTCGTAAGGGTTAAATGAATTGAATCTCCTTCTATTTGAAGTATTCCATCTAAATTATCCTTCGATATCATTTGTTTTGTGTTTGTCAGTTTATCGTATAGGACTACTTCTATATCTTTGTCTTTTATTTGTTCTATTAAAGATTCTTCCCCGCCATATATCCCTAGTTTAGGAGAAGCTGAATCTGCAGAAAGAAGATAATGTAGCAAAGTTAATATGACTAATGGGGCAACCATCATTAAAGCTAGTGTTCGCTTATCTCTTACCATTTGGATACAAATCCGTTTAACTAATGCGATTGTTCTCATCTTTTTCACCTCCAGCTCTTAAAAATACTTCCTCTAGACTATCAATTTTGTAATGGTTTTTTAGTTCTACTGGTGAACCACTCGATATTATTTCACCGTCTCGCACCATAGCCAGTTGATCGCATTTTTCTGCTTCGTCCATCACATGAGTTGTTATTAATATTGTTTTTCCTTCACTTTTAAGTCGTGTGATTTCTGCCCAAATGGACTTTCGTAGCTCTGGGTCGATTCCAACAGTTGGCTCATCTAATATTAATATTTGCGGGTCATGTAATAATGCAATTGCAAGGGATAATCTTCTTTTCATTCCACCAGAAAAGGTTTGCACTTTCTTGGTTAGATGGGGTGTTAGGTTAACTAAATCAGCCGCGTAAGCAATTCGTTTTTTTTGCACATCTTTATTCAACTTGTAAAGCGAAGCAAAAAACGCAAGGTTTTCTTGACCGGTTAAATCATTGTATAAAGCATCTGCCTGAGCCATATAACCAATTTTCTGTAACAGTTTCAAATTAGGGACTTTCGTATTAAGTACTTGCACTTGGCCAGTGGAAGGTTGGTCCATACCTACAATAATTTTTACTAATGTAGTTTTACCGGAACCTGAAGGGCCAATTAATCCATAAATTTGTCCAGAGTCTACTGAAATACTGATGTTATTTAAGACAGATTTTTTTCCGAAGCATTTGTTTACTTGGTCTAATACAATTGTTGAAGTCATTTCTAAACCTCCTCTTATTATATAAGTGAGTAATCACTCATTATTAATTATATGCTTTACCATACAGAGGTCAATACCTTCTAAAATAAATAATCGTGTGTCGAATAAATGGGAAATATAGAATTTTATACACATCATCTTGAATAAACAATTTAATTAAAGTAAATGATTGCAAGGGAGGTGCTCCCTATAAAAAGCTTATATTCATTACTAATATCTGTTGTTTCGGTCTTATTCTATTCTAATTTACAAGTGAACGAACCTTTCAACGAAAAGTTCCACGGGAAACAAATTTCGACATTTCATATGGATTATGAGGAGGAAACGATAGAGATTGGAATGATTGGAGACATTTTATTGCATTATCCATTATACAATTACGAAAGTTTTCTACCATCCTTTGAACCAATAAGAAAGGAGCTAGAATCATTAGATATTTTATTGGCCAATCAGGAATCTATCCCAGCAGGAGCCGAGTTTGGATACTCGGGTTATCCTAATTTCTCAAGTCCTGCACATATTATAGGGGATTTGAAAACGGTTGGAGTGGATATAATATCCATGGCGAATAATCATACACTCGATCAAAAAGAAGCGGGTGTCTTATCAGCTATTAATCATATGAAAAAGTACGATATTCCTTATATTGGGGCATATGAATCGTGGGAAGATCAAAAAAACGACCGCATTTTACAAGTAAAAGATATTAACTTTGGATTTCTTGGTTATACATATGGAATGAATGGATATTCGACTCCTAACGGTAATGAATATTTGGTAAATCAAATTGATCCTGAACGAGTATCGAAGGAAATTCGAGCATTAAAACGCAAAGTTGAGTTCGTTATTGTGAGCATTCATTGGGGTACTGAATATGAATTGGAACCGAACGAAGAACAAAAACAATTAGCCCTAATAATGGCTGATGCAGGTGCTGATATTATATTCGGCCACCACCCGCATGTTATTCAACCATATGAAATGATAAGAACAAATGAAGGTCGCGAAACGCATGTGTTTTATTCATTAGGAAATTTCTTTTCTGGACAGACTTTTGGTTATACGAATGTGGGGGGGATAGCGAAAGTGAGCATCATGAAAAAGACGGTCAATGGTAATCAAGCAGTGGTGATTGGCGTGCCTTCTTTTTATGCAACTGCTGTTTTACAAGGGGATCCCGTGAGCATATATCCACTCAAAGATGTCGAAACTCTAATGGGTCAAAGTGATTGGTGGGTACAGTCACATGTGTTTGGTAAATAATATCAATCAATCAACTTGCTTTAACTTTATATATTTTAGTGTTAAAATAAATTTGGAAAAAGGAGATGTTCTTATTGAGTAGACTACAAGGGAAGATAGCTATTATTACTGGCGGAGCTTCAGGAATAGGAAAAGGAATGGCAATGGCATACGTAAAAGAGGGTGCCACTGTTGTTATCGTAGACCTTAATGAAAAATTTGGCATGCAATCAATAAAAGAACTACAAGCGTATGCACCAGAATCTATCTTTATCCAAGCAAACTTGGCAGAACGTGAAAAATTGGCAGGTATTATTGACCAAGTTATAAGTAAGTTTGGGAAATTAGATATTCTTGTTAATAATGCACATGCTTCTCGCATTAAGACAATCGAAGAAGCGACTCAAGAAGATTTTGATTTATCCTTTAATACTGGTTTCTATCCGACATTTTACTTAATGCAAGCTGCTCTACCTCATTTAAAAGAGACGCAAGGAAAAATTATCAACTTTGCTTCTAGTGCGGGCATTAATGGGGATGCAACTCAAGTAACTTATGCAGCAGCAAAAGAAGCAATTCGTGCAATTACTCGTGTTGCAGCAAATGAATTTGGACCATTCGGCATTAACGTAAACTTAATCGCTCCGATTGCGAATTCTCCTGGCATGCAAGCATGGGCGGAAGAAAATCCAGAATATTATCAAGCAGTGCTTTCAAAAATTCCTCTTAGAAGACTAGGTGAATTAGAAAGTGATATCGGAAGAGTTGCAGTGTTTTTAGCAAGTTCTGATTCAGACTATATTTCGGGTCAGACAATAATGGTTGATGGTGGAGCTACAAAACTAAGATAAATTATAATGATAAATTTGGAAAAAAGAGGAGAAATTATTATGAATCGTGTACAAGGTAAAGTAGCATTAGTAACAGGTGGAGCATCAGGTATTGGATTGTCAACTGCGCAACTTTTAGCAAAAGAAGGAGCAAAAGTTGTCATTGCAGATTTTAATGTAGACGGTGCGAAAGAAGCAGCGGAAAATATTAAAAGTCAAGGTGGAGAAGCAGTAAGTATATTCTTAGATGCATCTAAAGAAGAATCTATAAAAGAAGCAGTTGAATTTACTGTAAATCATTACGGTTCCCTAACGGTTTTGTATAACAATGTTGGTATGACAAATCTTAAAAAGGATTTGGATGTTGTGAACATGGACCTAGATGAATGGGATAAATTAATGAACGTAAATACGAAAAGTGTGTTACTAGGTAGCCGTTTCGCTATTCCACATATGATAAAAGCTGGTGGTGGTTCTATTATAAATACAGCATCTATGGCTGCATTTGCATCAGACTCAGTACGTTCTGCATATGGAGCGTCAAAAGCTGCAGTTGTTCAGTTGACAAAGTATATTGCAACTCAATATGGTAGAGATAATATTCGTTGTAATGGAGTTGCACCAGGCCTTATTTTAACGCCGGCAGCTAAAAATAATTTACCTCCAGCTCTATTAGATATTTTTGGAAAATATAATGCTCTTCCATATCATGGTGAGGCAGACGATATTGGAAACACTGTGCTGTTTTTAGCTTCAGATGAATCTAAATTCATTACTGGACAAACAATTCAAGTGGAGGGTGGCCATTATCTTGCTAACCCAACTGTACCAGACTTCAAAGAACTAATGAAAAAATCACAACAAGCTTAAAAAAGTGCCTTCGACCTGATATATATCAGGTCGAAGGTTTTTTTTCACTTTCCAATGGCATCGTAAGAAGCGGTTTATATTCTTTATTCATTAAGACATTTTTAAATGCTAAAACATGTCTTTTCGTTTCCATAATTGGAGCACATATACATGAAAAAGTGCGTTTAAAAGATAGTTGGTTAAGATGAAGAATAGCTAAATCTTGCTGTTTAACTTCTTTATAAATTGTATGAATAGATAATAGCGATAGACCTTCCTTGCTAAGGGTAACCATTTCTTTAATTCCTTGATTGCTATTGATAGTGACTATGGATTCTGCTTTCACTCCGTTGGAACGTATTACATGTTTTAGGTATTCACGTGTTCCTGAACCTTCCTCCCTCATAAACCACTTCTGATTTTGAAAATCATTGATAGTAAGCGACTTTTTTAAAGCAAGTGGATGATGAGAAGAGCTAACAATAAATAATTCATCTTCCATGAAAGGTTCTACTTGTAGTTCTTTATCATTTGTTTGTCCTTCTATTAGCCCAATATCTACTTTGAATAATCGAACGGATTGAACAATGTCTTCCGTATTCCCAATAAATACTTCCAACTCAAGACTTGGATGCTGGGAATGAAGTTCGATGATTAAGGAAGGGAGAATGTATTCTCCTATTGTAAAACTTGCCCCAATGATTAACTTACCTCTAATTTCATGTTGATGTTCTAGAATATCCTTTTGGGATTGCTCATACATAGAAAGCATTTGTTTAGCTCGTTCATACAATATTTCTCCAGAAGGAGTAATTTTTAATAATTTGGGGGATCTTATGAACAATTCTGTTTGAAATTCTGCTTCTAAATTTTTTATATGGACACTAACACTTGGTTGAGATATATGAAGGAGCATCGCAGTTTTTGTGAAGTTTTTAACTTCCGCCAGTGTCACAAAAGTTTTTAGTGCATCATAGTTCATTAATTATCACTCCTTCATTAAAATTATTAATTGAAATCATTATATATATGTATTTTACTAATAATGAAGATAAACGTATAGTGAACTTAAATATAAAGGAGGATACTTTTAAGATGAATAAGAATATACATTTCTTTTACGGTATAGGAATTACTTTAATCATTGCGTTAATAGCAAAACTGTTAGCAGGAATTCCGTTTTTATCTATAATGGGTCAGTTAGTAATTGCCATAATTTTAGGAATGATTTGGAGTGCGACAATTGGTGTGCCAGCACAATTCCAACAAGGGGTAACTTTTTCAAGTAAGAAATTATTACGACTAGGTATTATACTGTTAGGTATGCGATTGAATTTAGCGGATATTTATGATGCTGGGTTAAGCGTTTTTTT
Organism: Psychrobacillus sp. L3; assembly: GCF_042945595.1. Taxonomy (GTDB): domain Bacteria; phylum Bacillota; class Bacilli; order Bacillales_A; family Planococcaceae; genus Psychrobacillus. The sequence goes on along the minus strand of NZ_CP168493.1, from coordinate 3,854,950 downwards.
TATAGCACTTATTAATATCATTTTTGCCCTATTCGCTGTGTATGGTTTAACACGTTTGTTTGGTGTAGATAAGAAATTAGGAATTTTAACAGCTTGTGGGACAGCTATTTGTGGAGCGGCAGCTGTCGTGGCAATTGCACCGCAAATAAAAGCAAACGACGATGAAACGGCCATCGGGGTTGCGACAATTGCGATACTTGGTACACTATTTACGTTAGTATATACTTTTATTTATCCTATACTAAATTTAACTGCTAAAGGATACGGTGTTTTTGCCGGAGGAACTCTTCACGAAATTGCCCATGTTATTGCAGCGGCAGCCCCAGGGGGAAGTGAAGCGGTAGATTTAGCTGTCATTGTAAAGCTTACACGCGTCGTATTGTTAGTTCCAATTGCTTTAGTAATTGGATTTATCATGCAAAGAAGAGAAAAGGACGGAGAGAAAAGTAAATTTTCGATGTCTAGTATCCCTTGGTTCATTATTGGTTTTCTCGTGATGAGTGGTATTCATACACTTGGAATTTTCCCAGAATCATTTGCAAGTTTTCTTGTCCTAGTAGCATATTTACTAATTGCAATGGCGATGGCGGGATTAGGATTAAATATAAACATTAAAACATTTAGAAAATTAGGCGTAAAACCTTTTGTAGCTGGTCTCATTGGATCTGTCTTTTTGTCCATTCTAGGATATATTCTTGTTTTTGTTTTTCATCTAAATGTTTAAAAGGAGGATGCAATGAAAGAACAAGAGCACGATCGATTGCTTCGTATTAAAACGGAGGGCATAAGGGAATGGCAACACCAATCCGCGCATTATAACCGTTATGAAGCAACCCCTTACATAGCGTTAGAAGCTCTTTTCGATGAGTATGACTGTGCTTCTACTGATCAATTTGTAGATTTCGGTTGTGGTAAAGGCCGATTTCCTTTTTATATACATCACCATCTGCATGTATCTGTTACAGGAGTTGAAATGAGCGGACAACTATATCAGGAATCGATGGAAAACCTGGTGAATTACATGGGTAGATCCAAGCAAACAAGAGCTTATATTGGATTTGAACGAATGCTAGCGGAGGAATACAAAGTGGATTTTAAAGATAATCGTTTTTACTTCTTTAATCCATTTTCCCTTCAAATTTTTCAAAAGGTTATAAGTAATATTCTTCAATCGGTTGAAAAACATGCACGTTCGGTAGATGTTATTCTTTATTATCCTACTCCGGAGTATATTCAGTTTCTCGAGGAAAGAACTGCATTTGAGTTGTTGAAAGAAGTAAAAGTACAGGAATTATATGAACAAAATAGCAATGAACGGTTCATAATTTTCCGTTATGAGTAGATGATAGCACCCTATAGCAATGGAGAATTGCTATAGGGTGTCTATTATTTTACGAATGTTTGGAGAAGATCCTTATATTTCACATACCAAGCTTTCCAACTGTCGTTTCTTGACTCAATTGTTCGATCATCTAAAATTGCTTTGATTACATCAAAACATACATGCCATCCCGCAAGATCTTTTATTGTATGTTCTGTAAAGGATGAGAGAGTTTCAATAAAAACGAGACGACATCCATCAGAAACAGGAGATAATTCAAACCTTACAGTATCTTTACCCCATTCAAAAGCTAATACTTGCATAGGTTCAAAATCTAGAATCTTCATGTCAATGAAAGTTCCATCTTGCATATCAAATTTGATTAAGCCATCTTTTCGTAAATCAACAATTTGAAGTTCCGTGAACCATTGTTGTAGCTGCTCGTTATCAGTCAGCATTGACCAAACATTATCTACCGTATGGTGAAAATGTCTTTCGTAATGTGCGGTGTAGACTTCATCTTCTTTTTGAATCGTTGCAATCATGAGCAATTCCTCCTTAGATTTGAAATATATTTTAGACTGAATGAAAGTGTTTCCTATCAGTCTAAAGACAATGCATTGCTTCCTCAGCTTCATCCCATGGAACTTTATAACCTTTCCCTTTTGCACAAAAAATTGAAGTGGAAGTATATTCAGGGTCTGCTTCTTTATTGTAGCCAATTTTTTCAATGACCTCTTCTATGTTATGACATCGGTCATATCCCCCAAATAGTAAACTTAGAGTTCCTTTCCCATGTGTGAAAGAAGCAAAAACTGTACTATAATTCATAAATGTTGCGACAGGTACTCGTCCTTTGACGATTACTTTGTCCCCCATATTTTCTGGTGATTCAAAGGTTCCGTGAGCTTGTTGAATGTCAGATAGGACTCGTCCAATAAGATCCATATCTACTTTAATTTTGTAGTCGTAAAATGGTTCTAGTAAGACATTTTGAGCTTTTTCTAAGCCTTGTCTTAAAGCTCTGTAAGTTGCTTCTCTAAAGTCTCCACCGGATGTATGTTCATTATGCCCACGACCGGTAAGTAGTGTAACTTTTACATCAGTTAATGCAGAACCCGTTAGTAACCCGTGATGGTCCCGTTCTAACAAATGGTGTCGGATTAAGTTTTGATTGCCAATTGATAAATCATTCGCGTGACATACATTTTCAAATGAAATCCCGCTTCCACGTTTAGTAGGCTCGATCAATAAATGTACTTCTGCATAATGTTTTAACGGCTCAAAGTGACCATGTCCTCGAACCGCATTGGCGATTGTCTCTTTATAAAGAATTCTAGGTTCGCCAAAGGATACGTGGAAGTGAAAACGCTCTAGAACAATTTGTTCAAGTACTTCAAGTTGAATCACACCCATCACATGTACATGGATTTCTTGAAAATGCTCATCCCAATAAACACGTAAAGAAGGATCCTCCGCATCTAAAAGTTTAAAACAACGTAAGATCTCTTTGACATGGATAGGAGCCTCAAAGATGACTTTTGACTTTAATGTTGGGACCATATCAAATGCCACCTTATCATTGATAGCACCAATTCCGTCACCAATCGAAGCAGTTGTTAACCCTGTTACAGCAACTAATTCACCAGCAAGGGCTTGATCAACTGGTTTAAACTTATTTCCATTATATAGTCGGATCTGCGTAATTTTCTCCGTTTGCCCATCATACATCACTTCATCCCGAACTTTTAGTTTCCCACTTAATAATTTTAGAAAAGTGACTCGATTTCCACTTTCATCATGGCGAATTTTATACACCTGTGCGGCAAACTCCTTATCTGGATTATAGGCAGTCTCTGTTAACATATCGAGTTTATCTAAAAATTCAAGGACACCGATATCTTTTAATGCAGAACCGTTTGCACAGGCGAATATTTTATTTTCATGGATCATTCGTTTGAATGTCCTTATCCATTCTTCATAATCGTATCCAGTATCCATATACTTTTCCAAAAGTTCTTCATCACGCTCTGCAATAAATTCAATGAATTCATCGTTAAAAGAATTGGCCAAATCACATACATCTTCGGATAAATTAGAACGAATTTCCGCTAGAATTTTCGCTGTATCAGTTCCTTCATAATCAGTTTTATTGATAAAGAAAAAGGTTGGCACTTGGTGTTTGCGAAGTAACTGCCAAACGGTTTCTGTGTGACCTTCTACGCCATCTACTGCACTAATAATGATAATGGCGTAGTCCATCACTTGAATTGCTCGTTCCATCTCTGGAGAGAAATCGACGTGACCAGGAGTATCGATAATATAATAAGTGGAATCGTTATAAGTAAATATTCCTTGATCAGCAAAGATTGTAATACCTCTATTTTTTTCAATCGAATGACTGTCGAGGAAAGAGTCTCGATGATCGACACGACCTTTTTGTCTAATCGCCTTAGTATGATACAGCAACTGCTCGGAAAAAGTAGTTTTTCCGGCATCTACATGTGCAAGAATTCCAATCGTTTTATACACTACGTCACCTCTGTTCGCTCTAACTATTGTCTTTATTATAGCAAATGATTGGTAGCTTTCACCTTACAATCGGTCGCTCTTTTCTTAATTGCACGGGTATTTTCCTATAGTGTTATACTATAAAGACAAATTTAGTTTAGGGGGTAATCAATTATGCAGTATTCAAAATCCAAAATGGAAGAATTAGTGAAGTATAGTCCTGAACTTTCTAAGCGATTAAAAGAAGTTATGAAAGAACACGACCTAGAAAAAAGTTTTGCGTTAAAAGCTTTGTATCACTCAGAAGTAAAAGATGGTGGGAAATATCAAAGGGATTATCAGGATCTTTAATATTAAAAAAACGTGGTGAGTTCAATAGAACTCGCCACGTTTTTTTTTTTTTTGATAAACACTTGTTATCTCTCCATACAATTCTTTACAAAATGCACACAGTAAATTTACAAAATCATCAAACTCCTTTAACAATTGAGGAATAAAATTCTAATTAGAAACTTAATAGGAAATAGAGAGGAGAGTTTCTAGGCTAGGTAGGTTTTGCTAAAAAAGAAAGCAACTAAATGGGGGAAGAGAAAATGAAGCGTAAAATTTCAGGTTTAGTTATAGCTACTGCAGTGTTATCTGGAAGTGTATTTACTCCTGTAGCAGTAAACCATGTAAGTGCAGCACCTATACAACAGCAGCAAAATATTCAAAAAGAAACAATTGTTGTGAATGGCCAAGAAAAAGTAATCTCTTTTACACAATTAAATAAGAAAAAGCTATATTCTGTTGATCAATTATCTCAAATAATGGTCGCTACTGTGAAATACAATAGCAAAACAAAAACTTATGAAGTATCAAAAAATAGCGGTAAAAAAGTATATAAAATGAACTACAAAGTAGATTCTGCAAATGTAGTAGTTAATGGTAAAAGCATCAAACTAAGCACCCCTGCTAAATTAGTAGGCAAAACGTTATTTGTGGAAGCAGATTCTTTCATAAAAACGCTTGGCGGTGATGTGTTAATTGATAAAAGCCTTTTAGTATCTGTTTCTGGGACTTTTAATCTGACGGAAAAATCATTAAAAGTGGATGGAAATGATAAAAAGGTAAAAGCACTTAATGTTAACGGAAAACAATTATATTCGGTACAAGATATTGCGAAATTATTTTCTGCTTCTACAACGGTGAATAATAAAGAAGTATTAGTTGCTAAAAAAGGTAAAACGATTAAATTGAAATTATCAAACAAAGCGATGGTAGTAAATAATAAATCCATAAATCTAAAAGAAAATCCTATATTAGTTAAAAATGTCGTCTATGCAGAACTTACCGATTTGATAAAAGCGTTTGAGGGAGACATTCTTACCCTTCCAAACGGGTTCTTTGTTTCAACTGCAGGGCTACTAAGTGGCGACACATTCAATCCACAATGGATTGACAATGATTCTGTTCTTGTAACGAATGAAACTGAAACAGAAAGTCGCTCATTACTTTTGAATACTTCTTCTAAAAAAGGATTATTCACAGTGAATGCAACGGAGTTAGTAGTTTCTCCTAATGGAAAACAAGCTATCTATTCGGACGAAAATGGTTATGTGTATTTAGTAGATTTAGTAACTAAAAAAATAAATGGATTAAATGTAAAAGATGACTCTGTGAAACTAGAATTTGTTTGGTCAAAAGATAGCCAAAAAATTTATTTCTTACAAGGTGATAAAAGTGAAGTAATTTCCTTTATTAACGTGACAGATGGTTCTATTACAAAAATCTTTGAAGATAAATTAATTTACAAAACGGATCTTCGCTTGTCAATGGACGGTAAAAAGATTCTTTATGTAGTAGGTAAAGAAGGAAGTACATCCCTTACTGAAGGAGAAAATCCAGAGGTAGACAAAATAGATTTAACAGGTACAGAGCAACAAGTTTATGCTATTAACTTAGATGATGTTGAGCGAAAAGCAGTTTCTGTAACTACTTCAAAAGATAACAAAGTATTCCCGAACTTTTTAGCAAATGGAAGTATTGTGTACGTAAGTGCAGATGCAGAAAGTGACAAACTTCCTGATGTAAAAATTATTAACCCAGAAAATGCTGTTTCAACTCTTATCTCAAGCAAAGACATTAAAGATCTTTTTGTTACTACAAAAGGGGAATTAATGATCTTGGTGAAAGAAGGTAATGGATACTCGGTTATATATGAATGGGACGCTGTTACCAAAAAGTTGAAAAATATTGCACAAACAAAATTAGAATTAACATCTTTCTCCGTTTCGAATGATGGTAAATCCATCGTTGCAACGACACCAGGAACAATAGGTGAAAAATTAGTTAAATTTAAAAACGGATTAATGGAAACATTAACGAAATAGGAAAAGGGGTAAATAATCAATGAATATTATGAAACGTGTAGCAATATTAAGTTTGTCATTAGTCGCGGCTGTAGGTTTTTCATTCAATGGTATTGCTTCTGCAGCAACATCAGGAAAGATAGTTGTAGCTGGTTCTACAGCATTACTTCCATTAACTCAACAAGCAGCGAAAGAATTTAAAAAAATTAACCCTAAAGTGTCCGTATCCGTGTCAGGTTCTTCTTCCATTGCAGGTCCGCAATCGGTATCAAAAGGTGCTGCAACGATAGGAGCTGTCGATTGGGATGCGACGAAAGAAGTGCCTGGATTTAAAGCCTTCACAGATTTGAAAGCGCACAAAGTAGCTGCTATTCCATTTGCTACTATCGTAAATAAAGCGAATCCTGTAAAGAATTTAACAACAAAGCAGTTGCAAGATATTTATGCAGGGAAAATTACAAACTGGAAAGAAGTTGGCGGAAACGATGCTCAAATAGTTGTTGTAAACCGCAAACATGGTTCAGGTACTCGCGTGAACTATCAAATGAAAGCGTTAGATGGAGCTGCCTTTATGACAAAAGGTGAGAACTATAAAGAAGTTGGAAAAAGTGGAGAAATGGTTACTGCTGTTGACACCAATCCAAATGCTCTTGGTTATGTAGACTTTGCTTATGTAAAAGGGAATATTAAGTCAGTTGATTTTAACGGTGTAGCTGCTACTACTGAAAACGTTATTAAAGGAACGTATAAAGTATGGAGCTACGGTTACCTAGTAACAAAAGGTGAACCAACAGGTGCTGATGCAGAGTTTATAAAGTATATTCAAAGCGGTAAATTTCAAAATGGTTCTTTAACTAAACTGAAATTTATCCCAATTGATAAAATGAAGTAAGTTTTTCTTCACTTAAATAAGCTAAAGTGCCAGCCGTAAAAGGCTGGCACTATATTGGTATTTGGAGGATTTCATGAGTAAAATAGAGCACTTGTTAACTAACGGTTATGAAAAAAAAATTACAAAGAGTACCTATTTTCAAAATCGTCTGTTTAAGTTTTTTTGTTTATTTAGCGTCTTGATTTTAGGCTTAACCTTGTTATCCATTATTATTTTTGTAGGTCGTACTGGATTATTAGTATTTAAAGACGTTTCTATTCAAGAATTCTTTTTTTCCACAACATGGGAACCGTATGATGATAAATTTGGTGCAGCCATCTTTATATTAGGAACGCTTGCTTTAACGGGTTTAACTTTATTATTTGCAGCACCAATTTCCATAGGGGTTGCAATCTTTACTGCAGAAATAGCTCCTAAATGGCTAAAGCGAATAATACGTCCAGTGTTAGATTTATTAGTTGGCATTCCTTCTATTGTTTACGGATACTTAGGATTAACAGTGCTTATCCCTTTTTTAAGAAATATAACCGGTGCTACTATGGGGGACGGGCTACTTGCTGCAGCTATAGTATTAAATATCATGGTATTACCCACTATTTCAAGAATTAGTGATGATGCAATTTCTTCTGTACCATCTGATTTGAGAGAAGCCAGTTATGCGCTAGGGAGTACAAGAATGCAAACCATCCTTAAAGTGATTCTACCTTCCGCAGCACCCGGACTATTCACAGCTGTTATTTTAGGCATGGCACGTTCAATAGGTGAAACAATGGCGGTTGTTATGGTCATCGGTAACACGCCCCAACTAGCATCTGACTTATTGACTCCAACTGCCGTTTTAACAAGCAATATTGTAAACCAAATTATTGATGTAGAATTTGATTCAACTTGGAATCACGCCTTATATATGATGGCATTTTTATTACTACTCATTTCAAACTTACTGATCATCATTATTAGAAAGCTTCGTGTAAAAGGAGCATGAGAATGACTGGGAATTCATCTAACAAGTTATATAAACAACTTAAAAAAACAACGGATAAAATGTTTACGATGGGTTTATGGATTATCACAACACTTATTTTAGTGCTCATTTTTGGGTTGCTTCTATATATTTTATCAAAGGGGTTACCTAAGATTTCTTTTGATTTCTTAGTAGGCTTACCTAGTGAAATTGATGCGGGTGGAGGAATTGGTCCTTTTTTACTTAACTCTATCTATGTGTTAATCATCTCATTACTCATCTCGATTCCAATTGGTATTGGATCAGGAGTGTATTTATCTGAATATGCACCTAGCAATAGATTTACAGAGTTTATTCGGACATGTGTGGAAAGCTTGGCATCAGTTCCTTCTATTGTAATTGGCTTATTTGGTTATGTGTTATTCGTCGATATTTTTAATATTGGGCTAACTATTATTGGTGCAGGTATTACTCTTTCACTATTAAATTTACCAGTGATAACTCGAGTTACAGAGGAAGCAATTCAGACTGTACATAATGATTTAAGAGAAGCTTCCTATGCAATAGGAGCAACTAAAGCACAAACCATTGTAAAAATAGTAATACCTGCTGCTTTAAATGGAATTATTAGTGGAGTAAGCCTTGCTGCATGTAGGGCATTTGGTGAATCTGCATTAATACTACTGGTAGGGGGTACTGGCACATCCGGGGAGATGTGGGATTGGAATTTCATGTCGCAAGGAGGCACTTTACCTGTGCACTTGTGGTATGTACAATCGGAAGCACTGGTGGAGGACGCATCAGATATTGCTCAAAAAACGTCTGCTTTACTCGTATTAATCACACTTCTCTTAAGTTTATTCATAAGACTTCCACTATGGGTAAGGGATTTTCGTTTTCATAGTAGGTCGAAAAGGAACTAACGTTAATATGAAAATTTGATACCTAAAACACCCTGTTAAGATGACCTTTTTTAAGTGTCTATTTTACAGGGTATTTTTAATAAGATAAGTATGCATTTCTACTAAGTAACTGTCCAGACTCCAGCGCCTTGCCCCTCGGGGTCAAATGTGAAAAAGCTGCGGTGGCTGGGGAGCTGCCTCCTCGCTTTTCCCCATTTGCCTGTCGGGGCAGACATAGGCGCTTGCGCTTTTCTTATTATCGCAAATTTGGACAAGAAGTCGATTAACCCTCTCTTTATAATTAATTTTAGGGGGTAACGCAATGAAAATATTAAAGACAAAAGATCCATATCTAGTTTATATTTCTACATGCTTTTTATCACAATTATTTTTTACGATTATATTTACAGTAAACTTGTTATATCAAGTACAAACTGTAAAGCTTGATCCGCTACAACTTGTATTAGTTGGGACAGTTTTGGAGCTATCGGTCTTCCTTTTTGAAATTCCTACCGGAGTAGTGTCAGATTTGAAAAGCCGCAAGCTTTCTATGATAACTGGTTATCTACTAATAGGATTTGGCTTTTTAGTGGAGGGGTTATTCCCCTATATTATACCTGTACTATTGGCTCAGGTTGCTTGGGGGATAGGTTATACGTTTACTAGTGGATCTCAGCAAGCGTGGATTGCAGACGAAATTGGAGAGGAACGTTCTTCATTAGCATTTATAAGAGGAGCAAAGGCCGGTAACCTTGGGCAAATTATAGCTATCCCATTAAGTATATTCATAGGTTATTTCATGATTAGCCTGCCAATCATTATTGGTGGATTGTGTATGGTAGGATTAGCAATATATTTAATGATTTTTATGATAGAAGACAATTTTAAACCTTTAAATAAGTTAGGTAGAATTTCTACTTGGGAAAACATGAAAGGCAATATGGGCAAAATTATTCTTTACTCTAAAGCAAGCTTTATCATGAGAATGCTATTTCTAATAGCTTTGTTTGTAGGATTTTATAGTGAAGGTTTTGATCGATTATGGATGTCTCATTTATTGAATGTATCGAATATAGGGAATTTCACAGATGAGAAATTAGTATTAATATTGGGTGGAATTCAATTTATAGTCGTGTTAATTTCATTTGCAGCACTTCATTTGATGAATCGAAGTTCAATACATCAAAATTTGAAACATATTTACATGTCTCTTTTTATAGGAAGTTTATTTGTTATAACGTCATTAATTGGGTTTGCTTTTTCCACTTATGTGGTTGGTTTGTTAGCATTTTATATACTTATCCAAGTAACAAGGAAAGTCATGTATCCGCTTGAGGACATTTGGCTAAATAAGATCATACCAGAATCATCCATACGTGCAACTTTCTTTTCGGTAAAAGGTCAAGTAGATGCTATTGGTCAAATTGGTGGTGGTCCAGTTATCGGATTAGTAGCATCGAACTTTACAATAAAAACGGCAATCATTGTAAGTGCAATTTTATTGTCGCCTGTTCTGTACTTATATAAAATTATTATGAAAAGTTCTAAAGAGTGATTACTTTACTAATGAAACTTATTAAAACAAACAAAAAAGCATTGGTTTTAGAATAACTGGTTTGATTAGTGGGAGTAAAATGCCAATGAAAAAGTAAATTTCATACTAACCAGCATATATTTCAACAGCAAATTGGCGCTATAAATGACAAGTAAAACGCTCAGGAATATGAGCGTTTTTTGATGTAATATTTTACTATCCTTATTGGACTAAAGCACCTGTTAGTTGAAGAGAGTTATAAAGCAAGCATTTATTTCTTCTCCCAATTATGCATATATAAATTTGAAAGTTTCACTTCTATAAAGGAATCTTTTTCAATATCGACATCTACCTCTTTATCATGTGGAAACAAATAAAATCCAAATGAATCTCCATCCTTATAATTAAAACCAGATGAACCTGAAGGGTATATTTTAAAAGAATCCCCTTGATATGTTGCTATTGCGTTAACATGATCAATAAGTGTAAAACCATTATCGGTTCGTGCATGTTCATTGCCAGTAACTACAGTTGCACCTCTTAAACTATAAGTTCCACTCGACCTAAACCAAACTTCGTAATCTGAATTACCATTGACCCATACTTTTTCTACGTAAATTTGGTTCTCCCCATCATCATAAAGCACTTTCCCCTCATTACTATCAAAATCACTCAAATCAATCTTAACAGAATATTCTCCATCAACAGGATAGGAATGAATTCGATAACCTTCAACATCGTTGGCAATAACACTAATTCCATTTATCCAAAGATTCAGCCATCCACTAATCCAAAGTATAAATGCAATTGTTCCTACACCAATTATTAGCACTTTAAAAAAATGTATTTTTTTCATTTAACCCCCCCTAATTAAAATTGTAATGTACCATAAAAACCAAAATATTTATTAAACTAAACTACTTCGTTAGTTCAATAAGGGTAACAAATTAATTTTCGTTAAATTTTACCGACAATTGCAGAAAGAAATGCAATGAATAAAACGCCTAATGAAACGGAAAGTAACGAGACATACTTCATAAATCCTTTTTCTTTCTTAAAGAAAGCAACGATTCCAAGTAATATGCCTGTTAAATAGATACCAAAACCAATAAATATTCCCCACCAACCCAATAGATCAATACTAATTGGTGGGAAAGCCATATAAGCAACAAAAATTCCAATAACAGTTAAAATGATAGAATACTTACTAAAATTTCTTTCCATTTTTTTCATTCCCCTCTGCATCTATAACTATCTATTTCTCCAATCTAGTCTTCTATTAAGAGTTGTGCTTTTTGTTTGTACCATCAAATATTTTAAGAATGCGATGTTAATGGAAAGAAAAAATGTTCTGTTACATCTTTAATCAGTGGACGGACGAATAGTGTATCATCACTATCTGTTACAAGCGCGGTATTGAACTTTTTATCATTATCATCTGGAGTAAAATAGAAATTAATTGTCTCCGTTTCAGTAGAAATAATATGACTTAAAATGGAGTCTATTTCCACTCTTTTTTTGCTGACTATATCAAAAAGGTGAAGATGGCTACCGTCGTGTTTAAATAGTACAATTACACCCTCTTCTTCAATGTAATAAATAGCCTCGCTAAAAACTAGGATAAAATAAAACATTAATAGATGTTTATTATTTTTTACTCCGAGGAAAGCTGATACAGGTATTCTTTCAGTTGCAAAACTTTCTAATAGTTGCAAGTCCTGTGCACTTTCAATATTTAAACGTCTTAAATTGCTTGATTTTGTTGGTTGTTTTTTTACATCTGATATGCTCAATGAAAAACTACTTTCTTGTACTTTTTCAAATCCAAATTTAGGATAGAAATCTAAAACGGATTTATTAGCAAATAAGAAGATAAAATCAGACTCTTTTTCATATTTCTCAATGATATGGTTCATCAGTTTACCGGATAACCCTTGATTACGATGATCAGGATGCGTCATAACTGTGCCAACTTGTATGGCTTGATATTCTTTGTCATTAGATACAATCGTCATTTTGTTTATAGAAGCATTTGCAATCACTTTATCTCCATCGACGTATGAATAACAAATATAATTGTCGCTCCAATAACCTTTTTCGTACCATATTTTAAAATCAATTCCAAAGACTATTTTAGCCAGTTCATTAAAGCTTTCCTTATATGCTTGTATGTTTTTATAATCACTTATTAATTGATATACAGTCATACTAAACCTCAATTCTTACTTTTATTGGTAAATAAATTTCCATATATATTCTTTCATATTCCCAATCGTGGCAGTGTTCATCATAATATTCAAAGTCATAAACAGTTTCATCTACTTCATAACGAGATTGTGGTAACCAATCCTCCAAAATATACTGCCAAGTTCCTTTGATAGAAGGGACAAATTGTTCGGCTTCTACGAGAGGGGTTCTAAAAACTGCATAAGTCGCAGCTTTTATTTTCAACCTTGTTAATCCATCAGTTAGCTGAATTTCTTGATCGTAGTTTACTGCAAATAAATAAGTGAATTTATCCTGTGAATCCGTATCACTTAAATTAATACAGTATTCCCCATGTTCTCTAGGAGATAATAAATCGTAAAGTGTTCTTTCGATTGCCTCATCCGGTGGAATTCTTTGTTCCCAAAAGGCAGGAGCATCTCTTGTATAAGAGACCTTTTCAATGTCACTCTCGAATGTTTTGCCAGCAATTTCAAAAGCTTGTTTATGAACAATTTTCGGTTGCATAACGATGCCCCCAGTTTGTTTTTGACGAAGACTAAGTAAATCCAATTTTTGTGGCAATGAGATTGGGCAATGCATTTTATATAAGCTAGGAGGACTTCCAAAGCATCTTTTAAAAGCTTTTGTAAAACCAGAGTGAGTTTCAAAACCATAATCCAATGCTATTTGAATAATTTTTTTGCCTTGGACTAAGTCATATAAAGCAAACTGAAGCTTTCTTTTTTGTACATAATCCATAACCGTATAACCAATATGCTTATCAAAAATTCTATAAAAATGATAAGGGGAATAACACACAAGTGTAGCCAGTTTCTCTGGATCAATTTCTTCCGTAATATGATTATCGATATAATCAAGTACCCGTTGTAGTAAAAATAACTGTTGAATAGGAATTTCCACCTTTTATTATTTATTCAATGTTCATAATATACCTTACTATTTAATTATAATAGATTATAATCAATGAAAATTAAAAAATATCAACAAAGGGGATAAAATGTGAAAACACTTGTAAATAGTATTCTAGAATTGATTGAACAAACGGATGGAACCTGGGGCATTGTTTTGGAAGATTTGGATTTAGGTGAGAAGTGGGTGTGGAATGGGGACGAACTCTTCTACGCAGCAAGTGTTATAAAAGTGCCTATTATGGCAGCAGTTTTCGCCGCCGCTGAAATGGGAAAACTAGCAATATCAGATCAGATTGTTCTCAAGTCCGAAGATTTTGTTTTAGGTTCTGGTGTTCTTCAGCATTTGACTCCTGGAACAGCACTCTCCCTTAAAGACATAATTATGCTAATGATTATTCAAAGTGATAACACTGCAACGAATATACTGATTGATCTAGTTGGAGTGGACAACATTGTACGTACGATGAAAGAAGTGGGTATGGAGAAGAGTACTTTTTATAATAAGTTAATGATGAGTAACCCTAATCCAAAAGGATTCAATCAAATAACTCCTAATGATATTTCAAAGTTGCTAAAACAGATGACAACAGGTGAGTTAGTAAGTCCAGAGGCTAGTGAACAAATGATAGGTATCATGAAAAAGCAGCAAATAAAAGATTGCTTACCAGAGAAGTTGCCGTCCCCATATTCCAATATTAATAATGGAATGACTGCTTGGGAGTTAGCGCATAAAACAGGATGGTTTCCAGGGACGCGTCATGACGTGGGTATTTTTTTCATAGGTCAACGGAAGCTAATTGCAACTGTTCTATCGAAGGATGTAGATGACTTATTATCGAAGCGAATTCTAACGGAGATAGGGGAAGAAATATATAACTACTTAAAAGACGGTGTGATATGTTAACTTTATACAATACCAGGTGCGGTGTCTTTATAAGCCATAAAAATGATGGCTAATCAAAAAAAACCGATCCTCTTTTCAGAAGAAATCGGTTTTTACATGTATAATTATTTCGCTGTTACTCCGCCGTCAACTGGAAGTTCTACACCAGTAATGTAAGAAGAAGCATCGGATGCTAAGAACAATACTGCTTCAGCAACTTCTTCTGATTGACCAACACGTGGAAGAGCAGTTTGAGCCAAGAACCATTTACTCATTTTCTCGTCTTCCATGTATGCTTTACTCATTGGCGTCACGATGAAACCAGGGTGTACTGAGTTTACACGGATATTATCTTTACCGTAGTCAACTGCAGATGCTTTTGTTAACATGCGTACAGCTCCTTTAGAAGAAGTGTAGGCACCTGCTCCTGAACTACCCTTTAACCCTGCGATAGAAGAAATGTTCACGATTGAACCTCCTCCATTAGCACGGAAATGAGGCAATGATAATTTAGTTCCTAAGAACACACTTTTAACGTTAATGCTCATAATTGTATCCCATTGTTCAACAGTTAAATCTTCCATAGAACCACGTTGGCTAATACCAGCGTTATTTACAAGAACATCTAATTTACCGAAAGCGTTAATTGTTTCAGTGTAGACCTTATTCCAATCTTCTTCTGAAGCAACATTATGAGCAACGGAGATAGCTTCTCCACCAGCTGCTTTAATTTCCTCTGCTACTGCTTGAACCGCTGCTTCGTTAATATCTGTTGCAACAACCTTTGCGCCTTCTCTTGCGAATAAAAGTGCTTCTTCGCGTCCCATACCAGAACCTGCACCTGTAATAATTGCTATTTTACCTTCTAATCTAGTCATTTGTATTTCCTCCAGTTATATATTTTAATACTAAAATATTCGAATGCAGGACAATTATAACTCCATGAGATAGTGTTTTCAAATTTAAAGCCTTTCTGATTTGAATAAGCTTAGGATACTCCAAGCTACAGTTAAGTATGTATCTCGCTCGAAGCAAATAGCATGTTATAATAGAAGTACCATTGGAGGGAATAAATTGACGAAACTTAGCCGACAACCGGCATTCATTTATACATATGCATACAATGATGCAGAACGCTCTCTATGTCATTTAGAGATGCGCTCTTTTTTTGGAGAAGACACAGAGTTAAAAATTATAAAAAGCCAAGTGAAAATAGATCCTAGTAGAAGTCCATTTATGAAAGGTCGAGTAGAAGTTTTGATAGATGGTGACACAATAGAAGAGATCATTGCACACGCTTCCGCTTTTGGATCGGAAGAAGAGACGAATAAGGTAATATTTTTGAAAATTAACGATCGCCAAGGCAAAGATAAAATTGAAAATAGCGAGCGTCTTCAAATAGAAAGAACAATCGGAAGTGAGATGCAAGGAGACTTTGATTTACATAATCCCGACCAGCTATATGCAATAGTTCCATACGGTGGTCGCTGGTATTTCGGTGCTTATACAAAAAGTGAACCGATATGGTTTCATCATGTGAAAAAACCAAGAGAGTATTCTACAGCTTTAAGCACACGCGTTGCTAGGGCTGTAGCAAATATCGCTGTTCCACATCC
This sequence comes from Psychrobacillus sp. L3, assembly GCF_042945595.1. GTDB lineage: Bacteria > Bacillota > Bacilli > Bacillales_A > Planococcaceae > Psychrobacillus. Next base: position 3,838,836 of record NZ_CP168493.1, on the reverse strand, counting down.
CAAAGGAATCCGAGCAATAGATCCTTGTTGTGGAATAGGAACTGTATTAGTAGAAGCGCTATCGATGGGAATACATATCGTTGGTCGAGACATTAATCCATTAGTTTGCGAAGGATCAAGAGAAAATATTGCTTATTTTGGTTTAACTGGTGATGTAAAAAAGAGTGCAATAGAAGACATCACGGAAACATATGATGTAGCTATTATCGATTTACCTTACAATTTATATACAAGTGCATCTTGGGAAGAACAGTTCACCATTTTAAAGCATGCCAGAAGAATTGCAAAGAAAGTAGTCATTGTAACAATTGAATCGATGGATGAGCGTTTGGAGAAGGTAGGTTTACAAGTAACAGATCGTTGCATAACAACAAAGCAACAGTTTTCTCGTGAAATAGTCGTTTGTGAATAAATGGAGGTAAAAGGATGAAGGATCTATCCATTGTTGCACTCTTAGACGTTATTGGTGAACTATTTTCAGATGAAATTTCTATTGCCGTTTCTAATAGGGAGGAATATATATATTATCGCCCAAGTAAGAGAATAGATTTGAGGATTACCCCAGGTGATTCTGTAAAGGAAGGAACAATTGCGTACAAAGCATTGCATAGTAAGCAAAAGGTTTCCGAATTTATTGATAGGGAAGTTTTTGGAGTGCCTTATCATGGCATGGCAGTGCCATTTCAGTTCAAAGGAGAATTGGAAGGGTGTGTTTTAGCTATTTATCCTGCCTTCACGGAAGGGAAATCAGTTATTACAATTAAAACGCAGGATGGTTGGAAACCTATCCCTTTTTCAGATGTTATATATTTAGAAGCTAGAGATCGTAAAACATATATTGTAACGAAAACGTTCTCTGGTACACATACTAGTTCCTTACAAGACTTTGAATATAGGCTTCCAAGAGAAATATTTATTCGATGTCATAGATCCTTTATCGTCAATGTACATCATATAAAAGAAATTTTTCCTGATACGCATTCTACATTTGTACTTGCGATGGATAATGAAGAAAAAATATCCGTAAGCCAATCATATTCTAGTTATTTTCGAAAATTATTAGGATTTTAAAGATAAACGTTTGAGGAAGGGGAAAATTCCCTGTAATTCAAGCGTTTTTTTCATTTGATTATTCAAAGTAAATAAAGAATATTTTAAAATTGTTAGAGAGTGCTGTTTGAGTAATTAATTTTTCTGCTTCATGCACATAAATAGTATGTTAGGCATTTTTTATCGAATTTGTGACAAAACACGATAAGATTATCTAAATGCTATATTCAAGGGGGGTCTCAAGTGATGGAAAAGAATCTTGAGCGTATTAAGGATAATAGTTTACATAGTCTAGTTGTTGGTGCGGATGAGGCTGCATCATGGATTCAAGATGGAATGACATTGGGGTTAAGTGGTTTTACAAGCGCAGGTGATGCGAAAGCGGTTCCATTTGCTTTAGTGGAAAGAGCGAAAAAAGAAGACTTTAAAGTGAATATTTTTACAGGAGCATCTTTAGGCTCCGATATAGACAAATTATTATCAGAAGCAGGCATCATAAATAAGCGTTTGCCATTCCAAGCAGATGCAACAATGCGAAAAAACATTAATGCTGGTAAACATCTATTCGTCGATCAGCATTTATCCCATACAGCGGAAATGATTCGATCAGGAGCTTTACCTGCAATTGACTTTGCAATAGTGGAAGCGGTTTCAATTACGGCAGATGGAATGATTATTCCAACTACTTCTGTTGGGAACTCTCTAACATTTGTATCACAAGCAAAGAATATTATAGTAGAGATAAACATGGGGCACTCTGAATTGTTAGAAGGATTGCATGATTTATACGAACCAGCAGAACAAGGGAAAAGAGAGCCAATTCCTGTAACGAAGGTAGATGTTCGGATTGGGACAATCGGTATTCCTTTCGATTTAGCAAAAATAAAAGGCATTGTGTTTACAAAACATATAGATTCCCCCTCCACAATTGTTCCTCCAGATTTTGAAACGGAAGAAATTGCGCAGCATTTAATTACATTTCTACGTGAAGAAGTGAAGGCAGGTAGATTTACAAATAAACTTGCACCTATACAATCAGGGATTGGTTCCGTCGCGAATGCTGTATTACATGGCATGATAGACTCTGAGTTTGAAGATTTACAAGTATATTCAGAAGTACTACAGGACTCTGTGTTCGACTTAATAGATGCGGGAAAAGTAAACTTTGCATCTGCATGCTCAATTACGCTTTCAAGCGAGAAAATGAAGCAGGTATATGGAAGGTTTGAAAAGTACCGTGATCAGCTTATATTAAGACCACAGGAAATCACAAATCATCCAGAAATAATACGTCGTCTCGGATTAATTGCTATTAATACTGCTTTAGAATTCGATATTTATGGGAACGTTAACTCTACACATGTCTCTGGAACAAAAATGATGAATGGTATTGGTGGTTCCGGTGACTTCGCTCGTAATGCACGAGTAGCCATTTTTGTGACAAGGTCAATTGCAAAGGGCGGCAACATCTCGAGTATTGTTCCTTTCGTAGCGCATGTAGATCATACGGAGCATGACGTAGACGTGGTTGTGACGGAGCAAGGTTATGCAGATTTACGTGGACTAGCACCTAGGGAACGAGCAAAGCTAATCATTGCAAACTGTGCACACCCTCAGTATAAAGAACAATTAAGCCGTTACTATGAAGAAGCTTTAACAAGAGGCGGACAAACTCCTCATGTGTTAGAGAAGGCATTTTCATTCCATACGAATTTAGCGGAATACGGCACAATGTTACAAAAAGTAAAAATACTTGTATAAAAATAAAAACCGATCTCATCCACGGATGTAATCGGCTTTTATTATTTAATGAATATCTTTTTTCTTGAATCTTCCACCACGAACTTCTGCAATATTACCTACAGCTAGAAAAGCATGATCATCAATCTCTTCTACGATCGTTTTAAGCTTAGCCTCTTCCAATCGCGTAATGACGGTGAAAATCACTTTTTTATTGTCTCCAGTAAATGCACCTTCACCGTGCAAATACGTAACACCACGTCCTAAACGGTCCATAATTGCATCTCCAATATCTTCTATATAATCACTTATTATATAAACAGATTTAGATTCATCTAAACCTTGAATAACAATATCAATCGTTTTGAATGCAATAAAATAGGCTAAAAATGAATACATTGCTTGTTCCCATGTAAAGACGAATCCCGCCACGGAGAAAATAACTAAGTTAATAATCATAATGATTTCTCCGACAGAGAATGGGAGGGCTTTATTAAATAAGATTGCAAGAATCTCAGATCCATCCAAAGAACCACCATTTCGAATTACAAGGCCAACGCCAATCCCTAACACAATTCCGCCAAATACAGTGGAAAGTAATAAGTCTGTAGTTACAGGTTCAACTTTATGTAATAACGATGTGAAAATGGATAAAACAGTAATACCGAATAGGGTAGATAATGCGAAGGTTTTTCCTATTTGCTTATAACCGAGGAAAAAGAAAGGGATGTTCAAGATGAATATAAAAACTCCTAAACGAACACCTGTAAGATGAGAAAGAATGATGGAAACACCAACGACTCCACCGTCTAATATTAGGTTAGGAACTAAAAATAGTTCTAATCCAACAGCCATTAATATTGCACCAACAGCAATCATTATAGTCCGTGCAAACAAGACTTTTTTTGGAGTACTCCTATGTGGGACTTTAACAGGTTTAGCTTCCGAGCATATACCATTTGCTATGTCACCCAATGTTATCAACCTCATTTCTAAAAGATTACCTATATTCTATATTTTAAAGAAAATTTCAGAATAATTAAAGGATAAAGCCTTCGTTAAGTAAAATAATATTGAAGTAAATATATTATGGTATAATGAATAAAAATTATTTTACGAAAGTGAGAAAATAAATGGAAATTATTCAAGGGTTGATTAGTTTTATTTTGCATATAGATAAGCATTTAGTGGATATTATTCATAATTTCGGCGGATGGTCATATGCAATATTATTTTTGATTGTCTTTATTGAGACAGGTGTTGTTATTTTTCCTTTCTTACCTGGAGATTCTCTATTATTTGCAAGCGGAGCATTTGCGGCGGTTGGAGCATTTCACATTGCTTTGTTGTGGATTGTCTTTTTTGTAGCAGCTGTGCTTGGAGATACGATGAACTATCAGATTGGGAAAAAAGTAGGGACTTCCATTCCTCCTAATAGTTTTCTTGGAAAGTGGATTAACCAAGAGAAGATGTTTAAGGCACAACAGTTTTTTAACAAACATGGCGGAAAAACAATAGTCATTGCTCGATTTATGCCATTTATTCGCACGTTTGCTCCATTTATTGCAGGAGCAAGCCAAATGCATTATCGTTATTTTATCGTTTATAATGTGGTAGGTGCAGCGTTGTGGGTAACTTTAGGTACGGTACTTGGTTATTTCTTTGGAGGTATCCCTATAATTAAAGATAACTTCTCAACGGTTTTATTGCTTATTATATTTGTTTCCGTTTTACCTGGAATAATAGGACTTTTGAAAAGTCGTATGAAAAAGTGAGTAAAGGAAAGTGCTACAGCATTTGTAGCGCTTTTTTTGTTGTCTAAAATAAGAAGGTACATGGAAAGGTGAAATAGGATGTAAATCGGTAGTCGCTTTAGAGTGGCTGTTCATATACTATCTTTAATAACTTTAGATTAATACGGACAATTAGTTAAACAAATAGGAGGTAATTAGGTTGGGAATTAGTGTAATAGGTGTAACTAGAAAAATGGGAAATATTATTTATAAAAAAACTTCTGACAAGGCTCATAAGGTAATTGCTATAGCAAAAATAGATGAAATTGCAAATCCTTCGCATCTAATCGAACGATTTAGATTAGTAGCAGAGGTGGAGTAAGCAATGGAAATTGGTATTTATACATTTGGCGACCTTGGTCCAAATCCGCTTACTGGAAAGATCATTAGTGCATCACAGCGTTTAAGAGAGGTAATAGAACTAGGCAAGTTGGCAGATGAAGCAGGACTTGATATTTTCGGAGTTGGAGAACATCATCGATTAGATTACGCTATATCCTCTCCGGTTGTTGTCCTCTCTGCTGTTGCACAAGCAACTAAGCGTATAAAATTAACAAGTGCAACAACCGTTTTAAGTACGGTGGATCCCGTTCGCTTATTTGAAGATTTCGCTACGTTAGATCAAATTTCAAATGGTAGAGCCGAAATAATAGCAGGAAGAGGAGCATTTGTGGAGTCTTTTCCGCTTTTTGGATATGATTTGCACGATTACGATGCTTTATTTGAAGAGAATATTAAATTGCTTCAGCAATTAAATAGGGAAGAAATAGTAACTTGGGAAGGTAAATTTCGACCAAACCTAGTAAACGCAATGATTTCTCCTAGACCAGTTCAAGAAAAACTTCCCATTTGGGTTGGTGTTGGGGGTTCAACGGAAAGTGCCGTTAGAGCAGGAAGTCTTGGGACTGGATTGGTTCTTGCTATCCTTGGTGGAAATCCGATGCACTTTAAACCACTGGTGGACTTGTATCTACGAGTAGGGGCAGATGCCGGTCATTCTCGTGATAGCTTACAAGTTGGGGTAACAGGTCACACCTATATTGCGAAAGAAACACAACAAGCAAAAGATGAGTTTTATCCATATTACTCCAATTATTGGTCTTATTTAAATAAACAAAGAGGTACGGAAACAAGAATGACTCGTTCCGATTTTGAGCATATGGCAAGTCCAGAAACAGCTCTATTTGTTGGTAGTCCACAACAAATTATTGAAAAGATTCTTTATCAGTATGAATTATTTGGACATCAACGATTCATAGCACAAATCGATATTGGAGGCCAATCAATTACTGAGGTTGCAAAAGGAATTGAACTACTTGCAACAGAGGTAGCTCCTGTTGTAAGAAGAGAGACAAATAAATAAATTTTGAAAAATGACTTGAGTATATACTATTATGTGCTTGAGTTATTTTTTATTAAAAGAATAGTGTAAATAATTGAAATATTGAACCTAATCTGTCAAAATGAATATGAGACTATTTTTATTTAAATAGTTTTGGAAGCGCATACATAATTATGTGTTTGCATAAGATGTGGAATGTGCCAAAAAGATATGAAGGGGAGGAATTACAGAATGGTTTATGCATTTCCGAATACAGAAGGCTCGAAGGTTTCATTTAAGGACAAGTATGAAAACTATATTAATGGCGAGTGGACACCCCCGGTAAAAGGAGAATACTTTGAAAACGTAACACCAATCACAGGGAAAGTATTTACCCAAGTTGCACGTTCAACTGCAGAAGACATTGAGCTTGCTTTAGATGCAGCACATGGAGCAAAAGATGCATGGGGTAAAACTTCCGTGGCGGAAAGATCAAATATATTAAATAAAATTGCAAATCGTATAGAGGAAAACCTAGAGATGCTTGCAGTTGCGGAAACATGGGATAACGGGAAAGCAGTTCGTGAAACATTAAACGCTGACTTGCCATTAGCAATTGATCATTTTCGTTATTTTGCAGGGGCTATTCGTGCACAAGAAGGAAATTTGAGTCAAATTGATAATGATACCGTTGCCTATCATTTTAATGAGCCGCTTGGCGTAGTTGGACAAATTATTCCATGGAACTTCCCAATATTAATGGCTGTTTGGAAACTTGCACCGGCACTTGCGGCAGGAAATTGCGTCGTCTTAAAACCTGCAGAACAAACGCCTGCATCTATTTTAGTTCTTATGGAGTTAATTGGTGATTTATTACCACCAGGTGTTTTGAATATTGTAAATGGATTTGGATTAGAAGCTGGTAAGCCACTGGCATCTAGCCCACGGATTAGTAAAATAGCATTTACAGGTGAAACAACAACTGGTCGCTTAATAATGCAATATGCGTCTCAAAACTTAATTCCAGTAACTTTAGAGCTTGGAGGAAAATCACCAAATATTTTCTTCGAAGATATTATGGATGAAGATGATGCATTTTTGGATAAAGCAGTAGAAGGATTCGTTCTATTTGCTTTAAACCAAGGAGAAGTTTGTACGTGTCCATCTCGTGTACTTATTCAAGAATCTATTTATGATCGATTCATCGAACGAGTACTGGCACGCGTGGAAGCGATTAAAATTGGAAACCCATTAGATCCAAATACAATGATGGGTGCCCAGGCATCGACTGAACAAATGGAAAAAATCATGTCTTACTTAGATATTGGAAAGCAAGAAGGTGCAGAGTGCTTAATCGGAGGAGAACGTAATATACTTGATGGAGAATTCGCAGATGGATATTATATTAAACCAACAGTGTTTAAAGGTACGAACAATATGCGCATTTTCCAAGAGGAAATATTCGGTCCAGTAGTATCTGTAACAACTTTTAAAACAAAAGAAGAAGCACTGGAAATTGCAAATGATACATTATACGGATTAGGATCTGGCATTTGGACACGTAATATGAACACGGCGTATCGTTTTGGACGTGGTATTCAAGCGGGGCGTGTTTGGACAAACTGCTATCACCAATATCCAGCTCATTCTGCATTTGGTGGTTATAAAATGTCAGGTATTGGCCGAGAAAATCATTTAATGATGCTCAACCACTACCAACAAACTAAGAATCTTCTTGTTAGTTATAATGAAAACAAACTTGGATTCTTTTGATATGGAAAGGGTGAGTGTAGATGGTTGAACGAGTAATCGCTACAGACACTGCACTAGAACTCATTGAATTATTGAAAAGTAAGCATGGTCAGCTAATGTTTCATCAATCGGGAGGCTGTTGTGATGGGTCCTCTCCCATGTGTTATCCAGATGGTGATTTAATTTTAGGGGATCAGGATGTGTTTTTAGGAAGTATTGGAGATACGGCGTTTTATATGCATAAAAGTCAATACGACTATTGGAAACATACACAACTAATAATCGATGTAGTGGATGGTAGAGGGGGAATGTTTTCTCTTGAAGGAGTAGAAGGGAAACGCTTTTTAACAAGATCCCGAGCTTTCACTGCAGAAGAAAATAAGCAAATACAATCATAAATAAAAGCGAATTAGAAAGTCGTTACAGACATTCTAATTCGCTTTAATTTTTCTCCTTTGGGAAGACTCGGCTATACTATACATAAGAAAAAAGAAGAAAAGAGGTTAGACGATATGGTAGAAAAGTTATTACGAAATCATGCATCTGTTCGAAAATATAAAGATTATACATTGTCTAGAGAGGAAGTTTCGGAGCTTATAGAAACTGCTCAACATGCCGCAAGCTCCCATTTTGTACAAGCATATAGCGTTATCTGGGTGACAGATGATAAGAAAAAAGAAGAGTTAGGTAGACTATCTAGCAATCCAAAGCAATTTGAAACTGCAGGAGCGGCTTTTTTATTATGTGCTGATTTTCATCGTCTTCAAGCAGCGGGTAAAATGCAAGATACGGATATTATGATGGATACGACTGAAAATGTATTAGTAGGTACAGTGGATGTCTCTTTATTTGCACAAAATTTAGTAATTGCTGCAGAGTCTAAAGGGTTTGGAATTTGTTACATAGGTGGTGTAAGAAATGAACCTGCGGAAATCAGTCGTTTATTTGACTTACCAGAAGGGGTTTTTCCGTTATTTGCACTTACTTTAGGGATACCTGATCAACAAAATGATGTAAAACCCAGACTTCCTGTAGCTGCAGTACTTCATGAAAATGCATATGATAGCTCGAAATACGAAGAGCTATTAAAGGAATATGACCAGACAATGGAAGATTATTATGTTAGCAGAGGATCCAACCAAAAAGTTGCAAATTGGACTAAATCAATGGCTGATTTTCTTGAAAAGCCAAGACGTGCACATATAGCAGAATTCTTAGCTAGTAAAGGATTTCATTTGAAATGAGGATTGTAGATGAATTCTAAGTGGTCAACAGAGCTGGTTAAAAGTTATATGGAGCCGCATCGAAACGAAGAAAATGCAATACCGATGGCAAAATATATGAAAAACAACTTCCCTTTTTTGGGGATTAAAACCCCGGAACGAAGAATGGTTTTTAGTGCACTTATAAAAGAAAATGAGCTTCCTTCATTCGAATCATTACATGATGAGGTATGGGCACTTTTTCAATTAGAAGAGCGAGAATATCATTACGTGGCAATCGAATTATTAGGTAAATATAAAAAGAAACTAACGATAGAAGATTTACCTTTTTGCCTAAAGTTAATTGAAAATCATTCGTGGTGGGATAGCATAGACTCGATTGCACCAAAGATTGTTGGAGATATTGTGAAAGCTAATAGAGTAGAAGGGGAAGCTATTATGGTCGAATGGGCAAAGTCTTCGAATATGTGGACAAATCGGGCTTCTATTTTACATCAACTAAAATATAAGAATGACACGAATGAAGAACTGTTATTTACGACTGTTAAACGTCACTCAACTTCAAAAGAGTTTTTCATTCAAAAGGCGATAGGGTGGGTACTAAGAGAATATGCAAAAACAAATCCAGAAGTCGTTCATCAATTTGTAGAAAATACGCAACTTGCTGCATTAAGTAAGCGAGAAGCATTAAAACATTTTAAATAATTTCACGTGACCCTGTGGAACCTGAGAAAATAGGTAGTATCCATTAATAAAGAAACGAAGAGCGGACGATATTGATTCTTCGCCCGCTTTAAAAAGAGTAGGAAAGCATTTTATCTCTCATTAACCAAACCTAATGCACCATGTCTCTATATATTCCAAGAGGGCGAAGGACAAACATCTGCCAAAAGATTACCGAAAAAAGTGTAGCTGGAAGTGAAGCAGTCACTTCCAGCTACATAATTCCAACGGTAATAGTGTAGCCAATGTTTCGTCCAAAGTACTCGGGAATTGGTGATGACCAGGTGCACTTAAAGGACGCTTGCGTTTTTCTTAAAAGATAAGAAAGTATATGGATTATCAACCTGCGAAACCAGTGTTCATAGTACTTTAAAGAATTAAAGAATACCGCGGATTTCCGTTTCAGGTGGACGCGTTCCGCGGGGTGAGCGATGAGCCATCACCGCCGCATTCGCGTCGTTTGCGATGGCACACCTGTCTCCGAGGAACGAAGGCTAAGAGCGCCACATCGTGTGGCAACGCCTTCGTGACCAACATCCTGTTGGCCTCCGTCTGGAGTCGCCACCTTTCACTACAATCCATTAAGTGAGTAGTTCCTAATAAGAAAGTATATGAAATTGATATACTAGAAATCCAGTATTCACAAAGACTTGAAGTGATTTTAATGGTGTCTTCCTTAAGCAGGATTTCCTATATGTTTTTACTTTTATCGTACACAGTATACATGAATCAGCGGGCCTGAAAAAAATAGGTAGTATTCATTGATTAAGAAGCGCTGAGCGGACGAAATTGCATCTTCGTCCGCTTTTAAAAGAATAGGAAAGTATCTAATCTCTCATTAACCAAACCTTACGCACCTTGTCTCTCCAAATTTCAAGAAGGCGACGGACAAACATCCGCCACAAGATTATCGAAAAAAAGTGGATGGAGAAGTGACGCAGTCACTTCTCAATCCACAAAAATTCCCACGGTAATAGTGTAGCAAATGTTTCGTCCAAAGTACTCTAGAAATAGAGAAGACAAGGTGCACTTAAAGGGCGCTTGCGTTTTTCTTATTTCGAATAAAAATTCTCTGTGTAATAGGGAGTAGATTCTACATTAAAAGCAGTACCTACTCCTAAATTATGAAAATCACTACTTAAAATATTTTTACGATGACCGATGGAATTCATTAAACCTTCATGGGCAAAGATGCTACTTGCTTGTCCGTAAGCTAAGTTCTCACCAGCATACATAAATAGTAAACCATCCTCTTCCATCCTATCAAATGGAGACTTACCTTCTAGATCTTCGTGACTAAAATAATTGTGAGTTGCCATATCTTCACTATGTTTTTGAGCTGTATTACTCACGGCTTGATCATAAGTAAGAATTGATAGACCACGTATTGCTCGTGCAGCATTTGTTAAATCGAAAAGCTGGAATTCAAATCCTTTTTTCAACTCTTCAGATGGTTTTCCAAAAGTAGATGGCTGACTGTTTTCCACCGATTTTGCGATTATTTGTATGGCCGTAATCGTATTATTTTCATGTAAATCATAAAAAAAAGTAACATAATTTTCATCTATCAGATATAAATCATATTCTCCTATGTCTGGAAGAATATAGACAATATTACCTTTTCTCAGTTTAGTTAGGGGGTTACCAAGAACTGAGTGAACCTCATCCCTCGTACTATCCATTTGCAATCCTAAGAAAGCTGATTGAGAGGGTTGATTGGTAAACATTCCATTTACCTTATTGTTTATATTATAAGAAACCATCATGAAGCTTTGATAATTTTCATGATACGTATGCCAAACTAGATTATATTCATTTAAGCTCACTCTTTTTGCATTACCATGTATTTTCTCAATCTCGCTTTTTTTCATACCAAGCGTTATTTGATCTAATTCTATTCCGTTTCCTGTAGGAGGTTCTTGATCAGAAGAAATTGTAGTTGCTGGTTCACTTTTTATTTCCATCCAATATGTTTTGGCTTCATTCAAGTAATGACCTACTTCTAAAGAATCAATCCATTCATCCACGGGTGTTAAAAAGGAAAGATCTACATAGTCCTCCGCATACTCTTCCCAAAGTGGCCTAGAGAAGAAGATCACTAAAATAAATAGTAAAAACCAACCTACTTTTCTCATCACATTCACCGCCCAACTTACTTTTTAATTTCCCCACATACAATTCGTTTTCCAGAATTTCCAGAGGGATCTGTTTTATAATCATCTGCATTTTCATGGATAATAATAGAGCTACCATCTGCATCTAAAAGCGAATTACTTTTCCCGGCAGTTAAAACTACTGCAGGAGATACTGTTTCTAATTCTACTTTACCATCTTCGCCAATCTCTATGTTAGGCAAGTCACCAGCGTGATAGCCTTTTGGGTTTTCAAAGCCATGCTCCTTATGAGTAGGGTTAACATGAGCCCCTGCGGTTGTAAATTCTGGTTTTTCACATATAGCTGTCTCGTGAAAATGTATAGCTTTTACTCCTGGTGTTAATCCTTCTGCCTTTAAGTGGATATGTACACCTTTAGAATGCTCTGTGAGTGTAGCTTGTCCAACTTCTTTTCCTTCTGTGTTTATTAACGAAACTTGCACGGTTTCATTTAAGTCAGCATCTGCGGATGAGAAATTACACCCTCCGAGTACAACCATTGTAGCTAGCAAAATAAAAATGTATTGCTTTTTCATTTAATTCCCTCCCAAAATTTATATCCATTCAAGTCTTTCCAAATACAGGGCGAATATACATACATGGACAATTAAATTGGAAAAGAAAAACCGTTAAGCAATTAAGCTAAACGGTCCATCTTCTTCTGACTTACTATAAATACGACTACTGCGATAAAAAGGAAGATGATAGAAAATAAATATAAGTTTTGATAGCCAAGCCGACTAGCGATTAATCCAAGAACATAAGATCCTATGGCCAGTCCTGTATCAAACAATGTAAAAAATGTAGCGGTAGCATAACCACTTCTTTCGTTTTTTGTCGATTGAATTGCAAGCGTTTGAAAGCTAGGTACAACAGCACCGTAACCAAGACCGATAAAGGCACCTGCAAGTAAGAATAGGGAAGGGGAATTCATAAATGCAAGTAACACAAGTCCAACTATAAACGAAAATAGACCTGGAATAATAATATATTGAGGACCTTTTTCATCAAAAATACGACCTGTAAATGGTCTCGTTAAAAGCATAACAGCGGCAAAAACGGCAAAGAAACTGCTCGTTAAGTGCAACAAACCCTTTTCTTGTGAATAAATAGATAAATAAGATAGGACACTAGCATATGCAAAAGCTACTAAGCTTGCATTAAAGGCAATCGGCAAAGCCTTTTTCTCAAAAAGGTCATTCCAAGATAGTTTTGTTTTTGGAAGAGATTTAGCTCGTTTCTTATCAGCCGGTATCATTAAAGCGGCCGTCGCACCGAGGATTAGTAAAGCAGTTAATGATAGAAATAATATGTCATAAGAGAAAAACTGTATGAAAGTTAAAGCGACAAATGGACCGACAACAACCGCTAAGTTTGTAGACATAGTAAAATAACCTAATCCAGCGCCACGTCTGGACATTGGAATATTATCTGCAGCCAAGGATCCACTTGCAGTTGTGGCAATACTGAAGAAAATACCTTGTACAAATCGTAATACTAATAACGCTTGAAAAGGTTCGACCACATAATAAAGCCCTGTACATATTAAATACAGGAATAAAGTAGTCCAAAGCATTTTGCGCTTGCCTACAAGATCTAAAAGTTTTCCGGAGAATGGTCGAACAATAATTGCAGAAATTAAAAAAATGGTCATTAATAAACCCGCACCTTCATCTGAACGTGATAAGACATCTTTTGCGTACAGAGGAAGTGCAGATACTAAACCGTAAAAAACGATAAAAATTGAAAAATTTGTTGTAAATAAGCTAATAAATGCTTTAGTCCATATAGGATCTTTTTTCTTCATAATGTCTAAGCCACCTGATTTATTTAATTTTTTGTAAAAAACCGATCAAAAGAGTCTCCTCTTCTTTTGTAAGATTTGCGACCATTCTTTCTTCAAATTCTTGAATAGAAGCTATTATTTGCGGGAATTCTTGTATTGCTTTTTCGGATAATTGGACGATTTTCTCTCGACGATCTTTACCAGGATAAATATCTACCCATCCAAGCTCTACTAAGCGATAAACTGTACGAGTAATCGTAGGAGCTTCTACATTTAAGTATTTCCATATCTGAGTTAAAGACATTTTTTCATGTTTTTGAATACAGTACATTACAGTCCATTGCGAAGCGTATAAATCGTGTTTTTTTAGACATTGATTTATCTCATTTGTTAAAAAACGTGTCTTCTGAAAAAGTTCGTGGAAAAGTGGATTCATAGTATGGGTAGCTCCTTTGATTTTTATAATATTTACCTAGCTAAACTATTTTACTTCTCAATATGGAGTTTGTAAAGTCGGGCATATTTCTTTTGTGTATGAATCTTAGATTCTTACACAAACTATGTACAAAAATAAAGTTTTTAAAGGAGCAGAAATAATGACAGAGTTTCCTGTTATCCATACGAATGTATGGGATTCATTATGGGCAGTGCCAGTTGTAATGTTGATTACAGAAATTATGAAGAAACTATTGCCCATCCAACCACAATATGTATCTACGATTGCTACAATAATTGGTTTACTAATTTCTATATTTATTAGTCATCCCCATAATTTAGCAGGAGGTATTTTTATGGGTTTTTTTTATAGCGGGGCTGCGATTGGTTCATACGCTTCGTTAAAGACTTCTCTTCGTGCTTATCGAAATCGCCCATAAAAAAATGCGTACTAATTAAACTAGTACGCAATTGTTATTAGTAACACTGAAAAGAAGAGATTCTATTTAAATCTGTTCCATAATAGGTCCACATACGGCCATTCCATCTGAATCCAGAAATGGAGTTTCTACCAACGAAGGTTGGATAAAGCCAAAAAGCACTGCCATTTGTCAGCCATATATAAGTATTGCGGTGTAAACAGCCGCGTATAGAACCTGGATCTACCGCATACACTCCAGCATTTTGTTTCTGTGGAACGAAAGAAGGCGGAGGACTAGTTGGTGCTCCTCCTTGTGCTTCAGGCGGATCAAGTGGTGGAAAACTAGGGGGAGCTGAATGATCATATCCATGCGGCCACTGCTGTTGTCCCGGCATTTGCCCAGGAATTTGTCCTGGCATTTGCCCTGGCATTTGCCCTGGCATTTGTCCGGGATATTGCCCCGGGAATTGGCTAGGATATTGTCCGGGATATTGCCCCGGATATTGGCTAGGATATTGCCCAGGATATTGGTTGGGGTATTGTCCTTGGCCTTGCCCTTGTGTTGGCATCATATTTCCTGGAAAGTATTGATTTCCAGATGGAGGACCTTGTTGTCCTGCTCCTGGCTGATTTTGAAAATATGGAAATTGGTTGTTCATAAACAATCCTCCTTTCACTATATATTCAACCTAGTATATGTGAGGAGGATTATTATGGAACGGTGGTTATGCGGTAATATATTCTAGTGATTTTTGTAATAATTGCTCAGTTGATATCCTATTTTCTCCGCCACCTTGTGCAATCGTGTTGTTCCCACCACCTTTTCCGTTAATAAGTGGAAGGACTTTTTCTATCAGTTCTTTCATATTTTGATTTACAGAACTTCCCCTAGCGGCAACTATTTGTATGCGATCGTCATTTTGAGATACTAAAATACAAACCGTTACGATCGATTCTGTCGTAATTAGCTTTGCGAGTTTTTGCAGTTCCTGAATAGTACGATTTTGAAAATTGGCCGTCAGGATTGTTCCTTTCGTATTTCTAATAAGTTCATTTGCTTCATATTGTAAAAGTAGCTCGTTTAAGTTCGATATTTGTTTTTCTTGCATTTTGACGTTAATCAGTAAAGTGTGCACAGCATCCTCTAGTTTTTCTTCAGGGGAACTTAAACTACTTATTAAATTAGTAATAATAGTATGTTTACGTTGCAGATGAGTAATAACTCTTGCTCCACAAACAAATTCCACTCGAATATTTTGCTTTTGTTTCTCCATCTGCAAAATTTTAATAAGTCCAACTTGGCCCGTTGCTTTTGGATGTGTTCCACCACAGGCGTTATAATCAAAGTCAGGTATTATGACAAGTCGTATATCTTCCTTCACTTTAGTAGGTTTGCGAAGCTTGTATTGAGCAAGTTCTTCTTCTGTTATCCACTTTGTCTCGATCGGATGGTTTTCTAGAATTATTTCATTTGCCAGTGCTTCTACTTCTGCTAACTGATGTGCAGAAATCTCATTTAAATCCAAATCAATTGTGGAGCTGTTTTTTCCTAAATGAAAGCTAACCGTTTTAAATCCAAATAGGTTATCAAAAGCAGCTGACAAAATATGTTGACCGGCATGTTGCTGCATATGGTCAAACCGTCTTTTCCAATCAATAGCCCCCTCTACATACTCCGTATTAGCTGGAAGACTTGTCGTTAGGTAATGTCTAATTTCACCTGCTATTATTTCTACATTCTTTACTGTAGTGCCATTTAATGTACCAATATCATGTGGTTGTCCGCCGCCAGTAGGGTAAAAAGCAGTTTCTGAAAGAACCACATAATCCTGCTCTTGTTTTAGAATTTTTGCGGAAAACTTTTGTATGTACGGATTTTCATAATAAAGTTTGTTTGTCATATGAAATCACTCCTTAATAAAAAATATTACCATAAAAAGAAGCCAACATTCATTTTAAACTGTTGCTCTTTTTGCCCATAGTAATTACTGTAAGTCTTCCCTATACTGTAAATAAACATGACCAAAGAATTGAGGTGTCAGAAATGAATGTCCAAGCACAAAATTATTGGGATGTATTTTATAAGGACAAAGAAATGCCGACTTCATTTAGTGCATGGCAATTTGGGGGAAGTCCAGATGTATTAGCCCAACTAGTCGTGGATAAAGTGAAAACCGCTACTTGCTCTGGGCGTATCTTTTACGAATTAGAAAAGGAACCTCTTCCAAAAGTGGATGACTACAGTATTGTGTTAAATAGCAATGACGAGCCTGTTTGTATTATTCGAACCTCTGAAGTGACGATTACACCGATGAACAAAATATCAGAAGCATTTGCATACGCTGAAGGAGAAGGGGATCGGTCATACGATTACTGGAAAAAAGTGCATGTACAGTTTTTTACTGAAGCATTAAGAGAAGTAGATTTAGAGTTTTCAGAGGATATGCTACTTGTGTGTGAACGATTTGAATTAATTGATGTCAAATAACGGGGTGAGAAAATGTTCAATTCAGTAATATTTTATACGAATAAGCTAAAGCAATTAAAGGGGTTTTATGGTAATGTGCTAGGATTAAGTATTTTAGAAGCTAGTAATGAGCATTTCACTGCATCCATTGGAAAATCGACACTTACCTTTCGAGCATCAGAAAAACCTGCATCTTATCATTTTGCGATTAATATTCCCGGAAATCAGTTTAAGCTTGCTAAACACTGGGCATTAGAAAAAGCGACATTAAACAGAGAAGACGCGGTGGATGAAATTTATTATTCACGTTTCGAAGCAGATGCCTTTTACTTTGAGGACCCGGTCGGAAATGTGATTGAATTCATTGCTAGACGTAATGTGGATAAATGGAGTGATTTTAGTGTGGAGTCACTGTTAAATTTAAGTGAGGTAAGCATTACCACTCCTTTTGTAGAAGAAGTAGGGGAACAACTCCAAAATATTGGCATTCCTATCTTAGGTCATGTGGATATCGAACCGAATGAACTGAACTTCTTAGGAAGTAAAGATACGTTTATTTTATTGGTTCCTCCTAAACGAAGATGGTATTTTTCAAAAAGAATGAGTAAGATCTCTCCATTGGAGATAGAACTTACAGATGGAAAGAGAATTGTTGTTTCGAATGAAGGAAAAGCTGAAATAATATAATAAAAGCGACAGAAAACTTTCGTGTGAGAGTTCTTCTGTCTCTTTTATTATTGAGCATATAAATTTGTATGCACTTCTAACGCGCGGGATAGGGAAGAATATGTTTTTGTATCCGAAAAACTTATACCAAGAGAGAGGGAAATTTGTGCTAATTCTGGGCGGATTCCTGAAAAAATAGGTTCTACTCCTATTAACTTTAATGCAGCTAATAATTGGTACAGTTGTTGCGCCACTATTGTATCTAGGATAGGAACAGCAGATAAATCTATGAATATTTTAGTGAGTTTTTTTTCCGAACATTGTTCTAAAGTGGATTCCAATATTAATTTTGCACGTTGGAAGTCAATATTGCCGACAAGTGGTAATACACCTATCCCATCTTTTATAGGGATTACAGGGCTACTAAGTTCTGTGATCAGTGCTTGCTGACTCGTCAGTATTTGTTGTGTATGATCGTGATGATGCTTAGCGAAACTTTCAATAATGTAGTCAAATGCTGTATTCATGCTATCTGACCAAGCGCTGACATCTTGAGAAGTGACCGAGTCTGTTTGGTCCATAAAAATTTGTACATATTTCCACAATACTTTGCGTACTCTACGAAACGAACGAATACTTTCATAGAGAGGGAAAGCTTCAGCTGCTCTCTTTTTAGCAACACTAGCAGCTCGATTATCAATGTAATTTCGGTATTCCTCGGGGTCTTGAACGTATATAGAGGCAATCGCTTCTATTAAAGCACTGTTTTCTTTTCTTAAATATACCTCCGAAGCCGAAGAGATATAAGTAGGGTCTTCCAAAAATTGTTTAGAAAGCCATTCATCTGTTATATTTGATTTGTTTTCAATAATAAAGTCATGTAGATTTTTTGTCAGCTGACTCATAACCTCTAACCCCTCCACAGTTGCTTCTCATAAACCTATTGTAGTTTATTAAAAGTTATTATTCTAGTATGATTATTGTTAAAATGAGACAAAATTGATAGAAGTAAATGCAAAAAAATGTCAGGTGAAATGCATTGAAGACGAGTAATCTATTTAATAATTTGCCATTTTTTCATGTTAAACTGGATATCGTAGGAATGTTGTATTAATGTTAGACTACTATGGATAACGATTATAGATTCAGAAAGAAGAGGAATTTACTTTTAAATATGATGTCATGGGTTATGATCAACACTTATATATTGACGAATGAAATAGAGGATAAATTAATGTGATTCTCCTACTTACAGCGCATGATTCTCATGGTGTTTTCCGTTCATTCTTTTGTTTTCGTAAAAGTTTAAATGCAAGATATAGCATTGTAATTCCGAGAATAAAGGATATTACAGAGTAGAGGATAGTATTTAATCCTTTTCCAAATACTAATAATAACAGGTAAAGCGGGACCACAATGTATATCAATCTTTCGGCACTCAGTTTCATTTTTTTGCTCCCCTTTAGATAATGTATTATTTTCATTATAACAACAAATTAGAAATTGGATTATTTTCTGTCAAGAAAGTGATAATATAAGTAAATGGAGGTGGAATATTTGAAAATAACATCCTATGAAGTGAGAAAAATAAAAGATCCAACGGGTATTATAGCAGGAGATCGTTATGAATTTCTATTAGGTATTGAAGTGCCTGAAGAGGATGAATTATACGGTGACGGTGAATCTTTAGATTTACGAGTCATTTTAGCTGTTGAAGATGCTAACGAGCGAATTGTACAGCACCATATTTTATACCGAAGCAATGGTAAAGTATTAGATTTTGGTCTAGAAGATGAAGAAGAAATAGAAGTACTTACATTTTGCAAAGAACACTATAACGAAGCAATATAGGAGGAGGGAAGCCTTCTCCTTTTATTATTCTCCTTTCAGTTTTTTTCTTGTGCTAATTGGGGTAAACTGTAATATAACATGTAACTTTAAGCAGCAGGAATTTAAACCCCTGTAGCTTAACGTTAAGGTCTCACCAGGATAGCGCAAATACTTTATCCATGAACGGGATAAAAATACGTCGAGGCTAATTTGATCATGTGAAAAGGTGGCCATTTTAATGGAACTAACAAAGTTAATGGAACATGTAAACGTTAAAGAAGTCATTCATCCAAAACGAATAGATATAACGGGGCTTGCCTATAACTCACGAAAAGTTGAAAAAGGACAAGTGTTTGTTTGTGTAAGAGGATTTAAAGCTGATGGACATCAGTTTGCTGGACAAGCAGTAGAAAAAGGGGCAACCGCACTCGTAGTAGAGGAATTTATAGAAGGTTTAGATGTACCTCAATACAAAGTAGAGAGCGGGCGAAATGCTTTAGCGACACTTGCGGATGCATATTATGGTCATCCAACTCAACAACTTAAAACCATTGGTATTACTGCTACAAATGGAAAGACATCAACCTCTTTTATGACAAATGCTATTCTAGAAAACCATGGGCTGAAAACTGGATTAATGGGTACGGTAGTTGTGAAAATAGGTGATTATGCTGAGCCGTCTGAATTGACGACGCCAGAATCTCTAGACTTGCAACGTTTTTATGCACAAATGGTTGATGCAGATGTCACACATGCAACGATGGAAGTCTCTTCATCCGCATTAGAGTTAAATCGAGTAGGGTGTGTGGATTTTGATATCGTTACACTGAATAATATAAGTCGTGAGCATATCGATTTGCACTCGTCATTTGAGAATTATTTTGAACATAAATCTAGCTTGATTCGAAATGCGGGAGCAGACAAAGTGGCTATATTAAATCTGGACGACGAATATTCTGCTTCTCTTGTAAATAAAACAAAAGCAAGTGTAATTACTATTGGAGTAGAAGAACAATCGGCGGATGTCATTTGTAGAAACTTGGATTTATCTACGGGTCGAGCAAAATTCATGGTAGATATTACGCGGGATCTAGTTACAGCGGACCTTGTGATTCCAAAGCAACAATTCCAAATTGAACTTTCTACACCTGGATTTCACTCTGTTTATAATTCCATGGTTAGTATTGTTATTGGGTTATTATGTGAGGTGCCAATTGCAACTATTCAAAAAAGTTTGTTTGAATTTGTTGGGGTTGAACGTCGTTTTGAAATAATTTTCGAGGATGATTTTAAGATTATTGATGATCATTTCGCTAATAGCGGAAATATAGATATCACGCTGGGAACATTAGAAAAAATGGATTTCAATCGTGTCTCTCTTGTGTATGCAATTCGCGGTGATAGAGGAGTTACAGTAAATAAAGAAAATGCAGAAGCTATTGCAAGATGGGCACCTAGACTTGGAATCCATGAAGTTATTGCAACGCTTAGCCGCTCTCATGTCACGCAAAAGGATATAGTTTCGGATGCAGAGCTTGCTGTATTTAAAGAAGTGATGGATAAAGCGGGAATAAACGTTCATCTATATGAAGAATTACCAGAAGCAATAGGACATAGTCTTCAGGAGGTATCAGAAGGTGATCTGCTATTACTTGCTGGATGCCAAGGGATGGACTTTGGCGCTAAAATTGCCTTAGAACAATTGGAAACAATCAGACCTAATATGGATAAAAAGAAACTATTCCAACCACTTGAAAAGCGAGTAGCTGGTAACTCCTAAATAGAAAAGACCGACTGCAAAATGTCGGTCTTTTCTATTTTGTAACTATTCAATACTCCAACATGGTTGGGACTATTGCTTAAAATGTACATTTATATATTCACATTGTCTTAGGATTACTTTGGACGCGCTCCAATCAACAGTGCAATTAAGAAAGACAATATGCTTCGTAGAAATAATGAACTAGTACTTTCCATTGTTTATCAATAGGGCAAGTGTAACCTAAAAAAATTGATAGAATCCATAAATAAAGAAGCGCTGAGTGGACGAAATTGCATCTTCGTCCGCTTTTAAAAGAGTAGGACAGCATCTTATCTCTCATTATCCAAACCAAATGCATCATGTCTTTACATATTCCAAGATGGCGATGGAAAAACATCCGCCACAAGATTACCAAAAAAATGGATCGTGAAGTAACGCGGTCACTACACGATCCACAAAAATTCCAACGGTAAAAGTGTAGTTGATGTTTAGTCCAAAGCACTCTGGAAATAGAAAAGACTAGATGCACTTAAAGGGCGCTTGCACTTTTCTCATTCATTATTGTTCTCTACTACATATTTTAGAAGAGATAATTTGTTATTCCAAAACTGTTCGTAATAAGATAACCATTCACTTAACTCTTTAAAAGACTCTGGCTGAAGCTGATATATTTTTTCCCTGCCAACTTTACGCCCTGTCACCAATTCTGCTTCTGAAAGAACATGAAGATGCTTGGCTATTGCTGTGCGACTCATCGGAAAATGAGAAGTAATCTCAGAAATAGGCAATTCTTTTTCCGAAAGAAGCTTTAGAACCTCTCTTCTTGTTGGATCGGCGATAGCTTGAAATACATCATATTTCTGTGCGGCAGAAGACACTTAACTTTCAACAACCTTTCTTAGACGATCCTGAACAATCCCTTCCCAACCATGAGCCATATTATCTCGAATAATAGAGCTTTTTTCATTTGCTTTTGTAATAAAGTCATTCGGTTGTTTCCACCCACCGTGAATAAGTGTAAACTCCGTTTTGTCTCCAATTTCTTTCAAAATAAATGAAACAACCCAACCATCTGTATCCCATATAAAAGAAAGCTTATTTGGAGGATTTACTTCTGTAACCTTGCAAGGTGATGGACCAAAAGGTGATTGAATATGGAATTCATGTCCGTTTTCTAATTGAAAGTCATTTGGCATGAACCAGTTTGCAATCCCTTCCGAAGTAGATACGTTTTCCCACACTTTTTGAATTGGCGCATTTAGAACGATTGTTTGAATTATATCTTGAAGTTTCGTTTCCATTGATATTCCTACTTTCGTATTTGAAAATAAAACCAAATGGTTTCGTATAATCAATAATACGAAACCATTTGGTTTTATGTCAAGTGATAATACCATGTTTGTGGATATAAGCATTTTATTCGCCCAAACGTTCTATTTTCTTTTTGGAGAATAATTAAGCGTAGTGAACAATTCTTCTTTCTCTAATTCGGTTAATTCTTTCCATTGTCCGATAGTGAGACCTTCTAGTGTAATATTCATGATACGAGTGCGTTGAAGTCTTTTTACGGTGAATCCAAGTGCGGAACACATTCTTCTTATTTGCCTGTTTAATCCTTGAGTAAGTGTAATATTGAAGGTATTTGGATTTAACTTTTTTACTTTGCAAGGAAGTGTTTTCGTACCTAAAATGTTTACACCAGAGGACATTTTCTCTAGAAAGGAATCTGTTATTTTTTCGTTGACTGTAACGATATATTCTTTTTCGTGTTTATTTTCTGCACGAAGTATTTCATTTACAATATCTCCGTCGTTCGTTAACAAAATTAGCCCGTCCGAGTCCTTATCCAATCGCCCGATATGAAAAATACGTAGCGGATGATTGACAAAATCGACAATATTTCCTTTCACATGTCGTTCTGTTGTACTTGTAATACCAACTGGCTTATTTAGCACAAGATAAACTAAAGGTTGTTCAACCGCAATTGACTTTCCATCTACCTTAACGTCATCTCCTGCCTCCACTTGGCTTCCAAGCTCAGCCATTTTACCGTTAATGGTCACTCTACCTTCTGTAATCCATTTATCAGCACCACGTCTGGAAATAATTCCAGATTCACTTAAAAATTTGTTAATGCGCATAATCGACACCTACTTTTCTTATTACAATAATTATAACAAAAACTGAAACTATTTTAGTGTTACAGCGTAAAAAAGAAAAGGAGTGATTGGACATGACAATCAATCAAAAAGTAGAAGAGACATTCAAAGCATTAAAAGAAACAGTAGGCTGGGGTGTCGATAAACGAGTCACTTTATCACTTGCAGGTTATTACGTAATTTTGGGTAAAGAGATTAATGAAATCAGATTTAAGGAAATAGAATCTTATATTAAAAAGAAAGCAAGCATATTTTCTCCATTACGCTCTCATTTGCATTATCTTTTTGTTGCTACAATAGATGCTGGTGGTCAAGAACCCATTCAAGCGGTTGATCTTTTATTGGAGAAAGTAGAGGCTTTAAAAAAGTCTTCCTTTAAAGTGAATAGCTATACTTATTTAGCGGCATTACTAATGACAGATGATAAAGAGGCTTGGCCAAACGAGGTAAATCGAGCAAAACAGCTAATGCAGGACATGAAAAAACATCATCGTTTTTTAACATCTACGGATGATTATCCATATGCCATGTTTTTAGGGAAACTGGATGGAGACACTACAGTTCGTGCTGAATCGATGAATCGTTACTATCAAGAACTTCGAAATCATAAGTTTTATTCGGGAAATGAATTACAGTGGATGTCGCAAGTGTTAACGTATACAAGTGCAAATTACGAGGAAGATTTGATTTCACGGGCATTGATCATTCAAGATGGGTTAAAAAGTGTAAAGATAAAAACTTCTGCAGCCCAGTATCCAATAATTGGATTTATGGCAGTATTGAAAATGAATGAAGAACAATTAAATGACATCGTTTCCACTTATCAATCCCTAGTAAGTATGAAATTATTTTCTTGGTACAAAGAAAGTGCACTGCCTATTGCACTTGGATGGGAAATGAGATCATCAAAAGATGCTTATACAACAGCTGCTATTTCAATGGCGACATCTCTGGAAATGCTTCTCCAGGCACAACAAGCGATGATGATTTCGACTATTGCGGCAACTAGTGTTGCTACTTCATCTTCCAACTCTAACTAACCTTCATGGTATACTATAAGGGATGTGCTATGATTGCAGAAACCATGAAAAATGGCTAGCATCGGTTACACATGCCTAAAAATAGGCATGTGTAATTAATTTAACAAAATTAGAGGAGAAATACATGATGAAAACAAACCCCATGAGTCAATCCAGAACAATTCAAACCCACCTAATTCTTCCACCGGATACAAACCATCATCAAACGATTTTTGGAGGAAAAGTACTTGCTTATATTGATGAAATAGCAGCCATTTCATCTATGAAACATGCGCAAGGTGAGGTAGTAACAGCATCTATTGATTCAGTTGATTTTCTTTCTTCTGCAAAAGTTGGAGATGTCCTTGAGTTAGATGCGGTCGTTTCGTCCACTGGTCGGTCATCTATGGAGGTCTATGTTCGTGTAACATCGACGAACCTAATAACAGGAGAAGAAAAACTTACGACAGAGTCTTATGTAACAATGGTTGCAATAGATAAGAATAGTAAGCCAGTTCCAATACCAGGCATTCATCCAGAAACCGATGAAGAAAAACGATTATTTGAAACAGGTCCTGCTAGACGTGCTCATCGTAAACAACGATTAGATATGAAACACTAATACTATAGGATGTGATGCTGTGCTGAAGCGAATCGATGAATTTTATATGTACATTATGATTGCGCTATTAGTGGTATATTTAATAAACTTTGCATATTTTGGTGAATTGACGATTACGTTTACAGTCATAGCTCTTGCAATTATTCTTGAAATAGTAATACATCGCCATCATATGAAACGACTTACCAACGCACAGCTCTCCATTATTGGGGTAGTGTTACTAGCGGGTATTGCCGGCATTATTTATTTGTTTGTGTTATTTCGCATTTTTTTAGATCCGTTTAGTTTATCGTCTACCCTAGAGCATGTTCTACTACTTGCTTTTGTACTTATTTGTTTATACGCACTCATCCGTTTTATCAAAAACTTATTTGGCAGGGCAATTGAAAATAAATAAAAGAACCTTTGAGTAGTTATTGAATAGCTCTGCACTGACCTAAATAAATGAGACAAATAAAAGCACCTTTCGTTGAAAAACGGGTATACAATACCTAAATTCAATACGGAGGTGTTTTTTCTATGGGGACAAGAGTCAGTTATCCAATCGAAGTGAAAATGAAGGCGATAGAAATGCGATTGGCTAAGGTACCAGTAAAGGAAGTAATGGAAAAATTGAGTATTCGGAACAAAACGCAATTGAAGAGATGGATGCATTGGTATCGAAATGGAGAAATCCACCGTCTCCATCAACCAGTCGGTAAACAATATACCTTCGGTAAAGGACCGGAATATGGCAGTGAGACTGCCAAACTGCAGGCAGAGAATCGATATTTGAAACAGCAGATTGAAGTTTTAAAAAAGTACGGGGAATTGGAAAGGAAGTGGTGCCAAAAGTAGTGACCCAATTAGTTGAAGAATTAAAGAACGTTATGCCAGTCGGAGAGATTTGTCGTCACCTTGGTGTAGGTCGCTCATCTTACTATCGTTGGAGAAAGAATGCCGATCAAATCACACAAAAGGAGATTCGAGATCAACAGATTGGCGACATGTGCAAACAACATAAGTTCCGATATGGTTATCGAAAGATTTCCGCTCTATACACAGGAGTTTGTGTGAAAACTGTGCAGCGTGCTATGCAAAAATATGGTTGGCAATGTAGAGTAAAGGTGAAAAAAAGGAAGCGTACGGGACAGCCGGCATATGTCGCACCGAATTTATTGGAACGGGATTTTTCAGCTGCTAGTCCTTTGGAGAAGTTAGTTACGGATATTACGTACTTGCCTTTTGGCCAATCGATGATGTATCTTTCTAGTATTCTCGATGTCTTCAATGGCGAGATTGTGGCACAAACTATCGGTTTCAAACAAGACACCGATTTTGTGTTGGACACGCTCAATCAATTGCCTGATCTACCAGAAGGATGTATTCTGCATAGTGACCAAGGTTCCGTTTATACGTCCTATGCTTATCAAAAAGCAGTCAAAAAAAAGGAATTACCATGAGCATGTCCCGCAAAGGCACGCCAGCTGATAATTCCCCAATCGAAACGTTTCATTCCACGCTAAAGTCTGAAACGTTCTATCTAGACGATATCTATCGCACAACGAATGCATGTGTGATACAAATCGTCGAAGAATACATTACTTATTATAACAATATCCGTATTCAAACGAAATTAAACAGCCAATCGCCGATTCAATACCGTCAATTGGCTGCATAATAGGGGTTTTTATTCCTGTCTCAAAAAGGGTAGTCAGTGCCCTCCTCAAAGGTTTTTTAGTTAAATGGTAGACGAAGTGTTTAATCATACCTCTTTTAAAACTAATTCTTAAACAAATTAAACCAGCCTTTATATTTAAACCAAGCAAGCATGGCGATAGCAATCACGACCATCAATGCCATCACACCAAAGTATCCAAATTTCCACTCTAGCTCAGGCATATTCACAAAGTTCATCCCGTACACTCCCACGATAAATGTTAAAGGGATAAAAACGGTCGAAACAATTGTTAAAATCATCATAATTCTATTCATATGACTAGAGTTAATGGACATATGACTATCTCGAATATCAGCCGTTAGTTCACGATTCGTTTCAACCATATCCGCTAGCTTTAACAAATGATCATAAATATCTCCAAAATAAGCTCGTTCAGAAGGCTGTAAATTAATTCGCTGAGAGTTCATTATTCGATAGAGTAAATCACGCATTGGAATAATGGTTCGCCGGAGTCTAAGTAAATCACTTCGAAGGTCAAACACTTGATTCATGGACAAACGCCGCATATCTATCGATAGCCTATCTTCTACTTCATTTAAATAGTCTTCAATTTTATAAACAATCGGAAAATAAGCATCCACCACTTTATCGACAATATGATACATTGCATGCATTGCTCCGCGTTCCCAGCCTTTTGGGTTTCGTTTTATGCGCTCTCGAGCTTGATCGAGTTCATGCATGATAGGAATATGAAAGGTAACGACAAAGTCTTTTCCAACAAATAAATTGAGTTCTTCCGAATCAAGCGTTACTTCATTGAACGTATGCAGTACAAAAAATACATGTCCGTCGTAATGATCTGCTTTTGGACGTTGAAGTCTCAATAAACAATCTTCAATTGCTAGTGGATGGAAATGAAAGAAAGAGCTAAGAAGATTTTTTTCCTCTTCCGTAGGTTCGCCTATGTCTACCCAATACCATTCAAACGTTTTATGCTTTATATCTTCGAGAGGAAAATCACTAATTATCTCGTGATCTGTTGTTATCCCTATCGTTCGAATCATATTAATACCTCATTTCAACACTAAATATCTTTAACTATTATCGCATATTCGCAGGTTTCCTACAAAATCCACTTGTTAATGCTTACTTTCTTGAGCATCCGAACTCCTAAACCTCTTTGTCAGTAACTTGACATAGGGGTTTAAATGTTAGGAAATACCTCTTTTTCGGAAGGACTCTTTTTTATTTACAGTGAATTGAGGTGTTTGTCTAGTTTGTAATGTCCGGTTCTGCATCTACTAGTATAAGTGAAAAAGGAGGTGAATTTATCGTGAACCCACATCGTCAACCTTGTAATTCATGTCAACAACCTATACAATCTCCGTGGTTCCAACCACCTGCTCCACCGGTAGTATGTCCACCACAATATCGCGTGCATGATTCCTTTATGCCGAGAATGCAGCCTGTTATCCACCCATTTGTGAATGTGAATAGAGAGCATATTGTCAATGTTCCACAGCATTTTTATACAGAAACGAATCGAAATGTCGTTGTGAATCCACCTCAACAAGCTTTTCCAATGCAGCAAGGAGGTTTTCAACAACCGTTCCCACAACAACAACCTTTCCCGCAACAACAATTCTTCCCAGGTCAACCGCGATTCTAATGAAATGAATTGCAAGAAGCAGCAAAGAAGCACATCTCTTTACTGCGACGAGCAAATGCCTTTATTTTAAAGTGCATTTGCTTTTTTTGATTTATATAAGTTAAAGAACCTGCAAATCTATAATGATCAAAAATAGTTTAAATTACAGTATTTTTTTCGATAAAGTCGTATGACTCCAACTTAGAAAGGTTTTTTTGGAATAAAAATACGCAGGTTTTGGAATGAAGCTTTTTCTTTCAATAGATGTGGAAGGGATTACGGGTTTGCTGGATCATACTTTTGTGTACTCAGATAAGCATAATTATTAACATACTCGACGTATAATGACAAAAGAGGCAGATGCAATTGCAATTGTGGGAAGTGCTCTATCAATGGGAGTAAAAGAAATACTAGTAAATTACACTCACTCTAAAATGAATCATATTTTAGTAGAAGATCTGCATCCAGAAGTAATGAGCCGTTCCATGATATACGGCGTTCGAAATTTCTTTATAAATGATATAGTAGTTGGAGAACTTGGATTTAATGCATATGTAGTAGGTCATTTTGGAGTACCGGTAATTATGGTTGCGGGAGATGATGGAGCGTATAGAGAAGCAGAAGTTTTAATTCCAAGTGTTAAAACAGCAGCAGTAAAAGATTAAATTTCCAGATCGACAGTTAAGCATTACATTCAAAAGTAGCGGCGCCTAAAAAATGCCGCGGCTCTTGATATGTAAATAAAGGAGAAAATACAAAGATGAAAATTCGTCCAAAACGATTACAAATAGGAGATACGATTGGTATTATTGCTCCCGCCAGTCCACCAAATCTTAAACAACTAAAGCGCTCTTTAAAATTTTTAGATGAGCTAGGTTTGAACTATCAAATGGGGAAAAGTGTAGAAAACGTATATGGTTATCTTGCAGGTTCAGATGAAGAACGTTTAGAAGACTTACATGAGATGTTCGCAGATCCTAATATTGCAGGAATAGTTTGTGCTGGTGGGGGGTATGGGTCTGCTAGATACACGGATAAAATAGATTTTCAATTAATGAATGAATGTCCAAAAATTTTCTGGGGTTATTCCGATATTACTTTTTTACATACAAGCATGAATTTATACTCCGATATTGTGACTTTCCATGGCCCTATGCTAGCTTCAGATGTAGGGAAAGACGCGTTTTCTGATCTGTCGAAAAAAATGTTCCAACAATTATTTACACCAATGGAACTGCATTATACCGAAGCGATTTCTCCGTTAGCACGCTTTTCAGGTGGAGTGGCACGTGGCGAGTTAGCAGGAGGGAATTTATCACTACTTGCAAGTGGGGTTGGGACGAAATACCAAGTAGACACTAGAGGTAAATTATTGTTGATTGAAGATATTGGTGAAGAACCATATCGGGTAGATGGAATGCTCAATCAGCTTCGACAAGCAGGTATACTGGACGCAGCTGCAGGATTTGTTATCGGAGACTTTAAAGATGCGGAACCGAAAAAACGACAGGTTTCATTTTCTTTAGATGAAGTGCTCAATCACTACTTAGGTAGTTTAGGAAAGCCGGCTGTAAGGGGATTCAAGATAGGTCATTGTGAACCTCATTTTGCTGTTCCACTTGGTGCAGAAGCTGAGTTAGATGCCGATAATTTATCACTTGTTATTTTACCGGGAGTTGAGTAAAGGATCCAATTAATGCTAATTAGTTCTATTTTGAAGGAAGTAAAATGTCATTCTCAACAGAACCTGGTCTTGGGATTTTTCGTATGGAATTGGAAAAGGGATAGGAGGTTAATAGATGACTTCAGAAGCGAATGAATATATTTGTTCGGTGAAAGTCGCAACTGTTTGGACGGACCCAGCTTCTGCAAGAGGGTTAGATACCCCCGGCATTGCAAATCCTGTTTTATTATTAGAATGGCTTGATGCACTACAGTATAAAGAAAGAATTGCACTTTGTGAGGAAAACCGTGTACAGACCCAGCTTTTATATGGAGAACCGGTACTTGTGGACGAAATAAAAGGGGACTGGGCAAAAATTGTAGCTATTTGGCAACCTTCTAAAAAAGAAAGCCGTGGATATCCAGGGTGGGTTCCTATAACGCAATTACAGAAACCTGAACTAGTGAATTCGATTGGGATTGCACGTGTTTCTTTAGCGAGAACTCAGCTATGGGACATGAAAAAGAACCCGCTGCTCGTTGTGTCATTTAATACGACTCTTCCAGTTGTTTCAGAAGATGCCTCTTATTATAAAGTTCAAACCCCACATGGCGAAGCATTGTTGCAAAAAGAGCATGCTGACTTTGCTAAATCGATAGGACAATACCCAAAACGTTCTGCAGAAGATGCAGCAACTTTAGGTGAACTTTACTTAGACTTGCCTTATTTATGGGGTGGAATGTCTCCGTATGGCTATGATTGTTCAGGGTTCTCGTACAATATGCTGAAGGCGTGTGGATATTTAATTCCCCGCGATGCAAGTGACCAAGCTTGTATTGGACAAGAAATCCAGATAGACGACTCTTCCGCTTGGAAAAAAGGGGATTTAATCTTTTTTTCTAATGACGAGGGTAGGGGACCTGTGCGTCATGTAGGGTTTTACTATGGAAATGGGCAATTATTGCATTCTCCTTCCACAGGTAAAGCAGTTGAAATTATATTGTTAGAAAGTTCTACGCTTGAGAATGAAATCTGTGCAGTGAGAAGGTACGCAGTTTAGGGGGATTTGAGTAAGAGAAAAGTTCTTTTGTCTGTAGAAAATTTGAAACTCCATTTTGAAACAGGACAAGGAGAAACGTTAAAGGTGATACAGGCATTGAAGAATCAAAGCAACAAAATCTCTTACAAGAAGAGTTTCCTAGCCCTATTAATCCCCTTCTGGCTGTGTGTTTAGAACCCGCTGTGCAAATGCTATGGCAATTTGCGCGGAAGAAAAACCAGCTTGGAAGGAACAAGAATCAGGCCATTTTGTTGCGTGCCATTTATATAATTAAGTTTAGGAGCATCTGCTTAGGGAGATGCTTCTATTTGTTATCCTTTATAAACAATTCCGCCTGCTAAAAGAGTAATCCAAAATAAGCGAGTAACTTTCCATGAAAAATTGTACTAATTAAAATGAACTTTTATTGTATTAAAACGTATTACCTAGTAAGGAAGGTGTGAGGAAATGGAAACAAAGCCAATTGTTAAACTACAAAATGTAACAAAAGTAATTGGGAAAAAGAAAATTATTGATGACCTCAGCTTAGATTTATGGCCAGGACAAATCACAGGATTTTTAGGTCCTAATGGAGCAGGAAAGACAACGACGATACGTATGATGACAGGACTAATGAAACCAACATCCGGAGAGGTATTTATTGATGGGAAAGCAATTTCTACAAATTTTGAGGAAACCATGAGTAAAGTGGGAGTAATTGTAGAAAATCCTGAGATGTATAAGTTTATGAGTGGATATAAAAACTTGTTGCACTTTGCACGAATGAACAAAAGTGTAACAAAAGCTCGAATAGATGAAGTAATTGCACAAGTAGGCTTACAAAATAGAATTCATGAAAAGGTGTCAACATATTCACTTGGAATGCGCCAACGTTTAGGACTTGCCCAGGCTCTTCTACATCGTCCTAAGTTTTTAATATTAGATGAGCCGACAAATGGACTGGACCCAGCTGGGATTCGTGAATTCCGTATGTATTTACGCAAAATTGCGATAGAAGATGGAGTTTCTATTTTTGTATCGAGCCACTTATTAGCTGAAATAGAGTTAATATGTGATAGGATCGCTGTTATTCAAAATGGCAAATTAATCTCCATACAAGAAGTTAAAGAAGAGCAAGAGTCACATTACTATATGGAAGTTACTCCGAAAGAACAAGCAACTACATTCTTTGCTATTAAAAACATTCCGGTAGAAGTTACAGGAGATGGTTTCGTATTGCCATTAGAAAAGAAGGCAGTTCCATCTTTTATTGCGGAAATGGTTGCAAGTAATTTGCAAATCTATATGTTCAGTCCACATAGAAAAACGTTGGAAGATCAATTTTTAGAATTAACTGGAGGTGGGCAAATTGCTGAATCTCATACGAAATGAATGGTTAAAGCTGTGGAGTAAAAAAGCTACTTGGGTGATGGTTGTACTTGTAGCCCTTTTAATGATTGGATCTGCAGGAATTACTAAATGGGTCAATAACCAAACTGACTCGGTGGAAAACTGGAAACAGGATTCACAAACGAAGATTACGTTTTTTGAGCAAGAACTTGAGAATCCTAACTTGGCCAATGATGTGTTGCAAGCTGACAAAGACTCCTTGGCAATGGAAAAGTATCGTCTAGATCAAGATGTTGCGCCAATAAGTTCCAATAGCATTAAGGGATTTATTAGTAACATTCCTAACATGCTTTCCATTATTACGTTATTTTCAGTAATTGTGGCGGCTGGCATTGTTGCGTCTGAGTTTTCTCAAGGGACGATTAAAATGCTTTTAACGAGACCGGTGAAAAGATGGAAAATACTAACCTCTAAACTTTTAACTGTAGGAATTTTTGCAATAGTAATGTCCATCATTCTATTTGTATTTGGAGTAATTGGAGCTTATATTTTCTTTGATTCTGTCCCAGGAATGAATTTAGATGTAGTAAATGGTCAAGTAATAGAAGTTTCCTTTTGGGGTAGGGTTCTATTATTAACTGGACTTTCTCTTGTGAATGTATTTGTTATTGGAACGCTGGCATTTATGATCGGTTCGGTGTTTCGTTCGAGTTCTCTTGCTATTGGTATATCCATTTTCCTTATGTTCATGGGAGTGACTATTACGTCTGTGTTGGCTAGGTTTGATTTTGCTAAGTATATCTTATTTGCAAATACCAA
Source organism: Psychrobacillus sp. L3 (assembly GCF_042945595.1). Lineage (GTDB taxonomy): Bacteria > Bacillota > Bacilli > Bacillales_A > Planococcaceae > Psychrobacillus. The sequence continues at coordinate 3,805,735 of NZ_CP168493.1, read as the reverse complement.
TCTAACTCAGTATATAGGCGGAAGTCATCCGATAATAGAGGGGTTAACAATGCCATTTTCTATAGCAGTCATTTTGGTATATGTCATTGTCTTTTTAGGTATTAGTTACTGGTCTTTTACTAAGAGAGATGTAACTGCATAAAAAATGTATTGACATAAAGTTAATACTTATAGTATTCTGAAAACAACTTAAGGAAAGGAGTGAGGCATTATGGCGAGTGTATATAAAAATCCACAAATCAGTAAGTTCATGATGTCCCACTCTATATGTCGCTAAAAAAGTAAGTTTTTCTTACTTTTCTATTCGATATGCTTCTTTACTAATGACCGGGGAACCATGACTGCTGATTTGTGCAGTCATGGTTTTTTATATGGAAAATTAGGAGGAAGTTAAATTGAATTTAATCGAACAATATGGTTGGAATAATAAATGGGAAGAAAAAATGCTTAGTAAAGGAATTGCAGGTCGCGTTTTACTTGAGCATAAGCACTTATATCGTGTCATAACAAATGAAGGGGAATGGTTATGCTCTCTTTCAGGGAAATTCAAGTTTGACCATGAGCGTGAAGCATTTCCTGCAGTAGGAGATTGGGTAGTGCTGGAGCAAATGCCTGGAGAAGAAAAAGGAATTATTCAGGAAGTGCTCCCACGCACTTCCCAGTTTTCAAGAAAAGTAGCTGGTCAGACAACGGAAATACAGTTAATCGCTGTCAATGTCGATTATGTATTTCTTGTTATGTCTCTTAATTATGATTTTAATGTACGTCGTTTAGAGAGATATTTACTAGCAGCATGGGATTCAGGTGCTACACCTGTTGTTGTGTTAACGAAAAAAGATGCATGTGACGACTTATCCTATTATATTAATGAAGTAGAATCAGTCGCCTTTGGTGTAGATGTGTTTGCTGTGAGTAGTGTGTCCGGTGAGGGAATTGAGCATCTTGCTGCTCTATTATCTGCCGGTAAAACAGGAGCACTTTTAGGTTCTTCAGGAGTTGGCAAATCCTCGTTGATCAATGCGGTTTCTGGGGAAGAGGTAATGGCTGTTAGTGATATTCGAGAAGATGATAGTAAAGGACGTCATACGACAACACATCGTGAATTATCATTGCTCCCAGGAGGAGGACTTTTAATAGACACCCCTGGAATGCGAGAATTTCAATTATGGGATAGTAATGAAGGTGTAAGTGCTAGCTTTAGTGACATTGAGGAGTTAGCAGAAGGATGCCGTTTTAGGGACTGCCAACATCAAAAAGAACCTGGTTGTGCGATTCATGAAGCTATTTCTAGCGGTACACTAAAAGAAGAACGATATAGGAGCTACGTAAAGTTATTAAGAGAACTTGCACATATTGAGCGGAAAAACGATGTTGTTGCCAAAAAAGCAGAAGTGAATAAGTGGAAGAAAGTCACAAAAAATTACCGGAAACATTCTATAAAGAAAAAATAAGTGATGATTAATTCACTATTTCTTTTAAGTGTCAAACTAGTATTCAAATAACGCAAAACTACTAATCGCTTTGGTTAGTAGTTTTTTTATGAAAAGAAGTTAAATAAATTGGGTATGCTAAGAACCAAAAGTTCAAGGTATTTTGTATCGCATTCATCTTACTTCACCACAAAAAATTCCCATGGTAATAGTGTAGCCAATGTTTCGTACAAAGCACTCTGGAAATAGTAAAGACAAAATGCACTTAAAGGACACTTACGCTTTTTTAAAGTGAAAAAGTAAAAAAAATGGTACTTGGAATATCTCTTTGGGAAACAAGCGAAAAGATTTTCGTCCCCTAATATGAGTGTTAAATCATATGTATTTCTTAGAATCGTATCAATTGCACATAAATAATTTTGTCGTTATAATATAGTCAAAGTTAGTCAAAGTCAGTTTGCGAGAAGAGGTGAGAAGATGAAAAATATATCTGACATAATTGAAGGTTATTTAAAGTCTATTATAGAAGAAGAGAGTAAGGGACAAATTGAAATAAAAAGAAGTGAAATTGCAGAGAAGTTTCAATGTGTTCCATCTCAGATCAACTATGTAATTAATACCCGTTTTACCCAAGATCGCGGTTATTTAGTGGAAAGTAAGCGCGGTGGTGGGGGATATATTCGAATTCTCCGCGTACGTGCGCATACAAAGGCTGATTTGATTGAGCATATCATACAAAGCCTAGAAAACGGGGCATCTGAATCCATGACAGAAGACATCGTTTTCAGATTAATTGACGAAGAGGTTATATCCAAACGAGAAGCAAAGCTCATTTTAGCGGGTCTTAATCGAACTACACTTGCAATTCCACTACCTGTGAGAGATGAATTACGCTCGCGTATATTATGTGCCATGTTGCTAACATTAAAATATGAAATAAAGTGAAGGTAAACGGGGTGTTGAAAAGTGATTTGTGAAAATTGTAAGCAGAGACCAGCTAAAGTAACGGTTACGCAAGTGCATAACGGTGAACACTTTGAAAGACATTATTGTGAGAATTGTGCCAATAGTCTCCACCCGTTTTACGTAGAGTATAAACAAGATCCGTTATCTCTACACCAGCTATTATCAAACTGGTTTAATCATGCAGAACAGCAACCAGTACATCCAAAACAAGATAGGCCAAAACTGGTTTGCGATGAATGCGGTTGGTCCATCCAACGATTTTTAGATGAAGGGAAATTTGGGTGTGCCTCTTGCTATAATAGCTTCCGTAAACAATTGCCGAATGTATTAAAACGATTGCATAACGGAAACGTTACACATATAGGAAAAGCACCAGGAGCTCTAGGTGAGAAATTAGAACTGAAAAAAAGGATTGAAGCTATTCGTTTGCAAATGAAGGACGCCATTGAAACCGAACGATTCGAGGAAGCTGCTAAGTTAAGAGACGAGGCAAGAGAGCTTGAAAGTAGAATTGCATCCGGAGGTGACGAAACGCATGTCGATTGAACGCTTTTTAGATAATTCTCCATCAAGCTGGATGGCTGGTATTGGAGATCATTCGGATATTGTCATGAGTACGCGAATTCGGTTGGCTAGAAACTTAAATGGGTACAGATTTCCATTGGCATTTACCGAAGATGAAGCGCATAAAATTGACCAGTCAGTTTCAGCCACCCTTTTGGATGCAGATGAAGAATTTAAAATGAACTTCTCTTCTATTCAAATAAAAGATTTATCCGAATTAAGTCGGCAAGTATTAGTAGAAAAGCATTTGATTAGTCCTAAACTTGCCAATTCACCGATGACTGGCTCGGTTTTACTGTCCGACGATGAGTCAGTTAGTGTGATGATCAATGAAGAAGACCATATTCGAATTCAATGCTTGTTTCCTGGACTTCAGATTCAAGAAGCTTACACGCAAGCGGATACGATCGATCGATTACTAGATAAAGAATTACCATATGCGTTTGATGAGCAATTTGGTTATTTGACAAGTTGTCCTACCAACACTGGTACTGGGTTGCGTGCTTCCGTAATGATGCATTTGCCAGCGTTAACAATGACCAAACAAATGAACAGAATCGTTACAATCATCTCGAGACTAGGAATGGTTGTAAGAGGAATATACGGCGAGGGCAGTGAAGCACTCGGTAACGTTTACCAAGTATCCAATCAAACAACGCTAGGCAAAACGGAAGAGGATATTCTATCGGATCTTCAAAGTATTACAGAACAAATTATTCAAAAAGAAAAAGAAGCAAGAAGTGCACTATTAAACCATTCTGCCAATACACTAGAAGATCGGTTATACCGGTCTTTGGGAACTTTGTCTTATGCTCGTATTATTACGACAGAGGAAGCAGCTAGATGCTTGTCAGATGTACGTTTAGGAATAGACATAGGGCTCATAAAAGATGTGGATGTAACTATTTTGAATGAATGCATGGTTTTTATGCAACCAGGATTTTTACAAAAGTATGCAGAAACCACTTTGAATGCTTCGGAACGCGATACGTTTCGCGCAAAGTTATTAAGGGAACGGTTACAAATGGGAGAAAAACTGAAAACAAAAGGAGAGGAACTTGCATGATGTTTAATCGATTTACACAAAGATCTCAAAAGGTATTACAACTAGCGCAAGAAGAAGCTATTCGCTTAAAGCACGAATCAATTGGAACAGAACATATATTACTTGGGCTTATCCGAGAAGGTAGTGGAATTGCAGCAAAAGCATTGGAAGCAATAGAGGTAGATCTTAAAGTTATTGAAAAGGGAATTGAAGAGTTAGTAGGAACGGGTGCTGAAGAAGTTGGCCCAATCGTTCACTATACGCCTCGTGCAAAAAAAGTTATCGAACTTTCCGTGGATGAGTCACGAAAGCTTGGGCACTCTTATATTGGAACGGAGCATTTACTTCTTGCGTTAATCCGTGAAGGAGAAGGCGTTGCTGCAAGAGTGTTAAATAATGCAGGAGTTAGCTTAAACAAAGCTCGTCAACAAGTGCTTCAATTGTTAGGAAGTACCGACCAATCTCATGGAAACGGCAGTAATAGTGCTTCCCCTGCAAGTACTCCAACTTTAGATGGGTTAGCACGAGATTTAACACAAATAGCGAGAGAAGGTACATTAGATCCTGTCATAGGGCGAAGCAAAGAAATCACGCGTGTGATTGAGATTTTGGCACGACGTACAAAAAATAACCCTGTACTAATTGGGGAACCAGGTGTAGGTAAAACGGCCATTGCTGAAGGGCTTGCACAACAAATTGTACAAAATGAAGTGCCAGAAATTTTACGGGATAAACGGGTAATGACGCTCGACATGGGGACAGTCGTAGCTGGAACCAAATACCGTGGTGAATTTGAAGATCGTTTGAAAAAAGTAATGGATGAAATTCGCCAAGCTGGAAATGTTATTTTATTCATCGATGAACTTCATACATTAATCGGAGCTGGTGGAGCAGAAGGTGCAATTGATGCTTCCAATATTTTGAAACCTGCTCTTGCACGTGGTGAAATTCAATGTATCGGTGCAACTACATTAGATGAGTATCGTAAATATATTGAAAAAGATGCAGCACTTGAACGCCGTTTCCAACCAATTCAAGTAGATGAACCTTCTGTGGATGAAGCAATTCAAATTATTTATGGCTTACGAGATCGATATGAAGCACATCACCGTGTGAAAATTACGGATGAAGCGGTGGTAGCGGCAGTCAAAATGTCAGATCGTTACATTTCGGACCGCTTTTTACCGGACAAAGCAATTGATTTAATCGATGAAGCCGGTTCCAAAGTTCGCCTGCGCTCTTATACAACTCCTCCTAACTTAAAAGAATTAGAAGCAAAGTTAGAAGCAGTTCGCTCGGAAAAAAATGCTTCGGTACAAAGTCAAGAGTTTGAAAAAGCTGCATCTTTCCGGGACAAAGAACAAAAAATAAAAGATGAGCTAGAAAAAATGAAAGACTCATGGAAAGAAAAACAAGGTAAAGAAGAGTCTGAAGTGACAGTGGAAGATATTGCGGCGGTTGTTTCTATGTGGACGGGGGTTCCTGTATCCAAACTTGCCCAAACGGAATCTGAAAAGTTATTAAAATTAGAAGATAAGCTACATGAAAGAGTAATTGGCCAAGCAGAAGCTGTTGATGCAATTTCTCGTGCAATTCGTCGCGCTCGTGCAGGATTAAAAGATCCAAAACGTCCGATTGGTTCATTCATTTTCCTTGGTCCTACTGGTGTAGGTAAAACGGAACTTGCTCGTGCTCTAGCAGAAGTAATGTTTGGTGATGAAGATGCAATGATTCGGGTAGATATGTCTGAGTACATGGAAAAACATTCTACTTCACGTCTTGTAGGGTCACCTCCAGGTTATGTTGGATTTGATGATGGAGGTCAATTGACGGAGAAAGTACGCCGTAAACCCTACTCTGTTATTTTGTTAGACGAAATAGAAAAAGCACATCCTGATGTGTTTAATATTCTTCTTCAGGTGTTAGAAGATGGTCGTTTAACAGACTCCAAAGGGCGTACAGTTGATTTTCGTAATACAGTTGTTATCATGACATCTAATGTTGGTGCGGATGCGCTTAAATACAATAAGTACGTTGGATTTAACTTACAAGAAGGTGGAAAAACAGATTATAAAGATATGAAAAGTAAAATGCTCGAGGAGTTGAAAAAAGCATTCCGCCCTGAGTTCTTAAACCGTTTAGATGAAATGATCGTGTTCCACTCTCTAGAAAGAGAGCATTTAAAACGAATTGTTACGTTAATGACGCAACAATTAGCGCAACGTTTAAAAGAGCAAGGTATTGAGCTAGAGTTAACAGAAGCTGCTCAAGAAAAAATTACGACAGAAGGGTACGATCCTGCCTATGGTGCAAGACCATTGCGTCGAGCATTGCAAAAGCATGTGGAAGATCGACTTTCTGAAGAACTACTAAAAGGTGAAGTACTAACTGGACAACATGTTGTGTTTGATGTGGAGAATGATGAATTTGTCGTTCATACAAAAGCCATAGTAACAGAAGTCTAAAATAATGGGCATTCCAAACGTTAAGTAAGGAATGCCTTTTTTTACATAGGAGGAACAAATGGCGAAACGAAAAACGAAGTTTATGTGTAATTCTTGCGGTTATGAGTCTGCCAAATGGATGGGAAGATGTCCAGGATGCGGAGAATGGAATACAATGGTAGAAGAGTTGGAGGTTGTTTCAAAAGGACCAAAACGATCTTTTCAACATTCTTCTGGAGTAGCCCAGAAAGCCACGCCAATTATTGCTGTGGAGACAGCGGATGAACCGAGAGTAGAAACGGAACTCATGGAGTTCAATCGAGTACTTGGCGGTGGAATTGTGCCTGGTTCCCTTATTTTAATAGGTGGAGATCCGGGAATCGGAAAGTCAACTTTGCTTTTACAAGTTTCTGCATTACTTGCAAACAAAGGAGAACGCGTTTTATATATTTCCGGTGAGGAATCGATTAGACAGACGAAGCTTCGCGCCGAGCGTTTGGGTGTCACATCAGCTGAACTGTATATATATTCCGAAACGAATTTAGAATTAATCAATGAAACAATTGATAGTGTAGAGCCTAGATTTGTCGTTGTCGACTCTATTCAAACCGTACATCATCCGGAAGTGACAAGTGCTCCAGGAAGTGTGTCTCAAGTGCGAGAATGTACAGCTGAACTAATGCGCATTGCTAAAACAAAAAATATAGCAATTTTCTTAGTAGGGCATGTAACGAAAGAGGGGCAAATTGCTGGACCACGTTTATTAGAGCATATGGTAGATACTGTTTTATATTTTGAAGGAGAACGACATCATACATACCGGATTTTACGGTCACAAAAAAATAGATTTGGTTCGACGAATGAAATTGCCATTTTTGAGATGGTGCAGCAAGGTTTAAAAGAAGTGTTGAATCCATCTGAATTATTTTTGCAAGAGCGTTCACACGGAGCAGCTGGCTCAGCCATTGTTGCTTCGATGGAAGGGACAAGACCTATCTTGGTTGAAATTCAAGCACTTGTTACTCAATCTAGTTTTAATTATCCAAAACGAATGGCAACAGGAATCGATCAAAATAGAATTTCTTTACTCATGGCTGTATTAGAAAAACGTATGGGATTACTATTGCAAACGCAAGATGCTTATATAAAAGTTGCGGGTGGAGTTAAATTAGACGAACCTGCGATTGATTTAGCCGTCCTAGTAAGTATCGTATCCAGTTTCCGGGACACAGGAGTAACACCTACCGATTGTTTTGTGGGAGAGGTTGGACTAACTGGCGAAGTTAGACGAGTATCGAGAATTGAGCAAAGAGTGCAAGAGGCGACCAAATTAGGTTTTAAACGTATCGTGATTCCTGCATCTAATTTAGGTGGCTGGGATTATCCAAAAGGTATTCAAGTAATTGGGGTAGAAACTGTAAATGAAGTCATGAAAGAAGCTTTTCAATAATCAATTTTAAGTAGTTCTTCTATACGTTTTAGTTAACTAACAGGAGTAACTATTTACTCCTGTTTAACATAATAGACGTAGATTGAAGGTTGGCTGTATAATAAAAGGTAAATGGAGGTGGAGTGTTTGTTAAAATGGATTATTCAAATTGCATTCATTTTAATAGGAGGTACATTAGGGTTACTATTTTTACCGCACTTATACGAAGTTATAAATTTATCTGATAACCCATGGATTCAAAATCCTTATGTATCTGTAATTATTGGTGCAATCATACTCTATATTGCAGCATTTTTTTTAACAGACTACTTAATTAACTTTATTCGTTGGATGGAAGAACGTCTCTTAAGGGCGCCGATAGGTGATTTGCTTTTTGGGACAATAGGACTTGTCGTTGGATTAATGGTGGCATTTTTACTTGGAACTGCTATTAATAATATTGTCATTCCTGGTATTGGATCGGTAGTTCCAGTTTTATTATCTATCGTACTTGGATATTTAGGTTTTCAAGTAGGGTTTAAAAAAAGGGACGAGTTACTACAAGTTTTTACTACCTCCAAACAACCTGGACAAAAGAAGAAAAGTTCAGAGGATGAGGAGCAGGGCCTAAGTTTAGGGACATATAAACTTCTCGATACAAGTGTCATTATAGATGGGCGTATTGCGGATATTTCACAGACTGGTTTTATGGAAGGGGTATTGGTAGTTCCGCAGTTTGTTCTTACGGAGCTACAGCATATTGCAGATTCATCTGACACCTTAAAAAGAACAAGAGGACGCCGTGGACTAGACGTGTTAAAAACATTACAAACTGAACGTGCTTCCGCCGTATTAATTGTGGAAGAAGATTTTGAAGACATACAAGAAGTCGATTTAAAACTTATGCGTTTAGCGAAGAAAATGAATGGAATTGTGGTGACGAATGATTTCAACTTAAATAAAGTTTGTGATCTCCATCAAGTGCGCGTTCTTAACATTAATGATCTTGCAAATGCAGTCAAGCCAGTCGTTATTCCCGGGGAAATAATGCATGTAGTCGTTATTAAAGACGGCAAAGAGCACAACCAAGGTGTCGCTTACTTAGACGATGGAACGATGATAGTTGTTGAAGGTGGTAAAGCGTATATTGGACAAGCGATTAATGTAGAAGTGACGAGTGTTCTTCAAACTTCTGCAGGTCGTATGATTTTCGCAAAACCACAAGACTCAAAATAGTGGGAGGGGGTAGTTTCCTAAGATTTAGTAGGGAAATGCCCTTTTTCTATTGCTAATAGGAGGAGATATATAGAGATGTATACCGTATTGTTACCAGCTGCAGGTAGTGGGAAACGAATGGGGGCAGGTCAAAATAAACTGTTTTTAGAATTGAGACAGATTCCTATATTAATACATACTTTGCGTGTTTTTGATCAAGATTCGAAGTGTAAATCTATCGTGTTGGCAGTAAAAAAAGAAGAACAATCATTTATTGAGCAGTTGTTAGTAAAACATCATATTACGAAAGTGGTCGCTATTACAGAAGGCGGAGCAGAGAGGCAGCATAGTGTTTACGCTTGTCTAAAATCCTCACCAGACAAAGGCATTGTACTTGTGCATGATGCGGCAAGACCTTTTATTAAACGAGCAGTTATTCATCAACTTGTCCAAACTGCCGAGAAATCTGGGGCAGCAGTAGCGGCAGTTCGTGCAAAGGATACAATGAAAAAAGTAGAAAATGGTATAATTCAAGAAACGGTGGATCGAGAAAGTTTATGGGTTATCCAAACACCACAAGCTTTTCAGTATGCACTATTAGAAAAAGCTGAGCGTCTTGCGGACAAAGATTGCTTTTTGGGTACAGATGAAGCGATGCTTGTCGAACGTTTAGGAGAGCAAGTGCACATCGTGGAAAGTACGTATGATAACGTAAAGATGACAACAAAAGAAGATCTTCTTTTGGGAGAAGTAATATTAAACAAACTTAAGTAGGGGGCACATTAAAATGATGCGAATTGGTCAAGGGTTTGATGTACATGAATTTGCGGATAATCGTCCATTAATTATTGGAGGAATTACGATTCCTTATGAGAGAGGGCTTATTGGACATTCGGATGCGGATGTGTTGCTCCATACGATTACAGATGCAGCACTAGGTGCAATAGGAGAAGGAGATATTGGGAGACACTTCCCTGATACCGATCCGGATTTTAAAGACGCGGATTCAGCTAAATTGCTGGAACATATTTGGAAAATCGTAGATGCTCGTGGTTATAAGCTGGGAAATATTGATTGTACTATTATTGCGCAAAAGCCGAAAATGGCTCCGCATATTGAAACGATTCGTGCACGGGTTGCAGAGCTTCTTCAGGCGCATGTTAGTCAAGTGAATGTAAAAGCAACGACAACAGAAAAATTAGGTTTTACAGGTCGTGAAGAAGGTATAGCTTCGATGGCAACTATTTTACTTGTAAAGAAAGACTAACTTTAAAAAGCACGGTAGCAGTGGTAAAATAAATAAAGTTTACATGCTCGAAAACTAGGAGGATATTACAATGACACAAGAAGTTCGCGTACGATATGCACCAAGTCCAACGGGGTTTTTACATATTGGAGGAGCACGTACAGCATTATTTAACTATTTATATGCACGCCATCATAACGGAAAATTTATCGTTCGTATCGAGGATACAGACATTGAACGCAATGTAGAGGGTGGCGAATTATCACAACTCGAAAACTTAAAATGGTTAGGTATTGAATATGATGAATCCGTTGACATCGGTGGACCTTATGCACCGTATCGCCAAATGGAACGCCTAGATATTTACACGAAGCATGCGGAAGAAATGCTAGAAAGTGGACATGCCTATAAATGTTTCTGTTCGTCAGAGGAATTAGAAGCAGATCGTGAAGTACAAAAAGAAAAAGGTGTAGCAGCCCCTATGTACAATGGTAAATGCCGTCATTTATCTGCAGAAGAAGTACAAGCTAAAGAAGCTGCAGGTTTGCCGCTTACAATTCGTATGCGTGTACCAGAAAATGTAACATACACATTTGAGGATTTAGTTCGTGGTTCAGTTACATTTGAATCGAAAGATGTTGGAGATTGGGTACTTGTGAAAGCAAATGGCATTCCAACATATAACTATGCGGTAGTACTAGATGATTACTTTATGAAGATTTCACATGTATTCCGTGGGGAAGAACATTTATCTAACACACCAAAACAATTAATGGTATTTGATGCATTTGGATGGGACTATCCGAAGTACGGACATATGACCTTAATCATTAATGAAAGTCGTAAAAAGCTATCAAAACGTGATGAGTCCATTATTCAATTTGTCACACAATACAAAGATCTTGGATACTTACCAGAAGCTATGTTCAACTTCTTTGCACTTTTAGGATGGTCTCCTGAAGGGGAAGATGAAATTTTCTCGAAAGAGGAATTCATTAAAATCTTTGATGTGAATCGTTTATCTAAATCACCGTCTATGTTTGATAAACAAAAGTTAACATGGATGAATAATCAATACATTAAACAATTACCACTTGAAAAAGTCGTTGAACTTGCACTCCCACACTTACAAAAAGCAGAATTACTTCCGGAAGAATTAACCGCTGAAGAGCATGTATGGGCAACAAAATTGATCGCTCTTTATCATGACCAAATGAGCTTCGGTGCTGAAATTGTTGAACTATCTTCTCAGTTCTTTGATCATGAAATTGCATATACTGAAGAAGCGGCAGAAGTATTGGCTGGTGAACAAGTTCCTGAAGTTATGGCTGCATTTAAAACGCAATTAGAATCTTTAGACACTTTTGAAGCAACAGAGATTAAAGGAGCTATAAAAGCAGTTCAAAAAGAAACAGGTCATAAAGGAAAAAATCTATTCATGCCAATTCGTGTCGTGACAACTGGTCAAACGCACGGTCCTGAGTTAGCGGATGCAATCAGCCTAATCGGAAAAGAAAAGGTAATTGCTCGAGTGACTAAATACGCAAAACAATAAGATTGACTTTCCTGTTATTAGGTGTGAAAATGAGGATACAAATTCCAAACGGAAGCTATAGGAAGCTAAGAAGAGGAGAAGTAAGTAACGCACGTTCTTTAGAGAGGACCATCACCGGCTGAAAGTGGTCTGAACCAATGAGTTACTGAAATGCACCTCTGAGTGCCATGCCGAACGTACGAGTAGGCTGGACGTATCATCTGCGTTAAAGATGCTAAGTGGAAAAGGTATTGTAAACACCTTTTCAATCAGAGTGGAACCGCGCCTAAAGCGTCTCTGTCTATTTTTAATAGACAAAGACGCTTTTTTATTTTTTTTCCAAAAGGAGAGATACAGATGTTTGAACGAATGAAGGAAGATATAGCCGTAGTGTTTGAACAGGATCCTGCAGCAACAACTATGCTAGAAGTAGTATTAACATACTCAGGTTTACACGCTATTTGGAGCCATCGAATTGCCCACGCTTTTTATAAAAAGAGACTATTTTTCCTTGCGCGTATCATTTCACAAATTAGCCGTTTTTTTACAGGAATTGAAATTCATCCAGGTGCTAAAATCGGCAGACGATTTTTTATTGACCACGGAATGGGTGTAGTTATTGGAGAAACTTGTGAAATTGGAGAAGATTGCACAATTTATCAAGGGGTTACATTGGGGGGAACAGGAAAAGAGAAAGGAAAAAGACATCCCACCCTTGCTGATAACGTGTTAGTTGCAACAGGTGCAAAGGTTTTAGGATCCATTACAATTGGAGAAAATAGTAAAGTGGGAGCAGGTTCTGTCGTGTTAAAAGATGTTCCGATTAACTCAACAGTTGTTGGTATTCCTGGTGTAGTCGTTATTCAAAATGGTGTGAAATTGAAACGGAATTTAAATCATCACGATCTACCGGATCCTTTTGCTGATAGATGCAAAAAGATGGAAAATGAAATTAAAGTGTTACAAGAAGAAATAGAAAGACTTACAAAAGAAGAGGAGATGAAAGAGTATGGCAATTCAAATATTTAACACATTAAAACGTGAAAAAGAACCCTTTGTGCCAATGGAAGAGGGAAAGGTGAAAATGTATGTGTGCGGACCAACCGTATATAACTACATTCATATTGGAAACGCCCGACCTGTAATCGTATACGATACGGTCAGAAAGTATTTAGAATATCGTGGTTATGATGTGACATACGTATCAAACTTTACCGATGTAGATGACAAAATTATTAAGGCGGCAAATGATCTCGGTGAAGACGTTTCTGATTTAACAGAACGATTCATAAATGCTTATTTTGCAGACGTGGAAGCATTGGGTTGCAGTAGAGCGGACTCCCATCCTCGTGTAACGGATCATATGACCGAAATTATAGAGTTTATAAAAGTGCTAGAAGAAAAAGGGTATGCATATGAATCCCATGGAGATATGTATTACCGCACAAGAAAATTTGATGGGTATGGTAAACTCTCCCACCAGTCAGTAGATGATTTGAAAATTGGCGCACGTATTGAAACAGGTGAAAAGAAAGAGGATGCGCTTGATTTTGCTTTATGGAAAGCTGCGAAACCAGGAGAAATTTTCTGGGAAAGCCCTTGGGGTCAAGGACGCCCGGGCTGGCATATTGAGTGCTCAGTAATGGCGCGTGAGATCCTAGGAGACACAATTGATATTCATGCAGGTGGCCAAGATTTAACTTTCCCTCATCATGAAAATGAAATTGCGCAATCAGAAGCAAGAACTGGAAAAACCTTTGCGAGATATTGGATGCACAATGGTTATATTAATATTGATAATGAAAAGATGTCTAAATCACTTGGGAACTTTGTGTTAGTTAACGATATCCGTCAGCAAATTGATCCGCAAATATTAAGACTGTTCATGCTAAGTGTGCATTATCGTCATCCGATTAATTACGCTGGAGATCTAGTAGAGCAAGCGAAAGCTGGTCTTGAAAGAATTCGAACTTCTTATGCGAATGTGGTGCATCGCTTAAATGCAACTGCTGATTTAGGGGATCACAATGATATTTGGCTACAGAAGATTGGAGAAGTGAAAGATCAATTTATCGCTGCTATGGATGACGACTTCAACACAGCGAACGGAATTGCTGCAGTATTTGAACTATCAAAGCTTGCAAATACGTATTTACTTGAAAAACAAACTTCTGAACAAGTGTTAAACCAATTCCTAATAGTTTTTGATGAACTAACATCCGTGTTAGGGCTTTCTCTTAAACAAGAGAAAGAAGTATTGGATGAAGAAATCGATGCGTTGATAGAAGAACGTAATCAAGCGAGACAAGATCGAAATTTTGCGCGAGCAGATGAAATCAGAGATCAATTAAAAGACATGAATATTATTTTAGAAGATACTGCGCAAGGTATCCGATGGAAAAGAGGGTGAACTTGTGAGTGATTTTAAACTTTCGGATGTAAAACAACTAAACTCTTTAGCCTTAGCGTACATGGGAGATGCTGTGTTCGAGCAAGTCGTTCGTGAGCATCTCATTCGTTCGGGTCGTGTAAAGCCTAATATCTTGCATAGAGAGGCTACAAATTATGTATCAGCTAAGGCGCAAGCAACAATTGTTAGAGAGTTGTTAAACACTCATTTTCTGACTGAAGAGGAAGAAGCAGTGTTAAGAAGAGGTCGAAATGCAAAGTCTGGCACTGTACCAAAAAACACGGATGTTCAAACATACCATTATAGTACAGCTTTTGAAGCGGTAATAGGAAGTTTATATTTAGGCGAACAAAAAGAGCGATTGCAGGAATTGCTGCAATTCTCCATTGAATTTATCGACACACAGAAAGGGGAGAAAAAGTAAATGACAGAGCAAACAGAACAAACAGAACAAACAGGTGAGATTATTGCAGGGAAAAACCCTGTAGTCGAAGCGTTACGTTCCGGAAGAGATATGAACAAGGTGTGGATTGCGGAAGGTGTACAAAAAAGTGGAGTTAATGAAATTATTCAATTAGCAAAAGAAGCGGGTATTATCGTTCAATTTGTTCCGAAAAAAAAATTGGATAACTTAACTGATGCAAATCATCAAGGAATTGTTGCTTCAGTTGCTGCTTACCGTTACGCAGAACTAGATGATTTGTTTGAACTAGCTGCTAGTAAACAAGAGGATCCTCTTTTTATTATTTTAGATGAAATTGAAGACCCGCATAATCTTGGATCCATTATGCGTACAGCAGATGCAGTTGGTGCGCATGGGATTATTATTCCGAAAAGACGAGCTGTTGGGCTAACGGCAGTGGTGGCGAAGGCTTCTACAGGTGCCATAGAGCATATTCCTGTATTTCGTGCCGGCAACTTAGCGCAAACCGTGGATGAGTTAAAAACACGTGGTGTTTGGATTGCGGGAACAGATGCAGCAAAATCAACGGACTATCGAAATATGGATGCAACACTTCCGCTAGCACTTATTATTGGTAGTGAAGGAAAAGGAATGAGTCGTTTATTAAAAGATAAGTGTGACTTCTTATACCATTTGCCGATGGTCGGTCATGTGACAAGTTTAAATGCGTCTGTTGCTACCGCAATACTTTTATACGAAGTATTGCGTGTTAGACGTCCGCTTAAAGGCTAAACAGGTGCAAATCCTACTTGTCGATGGCTATAATATCATCGGCGCATGGAATGAATTAAGATTATTAAAAAGAGATAAACTTTTAGACGCTAGAGATCGACTAATTGAACTAATGGCAGAATATAAAGCATTTACAGGTATTCGAGTGATTGTGGTTTTTGATGCGCATCTAGTTCCAGGAGTAGAAAACAAACAGAAGCAAAATGATGTAGAGGTAATATTTACTCGTGAAAGTGAGACAGCAGATGAAAGAATTGAAAAGCTCACGCAGGAGTTAAGTGGTAGAAGAGTTCAAATTCATGTAGCGACTTCCGATATGACAGAGCAAAGAGTAATTTTTGGACAAGGTGCATTAAGAAAATCTGCCCGAGAATTTGAAATTGAAATGGCTTCTATTTCATCGAATATTACGAAAAAAGTGAGGCATATCCAAGAAAACAAACCGACTACTAAGATACCTTTAACAGAGGAAGTTGCGGAAATTTTCGAAAAATGGCGAAGAGGAATGAAATGATGCATTGACGCTGTAAATTTTCTTCCTGTATACTTGTTATATCTATTCGTATATTGCAGAGGTGACTTCATTGGAAAAGGCGGAACATAATCTACAACAATTGGATAGTTTACAAGATGAGGAACTTGTAGAGATGGTTCATCAAGGGAACACTGAAGCACTGGATTATTTAATAACAAAGTATCGCTCGTTCGTTCGTATGAAAGGCAGATCCTACTTTTTAATTGGCGCTGACAGAGAAGATATTCACCAAGAAGGCATGATTGGATTATATAAAGCGATTCGAGATTTTAAGGAAGAAAAGCTAGCATCTTTCCGAGCGTTCGCCGAGTTATGCATTACTCGACAAATTATTACAGCTATTAAAACTGCAACTCGTCAAAAGCATATTCCTCTAAACTCATATGTATCATTAGATAAACCTATCTATGATGAAGAATCTGACCGAACTTTGATGGACATGATTGCTGGTTCGGTAATAGATGACCCAGAAGAGTTAATTATAAATCGGGAAGATTATAATTATATGGAAGAGAAAATGACGGAGATTTTAAGTGAACTGGAGCAACAAGTGTTAGTGTTATATTTAGACGGGCAGTCTTACCAAGAGATTTCAGAAGAGTTGAATAGACATGTGAAATCAATTGATAATGCACTTCAAAGAGTGAAACGAAAATTAGAGCGTTATATGGAGATTGGTAGTAATTATGTATAAACACTGGGATTCTGTTGACACAGTTTATGTAAGATGATAATCTTTAAAAAGACTTAAACGCCAAAAAGGTGAGAAAATGACTAAGAAAATTGTCTTGAGTTGTACACAATGTGGTCACCGGAATTATACGGTTAATACATCAAAAGAGAGTGCATCTATACGTATAGAACGAAAAAAGTATTGTACGCATTGTAACGCACATACACTTCACAAACAAACTTTGTGAGTATGTAGATAAGATAGATTTTCCGTGTGGAGGTTTAGCTAAGATGGCTAATGTTGGAGGATTTTTTAAAAATGTAATGTCTGAAATGAGAAAAGTAAGCTGGCCTAGAAGGAAAGAGCTTACAAGATATACAGTTGTCGTGTTAGCGACAGTAATAGTTATGGCTGTATTCTTTAGTTTGGTAGATTTAGGGATTTCTCAACTTTTCCGTTGGTATTTGGATTTATAAAATGCATTTTGTAAATATTTTTTGAAAATAGCCCGTCTTACTAAACGAACGGGTTTTTTCATTTGTCTAAGAAAAGGAGGGAAGGACGAACAGTCCTATAGCTATGGAAAAAAATTGGTATGTCGTTCATACTTACTCTGGGTATGAAAATAAAGTAAAAGCAAACTTAGAAAAGCGTGTAGAAACAATGGGAATGTCAGATAAAATTTTCCGAGTATATATCCCTGAACAAGAAGAAACGGATTTTAAAGATGGAAAAAAACGTGTCGTTTTGAGAAAAACTTTCCCTGGGTACGTATTCGTTGAGCTGATTATGACAGATGACGCTTGGTATGTTGTTAGAAATACTCCAGGAGTAACTGGATTTCTTGGTTCTTCAGGTGGAGGAACAAAACCAACACCTTTAGCTCCAGAGGAAGTACAATCTATGTTGAAACAAATGGGTAGTAATGAAGCCAGAGTAGAAGTAGACTTCGCGGTAGGTGAATTGGTTGAAGTATTAGAAGGACCGTTTGCTCATTTCCAAGGAAAAGTAGAAGTAATTGACTCTGCTAAAGGCAAAGTAACCGTTTCTGTAGATATGTTTGGCCGAGAAACAAATATGGAATTAGACTTCGTTCAAGTAACGAAAATATAATTTTACTTTAGTTACTTGCTAAAGGTTGAAAATAGTGGTATCATTTCAAAGGTCAGACTTAAAATAAGTCTGCATGAATTTTTCTAATGTTATCAGCAATTTGCTGAGAGACAGATATTTGAGTGGGAGGGGCAACCCAATTACCACATCACGGACTTAAGGAGGTGTGTCTCGTGGCTAAAAAAGTGATTAAAGTTGTTAAATTACAAATTCCTGCTGGTAAAGCAAACCCAGCGCCACCGGTTGGTCCTGCATTAGGACAAGCGGGTGTTAATATCATGGGATTCTGTAAGGAGTTCAACGCACGTACTGCCGATCAAGCAGGTCTAATCATTCCGGTTGAAATTTCTGTATTTGAAGATCGTTCATTTACTTTCATTACAAAAACTCCGCCGGCAGCAGTGCTACTTAAAGTAGCAGCAGGTATTCAATCTGGATCAGGTGAACCAAACCGCGTAAAAGTGGCAAAAGTGAAACGTGATAAAGTTCGCGAAATCGCAGAACAAAAAATGCCAGATTTAAATGCAGCGTCTGTTGAAGCAGCTATGTTGATGGTTGAAGGTACTGCACGTAGCATGGGTATTACAATCGAAGACTAATATTTAATGTGCATTTTAATATAATGCATTTGTTTTTTGGAAGGTTGTAGTTGTTCCTTAGAATAACTACAACCTTTACACGTGGGAGGTTTATTCCGCTAAAACCACTATCAAGGAGGACATTTTAATGGCTAACAAAGGTAAAAAATTACAAGAAGCTTCAAAATTAATCGATAGTAATGTATTATATTCGGCTAAAGAAGCGATTGAGCTTGCGAAAAAAACTAGCACTACAAACTTCGATGCAACTGTAGAAGTTGCTTTCCGTTTAGGAATCGATACTCGTAAAAATGACCAACAAATCCGCGGAGCAGTTGTGCTTCCGAACGGAACTGGTAAAACACAACGCGTATTAGTATTCGCTAAAGGTGAAAAACTGAAAGAAGCAGAAGCTGCAGGTGCAGACTATGCTGGTGATACAGAATACATCAACAAAATTCAACAAGGATGGTTTGACTTCGATGTAATCGTAGCAACTCCAGATATGATGGGTGAAGTTGGTAAAATTGGTCGCGTACTTGGACCTAAAGGCTTAATGCCGAACCCGAAAACAGGTACTGTTACATTTGATGTTACGAAAGCTATCGGAGAAATCAAAGCTGGTAAAGTAGAATACCGCGCTGACAAAACTGGTATCATTCATGCACCAATCGGAAAAGTATCTTTTGAAGATGAAAAATTAGTAGAAAATTTCTTGGCAGTATTTGAAGTAGTGCAAAAAGCTAAACCAGCCGCTTCTAAAGGTACCTACATGAAATCTGTTAATGTTACAACTACAATGGGTCCTGCTGTTAAAGTTGACGCTCAATCAATTAAATAATAATTGACAACTAAAGGTCTATTTGTTAAAATGACTTTTGTTGTGAAATATACATTTGTACCGAAGACAGTAGGAGTGGCATGTCACTTAATATCCTACCGAGGACAAGCAAATTCAGATTCTTCTTAGATGATGACTTTCTGCCTCTGTGTCTATCCGTAGATCAGAGGCTTTTCTTTTGTCGGTATGAATGGCCAATTCTTATAGGAGGTGCCAAAATGAACAAAGCAATTGAAACAAAAAAAGTGCAAGTTCAAGACATTGCAGAAAAGTTTAAAGCTGCTGCTTCAGTAGTAGTAGTTGACTACCGTGGTCTAAACGTTGCGCAAGTAACTGAACTACGTAAACAACTTCGCGAAGCTGGTGTGGAATTCAAAGTTTACAAAAACTCTCTTACACGCCGTGCGACTGAAGTTGCTGGTGTGGATGGAATCAACGAACATCTTGTTGGACCAAACGCAGTAGCATTTTCTAACGAAGA
Organism: Psychrobacillus sp. L3; assembly: GCF_042945595.1. Taxonomy (GTDB): domain Bacteria; phylum Bacillota; class Bacilli; order Bacillales_A; family Planococcaceae; genus Psychrobacillus. The sequence continues at coordinate 3,786,036 of NZ_CP168493.1, read as the reverse complement.
CGTAGTTGCGCCTGCAAAAATCATTAATGATTTTGCTAAAAAGAACGAACAACTTGAAATTAAAGCTGGTATCATCGAAGGTACTGTAGCGTCTGCTGAAGACGTGAAAGCATTAGCTGAACTTCCATCACGCGAAGGTCTTCTTTCTATGCTTCTTTCAGTACTTCAAGCTCCAATGCGCAACTTCGCGCTTGCAACAAAAGCTGTTGCAGAACAAAAAGAAGAACAAGGCGCATAATTTATTACGCGGCTTAACAACTAAAAAAGGGCAAACAGCCTAAAAAAAATATCCATTATAGGAGGAAAATAAAATGAACAAAGAAGCAATCTTAGAAGCTATCAAAGAAATGACAGTTCTTGAGTTAAACGACTTAGTAAAAGCAATTGAAGAAGAATTTGGTGTAACAGCTGCTGCTCCTGTAGCAATGGTTGCAGGTGGCGGTGCTGCTGCAGCTGAAGAGCAAACTGAATTTGACGTAATCCTTGCTTCTGCTGGAGATCAAAAAATTAAAGTAATTAAAGTTGTTCGTGAAATCACTGGTCTTGGCTTGAAAGAAGCTAAAGAAGTAGTTGATAACGCACCAAAAGCAGTTAAAGAAGGCGTATCTAAAGAAGACGCTGAAGCTATTAAAGCTCAACTTGAAGAAGTCGGCGCTAACGTAGAAGTTAAGTAATTTTTGTACAGTTCGAAGAAAAAAAGCTCGTCAGTTAACGACGGGCTTTTCTTCGTATGTATTATGGAGGGTTATTCGGTGTCTGATCACTATTACTCTAGAAAACCTCAAACGGAAAGTAAGCCACGTCACTGGAATTTTACATTGCTTGGGAATGCCTTTCGATTTGAAACAGATGCTGGTGTCTTTAGTAAGAGCGAAGTAGATTTTGGCTCCCGTGTATTAATCGATGCTTTTGAAACACCTGATCTAGAAGGAGATTTTTTAGATATAGGCTGTGGATACGGTCCGATTGGTCTGTCTATTGCGAAAGCAAATGAAGGAAGAACAGTTCATTTAGTAGATGTTAACACACGTGCAATCCAACTTGCAGAAAAAAATGCTGCTGCTAACGGGATACAAAATGTACGAATCTATGAAAGTGATGGGTTGTCAGCGGTTCAGACTGCAAACTTTGCGGCTATTATAACTAATCCACCAATTCGTGCTGGAAAAGAGACTATTTTTCGTTTTTACAAGGAATCTTATGAAATTTTGGTTTCAAAGGGAGAATTGTGGGTTGTGATTCAAAAGAAACAAGGGGCACCATCAACTTTTAGTTATTTAGAAGAGATTTTTGGTCAAGTGGAAATAGTAGAAAAAGCAAAAGGCTACTGGATTTTAAAAGCTACAAAAGATTGACTTGACAAAATCGCTATGATATTATAATGAAATGTAAAAATATTATTTTGAGGACGTATGCCTTTTTGAATAAATGTATTAAATACGGGTATACTGGCCGAAAGAAAAGTTTGGTTATTTAAAAATGAGCTCTTATTTAGAACTCGTTTTCTTTTTGTCTTTTCGATATCATACACTAATTTGTTGATATGGGAAAGACCTATTATCGCTTTATTGAGGGGTGAATGAGTTGACAGGTCAACTAGTTCAGTACGGACAACACCGCCAACGCAGAAGTTTTGCGCGTATTAGTGAGGTGCTTGAACTTCCGAATCTAATCGAAATTCAAACAGCATCTTACGAATGGTTCCTTGAAGAAGGTTTACGTGAAATGTTTAAAGATATTTCACCAATCGAGGACTTTACAGGCAATCTATCACTTGAATTTGTCGACTATAGTTTAAATGAACCGAAGTATTCAGTCGACGAATCAAAAGAACGTGACGCAACATACGCTGCTCCACTGCGCGTAAAAGTACGTCTCCACAACAAAGAAACGGACGAAGTGAAAGAACAAGATGTATTCATGGGTGATTTCCCACTGATGACAGAAACAGGTACTTTCGTAATCAATGGTGCTGAGCGCGTTATCGTATCTCAGTTAGTCCGTTCACCAAGTGTTTACTTTCATGACAAAACAGACAAAAATGGTAAAAAAGGTTTTGGATCTACAGTTATTCCAAACCGTGGAGCATGGTTAGAATATGAAATTGATGCAAAAGACGTCGTATACGTTCGAATCGATCGTACACGTAAATTACCGGTTACTGTTTTACTTCGCGCATTAGGCTTAGGATCAGATCAAGAAATCATTGATTTAATTGGTGATAATGAATATCTACGTAATACGCTTGAAAAAGATAACACGGAAACGTCTGAAAAAGCGTTACTTGAAATCTATGAGCGTCTACGCCCTGGAGAACCACCGACAGTTGAAAGTGCGAAGAGTTTGTTGTATTCTCGCTTTTTTGACCCAAAACGCTATGATTTAGCGAATGTTGGTCGTTACAAAATGAATAAAAAATTGCATATTAAAAATCGTTTGTTTAATCAAACGATAGCAGAAACGCTAGTGGATCCTGAAACAGGCGAGATATTAGTAGAAGCAGGTACTCTGATAGATCGTCGAGTACTTGATAAACTAATCCCTCATTTAGAGAGTGGAATAGGATTTAAAACATTATCTCAAGTAGGTGGTGTTTTAGAAGATGATATTACCATTCAATCCATTAAGATCTATGCACCAAATGAAGAAGAACAAAAGGAAATAAATGTAATTAGCAATGCGTATGTGGAAACAGAAGTGAAAAACATTACACCTGCTGATATTGTTTCCTCTGTTGGATACTTCTTTAATCTTTTATACAATGTTGGAAACACGGATGACATTGATCATCTAGGAAATCGTCGTTTACGTTCGGTAGGAGAGTTATTACAAAATCAGTTCCGTATTGGTCTTTCTCGTATGGAACGAGTAGTTCGTGAAAGAATGTCTATTAACGATACACAATCAATTGTTCCACAACAATTGATCAATATTCGTCCGGTCATTGCATCTATTAAAGAATTTTTTGGTAGTTCACAATTATCTCAGTTCATGGACCAAACAAACCCTCTTGCAGAACTTACGCATAAACGTCGTCTATCAGCTCTTGGGCCTGGTGGTTTAACACGTGAGCGTGCTGGGTTCGAAGTGCGTGACGTTCATTACTCTCACTATGGTCGCATGTGTCCGATCGAAACGCCTGAGGGTCCGAATATTGGACTTATTAACTCACTTTCAAGTTTTGCAAAAGTAAACAAATTTGGATTTATTGAAACTCCATACCGACGTGTTGATCCTGAAACGGGTCTCGTCACTTCACGCATTGATTATCTAACTGCTGATGAAGAGGATAACTATGTGGTAGCACAAGCGAACTCTCCCTTATCAGAAGATGGTGCATTTGTTAAAGAAGAAGTAGTAGGTCGTTTCCGTGGGGATAATACTGTATTTAGAAGAGATCAAATTGATTACATGGATGTATCACCGAAACAAGTAGTTTCTGCAGCGACGGCATGCATTCCTTTCTTAGAGAATGATGACTCGAACCGTGCCCTTATGGGAGCGAACATGCAACGTCAAGCAGTTCCTTTACTGAATCCAGAAGCTCCCTTTGTAGGAACAGGTATGGAACATGTGAATGCACGTGATTCAGGTGCTGCTGTTATAGCAAAATATCATGGTATCGTAGAACACGTAGAAGCGAAAGAAATTAGAGTTCGTCGCATTGAAGAAGTCGATGGAAAAGAAATAAAAGGTGATTTAACATCTTATAAAGTACACAAATTTGAACGTTCAAATCATGGTACTTCTATTAACCAACGTCCAATTGTGAAAATTGGGGATCGAGTAAAACCACTTGATATGCTTGCAGATGGTCCATCTATGGAAAAAGGTGAATTAGCATTAGGTCGTAATGTATTAGTAGCCTTCATGACATGGGATGGATATAACTATGAGGATGCCGTTATTATGAGCGAGCGTCTCGTGAAAGATGATGTTTACACTTCTGTGCATATTGAAGAGTATGAATCAGAATCGCGTGATACGAAGCTTGGGCCGGAGGAAATTACGAGAGATATTCCGAACGTCGGAGAAGATGCGTTACGCAATTTAGATGATCGTGGAATTATCCGTATTGGTGCAGAAGTTCGTGATGGCGACATCCTAGTTGGGAAAGTAACACCAAAAGGGGTTACAGAACTAACTGCAGAAGAACGTTTACTTCATGCTATTTTCGGTGAAAAAGCTCGTGAAGTTCGTGATACATCTCTACGTGTACCTCATGGTGCTGGTGGGATAATTTTAGATGTAAAAGTATTCAACCGTGAAGATGGCGATGAATTATCTCCAGGTGTTAACCAATTAGTCCGTGCATATATCGTTCAAAAACGTAAAATCTCTGTAGGGGATAAAATGGCCGGACGTCATGGTAACAAAGGGGTAATTTCAAGGATTCTTCCGGAAGAAGATATGCCTTTCCTTCCAGATGGAACACCGGTTGATATCATGTTAAATCCACTAGGTGTACCTTCTCGTATGAATATTGGGCAAGTACTAGAGCTTCACTTAGGTATGGCTGCTAGACTTCTAGGTGTTCATATGGCGTCACCGGTATTCGATGGTGCCAACGAGGAAGATGTTTGGAATACGATGGAAGAAGCAGGACTTAACCGTGATGGTAAAACGACTCTTTATGATGGTCGTTCAGGCGAACCATTTGATAACCGTGTTTCTGTTGGGGTTATGTATATGATTAAACTTGCCCACATGGTTGATGATAAGTTACATGCTCGTTCTACGGGTCCTTACTCACTAGTTACGCAACAGCCTCTTGGAGGGAAAGCGCAATTTGGTGGTCAGCGTTTCGGAGAAATGGAAGTATGGGCACTAGAAGCTTATGGTGCCGCTTATACACTGCAAGAAATTTTAACAGTTAAATCTGATGACGTTGTAGGGCGTGTAAAAACGTACGAAGCAATCGTTAAAGGTGAAAGCGTACCAGAACCAGGTGTTCCTGAATCATTCAAAGTATTGATCAAAGAATTACAAAGTTTAGGTATGGACGTTAAAATGCTAACAATTGACGAAGAAGAAATTGAACTTCGCGATTTAGATGAAGATGACGATATTCCTGCAGCGGACGCACTTGGAATTTTGCCACAAGCAAAAGAAGAGGAACCAGTAGGGATAGTGGAATAAAGAATACAGCTAGATACCTATTTCACGGCGACTAACAAGTGTTTTCTGCGACGAGCTGTGCGCAGGAGCAAAGAAGAGGAACCAGTAGGAATAGTGGAATAAGAGGTAAAAAGAAATCGGACAGGTGATGCCTGTCCGTATTTCCGTATAAAATTGCATTATGCAGAGCTACTTGGAAAGTCTTTTAAAAGACACAAGACTAAAGGGAGGTAGGCTCCTTGATAGATGTTAATAATTTTGAGTATATGAAAATTGGTTTAGCTTCACCTGATAAAATTCGCTCTTGGTCTTACGGGGAAGTTAAAAAACCTGAAACAATCAACTATCGAACATTAAAACCTGAAAAAGATGGTTTGTTCTGTGAGCGTATTTTTGGTCCTACTAAAGACTGGGAATGTCACTGTGGTAAATACAAGCGAGTTCGTTATAAAGGTGTAGTATGTGATCGATGTGGAGTAGAAGTAACGCGTTCAAAAGTACGTCGTGAACGCATGGGGCATATCGAATTAGCAGCACCTGTTTCACATATTTGGTATTTCAAAGGTATTCCAAGTCGTATGGGTCTAATTTTGGATATGTCTCCAAGATCCCTTGAAGAAGTAATTTATTTTGCTTCCTACGTGGTAATTGAACCTGCAGATACACCTCTTGAAAAGAAACAATTACTTTCTGAAAAAGAATATCGTGCATACCGTGATAAGTTTGGTACAAAGTTCCAAGCGGCTATGGGTGCAGAAGCGATTAAACGTCTACTTCAAGAACTTGATTTAGAGAGTGAAACAGAAAGCTTAAAAGAAGAGTTGAAATCTGCACAAGGTCAACGTCGTACACGTGCTATTAAACGCTTAGAAGTAGTAGAATCTTTCCGTAATTCAGGAAATAAACCGGATTGGATGGTTTTAGACGTTCTACCGGTAATTCCTCCAGAATTGCGTCCAATGGTTCAATTAGATGGTGGACGATTTGCTACGTCTGATTTAAACGATTTATATCGTCGTGTTATTAACCGTAATAACCGCTTAAAACGTTTACTTGACTTAGGTGCTCCAAGTATTATTGTACAAAATGAAAAACGTATGTTACAAGAAGCTGTAGATGCTTTGATTGATAATGGTCGTCGTGGTCGTCCGGTTACAGGACCAGGTAATCGTCCATTAAAATCACTCTCTCATATGTTGAAAGGGAAACAAGGTCGTTTCCGTCAAAACTTACTTGGTAAACGTGTAGACTATTCTGGTCGTTCGGTTATCGTAGTAGGACCTAACTTAAAAATGTATCAATGCGGTCTTCCAAAAGAAATGGCTATTGAATTATTTAAACCATTTGTAATGAAAGAACTAGTTGAACGTGGCTTAGCTCACAACATTAAAAGTGCTAAGCGAAAAATTGAACGTATGCATGCTGAAGTTTGGGATGTATTAGAAGACGTCATTAGGGAGCATCCGGTTTTATTAAACCGTGCACCTACTCTTCACCGTTTAGGTATTCAAGCTTTCGAACCAACATTAGTAGAAGGCCGTGCAATTCGTCTTCACCCTCTTGTATGTACAGCTTACAACGCTGACTTTGATGGTGACCAAATGGCTGTTCACGTTCCTTTATCGGCAGAAGCTCAAGCAGAAGCCCGTTTATTAATGCTTGCAGCACAAAACATTTTGAACCCGAAAGATGGAAAACCAGTTGTTACACCTTCTCAAGATATGGTTTTAGGAAACTATTACTTAACACTTGAGCGTAAAGGTGCAACAGGAGAAGGTTCTACTTTCTATGGTCCAGAAGAAGTATTAATCGCATATAACACTGGTCATGTACATTTGCATACACGTATCGCAATTGCTGCATCATCACTTAAAAACCAAACGTTTACGGAAGAACAAAACAAAATGTTGTTAACGACAACAGTTGGTAAAGTAATTTTCAATGAAATACTACCAGAGACGTTCCCGTATATTAACGAACCGACGGACTTCAATTTGCAAGTTGAAACTCCATCAAACTATTTTGTTTCTACAACTACAGATATCAAGAAACATATAGAAGCAATGGATCTTATACAACCATTCAAGAAAAAAATCCTTGGAAATATCATTGCAGAAGTATTTAAACGTTTCCATATTACAGAAACTTCAAAAATGCTGGATCGCATGAAAGCACTTGGATTTAAATATTCTACTAAAGCTGGTATTACAATCGGTATTTCTGATATCGTGGTACTTCCAGACAAAGGTGAAATTCTAGAAGAAGCGCAAGGTAAAGTAGATAAAGTAATTAAACAATTCCGTCGTGGTCTAATCACGGAAGAAGAGCGCTATGCAAGTGTCATAGGACATTGGAGTAAAGCAAAAGAGATTATTCAAGATAAACTGATGAAATCCCTTGATAATTCTAACCCAATCTTCATGATGAGTGATTCAGGGGCCCGTGGTAACGCATCTAACTTTACGCAGCTTGCAGGTATGCGTGGTCTGATGGCCAATCCGGCCGGACGAATTATCGAACTTCCGATCAAATCATCGTTCCGTGAAGGTTTAACAGTTCTTGAATACTTCATCTCGACTCATGGTGCTCGTAAAGGACTTGCTGATACTGCACTTAAAACTGCTGATTCAGGTTACTTAACTCGTCGTCTTGTTGACGTTGCTCAAGATGTAATTGTTAGAGAAGACGATTGTGGAACTGACCGTGGTTTACTAATTGGTTCACTTATGGAAGGTACGGAAGTAATTGAAGAGTTTGGTGAACGTATTGTCGGTCGTCATACGAAGAAAACAATCTTCCATCCAACAACGAATGAGGTAATCCTAGCGAAAGACGGATTAATTACACAAGATGTCGCTCGCATTATTGAAGAGGCTGGTCTTAATGAGTTAACAATCCGTTCAGCGTTTACATGTAATACGAAGCACGGCGTTTGTAAAAAATGTTACGGTCTCAACTTAGCTACTGGAGACACTGTAGAAGTTGGAGAAGCAGTTGGTATTATTGCTGCTCAATCAATCGGAGAACCAGGTACGCAGTTAACGATGCGTACATTCCATACAGGTGGGGTGGCCGGAGATGATATTACACAAGGTCTTCCACGTATCCAAGAGATTTTCGAAGCTCGTAATCCAAAAGGTCAAGCTGTTATTTCAGAAATTACAGGTATCGTTACTGAAATTGATGAAATTAGAGAAGGCCAAAAAGAAATTACTATTCAAGGTAATGTAGAAACTCGTAAATATTTAGCGCCTTATAATGCGCGTATAAAAGTTCATGTAAATGATACAATTCAACGTGGACAGGTATTAACGGAAGGTTCTACTGATCCAAAAGAATTATTGAAAGTAAAAGACGTTTCTACCGTTCAAGTGTATTTATTAAAAGAAGTACAAAAAGTTTATCGTATGCAAGGGGTAGAAATTGGTGATAAACACATCGAAGTAATGGTACGACAAATGCTTCGTAAAATTCGTGTTATTGAAGCTGGTGAAACGGAATTACTTCCAGGCTCGCTGCTTGATATTCATCAATTTGCTGAGGCAAATAAGGATGCAGTTTTACAAGGTAAGATTCCTGCAACTTGTCGCCCAGTAATTCTTGGTATTACGAAAGCTTCTTTAGAAACAGAATCATTCTTATCTGCAGCGTCATTCCAAGAAACGACTCGTGTCTTAACGGATGCAGCGATTAAAGGGAAACGTGATGAATTACTAGGATTAAAAGAAAACGTAATTATTGGTAAACTAGTTCCAGCTGGAACGGGTATGCAACGTTATCGTCAGATTCAGATTACTAGTAACAAAGCGGATAAAGGAAAAGAAACAATAAGCACTGAATAAAAAATAAATATTAGGGAGAAACGTCATGGTAGTTCTCCCTAATATTATTAAGATTAGTGTTGACAGTCTTTTCTAAGAGTGATAATATGTTTAAGGTTGATAGTTATCTGACTTGTGACTTTGGAGGATATGAAAATGTCTTATGAAAAAGTGAAACAAGCAAAAAAAACAATCATAGGTATAAAGCAATCAGTAAAAGCGATGAAAAAAGGGCTTGTCAAAGAAGTTTATATTGCACTTGATGTAGAGGAAAGAATTATTGATCTAGCACGATCAACAGCACAAGATAACAATGTTCTTATACACTACGTAAAGTCTAAAATAGATCTTGGTAAAGCTTGTGGATTGCACTTAGGTGCATCAGTAGTAGCTCTTATTGTGTAACAGTTTTTGTGTAAAACACAAAGACTTTGTTTTTACCCAAAAAATGAACCACCTGGATGTGTGGTATTAAAAAGAATAAATGAAGGGAGGAATAATCGATGCCTACAATTAACCAATTGGTACGTAAGCCTCGTCAATCCAAAATTACGAACTCAAAGTCTCCAGCTTTAGGAAAAGGCTATAACAGCTTTAAAAAATCAGCTACAAATCTTAACTCGCCACAAAAGCGTGGGGTTTGTACTCGTGTTGGTACTATGACGCCGAAGAAACCAAACTCAGCACTTCGTAAATATGCGCGTGTACGTTTGACAAATACGTTAGAGGTTACTGCTTATATTCCTGGTGAAGGTCACAACCTACAAGAACATAGTGTTGTACTTATCCGCGGAGGAAAAGTGAAAGACTTACCAGGGGTACGTTACCATATCGTACGTGGTGCTCTTGATACAGCTGGTGTTACAGGTCGTATGCAAAGTCGTTCTTTATACGGTGCAAAACGCCCGAAAGTAAAAAAATAATTTTTAAATAATTAATAATTAGACAATTAGTCGAAAGGAGGAAAACACATGCCTCGTAAAGGTCCTGTTTCCAAACGTGACGTGTTACCAGATCCAATTTATAATTCGAAACTAGTAACTCGTTTAGTCAATAAAATGATGGTAGATGGTAAAAGAGGTACTTCTCAAAAAATCCTATACGGAGCGTTCGAACTAGTAAAAGAACGTTCTGGTAAAGATGCTTTAGAAGTATTTGAAGCTGCATTAACTAACGTAATGCCAGTTCTTGAAGTACGTGCTCGTCGTGTTGGTGGTGCAAACTACCAAGTGCCGGTAGAAGTACGTCCAGATCGTCGTTCAACTCTAGGTCTTCGTTACTTAGTGAACTATTCACGCCTTCGTGGAGAGAAAACGATGGAAGAACGTTTAGCTAACGAAATTCTTGATGCATCAAACAACACCGGTGCTTCAGTTAAGAAACGTGAAGATATGCACAAAATGGCGGAAGCTAACAAAGCGTTCGCACACTATCGTTGGTAGGATTTATTTAAAAATCATACTCTAATCCGAAATTGAAAGGAGAAATACAATATGGCTAGAGAGTTCTCCTTAGCAAAAACACGTAATATCGGGATCATGGCTCACATAGATGCTGGTAAAACGACTACTACGGAGCGTATTCTTTATTACACTGGGAAAATCCATAAAATTGGAGAAACTCATGAAGGTGCTTCACAAATGGACTGGATGGAGCAAGAGCAAGAACGTGGTATTACAATCACTTCTGCTGCGACAACAGCTGCTTGGGATGGTCACCGTGTAAATATCATCGATACACCTGGTCACGTAGACTTCACAGTTGAAGTTGAACGTTCACTTCGTGTACTTGATGGCGCGGTTACAGTACTAGATGCGCAATCTGGTGTTGAACCACAAACAGAAACAGTATGGCGTCAAGCTACAACTTATGGCGTACCACGTATTGTTTTCATTAACAAAATGGATAAAACGGGAGCGGATTTCTTGTATTCTGTAGGAACACTACATGACCGTTTACAAGCTAATGCTCATCCAATTCAGTTACCAATCGGTGCTGAAGAAGATTTCCGCGGAATTATCGACTTAGTAACAATGACTGCTACTATGTACGCTAATGACCTAGGAACTGACATGGAAGAAGTGGAAATTCCGGAAGAATTTAAAGCTCAAGCTAATGAATACCGTGAAAAGCTAGTTGAAGCGGTATCTGAACTTGACGAAGATTTAATGGAAAAATATCTTGGTGGAGAAGAGATTACGAACGAAGAATTAGTTGATGGTATCCGTAAAGGTACTCTAAACGTAGAATTCTATCCAGTAGTATGTGGTACTGCATTTAAAAACAAAGGTGTTCAAAAAGTTTTAGACGCAGTTGTTGCATACCTACCATCACCACTTGATATTCCAGCTATGCAAGGGATTGACCCAGACACTGATGGAGAGATTGAACGTCATTCAGATGACTCAGAACCATTCTCTGCATTAGCATTTAAAGTTATGACTGACCCTTACGTTGGTAAATTAACATTCTTCCGTGTTTATTCTGGTACACTTCAAGCGGGTTCATATGTGCAAAACTCTACAAAAGGTAAGCGTGAACGCGTAGGACGTATTCTACAAATGCATGCTAACTCTCGTGAAGAAATTTCACAAGTATACGCTGGAGATATCGCTGCAGCTGTAGGTTTAAAAGATACAACAACTGGAGACACACTGTGTGATGAAAAAGCTCTTGTAATTCTTGAGTCTATGACATTCCCAGAACCAGTTATTTCATTATCTGTTGAACCGAAAACAAAAGCGGACCAAGATAAAATGGGTCAAGCTCTACAAAAACTTTCAGAAGAAGATCCTACATTCCGCGTACATACTGACCAAGAAACTGGTCAAGTAATCATCGCTGGTATGGGTGAACTTCATTTGGATATTTTAGTTGACCGTATGCGCCGTGAATTTAAAGTAGAAGCTAACGTAGGTGCTCCACAGGTATCTTACCGTGAGACATTCCGTAGCTCTGCTAAAGTTGAAGGTAAATTCGTTCGCCAATCTGGTGGACGTGGTCAATTCGGACACGTTTGGATTGAATTCTCTCCAAACGAAGAAGGAAAAGGCTTTGAATTTGAAAATGCAGTTGTCGGTGGGGTAGTTCCACGTGAATACGTTCCAGCTGTTGAGGCAGGTCTTCGTGACTCGCTTAACAACGGTGTACTTGCTGGATATCCACTAATCGATATTAAAGCTAAACTATATGACGGATCTTATCATGATGTTGACTCGAATGAGATGGCATTTAAGATTGCTGCATCAATGGCACTTAAAAATGCTGTATCTAAAGTAAATCCAGTAATTCTTGAGCCACTTATGAAAGTAGAAGTTGTTATTCCTGAAGAATATTTAGGAGACATCATGGGAGACATTACGTCTCGCCGTGGACGCGTTGAAGGTATGGAAGCGCGTGGTAACGCACAAGTAGTTCGTGCAATGGTGCCACTTGCTGAAATGTTCGGATATGCAACGTCTTTACGTTCTAATACGCAAGGACGCGGAGTATTCTCTATGGTGTTTGATCACTATGAAGATGTTCCAAAATCAATTTCTGAAGAAATTATTAAAAAAAATAAAGGTGAATAATTGAATTTTCACCAATATTAAAGTATAACTAATCTATAGCGTATAAAAGATAGAGGGACGTACGCCCTCTAGCTTTTATCATAAAAAAACAAACAATCACTGAGGAGGCAATCTCAAATGGCAAAAGAAAAATTTGACCGTTCCAAAACACATGCAAACATTGGTACAATCGGACACGTTGACCATGGTAAAACTACATTAACAGCAGCAATCGCAACAGTTCTTGCAAAACGTTCTGGTGGTACTGCAATGAGCTATGCTCAAATTGATAACGCACCTGAAGAAAAAGAACGCGGTATCACTATCAATACATCTCACGTTGAGTATGAAACTGCTTCACGTCACTATGCACACGTTGACTGCCCAGGACATGCCGATTATGTTAAAAACATGATCACTGGTGCTGCTCAAATGGACGGTGGGATTTTAGTAGTATCTGCTGCTGATGGCCCAATGCCACAAACTCGTGAACATATCCTTCTTTCTCGTCAAGTTGGTGTACCATACTTAGTAGTATTCATGAACAAATGTGATATGGTTGATGACGAAGAATTACTTGAATTAGTAGAAATGGAAATCCGTGATCTACTTACTGAGTATAACTTCCCTGGTGATGATATTCCTGTTATCAAAGGTTCAGCTCTTAAAGCATTAGAAGGCGAAGAAAATTGGGAAGAAAGAATTGTTGAATTAATGGACGCTGTTGATTCTTATATTCCAACTCCAGAACGTCAAACTGACAAACCATTTATGATGCCAGTTGAAGATGTATTCTCAATCACTGGTCGTGGAACAGTTGCTACTGGTCGTGTTGAGCGTGGACAAGTTAAAATCGGTGATGTTGTAGACATCATTGGTATTGTTGAAGAACCAAAATCAACTACTGTAACAGGTGTTGAAATGTTCCGTAAGCTTCTTGACTATGCAGAAGCTGGCGACAACATTGGTGCTCTTCTTCGTGGGGTTGCTCGTGAAGATATCCAACGTGGACAAGTATTAGCTAAACCAGGTACAATTACTCCACACACAGACTTTAAAGCAGAAGTTTATGTTCTTTCAAAAGAAGAGGGTGGACGTCATACTCCATTCTTCACAAACTACCGTCCTCAGTTTTACTTCCGTACAACTGATGTAACTGGAGTTTGTAACTTACCTGAAGGCGTAGAAATGGTTATGCCTGGTGATAACATTGAAATGATCGTTTCTTTGATTTCACCAATCGCTCTTGAAGAAGGTACTAAATTCTCTATCCGTGAGGGTGGACGTACTGTAGGCGCTGGTGTAGTTGCTACAATTACTAAATAATTAATAAATTACAAGTCAAAATCCACCTCGTGACGATGAGGTGGATTTTTTTTGTGTGAAATTAGTGTAAACTAGTTGTAAGAGGTGAGTCTGATGAATGTGAAAGTTTTATTGATAGAAGACGATCAGTCCATTTTTGAAATTATTAAAGAAAGATTCATACAATGGGCATTTGAAGTGGTGCGACCAGATGACTTTCAAAAAGTGATGAAGACATTTATTGAGGAAAAACCACAATTAGTTATTATTGATATTCAATTACCATCCTTTGATGGATTTCATTGGTGTAGAGAAATTCGTCAAATCTCTAAAGTACCAATTATTTTCTTATCTTCAAGGGATCACCCGCTGGATATGATTATGGCAATGCAAATGGGTGCAGATGATTTTGTACAAAAGCCGTTTCATCTAGAAGTTCTACTTGCAAAGGTGCAAGCAATAATACGTAGAACATATGATTATCAAGAGGAGAATATGGATATTAGTAGTTGGAATAAAGCAGTGATTGATTTTGCTAAAAGTGAAATTACATATTTGGAAAAATCAAATGAACTGACGAAAAATGAACTTTTTATCCTTCGTACATTGATGCAATCAGTAGATAAAATTGTCTCTCGCGATGAATTAATGAGAAAGCTTTGGGATGATGAGCGTTTTGTTAATGATAATACTTTATCAGTAAATGTGAATCGTCTCCGCCTTAAGTTAGAAGAGATTGGTTTAATAGATGTAATTATTACAAAAAAAGGGTTAGGTTATATGGCAATTACGAAAAAGGAGTAGATTCACTTGTTCCTAGCATACATAAAAGAAAGAAAGGCATGGATTCTTTTTTTCATATGCTTGCAGATTTGGTTGAATATTATTTTGACCTTAGATATTGCCTTTCTCGAAATATCTATTTTGTATATTAATTTTATGAACATAATAGCCTTCATTATATTTTTTGTTTGGAGATTTAGGAAAGAGTCAGGATATATTAAAGATTTAGAGGAAAACGTGGACTATGAAAATACGTTTGATATGCTACTTGCTGCTCTTCCTAGAGGTAAATCTAGCTTCGAAAAAAAGATAACATATACCATAGATGAATTAATTTCAGTTGCTAGAGAGGAATTAAATCAGCTGAAAGTAGAGCATTTAGAAGAGAATGACCACATCTTATCATGGATACATGAAGTAAAGACACCACTTACTAGTATGAAACTCTTGATTGATACAATTGAAAATGGTCAAATGCAGAAAAAACTGGAGTTCGAGTGGTTAAGAATCCATTTACTATTGGATCAACAGCTCCATCATACGAGGTTACCATCAATGGAGAAAGATTATATGATAGGACCTGTGAACATACAAAGGATAGTACATCTTGAAATTAAAGAACTTCAAGCATGGTGTATGCAAAAAGAAATCGGTTTCGAAATTAATCTATTACATGTGGAAGTGCTAACAGACCAAAAATGGTTATCATTTATTATTCGACAAATATTATCAAATGCAGTTAAGTATAGTAATGAAAACTGTGATATTCATATATTTTCTCAAAAAGATGAAATGGGTCATACTTTGCTCCATATACATGACTGTGGAATCGGAGTGACTCAAGCTGACTTACCGCGTATATTTGAAAAGTCATTTACTGGAACAATAGGGAGAGAAAAAGCTTCTTCAACTGGTATGGGACTTTATTTAGCGAAAAACGCTGCAGATAAGCTTGGTATTGAGATATTTGTAGATTCCAAAGTTAATATTGGTTCAACTTTTTCTATAAAGTTCCCACTTAAAAATGAAATGACTAAAATAGTTGGTAGGTGACAAAAATGTCATCTACTTTATTTTTTTGTCATGTAAATCAAACGATTAACAGCCTAAAAACCCGTACAATATAATTAATAATATGTAGGAGGATCATACATGGCTATTTTGAGCGGACGTAAAATAAAAAAAGTTTATGGTAAAAAGTCAACTGCGCAAGAAGTTTTAAAAGGAATCAATATGGAAGTGCAAGAAGGAGAGTTCGTTGGAATAATGGGTCCATCGGGTTCGGGGAAAACTACGTTACTCAATGTACTTGCTTCTATAGATAAAACGACAGAAGGTATTATTGAAATCAGTGGAAACAATTTAAGTAAGATGAAGGAACGGGAGTTATCAAATTTTCGTAGAGAGCAACTTGGATTTATTTTTCAAGACTATAATTTACTGGATACATTAACGGTAAAGGAAAATATTTTTTTACCGCTTTCGATTAGTAAAGTTCCCAAAAAAGAAGCAGAAGAGAGGTTTATGGAACTGACAAAAACTTTGGGAATTGAAGATATCATAAATAAATATCCAAATGAAATTTCAGGAGGAGAAAAACAAAGAACATCGGCTGCACGTGCTTTAATTAGTAATCCTTCTATTGTTTTTGCAGATGAGCCGACAGGAGCATTAGATTCAAAAGCCGCTACTGCCCTGCTAAGCAATTTGGAGAAGATTAATCATCATAAAAAAGTGACCATTGTGATGGTGACTCATGATGCAGTAGCAGCAAGTTTTTGTTCACGAGTGTTGTTTTTAAAAGATGGTCAACTGTATACGGAGTTGTATAAAGGGGAGAAAGATCGTACGCAATTTTTTCAAGAAATAATGAACATACAAGGTGTACTTGGTGGTGATGGTTATGACGCTTAGTCAACTAGTTCTCCGCAGTATGAAGAAAAATATTAAACATTATTATTTATACTTTTTTGCATTAATTTTTAGTGTAACGCTTTATTTTTCTTTTGTAACACTGCAATATAATCCAAGTGTTATAGAGGTCTCAAACGGTGTGAAAATAACTGCAGGTTTAAAGGCAGCATCGTATTTATTGCTACTTGTAGTAGTGTTTTTTGTTTTATATGCAAACCATCTTTTCATGAAGAGAAGAAGCAAGGAGATTGGGCTATATCAGCTAATAGGTATGTCCAAAGGGCTTGTAACAAGACTGTTAGCGCTAGAAAATACGATTTTATGGATAGGTGCGATTAGCATAGGAGTGGTTCTTGGCTTTCTGACATCCCGTATTTTCGCGATGATTCTACTTCGTATTTTAGAAAAAGAAGTACTAGTCGAGCTAATTTTTTCGATAGAGGCACTGCAAATGACACTAGTAGTATTTTTAGCATTACTTGTCATTGTATTAATACAAACAATGGTAAGTATTCGGCGGGTTTCGTTACTTACACTCTTTACTGCTACATCAATAGCGGATACTAGAGTAAAAAGGTTTAATGGATTTCAAATGCTTCTCGGGTTCATTGGGTTAGTAATGATTGGTTATGGATATTACTTATCGACGACGTTGTTTGAATTAGATACGGATAATGTCAATATGCTTTTGTATAAAATGCTTGCTATCTTAGGGACGACAATTGGTGGGACGTACTTTGTTTTTCGATTTTCTGTTTCTTTCTTAATGAATTTAAAAAGAAAACAAAAAAGAGGACATTTATCTATCGAAGATGTGTTATCCCTATCGCCAATTATGCATCGTATGAAGTCAAATGCTATGTCTCTTACGATTATTACGGTAATATCGGCCACGGCGCTTGGGATTCTTTGTTTGTCGTATATCTCCTATTATTCAGCAGGTGCAGTGGCAAAGCAAAATGTTCCGTTTGACTATATTTTGATGAATGACCAGGGTCAGGCATTTTTGAGTGAATTAAATGAACAGAAAATTAGTTATGCACAAACAAACATTGACTTATTGGATGTAGATGTTAACATCAGTGATTTATTCTCTAACGATATACCTGCTGGCATTAGTATGATGACAAACGGAACTCTTCCGATTGTGAAGCTGAGTGATGCGCAAAAGATGATGCCTGAGCTTTCATTAAAAGAAGGTGAAGGTTATGTGATGGGTTATAGTAATATGATGTCAGAAATAGTGAAACTAGAAAAAAATAAGCCGGTGCAACTAACAACCTCCAGTGGAGAGGTAGTACTTAGGATAAGGGGAATTAAAACGGACTCTTTACTTGTATACAATCTTACTGGCGGTGGCATGACCATTGTAGTTACTGACGTACTATTTGATAAGCTTTCAGCAGATAGTACGATTCAACAACAGACTTTTTGGAATAAACAAGTGGGGGTTGTTTTAGAGGATCGTTCGCAACTAAAAGAAGTTCAATTTATCTTTGAAGAAACAACCAATGATGGTCATTTTGAAGTGACAAAAGATAATGGTGGAAGAAAACTTGTGTATATGGAATCGCAAGAGGCGTATAGATTATCTACATTAGATATGATGGGGTTAGTTATATTTGTTACAGGATTCCTAGGTTTAGCCTTTTTAGTGACAACAGGTAGCATTTTATATTTTAAACAAATGAACGAAGCTGACGAGGAAAGGGCTTCATATACAGTACTTCGAAAAATTGGTTTTACAACGAGTGAGTTAATGAAAGGGATCTATAAAAAGCAAATGTTTAACTTCGGAGTACCATTAATTATTGGTTTAGCACATAGTTATTTTGCTGTTAAATCAGGCTGGATGTTATTCGGTACAGAACTCACTGCGCCACTGTTAATCACAATGAGTATTTATGTTATTTTATATTCAATATTTGCATTCTTAACTGTTGGATATTATAGAAAAGTAGTAAGTCAATCACTATAGACGATTTGGAAGAATTATTTTCCTAAGACCTCTTTGTTTAATGCAAAGGGGCTTTTTATATTGACAGATTAACAAAAAAGAATTAAACTTTACCACGTTAATAATCTAGTGTACGAGAGTGAGTTGTTTTTATGAATGCCGTTATTGTGGCGGTTGTTATAATGTTAGTGTTGAGTTTACTACGTATAAACGTTGTATTCTCATTGATCATAGGTGCCCTTGTAGGTGGTCTAACTGCCGGCTTATCGATTACAGAGACGATAGATGCTTTTACAGAGGGGTTAGGTGCAGGAGCGGCAATAGCGTTAAGTTATGGGTTATTAGGAGGCTTTGCAATTGCGATTTCAAAAACAGGCATTCCTGAGCTATTTGTAGCAGCCATTTTAAAGCTTGTAAAAAGAGAAGGAGATTCACAAAAAACAGGATTAGTTAAAGTATTAGTTTTCTTACTACTATTAGTAATGGCTATTTTTTCGCAAAACGTAATTCCGATTCATATCGCATTCATTCCATTGTTAGTACCACCAATACTAAAAATATTAAATATGTTACAAGTAGATCGTCGTTTAATAGCTTGTATTCTAGCTTTCGGCTTAATTACTCCATATATGTTTCTTCCTTTTGGTTTTGGAGCTATCTATCAACAAATTTTAGCGACGCAAATAGGATTATCCGGCCTTGAAGTAAAATTAACAGATATA
Organism: Psychrobacillus sp. L3; assembly: GCF_042945595.1. GTDB lineage: Bacteria > Bacillota > Bacilli > Bacillales_A > Planococcaceae > Psychrobacillus. The sequence continues at coordinate 3,766,865 of NZ_CP168493.1, read as the reverse complement.
CCAAAGGCGATGGCTATACCAGCTTTAGGGATGCTATTTGGTTTAATAATGGCTTTTATATTATTTCGGAAACACCGTAAATATAAACAAGCAACATCTGAAATACAAGTTTCTGAAGTTCATGTAAAAACTAGTAATGTAGTATTTACGATGCTTGCCTTAATTGCTGCGTTATTTGTTCAAATAGAGACGGGAGCTATGATTGCCGGTGCTCTTGCGGGAATTTCAGTTCTATATGTTACAGGTGCCTTAAAGTGGAGAGAAGCGGACCAACTATTAACAGAAGGAATGCGTATGATGGCTTTTGTAGGATTTGTTATGATTACCGCAAATGGTTTTGCAGCAGTTATTACCGCAACTGGAGATGTAGAGAATCTAGTAAATGCTTCTGCCAGTTTATTAAAAGGTAATGTTAGCGTAGCTGTTTTAATTATGTTATTCGTTGGCTTATTTGTAACGTTGGGAATCGGATCTTCCTTTGCTACCATCCCAATCATTGCAGCTATTTTCGTTCCACTTGGGTTGGAGTTAGGATTAAGTCCTTTAGCAATCATTGCTTTAATCGGAACAGCAGGAGCTCTTGGCGATGCTGGATCACCTGCTTCAGATACAACGCTTGGTCCAACGGCCGGGTTAAATGTGGACGGGCAGCATAATCATATTTGGGATACATGTGTACCGACGTTTGTTTGCTATAACATTCCTTTAATATTGTTTGGGTGGATAGCAGTTGTATTCGTTTTATAGCTAAAAAAGAAGTCTTATTATTTGATGCCTACTTCTGTATTTATAAAAATTGAGATCAGAAGATCGTTTCATTTGAATTTTAAGTAGAATTTTTATATACTAAAACACGGCTAATTAAAGCATATTTAATTGTAACAAGAAACGTAATGACAACATTTAAAAAGAATTTCGCAAAAAGACTTGCGAAATCTTTTTTTATTGTATATAATGTTGAATGTTGGTCTTTGACTGCGATGAAGCGAGAGGTTACCGACACACCCGGCCGCTTTGCCATGGCGAGTGTACGGAAAATTTTCGTGGAGAATGTCTAGAAAATAGGCGAAAAGGAGGGAAAGTAATGGCAAAACAAAAAATTCGTATTCGTTTGAAAGCGTATGATCATAGAATCCTTGATCAATCTGCTGAGAAAATTGTCGAAACTGCTAAACGTTCAGGTGCAAGTGTATCGGGTCCGATTCCACTTCCGACTGAAAGATCTGTTTATACGATTCTTCGTGCTGTTCATAAGTATAAAGATTCTCGTGAGCAATTCGAAATGCGTACGCATAAACGTCTTATCGATATCGTTAACCCAACACCACAAACGGTTGATGCGTTAATGAAGCTTGATTTACCATCTGGCGTTGATATTGAAATCAAACTTTAATGGTAAAAATAAAAAACAACAAATTATTATAGGAGGTGTGACAGATGACCAAAGGAATCTTAGGTAGAAAAATCGGTATGACGCAAGTATTTGCTGAGAACGGTGACTTAATCCCTGTAACTGTAGTTGAAGCTTCTCCAAACGTAGTGCTTCAAAAGAAAACAGTTGAAACAGACGGTTACGAAGCAATTCAGTTAGGTTTTGAAGATAAGCGTGAAAAGCTTTCTAACAAACCAGCTAAAGGGCATGTAGCTAAAGCAAGCACTGCTCCTAAGCGCTTCATCCGCGAATTCCGCGGTTTGGATACAGCTAATTACGAGGTTGGTCAAGAAGTCAACGTTGAAAGTTTCGCAGAAGGCGATGTAATCGATGTAACGGGTGTTACTAAAGGTAAAGGTTTCCAAGGTGTTATTAAACGCCACGGACAATCTCGTGGACCAATGGCCCATGGATCTCGCTATCACCGTCGTCCAGGTTCAATGGGGCCAGTTGCTCCGAACCGTGTATTTAAACAAAAGAAATTACCTGGTCAAATGGGTGGACATGTAGTTACTATCCAAAACTTACAAATCGTAAGAGTGGATGCTGAACGTAACTTGCTACTTATTAAAGGTAATGTTCCTGGTTCTCGTAAATCATTAGTAGTTGTGAAAGCTGCTATTAAATCGAAATAATCTCTGAGAAAGGAGGAAACAGGAATGGCAAAAGTATCTTTATTCAATCAAACAGGAGCTTCTGTTGGCGAAATCGAGTTAAACGACAAAGTTTTCGGTATCGAGCCAAACGAATCTGTTTTATTTGAAGCTATCATTGCTCAACGCGCATCACTTCGTCAAGGTAATCACAAAGTGAAAAACCGTTCTGAAGTAGCTGGTGGTGGCCGTAAGCCTTGGAAACAAAAAGGAACTGGTCGTGCTCGTCAAGGTTCAATTCGCTCTCCACAATGGCGTGGTGGTGGTATTGTATTTGGTCCGACTCCACGTAGTTACAGCTATAAATTACCTAAGAAAGTACGTCGTTTAGCTCTTCTTTCAGCTCTTTCAACTAAAGTTCATGAAGAAAGCATCGTAGTACTTGAAGGGTTAGCATTTGATGCACCAAAAACAAAAGAATTTTTGAAAGTGCTATCTGGACTTTCAATTAATAAAAAAGCATTATTTGTAACTGCTGATTTAGATGAAAACGTAGCACTAGCTGCTCGTAACATCCCTGGAATCACAGTTGTGTCTGCAACAGGCATTAACGTATTAGATTTAGTTGGTCACGACAAACTAGTGATGACTAAAGCTGCAGTAGAAAAAGTAGAGGAGGTGCTTGGATAATGGAAGCACGTGATATTATTAAACGTCCGGTCATTACCGAGCGTTCTTCTGAAATTATGGCAGATAAAAAGTACACATTTGATGTGGACACTCGCGCTAACAAAACACAAGTTAAATACGCTGTTGAAGAAATCTTTGGAGTGAATGTTGAAAAAGTGAACATTATGAACTACAAAGGTAAATACAAACGCGTAGGTAAATTTGGTGGGTATACAAACAAACGCCGCAAAGCGATTGTTACACTAACTACTGAAAGTAAAGAAATCGAATTATTCGAGATCTAATCCTTATTAGAAGGAATTAATACTCAAGAAGGAGGGAATAAAATGGCGATTAGAAAGTATAAACCAACGACAAACGGACGTCGTAATATGACTTCATTAGATTACGCTGAAATCACAACTGACAAGCCTGAGAAATCATTACTTGCTCCTGTGAAACGTAAAGGCGGCCGTAACAATCAAGGTAAAATTACTGTTCGTCATCATGGTGGTGGACACAAACGTCAATACCGTATCATTGATTTCAAACGAAACAAAGATGGTATACCAGGACGTGTTGCTACTATTGAATATGATCCAAACCGCACTGCGAATATCGCATTAATTAATTACGTGGATGGGGAAAAACGTTACATCCTAGCTCCTAAAGGCTTAGAAGTTGGAATGACAATCTTGTCAGGTCCAGAAGCTGATATTAAAGTAGGAAACGCACTTCCATTACAAAACATCCCAATGGGTACTACTATCCATAATATTGAAATGAAACCTGGTAAAGGTGGTCAGTTAGTTCGTTCTGCTGGAACATCTGCTCAATTACTTGGTAAAGAAGGTAAATACGTAATCGTACGTTTACAATCTGGTGAAGTTCGTTTAATCCTTTCTGTATGCCGCGCTACAATCGGTGAAGTTGGAAACGAACAACATGAACTTGTGAACATTGGTAAAGCTGGTCGTAATCGTTGGTTAGGTAAACGCCCAACCGTACGTGGATCTGTAATGAACCCTAACGATCACCCACACGGTGGTGGTGAAGGACGTACGCCAATCGGTCGTAAGTCACCTATGTCTCCATGGGGTAAACCAACTCTTGGATACAAAACTCGTAGCAAGAAAAACAAATCCGACAAACTTATCATTCGTCGTCGTAAAAAATAAAGTGGTTTTACTACGGTTCAAAGAACGAACCGTGGTGCAATCACGGAGGGAGGTTCCAGCATGGGTCGTAGCTTGAAAAAAGGACCTTTTGCAGACGATCATTTATTGAAAAAGGTCGATGCTCAAAAGGACTCTGAGAAAAAACAAGTGATTAAGACTTGGTCTCGCCGTTCTACTATTTTCCCTACTTTTATCGGATTAACTATCGCGGTATATGACGGACGCAAACATGTTCCTGTATACGTGACTGAAGATATGGTAGGTCATAAACTAGGCGAGTTTGCACCAACGCGCGCTTATAAAAGTCATGGTGCAGATGATAAGAAAACAAGACGCTAATTTGAGAGGAGGTCATTCAAATGTCACAAGCAAAAGCTATTGCTAAAACAGTGCGCATTGCTCCTCGTAAAGTAAGATTAGTCGTAGATTTAATCAGAGGTAAGCAAATCGGTGAAGCAATTGCAATTTTACAACTAACTCCAAAAGCAGCATCGCCTGTTGTTGAGAAAGTACTAAAATCTGCTGTTGCAAACGCTGAGCACAATTATGAGTTAGATATTAACAATCTTGTTGTTTCTGAAGTCTTTGTTGACGAAGGTCCAACATTAAAACGATTCCGTCCACGTGCAATGGGGCGTGCAAGTGCTATAAACAAACGTACTAGCCACATTACAGTAGTGGTATCTGAGAAGAAGGAGGGATAATCCGTGGGTCAAAAAGTACATCCAATAGGATTACGAATAGGTATTATTCGTGACTGGGAGTCAAAATGGTACGCAGGTAAAGACTATGCAACTCTACTTCACGAAGATTTAAAAATTCGTAAGCACATTGAAACTCGTTTAAAAGATGCTTCAGTTTCTACAGTAGAAATTGAACGTGCAGCAAAACGTGTAAACATTACAATTCACACTGCAAAACCAGGTATGGTAATTGGTAAAGGTGGTACTGAAGTCGAAGCACTTCGTAAACACTTGAACGACATTACTGGCAAGCGTGTACACATCAACATCGTAGAAATAAAAAGAGCAGACTTAGATGCTAAATTAGTAGCTGAAAGTATCGCACGTCAATTAGAAGGCCGCGTATCTTTCCGTCGTGCTCAAAAACAAGCAATTCAACGCACAATGCGTTCAGGCGCTAAAGGTATTAAAACTCAAGTATCTGGACGTCTAGGCGGCGCTGACATCGCGCGTGCTGAACACTATAGTGAAGGTACTGTACCACTTCATACATTACGTGCTGACATTGATTATGCACATGCTGAAGCTGACACAACTTATGGTAAGCTTGGCGTTAAAGTATGGATTTATCGTGGTGAAGTCCTTCCAGTGAAGAAGAACTCTGAGGAAGGAGGCAAATAATATGTTAATGCCTAAACGCGTTAAATACCGTCGTGAACACCGTGGAAAAATGCGTGGTGAAGCAAAAGGCGGGAAAGAAATAGCATTCGGTGAATTTGGTTTACAAGCAACTGAAGCTAGCTGGATTACAAGTCGTCAAATTGAGGCTTCTCGTATTGCAATGACACGCTACATGAAACGTGGCGGTAAAGTATGGATTAAGATATTTCCACATAAACCTTACACGAAAAAGCCTCTTGAGGTTCGTATGGGTTCAGGTAAAGGGGCTCCTGAAGGTTGGGTAGCTGTAGTAAAACCTGGAAAAATTATGTTTGAAATTGCTGGAGTTTCTGAAGAAGTTGCTCGTGAAGCGTTACGTTTAGCATCACATAAGCTTCCTATTAAATGTAAAGTAGTTAAACGTCAAGAAATTGGTGGTGAATCTAATGAAAGCTAATGACATCCGTGAACTTACTACTGCAGAAATCGAACAAAAGGTAAAATCACTGAAAGAAGAGCTTTTCAACCTTCGCTTCCAATTGGCGACTGGTCAATTAGAAAACACAGCTCGCATTCGTGAAGTACGCAAAGCGATTGCACGTATGAAAACTGTGGTACGCGAAAGAGAAATCAGTGCAAACAACTGATAAAGGAGGTTTTCGGGCATGACTGAGCGTAATCAACGCAAAGTATACACTGGCCGTGTAGTTTCTGACAAAATGGAAAAAACAATTACTGTTTTAGTTGAAACTCATAAGAAACATAAATTATACGGTAAACGTGTTAAATATTCTAAGAAATTTAAAGCACATGATGAACAAAACGAAGCCCAAATCGGCGATATCGTTCGCATCATGGAAACTCGTCCGCTGTCAGCTACAAAACGTTTTCGTTTATTAGAAGTTGTAGAAAAAGCGGTTATTATCTAATAATAAATTCGGAACTCAATAATTCCGAAGGGAGGTTACCTAAGTGATCCAACAAGAAACTCGTATGAAAGTTGCTGACAACTCAGGTGCACGTGAAGTTTTAACAATAAAAGTACTTGGTGGTACTGGACGTAAAACTGCTAATATCGGTGATATCGTCGTATGTACAGTTAAGAAAGCAACACCAGGTGGCGTTGTCAAGAAGGGTGACGTCGTTAAAGCTGTAATCGTTCGCACAAAAAGCGGCGTGCGCCGCAAAGACGGAACTTATATCAAATTCGATGAGAATGCATGCGTTATCATCAAAGACGATAAAGGACCGCGTGGAACTCGTATTTTCGGACCAGTTGCTCGTGAATTACGCGATAGCAACTTTATGAAAATCGTTTCTTTAGCTCCAGAAGTTCTTTAATTTACATGAAAGTGCCAATCAAGGAGGTGCGACAGAATGCATGTTAAAAAAGGCGACAAAGTTAAGGTAATCTCAGGTAAAGATAAAGGTAAAACAGGTGTTATCCTTTCTTCTTTCCCTAAGAAAGATCGTGTGTTAGTTGAAGGTGTAAACATCGTCAAAAAACATACGAAACCAAACCAAGCTAATCAGCAAGGCGGAATTGTAAGTCAAGAGGCTGCAATTCACGTTTCGAACGTTATGTTAATCGACCCAAAAACTGGCGAGCCGACTCGCGTAGGTTCTAAAGTAGAAGATGGCAAAAAAGTTCGTGTTGCGAAAAAAACTGGTGAAATTATTAAATAAGTAAAAAGAAGGGAGGTACACACATGAACCGCCTAAAAGAAAAATTTCTTAAGGAAGTTTCTCCTGCTCTAATGAGCAAGTTTGAATATAAATCAGTAATGCAAGTACCTAAAGTTGATAAAATTGTTATCAATATGGGTGTGGGTGATGCTGTATCAAATACAAAAGCACTTGACGCTGCTGTTGAAGAGTTACAAATTATCGCTGGTCAAAAACCTGTAGTTACGAAAGCTAAAAAATCGATCGCTGGTTTCCGTCTTCGTGAAGGAATGCCAATCGGTGCGAAAGTTACACTACGTGGTGAACGTATGTATGACTTTTTGGATAAATTAATCGCTATTTCTCTTCCACGTGTACGTGACTTCCGCGGTGTTTCTAAAAAAGCATTTGACGGTCGCGGTAACTACACGCTTGGAGTAAAAGAGCAATTAATCTTCCCTGAAATCGATTATGATAAAGTTTCTAAAGTACGCGGTATGGACATCGTAATTGTAACAACTGCGAACTCTGACGAAGAAGCTCGTGAGTTATTAACACAATTCGGTATGCCATTCCAAAAGTAAAATAAGGGAGGCGAAAACGTGGCTAAAAAATCAATGATCGTTAAACAACAACGTACGCCAAAGTTCCAAGTGCAACAATACACACGCTGTGAGCGCTGTGGACGTCCGCACTCTGTATATCGTAAATTTAAGCTTTGCCGTATTTGTTTCCGTGAACTTGCATACAAGGGACAAATTCCTGGCGTTAAAAAAGCAAGCTGGTAATCCCCTAAACTGGGAAGGAGGTAAATGTAATGACAATGTCAGATCCAATTGCAGATATGCTTACACGCATTCGTAATGCTAACATGGTTCGTCACGAGAAATTAGAAGTTCCCGCTTCAAACTTGAAAAAGGAAATCGCTGAAATTTTAAAACGCGAAGGTTTCGTACGTGATGTAGAATATGTAGAAGATAGCAAACAAGGAATTATCCGTATCTTCTTAAAATATGGTCAAAACGACGAACGCGTTATTACTGGTTTGAAACGTATTTCAAAACCTGGTCTACGCGTTTACGCTAAAACAAACGAAGTACCTAGAGTATTAAATGGTTTAGGAATTGCTTTAGTTTCTACTTCAAATGGTTTATTAACAGATAAAGAAGCTCGCGCTAAACAAGTTGGCGGAGAAATCGTAGCTTACGTTTGGTAATAATCAACAAACGAATGGAGGTGCAACAAAATGTCTCGAGTAGGTAAAAAACCAATTGAGGTTCCTGCAAACGTTACTGTCACTATCAATGAAGATAATACAGTAGTTGTTAAAGGACCAAAAGGTGAATTAACAAGATCTTTTAACCAAGATATTAAAATTGAGCAAGAAGGTACTATAATTACATTAGTACGTCCTTCAGAGTCAAAAGACCACCGCACAATTCACGGAACAACACGTGCTTTATTAGCAAACATGATCACTGGTGTTTCTCAAGGATTTGAACGTGGACTTGAATTAGTTGGGGTAGGTTACCGTGCACAACTACAAGGTACTAAACTTGTACTTAATGTAGGGTTCTCACATCCAGTTGAGTTCACTCCTGAAGACGGAATTGAAGTCGAAGTTCCTTCGAATACAAAAATTATCGTTCGCGGTATTAACAAAGAACGTGTTGGTGCATTAGCATCTAACATTCGTCAAGTTCGTCCACCAGAGCCTTATAAAGGTAAAGGTATTCGTTATGAAGGCGAAGTTGTACGCCGCAAAGAAGGTAAAACAGGTAAATAATGCATTTCGCATTAGAAAGGAGTGACCACTGTGATTACGAAACAAGACAAAAATCAAGTTCGTAAAAAACGTCATGCACGTGTTCGTACAAAAATCACGGGTACTACTGAACGTCCTCGTTTAAATGTATTCCGTTCTAATAAACATATATACGCACAACTTATCGATGACTCTAAAGGTCTAACAATCGTTAGCGCGTCTACAATGGATAAAGACTTTGGTGGAACAGTTGGAAATGTTGAAGCTGCAAAATCAATTGGTGAAACAATCGCAAAACGCGCTGTTGAGAAAAACATCAAATCTATTGTATTTGACCGTGGCGGTTACTTATATCATGGACGTGTTAAAGCATTAGCTGAAGCCGCACGTGAAAACGGCTTAGAATTTTAAGAAGAAGGAGGGACATATTTCATGCGTGGTATTGACCCAAACAAACTTGAACTTGAAGAACGCGTAGTTACGATTAACCGTGTTGCTAAAGTTGTAAAAGGTGGACGTCGTTTCCGTTTTACTGCATTAGTAGTTGTCGGTGACAAAAACGGACATGTAGGATTTGGTACTGGTAAAGCACAAGAGGTTCCAGATGCAATCCGTAAAGCTGTTGAAGATGCGAAGAAAAACTTGATCGAAGTACCAAGAGTTGGCGGAACTACTCCTCACCAAATTATTGGACGCTTCGGCGCTGGTTCTATTCTAGTTAAACCTGCAGCACCTGGTACAGGAGTTATCGCTGGTGGACCGGTCCGTGCGGTACTAGAATTAGCTGGTATCACTGATATCTTATCGAAATCACTTGGATCTAACACACCAATCAACATGGTTCGTGCTACAGTTAAAGGTTTAACTCAACTAAAACGTGCTGAGGACGTTGCTAAATTACGTGGTAAATCAGTAGAAGAACTGTTAGGATAAGGGGGGAAATTACAATGGCAACTAAATTAGAAATTACCCTTATTAAAAGCTTGATTGGTACTAAACCAAATCAACGCAAAACTGCAGAAGCTCTTGGATTACGTAAATTACATCAATCAGTTGAGCATCAAGACAATGCTGCGATCCGTGGGATGGTTGGCAAAGTAGCTCACTTAGTAACTTTGAAAGAAATTTAAAGTTTAATTTAAGAATAAGGAGGTGCCACCATATGAAACTACATGAGTTAAAACCTGCAGAAGGATCTCGTTCTTCACGCAAACGTATAGGACGCGGTATTGGTTCTGGTACAGGTAAAACATCAGGTAAAGGTCATAAAGGTCAAAACGCTCGTTCGGGCGGTGGGGTTCGTCCAGGATTTGAAGGCGGACAAAACCCATTATTCCGTCGTTTACCTAAACGCGGATTTACGAACATTAACCGTAAAGAGTTTGCAATTGTAAACCTTGACACATTAAATCGTTTCGAAGAAGGCACAGAAGTAACACCTGCTCTATTAATTGAAACAGGTGTTGTGAGTAGTGAAAAGTCTGGTATTAAGATTCTAGGTAATGGAACTCTTGACAAGAAGTTAACTGTAAAAGCTCACAAATTCTCTGCGTCAGCTAAAGAGGCTATTGAGAACGCTGGCGGACAAACTGAGGTGGTTTAATGTTTCAGACAATCTCTAACTTTATGCGTGTGCGAGATATTCGAAATAAAATCATTTTTACTTTATTGATGTTGATTGTCTTTCGTATTGGTACATTCATACCAGTACCGAACGTCGATGCAACTGTATTAAAACAAGCAGATCACCTAGGTGTGATTGGATTTTTAAATACATTTGGTGGTGGGGCATTAAAAAAATTCTCCATTTTAGCAATGGGAATTATGCCTTACATCACTGCATCTATAATCGTCCAGTTGTTACAAATGGATGTTGTGCCTAAGTTTACAGAGTGGTCGAAACAAGGCGAAGTCGGTAGACGGAAACTTGCACAGTTCACTCGTTACTTCACAATCATCTTAGCTTTTATTCAAGCAATCGCAATGTCATATGGGTTTAACCGTATGTTTAGTGGTTCTTTAATAAAAAACGAAGGCCTTATGACATATTTTGTGATCGCTGTTGTGTTAACTGCTGGAACCGCATTTTTAATGTGGTTAGGTGAGCAGATTACGTCAAAAGGTGTTGGTAATGGTATTTCTATTATTATCTTCGCCGGCATTGCTGCTGCTATTCCAAATGCAGTAAACCAAATGTACGCTTCACAGATTCAAGACGCTGGGGATGCATTGTTTATCAATATTATTGTGTTAGTTTTACTTTTAGCTGCAATTATTGCTGTAACTGTTGGTGTAATTTACGTTCAACAAGCGTTACGTAAAATACCTATTCAATATGCGAAACGTGTTGCGGGTACTGCTCAAACTGGTGCTCAACAAACACACTTGCCTTTAAAAGTAAATGCTGCGGGAGTAATCCCAGTAATCTTTGCATCCGCGTTCCTTATGGCACCACAATCTATTGTTTTATTTTTTGGTCAAAATAAGGTAACTGATTTTATTACGAATGCACTAAATTATACACAACCAATTGGTATGACATTTTATATTGCTCTAATCATCGCGTTTACTTACTTCTATGCATTCATTCAAGTGAATCCAGAGAACGTGGCAGACAATTTGAAAAAGCAAGGTGCGTATATTCCAGGGATTCGTCCAGGAATTAACACACAAAATTATTTGACTAGCGTATTATATCGTTTAACTTTTGTTGGTTCAATTTTCCTAGCGCTTATAGCGATTATGCCATTATTGTTTGTCAAATTTGCGGGTCTTCCACAAACGGCACAAATTGGCGGAACAAGCTTACTTATCGTTGTGGGTGTTGCACTCGAAACGATGAAACAGCTAGAATCACAATTAGTTAAGCGTCATTATAAAGGCTTTATGAAATAATGTCGGTTTTTAGGAACAATATAGTTCCTAAAAATCTACAAAATAGTCCTGAGGGGGCATTTTCGTATGAATATCGTTTTAATGGGTCTGCCAGGTGCCGGTAAAGGTACTCAAGCAGACAAAATTGTTGAGAAGTACGCAATCCCTCATATTTCTACAGGCGATATGTTTCGCGCAGCAATAAAGGATGGCACGGAACTTGGTTTAAAAGCAAAGTCGTTTATGGATCAAGGTGCATTAGTACCTGATGAAGTAACGATCGGTATTGTCCGTGAAAGATTAAGTAAACCAGATTGTGAAAAAGGATTCTTACTTGATGGTTTTCCACGTACAGTTCCTCAAGCAGAAGCACTAGATGCTTTACTTTTGGATCTAGGAAAATCAATTGAGCATGTGCTGAACATTCAAGTAGTACAAGATGAATTGATTAAACGTCTAACTGGTCGCCGTATTTGTAAAGAATGTGGCACTTCTTATCATTTAGTCTTTAACCCACCTGCTAAAGCTGGGGTATGTGATAAAGATGGTGGAGAACTTTATCAAAGAGCGGATGATAATCCCGAAACGGTGATTAACCGTCTGGAAGTAAATATGAAGCAAACTCAACCTTTGCTTGATTTTTATGAGAACAAAGGTGTTTTAACAAATATAGATGGACAGCAAGAAATTTCAAAAGTTTTTGCTGGTCTTGATGCTCTGTTACGGGGCAACCGCATCTAGCCCGGTGCCTGTCGCAGATGACTAATTGCCGGGCAGTATGCAAAGAACGAAAATGTTTTTTTCGAGAGCTGCAAAAGCATATTGCGCCCGGTATACGAACGGAAGAAAAGGGATGTATCAAAGCGCGGACCCCCTAGTCCACGTGCATTTCATATTCTGAAGGGGTATAATGGGTTTCGTGGAAGCATCTATGTAACGAACGGGTACTATGGAACTCATCCAACACTTTCGTACGAATATGTTGACATGAGGGAGACAGGTTTCTACCAGTCAGTCTACTCCGTGGATTGCTAAAAGCGAAACCATACGAGTGTCTTTCGAACATCTCTCATGATTTCCAAACATATGCTTAAAACGGATAGTTTCGTTCCATTAGAGGCTATACTAACAGCAAATTACGTTTGAATTTTGATGAGAACCTGATTTGTATATAGAAGGGAGACAGGGTTGATGGCGAAAGATGATGTAATTGAAGTCGAAGGAACAGTTGTTGAGACTTTGCCAAACGCGATGTTTAAGGTAGAATTAGAAAACGGTCATACAATACTTGCCCATGTATCGGGTAAAATTCGTATGCATTTTATACGCATTTTACCTGGAGATAAAGTCACAATTGAACTATCTCCTTACGATTTAACACGCGGTCGTATTACGTACCGTTTTAAATAATCTTTTGCACTCCGGACTACTAAGGAGGTTAGGTTAGATGAAAGTGAGACCATCTGTGAAACCGATCTGCGAAAAATGTAAGGTTATTCGCCGACGCGGTAAAGTTATGGTAATCTGTGAAAATCCTAAACACAAACAAAGACAAGGCTAATTAGAAGGAGGTGCACGACACATATGGCACGTATTGCTGGTGTTGACATTCCACGCGATAAACGCGTTGTTATTTCATTAACATACATTTTCGGAATTGGTAAAACTACTGCACAAAAAGTATTGGCGGAAGCTGGTATTTCTGAAGAAACTCGCGTTCGCGATCTTACAGAAGACGAGTTAAACAAAATTCGTGAACAAATCGGTGTATACAAAGTAGAAGGTGACCTTCGTCGTGAAGTATCACTTAACATTAAACGTTTGATGGAAATCGGTTCATTCCGAGGTATTCGTCACCGTCGCGGCTTACCAGTTCGTGGACAAAATACGAAAAATAACGCTCGTACTCGTAAAGGTCCTCGTAAAACAGTTGCGAACAAGAAAAAATAATCGGTAAAGGAGGTTTCTTCTTAACATGGCACGTAAACAACAAACACGTAAGCGTCGTGTGAAAAAGAATATCGAATCCGGTATTGCTCACATCCGCTCAACATTTAATAACACAATTGTGACTATCACGGACATGCAAGGTAATGCACTTTCTTGGTCAAGTGCTGGAGCTCTTGGATTCAGAGGTTCTCGTAAATCTACTCCATTTGCTGCACAAATGGCTGCTGAAGCAGCTGCAAAAACTTCCATGGAACATGGCATAAAAACATTAGAAGTAACAGTTAAAGGTCCTGGTGCAGGTCGTGAAGCGGCTATCCGCGCACTTCAAGCTGCAGGTCTAGATGTTACAGCTATTAAAGATGTAACGCCAGTACCACATAATGGTTGCCGTCCACCAAAACGTCGTCGCGTATAAATAGGTGAAACTCAATTGTTTGAGAACATCATTTATTGTACAGACTGAGGTTGTGTAGACAGCAATCAGTTAAACGATCGAATTCATGATGGAAAGAACCTATACATTCGATGTTTTGAGGGAGGCTAAATTGGAATGATCGAAATTGAAAAACCAAAGATTGAAAGTGTAGAAATCAGCGAAAATACCAAGTTTGGTAAGTTTGTTGTAGAACCGCTAGAACGTGGCTATGGAAATACTTTGGGTAATTCTTTACGTCGTATCCTTCTGTCTTCTTTACCGGGAGCTGCAATTACTTCTATTCAAATCGATGGCGTTTTACATGAGTTTTCAACTATTGAAGGCGTTGTGGAAGATGTTGCATCTATTATTATGAATGTGAAGAAGCTAGCTTTAAAAATCTACTCTGATGAAGAAAAAGTCATTGAGATTGATGTAAAAGGCGAGGGAATGGTTACAGCTGCTGACATTACACATGACAGTGACGTTGAGATTTTAAATCCAGAACTCTATATTGCTACAATCGGCAAAAATGGTCATTTCCGTATGCGTATGTACGCAGGTCGGGGCCGTGGCTACACTCCTGCTGTTCAAAACAAACGTGAGGATCTTCCTATCGGCGTAATCCCGATCGACTCTATTTATACTCCAGTTTCACGCGTTAATTTTCAAGTGGAAAATACTCGTGTTGGCCAATCAGCAAACTACGATAAATTAACTCTTGATGTGTGGACAGATGGCAGCACCGGTCCGAAAGAGGCGATTTCGCTTGGAGCGAAAATTCTAATGGAGCACTTGAATATTTTTGTAGGGATGACAGACGAGGCACAAACTGCTGAAATCATGGTCGAAAAAGAAGAAGACCAAAAAGAAAAAGTATTAGAGATGACTATCGAAGAACTTGATCTTTCTGTTCGTTCTTATAATTGCTTAAAACGCGCTGGTATTAATACAGTACTTGAGCTTGCTAGCAAATCAGAAGACGATATGATGAAAGTAAGAAACCTTGGACGTAAATCACTAGAAGAAGTTAGAGCGAAGTTAGATGAGCTTGGCTTAGGATTACGAAAAGAAGACTAAGCAAATTTTGATATAGCTAGATTTGAACTATTCACCAAAGGAGGGAAACATCCATGGGTTACAGAAAACTTGGACGTACAAGTTCTCAACGTAAAGCGATGTTACGTGACTTAACAACTGACCTAATCATTCATGAGCGTATTCAAACTACTGAAGCACGTGCGAAAGAATTACGTTCTGTTGTTGAAAAAATGATCACTTTAGGCAAACGTGGAGATTTACATGCACGTCGTCAAGCTGCTGCTTACATTCGTCGTGAAGTAGTAACATCTACTGATGAAGAAGGTAATGAATCAACAATCTTTGCATTACAAAAATTGTTTGATGATGTAGCACCACGCTATACAGAACGTCAAGGCGGTTATACTCGTATTATGAAAGTTGGACCTCGTCGTGGAGACGGAGCACCAGTTGTAGTAATTGAGTTAGTTTAATTTAATTCAGCAGGCGTTTGCATGCAAATTCGTCAAAATGAATTTGATTTACATTTAAAGTTGAAGAGGGTCATTGGTGTTTCTACCACCCTCTTCTTTTTTCTAACATATTTAATTAGATTTATACGACAATATAAAAGCTGAGTGTTATGATGAGCGTACTTTTAGTAGTAGCGACTCGTCTAGCTCTACGCACCTCATTTTCATGATTGGTCTTGAGCAGCCAGTCTTGAAATCGTTATAGAAGAGCGCATTTCTCAAAATGAGGTGCGCGCTTTTTTATTTTATCGTAAAATAATAACATGAGCTTAGCCAAGCAGAGAAGAGCTAGAGGAGGTAAAGGATGAGCACCAAAATTATTACTTTACAAGATGTAACTTTTACATATGCAATAGAAGACAAAAATGTGCGTCCAGCGGTGAATAACGTTTCCTATTCCATTCAAGCTGGTGAATGGGTCGCTATTGTTGGACATAATGGGTCAGGCAAGTCGACACTTGCGCGCTTAATGAATGGTCTTCTATTTCCTCAGACGGGAAATGTACGTATTTTTGGGGAAGAGTTGAATGAACATAATCTGTGGGAAACTCGTTCTCAGATGGGAATGGTGTTTCAAAATCCGGACAACCAGTTTGTAGGAGCCACAGTTCAAGATGATGTCGCATTTGCCTTGGAAAACAACGGAATCCCCTTTGAGGAAATGGTGGAACGAGTAGAAGCGTCTTTAGTAAAAGTGAAGATGAGCGAGTTTATGAATAGCGAGCCCCATCATTTATCGGGTGGGCAAAAACAGCGTGTGGCAATTGCAGGAGCCATAGCGTTACAACCGAAGATTTTATTACTTGATGAAGCTACGTCTATGCTAGATCCCCAAGGAAGAGAAGAGGTACTTGCAACTGTTCGTCAGCTTAAAGAGGAGACGGACTTAACTGTTATTTCTATAACACATGATTTAGAAGAAGCGCTACTAGCAGATCGAATAATTATGATGAATCAAGGGGAAAAGTATGCGGAAGGTACGCCGGAAGAGATATTTCAAAAAGGGCAGGAATTAGTAGACTTAGGTTTAGATTTGCCTTTTGCGATGAATATATCCCGTTTATTGCGTTTACAAGGAATATCACTAGTAGCGGATCATATGTCAGAAGAAGAGTTGGTGAATGATTTATGGACATCACACTTCAACAAGTAAGTTATGCTTATGCTAAAAATACTCCATTTGAAAAACGGGCTTTATATGATGTAGATTTACATATCCCGTCCAGTAGCTATCAAGCGATTATTGGGCATACCGGTTCGGGTAAATCGACCATTTTACAACATTTAAATGCTTTATTGAAACCTTCGGAAGGTTCAATTCAAATTGGAGATGTAGAAGTAAAAGCCGACAAGAAAAATAAGCAACTAAGAAAAGTAAGGCAAAAGGTAGGAATTGTTTTTCAGTTTCCAGAACATCAATTGTTTGATGAAACCGTTTTGAAAGATATTATGTTTGGTCCTATGAACTTTGGTGTATCAGAAGAAGAGGCCAAACGTCGTGCGATTGAATTAGTAAAACTGCTTGGCCTTCCTGACGAAGTAATGGAAAAGTCACCCTTTGACTTATCGGGGGGACAAATGAGACGAGTAGCTATAGCAGGCGTGCTTGCGATGAATCCTGAAGTTTTAGTGTTAGATGAGCCTACTGCTGGTCTTGACCCAAGAGGGCGAAAAGAAATAATGGATTTGTTTTATAAACTTCATAAAGAGAAGGGTTTAACTACCGTTTTAGTAACGCATAGTATGGAAGATGCTGCGAGATACGCCGATCGTATTGCCATTATGCATAATGGTAAATGTGTCTTAGAAGATACACCTCAAGCGATTTTTAGAAATGAAGAGCGTCTAATGAATTATCGATTAGAATTACCACAAAGTGTTAAATTTCAAAAAAAGATGGAGCAAATGATTGGAAAAAACTTTCCTTTTATTTGTTTAACTGAGGAGTCATTAGCAGAAGAACTTGCGCAACTGATTAAGAAGGAGCGTGAAGTATAATGCTTGAAAAAATGATATTTGGTCGATATATTCCTGGTGATTCATTTATTCATCGACTAGATGCACGAGCTAAAATGATTTTTGTATTTTTATTTATTGCTATCGTTTTTATTGCAAATAACTGGATTACATATGGTATTTTACTCGTATTTACTTTTTTAATAATTCGTATGTCCAGGATTAGACTATATTTTTTAATAAACGGATTGAAGCCGGTTGTTATATTAATCATTTTTACTTTTTTGTTACATTTAATATTTACGCGTGAAGGCGACATTATTTTTCATTGGAAGTTTATAACGATTTATCAAGAGGGATTGAGACAGGGGATATTTATTGCCATCCGATTTTTCGTACTTGTTATTTTAACGTCTATTCTAACGCTCACTACGACCCCTATTTCAATTACAGATGCCTTGGAGACACTATTAGGCCCATTGAAGAAATGGAAGCTCCCTGTGCATGAATTAGCGCTAATGATGTCTATCTCGTTAAGATTCATCCCGACTTTAATGGATGAAACGGATAAAATTATGAAAGCACAAATGGCAAGAGGGTCTGATATGACAACAGGCAATATGAAAGAAAGAATGCGTGCCATTGTTCCACTACTCATTCCTTTATTTGTGAGTGCCTTTAAGCGTGCAGAGGACTTGGCTACAGCGATGGAAGTTAGAGGATACAAAGGTGGAGAAGGTAGAACAAGGTATCGCAAGTTAGAATGGGCAACTAGGGATACCATAATAATCTTTTCTCTCGTTGTGTTCGCAGGAATACTTGTATACTTTAGGCAATAAAACGAGGTGCGGTAATGAGATTAAAAGCAATCATCAGTTATGATGGAAGTGGTTTTTCGGGTTATCAAGTTCAGCCAGAAAAACGAACTGTACAACAGGAATTGGAACGCGTTTTATGCATCATGCACAAAGGCGATATAGTGAAGGTAATAGGTAGTGGAAGAACGGATGCAGGTGTCCATGCAACAGGACAAGTTATCCATTTTGATAGTCCACTTACAATACCAATGGATAATTGGAGAACAGCTTTAAATGTACAACTTCCAGGAGATATACGTATTTTATCGGTAGAGCAAATACGTAATGATTTTCATGCAAGGTACGATGCAACAGGGAAAACATATCGATATATTTGGTCGTTAAATGAAGTGCAAAGTCCATTTGACCGGAATTATTCCGTTCATGTAGATCGATATAAACCAAATGTAGAATTAATGAAAGAAGCATCAGCATATTTACTAGGTACGCATGATTTCTCCAGTTTTTGTGCTTCAAACACAAGTGTGAAAGATTTCGTTCGGACCGTTCATTTGGTCAAATTTGAATTGAAAAAAGAGTCAAACCAGGTGCATATGGTTATTAGTGGGAATGGATTTTTATATAATATGGTGAGAATTATTGCGGGAACTTTATGGGAAATTGCAATTGGGCAAAAAAGTGTGGACGAGTTGCGTGGAATTCTAGAATCATGTGATCGTTCGATGGCTGGGAAAACCGCTCCAGCACACGGTTTATACTTAGAAAAGGTAGAGTATAAACCGTGAAGCAACCTTTCCAGGTGTTTTTCGTAAAATGCTTGACTAAATGACATATCCGGGGTATGATGATGTATGGCATTTTCATTAACCCCACAATATAAGCCCCGAAACTTATTGGTATGAGGATATAGAAAATTTTAGATCGATTATGATTGAATTAGGAGGACAAAATACATGCGTACAACATTCATGGCTAAAGGTCACGAAGTAGAACGTAAATGGTTAGTAGTAGACGCTGAAGGCCAAACTCTTGGTCGTCTTGCTTCTGAAGTTGCAGCTATTTTACGTGGTAAAAACAAACCAACATTTACACCAAACGTTGACACAGGTGATCATGTGATCATCATCAACGCTGAAAAAATTCATTTAACTGGGAACAAGTTAAATGACAAGATTTACTATCGTCACACTCAATTCTCTGGTGGACTTAAACAACGTACAGCTTTAGAAATGCGTACTAAATACCCAACTAAAATGCTTGAATTAGCAGTTAAAGGGATGCTTCCTAAAAACTCTTTAGGACGTCAAATGTTCACAAAACTTAACGTTTATGTTGGAGCAGAACATCCACATGCAGCACAAAAACCAGAAGCATACGAGCTTCGCGGATAATTATTAAGAGGAGGACATACACTTGGCACAAGTTCAATATATCGGCACTGGTCGCCGTAAAAGTTCAGTAGCACGCGTACGTTTAGTACCGGGCGAAGGCAAAATTGTTATCAACAAACGTGACGTAGAAGATTACGTACCATTCGAAACTTTACGTGAAATTATTAAACAACCATTAGTAACTACTCAAACTCTAGGTAGCTACGATGTACACGTAAACGTTAATGGTGGTGGATTCACAGGTCAAGCAGGAGCAATCCGTCATGGTATTGCACGTGCACTACTTACAGTAGATCCTGATTTCCGTCCAGCATTGAAATCTGCAGGATTCTTAACACGTGACCCACGTATGAAAGAACGTAAGAAACCAGGACTTAAAGGCGCTCGTCGTGCACCTCAGTTCTCAAAACGTTAATTTCAAATTTTCAAAGGCTCTCAACCAATTTGGTTGGGGGCTTTTTTTGACTAAACAAGTACAAAAAAACGGACAACATGCATAGGATGTTGTCCGTTCTTTCAATAGTTTATTTAAGTTTTTTTTCATAATCAAATTCAAATTCTACGTCTTTTGGTTTAACAAATTTCGTTTTCTTCGCAATTTTATATCCAAACCACAAACAAAGGAAAAGTGGGACACCTAAATATGCTGCTATCACGCTGCCCCAATCTACTTTATCTGCAAGGAAAGCCTGGAAGTTCTGTGCCAAAATAACGATTAACCCACAAGCAATCGCAAAAATTGTCCCAATTGGAAACCACTTGGCTTTATACGGTAGTAAATCCAATGAATGACCTTGAGCCATAAATGCTTTTCGAAAGCGATAGTGACTAATAGAAATACCTAGCCAAAAGATAAATCCTGTAATACCGATAGCATTCATTAACCAGATATATACTTTACCATCGCCGAAGAATGATGCTAAAAAGGCAAGTGTACCGACTGCACATGTTAAAACCATACCAGCAACGGGAACACCACGTTTATTTAGTTTTGCAAAAATTTGAGGTGCTTGTCCTTCTCTCGCCATGGAATATAACATACGAGTAGATGCATATAGACTAGAGTTTCCAGCTGATAATACAGCCGTTAAAATAACCGCGTTCATAAGGGAAGCAGCAAAGGCAATCCCGGCCTTTTCGAATATAAGGGTGAATGGGCTAACCATGACATTTTCACTTTGTAAACTTGGATCAGTATAAGGAACTAGAAGCGCTATCACAAAAATCGCGAATATATAAAATAAGAGGATTCTCCAGAAAACACTTTTAATAGCGATGGGTATATTTTTGGCTGGATCTTCACTTTCACCAGCAGCTACCCCTACAATTTCTGTACCTTGGAAAGAGAATCCTGCTGCGATAAATACAACAAAAACACCTAATAGACCACCTGAAAAAGGAGCATCATCGACTGTAAAGTTTTTAAAACCTACTGCTTCTCCTCCCATGATGCCGAAAATCATAAGTACTCCAACAACGATGAAAATGACAATCGCACTAACTTTAATTAAAGAAAGCCAATATTCCCCTTCTCCATATCCTTTAACGGATAAATAATTCAAAAGGAAAATAAGTATTAAGAATGACGCACTCCATACCCATGATGAACTGTTTGGAAACCAAAATTTCATAATCATCGTGGAAGCGGATAACTCTGCAGCAATAGTCATTGCCCAGTTAAACCAGTAGGTCCATCCTAGGGCGAAACCGAATGCTGGATCCACAAATTTCGTACCATACGTACTAAATGAACCACTTGTCGGCATAAAGGCTGCCATTTCTCCTAAACTCGTCATTACAAAATAGACCATTGCACCAACCAAAGCGAATGCTAGTAAAGCACCACCTGGGCCAGCTGTGTGAATCGCTGCACCACTGCTTAGAAACAGTCCTGTACCAATAGACCCTCCAATAGAGATCATCGCTAAATGACGAGCTTTCAAGCCCCGTTTTAATGTCTGCTCTTCTAGTTGGGGGGCGTGCTGTGAGAGGTTATTGTCTTTTTTTGGTACCATCCGTCATCGATCCTTTCCCTTTGTGTAAATGAAGCGCTTTCTTTTTCGTGTACAGTTACTTCTGCAAAAAAATTAAGAAGGTTTTAAATTTTAAGAGGATTATAGCCGTTGTGTTCCCCGGTGAATCCCTATCAACAACTCGATTGAATAGAGATAATTCTATTAAAATTTGATCATTTAAAATTTCTGCAATTTACATGTTAGTTTCTTGAAAAGATAAAGTCAATCATTTTGCTAAATTATTATTATTGAAAGTTAATATTTTGATTATTATTTATTACTTATCTGCTATTAAGTAATTAGTTTGTTATTAATTTGGTGATATTACGCAATTTATAGAACATTTATATCTATAGTATATATTACAGAGTTATTACAGGTGCCTGGCTCCTGTAATAACTCTGTAATATTGTTTTGAAAAACGGATTGTTTCCATAATTTTTGAGGTGTATATTAATTAAATATTTGTTCAAGCCAGAAAGTTGTTCTAATATACGTAAGGAATATGAATTTTAAGAAAAAGAGGTATTTTATGAAAAGCAAATTTAACATGGTGACGTCTACGATTCTTGCTAGTATTTTTATTGCGCGATTTGGCACATTTTTAGTGTTGCCTTATCTGACGCTATTTTTACTAGACGAATTTCAATATACCGGAGTTCAAATTGGTACGATTATATCTACATTAGCTTTATCTAATTTAATCATGAGTTTCTTTGTGGGGCCTTATATCGACAAGTTTCCTAAGAACAAAGTTATTATCACTGGATTGTTTGGTTATTTAGGGTGTTATATTTATTTTCCTTTTATCGATCAATATACAGGATTCGTTGTTTTTGCTGCGATTCTAGGAATGAGTCAAGCGATTGTAGAACCTACATACCGAGTATTATTAAGTTTGTATACGGAACCAGTCAATCGACGATTTATATTCAACATCCGATACTTTTTGATTAACATTTCTGCTGCCATTGCTCCACTTACATCGGTGTATTTTCAACAATTTGGTATGAAGAATTTGTTTTTTGTTGTTGGTTTTATTTTTTTCATTAATATTATTACGTTTGCATTTATTTTCAAAAAGTATCCAATGGAACAAGTGGCAAAAAATTTAGAGAAGCAATCCATCTTTCATTCTTTTTATGTATTCAAAAAGGATTATGCATTTAGCATCTTTATATTGGCATTAATTTTCATCAGTTTCGGTTACAGTCAGTTTGATTCGACGTTTAGTCAATATTTAGGGATCATATTTAATCATAAGCAAGCATTACAGTATTTTGCATGGTTGATTACAACAAATGCAATTACCGTAATCGTTATTCAATATTTTGTTTATAAGTTAGGAGAAATTATTAGCACAACTACCTCCTTGATGATAGGTAGTGGGTTATTAACTGTTGGTTTGTTTTTATTTGGACAGACTGAGCATATTGTTATGCTAATTTTAGCGATGATTATTTTTACAGCGGGAGAAGTATTAGTATTCACCATGATTGATATTCACCTTGATGGCATGTGCGGGGAACATGAAAAAGGTACCTATTTTGCTTTGTCTGGAGTGAAATCTGTAGGGAGAATTGCTGGACCAAGTATGGGAGGCTTACTGTTGGATAGTTTTAGTGGAGGTGCAATTGTCTTCATAATCATCAGTTTGGTAACTGTATTGGCTATACCATCCTTTTATTTAAGCAATAAAATGAGAATGAGGGGTTAGAATGAAATTATTTAACATTATTAAAAATCAACAAGCTTATTGGTTGGTGGATCAAATAAAGATAAAAGACAAAACCGATACAGCATATTATGCAGAGTTGACTAAACTATTAAGCGAATACAAAGAGAGTAATATTGAATATTTATCCTTACTAATGGAAGAAAAATTTGAAGGATGGCTACTAGTTAATGGATTCAGAAAACTCTCGGTTATTCATGAATATATAAAAGAGTTAGGGGAAGAAGAATACCACGAAAACAATCTAACTTTTCATGCTCTATCGGAAGGATCAATGACGGATTCTGAGTTTGCTCGTACATACGAATTATGTCGTTCAGGAACTGCAAATAAAAATATACCGCAGCCAATAGAACAAGTGATGGCTTCTATTAGCAATGAATTAGGCGACGACTGGAGAAACAACTGCATTTACTTCTTAAAAGATCATGAATTAATAGGGATAAGTATTCCGCATATCGAGATGGGAACGATAGATGAAGGACGAATGTTTTACTTTGGAATTGTTCCCAAATGGAGAGGGAAGGGCCTAGGTGTAGAGATTCACAAAATTACCTTAAAATTAATGAAAAAAATGAATGCTAATTATTATGTCGGAAGTACAGATGAAAGTAATAGGCATATGATAAAAATTTTCGAGAAAAATGGTTGCGAATTAAGGGATAAGAAAGGGATATATCGGATAGACAAATGATTAACGAAGTTGTTCTAGAAAGCTAACATACTCTTTGTCCCTCATACGTATAATGAGTGAAAAAGGAGCGATGGATCTGAAAAAATGGCTGATTATCTTCGTATTGTTTTTGATATCTTTGCTTGCTGTATTTTATGGAACGAAAGCTAGTGATTTAAGTTTTTTCATGCCAGAACCATTAAGTGGAGTCAAAATTGTAATTGACCCTGGACATGGAGGAATAGACGGCGGGGCAAGTCATGGAGAAACGATAGAGCGAGATATCACCCTATCCATGTCGCTGAAGCTAGAGAAAGAGTTAAAGGCTAAAGGAGCAACTGTTGTGATGACTCGTCGCAAAGAAGGAGATGCGATTGCTGAGCATGATCCAAATGGAGATTATCCAACGACACGTGCACGAAAGCGGGCCGATTTACTTCTAAGGGAAGAAATTATGAATAATTCCGAGGCGGATATTGTACTAAGTCTGCATGTGAATGCTGTTCCGGAAGAGAGATGGAGGGGTGCGCAAGTTTTTTATCATGCGGAAGGTCATGAGGGTGGGGAACTGTTAGCGAAATCCATTCAAGCAGCTATTCGTGAAAATATAGGAAATACAGAAAGAGAAGCACTTGCTATAAAACAAGTATATATATTGAAAAAAGCAAAGGCTCCGGCTGTATTAGTCGAAACTGGATTTTTAAGTAATAATGAAGAACGGGAATTATTAAAATCGGAGAAGTATCAAAAGCAAATGGTGGAAGCAATTACAAAAGGTGTACGTCGTTTTGTAGAGGACAATATTTACTAAGTGCATGTGAGGGTTTGTAGACACTCGTATATGGTATACTATAATGCGAATAGTTAACTTTAAGGGGAGTGTCTACAAATGATTAATGAACAACAAGTTCGAGCATTACTTGGAGAATTAAACGATCCATTTTTACATAGAACTTTAGAAGAAACAAACGGAATTTCGGAAGTGTCCATAAAGGAAGAAAAAAACCATGTTAGTGTGAAACTTGCAATTGCCAAAATTAATTCTGGCGAGCAAATGCAACTACAAGGAAAAGTTGTGGAAGTGTTGAAAAATGCAGGAGCAGTTACTGTTGGTATTCGCTTCGAGGAGCTTCCAAAAGAAGTATTAGAACAATTCCGGGGTCAGGCAAAAACAAGTGATAGTGAAAGTATTCTTTCTCCAAACAGTAAAGTTAAGGTTATCTCCATTGCATCAGGTAAAGGTGGAGTTGGGAAATCTACTGTATCCGTAAATTTAGCGGTAGCACTTGCGCGTTTAGGGAAAAAAGTTGGTTTAGTAGACGCAGACATTTACGGATTTAGCGTACCGGATATGATGGGTGTAAAAGATGTTCCCCAGATTAAAGAAGATCGTATTATTCCGGTAGAAAGAAAAGGAGTAAAGGTCATTTCTATGGGATTCTTTGTGGAAAACAATACGCCGGTTGTATGGCGTGGACCGATGCTTGGAAAAGTATTAGATCAATTCTTTAAAGATGTAGAATGGGGAGAGTTAGACTTTTTACTATTAGATCTACCACCCGGTACTGGTGACATTGCCTTAGACATTCATCAAATGCTACCTGCATCTAAAGAAATTGTTGTCACAACACCACATCCTACAGCTGCTTTTGTTGCTGCTAGAGCTGGTGCAATGGCTCTACAAACAGATCATGAAATATTAGGAGTAATTGAAAATATGTCATGGTATGAAGCAAAATCTACAGGTGAACGTGAATATATTTTTGGTAAAGGTGGGGGACCAAAACTTGCGGAAGAGCTTCGTACAGAATTACTTGGTCAAATTCCTCTTGGGCAACCAGATTGGAACGATATCGACTTTGCTCCGTCTGTTTACGCTGAAACGCATGAAACAGGCAAAATTTATTTAGACATCGCACGCGAGGTAATCGAAAAAGCATAAGAAAAAGGCCGTTTCCTAAACAGGACCGGCCTTATTTTTTGGATTCCCCTTGCCCTTCTTTTGATGAACCTGAACCTCCTGAAGAACCGCCTCCCCCACCTTTTTGTTGAGACCCAGATCCCGCCTCTTCCACTAATTTTTGCCACTTCGTTTGCAATAAAGGACTTTGAATCGTTTCTTCTACGACCTTTTCCATTTCTTTACGTAAATCAGCGGACTGTAGAATTTTTCCTAACTCTTTCTTCATGTCGGCAGAAGCGAAAAAGCTTTCTAAATCCTTTAAGTAATCTGGATCTTTTATTAGCGCTTTCATTAACTCTTCTTGCTGCTTCATCATACTTTTTGCCATTGTTTCTGAAAATTTAGGGTCTTGATAAACCTCTTTCCAAAAGTCCTCTGCTTCTTTGGATAACATTGTTTGCTCAACAGATTTTTTTACTTGTTCACTATCAATAACTAATAATGCTTTAAATTCAGGGTCATCTAAAAGCTTTCGCACTGATTTTTTCCCATCCTCTGTTTGCAAGGCATCAATCACGATTTTTTTCATCTCATCGTAAGAAGGAGTCGAGGAAGGGGAACTGCTACACCCAGCCATTAAGCTAATAGTTAATAAAATGAGAGCAAGATACTTCAAATTAGTCACCATCCTTTCGATTATTATTCACATTTTTTACGTAAATATGTATAGAAGTAAGTAACAAATAGATTTTTTTGATAATGGTTGTTACAATCTATAAAGGACTTAGTAGAATATGGAGGACTTTTTACAGTGACAATTCGAAATTGGTTTATATTTTTTCTAAACGCAATGTGGATAGGTGGACTAATCACAGGTGTATTAGGGTCAATAATATTATGGGATAAAAACTTTGCGACATACTATGAAGCAGGACAATGGGGAGCGGTAGTCGCAGCATTTATCGTTTTAGTTGGCTTTGGACTTATCATAAGTGTTATTGCTCAAATGGGATTTTTTGCTTATTTAACAATCCATCAAATGGGCGTAAATATTTTCAAAAGCCTTACTTTATGGAATTGGGTGCAACTACTCATCATTACATTTGTCATCTTTGACTTAATTTTCTTTCGATTTAAAGCTACCGAAGGGACGTCAAGCCACATGTGGCTACGAGTAGTAACGCTGGGTATTTTAATAGGTGGTTCAGTAATTGTAGCTATTATTAAGGCGAATAAAACAAAGAAACAAATATTGATCTCTGCTCTTTTCTTTATGATTGCAATAACAACACTAGAATGGGTGGCAGCACTTAAAGTGCAATCAAGCGATGCGGATGTATGGTTATTAATTGTTTTGGTACCACTTCTATCAGTTAATGCATACCAATTATTAGCTTTACCGAAATATAATGCAAAATCAGACGAAGATAGAAAAAAATTAGAAGCGCGTAGAAAAGCAAGAAAAGAAGCGATCGCTTTAAAAGCGAAATAACAAAAAAACTGCTCTGACTAAATGTCGAGCAGTTTTTTTGTGCGCCATCGCTATTCGGGTATTGTTTTACTTTTAGTCGTTAAACCGAAAATATTTTGTTCAATAGAAAGAAAAGAATCAGATTTAAGTAATTGAATTAGTTGTTTTATATCCATTCTTTCCTCTTGGTGGAGTGGGATGCTAAGAATATCGCCATTTTCAAGCTTGATTTTTTGACTTCCTTCTATCCAGTATTTACTTGAACTCAACAAATTTACTTCATATTTCCAAGCGGTTTTTTGTAGTTCTACAGGAAACTCATAGTCCTTTGTTCGAAACCAGAGAGGAACTTCTCCGATCGTTTGTTCAAATTGATCAATTTCCTTTTTGAATAAAGAAGGATCTTCTATATATTTTGCACCTTCTTGCCCTAATAGACTAATCGGGATACTTTTCTCCTTCATGATTTGAATAAGAGCAGGAGAACGATCTATCCAATCATTGCTAATGAAAAAATGCGGATAAGGTGCCTCCAAGCCTTTTAAGAAAACTTCCATTTCCTCTTTACCGAAAGTTAAATCGATGGTTATCGTTTTCCCGTGTGATCCTTTGGAAACAACAGTAGGCTTTTCAACTAATTGAAAAACAGGAAGCATAGAAGAATACTTATTTGGGATAATAAAAAAAAGACTCACAAAAACTAACATTGTTACGATTACTAAATGCCGTGATTTCATTGTAAACTCTCACCTTTCCAGTCATTCTAATCAATTTTATGATTTAGTGTTGACATTCATGTTTAAAAGATGTTAAGATACAAAGGTCGCTGAAACAAGACGACAAAATAAACAACATGAACATTGAAAACTGAACATGCAAAACGTTAAGACATACAGCTGGAAAGACTAACTTCGGTTAGTTCGATAGCAAAACAATTTGGACATCATTTAATGATGATGCCAGCAAAACAAAATGAGCTTTTTAAGTTCTCTATTATGGAGAGTTTGATCCTGGCTCAGGACGAACGCTGGCGGCATGCCTAATACATGCAAGTCGAGCGAATGACGAAGAAGCTTGCTTCTTCTGATTTAGCGGCGGACGGGTGAGTAACACGTGGGCAACCTGCCCTGTAGATTGGGATAACTCCGGGAAACCGGGGCTAATACCAAATAATCCATTTCCTCACATGGGGAGATGTTAAAAGACGGTTTCGGCTGTCACTACAGGATGGGCCCGCGGCGCATTAGCTAGTTGGTGAGGTAACGGCTCACCAAGGCGACGATGCGTAGCCGACCTGAGAGGGTGATCGGCCACACTGGGACTGAGACACGGCCCAGACTCCTACGGGAGGCAGCAGTAGGGAATCTTCCACAATGGACGAAAGTCTGATGGAGCAATGCCGCGTGAGTGAAGAAGGTTTTCGGATCGTAAAACTCTGTTGTGAGGGAAGAACAAGTACGAGAGTAACTGCTCGTACCTTGACGGTACCTCATTAGAAAGCCACGGCTAACTACGTGCCAGCAGCCGCGGTAATACGTAGGTGGCAAGCGTTGTCCGGAATTATTGGGCGTAAAGCGCGCGCAGGCGGTCCTTTAAGTCTGATGTGAAATCCCACGGCTCAACCGTGGAAGGTCATTGGAAACTGGGGGACTTGAGTACAGAAGAGGAAAGCGGAATTCCAAGTGTAGCGGTGAAATGCGTAGAGATTTGGAGGAACACCAGTGGCGAAGGCGGCTTTCTGGTCTGTAACTGACGCTGAGGCGCGAAAGCGTGGGGAGCAAACAGGATTAGATACCCTGGTAGTCCACGCCGTAAACGATGAGTGCTAAGTGTTAGGGGGTTTCCGCCCCTTAGTGCTGCAGCTAACGCATTAAGCACTCCGCCTGGGGAGTACGGTCGCAAGACTGAAACTCAAAGGAATTGACGGGGGCCCGCACAAGCGGTGGAGCATGTGGTTTAATTCGAAGCAACGCGAAGAACCTTACCAGGTCTTGACATCCCGCTGACCGTTCTAGAGATAGATCTTTCCCTTCGGGGACAGCGGTGACAGGTGGTGCATGGTTGTCGTCAGCTCGTGTCGTGAGATGTTGGGTTAAGTCCCGCAACGAGCGCAACCCTTGATCTTAGTTGCCAGCATTTAGTTGGGCACTCTAAGGTGACTGCCGGTGATAAACCGGAGGAAGGTGGGGATGACGTCAAATCATCATGCCCCTTATGACCTGGGCTACACACGTGCTACAATGGACGGTACAGAGGGTCGCAACCCCGCGAGGGTGAGCTAATCCCATAAAACCGTTCTCAGTTCGGATTGTAGGCTGCAACTCGCCTACATGAAGCCGGAATCGCTAGTAATCGTGGATCAGCATGCCACGGTGAATACGTTCCCGGGCCTTGTACACACCGCCCGTCACACCACGAGAGTTTGTAACACCCGAAGTCGGTGGGGTAACCCTTACGGGAGCCAGCCGCCGAAGGTGGGACAGATGATTGGGGTGAAGTCGTAACAAGGTAGCCGTATCGGAAGGTGCGGCTGGATCACCTCCTTTCTAAGGATAATATCGGAATACAGATTTTTATCTGTATCTTAACGTTTTGCAGTTCAGTTTTGAATGTTCATTTTTATGAGCATTTGAAAACTTGTTCTTTGAAAACTGGATAAAAAGACATTGAAAGAAACAAATTCAAGAAATTCAATTTGTAATCATTTTTGTGATTATATTTTGCGTAGTATTTTTAACTACTATAGGAAGTCCGTGTTTCCACGGAGGACCAAATTAGGTTAAGTTAATAAGGGCGCGCGGTGAATGCCTTGGCACTAGGAGCCGAAGAAGGACGGCACTAACACCGATATGCTTCGGGGAGCTGTAAGTGAGCTTTGATCCGGAGATTTCCGAATGGGGAAACCCACTGTTCGTAATGGAGCAGTACATTTACGTGAATACATAGCGTATCTGTGGCACACCCAGGGAACTGAAACATCTAAGTACCTGGAGGAAGAGAAAGAAAAATCGATTCCCTGAGTAGCGGCGAGCGAAACGGGAATAGCCCAAACCAAGAGGCTTGCCTCTTGGGGTTGTAGGACACTCTACATAGAGTTACAAAGGAATGAGCTAGACGAAGCGATCTGGAAAGGTCCGCAGGATAGGGTAAAAGCCCCGTAGTCAAAAGTTCATTCTCTCTTGAGTGTATCCTGAGTACGGCGGAACACGTGAAATTCCGTCGGAATCTGGGAGGACCATCTCCCAAGGCTAAATACTACCTAGTGACCGATAGTGAACCAGTACCGTGAGGGAAAGGTGAAAAGCACCCCGGAAGGGGAGTGAAATAGATCCTGAAACCGCGTGCCTACAAGTAGTCAGAGCCCGTTAATGGGTGATGGCGTGCCTTTTGTAGAATGAACCGGCGAGTTACGATTACATGCAAGGTTAAGTTGAGAAGACGGAGCCGCAGCGAAAGCGAGTCTGAATAGGGCGAATGAGTATGTGGTCGTAGACCCGAAACCAGGTGATCTACCCATGTCCAGGATGAAGGTAAGGTAACACTTACTGGAGGTCCGAACCCACGCACGTTGAAAAGTGCGGGGATGAGGTGTGGGTAGCGGAGAAATTCCAATCGAACCTGGAGATAGCTGGTTCTCTCCGAAATAGCTTTAGGGCTAGCCTCAAACGTTAGAATCTTGGAGGTAGAGCACTGTTTGGACTAGGGGCCCATCCCGGGTTACCGAATTCAGACAAACTCCGAATGCCAATGATTTATGTTTGGGAGTCAGACTGCGAGTGATAAGATCCGTAGTCAAGAGGGAAACAGCCCAGACCACCAGCTAAGGTCCCAAAGTATTTGTTAAGTGGAAAAGGATGTGGCGTTGCTTAGACAACCAGGATGTTGGCTTAGAAGCAGCCATCATTTAAAGAGTGCGTAATAGCTCACTGGTCGAGTGACGCTGCGCCGAAAATGTATCGGGGCTAAACAAATCACCGAAGCTGTGGATTGATACCTATGGTATCAGTGGTAGGAGAGCGTTCTAAGGGCGTTGAAGTCAGACCGGAAGGACTGGTGGAGCGCTTAGAAGTGAGAATGCCGGTATGAGTAGCGAAAGATGGGTGAGAATCCCATCCACCGTATGACTAAGGTTTCCTGAGGAAGGCTCGTCCGCTCAGGGTTAGTCGGGACCTAAGTCGAGGCCGATAGGCGTAGACGATGGACAACAGGTTGATATTCCTGTACCACCAAACCACCGTTTGAGCAATGGGGGGACGCAGAAGGATAGGGTAAGCATGCTGTTGGTTATGCATGTCCAAGCAGTGAGGTGTGAGTGTAGGCAAATCCGCACTCTGTAACATTGAGCTGTGATGGCGAGGACTTAGTCCGAAGTTCCTGATTTCACACTGCCAAGAAAAGCCTCTAGCGAGGTGATAGGTGCCCGTACCGCAAACCGACACAGGTAGTCGAGGAGAGAATCCTAAGGTGAGCGAGAGAACTCTCGTTAAGGAACTCGGCAAAATGACCCCGTAACTTCGGGAGAAGGGGTGCTCTTTTGGGTGTATAGCCTAGAAGAGCCGCAGTGAATAGGCCCAGGCGACTGTTTAGCAAAAACACAGGTCTCTGCAAAACCGTAAGGTGAAGTATAGGGGCTGACGCCTGCCCGGTGCTGGAAGGTTAAGAGGAGTGCTTAGCGCAAGCGAAGGTGCGAATTGAAGCCCCAGTAAACGGCGGCCGTAACTATAACGGTCCTAAGGTAGCGAAATTCCTTGTCGGGTAAGTTCCGACCCGCACGAAAGGCGTAACGATCTGGGCACTGTCTCAACGAGAGACTCGGTGAAATTATAGTACCTGTGAAGATGCAGGTTACCCGCGACAGGACGGAAAGACCCCGTGGAGCTTTACTATAGCTTGATATTGAATTTTGGTGCAACTTGTACAGGATAGGCAGGAGCCTTAGAGCCCGGAGCGCCAGCTTCGGAGGAGGCGTCGGTGGGATACTGCCCTGGTTGTATTGAAATTCTAACCCATACCCGTAACCCGGGTAGGAGACAGTGTCAGGCGGGTAGTTTGACTGGGGCGGTCGCCTCCTAAAGTGTAACGGAGGCGCCCAAAGGTTCCCTCAGAATGGTTGGAAATCATTCGAAGAGTGTAAAGGCAGAAGGGAGCTTGACTGCGAGACCTACAAGTCGAGCAGGGTCGAAAGACGGGCTTAGTGATCCGGTGGTTCCGCATGGAAGGGCCATCGCTCAACGGATAAAAGCTACCCCGGGGATAACAGGCTTATCTCCCCCAAGAGTCCACATCGACGGGGAGGTTTGGCACCTCGATGTCGGCTCATCGCATCCTGGGGCTGTAGTCGGTCCCAAGGGTTGGGCTGTTCGCCCATTAAAGCGGTACGCGAGCTGGGTTCAGAACGTCGTGAGACAGTTCGGTCCCTATCCGTCGTGGGCGTAGGAAATTTGAGAGGAGCTGTCCTTAGTACGAGAGGACCGGGATGGACACACCGCTGGTGTACCAGTTGTTCTGCCAAGAGCATCGCTGGGTAGCTATGTGTGGACGGGATAAGTGCTGAAAGCATCTAAGCACGAAGCCCCCCTCAAGATGAGATTTCCCATTACGCAAGTAAGTAAGATCCCTCAAAGACGATGAGGTAGATAGGTTCGGGGTGGAAGCGTGGCGACATGTGCAGCTGACGAATACTAATCGATCGAGGACTTAACCAAATAGAATTTGCACATTTCAATGTCTTTTATCCAGTTTTGAGTGAACAAGCACTCTATTTAGAGGGTTTCGAGACGCAAGCAGTGCTAGGAAACGATTGAGAGAAAGAAGGAGCGTACTCAAGTACGTGACTGACTGATCGAATGAAGTTGACAACGCAATGCGCAGTGTATTGAAAGCCGAACAAGTCTAGTGATGATGGCGAAGAGGTCACACCCGTTCCCATACCGAACACGGAAGTTAAGCTCTTCAGCGCCGATGGTAGTTGGGGGTTTCCCCCTGCAAGAGTAGGACGTCGCTGGGCACTATAAAAAGTTGTTACCGAATAATTGGTAACAACTTTTTTTGTGTGTAAAATAATTTTAGGAGAATCGATCCTGTGTAAAAACCAAGAATTCTATTATGAATATGAACTGGCGGAAATATTGAACAAATGAACTATCTCACATAGACTTAACTCCTTATTGTGAGATTTAGTTTCGGGGTTGTGGTGATTAGTATCGCTTCTAGGTAAAATGGTCTCGGGTTTGCGTGAACTAGTCTCGAGTAGAGCACAATTGGTCTCGTTCTGCCGTTTTCTAACTGTTTATGAATAATAATTCAAAACTTTTTTTGAAATAGGGCTCCTTTATGGGACAAATTGCCGCCCTTCTCATGAAAATAACCCTTAATTAAGAGAATTGCTCCTATCCTACTAAGCTATTAAATGGACAACTACTAAATAAATTTCTATTCATTTTTTACTTTTTCTTAAGAGAAAATCGGGACCAATTAGATGTATTAGCACTATCAATTAGGAGATTATTTGGTTTTCACGGATCACTAGTAAATGGAAAGTACTTAATAAATCAAAAGTTAGAAAATAATCTATAAGTTTGTTAAGAAGATTTTAAAATAGACTTGAAATTTGAAGAAGGATTGCTATAATTATATTTGTACTTCAATTAAACATATTGTTCCGAAGTAGCTCAGTGGTAGAGCAATCGGCTGTTAACCGATTGGTCGTAGGTTCGAGTCCTACCTTCGGAGCCATTTTTTTGTCCTTGCTTCCATAGCTCAGTAGGTAGAGTGCTTCCATGGTAAGGAAGAGGTCACCGGTTCAAATCCGGTTGGAAGCTTACACATTAAGTAGAAATAATAAAAAAATATAAAACTACTTGTCTTAGTAGGACAAATATGTTATTATTATTATTGTCCGGTTTTGATGCAGAAATGCACCATTGATCGTGATTTTATAACCCAGGAGGATTAGCTCAGCTGGGAGAGCATCTGCCTTACAAGCAGAGGGTCGGCGGTTCGAGCCCGTCATCCTCCACCATTTATTTTTAAAACACTTAATTAGTAATTATAATATTGTCGCGGGGTGGAGCAGTGGTAGCTCGTCGGGCTCATAACCCGAAGGTCGCAGGTTCAAATCCTGTCCCCGCAACCAAATGGTCCCGTGGTGTAGCGGTTAACATGCCTGCCTGTCACGCAGGAGATCGCCGGTTCGATCCCGGTCGGGACCGCCATTTATTTTATGAGATTTAGGATAAGCAAGCAGGTCGAGGAAGCAATCGAGTGAAAGAAGGAGCGTACTCAAGTACGTGACTGATTGAACGAGTGCAGCTGACGAAGAGATGCGACGCTTAGCGTAAATCGAAGAGGCTCAGTAGCTCAGTCGGTAGAGCAAAGGACTGAAAATCCTTGTGTCGGCGGTTCGATTCCGTCCTGAGCCACCATTTTTTTCGCCGAAGTAGCTCAACTGGTAGAGCAACTGACTTGTAATCAGTAGGTTGAGGGTTCAAGTCCTTTCTTCGGCACCACTGAAATGTGGAGGGGTAGTGAAGTGGCTAAACACGACGGACTGTAAATCCGTTCCTTAGGGTTCGGCGGTTCGAATCCGCCCCCCTCCACCATTTTATTGGGGTATAGCCAAGCGGTAAGGCAACGGATTTTGATTCCGTCATGCCCTGGTTCGAATCCAGGTACCCCAGCCATAACTGTTACTTAAAAAAACTTATTAAGGGGCCTTAGCTCAGCTGGGAGAGCGCCTGCCTTGCACGCAGGAGGTCAGCGGTTCGATCCCGCTAGGCTCCATAAATATATATAATGAAAAAAAGGGTATTCCAATTCAACTGGAATACCCTTTTTTCATTGTAGATTATTTTTGCCAAACATGTTCTATAGAACAATTGTTATTTGAAAACGTCAATAAAAAAACATCTGGATTGCTTAAATCTTTCCATTGCTCAAAGCCAAAATGATGATCGTAATACTTCAATAGTAAAGACATGATATTTCCGTGTGTTACGATTATTATATTTTCTAAGTCACTTGATATGACCTGGTCTATTACTGCTAATATTCGTGCCTGTGCTTCCCTACTCGACTCTCCACCTTCTAGCTTTAACTCCAAATCGTTAAACGTCGCGTTCAATTTCTCAAGCCAATCTGGCATGGATATGGAACTTAGTAAGCGTTCTGCTAATCGATGATCTAATTGAACATCTAAACTTTTGTTTTTTGTAAAAGGTTCAATAGATTCGAGTGCTCGTAAAAAGGGACTAGAAATAATCCGGTCGATTTTCATGTTACTTAAGAATTCAGCAAGCTGAATAGCTTGGATATAACCTTTCTCGGTAAGGGGTGCCTCCGCTTCCTGTCCCTCCGCCTGGCAATGTCTAATCAGATATATCTTTTTTTTCATATGCTCACCTCTTCAATTTCATGACTAGTTAACCAAAATAGTATTGGGAGATCTTATTTATAAATTCTTTCTCTAAATCCCCCAATGTTTTTAGTAATAGATACGTCTTTACTTCAGGAAGAGGAAATAAATCAAAAGGGATACTCATTACACGCCCTTCTATAAGTTCCCTTTTCACGATGGATTGAGGGAGAAATGAAGTACCTAGACCTTCTTGGATGAAACGTTTTACTATATAGGCTTGCGTTACTTTCATCGTTCTCATATTAATCACTTTCTTGCGGAGTTGTAGAAGAAGAGCATCCCAAACGACTGGATGATGATGAGTGAGTAAGTAATAGTCTTTTAAATATTCCTCTGCATCTAAAACAGGACCTGATTCATCATCATACGCATCAGTTGGAACGATAAATAGAAGTGGATCTTTATAAAGCTCAATGGACTGAATGCTTGTTCTTGTTGCTTCTAAAGCTGAAATGCCAATATTAACTTCTCCACTAAACACTAAATCTTCAATGGAACTAGATTCTGCCACTCGTATGGATACTTCTAAATCTGGATGATTGTTCATGAAGGAACGCAAAATATAAGGTAATATGGTTTCGGCCATCAAAGGAGAAATCGCAATATTCCACTTCCGTGTATACCCCTCAGTAAAAGCATGTAGTCGATTTACACTAACTTCGAAACCTTTAATCAGTTGAGTAGCTTCTGTATAAAACATTTTACCTGCTTCGGTTAAGTGCACTCGCTTATTAGTTCGTTCAAATAGAGAAACCCCTAGATACTCCTCTAATAATTTTATATGGACAGTAACACCTGGCTGTGAAATTAATAATTTTTCAGAGGCTTTTCTAAAATTACTAGTTTCAGCTGCGATAATAAAGGTTTTCAACCATTGATATTCCAATAAAATTCTCCTTTTAATTAAAAATATTAATCAACTTTATATACAATATTTAATTTTCATAATTATATATCTTTTCTATACTAAAGAAAAGAGAGGGGAATATATATGTTTCAAAAAGGATTAAAAGGTGTTGTTGCAGTGCATACAAAAATCGGTTTAGTGGATGGTGAAAATGGTGTACTTAGATATCGTGGTACCCATGTGAAGGAATTAGTACTGAATTATTCGTTCGAACAAGTAGCGTATTTTTTATTGAATGACAAGTTACCAACAGAAGTGGAGCTTCAACAGTTTAATAAAATGCTAAAAGAAGGAAGGAACCTCCCTTTACATGTTCAAAGTATAATAGATGCACTCCCTGAGACAATCTCTATTATGGACACAATGAGAACCGCGGTTTCGGCATTTGCTACTACTGATTTTTTGCAATTGCAAATGATGGAGCAGGCTATCACATTAACTGGTGCGCTTCCAGTCGTTGTATCAAGGCACTATAGAAAACAACTAGGGCTACCAATAATAGAAGCGAACGATAACTTCTCGCATACAGAAAACTATTTGTGGATGTTGAATGGAACTATACCGACTTCTACACAAATAGAAGCATTGGAAACGTATTTAAAACTGACAATGGAGCATGGATTAAACGCTTCTACGTTTGCGGCGAGAGTTACCGTATCCACAGAATCGGACTTACCAGCTGCTATAACTTCTGCGATCGGAACGATGAAAGGGCCATTACATGGTGGCGCACCTTCGGAAGTGTTAAATTTGTTAGAAGAAATAAAAGAGGAATATAGAATTCGACCAGTCATAGAAGAAAAGCTTCAAAATGGAGAAAAAATTATGGGATTCGGTCATCGTATATATAAAACGGAGGATCCTAGATCGATTTTATTAAGAGAAGCTTGTTTAAGTTTACAAGGCTCGGATCCTTGGCTGGATTTGGCAACAAAGGCTGAAAAAGAAATAACTGTGCTTTTAGAAAAGTATAAACCTGGTAGAAAACTTTATACAAATGTGGAGTTTTACGCTGCTGCAATAATGCGCTCAATCGATATGCCAGCTGCTTTATTTACACCAACGTTTAGTGTAGCACGAATCGTGGGTTGGAGTGCCCATGTGATAGAACAAGTGGATGATCAAGCAATATTCCGTCCTCAGTCACTTTATGTAGGGGAAAATTGTTAAAAATAATGCTTTTCAACACCTATATGTTTCTATTATGATTATAGAAAAAAGTGAGGTGTTGGGATTTGGCAGAAACAATAGTATTTGGGGATTTGAAGCTACGCCCATTGGAAGAATCGGATATTCCATCTTTGTGGGAGCTTTATGATCCTAAAATTTTTGAATTTATGCTCAGTAAAATAGAGAACTATGACCAACTGGAACAGTGGCTACAAGCTGGTATTCAACAAATGAATGTTGCCAAAACCGCTCTCACTTTCGTAATAGAGAATTCAGAAACAAAAGAAATCATAGGGACAACACGAATTTATGGCATCGACCCATTAAATTATGCGTGCGAAATTGGTTCTACTTTCTATGGTAAAAAGTTTCAGCGAACACATGTGAATACTACATGCAAGTATCTACTATTAAAACACGCATTTGATAACCTTGGAATGATACGTGTCCAATTTAAAACAGATGAACTAAACGTAAACTCACAAAGAGCAATAGAGCGTATAGGTGGAATAAAAGAAGGTGTTTTACGGAATGAGCGGATACGTTCAAATGGAACAGTTAGAAATGCAGTTGTCTATTCAATTATCGATAGTGAGTGGAAAGAAGTAGAAAATAAACTTGTTCAGCTTATGAATAAGTATGCATAAATTTGTTAGGTTGAGCCAAGCGACCTTTAGGTATTACAATAGATGTATTAACTAAAGGAGGTATAAAATAATGAATAAATTAAACATTTCACTTATAGGTGTACCGATGGATCTTGGTCAAAATAGACGCGGTGTAGATATGGGCCCTAGTGCTATTCGTTATGCGGGGGTAATAGAACGTATAGAAGCATTAGGTCATTCTGTAAAAGACGAGGGAGACATTGCAATCAGTCATACAAGAAAAGAGCAATCTCCGAATACGCATTTACGAAATTTAGAAGATGTAATTGATGGCAATACGAAGCTTGGAAATAAAGTAAATGAAGTATTAGAAGCAGGTCAATTTCCTTTAGTACTTGGTGGAGATCATAGTATTGCTATTGGAACACTTGCAGGTTTAGCGGATCGATATGAAAACCTTGGAGTTATTTGGTATGACGCACATGCAGATTTAAATACAGCGGAAACTTCTCCTTCAGGAAATATTCATGGAATGCCTCTAGCGGTTAGTCTTGGTTTGGGTCATGATGACTTAGTGAATATTCGTTCGTACGCTCCAAAGATTAAACCAGAAAACGTCATTATTATTGGTGCACGTTCAGTTGATCCAGGTGAGCGTGAATTGATTAAGGAAAAAGGAATTAAAGTTTTCTCTATGCATGAAATCGATAAACTAGGCATGACTGAAGTGATGAACCAAACGATTGAATATTTTCGTGAACGCTCAGTGGATGGAGTGCATTTGTCATTAGACCTTGATGGAATCGATCCGCTTTATACACCAGGTGTAGGGACACCAGTTCCAGGTGGAATTAGCTATCGTGAAAGCCATTTAGCGATGGAAATGCTTTATGCGTCCAACTTGATCACTTCTGCAGAATTTGTTGAGGTTAATCCAATTTTAGACGAAAAGAATAAGACGGCAGACGTTGCAGTTGCTTTAATGGGCTCTTTGTTTGGGGAAAGTTTAGTTTAAAAGCAGACACTTCGTCTGCTTTTTCTTTTTTATTTAACAACATTTTACAACACAGGGAGCTAATTATTTGATAGAATTAAAATAATATTAAAAAAATGAAACCTGTTGCAACCTTTATCCGTATAGGTAAGACAGCCGCATAGAGCGGAGGGGAATCACCATGGATGCGTTAGTAAACAAACGAATAAAACAAGTGTTAAAAGGGGACAAAGACGCATTCGCGGAAATTGTGGACCTGTATAAGCATAAACTTTTTCAAGTATGCTTCCGTATGCTAGGAAATCGTCACGAGGCAGAAGACATTGCCCAAGAAGCTTTTGTGCGGGCTTTTATAAACATTCATACGTTTGATCAAAAAAGAAAATTTTCCACTTGGCTATACCGAATCGCGACAAATTTATGTATCGATCGCATTAGAAAAAAAAAGCCGGATTATTATTTAGATGCGGAAGTTTCAGGTACAGAAGGACTGAATATGTATTCGCAAATCGCCGCGGCGGAAGAACTTCCAGAAGAAGAATTGATGAAGCTCGAATTGCAAGATCGTATTCAATATGAAATAAGGCGATTACCAGATAAATACCGTTCCGCAATTGTACTGAAATATATGGAAGAATTATCTTTACAAGAAATAAGTGAGATATTAGAATTGCCACTTGGGACGGTAAAAACTAGAATTCATAGAGGCAGAGAAGCACTTAGAAAACAGTTAAGTAAACAGCCCAACTTTTTATAGGAGGTAATCACGATGAATGCGTGTCCAGAGCGAATTGTTCACTATATGCATGAATATTTAGATGGTGAAATTAGCCGTGAACATGAGCTTGACCTAAAATCTCATTTGCAGTCATGCGTTGATTGTCAAAAACATATGCATGAGCTGAGTGATGTTGTTGCCTTTATAAAAGGAGCAGCTCATGTAAAGGCACCAACTGATTTTAAAAAATCAGTTATGGAAAGACTACCAAAAGAAAAATCACATGCTGGTGTTAGTAGATGGTTGCGACGTCATCCAATTCTTACTGCAGCAGCTTTATTCTTATTATTTATGAGTAGTGCATTATTCACTAATTTTAATGAAGAGAAACAATTTTCTTTTACAAAACAAGAAAATGTTATTGTAGAAGGAGAAACAGTCATTATCCCTAAGGGACAGGTTGTAAAAGGTGACCTTGTAGTGAAAAATGGCGATGTTCGAATTGATGGTGAATTGGACGGGAATTTAACCGTCATTAACGGTTCTAAATATATGGCTTCTACAGCAGTTATTACAGGTAAAACAGAGGAAATCAACGAAGTGTTTGACTGGCTATGGTTTCATATAAAAGATGGTGCCAAACAGGTTATATCGTTTTTTGAGAAAGAGGAAAGCACAAAATAATGAAGAGTCTATCCAAAATATTGGATAGACTTTGTTGGTTCAAGAAGGCGGAAAATTCCTTATCTATGTTATACTTACATTGTATGGATTTGTGATGAAAAGTGGGGGATGCCACATGTCGTTTATGGAGCAATTTACGAGTTTAATGCCAGTAAACGTTATTGTAAACATTTTAGATGTTTTATTCGTTTGGTTTGTCATATATAAAATAATAACCCTTGTAAAAGGAACGAAAGCGGTCCAATTATTAAAAGGGATTTTTGTCATTGTTGTAGCTCGAGTTGTTACGGACTTTATAGGTTTGGATACACTTGGATGGATGCTAGAACAAGTCATTAATTTTGGATTTTTAGCGATTATTATTATTTTTCAACCAGAAATTAGAAGAGCATTAGAACAAATAGGTAGAGGGGCACTGTTTTCGAGAAGTTCGATGCAAGAAG
The DNA here is from genome assembly GCF_042945595.1 of Psychrobacillus sp. L3. Classification (GTDB taxonomy): domain Bacteria; phylum Bacillota; class Bacilli; order Bacillales_A; family Planococcaceae; genus Psychrobacillus. The sequence continues at coordinate 3,725,526 of NZ_CP168493.1, read as the reverse complement.
AGGAGGAGCAGAGCCGTTTAATAGGGGCTATGACCAAATCTGTGAGCTATATGGCAAAACGCCGTATTGGAGCACTAATATCCATTGAACGGGAAACTGGCTTAACAGATTATATTGAAACAGGAATACCTTTAAATGCGAATATCTCATCCGAATTAATGATTAATATTTTCATTCCAAATACACCATTACACGATGGTGCTGTAATCGTTCAAAAAAATAAAGTGGCTTCCGCGGGGTGTTATTTACCTTTGTCCGAAAGTCCTTTCATCTCTAAAGAGCTTGGAACGAGACATCGTGCAGCAATTGGGCTAAGTGAAGTAACTGATGCCATTACAATAGTTGTATCGGAAGAAACAGGAGCAGTAAGCTTAACGTCGAACGGAGATCTCCATAGAAATCTATCCATGGAAGAATTTGAAGCACACTTGCAACGTCTTTGGTTTGGACCAACCGAGGAACAAGTAACTTCTTCTAAATGGCTGTGGAGGGGGAAACAGAATGGATAAAATGATGGATAATCCATGGTTCTTACGAATAATTGCGTTAGTTTTAGCTATCATGTTATTTGTCTCAGTGAAATCCGATATCGAAAATACGAATATGAATGCTAGTGGAAAGTCAGTGGATGAGCTCCGAGATGTTCCGGTTGAAGTATATTATGATGATGACAGTTTAGTTGTATCAGGCGTGCCAAAAACTGTTTCGGTAAATATAGAGGGACCAAGTACACTTGTACTATCTGCAAAAGTGATGAAGGACTACAAAGTATTTGTAGACTTAAGAAAGTTAGCAATCGGGGAGCATAGAGTAGCCATTTCAACTGAAAATTTTTCAGATAAATTAAAAGTTCGTACAAATCCTGTTTATGTAAACGTGGTTATTGAAGAACGAATATCACAAGAATTCCGTGTAGACCCAGATATGAATGAAAGTCTGTTGGCAGAAAATCACATTGTGAAGTCCTACGAGGTTGAACCTAAAGTAGTTACTATTACTGGTGCAAAAAGTGTGATAAATAGTATAGGCTATGTAAAAGCAACAATTGAAGGAGAACAAGGGATTAATAAATCCTTTGAACAAGAAGCACGTGTGCGCGTTTTAGACAAAGATTTGAACAAATTAGATGTTTCAATCGAGCCTAAAACAGTACAAGTAAGAGTGAAAGTGGAAGAATACAGTAAAGAAGTACCTATATCGTTAATGGAAAAAGGTACACCAAAACAAGGCGTCACGATAAATAAATTATCCACGAATGTCCAAAATATAAGATTATATGGTCCACGGGCATTATTAGACAAAATAGAGAAGTTCATTGTAGATGTAGATGTAAGTAAAATAGAAGATGCTGGCGATTTTGAAGTGAAACTAACGATCCCAGATGGTGTGACGAAAATGTCTCTAGACAAGATTAAAATTGTCGGTGACGTGACGCCTGCTCCAATAACGGAACCGCCAGTAGATGAAGATACTATTTCGGATGTGAGTGAAAAGTCTTTTGATCGTGTGGCAGTGGAAGTGCGAGGACTTCCGGATCAATTAGAAAGTACCTTTCAAACACCTACAGACGGAATAATTTCCGTGACAGCCAAAGGGACTCCTGAAGCATTAGATAAAATAACTAGCAGTAATATTGCGCTATATGTAGAGGCTCAAAATGCAGAAATAGGGGAAAATTCGTTACCGATAAAAATGGATGCCCCTTCAAACGTTGTATGGGAAATGTCTGCGTCTGAGGTAAAATTAACAATAAAAGAAGTTTAATACGCAGGACAACAGGTTTTTAAGGAGAGAAGATTAAATGGGAAAATACTTTGGAACAGATGGTGTAAGAGGAGTAGCAAACACAGAACTAACACCGGAACTTGCTTTTAAGTTAGGTCGAGTTGGCGGCTACATTTTAACGAAGGGTGCAGAGAATCGCGCAAAAGTTTTAATAGGTCGTGATACTCGTGTATCTGGTCATATGTTAGAAGGAGCGCTCGTTGCAGGACTTCTTTCCGTAGGAGTAGAAGTAATGCGCCTAGGTGTAATTAGTACGCCAGGTGTTGCTTATTTAACAAGAGTGATGAGTGCTGATGCTGGCGTTATGATTTCAGCTTCTCATAATCCCGTGGCAGATAACGGTATCAAATTCTTTGGTTCCGATGGCTTTAAACTTTCGGATAAACAAGAAGAAGAAATTGAACTTTTAATAGATGCTGAAGTTGATGAGCTTCCACGTCCAACAGGAGCAGGTGTAGGGTCTGTATCCGATTATTTTGAAGGTGGACAAAAATATATTCAATACTTGAAACAAACATTAGATGAAGAGTTCGTAGGAATTCATGTTGCCTTAGATTGTGCGAACGGTGCAACATCTTCCTTAGCAACACATGTTTTTGCTGATTTAGATGCTGATTTATCTACAATGGGAGCATCTCCGAATGGATTGAATATTAATGATGGCGTTGGTTCAACACATCCAGAAGAGTTAGCAAAATTTGTTTTAGATAAAGGTGCCCATGTAGGACTTGCTTTTGATGGCGATGGGGATCGACTAATTGCTGTAGATGAAAAAGGTAATATCGTAGATGGTGATCAAATTATGTATATTTGTGCCAAATATTTAAACGCTCAAGGCAGATTAAATAATAGCACGGTAGTATCTACAGTCATGAGTAATATGGGTTTCTATAAAGCATTAGAGACACATGAAATGACAAGTGTAAAAACAGCAGTCGGAGATCGTTATGTAGTAGAAGAAATGAAAAAGAATGGCTACAATCTAGGTGGAGAACAGTCGGGACATATCGTATTCTTAGACTACAATACAACCGGAGACGGCTTATTGACTGGCTTACAGCTCGTGAATATTATGAAAATATCAGGGAAAAAACTTTCGGATCTAGCTTCCGAAATGACCATTTATCCTCAAAAACTAATAAATGTGCGTGTAACTGATAAGCACGCAGTAACGCAAAATGAAAAAGTAGCCGCAATTATAAGTGAAGTAGAAGCAGAAATGGCAGGCAACGGTCGTGTTCTTGTAAGACCATCTGGCACAGAGCCGCTTGTACGTGTCATGGTAGAAGCAGCAACCGAAGAAGAATGTGAAAACTATGTAAACCGAATCGTCGAAGTGGTAATAGCAGAGATGGGTTTAGCTGAATAAAGAATTGATAAAAATCCAGCCTTGTGCTGGATTTTTTGTTTTAGAAAATGAGAAAGCATGGGAATGTTGAAAACAAGAAGCAATTATAAGTCGTTTGCTGATTTTCTTAATAAGGCAAATTCATTGTGCTTCATACAAAGATTGTATACGATAAATCATATATTTCAGTAGAAGAGGTGTAGTAAAGTGAAAGCACTTATTTTTGAAACGTTTGGTGGACCAGAAGTACTTCAATATAAAGATATTGCTAAACCAATCATCAAGGAAAATGAAGTATTGGTTAGGACGAAGGCAATTGGATTAAATTTTGCTGATATTTACAGAAGAAAAGGGAACTATCATTTAGCCGGTAATCCGCCTTTTATTTTGGGATATGAGGGCTCAGGTATAGTTGAGCAAGTAGGAGTTGACGCAACGGATTGGAAGGTAGGAGATCGTATTGCGTTTGCGGATGTTCCATTTGCAAATGCTGAATTAGTCGCAGTTCCGATGGAAAAGGCAATTCCTTTACCAAATGATTTATCATTTGAAATTGCAGCATCTGTTTTATTACAAGGGTTAACAGCGCAATACTTAACTAGCGATAGCTACAAAGTGAGCGCTGGAGATACGATACTCGTCCATGCTGCAGCTGGCGGTGTTGGACAAAATCTTATTCAAATCGGAAAACTGCTTGGTGCGAAAGTGATTGGACTAACATCTTCATTGGAAAAGTCTGAAGCAGCTTATTCAGTTGGAGCAGATCATGTTTTTCTATACACGGATAATTGGATAAATGAAGTGAAGAAAGTAACTAGCGGTGTTGGAGTAGATGCTGTTTATGAGTCTGTAGGTTCTACATTAGCAGACAGTTTTGACGTGACAAGAATAGGTGGTACCGTAGTGTTTTATGGAATGTCTGGTGGGGATCCGGCACTTGTTGATCCACGTATGCTAATGGACACGTCTAAAACCTTAACAGGTGGAGACCTTTGGAATGTACTAACTTCTTTAGAAGAAAGAAAAAAACGATCCAAACAATTATTTGATTGGATTTTAGAAGGGGAAATAAAGCTGAAAGAGCCTACTACTTTTTCGTTACAGGATGGAGCAGAGGCGCATCGTCTGTTGGAAAGTAGAAAAAGCGTTGGGAAAATCCTTTTGATTCCTTAACTGTTATTAAGCTTCTTATTACTGCGAAGACATTAAAAGTTCGAGACGCAACAGGATATAAGTAAGCAAAGGTCGATTTAAAAAATGTCGGAGCTACTTATTATGACGAAGAAGTATTTGTAATGGAAATCAACTTGTAACAAGTTAACACTTGGTGATTTACCTATATTCAACAGGGAAATCGTGAAATTGTTAGATAAAAAATAGAAAATGACAATACCTTAGATCAATTGGTATAATTTTTGACAATTAGATAATTGGATACCATTTATTACGTCAGTCAGTGTGAGAAGCTTCGAAAAAATATTCTCTAGTACTTTTCGTATAGCAAAATAATTAAGTCGTATAGTTAATCTTATATCAAATTATACCGATATTTAACTAATTGAAAAAAATAAACCTAAATTGTCTACATCCTGTCTCGTAAGTTGTATTTTTACTTCCCATAGTTAATGTAGTTTCGTATAATATCTATACATGGGAGAAAGTGGGGATTATATGAGTTTGGATACTACCGATAAACGTATTTTGGAATTGTTAATAGAAAATGGTCGTTTGTCTTATGTTGATATTGGTAAAGAACTAAACTTATCAAGGGTTGCAGTTAGAGAACGAGTACATCAGTTGCAAAATGAAGGTATAATTGAAAGATTCACGGTTGTGATTAATTCAGAAAAAGTAGGTAAAAACGTTTCGGGGTTCTTTGAAGTAGATTGTGAGCCTTCTTCACTTGTAGAGGTTGCTCAAAACCTGGCGGACAATCCAAATGTAGCTAGTTGTTATCAAATGACGGGACCTTCAACTTTACATATGCATGTATTGGTAGATGATTTTCTAAATCTCGAAAAATTTATAAATGAAGAGTTATATGCATTAGAAGGTATTACACGAGTTGAGAGCCATATTTTACTTAGAAGATTTAAAAGTCGTAGTGGTTTGAAATTATAAATTTCATGAATGAAGGCATTCCTATGGGGAATGTCTTTTTTTATTTTCATTATCGAAATGATTGAAAGTGTTTGCGGAAAGATGTTTCTAAATAGAAACAAAAAGCCTGATAAATGATTATATAAAATACAAAACGTAATTAAATTAAATTTTATTTATTCATAAAGTATAAAAAAAACAAAATAATTATATTTATTTGAATATTCCTATAGATTTTTATTTTTTCTTGTATTATAATCACAATTAACAAATAATAAACATTTGTTAATTGAAATATAAAATTTGATTAACATTCGTAAGGGTAGGGTGGGTGTATGATTGCTTTAATTGTACGGAGAGGAATACAACTTTTATTTTTGCTGTTAGGTATTTCATTTTTGGTGTTTTCATCCATGTACATTGCACCAGGTGATCCTGCAACTATGGTAGGTGGGCCAACAGCTACGGAAACAGATTTAGAAGCAATCCGTGATAACTTAGGTTTGAATGATCCGTTTCTTGTGCAATATGGCCGATATTTAAAACATGCGGTGCAGGGTGACTTCGGATATTCATATCAATCAAAACAATCAGTTTCAGAAGCAATTGCTATACGTTTTCCTAATACGCTTAAGCTTGCAATAGCTAGTATGGTAGTAGCCATCATAATTGGAATTATTGCTGGATTAATATCAGCTTTAAAACATAATTCCTGGCTTGATGTAACTTCTACTACTTTTGCACTCGCTGGAATATCAATTCCAAACTTTTGGTTAGGTGCCTTACTGATATTAGTATTTGCAGTTAATTTACAGTGGGTTCCGGTTGGAGGACTCTCAGCACCTTTTTATACAACTGAAGGATTTAAACAGATGATTCTCCCGGCAATTACTTTGGGTACAAGTTCTGCAGCCATGATTGCAAGAATGACAAGGTCCTCCATTCTTGAAGTTGTTAAAGCGGATTATGTAAGGACCGCTCGTGCAAAAGGAGTCAGGGAGCGTAAAGTTATTTGGGTACATACTTTAAAAAATGCAATGATACCAGTAATAACCGTTATCGGAGTTAATTTTGGTGCTTTACTAGGTGGAACAATCATTACTGAAAAAGTTTTTGCTATTAATGGCGTTGGCCGACTAATGGTAGATGCTATAGCAATGAGAGATTTTCCAATGGTACAAGCTTCGGTATTATTAGTAGCTACGTTGTTCGTAGTCGTAAATCTAGTTGTGGATATTGTATACACGTTTATTGATCCAAGAATTACTTATGACTGATGAAAGGAGGTTTCCCATGACAAATGCGGTATTAACAACAGAAGTAAAAACATCCGTGAGTAAGAAAAGAGAAAAGGTATATATCACTACGATAAAGAGACTATTAAAAAATAAATTGTCTGTAATAGGCATTGTAATTATCTTTGGCTTGGTATTTATGGCATTGTTTGCTCCTTTATTAGCTACATATGACCCAGTAAAACAGAATCTAGTAGCCAGTGAACTACCTATGTTTTCAGATGGTCATTGGTTAGGAACTGATAATTATGGCAGAGATGTATGGTCACGTATTGTATATGGTTCCAGAATCTCATTAATCGTAGGATTTACAGCAGTTGGTTTAGGATTACTTGGTGGAATTATCCTTGGTTTACTTGGTGGTTATTATAAAAAACTAGATGGAATTATTATGAGGATTGTAGATTTATTATTCTCATTCCCAGGAATTCTATTGGCTATGCTAATTATTGCGATTCTAGGGACAAGCCTTGTGAACGTGGTGATTGCGATAAGTGTATGGTCAATACCGAGTTGTGCTCGTATTGTTCGGGGTTCAGTTCTCTCCATTAAACAAAAGGAGTACATCATGGCTTTAAGGTCTTTAGGGGCTTCTGACTTTAGAATTATGGTACGTCACATATTGCCAAATGCTTTTGCACCAATAATTGTGTTTGCAACAATGCGAATGGGTACAGCAATACTTTCTACTGCCTCATTGAGTTATTTAGGTTTAGGTGCCCAACCTCCTTCGCCGGAATGGGGTGCAATGATTTCTCAAGGTCAAAATTATATGTGGACATCTCCACATTTAACAATTGTTCCAGGGATAGCGATTATGATAACTGTTTTTGCTTTTAATGTTGTAGGAGATGGATTAAGAGATGCGTTAGATCCAAATATGGATATCCAATAAAACTTATAATAGGGGGAAAAGAAATGAAAAAGAATTTGTTATTAGTTGTTTTATTTATCGTGTCAATCGTATTAGCTGCATGTTCAAGTAATGAATCTGCATCTGCACCAAAAAAAACGGGGGATTCCACTAGTGAAACTCCAGTAAATAATAAAACTTTTACTTATGCTTCCACTTCGGATGCAGTAGGATTATCTCCTATTTTAATGAATGACTCACCATCAGCTAATATCACTGAACAAGTGTATGAACAATTATTTCAACGAAATGTAGAAACGATGGAATTTGAACCTAAATTAGCGGAGTCATATGAAACACCAGATGAAAACACTTGGGTAATTAAATTAAAAGAAGGAATCAAGTTCCACGATGGAACGCCTTTTAATGCGGAGGCTGTGAAATATACTTTTGATAAATTGCGCGATCCTGCAACAGCTGCACCTCGTGCATCATTACTAGAACCGGTAGACACAATTAATGTTTTAGATGAGTATACAGTGGAAATCAAAACTAAATATCCTTATGGTGCATTTTTAGCATCTCTTTCACATACGAATGCTGCCATCGTTAGTCCTACAGCAGATCAAAAACAAGACTTAATGAAAGAACCAGTAGGTACAGGTCCATTTAAATTTGTAAGTTGGACGCCAGGGGATCAAATTGTACTAGAAGCAAATGAAGAGTATTGGGGTGGTGCACCTGAGTTAAAGAAAGTAGTTTATAAAGTAGTACCAGAAATATCAACTGCAATTTCCATGCTACAAACAGGAGAAGTTCAATTTATTGATAACTTACCAACAGAACAAATGAAACGTCTAGAATCACTGGATAATGTAGATATCGAGAAAATAGATGGTTCACCAGTTTACTACTTAGCATTTAATCATTTAAGAGAAATAAATAAAGACCCTGAATTCCGTGAAGCAGTAGCATCAGCAATGGATCGTGATGCATTTGTTTCTAAATTAAACGGACTAGGAGTTCGTAGTGATAGTGTTATTGGGCCGAAAGTTTTCGGATATGATTCATCAGAAGATAAAGCAGGTACTCCTTATGATTTAGAAAAAGCAAAATCGTTAGTGAAGAAAAATGGGTATGGAAATAAACCGATAAAATTATTAACTGCAAATCGCTCTAACTTTACTTTAATGGCTGAAATAGTCCAGGCTCAATTAACGGAAGCGGGATTCAATGTACAAATTGAATCAATGGAATGGGCTACATTCTTAGATACTGCTCGTGCAGGCGATTATGATCTTACTTTCTTAAGTTGGTCAAATGTAACAGGAGATGGATCTGAGTTGTTATATCCAAACTTCCATAGCGATAATGTAGGTTCTTCAAACCGTGCTCAATATAGCAATCCAGCATTTGATAAATTAGTTGTAGAATCTCGAACAGCAATCGATCAAGATGAACGAAAAACAATTTTGGACAAAGCGAACAAAATGATGATTGAAGATAATGCAGTAGTAGTAATGTATCATGGAATGGTTACAGCGGCACTAGATAAAGCTTATACAGGGCTAGAATTAGACCCTAATGGTAAGTGGTACTTAAAAAATATTACTGGAAAGTAGGTTAGATGATGCGGGAGACATTACTGGAAGTGAATCATTTAGTTACTGAATTTCGCACTGCGGATGGGGACGTCCAAGCAGTGCGAGATGTCTCCTTTTCTATTGCGAAAGGCGAGACGTTGTGTATCGTGGGTGAGTCTGGTTGTGGCAAAAGTATTACATCTTTATCGGTTATCGGTCTACTTCCGAGTAATGGAAGGATTGCGGCTGGGGAAATCAGATACGAAGGAAAGGAAATACACAACTTACCTTACGAAGAGATGAGAAAAATGCGTGGCACAAAAATCTCAATGATTTTCCAAGAGCCAATGACAGCGTTAAATCCAGTTTTGACAGTGGGATATCAGTTACGTGAGCCTCTAATGATTCATCATAAGTTAAGCAAAAGTAAAGCCACAAAACAAGGGATAGAATTATTGGTGCAAGTAGGTATTCCTTATCCGGAAAAACGTATGAATCAGTATCCACATGAACTCAGTGGTGGAATGAGACAACGTGTAATGATTGCAATAGCACTTGCCTGTAATCCTGGGCTATTAATAGCAGACGAACCAACAACAGCGCTGGATGTAACTATTCAAGCTCAAATCTTAGACCTGATAAATGAATTAAAAGATAATCTCAACATGGGCGTTATGTTAATTACACATGATATGGGTGTTGTTGCAGAGGTAGCAGATCGAGTAATGGTTATGTACGCCGGGAAAAAAGTAGAAGAGGGGTTAGTGGCAGACATATTTGATAACCCAAAGCACCCTTATACAATAGGGTTATTAAATTCAGTTCCTAACGTAGACGATCCTGATTTTGAATTAGAACCTATACCAGGGTCACTTCCTAGTCTTCAAGAAAAAATTAATGGATGTAGATTTCATCCTCGCTGCAAATTTGCTACAGATAAATGCCGTGAGATAGCTCCACCAGAATTTAGTACAGGCCATGGACATATTGTAAGTTGTTGGTTACATGGAGAGGGGGAAATTCAAGGTGGTAACTTTGTCGTCCAAAACTGATCGGAAAATCCTCTTAGAATTAAAAGGAGTAAAAAAGTACTTTCCGATTAAAGGTGGAGTATTAAAACGTGTACAAGGGCATGTGAAAGCAGTTGAAGAAGTCTCGCTTAAGCTATATGAAGGAGAAAGCTTAGGGGTAGTAGGAGAATCGGGCTGTGGAAAATCGACTTTAGGGCGCGCAATTCTAGGATTGGAAGATTTAACAGAAGGTAAAATCATTTTTCAAAATCAAGAAATACAAGATTTGAAAAGAAAAGAAAAATTGAAGTTTGTAAAAGAAATGCAGATGATTTTTCAGGATCCTTTTGCTTCGTTAGACCCTAGACAACGAATTGGCCATGCTTTAGAAGAAGTGTTTACAATGCATACGAATATGTCTCAAAAAGAAAAACGAGCCGCAGTTATAGATCTACTAAACGAAGTGGGATTGAAGGAAGAGCATTATGAACGCTATCCGCATGAATTTAGTGGTGGTCAAAGACAACGTATCGGTATTGCTAGAGCTATTGCATTAAATCCTTCATTCGTCATCTGCGATGAAGCGGTATCTGCATTAGACGTATCAGTCCAAGCGCAAGTTTTGAAATTACTAAAGCTATTACAAGAGAAGTATCAATTATCGTATTTATTTATATCGCATGATTTAGGTGTTGTTCGATATTTTTGTGATCGTGTTTTAGTTATGTATTTAGGGAATACGGTTGAGCTTGCTACTGTGGAGGATTTATTCGCTAATCCAATTCATCCGTATACCCAAGCATTATTGTCGGCAATTCCGCGTCCATCTGTTCATGCAAATAAAAATCGAATTAGATTACAAGGGGATTTACCAAACCCAGCAAATCCACCTTCAGGATGTCCGTTTCATACAAGATGTCCTATTGCTCAGGAAATATGTAGAAGTAAAAAACCTAGTTGGGAACAAGTGGCAGAAGGTCATTTTGCAGCGTGTCATTTTGCAGGAACAAACATTTAAAGTAGTATATGAAAAGAATACGAGGGGGAACATCATGGATTACTTACATCACCCGTTTGCAGCGAAACGGCATACCATATTCGCTAAAAAAGGAATGGTTGCAACATCGCAACCATTGGCAGCTCAAGCAGGGCTAGAAATCCTTCAAAAAGGAGGGAATGCTATTGACGCGGCAATTGCTACTGCAGCGGCGCTTACAGTAGTAGAACCTACGTCAAATGGAATAGGTGGAGATGCATTTGCTTTAGTTTGGACAAAAGACAAGCTTCATGGGTTAAATGCATCGGGACCAGCACCAAGGTCGATTTCTGCAAATAAAATTAAACAAAAAGGACACGAAAAGATGCCGGTATACGGTGTCATTCCGATAACTGTACCTGGAGTTCCAGCGGCATGGGCAGAGTTATCGGAAAAGTTTGGAAAACTACCACTTAAAGACGTTCTAATGCCCGCAATTCGATACGCGGAAGAAGGTTATCCTTTAACACCGATTCTCGGTAAGTACTGGAAAATGGCGTATAGAAAGTTTAAAGAGAACTGTACCTCGGAAGAATTTACATCTTGGTTCGAGACATTTGCACCTAATGGAAAGGCTCCAGAAATCGGAGAAATATGGTCTTCACCTGATCATGCGAAAACATTACGTGCAATTGGTGAAACGAATGCTCGTGATTTCTATGAAGGGGAAATTGCAAATAAAATAGATACTTTTATGAAACAGCATAACGGTTATTTATCAAAAGAAGATTTAGCGACCTATAAACCTGAATGGGTTGAGCCAGTTTCGACGAATTATCGTGGCTATGACGTGTGGGAAATACCACCAAATGGGCAAGGAATGATAGCACTCATGGCACTAAATGTGTTTAAGGAGCTCGCAAAACCGGAATGGCAAAGCGCGAATACAATTCACCAACAAATCGAAGCAATGAAATTAGCATTTACAGACGGAAAAGCTTTCATTACAGAGCTTGAAGAAATGCCAGTAAGCGTGGAGCGGTTACTTTCAGAAGAATACGCGAAAGAACGTGCAGCAACTATTGAAGAGGAAGCAAGCTATCCTAAACCATATGAATTACCTAAAGGTGGCACTGTTTATTTGGCTACGGCTGACGAAGAAGGAAACATGGTTTCTTACATCCAAAGTAATTATATGGGATTTGGCTCAGGTGTCGTTGTACCAGGTACAGGAATTGCATTGCAAAATCGTGGACATGATTTTTCACTAGATGAGTCTCATCCAAACTTTATCAAACCGGGTAAACGATCATATAATACGATTATTCCCGGATTCCTAACCAAAGATGGTCAAGCAGTTGGACCATTTGGCGTAATGGGCGGATATATGCAACCTCAAGGCCATTTCCAAATAGTTACGAACACGGTCGATTATTTAATAAACCCACAAGCGGCGCTTGATATGCCAAGATGGCAATGGATAAACGGGAAAACTGTGCATGTCGAACCCGAATTTCCAAACTATCTTGTACAAAGTTTAGTAAGGAAAGGTCATGACATTCATATTGCGCCAGATACCGGAAGTTTTGGACGTGGACAAATTATTTGGAGAAATGCGGAGACGGGTGTACTTCAAGGCGGAACTGAATCTCGAACGGATGGAGCTATAGCGGTTTGGTAAAAAGTATTGCAATGAAGAACAAATCCGGGCGTCCAGGTCATGTTCTTCATAGGGATATAAGTATAGCCTTTTTCCGTTCAGGGATTCTTGGATTCGGAGGGGGTCCATCTTCTATACCACTCGTTCATCAAGAGGTTGTAAAAAAATATGGCTGGATGAATGAAGATGAATTTGGAGACACTCTTGCTCTTGCAAATACGTTGCCTGGACCAATTAACACAAAAATGGCAGGGTATATCGGTTACCGAATAGCGGGTATATGGGGTTGTTTAAATGCAATTATTGTATCCGTAATTCCGACTGTATTAATGATGATTTTATTATTGGGATTAATACAAAAGTATAAGGATATTCCGAAAGTGCAAAATATGTCTATCGCCGTAATACCAGTAGTAGCGGTATTGCTTGGTCAATTAACGTGGGACTTTATAAAGAAATCAGGAGAATCTCTTGGTTGGTTGAAGGCATTATTGTTAATAGTTCTTTCAACTGTATTAATAGAAGTTCTACATATTCATCCTGCCATTGTAATTTTAGCGTGCATAGTTCTTGTGTTCGCCCCCTTACTTAAAAGGAGGAAGAAAATATGATCTATTGGCGTATATTTCTAGCCTTTTTTATTCCGAATATACTAGGCTATGGAGGAGGTCCAGCCTCCATACCATTAGTGGAACATGAAGTAGTTGGGAAATATGGCTGGATGACAACACAAGAATTCAGCGAAGTAGTAGCTATTGGAAACTCACTACCTGGACCAATTGCTACGAAAATGGCAGGTTATATTGGTTACACGGAGGGTGGTATATTAGGTTCCTTCATCGCAATGTTTGCCACTATAGCTCCCGCTTTAATATTAATGATCGGTATGATGGCCATCTTATTAAAGTATAAAGATTCTCCGGAAGTAAAAAACTTATCGAAGTTTATTCGACCGATTATAGCCGTTTTACTAGGCTTTATGACCATCCAGTTTGCGCAAGAATCAGTTATAGGATTGGGGATGTGGAGTTCAATCATACTAATAGCTGCAAGCTTGCTATTATTAGTTAAGTTCAAAGTTCATCCCGCATTTGTCATTTTATTAGCTTTAATATATGGTGCGATTACCGGTTAAACGAAGAGCCACGGATATGTGGCTCTTTTTGTGTAGCAAATTGTATTGTTATTGCATTTATAGTAGGAGTACTTAATTGACTATGGAATTTAATTTAAGTATGATAGAGATGCTGATTTTAAGTTGTCATACCTCTTGTATGAACTAACATTACAGCAAACGCGTAGAAATGGAGGGACAAGAAACGCGTAAAAACAGGAAAACAATTATAGCGCCAGAGCTGAAGAAATTGGACGGAAATGTATCTTCAGCAGACGAGGTGGAGGTTATCGAACTTTCGGCGGATGCCTCCCGACCGTATTTGCCCGGTTGTTATTCTTTTTCATAAACCATACGAGTGATTGTATGACAGAGGGGAAAAGAAGGCATTCTTAGCTTAATGAGCTACTGCGCTAAATGTGCAGGGAGCTTATTTTGACATGAATGTAAATGGAGGAAATAAGATTATGTGTGGAATTGTAGGATATATTGGAGAAGCAGATGTTAAAGAAATTTTGTTAAATGGTTTAGAAAAATTAGAGTACCGTGGATACGACTCTGCGGGGATTGCTGTGTTAAATAAAGAAGGCGTAGTCGTTTTCAAAGAAAAAGGACGTATAGCTGATTTACGTGACGTAGTAGATGAAGATGTAGATGCGAAGCTTGGAATTGGTCATACGCGTTGGGCAACTCATGGAGTTCCAAACCAACTAAACGCACATCCACATCAAAGTACAACAAAACGTTTTACGCTTGTGCATAATGGTGTTATTGAAAACTATCACCTAATGAAAAAAGCGTATTTACCTAATGTAGAAATGGCATCTGACACGGATACAGAAGTAATTGTTCAGCTTATTGAGAAATTCTCACAAGACGGTCTTTCTACAGTAGATGCTCTTAGAAAAACATTACATCTCATTCACGGATCGTATGCACTTGCTCTACTAGACAAAGAAGATAAAAATACGATTTATGTAGCGAAAAATAAATCACCACTATTAGTAGGAATTGGTGATGGATTTAATGTTGTAGCTTCAGACGCTATGGCGATGCTACAAGTTACGGAGCAGTATGTAGAGCTTCATGACCAAGAAATCGTAATCGTTCAAAAAGATTCTGTTGAAATTCAAAAACTAGATGGAACAAAAGTAAAACGTGCTTCATACAAAGCGGAACTTGATATGAGTGATATTGAAAAAGGAACATATCCTCACTATATGCTTAAAGAAATGGATGAACAACCTGCTGTAATCCGTAAAATAATTCAAGCATACCAAAATGAACAAGGTGAGCTTACAATTGATCAAGCTATTTTAGATGCACTTCATGATGCAGACCGTTTATATATTATTGCAGCAGGAACAAGCTATCATGGTGGATTGATCGGTAAAGAATACTTCGAAAAAATTGCTGGTATTCCAGTAGAAGTGCATATTTCTAGTGAATTTGGCTACAACATGCCACTTCTATCAGAGAAACCATTATTTATGTTCCTAACACAATCAGGTGAAACTGCAGATAGCAGACAAGTACTTGTGAAAATAAAAGAAAAAGGTTACCCAACGATTACAATGACAAACGTACCAGGGTCAACACTTTCTCGAGAAGCAGATCATACATTATTACTTCATGCTGGTCCTGAAATTGCAGTTGCATCTACAAAAGCTTATGTTGCTCAAGTTGCAGTATTAATGGTATCAGCTTCTGTATACGCACAGTCTCAAGGGAAAACACTAGCCTTTGATGTAGTCAAAGAACTAGGGATTGCAGCAAATGCGGTGCAAGCAATCGTGGATTCCAAAGAAGAAATGGAACAAATCGCAACAGAATTTTTAGCAACAACTAGAAATGCATTCTTCATCGGACGCAACATCGACTTCTACGTAAGTCTAGAAGGTGCTCTAAAACTAAAAGAAATTTCATATATTCAAGCAGAAGGCTTTGCAGGCGGAGAACTAAAACACGGTACAATCGCTCTAATCGAAGACGGTACACCGATTTTCGCTCTTGCCACTCAACAAGCAGTGAGCCTGAACATTCGTGGAAACGTAAAAGAAGTAGTAGCACGTGGCGCAAACCCATGCATCATTGCTATGGAAGGTCATGAAGAAGAAGGCGATCGCTTCGTACTTCCAAAAGTACACGAGCTATTCGCTCCGCTAGTAGCAGTAATTCCATTACAACTAATCAGCTATTACGCAGCATTGCATAGAGGCTGTGACGTGGATAAACCAAGAAACTTGGCGAAGTCGGTAACAGTGGAATAAAAAATGTTAAATTTGCGATAAATGTGTTGAATGACAACAAAGTCGGGTACTGGACAACAAAGTCGGGTACTGATATAAAAGATATTTCAAAAATCCCAAACCCAATTGGTTTGGGATTTTTTTAATAATTAAAAGAGAGACTATAAATATTTCATTACTTGCTAAATGACAAAAAAGTAGGAAACCAACATAACAATAAAATAAAGTTGCAAATTATATATAAGTAAATTAGTATATAAGCAAATGGTTATATAGTGAATGAGGAGGTATATTATAGTGTTATCAACAATCGAAATAGAAAAAGCTGCAACAATTCTGAAGCTCTTGGGTGACAAAACAAGACTAACAATGATTAAAATGTTGGATTCGCATGATTATTGCGTTTGTGAATTTGTTGAAGTATTCAAAGTAAGTCAACCCGCTATAAGTCAACACATAAGAAAGTTAAAAGACGCTGGATTGGTGCGGGAAACAAGAAAAGGGCAATGGATTATCTATTCATTAAATAATGAAAGTGATGTGCATCAACTCATCCAGAGTATAATTCATCATCTTCCAAACCAAGATTTTCAACTACAAGAATTAGAACAGCAGGGATTACGTATTTCATGTGAGTAAATGGAGGTTAGTATTTTGTCACAAGTCATTTTAGCAGCATTGATTTTTATCGTAACGCTTATCTTTGTCATTTGGCAGCCAAAAGGTTTGAACATCGGTTGGTCAGCTTGCGGAGGAGCTATTATTGCGTTATTGGTAGGGGTAGTCGATTTCGGGGATGTGATAGAAGTTGTAGACATCACTTGGAATGCAACATTATCATTTATCGCGATAATCTTGATTTCTTTAATTTTAGATGAAATTGGTTTATTTGAATGGGCTGCCTTACATATGGCAAGTGCTGCAAAAAGTAGCGGTATTAAAATGTTCGTTTATGTCAGTGTTTTAGGAGCCACTGTCGCTGCCTTTTTTGCCAATGATGGGGCGGCTTTAATTTTGACACCTATTGTCTTAGCCATGGTTCGTAATTTAAATTTCAAAGAAAAGATGATCTTCCCCTTTATTATGGCGAGTGGTTTTATCGCGGATACAACTTCGCTACCTTTCGTGGTAAGTAACCTTGTTAACATTGTATCAGCAGATTTCTTTGGAATAGGCTTTGTTGAATACGCTTCAAGAATGATCATTCCTAATATATTTTCATTAATAGCAACTATCGGTATTCTATTATTCTATTTTAGAAAAAGTATACCAAGAACATTTGATTTAACGAAACTAAGAGAACCAAAAGAAGCGATTAGAGATATAAAAATGTTCCATCTGTCATGGTATGTTCTTGCTATTTTACTTATTGGTTATTTTACAAGCGAATTCATAAATATACCCGTTTCGATAGTTGCAGGAATTATAGCAATCTTCTTTATTGCAATGGCAAGAAGAAGTAAGGCTGTTGATACAAAAACAGTTATAAAAGGAGCTCCATGGAATATTGTGTTTTTCTCGATTGGGATGTATGTAGTTGTTTATGGGTTGGGGAATGCGGGTCTTACAAGTGTACTGGCTGGTGTAATCAAAGTAGCTGCCGAGCAAGGGCTATTCATCGCTACTATGTCGATGGGCTTCATTGCAGCTTTCTTATCTTCCCTAATGAATAATATGCCAACCGTAATGATTGACGCATTAGCCATAGCAGAAACAAATACTTCTGGTACTATTCGTGAAGCACTTGTTTACGCCAATGTCATTGGTTCCGATTTAGGACCAAAAATTACTCCAATCGGTTCCCTTGCAACGTTGGTATGGCTTCATGTTTTATCTCAGAAAGGGGTAAAAATTTCGTGGGGAATCTATTTTAAAACTGGTATTGTTCTAACAATTCCTATCCTATTCATTACTTTATTAGGTCTATATGTTTCATTACTATTTTTCTAAAAGGAGATTACTTAATAATGACTAAAAAAATAATTTACTTTTTATGTACAGGAAACTCATGCAGAAGCCAAATGGCAGAAGGTTGGGGAAAAAAATATTTAAGTAATGAGTGGGTAATTCAGAGCGCTGGAATTGAAGCACATGGTTTAAATCCTAATGCTGTCAAAGCAATGAAAGAAGCTGGTATTGATATTTCTACTCAAACTTCAGATGTTATTGATATGAATACATTGAATAATGCAGATTTTGTCGTTACATTATGTGGTGATGCTGCGGATAAATGTCCAATGACTCCCCCTCATGTAAAACGGGATCATTGGGGATTTGATGACCCTGCAAAAGCTCAAGGAACTGATGAAGAGAAATGGGCTACCTTTCAACGAATTTGTGATGAAATTGGGGAACGAATTAAGCATTTTGCTGAGACAGGTGAATAATTCACTCAGAATAAAGAATATTCTAAAACGCGTATCCTAGAAAACATAGGATACGCGTTTTTAAGTGTTATCTTCGGTATTTGGCTTGTAGATTGAAAATTTATTGATCTAATCCGACTAAACTACTTCTTCTTTCTAATAAAACATTATCTCTCCATTTCCCATTTAACTTTCCTATTTTCTTTCGTATCCCCACTTCTCTAAACCCATTTTTCTTATGCAAGTATAGGCTACGATTATTTTCAGGAAACATGGAAGCCTGTAAAGTCCAAAATCCTTGTTCTTCTGATAGATGAATCAAATTTTTCAAGAGTAAATCACCGACTCCTTTCCCATGTGCTGTGGGATGCACATAGATACTGACTTCTCCCACGCCAGAATAAGCTAAACGATCAGATATTGAAGTAAGTTTGCACCAACCTAATATATACTGTTCATCATGTACAATTAGCATGCATTCACTATTTGCTTTTAACATCCATTGTTCATACGTGTGCGGTGATTTGGTTTCGAATGTAGCTAAGCCACTGGCTATCCCATTTTCATATATACTTTTAATTTGTTCCCAATCATCTTTTTTAGCTTTTCTAATCATATAAACCATACTCATTCCCCCTGATATAAAGTATTTAATGAAATGTTAAACCAAATAGTTGCAAAGTGCAATTAAAAAGAGTATAAATAATATAAGAGGTGATGACATGGAAAACAAACGTGAACTATTTCAAGTGCTTACTCGTAGGTTTGGACTTCTAAATAAAAATTGTTGTTCAATTGGATCTATGGATATATCATCTGTGCAAAGTCACATTCTTTATGAAATTGATAAACAAACATCACCATCTATGCAACAAATTGCGGAAACAATCGCAATGGATATAACGACTTTTAGCAGACAAGTGCAGACGCTCATTAAAATGGAATTAGTAAACAAAACACCTTCTTCTAAAGACAAAAGGGTGTATATTTTATCCTTAACGGTACAAGGGAAATTCGTTGCTACTACCATTGACCAGTCGATGAATGCTTATTTAGAGGAAGTATTCTCGCATATGAACGAATTTGAAATAGAAACAGTTATTCGTTCTATAAAACTATTAAACCAAGCAATGTCAAAATCAAGTGTTTGTTGTACCCCTCTACTTTAAGCAAGTTAAATCTTGCTTAAAAAAACGCATAATACTTGCATAATGCAATCTTTTTTCGTTTATTTTGCTAATAACACTAATTTTATGGAGGTAAGAGGATGAATAACATTGAATTGAAACAAATTAACGTTAGAGGATGTTGTGGACCCAATACAAATTCAATTAACCAAGATGAATCGGTAACAAACAAGGAATTGCCTATTGCAATCATTGGTGCTGGTCCAGTAGGATTAGCAGCGGCTGCACATCTAGCAGATATTGGTGAACGATTTTTAATTTTAGAGTCAGGTGATAGTGTAGGAAGTAATATATTAAACTGGGCTCATGTAAGATTATTTTCACCGTGGCAATACAACATCGATAAAGTTGCAAAGGGACTTCTAGAAAAGCATGGGTGGACTTCTCCATCATTGAAAAAATTACCTTTAGGTAGTGAGCTAATAGAAGAATACTTGTTGCCTTTATCAAAGCTACCTGAAATAAAACCTTTTCTACTACTGAATACAAAAGTTAATTCCATAAGTAAAAAAGGTTTAGATAAAATGAAAACTTTAAATCGAGATAAATCACCCTTTGTTTTATATCTTGAGGAAAATGGACTGTCTAAAAAGATAGAAGTTAGGGCAGTAATTGATGCTACGGGAACTTGGTCAAATCCAAATCCAATAAATGCTGATAGCATTTGGACAAAAGAGGAAAAGGAATTAAAACAACATATTTATTATGGAATTCCTGATATACAGGGTGAGCATCAAGCAAGATACAAGGGAAAAAGAATCGCTGTTGTTGGAGGTGGTCATTCAGCCATAAACACGATTTTAGAATTATCACAACTAAACGATGAAGTAGATATTACATGGATAATGCGAAAGAAAAATGTAGCAGATGCATACGGTGGTGAAGAAAAAGACGCTCTTGAGGCAAGAGGTGAGTTGGGAAGTCGCATACATCAATTAGTGGACATTGGACGAGTAAAAGTCCATACTCCTTTTCTAATCCATCAACTAACAAAGAAAAATGATGGTATCGGAATAATTGGAGAATCTAATGGAAGAGAAATCACACTTCCTCTTGTTGATGAAATCATTGCAAATACAGGAAGCCGTCCTGATTTCTCTGTTTTAAGAGAAATTAGACTAAGTATAGATACTGCAACAGAAAGCGTTGAAGCTCTAGCATCATTAATTGACCCCAACCTTCATAGTTGTGGAACAGTACGTCCGCATGGTGAAGAGGAATTAAGACAGCCTGAAAAAGATTTTTATATTGTTGGAATGAAGAGTTATGGTCGAGCTCCAACATTCTTAATGGCAACTGGCTATGAACAAGTTAGATCGATTGTTGCTTATCTTTCGGGTGACTTTGTATCAGCTAAAAAAGTAGAACTAGATTTACCTGAAACAGGTGTATGTAGTATTAACTTGGTTTCACAAAGTTCTAGTCATTCATGTTGCAGAACAGAGACATCTAAATGTTAGGGTGAACAATCTGTGGGGGAGTTAATCCAAGGAGGATTAACTCTTCTTTTTGATGAACTTATTGAACTAAAGTAGCAGGTTAGTTGAAGAGTGCTGTTTAACTCGTGTTCAACAATCGGGTCAGATTGCGGAAAACATATAATTTTTTAGGATAGCCACTCTAATCATATGTAGCGTATTCAGTTAGCTTATCAAATTCTTTGTCAGAGATAAGATTATGAGAATACGACAAAACGCTATAATTAGCACCCTTATCTCCAGGTATTCGAATGGTCATACGAATCAATTTATATGGTGGGTTATGCGCCCCTTCAAACCCGATGACCCTTAACGAGACATCATATGGATCGTTTCCAGATATTTTTTCTATTCTCCCGTATTCAAATAACTGATTATCACCATAATTACTCATTATATCAAGGATAGTTCCATCAAGGCTCCTCATAAATGCTCTTTCCATTAAACTTGGGAATCGGTTTTGGGGTATTGCTTCAGTCTTTGGATTTGCTTCTGCGGCTGTTCCGTTAAAAATGAGTAAAAGAAAAGAAAAAGCGGATAATATAATTTTATTCATCAGTACACCACCTTTTGAAAGATATAATTCCCTTAATGATGGAGTTTATCCTTGTATCGAAGGGAATATATTTCATCAAACGGGCGAGATTGTTAAATAAACTTCACTTTTCTTGTTCAACTAACGGGTGCTTTAGTTTAAGTGTAACTCTTCACAATCTCAATAGAGAACCTATTATAACTTACGAGAAGCCACGAGAAACATTTTTAACGACTTCGGAGGTATATTTGTATGGATTACTTACAAAGTTGCTTAAATCAAAAAAAGAAGGTGTGGGTTTGAAATAAAGTTCGACCGTTTATAAAAAAGATTAACTGTTTATAAAAAAGTTGCACAGTTTTACCCCTTTGGATATGCTTTGTCTAAAGGGCCTTTTTTGGTAAAAATAACATGGCATTACTCCGCAATCGGGCCAGTTAATAGAATAAGGGAAAGGATTATTAGTGGCAAATCAAAGTGGTTTGATCAGAATATATTTTTGTTCATAAAACGGGTTTAGTATTCCAAAAATTTATTGAAGAAAGAACACACGTTTACTAAAATAAAGTGAACGACAAAGGGGGAGTTTGATGAGTAACATAATGCTTCGGAATGTGATTGGGGATGACCTTCCTATTTTTTTCAAGCACCAACAGAGCAGTGAAGCAAACCATATGGCTGCCTTTACGAGTAAGGACCCCAGTGATTGGGATAGCTTCACTACACACTGGTACAAAATTCTTACGGATAAGGATATTATTAAGCAGACGATCATTGTCGAAAATAAAGTGGTTGGGCATATTTCACGTTTCGAGCAGTTCGGAGAACCAGAGGTTAGCTTTTGGATTGGAAAGGAATATTGGGGCAAGGAAATCGCAACCAACGCTTTACGGGAATTTCTAAATTACGTTACAATTCGCCCCCTTTATGCTCGTGCCGCGAAAGACAATGCTGGATCCCTCAAGGTTCTAGAGAAATGTGGATTCACGATTACTGGTGAGGACAGCGGGTTTTCCAATGCACGTGGCGAAGATGTGGAGGAGTTTATTCTTACCCTCAATTAAAGAAATCTAAAAGTAGGGTGCTTTAATGGAATAACACACGTAGAAAATGTTCGAGGAAAATAAAGTATTAGAATATCGATGAGGCATTAAGCTAACGGGCAGTTTAAATTAGCAATCCATAAGAAACAACCCAAGCTGAAATGTGCTAAAAAGGTTAATGTAAATATCCCTCATGAACAAAGGAGAACTGAAAATGAGAAAACTCGTTCTATTTTTGCACGCATCGCTTGACGGTTTTGTAGAAGGCCCGAACGGTGAAATGGACATTGGCTGGGTTTCCTACGATGCTGATTTGGAGAAACACGCGAAAGAAATTCTGAGTACTGCCGACACTGTCATTTGGGGACGGGGGACTTATCAGATGATGCACAGTTACTGGCCATCTGTGCCTTCGAACCCATCGGCTTCGCAGTATGAACGGAATCATGCCGAGTGGATCGAAAAGACAGCCAAAATCGTTTTTTCCACGACGCTGGAGAAAGTCGAATGGAATAATTCTAGACTGGTGAAAGAAGATGTCGAAGAAGAGATCAAGAACCTCAAACAGCAGCCAGGCAAGGATATGGTCATACTCGGCAGTCCTAGGTTCGCACACTACCTTATGCAGTTTGATTTAATAGATGAGTATAAAATTACGGTTTCTCCCGTCCTGATCGGCAGCGGGTTGCCGTTATTCCAAGGTCTCAAGGAGAAGATCAATCTTAAACTTATCGAAAATAAGACCTTTGATTCTGGAGCCATAGGTCTCATTTACCAGACGGTTAGATGACCTTGTCTCCCTAAAGTAGATTACGCTATCGAGTACGATAGTTCAATAAAACAGTGGCAGTCTAGGACTTTATTTTCTCGTCCAAGGCTGCCGCTGTTTCTATTTTTGGTGTCAGTCGAATACTTATTTTTTGAAGTCTGGAGGTTTTATAATTTGAAAAGCCGCTTGGGATAGACACATTCTGTCTAATACTTTATTTTCTTATGACAGAAAATGATCAAACTTTTTTATAAAAATTCCATCTGGATACAAAATTTTAGAATCCATTTTGATCAATCTTTTTTTCAAAATGAATTCTTCTATTTACCATAAAGTAGGGGTTCTATTAACATTTTTGATCAAACTTTATTTCAAAGCTACAATTTTTGTTAAATGACAACAAAGTCGGGTACTGAACAACAAAGTTGAGAACTGAAATTTTAATCAATAACCCCCCTTTGTTAATTGAATTAGAAAAGTTCAATCCATGTTATTCGGATTGAGCTTTTTGAACAAGTTGTAAATTTAACATTTTATAGTGAGAGCATTTCTTTGTAATAAGAAATGTATTTTATTTTTGTCAAAATTAAAAGGATATTTAAATAACAAAAATAATATGATGTAAAACAATATAGATTTATTGCGAAACGATAAATGGTGAGTTAAGTTTATATTGTCATTAAATAATTGAGGTGCTTAATATGAATGTTAAACGAGGTTCAACCACTTTCTTAAAGTTAATTATTTTTATGGCTGGAATTGCAGTTCTTGCTTTATGTATATTTTTAGTGCCCCATATGGAGAATTTCGCATCAAAATTGTATCCAAATATTGCCCCATTGAAATATCTCATTTTCATCGTGATGTATGGAGCGGCTGTGCCTTTTTACTTTGCTCTCTATCAGGCTTTCAATCTTTTACGGTACATTGACGAAAACACAGCGTTCTCGGAATTATCTGTAAAGTCGTTAATGAACATAAAGTGCTGTGCGATTACAATCAGTGGTTTGTATGTATTAGGTTTGCCACTCTTCCGTTTTATAGCTAAGAAAGTTGACCCTCCTATTGGATTAATGGGACTCATCATCATTTTTTCTTCGTTGGTTATCGCCGTTTTTGCTGCTATCCTCCAACGGCTTCTACAAGAAGCGATCAACATAAAATCAGAAAATGATTTGACGGTCTGAGGTGGATAATATGGCAATTATTATTAATATTGATGTGATGTTAGCAAAACGAAAAATGAGTGTAACGGAGCTTTCGGAGAGGATTGGAATTACTATGGAAAATATTTCTGTTCTGAAAAATGGGAAAGCAAAAGCGGTTCGTTTTTCAACATTAGAAGCAATATGTAAGACTTTGGATTGTCAGCCAGGTGATATTTTGGAGTACATAAGCGACGAAGACACTCAATAAAAACAGACAACAAATTTATTTAACTAACGGGAGTTGAAAGAGAATTTAAGGGATAGCTTAATTGCTATCCCTTCTTTTCGTTTATTGATGTCAGTGAAAAAAATATAATGTGATTTGCAATGTTTGCACCTCAAATGGGAACCCGTTAAGAAAAACTTGGTTCCTTTTTAATTTGATAATTCTTATCAGTACCTGACTTAATTGTAACTGAACAATTCACCGATTAAAGCTCCTTGCTGTAAAGTCGACGCCGAGAAATGGCGAGTTAGATAATCTAAAATGGATTCTTTGTCCCTATCGTTTAAAGAAAAAATATCAGCTATTATGTTCGCTAAAGTCATTTGAATTGCCCCTTTTGTAATTTATACAGTAAGGATCCCAAAAAAAGATTATGATTTGTTCGAAATATACCAATAAATTTAATGTAGCTTTTTTTAAAGACCAATTGAGACAAAAGTATATTCAACTATCTTCAGAAATGAGGCGCTTTCCTGTAAAAAAGGAACAGTGTTTATTTTTATTTTAGGGCAAGATTGATAAGATCAATTCATTTTATTCAGTTATAATTCATGAATTAAATAGTTGGAAATTTTAGAGAGCTAATGATGAGTTAAAAGTTGTTTTATTTAGTAACACCAAGATTGTAAAAATAAATTAGGATCTCCCCTTGTTCGAATTGGATTTGCTATGGCGGTGTTATTTTATTAGCGATGTACTTATTTTTTAATAAGTTTAGATCACTTATGGTTAGTAACGATCCTCTCGTTTTCATAACTTGGACAAAAATTAACAACAAAATTGGCCATACTATACTTTTTGATTGCAATTGAAACTTTAATCTTATAAGATACTAAACGTGGTTCAGTTAAAGTGGTTCAATTAAAGTACTTTAATTTAATTAATAATGAAATAACAAATAGATATTTAGAAAGGGATTACAATATGAAATTTACAGAGTTTTTGAAGAGTAAAGGTGCCATAGGCTCTATATTTATGGGTGTTTTTTATGCAGTGTGTATGTTAGGAATCTTTTTGCCAGGTTATACAGCAATTCCTGGGAATATCGATCAATTACCGATTGCCATTATTAATGATGATGTAGGAGAATCTGGAGCTCAAATTACAGAGAGCTTAGTAGAACAACTCCCATTTGAGAATATAAAAACAAACATTTCGAATAAAGCGGCTTTAAAAAATTTAGAAGATAACGAATTAGCTTTAGTTATCCATATTCCAGAAACATTTTCAGCTGATTTACGAAATAGTGATGTATCATCAAGCATTGATTTCACTCTCAACGAAGCAGGGGCAACAGTTGTATCATCTTCTATGACACAAGTTGTTTCTCAAATTAATGAGCAATTAAGTGGCCAATTCTCACAGCAAACAGCACAAGGTATTTTAATGAACTTTAATGTACCAGAAGAGCAAGCAAAAGAAATGGCTGAGCTGATTGAAAACAGTTATGTAGGTAATGTTGTTAAAATTAATGACATTCCAGATGGTATGCATAACAATATGTTACCAATGTTCTTAACTATGTCCTTATATGTAGGGGCGATGATTGCGGCGATGCAATTAGTTGGAGCGTTTAAAGTAAATCGCGGGAGAGCTACGAAAACACGTTTATTCATTTATGTACAATTAACAGCAATCCTTATTGGTGTTATTGCTGGTTTAGCTTCAGCAGGTATAGCGTTTGGTATCAATGATTTAAGCGGAGATTTATTCTTCCAAATTTGGGGACAACAAATCCTGAACTATTGGGTATGCTTTAACTTCACAGCAATTGTAGTATTCTTAATTGGTGAAGCAGGCATGATCTTAAATATCCCAATTTTATTAGTTCAAACGATTGCTAATGGTGCAACGATTTCACGTGATATGATGTATGCACCTTATGAGTGGGCGAGCCATATTACACCGATGTATTATTCAGTGCAAGCTTACTTTGCGAATATTTTTGGTAGTACAAGTGTAAGCCCTTATTTGTTAGGGTTAGCTTTAGTTGGTATAGTAGCGATGCTAATTAACATTGTTATCGTTTGGATCTTACACAAGCCAGTGCTAGTAGAGGATTCAAGAGAATCTGCAAAAGTTTAAATTCTGCTGAAGTAAATGATTAGTTTTGATACAATAGAACTAATATTTGCCTAAGGAGCTGAAATAATGGCAATTCAAATTTTCATTCTGACTAAGCTTATGGAAGAAAATAATTACCCTTATAAATTGAAAAAACAAATCTCAGAATTACAGCCACTTGATACGATAAATGGTCTAACTGAAAGCAAGTTATATTACCATTTTGAATCATTAGCGAAGCAAGGCTTCATTGAGGCAAAAGAAATCATTAAAGAAGAGCATCGACCAGATAAACAAGTATTTGCAATCACTGAAAAAGGCCGAGAAATATTACCGAAAAAAATCTATAAACTCTTTGAAAATGCAGACACAATCGGTAGTATGGTCATTGGTTTAGCCAATATGAAATATGTGGATCGAGATAAAGTCATCGGTATATTAGAAAAAAAGGTAAATGAGATAAAAACGACTTGGGACAAGATGTCTAAATTTGAGAGACAACATTTTATGGAACCAGGGAAAGAAGTATTAGCAGACTTTATTGGGGATTATGCAAACTATAGAGTAAACTCTTCAATACAGTATTTTGAGAGATTAATTAACCATATTCAAAAAGAGGAAATATAGGAAGAAGGCTATTTACAGAGGATTGTAAATAGCCTTCTTTTTATTATTTTTAAGTGATATTAACCTTTACCATCTCGATTACTTTGTAGTGCCATTTGATTGTAACATTTTACTACTTTTATTTTACATGGAGGTTCAGTAAAAGTAGATTTTACTTCAATAATACTATGAGTTAGTTTTATATCAAACAGAAAAATGATCAAACTTTTTTATAAAAACTAAACCTACATTTTCAAACGAAGAATCCATTTTGATCAAACTTTTTTCAAAATGGATTTTTTCGTTTGTTGCTATATAATTCTTCAAGTAATATTTTTAATCTAACTTTATTCCAATTCTTTATATGCACTTAAAACCCAGGTGGTTTCATCTTAAAAAAGTGCAATAGTTTTATCGAGTATGCCCGTAATATCAAGGAATACGATGATAATGATTAGAGGGATAATGTACTTCATAATGAAGAGCCAAATATTAAATGCAGAAGATCCTAAACGAGAATGTTGTAATAGTTCTTCTCGTAAAGTACTTTTCTTAATCTTCAATGGTATGAAAATAGAGATTAAGAACACACCTAGTGGCATTAAAATATTACTAACTAAATAATCAGCTGAGTCAAAAATATTCTTCGAGAAGATTAAAATATAAGCAAATACGCTATAGGATAATGCTGAAGGAACACCTACTGCGAAAATTAAAACACCAATAAAATAGGCATATTTTGTTCGTTGGCGAATAAAAATAATGCTAAAAACCCTAATAAGAAAGCTTCACCAAAAATAATTTGATCAAAGACAGCAGGTAGTACAATAAATAATAATCCAGGGCCTTAATTTCAGGTACCGGGTTCTAACACAACTCTGAATTCAATGGGAACCTGGTACACGGTATTTAATATCCCCCCAAAAAAAGGGTGTACGTTTGCATATAGTTCAACTAAAATTATGATACTTTTCAACAAACCTCCCTCTATAAACATTGAGGTATCAACGTTTATAGAGGGAGGTTAGTTGTTGATTTAAAATAAAGTCGCGATGTAAAAAAAAGATGTGCTGCTTAGAATTAAGTCACGATGTTCGCAAAAAAGTTTGTTGCTTTATCACTTTGGTTATGATTGGTTTTTTGTATTATTATGCCAAAAATTTCATTTACCTATTATTAGGTTTAATAAATTATACAAATCATTCTTGGTCTTAATCACTAGAACTTTTTCTGTGTATGGTTTAAGAATGTTTAATATACTTTCTCGCTCATAATTTTGATAATCTGTATTCCATGGAAACATCATCTTTAGTAGCTTTAATGAAGGTGTATTATGGGTTTTCTCAAGACCTAATTTCTGAAATATATATCTTTTTATGATTTGAATAATTCTTTTATTGTTTTTTCAATATACCTAAATATTCTTTCCAAGGGCCAACGTCCGCTCTGTATCTCTCAGCCATTACCCTTACGATTTGAGCAATATGCGTTAAATCATGAGCAACCCACGTAGAAAGCAATTCTCTTAACTTCACTACACCAAATGCAGGATGTAACCCCGTCAATTCAAGATGCAATTCAGGTTCAATAAGAACCTTAAGTCTGGTTATATTTTGCGTTCTAATCGTTTTAAATTCAAGTAACTTTTGTTCAATAGATCTTTCAGACCTTTCATTTAAGTGAAAATAACGATCAAATGGGGGAAAAAATTTATTTTCACCTTCCTGAAGAATAATTTCTATCCTTGGTATCCAATTATTTTTCTCTCCCTCAATGAAGTGCTCAATTACTTCTGTGACATTCCAGGTTCCTTCCCCTTCATTGCATTGCAACCATTCATCAGATAAACCAGATAAAAAACATTCCAATGTATGTGGTGTACGCTCCAAAACCTCAATGGCTTCTTTCAAATTAAAATTCATAATACTGCTCCTTTCTATGATTAATCACGAGCTACTCTCTCTACTCCTGCTGTTCAATCACACCCGTTGGTAAGTTTTCAGGTGCCAGGTTCTAACATAATTCCGAATCGAATGAGAACCTGGTACCTAACATTACCTAACATTACCTAACATTATCCGTTTGAACAAACATTGACAACATGTATACGTTTGTATACAATTCTATATATCTAATTGTATACAATTGTATACAAAGAAAGGTGATTTATTATGAGAAATGAAAAAATCAAGGACTTTAAGAGTGAGGGGCATCATCGTGGTGAGCGTTACAGAGGAAGAGATGGTTCACATGGACCGAAAACATTTCGTCGAGGTAGAGCAATTGCTTTTTTAGAGAGGATGAATCTTAAACGTTCAACCATTATGGAACAGTTAGATAAACCAGAGTTTCAATCTATTCAACCAATTTTAGTCGGTGAATTAAAAGCCATGGACATGGTAATAAACGAATTTGTTCAGTTATTTGAAATTCATGAGAACGAGACAATGGAAACACCCAAAGATAATGAAGGAGAAGAAAATTTGGTGGAGGATAGTGAAAAGTCTTTAGATAATAATGAGGAAGGAATTGAATTTAATGAAACAAATTAACAGCTATATTGATTCAGTGTTTCATAATCAGGATGCACTTTTGGAGGAAGTCATTTCGTCCATCGAAGAAAACGGAATGCCTTCCATATCGGTATCTCCTTCCTCTGGAAAACTTCTAACCATGCTTATATCAATTTCAGGGGCTAAAAATGTTCTTGAAATAGGTGCTCTTGGTGGCTATAGCGGAATTTGCCTTGCTAGAGGATTTGATAGAGAAGGAAAATTAACTTCCCTTGAATTAGAGGAGAGATATGCACAGTTAGCGCATAGCAATTTATCTAAAGCCGGCTTTGGAGATCAAGTATCATACATTACCGGAGCAGCATTGCAGAGTCTTGAAAAACTAGTTGGGGATAATAAGCGATTTGATTTTTTCTTTATTGACGCGGATAAAGATAATTATGAAAATTACTTAGAATATTGTATTAGTCTAGCAGATTCGGGTGCTTTAATAGTTACTGATAACGTACTTGCAGGTGGTAGCGTAGCAGACCAAGGGGCTAAACCTAAACGTTATACTGAGTTAATGAAGAAATTCAATGAAATTGTGGCTAATCATCCTCAATTAGAATCTGTTATTATTCCAATCGGTGATGGGATGACTATTTCAAAAGTCAAGAAATAAAAAAGACAACGAGTGGCATTAATTTTTATTGGCTTGTTCTACGTATTAAAGACACCGATGGAGCTGTTCATTAATGACGAGCATAAGAAGTGATTAAATTTTTTTCTGAATGTTTTTTCTTTTATCATCAAAGAAGGGTTTGTTACTTGTTTTAATAAATTTTTATTCCAAAAGTACAATAATTGACCATTTATAAAAGAAATTAACGACTTTTATTGAAGTTTGAATATTTGTAAAAATGTTGCACTATTTTACCCCTTTAGATATGATTGTCTAGAGGGGTGTTCTTATGTCCAAAGAAAAAAGAACGTCTGAAAGTTGAAAAAGCGGAATTAGCACGGCTAGTATTGAAGCAGTTTGAGAGCTTTGATGAAATCTTAGGTGTTTCTTCATTAGAGTGATCTACGAGATTAAAAGGTATTAGGTCAAGTGGATTGCGTGAGTTTTTATCAAATTTGGAACAAAACTAATCATATTTAACTGAATTTTCCGTAATTACAATAGGTTTTAGATTGCAGTTTTGTTTATTTCAGTTGAAATAAACAATGTGATGACAAAGAATTTCGTGTTAACAGAGTATCAAAGACAGGTTATTGAATGAGCGAGTACAGATAAATTTGATGTAGACATGCATTTGCCATTCAGCAGTGGTGTACGTTCTTTTATTATTTGCTAATTGAGAAAGTTATTATCATAGAATGCTAGATTATTTTAACTGAGGACATGAAAATTAGTAATGTTGTCAGTGTATTTCAATATTACTATAGTTAATAGTTGAAAAAAATAATACAAGTCTTATCACTAATTATAATGATACTTATTTAATAAAGAGATTAGTATTTTGGGGGATGCTTATGTGGAGAATTTTAAAGATTTTTTTTATTTTAGAGAAATCAAATAAAAAAAATATTTTTACTTGTATTGCTGTGGCAGCATTTGTTTTTAGCATGATTTTTTTTGTAAAAACGGAGGATTTAGGAAACGGAATAAAAGAACAATCAATTGAATATCAATCACTCACTTCCGCGTTGACTAAATTTCAAAATGTAGACGCCACTCCAAAAGGGGGAGGCAGCCAACTATATAGGAATTTAGTGCTCCAGCAACAATTAGTTTCCAAGCAACGTATGGCTATAAGGATGGATCTACCTGAATTGCTTTTGGATACAGCGATAGAATTTGCAGACTTAAGAGATAAGGCATTTGACATGGAGGGATATGATAAGGTTGCGAGTAATCTACCTTCTATAAGGGTAAATCAATTAGATAGCGTATTATATCAATATATGAAGAAAACAGAAATTCCGTTATCCACGAATCCATTGTTATTTTTTCCATTTATTTCTTATCTATTTGGTATGCTCGGATCCGTTTGGTTTATTTTTATAGCCTTTTTTTCATGCGGGATCATGATAGAAGAATTCCGGCATACGTCTTTGATTAAAGGCTATCCAGTATCGTTTGATAAGTACGTTATAGCTAAATGTATCTCATCCATGTTCCTAGTAGGTGTATTTATCTTGTTATTATTTGTTTGCAGCCTGCCATTAATTCATTTGGAAGGATTAGGGGACCCTTCCTATCCTATCGCTATTTTTAATGGTGATTTTGATGTTTATACAATATACAAATATTTAGGTATATCCTTACTATACATGGTTTTAATCTCCATTTTCGCTATTCTTTTATCTGTCATATTGAATGTTTTGTTGAAGAATATGTATTTGACGCTATTTGTGCAATTGTTATTGTATGTTCTCCCTATGTTATTTCCAAGCATGACGAATCTTATTCCGTTTAATCCATTTAACTATTTGAACTTTTCTAGCGTATTGAATGGTCAGACACTCGACCTTGCCAAACCTGTCGCCTTAAATAGCACATATGGACTTATTTATATCGGGATAAGTATTGGCATAATGATAGTCGCTGTAAAGTTATTTTTGACTACTGGGAAACTAAAAAAGGTATAAGGGAGTGAGATAATGAGCGCATATTTTAAGATGGAGTTTTTTCAATTTATGAGCAATAAAAAGAATATCGCAATTTATGTCATTCTACTTTTCTTTTCGTGCTATTATGCACTAAAAATCGCTCCAGAATATGATCCTATCGAAAAAGTAGATGTAAGTGAAATAGAGGCACGGTATTTAACGAGGGAAAAATTTCTAAAACGTGTAGTGATTCATAAGTGGACGCACTATAATACTAGATTTGCTGCTGAGATATACCCTGAATGGAATAAATACGATAAAGAAAGATTAGACGCTATCAAGCAGCACAAACTAAATGATTATGCGGAGGCCACATTTAAATGGTATACGTACTCTGATGGGATGATTTATCGATATGGAGGTGATTTGCTATTATACAATCCTAGGTATTACACATATGGAAATACTTACGCGTGGGTGGACGGGCATTATGCGTATTTATATACTGCAAGTCGCTTCGAAGGATATACAGAAGGGAAATCAAATTTATCCGTAAATGTTTTCGAGGAAAGAACTGCGTTTCAAACATTGCAACGTTTGTTACAAGCTTATCTGCCGCTCATCCTCCTTGTTTGCTGTATACTTTTCACAGTGGATATTGTGATGAAGGATCGACGGAATCCAACATTGTTACAGGGTTTGCCATTTTCAGATTGGGGAAAGTTGCTGGTTAAGGGAGTGGTTTCCTTACTGGGAAGTATACTAGCGATTATCCCACTTTCCGTAGGTTTATTGATAATAGGGGCTCGAAATGGGTTTGGTGATTTATGGTTGCCTGTTCCGATTATTAAACCTGGTGAAAAATACTTTTCAAATATAATGATGTGGCAATATTTAATGGAGAACATGATATTCATTATGTTCTGGTTTTTATTCATCGTTTCTCTGCTTCTACTTGTAAGTGTGATTTTAAAAAACGAGTTTGCAAATTTAGTAGTAGGCTGCGTGTTTGTTGTTGCTGAATTTATGTACTACGTTAGAGGAATTGGAGCTATTCGGGATGTTCAGTGGTATCCAACGAGTTATGTCCAAGTAGGACAAATTATTTCCGGGTATCGGAACTTTCTCTATGCTACCGATGGACTTACATTTGGTACCGGACTTTTTATAATAGGATTATGTACATGTATTTTACTGTTCGTTACTTTCTTGATTAGTCGTCATAGAAAGTTTAAATTATTTTAGTTTCATAGGGATGGAGGGAAAATATGATTGAATTAAAAAATATTGGTGTTCGGTTTTCGGGTAGAGACATTTTAAAGGATGTTTCCGAGATATTCCATCCAGGAGAAATTATTGGCTTGGTTGCTCCCAATGGGACAGGGAAGTCAACGCTTATGAATGTCATCATGAATTATATCAATCCAAACAGCGGGAAAGTCATTTTAAATGATTGGGTAGAATATACAAATGAAAAGAATGAAGTGAAAATTCATCAACTAGTCTCCATGATGCCCGATCAAAGTGACTTATACAATCAAATTTCGGGTAAAGAGCATTTAAAAATTTATTCTTCTATGTGGTATAGTAATCCAAAATTGATTGATAGTACAATAAAGGAACTAGGAATGGCGTCCTATATAAATAAGCACACAGGAAAATATTCTTTGGGTATGCGCCAAAGACTTTGTTTTGCGATGCAAATTGTATCGGATACTCAAGTTATGTTAATGGACGAAGTGATGAATGGATTAGATCCAACTCATGTCGAGCTTATTTCGCAAATATTAGTTAAAAAGAAGTCTGAGGGAAAAACGATTATCGTAGCTTCTCATTTATTAGAAAACCTAGAAAAGTATGCAGATCGCATTTTCTTTATGAAAAACGGGGAGCTAATACATGTAAATGCTCTATCCCCAGAGTTTGAAGAAAAGGAGATCACAACCGTTCGGGTAGCAGAAGTGTCGGACATGCTAAAAGAAAAGATATCAAAAGAGTTTTCAAAAATAAACGTACAACACTTACCGAATGGCGCCACTCTAATAGATGTCCATGGATTTGATTCAGTGGAATTAGGAAATGTCGTGACATTTTTCAAAGAAAATCAAATAACACAGTTTAGTTTTGGAAAAGTAACATTAACCGACTTGTATTCTATGTATTATCAAGAAGAATGAGGTTATTTGAAAAATATCAATATAGACATATTTTCGTTTTGGATGCTTAATCAGAAATAAGCAATCTTTGTAATAAAATTAGTAGCCTTCATCAAACTTTTCTAAGAAATCATATCTATGCAACGGCTAAAGGAATTCATTTTTGGTCAATCTTTCTTCAAAATGAGTTCCTTTTATAAGTCTTATTAATCAACTTTATTCCAAATTAGAGGTGTATTCTATAGATTCATTTATAGTGGTATGAGCCTACTCTTGAATTTTTGTGTTGAATTTGATTGAACCATACTTGATCCTTTTCTTCTTGTTTTAAGGTGTTGACTATGGTTGATGAGCAGCCGACGCATATTTTTGCTTGTGTAATTTTTCCGCATCGTTCACATGGTGCACCTAAATTTGGGAAAGTTGTACTTTGTAATTTCCCTGTTTTTACCCATTTATAGAGCAAGTCGGATGAAACGCCTGTTAATTCTACGACTTCATCGTTTGTTAAGGTGCGATTATTTTTTCTTAGTAAAAAATGAAGTAATTCCGAAAAAATATCTTCTTCTCGTGCATCTATTTTTTTCCCAAACAGCTGAACCAAGCTTTTCGCCTCGCTTTTTCTTAATTGATAATTTCTCCTGAGCTTTCATTTTTCTTAATAGTATGTTCTTCATGTTTATAGTTTTCCCAACGATTACTTGTCAATTTTCGATATTTGCTGGAAACACTATGATTGGAAATCAATCTGGAGAATCCTTTTTTTGCTTCTGCAATATCACCGATCCGAAGGCTTAGTTCTGCGTATAAATATTGAATTCGTTCCTCTCCTTCTTGATTCGATGCAAAAGACTTACTGTAAAAGTCTCTAGCAGAATACAGATAGTGCATTTCAGATTCGGATTCATTTTTTAAACGATAGAGCCACGCTATTTTCAACGCGAAATTTCCCATTAGCAGTGGCTCTTCCATAGAAGCTCTTGATACGAGGTATGCTAACTTATAACTTGCAATCGCATCATCTATTGTACGTTCTTTACAAATGTTTATCGGTTTTTGTAGTTCTTTAATGTACAATTCATCAATTAATAGCATGAAAGGTCCATACGTTCTAGTCATGGACTTGTGATAGGCATACCCACAATGTGGGCAAACGGCTATTTCATATAACAAGGGATTCAAGCCTTCATAAATTGGCATGAAGTCTGTTTGTTCCTCGATTACTTTAAAGCGATTTGGACGTACTTTATAAGTCGTAAAGTGTTTTTTGCAAAACTTACAATCTACGCTACTTTCATAGTAATAAATGTTATATGCCATATGAACCAACTCCTTTACGCTGAATTTCTTATCGTTCCTTTTGTTCTATTAAAAATAATAAATATTCGTTCAATATGTTTAATTACTTATATTTTATTTTAACAATTATATGCTTTTTGGTATACACCTTTAGAATCACTGAAGAAACTCCAAATATTATTTTTCTTCTGTTTGAAAGTACATTTAATACTTACAGCTGCATGTCTCTAAGACCTTGAGATAAAGTTTAAACGTTTATAATAGTTTGTCAAACTAAATATCACGGTTGCTCCTTCGCTAGCGCCACTTTATTCCTATTTAGTTTTAAAATAGGTATTTTATACTACACCTTAGCTTCTGGTGCCAGGTACTAATACAATGAGAACTTGGTACCTACCATTTTTATTGCAAAAACCTAAAGAAGTTGATTTTTTGATTACGGTATTAGAAAACATAAAGGAATTAACTTTTTTATTAATATTCATTTTTAGCGCTATTTATTGTAGGCAACTTAAACTAACTAAGTGGAAAAGAAAACTTTCTAAAGGCGAAATGACAATGTATATAATTACTTCAATTGCACTTCCTATTTACGGAATTATTTATTTCATTCTTCTTTTGGGAACGTAATTTCGGGTGCCAGGTTCTAATACAATTCAGAATTCAATGATAACCTGGTAACTGACACTGTTGAAATAAAGCAAAGAGGCAATAAATCTTGTAGTATGGTTTATAAATAGTATTGAATTATGTTGCGGTTTTTAAATTTTACAAAAGAGGAGATGGACAAATGGAACTAAATTTCCCACATATGAAATTAGATAGTTTACCTAAATTAGATGTACCAATGAAAAAGATAATCAATTTAAATCTTTTTGATAACCACTTAACAACTATACCTGAGGAAATCTATACAATGAGCGGATTAGAAATTTTGAATATATCAGTAAATAAAATTAGTAAAATGCCCTCTGATATAAAGAATTTAAAAGAACTTAGAATGTTGGATGCAGGTCATAATGAAATTGATGTTATACCTCCTGAAATAGGATATCTTACTAAGATGGAGGATTATTTGTATCTTCATAATAATAAGTTGAAAACAATTCCATCCGAAATCTCTAAGCTTATCAAAGTGAAATATTTAAATCTGAGTGATAATAAATTGAATGAATTACCAGATGAAATTGGGAGTTTGAACAATCTTATAGAACTACGTGTAATGAATAATCAATTGAAAAAGATACCTAACAGTATTGGCAAGTTAACCAACTTGAAAGAATTACATTTGAAAAACAATCAAATCACAACCATTCCGGAAAATTTAGGGGATTTGTTATTATTGCGTGTTTTAGATATGGAAGACAATCAATTAAAAGATATACCTCGATCGTTACATAAATGTCGAAAATTGAGGCGGCTTAATTTGAGACATAATCAATTAACCACATTGCCTAAAGAGATTGCACAATTGAAAAATTTATTAGAAATAGATCTAAGAAGTAATTATCTAATTGAATTACCAAAGTCATTGGTAGAAATCGAAGGTTTAGAACGTCTAGACCTTCGATGGAATCATCAATTAATCATACCAAATTGGTTAGGTGAATTAGAACGAAAAGGTTGTATTGTTTATTTATAGATTGATTAGCAATACCTATAATAGCTGAATGGATAGTAAAGAGAAGGGTTCCTTTTTTGAAAAACGAGCGGCATATGTCAAATAGTTTTTTTGAATTTCAGTACCATTTTTCAAATCAAAAAATACCAAGTGTTAGTCATTATGATGGTAGATTTGTTTGTTTCATTTAAGATGTCATTTGTCATCCTTACTTATTTAAAACTGTATCTTTCCGAATGTCAGTTTATATTATAATATTAGCTCAGATAATGGAAGATATTACAATAGTGAAATCGAGGAGGAGTCAATCATGTTTATACCTAAATATTACAAAGTAACGGATTTTGGTGAAATTAGGAATTTTGTGCAAGAGAATTCATTTGGAACGATTGTTACAACAAAACAAGGTAAACCAATCGCGACCCATTTACCTTTGGGATTAAATAAAATAGGTGATGATTACTATATAACTGGGCATATGGCTTATGGGAACCCACAGTGGAAAACATTTGAAACTTGTGAGGATGTACTTGTTATGTTCCAAGGACCTCATGCTTACATCTCTTCTTCTTGGTACGAGCATGAAAATGTTCCAACATGGAATTATCAGGCAGTTCATATATATGGAGCAGCTAGCATTTTGAATGAAGAAGAGTTAAAACAAGAACTAACAACAATGCTTCTAAAATATGAAAAACATCGTGATAATTCAGTTTTATGGGAAAAACTTTCTCCGCAAGTTTTAGAAAAAGAACTAAAAGGTATTGTTGGATTTAAAATTAAAGTTAAAGAAATTCAAGCTGCTTATAAATTGAGTCAAAATCGTAATGATAAGGATTATCTTAACATCGTAGAAGAATTGCGTAAGGAAGAAGATATAAATTCTCAACAAATGGCAAAAGTAATGGAAAAGAGAATAAGAAGTGAAGAATAATTGTTTATAAAAAGTCATGCTTGGGGAGGGCACTGCAAAAGTGTCATTCTAATAAATGGTTGATCCTGGGATTTGGAGCACAACATACTAGGGCGCTTATTTTTAGGCGCCGGATAATAATGCAATCCTGAATTCAATGCGGAAAATACAAATAATAATGAAAGGACCAGTTCCATTTAGGAATTGGTCTTTTTTTTGAGGTTGTTCATTAAAAAAATCCAAGTGGATTGTCTTGATCAATAAGTATGATTTCCCATTCAGTGAAAAGTGCTGTAAAGCATATCAATTTCCAGTTAAACGCAGTACTATTGCTACCAAGAAAAATGCAAAAGCCAAGATTGCTGCGGATGAACGAAACACATCTAATAGTTCCCAACGTCTAATTAGCAACTTCCAATTGTCTGGTGGTGTATCAAATCGCCAATCTAGTATGCCTTTGTTAATTGGGACAGTACCGATGAGTGTGATTAGCATGAGGATGATTAAGGAAAATACTCCAGCCCATCGGAATCCGAGAATGAGCCCGGTACCATCAAAAAATAGTTTTGGGTGCCAGGAACCAACACAATTCTGAATGTTTTGGGTTCCTGGCACCGTAATTCACTTCATATAAAAATGAAAGCCAATACTAAAACTTTTTCTTAGTGTCGGCTTTTAGTATTTATTGTACAATTACTATAAGAATATTCAGTGTTCAAAAATTTAACTAATGAGCAGTTTATTGAAAGGTGTGATGTCGTATGAAAAATTTATCAATCATTTTAGGGGTATATCAATTTTGAGTGAACGTATCATCCCTCTATAAACTACGTAAGCACAATGAAGGAGCATAATTTGGTTAAAGTATTCATTGGAATTAATAAATTATCATTAGAATTAAGTGAATATCACGATTTTAATTGGCTAAACGAAGTAGATGTATTTACTATCTTTGATCAACAAGATTCAGGAAACATTAGTTTTGGAATTATGGTAAATGATGAGCGTTATTTCATTAAATACGCTGGTGCAAGAAATCTAGAATATACTGGAGATTTACAAGCAGCAATTAAACGCTTAAAAGAAGCGAGGGAAGTTTATCAACATATTAATCACCCATTATTAATTCATTTCATTGAAACATTTCAAACGGAACAAGGGTACGGATTGAAATTTAAATGGGTGGACGGGGAATGTATGCACAATCATTGGGATTTTACATCTTTTGAAAAGTACAATTCTCCGGATTCTCCTTTTGTTAAACTAAGAAACTTATCTTTACAAAAACGTATTTCTATATTGACTCAAATATATGAGTTTGCGGTTTTTGTAGAATCTAAAGGATATGTAATGGTTGATTTCTATGATGGTAGTATATTATATAATTTCACAAATGATCAATTACATATTTGTGATATAGACTTTTTTAAAAAGGCACCTGTTTTTAATGATATTGGGGAGGGTTTTTGGGGTACTACTCGTCTTAAAGCACCTGAAGAATATCGATTAAACGCCGCAATTACAAGTGCTACAAATGTATATACTTTAGCAGGATTAGCCTTTTCATTTATAGGTGGTCGAAGTGATAAGAGTTTCGAAACGTGGGAAGCATCATTAAGTCTATATAATGTTTGCACAAAAGCATTGGAAAGTAATCCCTCCGCTCGTTTTGAAACGATTAGTTCGTTTTATCATCAATGGAATCAAGCACTTTTAATATAGTATTTGGGGCATAATTTTTAAGTGCCAGGTTCTAACACAATTTCGAATTCAGTGGGAACATGGTACTTAATATAAAAAACAACAGTAAATCAAATCAAATCGGAGATAGAGGATGGTCGAATATAGAAAAAGCGTACATTAATGTTTGATACAACCGAAGAGCCGGAATATCTTATAATAAAAAGTATGCACTACATGAAACAATATAACTATACACTTGAAATTCCGGTTGATTAGGACATGATGCAGCGATATTTTTGGTTACTTAATCCCCTAAAAAGGATATTAGTTATTCTTTGTGGAGTGAAATTTAATAATAAATGTAAATAAAAAGGAGAAACTTATGTGCCGAAATATTAGAACATTATTTAATTTTGACCCAACAGCTACCGCTGAAGAAATTCATGCAGCATCTCTTCAGTACGTCAGAAAGATAACGGGCTATAACAAGCCTTCAAAGGCGAACGAGGAGACATTTTATCGAGCAGTAAACGAGATAGCGATGGTTTCTAGAAATCTATTGGAAACGCTGGAAACCAGTGCCGTACCTCGCAATCGTGAGGTCGAAGCTGAGCGCGCTCGTACCAGAGCAGCTGAAAGATTTGGTACGAATTAATGAGGGCTAAGAGTAGAAAAGATTTAAAGAAATTGTATTTATCCTATCTATTCATAGTTACCTCTGTGTAATTGATTTTCAGGTGCCAGGTTCTAACATATTTCCTAATTCAGTGGGAATCTGGTGTTTGGTATAAGAAAAGAATCCACTTTGAGAGAAACTACTCAAAATGGATTCTTTTTATTTGTTAGTAAATAAGGAGTAATTACACCTTTTGAACAAGCTTTATTCAAAAGGTTCCATTTAAAAAAGGATACTAGGAATGAATGTTGGATTATATAGAATAGAAAAAGATTAGGAGGAATCCATTTTGTTAGACTTTAAAACTACTGATTTATGCGACGATTATTCGAATGCCCTACAAATTAGCGACATTGCTTTCCGTTCTTTCGGAAAAAAGACACGTTTTTCGGGAAAAATTGAAACTGTAAGTGTGTATGAGGATAATGTGCTTCTCGTTGAATCACTTGAAAGCGTCCAGGAAGGTTCTGTTATTGTCGTAGATGGTGGTGGTTCTAATCGATGCGCACTTTTCGGTGATCGTTTAGCGGGCATTGCGCAATCAAGAAAGCTAGCAGGCGTTATTATTAATGGTTTCGTTAGAGATTCAGTTGAGCTTGCTAAAATGAATGTTGGCATTCTTGCGTTAGGAACACATCCACTAAAAAGTAAAAAAGATGGCACTGGTGAGTGCAATAGCATACTTCACTTCGGTGGAGTTGACTGGAAGCCAGGAGAGTACGTTTATGTGGATGAGGACGGGGTTATTATTTCTAAAAAATCTCTTTTATAATTAATTTTCGGTTACTAAGTTCTAATACAATTTTGAATCCAGCGAGAACC
The DNA here is from genome assembly GCF_042945595.1 of Psychrobacillus sp. L3. GTDB lineage: Bacteria > Bacillota > Bacilli > Bacillales_A > Planococcaceae > Psychrobacillus. The sequence goes on along the minus strand of NZ_CP168493.1, from coordinate 3,683,790 downwards.
TATTATGTAATATAAGTGTATAGAATAGCGGAAGATATTTCTTTGAAATTAAAGCTACACAAGGATAATTTATTATTAATGCGGCATGAGAACAACAGAGACCTAGACAGTTTTCTAGGTCTCTGTTGTTTAGTTCTTTATAGAACGTATGTGTGGTATAGTTTGAACATAATAGATAAGTAGCTCAATAGAGGTTGGAAAACCCCTGTTCGAAGTTATAGCAAATCTCCATAAGAGAATCTGCTGTTTTTTGCGACAATGCAGATTTTGTAAATAAAAGAGAAGAGAGTGGATTATAAATGGCTGAACGATGCACATGGGTAATAGCAAAAGAACCTTTATATGTGGAATATCATGATAAAGAATGGGGAGTGCCTGTATTTGATGATAGGCTGTTATTTGAAATGCTATGTCTAGAAGGAGCACAAGCGGGTCTAAGTTGGTGGACGATTTTACAAAAAAGAGAAAACTATCGAAAAGCGTTTGATAATTTTGAAGGGGAAAAAATAATTCATTATACGGATGAAAAGCTTCAATTATTAAGGGAAGATACCGGTATTGTAAGAAATAAGTTAAAAATTCAAAGCGTCGTAACTAATGCTAAGGCATTTTTGAGAATGCAAAAAGAATACGGTTCATTTTCTAATTATATATGGAGCTTTGTAGATAACGAACCTATAGTTAATCATTGGGGGACGATGAAAGAGGTTCCTGTTTCAAATGAAATAAGCGATAAGATGAGCAAGCGGTTGAAAAAAGATGGATTTAAATTTGTAGGCGGTACTATTTGTTATTCCTATATGCAGGCTGTCGGGATGGTGAATGACCATACGTTGGAATGCTTTTGTCATCCTTCTCATATCGAAGATAAAAAGATTCTTGGGCATTGAGAAATTTGATGAGTACATAAAGTAAAAATTGAATAACATAGAAATTTCGGGGTATAAATCGCATTGCGGTTCGTACCTCGTTTTTAATGGTTTAGAACAAATATTCATGTATTTACTTTCGCAAATACAACAACCCTAGTGTTCATATCAGTTCATATTCAGTTCATAAATATAGTTTATTATCCTTATATGAACAATTATATGAAGAAATATGAGTGGAAACTTCTTGGTACGGAGAGGAGTAACATGCAAAAATTAGCCTTAAGGTGGCGGGTATGCTCCGACCTAGGTTCATATTAAAAAGAGCATATACAAATTAAAGTGATAAATAGAGGGAGGAATTACAATGAATAATGAAAATAGAAGTAAAATAACTCCAAACAATGGTGAGTGGGCTATTGAAGCGCGTGGGCTTGTCAAAAAATTTGGAGACAATCGTGCAGTTGATGGTGTAGATCTGAACGTTCGTGCAGGTACTATATACGGTGTGCTTGGTCCGAATGGGGCAGGTAAGACTACCACAATCAGAATGTTGGCTACTTTACTAAAAGCAGACGCAGGTTCAACGCGGATTTTTGGGCATGATGTAGTGAAGGAGGCTCATATAGTACGCCAACTAATTGGAGTTACTGGGCAGTATGCTTCAGTGGATGAATCGCTTAGTGCTACTGAGAATTTGATCATCTTCTCACGACTACTAGGGCTTGGGCGTGCAGAGGCACGGAGCAAGGCAGGAGAGTTGTTGGAGGAATTTGGTTTAACAGAAGCAGCGAAGCGTCCGTTGAAAAATTTCTCAGGTGGTATGCGCCGCCGACTGGATTTAGCAGCAAGTCTCATTTCACAGCCGCCACTGATTTTCTTGGATGAACCGACTACTGGGCTAGATCCTCGAACACGCAATCAGATGTGGGACACTATTCGTCGATTAGTAAAGACCGGTTCAACTGTACTGTTAACAACGCAATACCTTCAAGAGGCAGATGAGCTGGCCGACCGAGTAGCGGTTATTGATCATGGCAGAGTTGTCGCGGAAGGTACTGTAGATGAACTAAAAGCATCAATTGGTACTTCATCATTGCAATTGAGCATCCAAAATCCAAAGGACATTCAGATCGCTCGTCAGACTGTTGAACAGGTGCTCAAAGTGCAGTCAACTGTATCATCGGAAGCTGGGAAGATTATTGCCCCTATGGCCGATGCCGACCGAGTTACAGACCTGCTAATCGCCCTCCGCGGAGCAGGAGTTCAGCTGGCTGAGTTGAGTGTACAGAAACCGACCCTAGACGAGGTCTTTCTATCAATTACTGGCCATGGTGTTGAAGAGGATGCATCTAAGATATCCAATGAATCCAACAAAGCAGGGGAGGTAAGAGCGTGAAAAGTACTTCTATTAAGCAAGTTGCTGGTCGTCAACTACGCAATAAAACGAGTTTCCGTCAGTCTATACGCAATTCGCTAACAATGGCCTATCGAGGCTTGCTGAAGATTCGTCGTACACCTGAGCAATTGTTCGATGTCACACTTCAGCCTATCATTTTCACCCTAATGTTTACTTATATTTTTGGAGGGGCTATCTCCGGAGACGTGCAAAGCTATTTGCCGGTTATCATTCCCGGCATCCTCGTACAGACCGTAATCACGACTTCAATTGTCACCGGGGTTCAGTTGCGTGAGGATATGAATAAGGGAGTGTTCGACCGATTCAAGTCATTGCCTATCGCACGTATTGCTCCATTGGCGGGAGCCCTATTGGCAGATACGATTCGGTATACAATTGCGACCGTGCTCACTTTCACTATGGGGTATATCATGGGCTACCGACCTGAGGGAGGTTTAGGTCACGTCGTTATCGCTGGGCTTCTTGTGATTGTGTGTGCTTGGGCTATCAGTTGGATCTTTGCCTTCTTCGGTGTCATTGCGCGCACCGCTTCAAGTGTACAGGGTATCTCGATGATTGTACTGTTTCCACTGACGTTTCTTTCCAATGCTTTTGTGCCAGCAGAGACATTACCCCACTTTCTACAGTGGTTTGTAAAAATCAACCCAATCTCGCATCTTGTAACTGCTGTTAGGGATCTTGCAAACTCTGGTACCATAGGTTGGGATCTGTTCGCCTCTCTTATTGGAGCTGCCGTTGTTGTAGCAATCTTTGCACCAATCACGGTTCGAGCATATATGCGTCGTGCATAGTAATGTTCCCTGTGCTACAACCAACTTATAAACAATCCGGAATAGTTTCTAAGTTGTGCTTGGCACAGAGAACACTTATCAAACAGCTTGCTGATTAAAGAAACAATCAGTGAGCTGTTTTTGTTTTCTAATTTATTTACAATGAAATGAAGAAATTTTATACAACAACAAGGCAGGAAAATAAAAAAGTAGGTTAAGGAAATGGACTTACAAAGTGAGTCGCATACTTCCTGACATCCCATATGAAGTAATATATAGTAGAAACCAACGAAATTATAAAATCCACTCGAATTGAGTCTTTTACTCTGCACAAAGTAAAACGAATCAGTCTTTACGACTGATTCGTTTTAGCCTCCTGTTGATAAATCATTTAATTCCTTGGTTTTTATTTCACTTTGTATATTTTGTCCGGAGTTATCTAAGTTCAGTTTCAATGATTCTATTAATTCTTTTAAGGAATCATCATTAGGAAAGAAGTACCATATATCCTTCTTTTCCTTCTTATCATATAGCTTTTTATTTTCCCCCTCCAGATGTAATTGCTCGATTGGGGATGTTTTTATCTTTTGGTACACTTTAAGAAATCCAAAATATTCCGAGGTCGGGATATTTGTTTTTACATTATTACCAACATCTCTTATCATATCATCAATTTTTGTAATATTACTCAGACTTGTGGCTTTATTCATTACATCTTGCATAACTTGTTTTTGACGTGAATTTCGTCCCATATCGCCTTCTGGATCTCTTTTACGCATACGTACATAAGCGAGTGCTTCATTGCCATTTAAAAACATTGGGCCCTTTGTGTATGTTTTCCACTTCAAGCTTTCTGTAAGCTGAGCTTTAAATGTAAATGGAACATCTACATCGACCCCTCCTACTGTATCCACAATATCTTCAAATCCTTGAAAATCAGTGGAAACATAAAAATCGATTGGAATATCTAATAATTTTTCCAACGTATTAATAGTGTAGTTCATTCCTCCAACGGAATACGCATGATTTATTTTATCCTCATAGCCTAATTCTTCTATGTAAAATCTTGTGTCACGTGGGATATTAACCATCGATATTTTTTTTGTCTTAGGATTAACTGTTGTTAAAATCAGCGCATCCGACCGGCCGTTTTTTTCCCCCTCATCGTGTTCAATACCTGCTATTAATAACGTAAACGGAGAGCCATCCACTGTCGGATTTACATGATTTTCATTTTCTGTTGAACCATCCAAAGGCTCAAACATTTTGGATGTCGCTTTGCTCGTTTCAAGTGACAAATTAATTGCAAAAACAATAACCCCCGATAGGAGTAACATGGATACGATAAGTCCCGTATATAAAATTCTTCTTTTTTTCGTAGACTTAAGTTTGGTAAGTCGTGTTGGAGCCATATTTTTCCCTACTTTACTTGTAAAATATGATATTACCAAATTATACATAATATTCTTACACTTGTACATGGGAAGTCACATACATGGAAATAGCTAAGCAGAACTTTCTAAATGGATTACCCAAAAAATTCTTTTTTGTCTATGGCATATGTTATAAAAGTAGAAGAGAAGGGGAGTCGTATAGTGAGGTTTTTAAAGCGTTTTGGTTTTAAAAAGCACGATACATCCATTTATTTCATGGGAGCGGAAAGTAAAAAATACAGGTGGCACAACGTGAAATAGGGGTGAAAAAGAAACTTACCAAGCTTGATAGATCTCGACCTGTTGAAGAACTCTATGCTGAAATTATATACAGATTAATTCCGTGATTAAGCAATAAAAAAGCCCAAGGGATATAGCTTCAAAAAACGTAGCTGTATCCCCTGGGTTAGTGTAAGGTACCAGGTTCTAACACACACTATTCGACACTCGGTACAATTTCGAACTACAACACAAATCCATCGTTTTGAATAGTTTCTTTAAGCCAATAGTAGCTATCTTTTTTCGTTCTTTCCAACGTTTGAAAATTTACATGAACGATGCCGAATCGCATGCTGTAGCCGTATGCCCACTCAAAGTTATCCAACAAGGACCAAGTTAAATACCCCTTGATATTGACTCCTGAATCCATGCTCCGTTTCAAGGCTGCCAAGTGCACCTTTAAATAATCAATTCGTTTTTCGTCCATAATTCGACCGTTATCTGGCTCATCATTATAACAAGCTCCATTTTCAGTAATATAAATCGGAATATTTCCATAGGAATCCTTGATTTTGACAAGTACCTTATAAAACCCTTCTGGATAAATGAACCAATCAATATCCGTTTTATCATATCCCATATTTATATTTTCAATATCGAAAAGTCCTTCATTTTCTTTAAACCGTGCAACATTGCCAGTGTAATAATTAATCCCAAGAGAATCAATCGGCTGAGAAATGGCTTCCATATCTCCTTCTTGAATAGAAGGGGCAACCCCTTTTTTGGCAAACCATTCGAGCATGAAGGAAGGATAAGTTCCTTTGAAAACTGGATCAAAAAACCAGTCCAAATTCCATGCATTCGCTCTATTGCAGGCGTCTATATCGTCTTGTTTTTTGCTGAAGGGTTCGTACCACGTAACATTTGGCGCATATCCGATTTCCCCTTCTGCTTGGCTCTCCCGAAAACGATACACTGCTTTCCCGTGGGCAACCATCAAATGATGAGCGACATCTGTAGCTAGCTGAAGATTCTGGTTTCCAGGGGCATGATCGCCTATGTAATTTGCTAAAAAGGAAGAACACCAAGGCTCATTTACCGTTATCCATTTTTTTATTTTTCCATTAAATTCATTGAACATAAAACTAGCATATTCCACGAATGCCGAAATGGTAGTGCGATTATTCCAACCGCCTTTGTCCTGAAGTGACTGGGGTAGGTCCCAGTGGTATAGTGTACACATCGGCTCGATCCCTTTTTCAAGCAAAGAGTCTACTAATTTATGATAATATTCAACGCCTTGTTGGTTTACTTCACCAGTGCCATTCGGAAAAATCCGCGGCCATGCTACAGAAAAACGATAGACATTAGAACCTAACTCTTGGATAATATCAACATCTTCTTCATATCGATGATAGCTATCGCAGGCGATATCCCCATTATCACCGTTATGTACTTTTCCAAAAGTTTTTGAAAAAGTATCCCATATTGATGGTCCTCTGCCATCTTCATTTGCAGCACCTTCAATCTGATAGGATGCAGTAGCTGCTCCCCACTTGAAATCTTTAGGAAATTGAATCATCGCCATTATTATTCCTCCCTTTGTGATTAACATTTCGTTTACTATGCCTTGATATTCTCTGCAACATGACAGGATGAATCTCTCATAACTAACTCAGGATCTACAAGAGATGGTTTTAAGCCGGTTACCCCAGTTATTAAATCGTTCAGCTTGTATGCAGCTAATCTGCCAATTTTTTGTTTATCTTGTTTAATAGTACTAAGTGCAGGCTCCATATAGTGACAAGCTTCCACGTCATCACAACCAATAATTTGAATATCCTTAGGGATGCTCAGTCCATGTTCTTTAATTGCTCGCATCGCGCCGAAAGCCATCATATCAGAACCAGCTATTACAGCTTTTGGTAATGAATCTTCCAGAAGAATCTGCTGCATTTCTTCATAGCCACTATCTTCAAAAAAGTTTCCATGCTTTATCCATTCCTGCTCAGTATACATACCAAACTGGCTCATTGTTTGAAGAAATCCTTCTAATCTAAGATTGGATATATCAGAATCTCCTTTTCCTGCAATATAGCCAACTTCTCGTATAGCATTTAAATGTAAGTGCTCCACAGCTAGCTGTGATACTTTAAAATTATCCGTCATAACATAGCTTGAATTTTGTCCAGTAAGTTCAATATCAATTCCAATACAAGGAATATCACTGTCATCCAGCTCGGAAACGGCATGTTCAACCTCTTCACCAGCTATAATTAGACAGCCATCTAACCGGAAATGTCTACACCTTGCTAAATAATCCACATTCTCTTTATTAAAAGTTTCATTAGAAAAAATGATAATATCGTAGCCAAGTGCTCCAATCGATTTCTGAAAAGATGAAATAACCTCGTTGAAAAATGGGTGATTGAATTCCACGTTAATCTTCCCTGCATAAATGAGTCCGATTAATTTAGACTTCTTTGTTGCAAGTGATTTAGCAGAAAAAGTAGGTTGATAGCCCGTCTTCTCTATGATTTCTAATACTTTATGTTTTGTTTGCTCATTTACGCCATCATATTTATTAATTACTTTAGAGACAGTAGCCCTTGATACTCCAGCCATTTGAGCAATATCACGTATAGTTAAAGTCATTTCATATCCCTCGAATTCCATGTACTAATATTTTTGTATTACTATTTAATGGAGCCTTCAGCAACACTGGAAATAAACAATTTATTAAATAATAAAAAGATGATAAGTAATGGCAAAGTAGCCCAAAATACGCCGGAAAGCAACATGCCGAAATCTACTTTAAATGTATTATTTAATGATGCTAGTGCTACTTGGATCGTATAAGATTCAGGATCTCGTAACACAGTAAATTGCCACAAAAACTCTCCCCATACGGAAGTGAATACAATAATTCCAAGCGTAGCGAAAGCCGGTAAAATAATAGGAAGAACAATGCTTCTATAAATTCTGAAATTCGAGCATCCATCTAACTTTGCTGCTTCAATTAATTCATCAGGCACTGCTTCGCTCACATACTGCCTCATAAGAAAAATGCCTAGTGGATTTAGAAAAAACAAAATCATTGCTGCAAACAAGTGATCGAGTAATCCTGATTTTGCTACTAACAAATACTGAGGGATTAATCCCAGTTGTGGTGGTATAACAATTGTAAATAAAATAATAAAAAAGAGCATATTCTTTCCAGGTAACTTCATTTTTGCAAACGCAAATCCAGCAAGTGAACTTATAAATAGCACCACAATCGTGACTGTAAGACAAACAATCAGCGTGTTAAGCAGCGATTGAAAAAAAGGAATCATGTCCAAAACTTTTTGGAAATTTCCAACAAGCTGATTGCCGGGAATGACTGTCGGTGGAATGGAATTATATGCTGAACTTGGACGTGTAGCCATAACAAACATCCAGTAGAATGGGAACAATGAAAACAAGGAAATCACGGACAAGAATAAGTACATGCCAATTCGGCTGATTCCCCACTTTTTTGCGCCAACCTCGCGACTCATCAGCGCCCCCTCCTATTCTTTCCAAACCCTTGAGTTAACATCATATTAACTGCCGAAGCACACACGATGAATAATAAGAGAACAATAGCAGCAGCCGATGCTGTACCGAAGGAAGATAACTTAAAAGCATCACGGTATAAATACATCACAACTGTCATCGCTTCATCTCTTGCAAAAGCCGTATTACCAAGAAATACAGTTGGCTCTGTAAACAATTGCATAGCTCCTACAGTTGAAAAAAAGACTGTTAACAAAATAAATGGCTTTAACAAGGGAATAGTAATATGTCTAAGTTGCTGTAGCTTACTAGCGCCATCTATTTTGGCTGCCTCATACAATTCATTGGAAATACTTTGCATGCCAGCTAAGTAAATAATCGTATTATATCCAAGCCATCTCCAGAAAACCATCGTTGAAATAGCGATTTTTGCACCCCACTCAGACGTTTTCCAATTGACTGGATCAAATCCAAATAAACCAATTAAATAATTGACCAAAGCTGTTTCATTGTTACTAAAAAAAACACTAAACACTAATGCAACAGCTACCATCGAAGTAATATACGGCATAAAAATAGTTACTCGAAAAAAAGCTTTAAATCGTAAATAAGTTAGATTTAGTAAAAATGCTAAAACTAGTCCGACCACGAGTTGGGGAGCAGTACCCATTAGTCCAAGAATGATCGTATTATAAACTGACTTCCAAAATAACGGGTCACTCAGGATGACCTTAAAATTATTCAACCCGACAAACTCCATCTCACCTAAACCGTTCCATTTTTGAAACGCTAAAATAAGGCTGAATATAGCTGGATAAAGACCAATAATCGCAAAAACTATGAAAAAAGGCGAAATATATAAATAACCTGAAAGAATATCTTTCATCTCTTCTGATGAAAAGCGTTTACTTTGAACTTTTTGTTGTTTTTCATCCAAAGAAACCATACGATCACTCCTTCTAAACCATATTTAGTGAAATTTCACTAAATACGAGATACATTCAGCGGTTTCCTCAACCGCTGAATTGTTTATCCCGCATTAACGGGCGGGCCGAATAAAGTCGCCACGACTTGTATAATCAGCGATTTAGTTTAGTTTTAATACGCTTGATAGCTGCATGCCATTCTTCCTCTGAATCTGCTCCGCCTTGAACATTGACTAGTGCAGCAAGGATTTCATCATGCACACTTGTATAATCTTTCCCTTTATAAACCATTCCAATTTTTTGTGCAGATAGGGCAAAGACTGTTTGTGTTGATTGGCCTCCAAAAAACTCGTCGCTAGCTTCTTTAAATTCAGGCATATCGTAAACGACAGGAGAAGACGGGAATAACCCATTGCTCTTAAATGATTTCAATTGATTTTCAGGGGAAACAAGCCATTTTATAAAATCATATGCTTCTTGCGCGTGCTTTGTTTCCTTAGGAATAGCAATATAAGAACCACCCCAGTTTCCGCTATATTCTTTTGGCAATGTTGCTACTCTAAATTTTCCAACTGCATCAGGTGCATTTCCTTCCATCCAGCCTTTTAACCAAGCAGCTCCTAATTCCACTGCAAAGCTACCGTCATTGACTGCGTTTGCCCATTCAGGTGACCACATTGCAAAATTGCCAACTACACCAAGCTTATTCATGTCAACAGCTAAATCATATGCCTTTTTTACACCATTTCCAGGTTGTTCAATTAGTAAATTTCCTTCTTTATCAAAATAGCTTTTCTCAAGAGCATCCAATTGAGCTCGGTACATCATTTCCATACTCGCCACCATTGGTTTTCCTGTTTTTTCTTTAATTTGTAAGGCAGCTTGCTTGAATTGCTCAGGAGTCGTAATAAGTGCTGAAACTTCATCAGGTTTTGTTGGTAAACCGGCTGCTTCGAACACGTCGATACGGTAATACAACCCTTTTGGTCCAATGTCGGTAGGAAGTCCCATCAAGAATTTTCCATCATCGTTCTCGGCAATTTTCCATTTCCAATCTAAGTATTGATTTTTTACTTCATCGGCTTTCATATCATATAAATTGACGAAACGATCTTGAGCATCGCGGAACCGATCTAACTGATCGACTTCAAGTGTAGCAATGTCAGGTGCACCAGATCCGGCGGATAGCGCAGTAAATAGATTATTATGATGATCTGCCGTTTCGGACGTTTTTATTTTTATTTTGATGTTTTGATGTTCTTTTTCATACTCCTTGGCCAATTCTTCATAACCAGTAGCGCCAAACATCCAAAAGTTTAATGTGATTTGCTCCTCTTTACTCCCACTTTCTTCGGAAGTATTCGATGTCTTATCAGAAGAACATGCAGTAATGAGTAATGCTAAAAAAATTGAAAAACATACGAACAGCCATTTTTTTAATTTCATTAAATATCCCCCTAGTAATAGAATAATTGATTCATAAAGTAAAACTGCCATCAATATAGAGATTCCTCCCTACTTATTAACCATTTGTTAAAGTGGGATCATGTATCTTTAGCATATCGTCCTCCTTATGGACCACCATAGAAACCGGTTTCGATGATGAATAAAAAAACACACTTTTAACGAGTTATATATAAAATAAAACGCTTACATATTCAGCTGTAATCTAATATTTTAAAAATTCAATTACTTTTAGAGTATTTTTGTAACCCGGTTTCTAATAATTATTATTCTATGCATCTTTTATTAGAAAGATACCACCTTGCTATCTCTTCACGACCTGTACGAATTAGTGCAGAGCGAGGTAATAGTGCGCATTAACTAAGTCTCAACTTTCTTTATTAGAAGTGGAAAACTATCCATATAATTTAGAAAACCAAATGGAGGGAAATATTCCTATTGATTGAAAAAGCGCTACTATTCATCATTCTACTAAGAATAATTTCAGGAAGTGTCGACTTAACAGCTGCCATGTTGATGTATAAATTTAATGATTTAGAAAAAGTCTTATATCTCAACACTCTACTTGTCTTAGTCGGAACTTCTGTTTTAATCATTATGATAGCTATAGCTTTGTTTGGTTTAGCTGAAAAGATCTCATTAACGAGAATGATTTGTCTCTTTAGTGGAATTTTGCTTATACTTTTTAGTTTAAAGTTGGAATGACAGGGAACACTTCCAAATCTAATTCACTAAGAACCTGGTCCCAAACAATAAAAAAAAAAGACCAAGGAGATAGCTTCAAAAAACAAAGCTTTATCCCTCGGACTTTTGGAAATAAATAATCTCATGAAAGAACGTTTAAAATGCCCAGTCTCCATTACGGAAAATTGGAACGATGGTGCCATCTTGTTTGATGCCATCAATATCCATTTTGTCAGACCCAATCATGAAGTCTACATGAACAGTGGAGGTGTTCATACCATTCTTTAATAACTCTTCTTGACTCATTTTCGTGCCGCCTTGAATCGTAGTAGGGTAAGCTGAGCCGATTGCTAAGTGATTAGATGCATTCTCATCAAAAAGTGTCGTAAAGAAGGTAATACCCGATTGAGAAATAGGAGATGGATCTGGAACAAGCGCTACTTCACCCAAACCAGTTGCACCTTCATTGTCATACACCAATTTTTTAATGGTTTCATCGCCTTTTTCAGCAGAAATGTCCACGATTTTACCGTCTTTAAAGTGCACTTCAATGCCTTCAATTAGCGTACCAGCATAGCTTAGTGGTTTTGTGCTTCGTACGACACCTTCCATGCGATGTGTATCAGGAGCAGTGAAGACTTCCTCCGTAGGCATGTTGGCAATGAATTCTTCCCCTTTAGGATTATAACTTTCAGCACAAGCCCAAATATGGTTCTTTGGTAAACCTAGAGTTAAATCCGTGCCTGGTGCAGTGTAGTGTAATGCGTCGAACTGCATTTCATTCAATTTTGCTGCTTTTTCATTTAAAATTTTCTTATGTTCATCCCAAGCAGCAATTGGATCAACTGTATACACACGACTTGATTTGAAGATTTGGTCCCATAGGGCATCGACTTGTTCTTCAGAAGTTGCTAAGTGAGGGAATACTTGTGCAGCCCAGCCAGCTCCAGCTGCCCCTGCAACAGTCCATTTTAGATCATCATTTTGAGTTGCCTTGCGTTGTGCTTGGAACGCCTTTCCAGCTACATTTTGGTAAGCAGCAATTTTAGCAGGATCAACTTCATTTAGTAAGCCTGGATCACTTGACACGATAGAAAGGCGGCTTACGCTATGATTTAATACATGGTCTTCGGATTCTTGAATTTCGTAATCAGGAATGTCGGTTAACACTTCTATAGGTTGGTGTAAATAATGTAGTTTGCTTATTTCATCATCGGACCATTTGATAATAACCTTTTCAGCTCCCAAATTATAAGCTTCTTTCGTGATTAATTGTGCTAATTTAGCTTGATCGACCGTAATGGTCATTTTTACCCAATCACCTGGTTGAACATTGATTCCTTTTGCAACTAATAGTTTTGCATATTTTTGTAAATTCTCTTCAAAGTTAGCTAACATAATTATTCCTCCAATACTTTGTCATCATTAACTATTTTAGCATGCTTAAACGGAAACATGTTTACAAAACAAAGAAAAATTTCTGATAGTTTTCTTGTCCATAAGTTGCACCTAATATACCCAATAGCTATGATAGAGAGGAGAATCTATTTAAAAACAGGAGTGATAAGTGTGTACCGTAAAGTAGAAGATTTTATAGAAGATTGGACAACCTCGGCAGAAGGAACATTAAATGCTTTCAAAGCGATGACAAACGATAAGTTAGACCAATCAATTGTTGAAGGACATAATACGCTTGGTTGGTTAGCTTGGCATTTAGTTGGTTCTGCAGGAGCGTTTGGTCATTTTGCAGGCTTACAAATTCCTGGACCTGGACGAGATCAGGCAATGCCAACAGATGTATCAGAAATTGTAAAGGCTTATGAAAAGGCTGTAGATGCATATAAAACAGAGGCGGCTAAGTTGACAGATGAAATGCTACTGGAAGAAATCTCTGGTTTTACAGGGCCAATAGCGCGCGGGAAATTTTTGCGAGGCTTAATTGACCATCAAACACATCACCGTGGACAAATGACAGTATTACTACGTCAAGCAGGCCTAACAGTACCTGGCGTTATGGGTCCGACAAGAGAAATGCAATAGGCGAACGGAAAAATAAATTGATCTATTGTAAAGAAATAATTCAGTGTACTCACCACAAATGAATAGAAACAATTCAAACACCTCTCTGCTGTTAAGTGGAGAGGTGTTTAATATTGTAAAAATACTTCTGAGAGTGAATAGCTATTATTATGTCTAATGTAGAAATTTTAATCTTAGAATTTTCGGAATTTTGTGTTGACTTATAGGTTTCTAACTATTAATCTAATATCATATTACTGATTATTATACCGTCGTTCTTTAAGTGTTATATATAGATTTATATTATTTAATTTGAGGAGGAATGATGTTTGTATAATCCACAAGTAGAAACGATGACGCGCAATGAAATGGAAACTCTTCAGTTTGAAGGGCTTCGCAATACGGTTAGGAACGTTTATGAGCATGTGGCATTTTATCGTAAGAAATTCGAAGAACTTGGGATTACTCCGGACACTATTCAAAGTTTAGAGGATCTTTCGAAACTACCATTTACGAAAAAACAGGACTTGCGGGATCAATATCCATTTGGTTTATTCGCCGTACCACAAGAAGAGATTGTACGAATTCATGCATCTTCTGGAACAAGTGGAAAACCGACAGTTGTTGGATATACAGCAAAAGATATAGAGATGTGGGCTGAAGTTGTAGCACGTTCAATTGTGGCTGCAGGTGGTAAAAAGTCGGATATTTTCCATAATGCGTACGGCTACGGTTTGTTTACAGGAGGAATCGGACTTCATTACGGTGCAGAAGTACTTGGAGCAGCGGTTGTACCTATGTCAGGAGGAAACACAGAAAGACAAATTACGTTGATGGAAGATTTTAAACCGAGGGGTATATGTGGAACGCCTTCTTATATGTTGAATATAGCAGAGAAAATGAAGGATAGAGGAATTGATCCAAGGCAGTCTTCCATGGAATATGGAATTTTCGGAGCTGAGCCTTGGTCAGAAGGAATGCGAGAGAAACTTGAGCAAACGTTCGATTTGAAAGCAATTGATATATATGGATTGAGCGAAATCATTGGACCAGGTGTCTCCGTTGAATGTCACGAAGCACAAAATGGCTTACATGTGCAGGAAGATCACTTTTACATTGAAGTGATTAATCCTGAAACGCTAGAACCTGTTGCTGATGGGGAAGAAGGGGAACTAGTTTTTACAAGTTTAACAAAGGAAGCCCTCCCAATTATTCGATATCGCACAGGTGATATCTCATCCATCACACGTGAGAAGTGCAAATGCGGCAGAACCACAACGAGAATGTCGAGAGTGAAAGGCCGCACAGATGACATGATGATTATTCGCGGGGTAAATGTCTTCCCGTCGGAAGTAGAACGGGTTCTTTTACAGGTAGAAAATTTAGTGCCACATTATCAAATTCATTTAATAAGAAAAGACTCGATGGACAGCGCGGAGCTCCATGTAGAAATTGATAGCATTTTATATGAAACAATTGCTGGTGATTTGAGCGATTCGCGGGTAATTCAATTGAAAAGAAAAGTTCAGAGTTTGATAAAATCGACCTGTTTAGTTTCGATGGATATCGTATTCAATTGCCCTAAGACGATACCAAGATCAGAAGGAAAAGCGATTCGCGTTGTAGATAACAGAGATAAAAAGGTCATTAGAGTGTAAGTCCATTTAGAAGGAGGAACTGAATTTGTCTCACACTGAAGAAGTTTTTGACGTAACTATTATCGGAGGAGGTCCAGTAGGTTTATTCACTGCTTTTTATGCTGGTCTTCGAAATATGTCTTGCAAAGTTATCGAAAGCCTCCCGCAACTTGGAGGACAATTATCGGCATTATATCCAGAAAAGTATATTTACGATGTTGCAGGTTTCCCAAAAATAACAGCACAACAACTTGTCGATAGATTAAAAGAACAAATGACCCAATTTGAACAAACAGTTTGTTTAAATGAAGCGGTGGAAGTGATAGAAAAAAAGCCAAACAGTATTTTTAAACTCACTACGAATAAAGAATCCCATTTTACTAAAACAATCATTATTACTGCTGGAAATGGTGCATTCCAACCGAAGAAGCTAGATCTTGCAAATGCTGCTAGTTTCGAAGAAAGCAATTTGCATTATTTTATCAATGATTTACAGCAATTTGCTGGGAAAAAAGTGCAGCTATTTGGTGGTGGAGATTCTGCAGTGGATTGGGCTCTTATGTTGGAATCGGTTGCGGAAAAAGTAACGTTGGCACATCGCCGTGATAAATTCCGCGCTCATGAACATACAGTGGAAATGTTGATGGCTTCTACTGTCGATGTACTGACTCCATTCGTTCCCACGGAATTTATGGGAGAAGAAAAAATTACGCATGTCGTGTTAAACGAAGTAAAAGGTACAGAAACAAAGGTCATTGCAGTGGACGATGTTATTGTCAATTATGGTTTCGTATCTTCTCTTGGTCCAATCAAAAATTGGGGATTTAATTTGGAGAAAAACAGCATTGTCGTCAATTCAAAAATGGAAACGAATATTCCGGGAATATATGCTGCCGGTGATATTTGCACATATGAAGGAAAAGTAAAGTTGATCGCAAGTGGATTTGGCGAAGCACCAACAGCGATTAGTAATGCAAAGGTATATATTGATCCATCATCAAAAGTACAGCCGATTCACAGCACAAGTGTTATGGATAAACTTGAGAAAGAAACTGAAAAAGTCTACTAAAAAGAAGAAAGGAAGTATATTATGCCTAAGTTTACAATTGTTGATCAGGAAACTTGCATTGCATGTGGAGCTTGTGGGGCGAGTGCACCCGAGATCTTTGATTATGATGATGAAGGACTTGCATATGTAATTCTGGATAATAATTTAGGGACTGCTGAAATACCGGAAGATTTACATGACGATTTGGAAGATGCGCTTGAAGGATGCCCAACAGAATCTATTAAAATGGCAAACGAGCCAATAATAAAGGAAGCGGTATAAAGTAATTTCTTTTAAATTATCAGAATTAACTTGCAACTTATATAACGTCATAATATAATGACGTTATGAAAATGTTATACTACGTAACAACGACGCATAACTTAAATAAAGGGGGGATTACATATGTCGAGTGTACACAATTTTTCGGAAGAAGCACATATGGCTCATTTCATGCAGCGTATTGAAGCTGGCGACAAGATTGAAGCCGATGACTGGATGCCGGAAGAATACAGGATCACATTAATTAAATTGATTTCCATGCACGGGATAAGTGAAATAATGGGAGCGCTACCTGAGAAGGAATGGGTGCCTAAAGCTCCTTCCCTTTCTCGAAAGCTTGGCATTATGGCAAAGGTGCAGGATGAAATGGGTCACGGTCAGTTACTTCTACGCGTAACGGAAGACTTACTTTTACCGTATGGAAAAAATCGTGGGGATTTAATGCAGGATCTATTCAAAGGTGATTTAAAATTCCATAATGTTTTCCATATGGAAACAAAAACATGGGCGGATGCAGGAATCATAGGTTGGCTCGTTGATGGAGCGGCTATTATTACACAAACCAATATGCTTGGTGCTTCATACGGACCATACGCGAGAGCGCTACAGCGCATATGTGCAGAAGAAGTGTTTCATGCACAGCATGGCGAATCGATCATCATGGCGCTTGCAGAAGGAACAGATGAGCAAAAAGCGATGATTCAAGAATCTCTGAATCGTTGGTGGGAAGCCCTTCTCATGTTTTTTGGACCTGCAAGCAAAGAAACGACAGGTTCTTCGAAACAAGACTTAACGATTAAATATAAAATTCGAACGAAAACAAACGAAGACTTCAGGCAAATCTTTTTTGACAAATACATTCCACGTATTTTATCACTTGGATTGACAATTCCGGATTCCACTCTCCATTTCGACGAAGAAAGTAAACTATGGTCGTATAAACAACCGGATTGGAATGAATTCAAGAAAATTATTAAAAACGGAGGACCACGTTCACAAGCACGCCTGAACTTACGCCGATCTTCGTACGAAAATAATGCATGGGTTCGCGATGCACTAAGCGTGGCGGTCAATTAGAGGGAGGAGTCAGGATAAATGGCGGAAGAAAAAACATTTTATCAAGAATATGAAGTTTTTAGCAAGCGAACGCCAAGCTCTGCATTCCAGCATCAATTTAGCTTACTAGCTCCAAATGAAGATATGGCGTTTATTTTGGCACAGGAAAATTTCATGCGCCGTGAACCGGTTGCGGACATTTGGATTGTGAATCGGAAGAATATCCGAAAGATGGATGTAGAAGAAAAACAAACGCTTGGCAGGCTGGACAATAAAGATTATCGGACGACAAAAGGCTACGGCTATTTAAAGAAAAAATGGCGTCAATACGAGCAGCAAATTCTTGATGAAAAAGAGATTCTGTCATGGGGAGGAGAACGTAAATGAGCGAAAATGATTCTGTCATGAGCACAGAGTATAAAGGAGCAATAACAAGCTTATTATTCCAACTGGCCGATGATGATTTTTTGTATGCCTACCGAGGATCTGAATGGCTCGGCCTTGCTCCACATATTGAGGAAGACGTTGCTTCATCGTCCATTAGCCAAGACAGTATGGGTCATGCAGCCATGTATTATAAACTCCTAGAAGATTTAGGAGTGGGAAATGCCGATGACCTTGCTCATTTGCGCCCGGCAGATGAAAGAAGAAACAGCATTTTGACAGAACGAGTGAACGGTGAAGGCTATTATATGGAAACACCCCAGTATGATTGGGCCTTTCAAGTTGTAAGAAGCTACTTTTACACGCAGGCGAAAAAAGTGAAAATCGATTCCTTGTGTGAAAGCTCATTCAAGCAAGTTGCAGAAACCGCCGTAAAAGTAAAAATGGAACTTTATTATCATAAATTACACTGGGAAACTTGGTTTAAACAATTATTAAGCTCTACAGATGTAGCAAAAAAGAAAATGAACAATGCAATAGAACTCGTTATGGGTGATTTTGGAGATGTATTTTCTTATGGAAACCAAAAACAAGTAATAGAAACTAGTAGATTAATAGCTAGTGAAGAAATGTTGAAAGAAAAATGGAGAGTAAGTATTGAACCAGCGTTCAGAGCTCTTCAAATGGAAGTGCCGACAATTCCGGATAGACCTACCAAAAATGGACGGAACGGCGAACATACGAAAGATTTGGATGAAGCATTACTTACACTTTCTGAAGTTTACAAACTTGACTCACTAGCAGTCTGGTAATCCGAAAATGGAAAGAGGTGAGCAGAATGACTGCATCAGTAGAACTTTCTGTCGGTCGCGTATTGGAAGTACTTAAAAGTGTAAATGATCCTGAAATTGACTCTATCAGCATAATTGAACTTGGTATGGTGGGGGAAGTCACTACGGAAGGAAATAACGTAAAGGTAGTTCTACTTCCGACTTTTTTGGGATGTCCCGCACTCGAAATTATCAAATTGAATACGATGAATGCGATAAAAAAGCTTCCAGAAGTGGATGAAGTTGAAGTAGAGTTCGTCTTTCATCCACCTTGGACATCAGACCGCATAACGGAGCAAGGGCATGTGAATCTACGGAAGTTTGGAATTTCTCCGCCACCTCGTCATTTGGAGGAAGACGGCTCATGGCATGTGGATTGCGCATATTGCGGTTCAACTTATGTAACGATGGAAAATATTTTTGGACCGACAGCTTGTAGAAGTATTTTGTACTGTAAAAGCTGTAAAAACGTTTTTGAAGCAATGAAACCTGTTTCTACATTAATGTAAAGTGAGGAGAATATAAATGGCTAAATTGATCGCATTGTATAAACACCCTGAAAACAAAGAGGCTTTTGACGAACATTATTTCAACGTGCATGCACCCCTTACAGCGAAAATTCCTGGACTTCGAGAGATGAAAGTGACCAAAGTGACAGGATCTCCAATGGGGGGAGAAGGAAAATACTATCTTACTTGTGAAATGCATTACGATAGTTTGGATGCACTGCAAGAAGGGTTACGTTCACCTGAAGGAAGAGCATCTGGCAAGGACTTGATGGGATTTGCAGGAGATCTTGTCACATTAATGATTGGTGAAGAAGCGTAATGAACCGTTTCGAATTCATTGAAACTTCCTTAACGGGAAATGTGGCAGTTATTGAACTGAACCGCCCTCGTCAGTTAAATTCATTGAATCGAAAAATGGTCAGTGAAATTATCACGGCGTTGGAAGGTTTCGACCAGGATGAAAACGCTCGTGTCATGGTACTTACTGGAAAAGGACGTACTTTTTCAGCAGGAGCAGATATTGATGAAATGATGGATGATAATCCAATTAGCCTGGAACTACTAAATCAATTTGCTGATTGGGATCGTTTTGCACTTATTAAAAAACCAATTATTGGTGCAGTAAAAGGATTCGTTTTCGGCGGTGGATTTGAGCTTGCGCTTTGTTGTGATCTATTAATCGCTGCTAACGGTACGGAGTTTTCATTTCCAGAGGTAGGACTTGGCGTCATGCCTGGTGCAGGAGGTACGCAACGGCTTACGAAACTTGTTGGCCGTACGAAAGCGCTGGAATGGCTTTGGACTGGAGAGCGTATCTCTGCGGAAACGGCTCTTAAACACGGGGTTATCAATAAAATCGTTGCACCTGAACTAGTAATAGAAGAGACGATGAAATTCGCAGAGCGTCTAGCGAAACAGCCGCCTCTTTCGTTGCGCCTCATTAAAGATTCGGTTAACAAAGCTGTGGATTATTCTTTATATGAAGGAATGCAATATGAACGAAAAAATTTCTACCTACTCTTCGGTACAGAAGACCAAAAAGAAGGCATGAATGCATTTGTAGAAAAAAGAAAACCGAATTATCAAGGGAAGTAAGGAGGTTGTTGCATGTTTGAAACGATTCGTTATGACGTTAAAGACGGTATTGCATGGCTTTATTTAAATAGACCGGACAAATTGAATGCATTTATTGCACAAATGAATCGGGAAGTTAAAGACGCGATCAAAGCCGCTACTTTTGATGAACAAGTTCGATGTATTGTCATTACAGGTGAAGGACGGGCATTTTGTTCTGGTCAGGATTTAGCAGAGGTTGACGAGCATATGGATCATGGTCAAGTACTAAGAGACCACTACGGACCGATGATTAAGCAAATGAGACAATGTGAAAAACCAATTGTCGCTGCGGTAAATGGAGTAGCAGCTGGAGCGGGATTCAGCCTAGCGCTTGCTTGTGACTTTCGACTTGTTTCGGAACGTGCCAGTTTTTTGAATGCTTTCATCCATGTTGGCCTCATTCCCGATTCGGGTAATTTATATTATTTAACTCAGTTAGTTGGACAGTCTAAAGCTGCGGAACTATCCATTTTGGGAGACAAAGTGCTGGCTGCTGAGGCAGTTGCAATGGGTCTAGCGAACAGACTAATTCCAATGGAAACTTGGGAAGAAGACGTTTCCGCATTTGCAGCAAGACTTTCCGCTTTGCCAACACAAGCAATTGGATTAATCAAACGTTCGTTGAAAGCGGTTACGGAACTTTCTTTTGAAGATTATCTGGAGCAAGAAGCGCAAGGGCAACGAATTGCTGGTTTAACAAATGATCACCGTGAAGGTGTCCATGCATTTATGGAAAAAAGAAAACCTGTTTTTTCAGGACAATAAGGAGAGCTGAACATATGACAACAATTCGAGATAATGACGTCGAGAAAGAAGCCATGAAACGTGACTTTTACCATTTGATTATTAACGGCGAAAAAGTAAAAAGTAGTACAGGCGAAACGATTAAAACATACAATCCGGCGACAGGTGAACTTGTAGCAGAAGTTGCAAAAGCATCAAAAGAAGATGCTGAAAAAGCAGTTGCAGCAGCACGTGATGCTTTTGATAATGGTAAGTGGAAAAAGTCTACAATTGGTCGCCGTGCGCAGGTACTAAACAAAATTGCAGCAATAATGCGCGCTCGTTTCAATGAACTCGTTGAATTGGAAATTCTTGATACTGGTAAGTCTCTTCAAGCAGCACAAGGTCAAGTTTCACAGGCAATTGAAGATTTTGAGTTTTATGCTGGTGCAATTGTTGGTCACCGCGGAACAGTGAACAATGTCCCGGGACAATTCCACAACTACACGGAGAAGGAGCCTGTTGGTGTTTGTGCGCAAATCATACCTTGGAATTACCCACTCATGATGGCAGCTTGGAAAGTGGCACCTGCTATTGCAGTAGGCTGTTCGGTAATTGTGAAGCCGGCATCGCTTACTCCACTAACTGCTATCATCCTTGGAGAAATTTGCCTTGAAGCGGGAGTTCCTGCTGGAGTGGTAAACGTTCTTCCAGGTTCAGGATCTGAAATCGGGAACTTTTTAGTGGAACATCCACAAGTTGATAAAGTAGCCTTCACTGGCTCGACACCTATCGGTAAAGACATCATGGGCAAAGCATCTCAAACCTTAAAACGGGTCACACTTGAGCTTGGTGGAAAATCACCGAATATCGTATTTGAAGATGCGGATATGGAAGCTGCAGTAGATGGTTCTTTATTTGGCATTTTCTATAACTCAGGTCAATCATGTGAAGCACGTTCTCGTTTATATGTGCACGAAGACATTTACGATGATTTCATGATCAAGTTTGTTGAAAAAACGAAAAAACTACAGCTAGGAAACCCATTTGATAAAGGAACACATGTGGGGGCAATTATCGATCAAGGTCAACTAGATACAATCGATGGCTATGTCCAATCTGCCCGAAAGGAAGGGGCAGAAATTCTTGTTGGTGGTAATGTTGCGAAGCCAGAAGGGTATGAAAATGGATTCTGGTATGAGCCGACGATTATTGCAAACGTAAATCACGATATGACGGTTGTAAAAGAAGAGATTTTCGGTCCGGTTGTAGTTGTGATGAAATTTAAAGATGAAAAAGAGGCTATTCGACTCGCAAACGATACTGAGTTTGGGTTAGGTTCAGCAATTTGGTCCAAAGACGGTGCACGTGCCACACGCGTTGCAAATCAGATCCAAGCAGGGATTGTCATGGTAAACTGTCCATTCTCAGCATTCCCGGGGACACCATTTGGTGGCTATAAGCAATCTGGGTTCGGCCGCGAGCTGTGTATTGAAACGCTTGATCTTTATTCAGAAACGAAAAGTATTTTATCATACTATGGCAGTCGTCCACTAAATCCGTTCGGACTGTAAATAGAAAAGCGGAAGCGCCTATGTCTGCCCCGACAGGCAAATGGGGAAAGTGTAGGTCTGCAAAGTTCGCCACATCCTGTGGCAAAGCAGACATGACCCGCATCGTGCGGGCCAAGGAGGCAGCTCCCCAGCCACCACAAACGCACTTGTTTGCGACGAGCTTGCGCAGGAGCAGCTTTTTCACATTTGACCCCGAGGGGCAAGGCGCTGGAGTCTGGACAGATACTACGGAGAAAAGTTTATGCTTTGTTATGTAAAAATAGAGTAGGATTACGGACAGGGATCTTTCAAACCCCTGTCCGTATTCTTTCATTATCAAAGGAGGATAACGATGATTAACCATATTGTAATCATAGGTTCAGGTGTGATGGGAAGAGGAATCGCTTATGTTGGAGCGGTTGGTGGGTATGTAGTGACACTTGTCGACAATAATGATTCCGCATTACAAAATGCGAAGCAAGAAATAGATAATATTTTTGAAAAAGGTATAAAGCTTGGGAAAATTTCATTTGACCAAGCCGACCAGGCACGTGGGAATTTAACTTATGAAATCGACCTGAAAAAAGCGTCTAGTATTGCTGACTTAATCATTGAAGCTGTTCCAGAAAAGACGGAAATTAAAAAACATGTGTTTGAAACGATAGAAGAATATGCTCCGAGTCATTGTTATTTTGCTACAAATACTTCAACGATGAGCCCAACGGAAATTGCTTCTTTTGGTAAACGCCCAGAAAAAACAATTGCGATGCACTTTTTTAATCCTGTACATAAAATGCCTCTTGTCGAAATTGTTCGAGGGTTGGAAACAAGCGATGAAACAGTAGAAACAATTAGAGAAGTAGCGGTAAAGATGGGTAAAGAAACAGTCGTCATCAATGAATTTCCGGGGTTCGTAACGAGTCGGATTAGTGCACTTGTTGGCAATGAAGCATTTTACATGCTCCAAGAAGGACTGGGCACACCAGAAGAAATTGATAAAGCAATCAAGCTAGGATTGAATTACCCAATGGGTCCATTCGAACTCGTCGATCTCGTTGGACTAGATACGCGGTTGAATAACTTGAACTATTTACACGAAAAGCTTGGGGAGAAATATCGCCCAGCGCCTCTCCTAGAGCAATATGTCAAAGCGGGGCGACTTGGACGAAAGACCGGCAAAGGTGTATACGACTATACAACAAAGGAAGAGTTGGTTAAGAAATGAGAGAAGTAGTCATAGTGGATGCTGTCCGCACGCCAATCGGAAAATACAATGGTGCATTAAAAGATGTGCGACCGGATGATTTGGGCGCTATCGTTATTAAAGCACTTGTTGAACGGAATCCGAATCTACCCCCAGAACAAATTGAAGAAGTTGTTTTCGGAAATGCCAATCAAGCTGGTGAAGATAATCGCAACGTTGCGCGCATGTCTGGATTGTTAGCTGGCCTGCCAGTCGAAGTTGCAGGCACAACTATTAACCGTCTATGTGGGTCGGGGCTTGACGCAATCATGTACGCAGCAAGAGCAATTGCAGTCGGTGAAGGGGATATTTACATCGCAGGTGGCACAGAAAGCATGACTCGTGCTCCACTTGTCATGGCAAAGCCAGATAAAGAATTTCCACGAGGCAATATGGAACTGCAAGATACAACAATAGGCTGGCGTTTTACAAATAAAAAATTGAAAGAAATGTATGGTGTAGATACGATGCCGCAAACAGCCGAAAACGTTGCACAGAGGTATCATATAACCCGGCAAGATCAGGACTTATTTGCGTTCGAAAGTCAGCGATGTGCAAAAAAAGCAATGGAAGAAAACCGATTTGCTGAAGAAATCGTTCCAGTTGTCTATAAAGACCGAAAAGGAAATGAAATCATTGTAGATCGTGATGAACATCCGAGGGCCGATACAACGCTTGAGAAGCTTGGAAAGCTAAAACCATTATTTGAAGGTGGAACCGTCACGGCAGGCAACGCTTCGGGTGTCAATGACGGTGCGGCTGCTTTATTACTAATGAGTGCCGAAAAAGCGAAAGAACTGAATTTGAAGCCTTTAGCAAAATATGTGACAGGAGCAACAGCTGGACTTGAACCTTCTGTTATGGGGCTTGGACCAATATTTGCTTCCAGAAAAGCTTTGGATCGTGCAGGACTAACGACTAATGATCTAGGACTCGTTGAATTGAATGAAGCCTTTGCTTCCCAATCACTAGAGTGCATACGCCAGTTAGATTTAGATTCTGATAAAGTAAACGTCAATGGCGGAGCAATTGCATTCGGACACCCTTTAGGTGCGAGTGGTGCTCGCATTGTAACGACACTTTTGTATGAAATGAAGAAAAAAGATGTTCAATTCGGATTGGCAACGATGTGTATCGGAGTGGGTCAAGGAATTGCAACGATTTTTGAACGTATACCGGAATAAATAGGTGAATAAGGCTGTCCTTCATGCGTCAATGCTCTTTTGAAAAAAAGGAAGAGCGAAAGCGAGAGTGGGGCAGTCTTTTAATCGAAAAGGAGACGAAACAATGACAACTATTTTACTAAAAAAAGAAAACAATATTGCGTATGTCACTATTAGTCGTAAAGAAGCATTGAACTGTTTTAATTATGAAACATTGCATGAGCTACAAAAAGTGGTAGATACGATTTCACTTGATGCAGAAGTAAGAGTAGTCATTTTTACTGGTGCAGGCGACAAATCATTTAGTGCGGGTGCTGATTTAAAAGAGAGAAAAACATTGAAGGAAGCAGAAGTTCGTAGAAATGTGAAAGCGATTCGAGATGTGTTCAACAGCATTGCAAATCTCGCGCAGCCGACGATTGCCGCAGTAAATGGATATGCATTCGGTGGTGGTTTTGAATTGATGATTGCATGTGATTTTTCCATTGCAGCTGAAGGAGTGAAGATGGGTCTAACGGAAACGAGCTGGGCTATCATCCCAGGCGCGGGTGGGACGCAAAGACTTCCTAGGCTAGTTGGGGAAATGAAGGCGAAAGAGCTAATCTTCACTGCAAGGAAATTTACAGCAGAAGAAGGAGTACAACTTGGGGTCGTTTTGAAAACTGCGAAGAAAGAAAACCTTCTTGCTGTTTGTGAACAACTGGCCTATGAAATGATGGGAAATGGTCCAGTAGCGATTAAGCAAGCAAAATATGCCATTACGCAAGGGATGAACACCGACTTGCAAACTGGGCTCGCAATCGAATCCAAGGCATATGAACTAACGATCCCAACCGAGGATCGAATGGAAGCACTACATGCATTCAGTGAGAAAAGAAAACCAATCTTCTTAGGGAAGTAATTAGTTAATTGTATTTAGCAGAGGCTTATTTGATTTCTTATAACAAAATAATGAAAGACGGAAAGAAGCGTGATATATTGTTAAATAGGGAAAAAGAAAGAGTGATTCTATATGTCAAATACGCAATCAATGATATTTACAATATACGGAGATTATATCCGCCATTACGGCAATAAAATATGGATTGGAAGCTTGATCCGATTATTGAAGGAATTTGGCCACAATGAACAGTCGGTTCGAGTAGCCGTGTCCAGAATGATGAAACAAGGGTGGCTCGAATCTGAGAAGAAAGGAAATAAGAGCTATTACTTTCTAACTTCACGTGGAGAAGTACGGATGGAAGAAGCGGCGATACGGATTTTTAAATTGATGCCAAACGATTGGGACGGAAAATGGCGTATGCTAATGTATACAATTCCAGAAGAAAAAAGACAAATCCGTGATGAACTACGTAAAGAGCTTTTATGGAGTGGATTTGGGAGCTTTTCCAATGGTTGCTGGATTTCGCCGAACAATCTTGAAAAAGAAGTACAATTTCTTATTAAAAAGTATGACATACAAACTTATGTAGATTTCTTCGTATCCGAATACAAAGGACCGCAAGCAAACAGAGAACTTGTTGAAAAGAGTTGGCCTCTTCAAGAAATCGATGGAAAATATAAAGAATTTATTTCAACCTATAGTGAACAATATATCGTTCATCAAAGCATGATGAACGATGGCCGAATGACAGATGCAGAGTGTTTTGTAGAACGGACAAACCTCGTCCATGAATACCGTAAATTTCTCTTTACAGATCCTGGGCTACCGAAAGAACTACTACCAGAAATATGGAGTGGGAACCATGCTGCTCTTTTATTCGAACAATATTATAAATTGTTGGCACAGTCCGCAAGTAAATTTTTCGAGGAAGTGTTCCAAGAAGACAATGATATGCGTCGTAAAGACAAAGGATATGATGCAGATGATCATCCACTTCTTATGGATTAACATTTTTCGCCGTGCTTAATAAGAAGTTGACGAAAAAAAATTTCTTAGTCACTTGCAAAGTAGCTTGAAACGTTGATATAAAAATATTTCAAGAGGGAGTATATAAATTGGGTTACTAGAAATCCGGTAATCGTGGTGTTTTGTAAAACTTACTATTTGAACGTCATTTATTGAGGGTAGCTTATTTATAGCTTCATTCCACACGCTACTTTTTCAGTGCCTTCCAATTAGTCCCGAGTCTAGTGCAATAAGCCTTGCATTAGGGTAAATTGGTCTCTAAGTTCCATAAAGTGTTAATAAATGCAACTGGTTATGCAACTCTTGAATTCTAAAGACCGTTTTGTAATTAGTCTTGGCACTAAAAAGAGATAGATAGCATCCATTGATAAAGAAGCGCTGAGCGGACGAAATTGTATCTTCGTCCGCTTTTAAATGAATAGGAAAGCATCTTATCTCTCATTAACCAAACCAAAAGAATCATGTCTTTACATATTCAAAGAAGGCGACGGACAAACACTCGCAACAAAATTACCGAAAAAATGGAACGTGAAGTGACGCAGTCACTTCACGTTCCATAGACCTAACGGTAATAGTGTAGCCAATGTTTCGTCCAAAGCAATCAGGTAATAGTAAAGACAAGATGCTTTTGATAGTAGAAAGTGTTTATTCTTTTGTTTGCATTTATTATTTGAATTCTCTGTCTTGAAAAATTTCTCTATAGTCATATCCTTTTTGGACATAAGTATCAATGGATAATTGGATCATCTCCAAATCCTTCTCATTTAATTCCCTGACTACTTTTCCTGGCGAACCCACGACTAGTGAGCGAGGAGGAATTTTCTTTCCAGGTGATATTAACGTGTTGGCGCCGATAATGCACTCTTCCCCAATTTCGGCATGATCCAAAATGGTAGAACCCATCCCAATAATGGAGCGTTTCCCTACCTTACAGCCATGTAGGATGACATTATGTCCAACAGTAACCTCATCTTCTACTACAACTGGAGCATCTTCATATAAATGAATGGTCGAATTATCCTGGATGCTACATCTTTTTCCAATTGAAATCAATCCTTCGTCTCCTCGCAGCACCGCATTAAACCAAATAGTAGACTCTTCTCCAACTTGCACTTCTCCAATAACTTTTGCACCCGGTGCGACAAAAACAGTCGGATCTAACTTAGGTTTATTTCCTTTATACGTAATAATCATTTATTTTACCCCCACTTTAAAGTTATCGGAATTGTTATTCTATTGTTTTTAATATAACATATTTAAGTAGAGGTGGATGAAAAATGATATATATTTGTGAAAAGCTAAAAATTACTTATCCAATTATTCAAGGTGGAATGGGCAACATTAGCAATGCGCAGCTCACTGCAGCTGTATCAGAAGCTGGGGGTCTTGGCACAATAGGGTGTGGAACTATGGCGCCAAAGGAAGTAGAGAATATAATACTTGAAACGAAAAAGCTGACAAATAAGAACTTCGCTATTAACATTGCAATTAGTGTTTCGCCTTATGTGAACGAGTTGCTAAAGCTTATTATCAAGCATAACATTCCGATTGTATCATTATCAGCGGGAAATCCGGTGCCATATATACCATTACTGCATGAAAATGGTGTAACAGTTATAGCGCTTGTAGCTTCTGTAAAGCATGCACAAAAAGCTGAAGAAGCTGGGGCAGATATACTTGTGGCGGAAGGATTTGAAGCGGCGGGGATTAACTCAAACTTAGAGTTAACTACATTTACCCTCATACCGCAAATTGTAAAGCATGTAAAAATTCCTGTAGTTGCAGCAGGGGGAATAGGCGACGGTAAAGGATTGGCGGCAGCCCTTATGCTAGGTGCAAGTGGTGTGCAAATTGGTACTCGTCTAATTGCAACAAAGGAAGCACCTTTTCACCATGTGTACAAGCAAAACCTAGTGGAAGCAAGTGATACAGAGACGATGATTATCGGGAGAAGCGTTGGCCGCTTAAGAAGAATTTTAAAGACACCATATGCGATAAAGTTAGATGAGTTGGATAAAGCAGGAATGACAATGGAGCAATATAGTGAAATGACATCGGAAAAACAACATATCAAAGGTGCGATTGAAGGGGATATGGAAAATGGTTTCATTAATAGCGGTCAAATCGCAGGTCTTATTGAGGACATTCCAACAGTAAAAGAATTAATCGATGAAATGATGAAAGAAGCGGAAAATCGAATGACAAGATCTACGGAGGAATTAAAAAGTTTACTAGCAAAATAGTAAACCATCCGCTATATGATTACTGAAAATAAAGGATCGAGGAGTGATGCATTCACTTCACGATCTTTTTGCGTTCTCACAGATAATAGTGTAGTCCAATGTTTCGTCCATGCTCTCCGGAAATAGTGAAGACCAAATCTACTTAAAGTACGCTTTTTATATATATTTTGGAATAAACTAATTCGAAATACATAGATTTTTCTGAATATTATATTGACTATCGTATTACGGATTGATACTATTACGTTATAATAGTGTTATGTGAGATGTACATGTCGCTAAGTGTGTAAGCGTTTGCATAATTTTGTGGAATGGTGGATGGAATTGTAGAAACACCATTCTGTTTTATCTACGATCAACCATATATTAAACAGAGGTGAAATGATGAAGCGGGGAATGGAATTAGGTAGAGAAGAAACGATAGAAATAATTGTAACAGAGGATATGTTTGCTTCATTTGAAGGGGAAGTTGTTCATCCTGTCTATTCAACGGTGGCAATGACATATCATATGGAATGGGTTTCTAGGAAAATCATTCTTCCTTTTTTGGAAGACGATGAAGAGGGAATGGGAGTTTCAGTTAAGTTAAACCATTTAGCACCTTCCACACTCGGTTCAACAGTTACGCTGACAGCAACTTTAGTGGAACTAGATGACAATGTCGTAATCACAAAAGTCACTGCATCCAGTAATTTAGGGGTAATTGGTAAAGGTGAAGTAAAACAAGTAATTTTACCAAAAGATATGATTGCTGAAAAACTGAAAAGTGCTTCATCACTTCATTAAGAAAAAAGAAGTTAATTAATATATGAAGTAATTGCTAAGGGGGCTTAATAGATGATAATGGCAGATAAATTATCAATGACAAAAGAATTTGATCTTTTCGATAAAATGGCTAAACATGAACAGGTGGTTTTTTGTAATGATCCTTCCACGGGCTTACGAGCAATAATTGCAATTCATAACACAACACTTGGACCAGCACTAGGTGGTTGTCGCATGCAACCTTATAACAGCGTAGAAGAAGCGCTTGAGGATGCACTTCGTCTTTCAAAAGGAATGACCTATAAATGTGCAGCCGCGGACGTTGATTTTGGGGGAGGTAAAGCGGTTATTATCGGTGATCCTAAAACAGATAAATCACCAGAGTTATTCCGTGCGTTCGGTCAATTTGTAAACTCACTTGGTGGACGTTTTTATACAGGGACGGATATGGGAACGACAATGGATGATTTCATTCACGCGATGAAAGAAACGAACTTTGTCAATGGGCTCCCTGTGGAATATGGAGGTGGTGGGGATTCATCTATACCTACTGCAGCGGGTGTTTTGTATGGTATAAAAGCGACCAATCAGTTGCTATATGGAAGTGACGAATTAGGGAGACATTCTTATGCTATTCAAGGCCTAGGGAAGGTTGGATTCAAAGTTGCTACTGGATTACTGGAGGCAGGTGCCCACATTTACGTAACGGATATTAACGAAGAAAGTCTGCGGGCAATTGAGGAAGTAGCAGTAAAAACACCTGGTAAAGTACAAATTGTTGCAAATGATGACATTTATTCGCAAGAAGCGGACATTTTCGTTCCATGTGCATTTGGTGGGATTATTAACGACACTACAATTCCTATGTTTAAAGTTAAAGCAATTGTAGGATCGGCAAATAATCAGTTATTAAATGATAGACATGGTAAATTGTTGCAAGATAAAGGAATATTATATGCCCCTGACTATATCGTCAATTCTGGAGGACTCATTCAAGTGGCAGATGAATTGTATGGCATTAATCATGAACGAGTTCTTGCCAAGACAAAACATATATATGATGCGATTCTGGAAGTGTATAAGGATGCTGCAAGTAGTGGGAAAACAACAGAGGAATCGGCGAATGCTATGTGTGAGAAAAGAATAGCGAATCGAGGAAAACGGAATAGCTTTTATTCTGCACCGAAGAAACCAAAATGGTCGTTTAACAAACTATCTTGATTGGAGGCAGTTAAATGGAACATAACTATCCTATAAAAAGAATAATAGATGATATGGGCTTTCTTGTGGATGCTGACTTTGAAAAACAGATAGATGAGCAATTGGTTAAAGATCTGTACTATCACATGTTACGAGTTCGTGCTTTTGATAGAAAAGCGATTAACTTGCAACGACAAGGTCGTCTAGGAACTTATGCGCCTTTTGAAGGGCAGGAAGCTGCTCAAATAGGTAGCGCACTCGCATTAAATGAAGACGATTGGGTTTTCCCAACTTATCGTGATCATGGTGCGACGATAACGTTTGGAAAAAGTATGGTTCAAACGTTTTTGTACTGGAATGGAAGAGTGGAAGGTTGTGTAGTTCCGCCAGATCTAAATATTTTCCCGCCAGCTGTTCCAATTGCGACTCAAATCCCTCATGCCGTTGGAGCTGCCTGGGCTGAAAAGAGAAGAGGGACAAAAAATGCAGCAATAGCCTATTTTGGCGATGGTGCTACTTCGGAAGGTGATTTCCATGAAGGTTTGAATTTTGCAAGTGTGTTCAAAGTGCCAGTTGTCTTTTTTAATCAAAATAATGGGTATGCGATATCCGTTCCGACTGAAAAACAGATGAATTCCGAAACGATAGCACAAAAATCAGTTGCATATAGCATGCCTGGTTTGAGAATCGATGGTAATGACTGTTTTGCAGTTTATTTTGAAACGAAAAAAGCATTTAACTATGCACGTGCTGGAAATGGACCAACATTAATAGAAGCGGTTACTTGGCGAAAAGGTGCACACACAACTGCTGATGATCCTTCTAAATATAGGTCTGAAAAACAAGGGGAAGATTTTGCTGATCCTCTTGCAAGATTAGAGTTATTTATGAAAAATTACGGCTACTGGGATGATGAGTGGGTTCAAGCTACTAAAGAAAAAACGAATAGTGAAGTCGAAGCGGCTGTAGAAGAAATGGAAAAGTTTCCGCCGCCGAATGTAGAGGACGTTTTCAATCACGTATACGCTGAAATGCCAGCTCAACTCGCTGAACAAAAAGAGGCGTACCTATCACATTTAGGGAGGCAGTAATGAATGGCACAATTGAAAGAGTCGGATCAAAAAACAGAAACGACTAAACAACTGACATTAATTCAAGCGATTAATGAGGCTATGCGTTTGATGCTAGAAGAGGATGAGCGAACAATCATACTCGGTGAAGATATTGGTAAAAACGGAGGGGTGTTCCGTGCAACTGAGGGACTTCAGGAAGAGTTTGGTGAAGAACGGGTAGTCGATACACCGCTTTCAGAAGCTGGGATTATCGGTACGTCAATTGGACTTGCGGTTAATGGTTTTAGACCAGTGGCAGAAATCCAATTTCTCGGTTTTATCTATCCTGCATACGAACAAATAATGACACATGTCTCGCGTATTCGAATGCGAACAATGTCCCGTTTTACTGTGCCAATGGTTATCCGAGCACCATACGGAGCAGGAATTCGTGCGCCAGAAATACATTCCGACAGTACAGAAATCTTATTCACACATATGCCTGGCATCAAGGTTGTCTGTCCATCTAATCCATACGATGCAAAGGGGTTATTGATTGCAGCGATGGAAGACCCTGATCCAGTGCTAGTTTTGGAGCCAATGAAAAGCTATCGTGCAAAAAGAGAAGAAGTACCTGTAGGGAAATATAAGGTGGAAATTGGTAAAGGAAAAATAGTGCGGGAAGGTACTGATGTAACCATTATTGCTTGGGGAGCTATGATTTCAATCGCAGAAAAAGCAGCAGAACAGGCAGAGAAAAAAGGAATTAGTTGTGAAATTATCGATCTACGAACATTGTATCCAATTGATCGTGACATTATAGCGGAGTCCGTGCAAAAGACGACGAGAGCGGTCATCATTCAGGAAGCGCATAATACAGGTGGCCTTGGCAACGATATCGTATCGATTATTAATGATACAGCTTTCCTCTACCTCCGAGCTCCAATTGTACGTATTACGGGATTTGATGTACCAGTTCCATTCTTTGCATTAGAAGAACATTATCTACCAACACCGGCACGCGTCGTTGAAGGAATAGAAAAAGTGGTTCATTTTTGAGGAGGAAATGGAATGCTAGAAGTAAAGCTACATGATATCGGGGAAGGAATGATGGAAGGAGAAGTGATCCATTACTTAGTCAAAGTTGGAGATTCGGTAAGCACGGATCAGCCACTTGTCGAAGTACAAACAGATAAAATGGTCGCTGAACTCACATCGCCTTGCTCAGGCATCGTGAAAAAAATTCCTATTGAAGTTGGTGAAACTGTTCAGGTAGGAACAAGTTTACTCTACATTGAAGTAGATGGGGGTATTCAGCTAAAAGAAAAATTATCAATAGAAACGAAACAAGTTTCGGAGAAAAAGGCAAATCCTACACTTGAAAAAGCACCTCTTAATACTTTTAAACGAGTACTTGCTGCACCATATACACGAAAAATCGCACGCGACAACAATATAAGTCTGGAAGACGTCCATGCTGCGGATCCTTCAGGAAGAGTATCCGAAGAAGATGTTTTGCGGTTCTTAAAAGGACTGCAAGCTGACAAGGAATTAGTTGAAGATGTAAAGCAGACAGTTGTTGTTCAAGAGGCTCCTGATGAGATTCCTTTTAGAGGCATTCGTAAAAAGATTGCCGAAAAGATGACGAAATCACTCTTTACAATCCCGCATGTCACTCATTTTGATGAAGTCAATATGACAAAACTGTTTGAAATGAAAGAGCAATTGAAGGCATCTGGTGAATCAGTTAGCATATCCGCATTTCTTCTTAAAGCACTTGTTATTTCATTGAAAGACTTTCCAATATTCAATGCGGAACTAGATGAAGAGAATAGTAGGATACTACTTAAGAAAAACTATCATATTGGTATCGCAACAAACACGGATAGTGGGTTAATCGTTCCTGTTATCCATGATGTGGATAAGAAATCGATTAAAGAGATTAATAATGAGGCCAAAGATTTAACTAAAAGAGCTATCGATGGAAAATTACAACCGTTTGAAATGCAAAATAGCACGTTTACAGTGAGTAATGTTGGACCACTAGGAAGTACGGGTGCAACTCCAATTATTAATTATCCTGAAACGGCTCTTATTGCCTTTCACAAAACGAAAAAACAACCTATCGTCAATGAACGTGATGAGATTGTTATCGGTCATATCATGACACTTTCCATGGCGTTTGACCACCGTGTTGCGGATGGTGCGACGGCCGTAAAATTTACGAATCGATTTGCAAGCCTAATTGAACAACCCCACAAACTGATGATGGAGATGATATAAAATGGTTGTTGGGGAAATTAGTCAAGAACGAAATCTTATAATCATTGGAGGAGGGCCAGGTGGCTACAGTGCTGCTATAAGGGCAGCACAGCTGGGGCTCTCTGTAACACTAATTGAACAGGCTGAAATGGGCGGTGTTTGTCTGAATGAGGGATGCATTCCTTCTAAAGTTTATACACATGCTGCAGCTAAACGTTCAGAAACTGCTCATTTGCAAGAACTAGGTATTGAAAGTTCGGGTACCTTATTCGACATCAAAAAGCTAAGTACCTATAAAACTAAAGTCATCGACCAACTTAGGTCAGGCGTAGAAAGTTTATGTAAGGTAAACAAGATTGAGATAATACGAGGGAAAGCTACATTCCTCGCCGTAGACAAAATTGGTGTAGAAAAAGGACATCAATTCGATATTTTTGAATTCCAACAAGTAATTATTGCAACAGGTAGTTCCCCAATTCTACCAGCTACTATAAAAGAAAAAGGGAAAAGAATTTTATTGCCACATGAACTATTTAAAATAGAAGATATACCACAGCATCTTATAGTAAGGGGTCAAGATTATATTGCACTTGAAGCTGCTTCTAGTTTTGCAGCATTAGGAGCACAAGTGAGTGTAGTGATAGATGACAAAGAAGGATTTCCCTTCGATGAATCTATTAATAAAGAATTAAATCGTTTATTTAAAAAGCGTAAAATTAACGTGCATAAAGAAATGGAATACCTTTCAATAAATGAGACGGAAGATCAGATTTCAATAACGTTTTTGACAGATAAACAGGTAGAAGAGACGATCAGTGGATCTCATTTATACGTTTCTGGAACAAGGAAACCCAATTTGGATTCTCTTGGAATAAGTCGTTTCGGAATTGAACAAACAGATGAAGGCTTCATAAAGATAGATGGAAATA
Source organism: Psychrobacillus sp. L3 (assembly GCF_042945595.1). GTDB lineage: Bacteria > Bacillota > Bacilli > Bacillales_A > Planococcaceae > Psychrobacillus. The sequence goes on along the minus strand of NZ_CP168493.1, from coordinate 3,648,545 downwards.
TGCAATCATCAATTCCTACTATCTATGCAATTGGTGATGTAACGGAAGGCCCAATGCTTGCAGTTAAGGCAATCAAGCAAGGAAAAGCTGTAGTGGCATCCATTGTTGGAGAAAAAACGGAAGTTGACCTTACATTTATGCCTGCTGTTGCGCATACAATTCCACCAATCGTTTCCGTGGGACTTACCGAACAAAGTGCACGAGATATGGCATTGCCTATTCGTGTCAGTCAATTTGCACTTGGTGGTAATGGGTATGCAACAATTACTGGTAAAAAGGATGGATTTATTAAAGTTATTTCCGATTCAACTACTGAAATCATTCAAGGCATTCATATGATTGGAGAAGGGGCAGTTGAAATCTCAGGTTCCTTTGTACAATTGCTAGAAATGGCCGCGAAAGAAGAAGATATAAAATTCCCTAACTATGCACATCCAGGATTCAACGAAGGTCTACTGGAAGTGGTAGAAGGGCTAATCGGACAAGCAATTCATACTGCACCGGTTAAAAAGAAAAGTTTGTAAAATAGTTGATTAATGAATAAGTCATACGTACGTTTGTATCTAAAATAGACGGAATATTAAAATTTATTTTTTAATTTGGATTCACATAAATACAAAATAAAACAACGTTAAGAGGGGGAAATGAAATGAAGAACAGTTGGAAAAAAATGATGGCTGTTATTTTTAGTACTACATTAATACTTGCTGCATGTGGTGATGGAGGAGAAAAGGCAGGATCCTCAAAGAAATATAAAATTGGTGTCACTCAAATTGTAGAACACCCATCTCTTAATGCTGCTTACGATGGTTTTAAAAAGGCTTTAGAAGATGCAGGCATTGATGCAGAATATGATCCACAAATCGCTCAAGGGGATAATAGTGCTAATACAACAATAGCGACGAATCTTGTCAGTGCAAAGGTGGATCTAATATTTGCAAACTCTACTCCTAGTGCTCAAGCGGCTGCCAGTGCTACATCAGATATTCCAATCGTTTTCACATCCGTGACAGATGCAGTTGGAGCAGAACTCGTTAAATCAATGGAAAGTCCAGGAGGTAATGTAACAGGTACCATTGATGCTCATCCAGATGCTATTTCCGATACAATGAAGTTCCTAAAAGAACAATTGGGAGCAAAAAAGGTTGGAATGGTATTTAACTCAGGAGAACAAAACTCTCGTGCTCAAGTAGATGCAGTAAAAGAAATGTTAAAAGGTATGGATATGACGGTTGTGGAAGCGTCAGTTGCTACATCAGCAGATGTGAAACAAGCAGCTGAATCATTAATTGGTAAAGTAGATTCTATGTACATCATTACAGATAATACGGTTGTTTCCGCGCTTGAATCCGTAATTTCAGTCGCAAATGACAATAAGATCCCCGTGATGGTAGCTGAGTTTGACTCTGTTAAACGTGGTGGTTTAGCTGCATACGGCTTTGAATATTACGATATAGGTTACGAAGCAGGACAAATGGCTGTCAAAATCTTAAAAGGTGAAAGTAAGCCAGCAGACTTACCTGTTCAAGTTCCACAAAATTTAAAACTGGTTATGAATAAAAAAGCGGCTTCTATTTTAGGGATCGACATTAAAGATGAATGGAAAGCTGAGCTTGTTGAATAAATAGGAGGTGATTCTACATGTTTGCAGCAGTATTTGGCTCTGTGGAGCAAGGGATCATCTATGCAATTATGGCACTTGGAGTGTATATTTCATTCCGAGTGCTAGATTTTCCAGACTTAACAGTGGACGGTAGTTTTGTAACAGGAGCTGGGGTTGCTGCCACGATGATTATCTCTGGATATAACCCAGTGGTAGCTACATTAGTGGCTATAGTTATCGGTTTTCTTGCAGGATGTGTAACCGGGCTCCTACATACAAAAGGAAAAATCAATGCGCTACTATCCGGAATATTAATGATGATTGCCTTGTATTCCATCAATTTACGCATAATGGGATTGACGTCTCCAAACTCCATTGGTCGTCCGAATATACCTTTATTAAATGCTGAAACAATATTTAGTAAGTTCCAATCATTTTGGGGTTCTTTAGGCATCGATACTGCCATTAATAATTTTTTAAGTAATCTAGGACTTCAGTACTTACCAAAAACCTGGGGTACAGTGTTCATCATGATCATTATTGTTTTAATCATTAAACTTATCGTCGATTGGTTTTTGAAAACCGAAGTAGGCCTTGCGATAAGAGCTACCGGAGATAATAAGAAAATGATCCGCAGTTTATCTGCTAACACAGACACACTCATAATTGTTGGTTTGGGTTTTTCTAATGCACTTGTAGCCTTCTCTGGAGCATTGATTGCTCAGTATGCAAAATTTGCTGATATCGGAATGGGTATTGGAATGATTATTATTGGACTCGCTTCCGTTATTATTGGTGAGGCGATTTTTGGAACGAAAACAATTCTGCGAACAACATTTGCTGTAATAGCAGGGGCGATAATTTATCGAATCGTGCTTGGACTTGCGCTTCGAGTAGATTTTCTCGATACGGGAGATATGAAACTAATTACGGCTGTTATTGTAATTGGTGCATTGATTTTACCTCAATTCTTCGAAAAGAAACGAGAAAAAAGTAGAAAAGCAAAACGCCATGCGGAGAGATTAGTAGAGCAAAAGCATTTGCTAATGAAGGAGGAGACTGCCGTTGCTAAAGCTCAGTCAGGTCAATAAGTTATTTAATGAAGCAACTCCTGATGAAAAAATTGCTTTGGATCAAATTAATCTCCAGTTAAATCCTGGAGATTTCATGACTGTGATTGGAAGCAACGGTGCTGGAAAATCGACTATGTTAAATATGATTTCCGGCGCTCTTTCCCCTGATTTTGGTGTGATTGAAATTGCAAATAAAGACGTTACAAAAGTTCCAGAATATAAGCGTTCACAAATGATTGGAAGAGTATTTCAAGATCCAATGGCAGGGACAGCCCCTACGATGACGATTGAGGAAAACTTGGCAATGGCTTATTCGAGAAATAAAAAACGTATGCTAAAAAAGGGTGTGGACAAGAAACGGCGTGAATTATTCCGAGCATCCCTTGAAACCCTTCATTTAAATCTTGAAAATCGATTGAATGCTAAAGTAGGAATGCTTTCTGGTGGAGAGAGGCAAGCTCTATCTCTATTGATGGCTACTTTTACACAACCATCAATTTTGCTTTTGGATGAACATACAGCAGCACTAGATCCTTCCCGAGCAGAATTAATTACGAATTTAACAAAGAAGCTTGTTGAAAAAGATCAGCTTACCACTCTAATGATCACGCATAATATGCAACAAGCGCTAGATTTAGGGAACAGGCTTATTATGATGGATAAAGGTCAAATCATTTTAGAAATAGAAGCGGAAGAAAAGAAAAAGTTAACTATTCCTAAGCTAATGGATGAATTCCAACGTATTCGTGGCGAGAAATTAACGAGTGATAAAGCATTGTTATCGTTATAACTCGCACTTCATATTTCTTGGGAAATATTATTGTTAGCTTTGGAGAATATCCTAAGGAAGTGAAACGTATGAGTAATGCCAAGATGAAAATGTTAGGAAAACATGAATTGGAATTAGTGGATGTGAATACAGTAACAAATACAGTTGTGATAGAGAACAGTGTATTAAGTATTAATGAAATACAATTTGATACTCCAATTACAGGGACAATTTTTGGAACGCTACTAAACCATAAAGGAGAACTTGAGCAGTTAGGGAATGCTATAAACGATATACCGTATAATTCGCCTCCAATCGCCCCTATTCTTTATATTAAACCGGCAAATACCTTTAACCGATACGGTGCAGCAATCCCTATGCCAATAGGGATATCGAAACTGAAGATGGGAGCCGCGCTCGGATTAGTAATAGGAAAGAAAGCCGTAGCTCTAGAGGAAGCAACTGCGCTTACTTATATTGCAGGGTATACGATTGTGAACGATGTAAGTGTGCCACATAATAGTGTATACCGTCCAGCAGTTCAACATCAAGCACGTGATGGATTTTGTCCAATTGGACCGTGGATAATCGAGCAAAATGAAGTGGATAACCCGGACAATTTAGCTATTCGAGTATTTATCAATGAGAAGCTTCGGCAAGAAAACTCAACATCCAATTTGATTCGTTCGGTCTCTCGTTTACTCGCCGATGTAACCGAGTTCATGACGTTAAGTGCAGGTGACGTGTTACTAGTTGGAGTTCCTGAAGACGCACCACTAGCAGAGGTAGGAGATAAAATCCGAATCGAAATAGAAGGTATTGGCAGTTTAGAAAACGTTATTGTTGAAGAAACAGCGACGATACGGGGGAGGTCCATATGAGAAAAGCACGAGTTGCATATGGAGGGGCTATCCACGAAGCAATCGAATGGGAAGGGCTTCTCAAGTTAGATGATGGTCGAATAGTTGGAGAGAACAGTGTAACTTGGCTTACGCCAATAGAGCCGCGTACGGTGTTTGCGTTAGGACTTAACTATGCAGATCATGCAGCGGAACTTGCATTTACTGCTCCTTCAGAACCCCTTGTCTTTTTAAAAGGACCGAATACGTTTGTTGGACACCGAGCATATACTCGTCGTCCAGCAGATGTCAATTATATGCACTATGAGTGTGAATTGGCTGTAATTATAGGTGATACAGCCAGAAATGTAAAAAAAGAAGACGCCTACAAATATGTTAAAGGGTATAGTGTCGCAAACGATTACGCTATCCGAGATTATTTAGAAAACTATTACCGACCCAACTTGCGTGTGAAAAATCGTGATACATGTACACCTTTTGGTCCGTGGTTTGTAGATGTCAAAGATGTTGCCAACCCGATGAATCTCAAATTGACCACTCATGTCAATAACGAACTCGTTCAAGAAGGAACGACTGCGGATATGATTTTTGATATTCCGTCGATTATTGCGTATTTAAGTAGCTTTATGACATTGAGTGATAATGATGTCATTCTTACTGGTACTCCTAAAGGATCGGTCGACACAACTGTCGGAGATGTTGTAGTCACTGAAGTAGAGGGAATTGGCCGCTTAGTAAATACTATTATCGGAGACGAATCCTTTACAAATGGATAGTGTGAAAAGGGGGGGGCTATATTTGCCGCATTTTATTGTAGAGTACACGGATAATATGAAAGATGAGGCAAATCTCGCAAAATTATTCGAGGAAGTTCATAAAGTTCTTATTGCGAGAGAAACTATTTTTCCAATAGGTGGTATCCGTTCAAGAGCGATTGAACTAAAAGAGTATAGAGTTGCGGACGGTGCTGAGGATGACGCTTTCGTCCATGCTGTATTAAAAATTGGTGCTGGACGTTCAGAAGAAATAAAGAAAGAAGTTTGCACCGCGCTATTTGAAGTGATGAAAGAACATTTCTCATCATTAATGGATAAGCGATATTTAGCCTTGTCCATGGAACTAATTGAATTTAGTGATGTTGGCACTTATAAACAAAATAATATTCACGCTAGATTTAAAAAGTAGTATAGGTCTTCTATTCAATTAGTCTACTAATATATAATAAATGTTCTGAAAATTACATTATATTTCAAGGGAAATTGTTTCGAAATGAGGAGGGAATAGTATGGGCGCGCGAACAGGTAAAGAGTACATCGATGGTATTAAAAAACGGAAAACGGAAGTATGGATACATGGGGAGAAAGTAGAAGATGTTACGACGCATCCAGCATTTAAAAATGTAGTGGAAAGCGTTGCGGGTCTTTACGATTTACAACACGAGAAACCGGAAAAGATGTTATATACCTCGCCGACCTCTGGTAAAAAGGTTGGACTTTCCTTTATTGCTCCTAAAACGAAAGAAGATCTTTTTAAAAGACGTGAAATGCATACCGAATGGGCAACTTTTTCAGGAGGTATGATGGGACGTTCCCCGGACTATTTAAACACCAGTATTATGGCCTTCGGTACAGCAAGCCAGTTTTTTGCGCAAGAAGGTGGGGGAAGTGATCAATTTGCTAAAAATGCAGCAAATTACTATGAATATGCACGTGAGAACGATATTAGTTTAACGCATACATTAATTCATCCACAGGTAAACAGATCCATGCTCACGCAATCAGAGCAAAAAGATCCATTTCTTTCCGCAAGAATTACGAAAAAGACTTCAGACGGTATTGTTGTGAATGGCTGTCGTCTTTTGGCAACTTTAGGCGGAATTACGGATGAGCTTGTCGTATTTCCATCCACTATAAATAGAACACCAGGAACTATAGATGATCCATTCGCATTTGCTTTTGCTATTCCAAATAATACTCCGGGTTTAAAATTCTTATCGCGCGAATCATTTGACTACGGAAAAAACAAATGGGATCACCCGCTTGGAGCTAGGTTTGATGAAAGTGATGCAATCATTTCTTTCGAAGATGTTCTAGTGCCGTGGGAAAGAGTTTTTGTTTGTGAAAGTACCAATATATGTAATCGTACGTATGCCGAGACAAATGCGGTAATACATATGACACATCAAGTTATTTGTAAAAATGTCGTAAAAACCGAATTTATTCTCGGTGTTGTCATTAGTATGATGGAAGCTATTGGTATAGATCAATTCATGCATGTGAAAGAAAAAGCAAGTGAAATCATGGTTATTTTAGAAGTGATGCGCTCTCATTTGTATAAATCTGAGCACAATGCAAAAATCGATCAGTATGGCAATATCACACCAGATTTTGAACCGTTAAATGCGGCACGCAACTGGTTCCCGAAAATGTATCAGCGTATGAATGAAATTATTAAAATCTTAGGTGCTTCTGGATTGATGGCACTTCCAACCGAAGCGGATTTTAGTAATACGGATGTTGGGCCATTAGTTCATCGCTACACACAAGGCGCCAATGTTAACGGTGAAGAGAAAGTACAACTATTCCGCTTAGCATGGGATATTTCCATTAGTGCATTCGGTAATCGACAAGCACTTTATGAATATTATTTCTTTGGGGATCCAGTGAGAATGTCAAATGCTTATTATGATGGATTTGATAAGCAACCTTATAAAGATATGGTTACGAACTTTTTAAATAAAGCGAAAAAAGAAGCAGGAATATTATCTTAAATTCAAGTTAACATCTTCTGAAAGTAGTGAGGTGAATAAATGATGCAACAAGCAGGTAACGAAATGGATGATCGTTTATACCGAAATGTGATGGGTAGTTTTGCAACAGGGGTAACGGTTATTACAACAGAAGTAGATAAAGTGGTGCATGGCATGACTGCAAATGCTTTTATGTCCGTTTCTCTCCATCCGAAGCTTGTGTCAATTAGTATCGGAGAGAATGCAAGAATGCTTCAGCATATAAAGGATTCGAAGCAATTCGCGATTAACATATTATCGTCTAACCAACAAAATCAGTCGAAACAATTTGCAGGGCAGCTTAAATCAGAATCTGAAGTTACATTCACTTACTTTAAAGGACTCCCAATACTTGAAGATTCTTTAGCGGTGATTACATGTGATCTGAATAGCGAATATGTAGTAGGAGACCATACGATTTTTATAGGTAATGTTACTGGAGTTAAGCTGGAACAAAAAGATCCTTTATTATTTAGCCAAGGGAAGTATCGAGAATTAAAAGAACTAGAAGAATCGGAAAGCCCTACTTAAAAGGAGTAGATTTTAATGGCGTATGAAGAAGCTAAAAAGAAATTAAGAGGTTCTATTTGTCCTGTCATTACACCGTTTACGGAAAGTGGTGCAATTGATGAAAAAGTATTTATCGAGTTGATTAATTGGCAAATAGCGAGCGGAAGTCATGGGATTTCTGTTACAGGAACGAGTGGAGAACCAAGTTCTTTAACAATTGCCGAAAGAAAAAGGGTTATGAATCTAGCGAAAGAGACAATAGATGGACGCGTGTTTTTTGCACCTGGAACAGGGTCTACCAATCATGATGAAACAATGGAGCTAACGAAATATGCAGAAGAAATTGGTGCAGATGCTGCCATGGTTATCGTGCCTTACTACAATAAGCCGAATCAAGAAGCACTTTATCAGCACTTTAAAACGGTAGCAGATTCAGTTAAAATTCCAATCATTATTTACAATATTCCAGGTCGATCCGCCGTCAATATGGAAGTTAGCACGATGAAACGCCTAGTCGAAGATTGCCCGAACATTATTGGTGTAAAAGAAGCAAATAAAGACTTTGAACATGTAAATCGTGTGCTTCTAAATTGTGGAAGGGATTTCCTACTTTTCTCGGGGATAGAACTACTTTGCTATCCGATGCTCGCGATTGGGGGCGCCGGATTTATCAGTGCCACAGCAAATGTGGAGCCAGCAAGAGTAGCAGAGTTATACAATGCTTGGGAAGCAGGAGACGTTGCAAGAGCACAAGATCTTCATTTCGAATTAATGCCATTAAATGATGTGCTTTTTAAAGATACAAATCCTTCCCCTGTTAAAGTGGCACTAGGCATGATGGGGAAAATAACACCGAAGCTCCGATTACCATTAGGATTACCTTCAGCAGCAATACAAGAAGAAGTTCGGGAATCACTTATTGAACTTGCTATTTTGGCTAAGGAAGCAGCTATAAAGTAAATATAAATAAGGAAATAGGTGATAGAAATGTTATCCTCTCAAGAGTTAGTTTCTTATAAACATGAATCACAAAAAAATATATCCCTTTATATAAATGGAGAGTTCACTTCCGCTGTAAGTGGAAAGACGTTCAAAAATATGAACCCATTTACGAATGAACAAATTAATGAGGTTGCAGAAGGGCAGTCTGAAGATATTAATAAAGCAGTCGCAGCCGCACGGGAAGCTTTTGATAATGGTCCTTGGAAAACGATGAAACTCAGTAAACGAATGGAATACATTTACCGTATTGCAGATCTGATTGATGAAGAAATAGAGAAGATAGCTTACTTAGAGGCACTTGATACAGGACTTCCAATTAGCCAAACGAGAAATATGGTAAGTCGCGCATCAGAAAATTTCAGATTCTATGCACGCATGGTGGAGAGCCGTTTAGTTGGTGATGCTTATCAAGTAGACGATGAATTTATTAACTACACAATCCATGCACCTGTTGGGGTTGCAGGATTAATCACCCCTTGGAATGCTCCTTTCATGTTAGAAACATGGAAAGTGGCACCAGCGCTTGCGACCGGTAATACGGTTGTTTTAAAGCCAGCCGAACTTTCTCCACTTTCCGCAAATGTATTAGCGGAAGTTATTCATAGAGCGGATCTTCCGAAAGGCGTTTTCAACGTTGTTCATGGCTACGGTGAAGTAGCGGGGGATGCACTTGTAAAACATCCAGATGTACAGCTTATTTCATTCACTGGTGAAACAAAGACGGGTTCAACGATTATAAAAAATAGTGCCGATACACTGAAAAGTTGCTCGATGGAGCTTGGTGGGAAATCACCAATTATCGTTTTTGAAGATGCTGACTTTGATCGAGCTTTAGATGCTTGTGTCTGGGGGATTTATTCATTTAACGGTGAACGTTGTACCGCCAACTCACGCTTGTTTTTGCAAGAAGGAATCAAAGATAAATTTATAGATGCTTTAAAGATACGTGTTACGAATATTAAAATAGGTGACCCATTAGACGGAAATACAGAAGTTGGGCCGCTTATTGATAAAGGGCATTATAGCAAAGTTAAGAGCTACCTGGATATTGCAAAAGAAGAAGGAACGGAAGTAATTAGCGGAGACATACCAATGGAATTCGAAAGAGGAAACTTTGTAGCACCAACGATTTTATTAAATGCTGAAAATCACATGCGCGTTGCACAAGAGGAAATTTTTGGCCCCATACTAACTGTATTGACATTTAACGAGGAAGAAGAAGTCATTAAGTTAGCAAATGATATCGATTATGGACTTGCGGGTTATGTATGGACGAACGATATTAAACGAGGTCACCGCGTTGCGCATAAAGTAGAAGCTGGAATGCTATGGGTGAACGCTCAGAACGTTCGGGATTTAAGAACACCTTTTGGAGGTTCCAAGTCCTCTGGAATCGGACGTGAAGGTGGGCATTACGGCTTTGGTTTTTATACGGAGCAGAAAATTATTCATGTTTCGATTGCTGATCATCGTATTCAGCAGTTCGGGAAAAATTAGCGGAGGGTATGGTGAACGCGATGGATTTTTCAATCATTCGAATCGCAAGAACGGTGCTTCATGTATTGGATTTACAGGCGTCCCGTAAGTTCTATGTGGATGGATTAGGCATGATTGAAACAGAAAGTGATGAAAATCATATCTATTTAAGGGGTTTAGAGGAACATTCCCATCATAGTTTGTTATTAAAAAAAGCAGACAAAGCTGTTGTGGAAGTACTTAGTTATAAAGTGGAAAAAGAACAGGATATCGATGAAATTGAAAAACTTTTTATTTCAAAAGGTCTAAAAACAAAATGGATGGAGAAAGGGCAACAACATGCAATGGGAAGAACCCTTCGTGTCCATGATATCTCCGGCATTCCATTAGAATTCTTTGCGGAAATGACAACGGTTGACCGGATGCTGCAGCGGTATGACCTTTATTCGGGAGCAAAAATTCAGCGAATAGACCATGTAAACTGTGCAGTACCGCATGTTCAAAAAGCGTATGATTTCTATGTGAAGGATTTAGGGTTCTCGTGTTCAGAGTATACGGATACTGAAGATGGGGACTTATGGGCGGCTTGGCTCTATAGAAAGCCGACTGTTCATGATCAAGCTTTTATGAGTGGGCCGGGACCAAAACTTCATCATTTTGCTTACACACTAACAGATCGACTAAGTGTGCTCGATTGTTGTGATGTTTTAGCGAGTATGGGATATGCAGATTCGATTGAACGTGGGCCAGGCCGCCATGGATTATCCAATGCTTTCTTCCTCTATTTGAGAGATCCAGATGGTCATCGTATTGAGCTGTACACAGGTGATTATTTAACAAGTGACCCTGATTTAAAACCGAAAAGGTGGGACCTAAATGACCCGCTTCGCCAAACATTCTGGGGACACAAAGCACCAGATCGATGGTTTAATGAAACAAGTACGTTCATTGATATCGAAACGGGCGAAGAGATAGATTGTGAAGAACCATTTTTGGAACAAAGAAAACCAAAGATTGTCGTTTGAGAACAGGTATAATGTGAAAAACCAATGAAATTCATATTAAATGAATTTTATAAAATCGTATTCAAGAGACTTTTTTCTTGCATACGATTTTTTATATGAAATCATTCTTCTTCAAAATTGTAATGAGGAATTCATATGTTGTTCATGTTGAAGGGATATTATAAACACCATAGTACTAATAAAACCATGGAGGTTAATATAATGGAAACAAAATGGAGTTTAAGATTAATTCGCCTAGCAGCAATTTTTGGTTTGTTAGGAGCAATATTAGGTTCACATATGGCGGGATCAGGTAGCTACCAATTCCGTCCAATTCACGCGCACATATTAGTTGTAGGCTGGTTAACCATCTTTGCGTGGGGTATTTTCTACCGTGTGTACAAAGTTAAATCTACCAAACTAGTAGCAGCACATGGATGGACAGCGGTAATCGGATCAATTGGTTTAACAGCCGGGATGTGGTTAAATGCACTAAAACCATTTGATATAAATGAAACATTCTCTTTAGTATTCTACATCGTTGGTGGAACTGTTCTGTTAATAAGTTTCGGATTATTTATCATCACAACATTTATGATTGATACGAAAGAAAATAAGTAAGTATAAGAAAGAACGTTAGCTGAATAGAGCAGAATAAATTACAGCCCCCTAATTATCATTTAGGGGGCTGCTTCCATTTAGAAGGGAAAGTATGAAAGAAACATGGTATGTTACAAAAAGGCTAAGTACTCAGCTACTTTACTTCCTTTATTTCGTACCATGGATTTACATGAACCAAAACTTCTTCCACATTAGCAAAACGATTTTTTATAGCTTTTTTAATTTCTTTTGAAACATCATGACCTTCCTGAATACTTAAGGTTGCTGGTAGGCTTACTCGAACATCCACAATGATATAGTGCCCATGTTCTCGTGCTCTAATACGATCGATTCGTTTCACTAAAGGAACTGATCGAACCAATTCAAATATTATTTCCATCGTTTCAGAATCTACGGTTTTTTCCATAAGCACGTCAATAGATTCTCGCCCCATTCCAATAGCTAGCTTTAGGACAAGGAATGCTACGATAATACCTGCCACAGGATCACCATAAGCCAATATGCCAATATGAAAATAATCTCCAATCATGGCAAGTCCAATACCGATAACAGCGGCTAAAGAAGCATAGACATCGGCAAGATGGTCGTAAGCAGTCGCAATTAATCCTTTACTGTTTACTTTTTTGCCAATATTAATAGTATAAACATAGAGAACTTGTTTCCATATGAGAGAAATTATCGCTGCTATTAAAACAGTAAAGGTTGCTTTGTGGGGCGTTTCAAATAAAGATAAAACAGAATGATAGCCGATATATAATGCAGCAATACCTAAAATGATTGCAACAATGGCTGCACCAACGACTTCTGCCTTACCGTGCCCATAAGGGTGATCTTCGTCTGGAGGACGTTTGGATACACGCATTGCACTGAGAGCAGCAACTGATGCAATCACATCTCCAGCGTTGTGAACGCCATCAGCAAGAAGTACCTGACTATTAAATAATAAACCAACAATAATTTTTAATATCGTAAGAAAAACATTGCTTATTAAACTAATCCAGATTGCAAAAGAGGATTGTTTTTTTTCCAAACTCATCACTTATTCCCCCAACTAGTTTTATTGCACAAAGGAAACAAAAACCCTTGACCGTGTTGGTCAAGGGTTTGGCTATTATAAAAAACTATATTCAAATACTTCTCAATAAAATACGACATTTCCTTCACCACTCTAATTTAGTATTAAACAAAAAATTAGTATAACATTATCTGAAGTTTTTTTCAAAATTAAAAGAACACCATTACCAGTTGTTTGCCCAACTTTATTATATTAGAATTGATAATAGTAAATGGAGGGAATGAAATAATGTCTAGCTTACCAAATTGTCCGAAGTGTAATTCAGAATACACATACGAGGATGGAAGTCTTTTTATTTGCCCAGAATGCGCGCACGAGTGGGCGCTCGAGACAAAGAATGAAGTTATGGAAGAGAAAAAGATTGTCAAAGATGCGAATGGTAATGTCTTAAACGATGGTGATTCTGTAGCAATTATAAAAGACCTTAAAGTAAAAGGAAGTTCATCCACCTTAAAAATCGGTACAAAAGTAAAAAGTATTCGTTTAGTTGACGGAGATCATGATATTGATTGTAAAATAGATGGTTTTGGTGCGATGAAACTAAAATCTGAATTTGTTAAAAAGATTTAGGCGGATGGTTATTTTATTTTGTAGTCCTCCTTCAATAGCTTATTACATGGAGACTGGTGTTATTTTATCAGTCTTTTTTTTATGAATTGGAAAGTATGAATTTATCTACCAAAAGTCAACGCTAGAGAAAAATAACCCTCACTATTTCCTTCTTTAGATTATATATTCTAAAAATACAAAGAAAATTACTTGCATCGTTTAAAAAGTATTTCCATTGATAAAAGTAGATGAATATACATACACTTTAGAAAGTCCGGGTGAAGGGAGCCTACTTATTTGATCGAAAAAGCACTCCTTTTTATTATTATATTAAGGGTTTTTTCAGGAAGTATTGATATAACTGCTGCGATGTTTATGTATAAATTTAATGATTTAGAAAAGGCATTTTATATTAACACGTTACTAGCCTTAGTAGGACCTTGTATTTTAATCATTACAACCGCTATCGCATTATTTGGTTTAGCTGAAAAGATTTCATTGACTAGAATGATATGTCTTTTTAGTGGAATCTTACTTATTCTATTCAGTTTAAAATCGAAATAATGAGCAATATATTTTAACGGAGTGTTTTGTGTTGCTTACCAATTGTAAGGAAGTTTAATAATCTTATGTAAGCGCTTGCGTTATTATTGTTGTAAGATTAAAATAATTCTATCAAGGAAGCTTGGGTGGTGTAAGAAAATGGTTCAATTAATAGAACCTTGGTGGAAGCGGACCGTTGTCTATCAAATTTATCCACGAAGCTTTATGGATTCTAACGGGGACGGTATCGGTGATTTACAAGGGATTATTTCCAAACTGAATTATCTAGAAAAATTAGGTGTGGATGTCATTTGGCTTAGCCCAGTATATGATTCTCCGAATGACGACAACGGCTATGACATACGAGACTACCAAGTTATTATGCAAGAGTTTGGAACAATGAAAGACTTTGAACAACTGATTGAAGAAGCCAAATTACGAGGAATTCGAATTGTGATGGATCTTGTGGTGAATCACACATCTGATGAGCATGCTTGGTTTGTTGAATCACGTTCTTCCAAGAACTCCAAGTACCGTGATTATTACATATGGCGAGACAGTAAGGATGAACACCCTCCAAATAATTGGGGTTCTATATTTTCTGGTTCTGCTTGGGAGAAAGAGGATGCTACGAATTCGTATTATTTGCATTTGTTCTCTAAAAAGCAGCCTGATTTGAACTGGGAACATGAGCCTCTTCGAAACGATATTTTTAATATGATGACGTATTGGTTGGAAAAAGGAATTGGTGGATTTCGGATGGATGTCATCAATTTTATTTCAAAAGATCCGCAATTACCTGATGGAGAAATGCAGTCTGAACAACTTTTTGGGGATGGAAGTCCATATTTTATAAATGGGCCAAAAATTCATACCTATTTACGTGAGATGAATGAAAAGGTTTTGCGCCATTACGACGTGTTAACAGTAGGAGAAATGCCAGGAGCTACACCCGAGGATGCACGGATTTATACAAATCCAAATAATGACGAAGTGGACATGGTCTTTACATTTGAGCATATGAATCTAGATAGTGGACCATATGAAAAATGGGGTATTAAACCTTTAGATTTGGTAGAGCTAAAGCGTAACTTAGAAAAGTGGCAACACGCTCTCCATCAAATAGGGTGGAATAGTCTTTATTGGAATAACCACGATCAACCGCGAATCGTTTCGCGTTTTGGGAATGACAAAGATTATCGTGAAGTGTCTGCAAAAATGTTAGCAATTTGTCTTCATATGCTACAAGGTACTCCTTATATTTATCAGGGGGAAGAGTTGGGCATGACAAATGTAAGATTTAAAAATATTAGCGACTACCGAGATATTGAAACACTTAATATGTATAAAGAAAAACGTCAGCAAGGAATTGCGCATGAATCGATCATGGAGAGTATTTATGCCAAAGGGCGGGACAACGCTCGAACTCCGATGCAATGGACAGTAGATGGAGGATTCACCACGGGAACACCTTGGATTGAGACGAATACAAATACCGCTAAAATTAATGCAGAACAGGTACTTGCCGATGAATCGTCCATTTTTTATACGTATCAAAAATTAATAAAATTAAGAAAAGAACATGATATTATCACGAATGGTAGTTTCCAATTATTATTGCCGGATCATCCAAATCTATTTGTTTATAAACGACAATTTGAGGAAGAGGAATGGCTAATTGTAGCCAATTTCTCGAAGGAAATGGAACAATTCGACTGGAATGTATACGATAGAAGAAACGATAATGGCAAAGTGATCATAGCTAACTATGAAACTCCTGAAATAGAAGGAGATATCATGATAGTACGCCCTTATGAGGCATTTGTGCTCGCTTTTGGAAGGAGATAGGACATTGAAAAAAATACTTGGTATTGATATTGGTGGAACCAAAATCAGGTTAGGTGTAGTGAATGAGAATGGGGAAGTTTTAGCTGATAAGAAAATCCCAACACAATTACCTTTGTATCCATATTTAGAAGAACAGGTGCTAAAAGTAATGGCGGATTTTCCTGATTTATCGGGCATCGGAATTGGTACAAGGGGAATGGTAGATGCAAAAACGGGTGTTGTAACATTCGAAACAGAACTAGAAGGCTGGCAAGGAACTCCAGTAAAAGCGCAATTAGAAGCAGCAACAGGGCTTCGAGTGGAAATAAATAATGATGCAAATTGTGCTGCGCTTGCAGAAGCGAAAATTGGTGCAGCAGCAGATTTTCAAAAAGTAGTTTGTTTAACAATTGGGACGAAACTAGGCGGTGGGTTTGTCTTTGACGGACAAGTGATGAATGGTACCCACGGAGGTGCGGGAGAAGTAGGTCACTTAATCTTGTATCCAAATGGTTTAGTATGTGGCTGTGGTAGACCGGGTTGTAGTGAGCAATATGTATCTGGGACTGCGCTAAGTAGATTGATTCAAGAGGAGAATGTGATTGATCCAGAAACAGGGCAATTAGCAATAACACAAAATCTATTCCGATTAGCAGCTAATGGGCATACAAGTGCAATAGTAGTTCGCGAACGATTTCTTTCCGATTTTGCAGTAGTGATTTCCACACTACAAGCCGTTTTGGATATGGAATGTGTTGTAGTTGGGGGTGGCGTTTCAGATTCTGCAGATGATTGGTGGGAAAACCTTCTAGCGAAAGTAGAGTCACTGAAACTTAGCCCGCTGGAATTGAAGCGCGCTACTTTTGGGAATGAAGCCGGGATGCTTGGAGCAGCTATGCTCGTTATTGACCGAGTAAACTAATCGTCTTTATATAACAAAAAAACGTTTTGTCCTCGGACAAAACGTTTTTTTGTTAGTTAGTAACCAGGCTTTTTTAGAATTTTAAAGATGTTGGTCTTGTAGTCTTCCACGCCTGGTTGATTGAATGGGTTGATGTCGAGTAGGTAAGCACTATATGCACAGGCCATCATGTAGAAGTATAAAAGGTGGCCAATATGCTGTTCATCTAGTTGTTCCATCGTAATTGTGAGTTGAGGCACGCCTCCATCCATGTGAGCAGTTGCGGTTGCTTCATGACATGCCATATTAAATTCATGAAGAGATAGACCACTCAGATAGTTCAGTTCATCTCCGTTATTTTCTGCTTCAAAAACCGTCAAGTCATTAGCGACACTTTTCACCATTAAAAAAGATTCGAATAACATGCGCTTTCCATCTTGAATGTACTGACCTAAGGAATGTAAGTCGGTAGAATAAAGGACGGATGCTGGGAAAATTCCTTTCCCTTCTTTTCCTTCACTTTCTCCAAATAATTGCTTCCACCATTCCTGTACATACGTTAACTTTCCATCAAACGCTGCCATGATTTCGACTGGGAATCCTGCATTGTACAAATAATTTCGAATAACTGCATATTGAATGGCACTATTTGAAGTTGTATCAAATACTCCAAATTCCTGTTCTGCTATCTTTGCTCCATTAATTAGTTTTTCAATATCGTAACCCGCTGCAGCGATAGGTAACAAACCAACTGCTGTGAAAACAGAGTATCGTCCACCAATATTATTGGGCACGACAAAGCGGCGATAGCCTTTTTCAATAGCAAGTAATCGTAACGCTCCTTTTTCTTCATCAGTTGTAACGAGGATACGGGATGTAGCTTGATCGCCATACCGTTTTTCCATGTACTGCTGTAAAAAGCGGAACGCAATGGCAGGCTCTGTAGTAGTTCCTGATTTTGAAATGATATTCAATGTGACTTCTTTATTGTCTAAATATGTAATCAGTTCCTTTAAGTATTCGCCACTTACTAGATGGCCAGCAAAAATAACTTCTAAGTCGGCTTGTTTTTTGAATGGTATAGAAAGAGCCTCGATCACTGCTTTCGAACCTAGATAGGAGCCCCCAATACCAATAACAACTAGCACATCTGAAGTCGAGCGAATGTGTTTTGCAGTTTTCTTTATATCTTCTAAAAGCTCTTGATTGATAGTACTTGGCCAATCTACCCACCCTAAATATTCAGCACCTTCTGCAGATTTAGTATGGATTCCATGGTGAATAGCTTTTAATTTATTTTCCTGTTCAGATGTAATCAATTGGCTGTAATCTCCTGAATAGTTAACTGAAATGTTCATGGATATATCTCCTTTTACGCAAATTTGTCTATCTTTTATTTTACCATCAAATAGAAAAGAAACCGCTTAAAACGATGTGTTTTCCTTAGATTAGTAGATTTAAAGAAATACCTTATATAACTCTCTAAATATTTTCAATTAAATTTTCTAAATATGGTCCGGATGTTACCATTTTAGCCCCGTACCAAAACATTTCACCGTCTACTAATACAATCTTTGTGTCCGGAAGAAATACTTGAAATTCTGCCACATGTTTTTCTTGAAAAGGAAATGGTTCAGAAGCGAGCAAAAGTACATCAAGGTTGGCGGTTGCAAGTTCTTCTTTTGTAACTGCTGGATATCTCGAATCTTCATTTTCAAAAGGATTATGGAAACCCAGAGTGAGTAATACATCATTTATATAAGTTGTTCCTCCAACGACCATATATGGTTTTCGCCAAATAACATAGGCGGCTTTTCGATTTTGCTTATTTAGAAGTGAATCGAAGGATGATTTGCAGGAAGTAATGAGTATGTCTGCAGCTTGTTCTTTATTAGCCAGTTCTCCAAGTGTCTGTATAAACCGATATGCATTCTGTATTGACTGAACCTCCAAAACGAAAACAGGAGCAATTTTTTCTAGTAAACGCACGATGTCTTCTGTGTTTTCTTCTTTTTCGGCTAAAATGAGATCTGGCTGCAGCACACGTATTTTATCGACATTTACTTCTTTTGTGCCTCCCACAATAGGCACGTTCTCTACAATTCCTTTTGGGAAAATGCAATATTTCGTTCGACCTACTATTTCATTCTCAAGACCCAGGGCGAATAGTGTTTCCGTTATTGCCGGACAAATCGAAATGATACGTTTTGGTGGAGCAGAAATATTCACTTGTCTCCCAAGGTGATCGGTTATTAGATGAGTCATCGAATTCCTCCCTTACTAATCTAATTCGTTATTAAGAGAAGGTTATCCTTTTTTTAATCATAATGAAAAAAAGGATAATATCGTTTTTATGTAAAAATGCGTTGAAAGAGCAGCAACAACTATTTGAAGAATAAATAAAGTGTTCTTCAAACTAACCAAAAAAGGTTGTCTTTAAGTAGGGAAACTACTTAAAGACAACCTTTTGTGAAATATCTTAAGCTTGCTTAACAGGCGTTTCTTTTGCCGCTACTTTCTCTGCAGATTTTCCCCCAGTTGTTCGCTTTAGGAACAAGGATAGAATAAACGCTACAACTGCAATGCCAGTAGAAACTAAAAAGGAATCGTTAATCCCTGAAATCATCGCTTCCATTCCTACATGTTGTTGCAGTTGTTGTAAAGCTTCTCCTGTAGGAGTAGTCGTTAACTTAGCTATGGCTTCGGTCATCATTTCTTGTACATGTGTTGTCGTGCGATTCGACATAATCGTTACAAGTAAGCTAGCTCCAATCGCTCCAGAAACTTGTTGAATGGTACTGTTCATAGCTGTACCGTGTGGTGTTAGAGCTGGCGGTATTTGATTTAAACCGTTTGTCATAATTGGCATCATAACCATGGAAATACCAAGCATACGGATTGAATAAATAACAACTAAATGAGTATAACCTGTTGAATCTGTTAACTGGCTAAATAAGTATGTTGTAACAATCACTATTGCTAAACCTACATATGCCAATATTTTAGGACCAAATTTGTCGAAGATTCTTCCTGTTATTGGCATCATAATCCCCATTATTAGAGCTCCTGGTAACATCAGTAAACCAGAATCCATCGGAGAAATACCACGAATATTTTGAAGGTAAATTGGCATTAACAGCATAGCTGAGAACATTGCTATACTTAATGTAACTGAAATGGCAGAAGATAGAGCAAACATTGGATACTTATATACTCTAAAATCTAACATAGGCTCGCTAAGTTTGAATTGTCGAAGGATTAATGTAACTAATGAGAGCACTCCGACGATAATTGTTAAGTAAACACTAGGAGTAGACCAGCCATTATTCCCAGCTGTACTAAATCCATATAAAATACCACCGAAGCTTAAAGCTGATAAAACCACTGATAGTGCATCGATTTTATCATTGCTTTTCTCTTTTTTATCTTTTAATTTAAAGAATCCTAAAATCCACACTAGAATCATAACTGGGATCATCATTAAGAACAACACAGACCAATCATAGTGTTGAATAACATAACCGGATAGTGTTGGTCCTATAGCAGGCGCGAAAATCATTACAATCCCGAACATTCCCATAGCAGAACCACGTTTTTCAGGAGGGAAGCTAGTAAATAGTACAGTCATTAATAGCGGCATGATTAATGCTGCTCCAGAGCCTTGTATCATACGGGCAGTTAATAAAATAGGGAAGTTTGGTGCAAACCCACCGATTAATGTACCAACTATGAATAATCCCATAGCAGTTAAGAACAAGCGTCTGGCTGTATTTTTTTTAATTAAGAATGCAGTAGTAGGAATTATAATACCATTCACTAACATGTAACCAGTCGACAACCATTGTACCGTTGAAGCACTGACATCAAATTCTTTCATAATGGCAGGTAAAGCGACATTCAAAAGTGTATTACTTAATAGAGCTACGAATGCTCCAGTCATTAGTATTGCTAACAAACCATATGGAGGTTTTGTTTGTTTTTCAGGCATTTAGAATTCTCCTTTTATTTTTATATACTAATAGTTCATTTGTGAACCTTTAGTTTGGCAAAATTTATATTACACCTATGAAACTCAATTAGCAAGAAAAATATACTAGGTGTATAAAAATATACTAGTGGTATAAGCGACCTGTGATATAATGGTTAGAATGATTAATATCTAAAGGAGTACAAGCGATGAATAAGAAAAAAAGGAATGTCATAGATAAAGCGCATGAATTATTTATTGAACAAGGCTATCACGCTACGTCCATTCAAGATATTTTAGATCATAGCGGTATTTCAAAAGGGTCATTTTATAATTATTTTTCTTCCAAAAGTGAACTGTTTAAAGCTGTGTTTAATCTTATTCTAGAAAATATGCAAATAGAGAGAGACAAGCTACTCATTGGAGAAGACGTTAGTGACATTAATATTTTCAAAGAGCAGATCAGTTTTATAATGAAATTAAATAAAAAAAATAAGTTAAATCAATTGATCGATGATGTGCTGGTATCAAGTGATCCAGATCTTATTAAATTCATAAAACAGTTCAAACTTTTATTTTTACATTGGGTATATGAACGTTTTTTAGATATTTTTCCTCGTGATAAAGAAATCTATTTGATGGACTGTGCAGTTATTTTTACGGGTGTAGTGCAAAATATTCTTTATATGAGTCATACTTTGAAAACAACTTTTAAAATGAAGGAAATGGTTAACTATTCGATGGATCGAGTGATTACAATTTTAGAAGATATTAGTACAAAGGGCGTTCACTTATTCGAATCTGAAAAGTTAAATACATTATTGCCTCAATCTGATTATAATGATTTTTTTAACAATGAATTTTCTATAGCAACAGTAAATTTGAAAAAGGTGATTGAGAAGGGGTTAGGTATTGAGGAACAAAAAATGACAACCTATTTAAACTTGTTGTATTTTATCCAAGAGGAAATAATGAACAATAAAGAACCAAGAAAGTTTTTAATTGAGAGTGCATTATCTACGTTAAAAAGGACTGAGGAACTAAGCAATTTAAAAGAGTTTCTACAATATGAGCAAATTTTAGCGAATATGAAGTATTATCCGATTTCCTAATAGTATTTTCTTATATAGCAAAAAAAGCTGTTTAACTAAGGAAAAGTCCTAGTTAAACAGCTTTATTCATTCACATTTGTAGTTTGCTAGCTAACTAGGTTTAACAAATAGTTCGACTTCGAGACAAATAAGTAGAACTTGAATTTATTCCTATGGTAAGATACTGAATGGTTAAGAAAACCCAACTATAGTAAACAATTTGGAGGAATATATAATGAATATATTAGTAGTAAAAGCAAATAACCGTCCAGCGACAGAAGCTATATCAAGCAAGATGTATGAAACATTTATGGAAGAAGTAAAGAATGCACAGGACCTTAACGTAACAATTTTCGACGTGTTTGCAGAGGACATGCCTTACTTTGGTCAAGACTTATTCAACGCATTTGGGAAAATGCAAAACGAACAAGAATTATCAAATGTGGAGCAACGTATTTTAGCGGCTAAACAAAAAGCAATGGATGCTTTAACAGCTGCGGATGTTGTTGTTTTCGCTTTCCCACTATGGAACTTAACAATCCCGGCTGCATTACAAACATTTATTGATTATACGTATCAAGCTGGTTATGCATTTAAATATAGTCCAGAAGGTCAATTAATTAGTTTAATGACTGAGAAAAAAGCGATTATCTTAAGTGCACGTGGTGGAATTTACTCTACTCCAGAAACAGCACCTATGGAAATGGCTGCAACTTATATGCGCAATGTAATTGGAGGCGTATTCGGAATGTCAATTGAAGAAGTAATTATCGAAGGCCACAATGCAATGCCAGATCAAGCAGAACAAATTATTGCTGAAGGTCTTGAAAGAGTAACTGCGATTGCAAAATCATTATCTGCAGAACCAGTTAAAGCGTAATATAACATAAGTAATCCCTCTTTGTTTATAAAAACAGAGAGGGATTTTTTATATGGACTTCCTTCGATGGCCATTTCTTCTTAGGAAGAAGGATCATTTTTTTCTTTAAGTGTACTAAGTATGGTTAAAAACTGCTTTCGTTGTTCTTCTGATAAAGGTTCCAGTAATTTTTCTGCTGCTACACGCATACCGGTACGGGCTTTCTTTATCTGAGGGCGTGCTACTTCGGTTAATTGCAGTAATGTAGCTCGGCGATCTTCGGGATCTGGCAGACGAATGAGCATTTTTTCTTTTTCAAGGGTATCAACATATTGCGTAACAGTTCGAGGTTGTATTCCAATTTGTTTTGCAATATCATTCATTCGGATATTTGGATTTTCTTCAAGGACGATGAGAAATCTGAGCCTTGGTCCTGTTAGGTAATCAGGAATGCCATAATTAGCAATTTGTTTTTCGAATTGTTGGTGTAAAAGGTGATTTGTTTTAAATAGTACTTGTAATAAATCGCTTGCTGTAGGGACTTCTGATTGTACCATAGATGACATTCTCCTTGACGTATTTTTATATACTGAGTATACTCAGTATAAAGTGTTGGTGAGTATACACAATAAATATCATATTACGTCATTAAACAATTTATTCAAAGAGAAAAGATCATAAATATAAATAAGAGGAGGTGTTGCAAGATGATGAACGAGATGGAAGCAGTTCGTTATAGTCAATTCGGTGGTCCTGAAGTATTGAAGGTAGAGCGAGTGAAACGACCAGAGCCAAAGGAAGATGAAGTGCTTGTTCGCGTTCATTCCTCAGGTGTTTTGCCTATTGATTGGAAAATACGTCAAGGATGGATGCCAATGCCAGTGCACTTTCCTGTAATTCCAGGTAGCGCATTTGCAGGAGTAATTGAAAAAGTAGGAGCGAGTGTTACCGAGTTTAAAGTAGGGCAAGAGGTGTTTGGACGTACTTCAAATGGGTCTTACGCAACTTATACGACTGTTTCAATCGATACAATTGCATTGAAGTTAGAATCGATTGATTTCGATGAAGCTGCAGCCATATCAGGTGGTGCAACGACTGCTTGGCAAGTGTTATTCAAAGATGGCAATGTAAAAGCAGGAGATCGAGTTTTGATTCACGGTGCTGCAGGTGGGGTTGGGTTGTTTGCGGTTCAGTTTGCAAAGTGGAAAGGAGCGCATGTGACGGCTACTGCTGGACCGGCTAATGTAGATTACGTACGTTCTCTAGGAGCAGATACAGTTATTGATTATACTTCAACTCAATTTGAAAAGGTCGTTCAAGATATGGATTTCGTGCTAGACACCGTTGGAGGAGAGACACTTGAAAAATCCTGGTCGGTCATTAGACAAGGCGGAGCACTAATTTCGATAGCAGGCCAACCAACTTTAGAGAGAGCTCAAGAAGAGGGAGTTAGATTAATAAAACCAAGCCGAGCATTTGATAAAAAAGATTTAGAAGCTATTGTGAAATTAATGGATGAAGGTAAGGTTAAAGGATTTGTTGGACAAAGGTTTTCGTTACATGAAGTTACACAAGCTCATGTACTTAGCCAAAGTGGGCATGGACGTGGACGAATCATACTACAAATAGTTGAATAATAAAAAATCCATTATGATACCAGGATCTAATTGAGTTGTGTTAGAACCTGGTATCGAATATTTCGTGTTAAACAAATGGATTATAAAACCGACCATTATTCATGAACATGAACATAATCATTAAAGCAAATAATAGAAAAGTAATGAAAATAGCGATAATGTCTCTCGTTTTAAATTCCTTATAACTATACCAAGTTCGTTTTTTCAACTTTCCGAAGCTACGCAAGTCCATCGTATTACTAACAGTTTCAATGCGGTCTAAACTAGAAAAGATAAGTGGAAAAATAATAGAACCTGCATTTTTAATGCGTTTCCCCAATTTTTCATTTCGAGACATATCTACACCACGTGCTTGCTTCGAACGGGCGATCGTTTTGAAATCACGTTGGATATCCGGAATATATCGTAAGGCGATCGATACCGAATAGGCGAGGCGATAACTTACGCCGACACGGTTTAAAGATGCCGCGAATTCACTTGGATGTGTCGTCACGAGAAATAGTAAAGCGGGTGGGATGACCGCAAAATATTTCAGTGTAATATTTAATTGATAAAATAGCTGTTCTAATGTAATTGAGTAGCGTCCAATTGAACCGGTAATGGGATGAGAAGTTCCATAGATCACTGTTCCATGCTGAGGCGCAAACAAATAAATTGCAAAATTGTTTAGCAATAGGAAAAATAAAATGAATCCTAGTACAAAGCTAATTTCTTTCAGTTTTATTTTTGACACGTAAAATAAAACAAAACTTGCAAACAATATGAACAATAGAAACCGAGTATCATATGTAAACATCACAGCGGATGACCATAAAAGAAAACAAATTAGTTTTGTTGCTCCTGTTAGACGGTGGACGATCGAATCTCGCTCAATATAACTCAGTAGTTCGTTGTTCACTGATGCGCACCTCCCGATCATATTGAATGAATTGCTCAACAAAACGTGGAGGTTCTGAGATGTTAATATGTTTCGCTAGTTCATATAATGAAGATTCTTTTAAATTTGCTTCTTTAATAAGCTCAGGGTTCGATAAAATATGAGCGGGGGAATCATCCGCTAAAATCTCCCCACTAGATAATACAATTGCGCGATTAGTATACTCCGTCATTAAATGCATATCATGCGTAATGAGAATAATAGCTATTCCATTCTTAGTAAGTTCCTCTAAAAAAGTCATTAATTCCGTTGTGTGTTTATAATCTTGCCCTGCAGTCGGTTCATCCAGCAACATAATAGCGGGCTCCATCACTAAGATTGTTGCTATAGACAATCGTTTTTTCTGACCGTAGCTTAGTGCCGAAATGGGCCAATTTCTAAATGGATATAGACCGCAAACCTTCAGTGTATCTTCTACTCGTGTTTTAAGTTCAGCCTCTGAAACATTTTTTTGAGCAAGGCCAAATGCCACTTCTTCAAATACAATTTGCTTTGAAAACATATGATTTGGATTTTGTAGTACAAATCCTACTCGCTGTGCACGTTCTTTTATGGAGTCCTTTTTAGCGTCGATGTTTCCGAAATAAATGATTCCATCATTTGGTTTTTCAAATCCACAAATAAGTGAGGAAAGAGTCGATTTCCCTGCACCATTTGCACCGACAAGACTAATCATTTCACCTTTATGTAATTTAAATGAAACGCTTTTTATGATATTTGCTTTATTAGGATAGTGGAAACTTATATTTTCTAGAGATAATGCAGATTCTGTCTCATGTCCTTTTTGGGTTGTAGAATGGTCACTCGCAAGCCAAATGGCTAATTTTTCTTGAAATGCTTTTTTTTCTAACTCGTCTACGTTGGTTAATGCCATCTCTTTTGTTAGCTCACAGCCTGCATATTTTAATGCTTTAATGTAGAGTGGCTCGCGAATCCAGTTTTCTGCCAATAGAGGTCCGGCAAGCACTTCATTTGGTTTAACGTCTGCAATGATTCGCCCGTGATTCATCAAAATAATACGATCTAGTGGCTGCGATAATACATCCTCAAACCGGTGTTCCACAATAATTATGGTTTTATTCGACTCTTTTTGAAGCTTGTCGATTAATGCCATTGTCTCTTTTCCAGAAGCGGGGTCAAGGTTTGCTAGTGGTTCATCGAATAATACGACTTCAATATCATTTACAAGAACACCAGCTAACGCTACTCGTTGTTTTTGACCACCCGATAATTCATGGATCCGTGCATTCAAATGGGAAGACATATGGACAAGTTCAGCTGCTTTTTGGACATGGTCTTTCATCTCTCTAAGAGGAACGGCATTATTTTCTAAAGAGAAAGAGATATCTTCAGCAACTGTCAGCCCGATGAACTGCCCATCGGTATCCTGAAGGACGGTACCGACTGTTTGTGAAATAGAAAAGAGGTCGAGCTCACGTGTCTCTTTTGCATTAATCTTAAGGTTGCCTGATATTTCTCCTTTGTATGCAAAAGGAACAAGCCCGTTCAAACAATGAACGAGCGTGCTTTTTCCGGAACCAGAAGGGCCGACTATGCAAACTTTTTCCCCTTCATGAATAGTTAAGTTTATATTGTGGAGCGTAGGTTTCGATTGGCTATCATATTGAAAGCTAAAATCTTGAAACTCGATAACTGGTTTTCTCATGTAAATCTCCTTACTTATTTAATCCTCGTAGCTTAGACTTCCTTTTTTCGTTCTTGTTTTTGCATAAGCAGTTAACAAAATTGTTCCGAGTACGGCAACGGTTCCGATATTCCAAATACCTGCTGCAATACCTTGTGTAAATACTTTATTTGCAGGTTCGGCGTAAATTAATATATCAAGTCCCGGTGCGACTAAGAACCAAGCAATTGCTTGAACTACTATTTGAACGACGTTAAACATGATAATTTTTTTAAGTCCAAATTCGCCATCTTCAACCGAAAAATATTTGTAGAATATACCTATGCCAAGCCCAACAAATGCTGAAGTAATTACCCAACTCCACCAAATAGAACCGTATGAAGTCAAATCATTCAATGCATGACCGATTAACCCGACAAATAATCCTGCAATTGGACCAAAAAGAACAGCAATAAGTGCTAAAAACGCATAAGCAGTTTGAATTGTCGTATTTGGGATCCCCGTAGGAATCGCCACAAATTTTGCTAAAATAAGAAACACAGCTGCGCCAATACCGATGGCAACGATTGTTTTCGTTGTAAAAATAGACTTTTTCATTCATCATTCTCCCTTAGTTTTTATATTTATTTTAACAGTTATCACAAATTAGTTATATACAACTTGGGGTGCTTTACGAATTTTTACTTCCCAGTTCACACCAGTACCAATGCCATAAGTTTCAGAAAAGGACCGCTGGTTAATGGCGATAGCAATATTGTCTAGAGAATTTACATATAAAAGAGGCTCTCCGACATTAGTAGCTGCAAACGAGCGTCCGAATGCCAATATATTTTCATAAATCGTGCGACCATTTGTCGATATGGAGACTTGGAATGACTCTCCGTAATCCGCATCCAATTGTTTAAATTGTGCTCGGCTAATATTTGTCCATAGATTACCAAATGGACAATCGATAATATCGACAATACCAGTAAATCCTTCATTTTCAAACTTCGAATCCTTTAACGGAAATTCGATAATGGTTGACAAAGGAAGAGATGGACCAACCTCTTCGAACAGAATTGAACCTGATGCGAGGCGAGCACCTGTATAGGCATAAATATCACGACCGTGGAAAGTATGTGATTCTCCAGAGTTTGGGAGTCTATTTATTGCTTCATCAATTTCGCGAATTTCCTTAATCCCGATAAATTTGTTCACATGAGTTAACGTTCCGTTGTCTGGTGTTACGATATATTGGTTCTTCACCGTTTTAACTACAACACTTTTCCGGTCTGAGCCGACACCCGGATCCACAATCGATACAAAAACTGTTTGCTCGGGCCAATAATTAATCGTTTGTAATAATCGATAAGATGCTTCCCAAATATTATATTGTGGAATTTGATGTGTTAAATCGAAAATAGGCAAGCCGCGTTGAACAGAATTTGCCACTCCATGCATTGCACTAACAGCACCGTCGCTAATACCAAAATCTGATTGTAAAACTAATAAACCTTCTGTCATGTTAAACACTCTCCTATTTTTTTTGTTTGCTTGAGAAGGACAGAAATAAAAAAATCCCGTCCTCCTCAACCATTTAGATTGAAAAGGACGAGAATATACTCGTGTTACCACCTTTATTCGTCACTTACTCACATAAGCGACCTCAGCAAGTACAGAATTCTATCCAGATGAATTCTAAACTGTGGTATTGATAACGGGTACCAAATCCCGCTTACATCTCAAGCGCAAATAATTTGCGTGTTCAATGTAGAGCTCAGAGGCCATTGTTCAAACGGAGTTTTTCTGCTTCTTTTCAGCTACCAAAGCTCTCTTCAAAGAAATCCTACCATTTTACTTTTTCTCTTCATCGCTTTAACTTATAATAGTGAATTTACACCCAATTCTAAATACTGTCAAGTGTTTATTGTGAATTAGTTTTCCTATTAGACTTTTAACATTTCCCACTCTTCACGCAAAATACCCATCCGGATTGAATCATAGTAATTACCATTATAAAAACGTACTTTTCGTATACGTGCTTCCATTGTCATTCCTAGCTTTTCACCAACACTAATCATGCGATCATTACCAGACCATGTCGTATATCCAACACGAACGAGTGGCATTGTATTAAACAAATGCTCTATCCACAGTTTTAAAGCCCGTGTTCCTAAACCTTTTCCCCAGCTCGGTGCTTCATGAAATACAATTCCCACTTCAAGCCATTTGGAAGGTTCATGTTCCCAATAGTATGAAACAATTCCGCAGATTATACCAGCCACTTCAATTGCCCAGAAATTATCTCGTGCAACGTATGATTCCGCCTTTTCCATAAATACGTCATATGGTATCGCTTTATGCTCATAGTAAGGTGCATCCCACTTTTTCCATTCAGGCGCTTCATCCTTAAAAGCTAATTCCCATAGTCTAGGTAAATCTTCATGTTGTATTGGTCGAATGATTAACTCTTGATCTTGATAGTACATCAAATTCCTCTTTTCATTCCATAGTTTTAAAATAAGCGCATTGGATTGAAAAGAGATGGCATATGCTTTTTACTTTTCAATCACCATTAATAAGTTTTTCATTTATATCACTCCTCATAATTAGATAAATCTAATTATAATGGAATATTTAAAAAAGGGAATAATCAACAACTGGCGAATTCATAAGAGATGGAACTAATATACTTAAAATAGAAAAGTGGGGATTAGAAAATATGATGATTAGACCTTACTGCAGCAAGGATGAAGTGGGTTGGGTACGCTGTAGGACTTTAGCTTTTTTAGACACGGCATATTACGAAAATGTTTTAAATAAAAAAGAGAAGTATGAATATCAAGCAATTGAATTAGTAGTCGAAATAGATGGTTTAATAGTTGGCTTAATTGACGTGGAATATGAGGTAAAGGAGAGAACAGTTTGCTCAAGGGGGGAAGGATTAGGTGGTATGGTTTG
The DNA here is from genome assembly GCF_042945595.1 of Psychrobacillus sp. L3. Lineage (GTDB taxonomy): Bacteria > Bacillota > Bacilli > Bacillales_A > Planococcaceae > Psychrobacillus. The sequence continues at coordinate 3,618,865 of NZ_CP168493.1, read as the reverse complement.
GCATATTGCTGTGCATCCAGATTATCGACGTCGAGGAATTGGTGAAGCTTTATTGAAAGAAGTTGAAAAGCAAGCAATTCAATTAGGGTTAAACCGATTAGAAGCATGGACTCGAGACGACGAGTGGGTTAATAATTGGTACGAGAAAAATCAGTTTTTAAAAGTCGATTCTTATTACCATGTGTTTATGGAAGGATCTGAATTAAATGGTGTCATAGAGACGGAAATACCAAAATTGTATCTATCTACTGTTTTTGCTCATTATGTAGGAGAAGACATAGATCAGTTGAAAGCAAAGTTTAAACGAATTCATGAATGTGTTTGCTATGAAAAACACTACTATGGAATTTAATATGTTAAATAAGAATGATATTTTAATTAGACCAATGAATGAAGATGACTATATATTAATGGCGAAATGGCTGAGTGATGAAAAGGTATTAGAATATTATGGTCCAGAGCTTACTTTGGAACAAGTAATAATAAAATATGCTCCTAGAATTGAAGGCAACCATTCTGTTAAACCTTGTATAGTGGAATTTCAAAACACACCAATAGGCTTTATGCAATATTATCCAATACCCGAAGCTCAAACAATGGCGTATGGCTATTTAGAAAATGAAAAAATAGTTGGAATCGATCAGTTTATCGGTGAAACAAATTTATGGGGAAAGGGAATTGGGCCAAATATGATAGAGATGCTCTTAGAATATATTAGCCTAAAGGAAGAAGCTCATAGAGTGATATTAGACGTGAAAAATACAAATGTAAGAGCGATAAAATGCTATGAAAAATGTGAGTTCCGAAAAGTGAGAAGTTTAGAAAATAACTACTCGTTAATGGAATGGACGAAAATATGAAATGAAGAACTAGTTTATTTTGTGGCCGAATAGAAAAAAATGTGACCGTATAGATTAGTTTTTGACCGTAGAAGCTTTTTCAAACCAAAAAATGAAGGGTGAAAATAGATAAATATTGAAGAATTAAAATTGGATTTATTGAAACTGAACCAATTCTTTTATTTTGATGATAATAACTACCTTCGTGAAAAATTTTCGAATGATAATCTGCTTAGGGAAACCATCCTTAAGTTTGAAGTAGCGAAAGATTCACTATTAACGAAGGAATTAGCTACTAAAGATGATAATTTTTTTTATACGGCAATATAGGAAACTTATATAGAATACTAAGTAAAACACTGCTGGCAATAGAGAACCTTGAAAAAGCAATTGAATTAAGTGATGGAAATAAACAGATAAATAATTTAATTCGTTTAGGTGAAGCATTGAAGTACAACGGACAACACGTTGAATCGCCCAACAAATTTGATGAAGCAATAAAACTATGCAGTTATGATTTTAAAGTTGTGTTCTTAGATTTTGGTTTCCAGCATAAAGGGAAATGCCTATTAGAATTAGGACAAAGCGATGCAACTTTAAACTATTTTCAAAAAGCGATGAAGATAAGGCTAACAAAAGGTGACCAATCATTGATTGAATCTACTCATAATGCTATTGAATATATAGAGAATCTGGGGGACTAGGGATGAAACTAGCGACGATTACAAGAAATATATTAGGAGTTCTTGCATTTCCATTAACTGCTTGGAATTTAGCGATGAATCAAATAAATAAAGTTGCTCCACCTGGCCAAATTATACAAACAAAGCATTCGGAAGTACACGCTATTGTAACAGGTGACGGAGATGTTACCGTCGTTTTAGAAGCGGGACTAGGGTCTACTTCCATTGACTGGTGTTTCGTACAGCCAGAGATTTCAAAAATTGCTAGAGTACTTTCATATGACAGAGGGGACTATGGGTGGAGTCGAACGAAGAGGAAGACACTAACAGCGCTTGATAGTGTAGAAGAATTAAAAGAAGTATTAGAGAAGTTAAATATTAAACCACCATATATATTAGTAGGACATTCATTTGGAGGACTTACCATGAGATTGTTTGTTAGTATGTATCCAGACGATGTTGCAGGCTTACTATTAGAAGATGCGGTTCATGAAAATCAGTATATTTCCAGCAATCAAAACAAACAATTTAAAATGCTTGTTACGTTTGGTTATGTAACATCATTAATGGGGCTGCCAAGGATATTAAAACAGAAAGTTGGTCGAAAATTTTTAGCAAAAGAGTATGATAAACATTTAAAGTATGTTGGCTATACTTTAGGTGCATTTAAGTCAATTTACCGAGAATATGCAAATAGCTATCTATCTGCAAACCAATTACACGAATCGAAACCTATATGTGATGATTTACCTATTATGGTGATAAGTGCTGTAAATCCCTCAGAACAATGGAAACAACAACAATTACTTTTATCGAAACTAACAACTAGAACCACACATATTCAAACAAAAACAGGGCATTCAGTGCATCTGGAAGATCCAAAAATAATAATAGATAGTATCACTAAGTTGATAAAAGAAAGTGGTGGAAATTAACTTATGCAATTTTTTCAAAATATTATAGAAGGAATTAAACAATTACAGAGGATTGATCGACCTCATATTGTGGGTCTGGATGGATTAAGTGGTGCAGGCAAAACGTCAATAACGGAAAAAGTAAAAACAGAGTTGATGAACGAAGGATATAAAATAGTAGTAATCCATATTGATGATTTACTCGAAGAGAGAGCGAAAAGATACAATACAGGTCATCCGGAGTGGTTTGAATATTACAAGTTACAATGGGATGTACAATATATAAAAAACAATCTTTTTAAAGCAGCTCACGAAAAGGTAAATCCAATTAATTTAAAGTTATATGATAGGGAACAGGATCAATGCTATTCGAAATGGATCGACTTAGAACAAATCACCTTAATATTCATTGAAGGAATCTTTCTACAAAGAAAAGAGTGGAGAGCTTATTTTGATTATATGATTTTCTTGGATTGTCCCAAAGATGTACGTTACCACAGAGTTTTGCAGAGAGATGCATACATAGGTGATATGAATGATCGATTGAATAAATATGAACGAAGATATTGGAAGGGAGAGGAATTCTATTTAATTGAAGTAGACCCTCTCAAGAAATCAGATATTATTATAAGTAATCTATAAAAAACGAACTCGCATCCATTAGGATTAGGAGTTCGTTTTGATTAAAATCATTGTGGTTCGAGTTTTGTTTTGGTACGAGTAATTTAGGATCTTGATTTTCTTTTTTCAACTGTATTAGTCTTTTGTTACCTTAAATGAGATAACCATTTTTTGTAGTTCCTCCGCCATATTCGCCAGGTTATCAGAGGATGCAGATATTTCTTCCATTGTAGCTAGTTGTTCTTCTGCACTTGAAGCGACGTTTTGCGTGTTTAAAACAGCTTTTTCTGCAGTTTTGGATACTTCCGTTATATGATATGCCAGTGATTTGGCATTCTCGGTAATACTTCCAATTGAAGCAGAGACTTCTTCCATTTGTCTAGAAACTTCACTAGCTGAATGATAAATTTTTTCGAATGATTCACCTGTATCATTGACCAACAACATGCCTGTTTCTACATCTTCAGTACATTTTTCCATTGAACTCACAGCGTTATTAGTGTTTCCTTGAATATCGCGGATTAAGGAAGTGATATGATCAGCTGACTTTCTCGATTCTTCCGCTAATTTTCTAACTTCATCTGCTACTACAGCAAATCCTTTACCGTGTTCACCAGCACGTGCGGCCTCAATTGCTGCATTAAGTGCCAATAAATTTGTTTGTTCCGATATATCCGAAATAACACCAACAATTTTTTCAATTTCTCCTGAGCGAACTCCTAATGACTTAATAATATTAGCGGAATGCAGAACTGATTCATTTACAGTGTTCATTTGTTGAATCGTATTTTTAATAGCTTCATTTCCTTTTTCTGATTCCAAAGAGGTCACTTTAGAATTGTTTGAAACACTGGAAATTGACTCTGAAATATTCATAATATTTGTTTCCATTTCTCTGACAGACAGAGAAGCATCTTCTGTTCCCTTCAAAGAACTGTCAGATCCCGTTGCTAATTCCATACTAGACTCTGCAATATGCTCAGCAGCATGATTTGTTTGCTCAGCACTTGCCGTAAGCTCCTCTGAAGAAGCGGCGACTTGTTCAGAAGATTCACGTACTTTTTTAATTAGTTCTTTTAAATGAAACACCATTTCATTAAAGGAAACAGCAAGTACACCTATTTCATCTTTCGATTGATAGATGCTTTGAACAGTTAAATCCCCATTTTCCGCTTCAAGCATTAATGATTTCATTTCATTGACAGGGCGGACGATTAAATTTGTAATTACCCAGCTAATTAGAACTGATAACACAATAGCTATAGCAATGATGGAAACTTGTAACGTAATAGAAGCTAAAGCATCTTTTTTGTTTGATTTATAGAAGTCTTCTGCATAATCACTATTAAATGTAATGAGATTCGAATTTACATCCATTAATTGAATAGCAGTGGGCTCTAGTTGTTTTAAGTAAACTCCATAAGCGTTATCGCTTTTATTTTGTTTTGTTAATTCAATTATATCGTTTAACTGATTTTGATAATTCTTTCTTAGATTATCGAATGATTCAAACATTTGTATGACTACAGGGATATTCGCATTATATTGTCCTCTTAATTGATCAATATTTTGTTGCTCTGTATTTATCTTCGAAAGTAACTCTTGCTTTTTTGTATTATCTTTAGAAATTATTAATTCTAAAACCGCAGTATTAATATTTTGCTGGTTCGATTTCATATTAGATACAATTTCGATCGGGACTACATTCCAATGATATACACTTTCTATGTTGTTACTTAATTTGTTTATTTGCCATAGACTAATTCCGCCAATAAGTAATAAACCTATAGTTGTAATGGAAGTAAGTAGAAACATTTTCTTTGTAATTCTCAAATTTTTAATCCACTTCATTAATGACACCCACCTATTATTTTATGTAATTTCAAACTTTACAGAAGGTCCAACGAATTTTAACTTAGAATTATTGAGTTAATTTTCTGTATTATTAATACTTTTTTATCAATTTTAAAGTTTCGGATATAAGTGAATATTGGACAAAATAACTATATCACTAATCCATAAGTCTGCCAATAAAGTTTTTTATGGTAATTTAATGGAATTATCTGTGGATATATACGGCACTCAATTAGGCTATAAATAGCCTTCCGCTAAATTGTTTATTATTAAATAGAAGGATATTCGAATGATGGGATAATATGGGTTAATCGACAATTCATGAAATTTCTTTTAGCACACACCATAAGTTGGTATGTGCTTTTTTGTGTTTATTCACCATAACAAAAGGGTTTTGTTAATTATAAAAACGGAAAAGTTTGGATATAAAATTATAGGCATTATTGTACTAATTACAATTTTGTTAAACGTGAGCACTATTTAATATTATGAGAGAAATAAATAGATAGGAGAAAATAATGCTGTTTAATATTTGAATATTATTAGATAAGAAATAAAATTAGATGCAAAAATGAGATAGAAGAAAGTTTAAACAGATTAATCTGTATAGGTATAACGAATTGTGTATCCTAAAAGATATGTTTTTTCCTTTGGTTTTTTGTGTCATTTTACACAGATAGATTAAAAGTGTTAAGAAATGTAGGGAATGAAGTGGACTTTTGACTTGTTATGTAAGTCGTAAAAAAACAAATAATGACTTTGATTGTAGAAAAAACAGAAGTTATAGAGAAACCGTTGTAATCTAATTCAGAAAAAGTATGATTATGTTAATCTTCTGTTACTAATCGAGTAGATGTTAATTGGAAGTGAAAGAAAATATAAACTATATAACTAATTGGAGGGATAATATTTTAAAAAAATAGTTATAAATTATCACATACTTGGAGAGGATAGTTCAGAGCAGTTAGAAAGGGGTGCTATCAATGAAAAAGATTCTAGGAATTATTTTAGTATTTATAGTATTACAAAGCTCCAGCACCATTTATGCGAGTGGTCTTCCACAAAACTCCCTTTCTAAATGGTATGGACAATCATTTCAGAAGGAGAGTGGAAATCAAAGTAAACTTGTTCCATCTGATATCGAGAAAACTTTTGAAGAGGTAAATACTTTTCTATTAGAGTCATTGGAAAGTTTTGAGTCTACAATTGTAGCTATTATTGATAATCAGATAAAAGAAGCTAGGACTGGTATTAAGGGTTATAAACAGAACTCTAAAAGTCAGTTAGACCAAGCAGTTACCGAGCTTAAAAAAGTGAACCTTAATAATTATGTTGACGAAGAAAAAATTGAAGACGAAATCGATCAAGACATCGAAGAAGTATTAAAAGAGGTATTTGGTAATTAAGGACTTATCCATTCAAAATTATAAAATCAAAGGGAGATATTAAAATGATTAAAACAATTAAAGGTAAAGTAGTAGCAGGTACAGTAGCGGTAACATTATTCGCAGGTTCAGGAGTAGCATTTGGAGCTCTAGATGCAGGGGCGAAGTTGCAGAATTGGTATAATTCGGCATTTGCGAGTGAAAAATCTGCTGTTGAACAAGACACTACAACGAAAGTAGATGCTTTTAATACAGATTTAGGTAAAATATATAGTGACAGAAAAAAGGTAGCAACTGACCGTATTAAAACTACTGAGTTGGCGGAAATCTCGGAAAAGGAAACTTCTATTAAAACTGAAGCTCAAAAACACATCACATTAGTTGATCAGAAGAAAGAAGAAATTTCAGATTTAATGGCCAGTCAATTTGATAAAATTTTCCAAGATGCAGATAAACTCATTCGAAGAACTGGTAATGAAGCGTTAAATAATGCTAAACAAGAATTACCTGGATTCACTGAAGGATTAGGGAATACTGCTATTGGAAATTTAAATACAGAATTAACTGCAACAACGGAACAAGCTGTTATTGATCTAAAAGCTGCAATTAACGAAGCTCAAGGTTCACTTTCAAGCGAGTTGCAAAAGAAAAGTGGTTTAACAAAAGGTGAGATTGTGGCAGCAATTAATGCTAAAACTATTGAAGTAAGAGCAGCGATTGTTGAACTAAGAAATAAATTAGTTACTAAACAACAGGAACTAATTATTAAAGAAGCAAAAAGACTTGAAAAAGATGCTAAAGATCAATTACAAACTATTGTAAACGGCATTTAATAATCTCTATAAATACTCAATAAGGACCTCATACTCGAGGTCTTTATTCTTCTAATTGGAGGTATAAACATGTTAAGTAGATTAGAAAAATATAAGAGAAAACCGTTTAAAAAAGCAACGATTATAATCGGGGCTCTTAGTTTGTGTATTGGCCTTGGTGGAGGAGTGAAAACTGCATTAGCAGATGTAGATGTTCAACTATTAATGGCCAATTGGTTTTCGAAAAAACAAGAAGCTTCCTTAAAAGAAATCGATGAGGCAATAGGTACTGAAAGAGAAATACTCATGAGTCAATTGAAAGATCAACTGCAAACCGAAATGCAAGTTGCACAAGAACAGCTTGCTACTTTTACAACTGAGCAGAAGCAAAATAGAATCGAGGCATTACAACAATACGCAAGCAACCTAAGAGCTGGGATGAAAATAGATAATAGTGAACAAGAAGCTGCAATTTCAGCTAACTTGGATGCGATTATTAATCAAGCGAAAGCACTCATGGATGGCCAATCCGTGGAATTGAAACTAATTCCAATACCTATGCCAGAGGTGACAACTCAAGAGCCAGTCATACCGACTCCTACACTAAATCCAGAAGTTACTCCTGCACCTGAAAGTGAAGAAAGCGGCGACCATGCTCCAAAGAAAGAAGTAAATTCTGAGCCAACCCAACCTTCAGAACCTAAATCAGAATTATCAGTTGCCAGTACTCCGGAACCGGTTTTAGTAGATATTTACTCTGTTGCTAATTGGTTTAAAATGCCTAACCTTCAAAACGTAATGGTAGAGGAGCTTTCTATAACTGGAGATGTATTTTCAATAGATAGCACTTTTTCTGATATATTGATGAATCAAAGAGCGAGGGGAATATTAAACAGTATTTTAGTAGGTATCGAAAATCATCCGGAGTTCTATCAGATTCAATACAAAACAATTGAAGAAATGACTCGAGTAGCGCCAGCGCAATTTAATGAAAAAGTGATGTATTTACTGAACAAATCACTCGGCACAATAAAAAAATAATGGGAATATGAAGCACCAGCTTCCGCAACAATCATAGATTGTGTAGGAACTTGGTGCTTTTATTTTGTTTAAATTTATTTATAAAGTAATTATTTTTACGTTATAAAGAAAAAACGTTGCATCAGAACGTAAAATAAATTACTATTAAGAGTAAGGGGGAGATGAATGACATGGATGAAATTAGATTGAACGTAGCATTACTGCGAAGAAAGGTACCAAATTTAACGACCGCAGCTAAATCGATTGGAATTCGCCCAGCAACAGTCTCTAATTTATGCACGGGGAAAATTGATTTAGGAAAAGCGGAAGTAAAAACACTTGTTGGTCTTGCAACGCTTGCGAATTGTACGGTGGATGAATTAATCATACGAGGGGAGAAGTTGAACATGATTGAAACGCAAATTAAAACGTTGGATTTCTTTGCACCACTAGTAAAAGGAGGGACAACTGGAATAGTTGCTCGTCCAGGTATGGGGCAACTGGTTATTCTTGCTGAACTAATGCATCGATTTAAAGAAACTGATTACACGACAGTCTTTTTATTACCAACAACTGAGTATAGCGAGTTGGATGGAACGACAGAATTAGCAGACTATGTTACAAAGTCTGTTAACGAAACGTTTGCAAAATTGTCAGAGCTATCCGGGGATATTATTTTTATCACGGATAAGAGTTATATAGTGTCTGGTGAGCTTCTAGATCTACAAGAAAAGTTAGTGTCCGAAAGCATGGATAACATCACAACTATTTTATTGGATCTCTCGGGAGAAGTAGTGGATGAAGATATGCCATACGGTCCTTTAGAAACGGTTTGGCAATTGGATGCAGACCTATCTACACGCCATCTATACCCAGCGATTCATCCAATCTATTCCACGTCATCCATTATTGAAGGGGTAGATTTAAATCAACGTCATTTTAATTTAAGACAACGCGCGCAGAAGCTACTACGTAGATATAGAGAATTACGTTCAATAGTAGTTGTTCATGGTATGAAAAAAATTCCCGACGCAGAGAAGGAAACATACAATCGCGGAGAACGTTTAGAAGCCTATTTTACACAAACATTTTTTGTTGCAGAAGCATTTACGGGTCAAGAAGGAAAAGCTGTTTCTATGTCCCAAACACTAGTGGATGTTGAGTCTATTTTAGATGGTAAAGCAGATCATTTATCAATAGAAGAATTAAAGTACACTGGAAGTTTAGCGAAATAAGTAAAAAGCGGGTAGAAAATATTTCTATTCGCTTTTTTATTTTTTGAAGAGATAAAAAAGTATACAAAATTGGGTGAAGGAAAATCCTGTCTTCATAGTGTTTTAATTGCGCAGTTTTCTGCTTAACGCTCATTTGCTCCCTTCTCACACAAAGTAAACTCGTTACATAGAGAAGTGGTTGCTTTCACGATAACATTAGTTGCCCTATGACAGTTTTTAACTTTTAGCTGTACGTGTAAACTTTTGCTTTTACTTTTAAATGTATGACCAATATTATTTAGGTCAATCTAATCAACAAAAAGGAGATGATATTATTGGGAAATAGCCAAGATAAATTCACAATTGTTGGTACAAATATTGATGAAGTAAAAAGACAAAATGCAGACTCGGGGATGACCTATAACGAACTAAATGAATGGTTTGCAAAAAAGATGGAAATTGAAAGTATGACATTTAAAAGCACTAATCCAGAAAATAAAAAATAAAAGTTAATGGAAGGTGATAACAAGAAATTTATACAAAGTCATTTTCAATAAAATGGATAATGGTAACTGCTGTACTGTGGATAAATCTAGATTGGTATTATGGGGTCAACTTTACACATGCATTTATCGCAATAACGGTGATCTCGGTGAAAAAAGAATGGAAAAATAATCTGCAAAATAATAAGTATAGTTGCTTCTATTTGAACCAAGCTAATATGGTCAAGGAGGTGACATTCATGGCTAACAAGAATAACCGCAATAACAATGACAACAGCAATAATAATCAAAAAAATCAAACTGAGTTTGGTGAAGGTTTTAACTTTGACAATTTAAATGATACAAACCAAAACGAATCAAACAAAAATAAAAATAAAAATAAAAACAATGATGATCGAAACAAGCAAAACAACTATAATCAGTTATAAAGTAATTCTCTAAACATAGCACTTCCTAAAAAAACTTAGGAAGTGCTATGTTTTTGTATTTCACATTCCTACTATTATCACGTATATTTATAAGAGAAATAAAGTAATAAGAACGGGGTAAAAATGTGAGTCAGGGAAATACATCGAAGTCAATTGTGTTGCCATTAATTATATCCATTGTTGCAATATCTTTTGCTGCAATTTTTGTTAAATGGTCAAATGCGCCAGCAACTATATTAAGTATGTATCGCATGGTATTAGCTTGTTTATTGTTAGTGCCAATCGTATGGTTTAAAAGAAATGAGTTTAAAAAAATTGCTAGAAAAGAATGGATTCTACTGTTATTATCTGGTTTATTTTTAGCTTTACATTTTGCTCTTTGGTTTGGTTCTTTAAAGTTAACAACGGTCGCAAGTTCTACGATTATTCTAGCCTTGCAGCCAATCATCTCTTTAATTGGTGGTGCCATTTTATTTAAAGAACGAACAACTAAATCAGCCTTAATGACTATGGGTATTGCTGTATTTGGAGCGGTTATGGTCGGCTGGGGAGATTTTGGTTTAAGTAAAAGTGCCATAATAGGTGATATTCTTTCCTTTTTAAGTGTGATTGTTGTTGTAGGATATTTACTAATTGGACAAACTGTAGTCAAAAAAGTATCCCATTGGATTTATAGTTTTTGTGTTTTTGGATTTGCGGCAATTGCATTGATTGTCTATAACCTAGCAACCCAAGTTAACTTAGGAGGTTACGGCTCAAAAGAATGGGGTATTTTTGTTTTACTTGCAGTAGTTCCAACAATTTCCCATGTCATTAATAACTGGTTGATGAATTATGTAAATGCGACGACTATATCTATGAGTATTTTAGGAGAACCAGTGGGTGCAACTATTCTAGCTGCTATTTTCTTAGGAGAGCGGCTTGTAGGCTGGCAAATTGTAGGCGGTATTCTTGTGTTGTTAGGGGTATTTTTATTTCTAACTCAGCAAATAAAACGTAATAAAAAATAATAATGAGGCGAATAATTTTAAAAAACCTAGACAGCATGAAGCTGTCTAGGTTTCATTTATTACTTCAAAAAATCCTCCGCTAGTTAACAACTCTTTAATTTCTGTTTTGCTCATTAACCTTTGCTTTGTATCTAATAGAACTGTCGGTAAAGGTGTTTTTTCTTCGCTAGAATTAGTGGGAGAAATGAGGATTAAATCTTTGTTAAAGATAGTTGCTAGAGGTTCTTCGTTTTTAGCTATTAACACCTCATGCATTTTTTCGCCATTTCTTGCACCGATTTCAATAATATCGACATCTTTCTTTTGGAAATAATCGATGAGTACTTCTGCCAAATCGAGAATTTTACATGCATTCATATGCATGACAAAAACCTCTCCTCCAGTTCCTAATTCAGCGGCTTGAAGAAGCGTATTTATCGCATGTTGAGGAGTAACGAAGTAACGAGTCATTCTTCTGTCTGTGATAATAATTTGGTTTTGCTCTTCTAATTGTTTCATAAACAAAGGTAAGACACTTCCACTACTTCCCAATACGTTTCCGCCTCGAATACACAAAAACTTAGTAGTGGGATTTTTTTGGTTTGCATGAAGGATTAATTTCTCACCAAGCGCTTTTGTCATCCCGTAGGTGTTCGCTGGATCAGCTGCTTTATCAGTAGATACATAGATTACTTTTTTTACATTGTTTTCTATTGAAGCTTCGATGACATTATATGTCCCTAATACATTTGTTTTGAAAGCTTCAATAGGATTTTCTTCACATACCGGTACATGTTTTAATGCTGCCAAATGAAATACATAGTCTACTCCAGAACAAGCGGTACTGACGGCATCTCTGTCTCGTATATCGCCGATACAAAACTGTATTCTTGTATCTGGAAAGGTTCTCCGCATGACAACTTGTCTATTTTCATTTCTTGAAAATATCGTAATTTTCTTAGGTTGCTTAGATAGCAGTTGTTTGATTAACTCATTTCCCCATGAGCCTGTCCCCCCGGTTACTAATATCGTTGAATTTGTAAACACTTTTTTTCCTCCCAGATAATTGTTTTCCTTTTGATAAACTTATCCCATTTAACACCTCATTCCATAACTCATTATTTCCTTCCCAAATTTCCAAGTTTGGAAATTCAAGTGAACAGACCTTTTCTAGAGGCCAGTTCTTTTCTACCATTCTCTTAACTTTTGTGTGATTAATGATTAATACCCGAAAGTCATGTTTGACTAGCTTTGATAACACTTCCTGTAGGATTAAAGTATCCTCGAAGCTCCCTTCTGTTCGGATAAATAGTATCCGCTTAGCTGCAACCATCTCAGCAAGAAATCTTTCAATCCTTCTTTCGTATTTTTCTTTTACTTCTAAATAGGAATCTAAATGTTCTAGGGTATTAGTCTTTTTATCAAAATCATGATTCGAAACGATGTTGTATCCATCGTCTGATACACAAATACACGAATCTGCATATCCTAATACTCGTAAATTATCTTTCTCCATGAACCCCATGAACCTATTTTCTAGCAATTGGTTTACCGATGATAACGTAGGACTAGCAACCCAATCCAGTACACCAGAATAAGATCTCAAATTGTGTTTTTTAAGTTGAATAGACGTTAAGCAAAGATCTCCTAAGCTAAATATTGCATCATAGTCTCCTTTAAGTTGTTTTAATTTCATTGTTTCACCCCCTTTTATTCCTTTTCACAAGTTAAACGGGGAAGACTTCTATATATAAATGAACAATACTTCTCCAATTACCTTGTCTAATAGTTAATGCTGTCAATGCAATAAAAATAGGGCTGTAATCCTACTTTGGAAAAATAAAAGATAGATTAATAGAATATAAGTTGTTACATGAATTTATATAAAATAAGTAGATAGCTTTCTCTGATTTTATAAATGATGCTTCACCAAAATATCGATATAAAATATTTATAATATTGGTGAATGACCTAATCTATTTTCCACTATTGAAATATGAATATAGAATATGGTTTAAATAGGGAGATGTATATTGTGAAAATATTGTTAGCGACATATTGGCCTATTCCTCATCTAGGGGGGGTATGGAGTTATATGCAACAGCTTAATAAGAGATTAGAAATGCTTGGACATGAAGTGGATATACTTGGTTATGATGAAGATAACCTGAATATTTGTATGTTAAATACTGGTGAGAAAGTAGAGAGAAATAAATTGTTACCTTTATTACACGCGAAATTGAACAAACAAAACTATCCAGAACTTTATGAGAACCTTTTAGTTGAATATACAGAGTTTCAACGATACGTTTTTGAATTAGGGACAGCATATTTTGGTTTAGATAAATACGATATAATCCACACCCAAGATGTAATTTCAACTGCTTGTATTGATAGAATTCGACCACGAAATATACCTCTGGTAGCGACATTGCATGGATCAGTAGCACATGAAATTCGACACCAATTAACGACTATTCATAAGTCTCCAAACTCTTACATGGCAAGCGACTACTATAATGAACTAGAAAAAGTTGGAGCAACTTCCTCCGACATAACTATTGTAGCTAACAATTGGTTGAAAAATATTTTGACGGATGAGTTTAATGTGTCAAAAGAACAGGTTAAAGTACTCCATTATGGGTTCGATACCGAAAATTTTATTAAGCAAATGAACGTAAAGTCACTTATTTCATCTCCAGAAGACAAAAAAGTCATAATTTATACGGGAAGGTTGACAGAACTGAAAGGTGTTCACCACCTTCTTACAGCGCTTGGTAAGTTAAAAAAACTTCGACAAGATTGGGTGTGTTGGATAGTTGGAACTGGTAATGAAGAAACAAAACTACGTACTAGAAGAAAATTGCTTGGTTTGGAAGACTACGTTTACTTTTTAGGAAAGCGTGATGATATACCCTCCTTGTTAGGGAAATCCGATATATTTGTACTTCCGACGATGTTAGATAATCAGCCTTTATCACTCATAGAAGCGCAAATAGCGGGGAAGGCGACTATTGTTAGTGACGTAGGTGGACTTCCTGAAATGGTTGAGCATAAAGTAACAGGCTTGTTAACTCCTCCAGACGATCCAAATAAATTGTATAGGAACTTGCTTTTATTATTAAAAAACGGATATCTTCGAAGAAGCTTGGGATCCAAAGCGAGAAGATGGGGAATGAAACATTGGTCAATCGATAGTGGGGTAAATAGTTTATTGGAAATTTATGAAGAAGCCATTTCAATCAGGAAGAAGGCTGAAAAAAATGGCTCAGATAAATCAATATATTAAAAATTCGAATTCCTCTTCGTCCGCTAAAGGTAAATTTATTCGAGGGAAATCCTGGAATCGTATATTCCAGAGTTCTGCTAAAGAAGTGAATCATTCAATAGATGATAACTTTGTAGAGGAACAAATAAAAATAGATGAAGTTGTCTGGCAACAGATAATGCACTCATTACCTAAAGGATATATCCTTCCTAACCTAGCTACTCTAGAACTATTGGCAACTATGAAAGCTAGCTCTTATGACTACTTATTTCATAATCACTTCCCAACTCCTCACATGTATGTAGATAGATATTATTGGGATAAAATAGTGATAAATTTACCGAAGGATTACTTGTTACCAACACCACTTTTTGAAAAAATTATTAAACCGATGAACAGTAGGTATTATGACAGTTTATTTTCTAACACACTTGGAACAACGGATTTTTTTGTAGACAATCGAATTTTGGAGAAAATTAAAAAAAATCTTCCTGATACTTATATGCTTCCTAACCCTCAGTCTAATATTCTTCTACACCCTCCTGAGGACAATAACTCTCCATATGAATAAGTGAATTTTTATTTTTGAATAAGAAGGTTGTAACAGTAGAGTGGTATCTGTATCTTTCTTTATAAGACTAATCTTTTGTCGGCACATGTCCCATAAGTAGCTTGTTGTTCTGCATATAGTATGGAAAAGTGAGAAGGGGATTAGTTATGAAAGTAATCGTTTCAGGTGGAGCTGGCTTTATTGGTTCTCACCTTGTTGATGCACTTATTTCAAAAGGAATGGAGGTTCATATTCTAGATAATTTAGTTTCAGGGCAGATAGATTATGTAAATCCGCAGGCTCATATGTATGTAGTGGATATAGGTAGTGAAGAAGCAAGAAAGATTATTATGGAAGTTCGACCAAACGCGGTCTTCCATTTAGCAGCGCAAGCGGATGTAGGGAAATCCGTCCTATATCCAAGGTATGATGCAGATATAAATATTATTGGCACTATAAATATGTTAGAAGCATGTCATAAAGCAAAGGTAAAGAAATTCATTTTTGCAAGTACTTCTGCCGTATATGGCAATCTAAACAGAGAACTTCTTTCAGAAGATGAGGTAACGATTCCAGCTTCCTATTATGGGTTGTCAAAGTTGACTGCAGAGTCATACATAAGGCTTTTTTATGAGCTTTATCGACAACCTTATACTATTTTGCGGTATGCAAACGTATACGGACCAAGGCAAATGGCAAAAGGCGAGGGAGGTGTTGTGGCTGTCTTTTTTGATCGTATTAAAAAGGGTGGAAGTATCAATGTTCATGGGGATGGAAAACAAACAAGAGATTTCATTTACGTAAAGGATATTGTTTCAGCTAATCTTGCTGCATTAACTTATGGTAATCAAGAAACTATACAAATTAGCACTTCGCAAAAAACATCTATTAATGAAATACTATCCTTCGTAACTGACATTCATGGAACTAAAGTAGTGAGGGATTTCACAGCTTCCAGAGAAGGAGATATTAAACACAGCTGCCTTTGCAATAAAAAAGCACAACTTCATCTAAAGTGGAAACCCATTTACAACATTGAGGATGGATTAAAGGAGACTTATGCTTTTCAGATAGAATCAGAGAGATAAACGAGGGGAAAATCTATGATTAGTCCATGTTTAGAAATCGAGTGGATAACTAGATGAAAAGAAAACCAAGAATAATGATAACAGGTGCCAATGGTTTCACAGGTTTACATGCTTGCCAATATTTCAAAAAGGCAGGATATGACGTTATTGCTGTATCGAGAGTATCACAATCAAACATTTTGGACGAACGAATTCATTTGGAACAATGTGATTTAACCGACAAACATCAAGTCAAGAACTTGATAAGGAAGGTTATACCGGACCAAATGCTTCATCTTGCTGGCCAAAACAATGTACAAGATTCTTGGAATGACCCAATTACTTCACTCGAAGCAAATGTAATGTCCACGGCTTATATAATCGACTCAATAAGACAAGAAAGCTTACCTTGTAAAATAATACTTGTCGGTTCGGCTCTTCAATTAGATTTAAGTATGTCTTCTTCGTTCCAGCATCCTTATAGTTTAAGTAAAACAATTCAAGTTTTAGTAGCACAATCATGGGAATCTCTTTATGGAATGAATATAATTATTGCAAGACCATCCAATTTAATAGGACCTGGAGATTCTACAGGAGTATGCTCCATTCTTGCAAAGAAAGTTGCCGAGATGGAATTGCATGGTACAGAGAGAATACTCACAGTAAATAACTTATTTGTTCAAAGAGACTTCATTGACGTGAGAGATGCTGTACGCGCATATGAAAAACTATTCAATATTGGAAAATCGGGAGTGATTTATGATATTACATCTGGTCAGCCAAGATACCTAAAAGAGATAACAGTTGCATTACAAAACTTATCAATGGTAGACGTTAACATCCAAACTTTGAAGAATATTCATGAAAAAATAGAGGTTACTACACCTAAAAAGCTTTTAGAGGCTGGATGGTCGCCCCTTATTTCATTCGAAAGATCTATAGAAGATATTTTAAACTATCAAAGAAAAACTCTCTTTTAGAATTTTGAGGATAGTGAAAAAGTGTAATTCTAATAAATTTGCTAATAAATAGTTTCATCTACGCAAGCTCGTCGTAGAAAAAATTTACTAGTCGGATTAAGCGTTCTGGCATTTGCTTTCCGCGGGGCGAGCGACGAGCATCCTCCTACGCTACGCTACGCTACGTGCAAGGTCTCGTCTGTCTCGCTTATCCCGCAGGAGTCTCACGCCGCAGCGCTAAATCCATATAGAAAGTAGAGATTCAGCAATTAGTTTCTATAAAATACGGACTTTCTCAAAGTTCTGTAAAAAATAGAAAATTAATCATTAAATCATTTTACTTTTATATTTCTAGAAAATCGTTGAAAAAGGCGACACTCCTACGGGAATAGCGTTAGCTGAAGGCCCCTCTAGTTGCGCGAGGAGACTGAAGCAACGTCCATGGAAAGGGAGCCGTTTCAACGATTTTCATACTTATTGGGAGACCCCATCTCGCAAAGTCGAATTACATAGAGTTTTTCAGTGCCCTCTGTCTTTTTGTACGGTTTTTTATATTCACATTTATAGGTTTTTCTTAAAAAAAGTAGAGAGTATATAAATTTAGTATGCTAGAAACCCAGTATTCACGAGATTGTGTTGTAGTTTAGGGTATCTCAAATGATTGGTAGCGTCTTAGATTAAATTCAACCTACTGCCTCAGTCCTTATTACTTTTATCGTACAAAATCTATATGATGCAACAGGCATCTCATTCTAATCGGTGGAACTAGAGAGAAAATAATAAGTAACGACTGATAAAGAAGTGCTGAGCGGACGAAATTGTATTTTAGTCCGCTTTTAAAAGAGTAGGACAGGATCTTATCTTTAATTATCCAAACCTTATGCACCATGTCTCTACACAATTCAAGAGGGCGGCGGACAAACATAGGCCACAAGATTACCGAAAAAGGGTAGTAAAGTGACGCAGTCACTTCACTACCCAAATTTCTCCGGTAATAGTGTACCCGATGTTTAGTTCAAAGCACTCGGGAATTGGAGAAAACAAGATGCCCTTATAAGGCACTTGCGTTTTCTTAATATTTAAATTTTAAACTTACTAACTAGAGCTTGTAAATCCTCTGCCATGTTAGATAAGGACGATGCAGAAGAGGTGATCTCCTCCATAGAGGCTAACTGTTCTTCTGATGCAGAGGCCACATTTTGGGTAGTAGAAGCAGAATGTTCCGCAATATGAGCCATTTCTTCAATAGAAGCATTCACTTCTTCAGCACTTGCAGACATTTCTTCAGATATGGCAGAAACTTCTTGGATTTGAGCAGTAACTTGCTCAATTGATTTTAGAATTTTTTCAAATCCTTCTCCAGTCTCCTTAACTATTTTCATCCCAGTAGCAACTTCTTTGGTACCAACTTCCATCACGTTTACAGCTTGGTTTGTGTCCTCTTGAATTTGGTTAATCAAATCAGCTATTTGGTTAGATGATTCTCTAGACTGTTCTGCAAGCTTTCTCACTTCATCCGCAACAACCGCGAATCCTTGTCCGTGTTCACCAGCTCGAGCAGCTTCAATCGCGGCATTAAGAGCCAATAAATTTGTTTGATCAGCAATTCCTGTAATGACTCCTATAATACTCCCAATTTCCTTCGATAATTCTCCTAACTTTCTTATCACAGAAGCAGAGTCTTCTACAGAGGTATTAATGGCATTCATTTGATGTATCACTTTTTTGAGCGACTCATTACCCAATTGAGCTTCTTTACTTGTTTCGATAGCTGACTCTGAAACAGAAGAGGAAGTTTCGGCTACTTGCTGAATTCCGATAGTCATTTCCTGCATGGCAGTCGAGCATTCATTTGCACCTTGAACTTGTGTATCTGAACCACTTGCAATATCTTGAATAGCTAGTGCAATCTGATCTGTTGCCTGAGTTGTTTGTTCCGCACTTGCTGTTAATTCTTCAGCTGCCGAGGCTACGTGAACAGAGTTCATGCTAACTTGTTCTATTAGGGTTCTAAGGTTTTTAGCCATGTCGGTAAACGAACCGACTAGATCACCAATTTCATCTTTGTTTTTCACGGATACTACATCAACAGAAAGATCTCCTTCCGCAATTTTTTTAGCCGAATTAGCTAAGGAAACAATAGGATTAGAAATAAGACGTCCCATAAATAGAGCAATGGCTATTCCTACTAAAATCGCAATTATGCCAAAGATTAAAGTTAATGTTGTGGTTTTTTTTACCATTTTGGTATTGTTAGTACTTCCATCAACTAACAAGTTGTTCTGAAAATCTGATAGTTTAGCCACTTCTACATCGAGTCTTTTTACAATGTCTTTTCCTTGTGTTGACAAAAGGGCTTCATATTCATCCTCTTTATTTTGTTTTTTTAGTTCAATAACCTTTTCAGAAAACTTTGTATTTTCATTCTCGATCTGGTTAATTATTTTTAACATTTTAATCGCTTCTGGATATTTAACCTTTGGTAGAAGTAATTCATATTTATTGTTGTAATCGGTAATTGCATTAGAAAAACCGGTCAAGGATTCTTCATCGCCTATTATTAAATACCCCCGCATGGCAAGTACTTCTTGCTTCACGGCTACTTGTAAATCCTTAATAGCAATCGATTTCATCGCTTTATCACTTAATAAGTCACTATACGAATTGTCTACTTCTGTAATTTGTGTGTAACTAATACCAATTGTTATGATTAATAATAATAGAACTGCTGAAAAACCCCCAAGTAGCTTTTTGTTAATTGTCCATTTCAAAGAAAACACCCCAATGTTTTTAGATTTTTAGGTTTTTCATACTTTCTGTATAATGGAAGTATAAAAACACGATTTAATTTAAGATACAAATACCTGACATTTGAACATGTAACCATTAGACTAGAGCGACGAACTAATGATGGTAATTGATTCCTGTTTTAGAGACATAATTATAGATTGTTTGACCTATTTTAGTATAAGCAAACTTACAAAAACTAACAAGTACTTTCCGGAAAAATTCGACAATTTTCGTTAATAATAGTCAGAAAATTTGATTAAATTTAGGTCTTAATAATTACTTTATATGAGTGTAGGCTTGAATTATATTAAGTCTTAGTAGAAAAAATATTAAGGGAATTAGTGTTACAAATATGCTTATTGGAAAAATCTTAGAGTAATAAAGGAGAATTGAAAGTGCACACATATACGTATAACCAACCTAATTCAATAGACATAACACCCATGATCTCTGTTTATAATCATGAAGGGGTAGTTTCAGTTGAATTCGAAAGATATTACTCCAATAAATTAAAAAAATTTGTCGACAAGCTAATGGATTATCGCTATTTTTTACGCTATAACGTATATAACATAAATAAAGAGCTCATTTTCACATGTAAGAAAGTTTCAAAAAAAGGTAGAGTCTATTATGAAGCAAATGATCTTGTGCAACAACATACATACATTGTTGCCTACGATAAATGGAAAGAACTCATTCCAGATCTTATGATTACAGATGGTAGCTTACAAATTAAATTGCAGAAGGAAATGGAAGGCTGGTCCAGATTTACGTATAACGACAAAGAAATAGCTCGTTGGAAAGCGGAATTAAACGAGGGATTTTCAGTTCAGTTAGAAATAGAAGAAGATTCTCCGATTCAAAACGTTGCATTTTTTATTGCGATTAGTCAATGCGCCTTGTTTGTTGGGGGATGAAGTTCTCCTATTGTAAATATATTGACTAGAGTGATAAGGTTAAGCTTAAGTGTTCAGAATTTTTTGTGAAGAAAAGGGGTTTACTAGTATGAATGGAGCAGCAATGCTGAAAATGACTTTATCAATGGCTATTTTCGGTTCTATCGGTTTTTTTACAGGGAAGACAGGTATTCCTGCGGCAGAATTAGTTTTTGTTCGCTGTATTTGCGCTACTCTTTTTTTAGGCTTATGTTGGTTTGTCTCAGGTCAACATAAAGTGGAAGCTTGGTGTAAGCGTGATGTTATACAAACAATGGTATGCGGAATCTTTTTAGTGTTAAATTGGGTGTTTTTATTTAAAGCTTTTGAAGAGATGTCGATTACCGTTGCCATTTCTATTTATAACTTAGCTCCTATATTTGTATTGATATTAGGAAGCTTAATTTTAAAAGATAAGATGACGATGAAATCATTGTTTGCAATTGTAGTGTGCTTTCTCGGAAGTATACTTATTATCGGTGTTCAGAACTTCACTTCTCTCACGGATTTCTTTGGTTCGGGTTTTGTATGGGCAATTCTATCAGCTTTGTGCTATGCCATGACAATGCTGCTTGGGAAAGGCATTACTGGGCTTAGTGCATATGCTATGACATTTGTGCAGACGACAATTGGTATTTTGATGTTATTTCCATTTATGAACTTTGATGTGTTTAATGGATTAAGTACATCGAATTGGCTTTACATATTAGGAACTGGATTGATACATACCGGGTTTGTATATTATTTATTTTTTGATAGTCTTCGCAAACTATCAACGATTGTCATATCAGCTCTAGTTTTTGTGGATCCCGTAGTTGCAATATTACTCGATACAATTATATTAGATTTCCGTCCTTCTATTTTACAATCAATCGGTATCCTGCTTATTTTTGGAGGTATTATTTACACTCTGGTAAAACCGAATACGAAATTGGTAGTTTCCGATTAATGGAAGGAGAAAGACGATGGGGGATAGAAAGTTATTAGCAGCTTTGCTCACTTCAATAGCTTCCTTTTTTGTGTTACCACTCGTTTTCATGCAGCCTTATGATTCCTATTTCCAGGTAGGTTTAGGTGTAAGTATCGTATCTGTTCCGATCATTTTTACTTATGGAATATTTACTTCCATCTGGGCGGAGCGGGTTGCTAATAGGAGAGAAAAAAAGAAAGAAATTGTAACATTTTCTTTACATGGTGCTTTCGGAATCGGTTTCATTGGGATCCCTTTTCTTTTTCTTTATCCTTTTTGGGATACAGACTTCTTTATGTATGGGAGGACAATTTTAGTATGTGGAATAATCTGTTCCATGTTCTATTATTTTTTCGATTTTTTAATTAGAAAGCTCCTTATAAAATAGAAATTCTTGTGTTGGATAAATAGTTTTATGGCTCGAATCTAAAGTAGATTCGAGCTATTTTTATCTTTAAAAAATTCTAGGTTTAAGTGTACGCAAGAAAAGGAACAATGAATGTAAAGGAAATAACGAGGAGGATCACTATTGGGAACATTGACCTTAAAAGAACAAGCATTACTTGCCTATTATACTTATAACTTTTTAGAGGAAACAGCAGCATCCATGCAGGAATTAGAGGATGCTTTGAAAAACGGTCTACAGGATAATTACACAAAAATAGTGGAAGAACTGAAGAAGGAGGGATTGGTTAATTCGCAGGAAGATGGAAAAGAAAAAACTACAAATGAAGCAATACTTTATATAGATAACACTTTGCTTATCAACTCAGATGCGACGGAAAGAAATAAATTAGCTTATGTAAAAGATAGTCTTCAAATTAATGAGATGGTTTTTTCAAACGACTCGCTGAAAGAATATATCCATAAGCATGTAGGTATTGACTAAAGAGCCACTAATAAAAAAGATTATGCAGTGTGAACGAGTTTGTTCACGCTGTTTTTTAATGCATGTAAATATGGTAAGATTCATCTTATTGAAAACCAATTGGCAAAGAGGGAATATAGATGACAATTAGTAAAAAGAAGGATTTAGGAGATAAGCTAAGTTTGTTTCATTTGACCTGGCCAATCTTTTTAGAAGTCTTTTTGTTTATGTTAATGGGAATAGCTGATACATTTATGCTCAGTGCATTGTCGGATAATGCGGTATCGGGAGTCGGAGCAGCAAATCAGTACATTCATATAGCTATACTAATATTGGAAGTAGTTGGAAATGGAGCTGCAATTGTCGTTTCTCAGTATTTAGGGTCAAAGCGATACATAGAAGCGTCTAAAATTTCTGGGTTAGCTGTGACATTAAATTTAGGCGTTGGAATTGTATTAAGTATTAGCTTTATATTATTTTCCAAAAGCCTAATGACCGCGATGAATTTACAGGGAGATGTATTGGTGTATGCATACAAGTACTTGTCGATTGTAGGAGGAGCCATTTTTCTACAAGCAGTCATTAATGCTTTGGCTGCTATTATTCGTGTACATGGCTATACAAAGCAGACGATGTTTGTTTCGTTAGGAATGAATATAATTCATGTTTTTGGAAACTATGTATTGATATTTGGAAAGTTTGGTTTTCCAGAGTTAGGGGTACAAGGAGCAGCGATATCATCCGTAGTTAGTCGATTTGTTGCATTGCTTATTTTCTTCTGGTTGTTATATCAAGTAATGGAATATCGTGTGAAAGTGCATTACTATTTCACAATTTCAAAAGAGTACATTCGTAAGATTTTAAAAATTGGATTGCCATCTGCATTTGAACAAATTTTATATCAGGGTTGTCAAATTGTGTTCTTGTATTATGTAACTTATTTAGGAGCAGAATCACTAGCGGCTAGACAATATGCTGTAAATATATCGATGTTTACTTATTTGTTTGCCATTGCGATAGGTATGGGGACGGCAATCATCGTTGGTAGATTTGTAGGGGCTGATGAGAAAGAGGAAGCATATAAATCCGTTTGGGCAAGTTTGAAATGGGCACTTCTTTTCACCTTCGTGATGGTTGTAATCGTAATGATATTCCGAGTCGGTTTAATGAGTTTATTTACCAATAATGAACAAATAATAAAGATTGGTTCATCTGTATTAGTCCTAAGTATACTTCTTGAAACGGGCAGGACCATGAATATTGTTATTATTAACTCATTACGTGCTGCAGGAGATGCAAGTTTTCCAGTAGCAATAGGCGCTTTGTCGATGGTTATGATGAGTTTACCATTAGGCTACGTATTAGTTTTCGTATTAGATTTAGGACTTCCAGGTATCTGGCTAGCAATCGCGGCTGACGAATGGACGCGCGCAATCATTATGTATTTTAGATGGAAAAGTAGGCGATGGGAGAGATTCGCTCTCGTGCATCCTCAGGGAGAAGAGAAAAGATCAAGTGAAAGCCAGTCGCTATAAACGCGCAGCTTTCATTGATCTTTTTCCTTGGTATTATGTTTTTAATCTTCTGAATCAGATAAGCGATGGAACTTCAATTTTTAGCTTTTTCAACTGCTCAATAGCTTTTTTCAGTATTTCCACGTCTTGTACGAGAGCTACTCGAACGAAGCCAGCTCCTGCTGAACCAAAAACGGTTCCTGGCACCATGACAACACCTGTTTGATCGATTACTTCAAAAACAAAATCTTTATCTTTCATATTATACGGATATTTTGCCCATACGAACATTCCACCTTTTGAAGGTGTTACAGTCCATCCTAAATCTACTAAGCCTTCAGATAATACCTTATGACGCTCCTTAAAAATGTTTCGTAAACGATCTGTAATTTCTTCCGCATTATTTAAAGCAGTAATTCCAGCTTCTTGGATAGGTCCGAAAATGCCGAAATCTAGATTCGATTTAAGCTGTTTCATTATACTAATCATTTCCGCATTTCCTACGATATACGCTATTCGAGTACCTGCAAGACTAAAACTTTTAGATAATGAATTGATCTCCATTCCAACCTCCATTGCTCCTGGTGTAGCTAGGAAGCTACTTGGAGAATCACCAGTAAAGTAGAATTCGGAATAAGCAGCGTCATGTAGAATAATGACATTATATTTATTTGCAAATGCAACGACCTTTTCAAAAAAAGTTGCATCTGGCATTGCTGGAACTGGGTTTCCCGGTAAGTTCAATATCATTAGCTTTGCTTTATAAGCTACTTCATCCGGGATTGCATTTAAATCAGGTAAAAAATTATTTTCTTCTAATAGATTCATATAGAATGGAATTGCTCCAGCTAGTTTGATGCCTGCATCATATGCAACATAACCGGGATTAGTCGTTAACACATAATCGCCTTCATCACAAAAGGCGAATGGAAGATGAACAAGTCCTTCTTGAGATCCCATCGTTTGTATAATCTCCGATTGGGGGTCAATGATAACATTAGTTCGTCGTTTATAATAATCGGCTACTGCCTCGCCAAAACGTTTTGTGCCACTTAAAGTGTAGCCATATGTAGAAGCTGAGTAACTTTGTTCCGATAAAACCTTTCTAGCTCTTTCATCGGGTGGCAGATCGGGGCTGCCTAAACTTAAATCATATAGTTCAAAACCTGCTGCTTTTTTAGCTGCGGCTGCTGCTTTTAAATCACCGAAAATAGCAGGTTCAAATATAGACATTTTTCTAGATGGTTCGATAATCAATTAAAAGCACTCCTCGCAAGTAAAAATAAATTTATCATTTATTCTATCACAAGTTGCATCAATATTGTGAAAAATATGAATGCAATATATCGTATAATTCGACTATTTTGTGAATAAAGTATAAAGCTAAGAATTACCAGTGTCCCTGTGTCAGCCACAATTTGGTGGACAATTGAGTCTAACACAGGGACATTGGAAAGTTTTCTTCTATAGAGTTTTGTATTTTCGTCCGCTTTTAAAAGATTAAGAAAGCATCTTATCCCTCATTATCCAAGACAAATGTGTCAAGTCTTTACCTTTTCCAAGAGGGCGACGGACAAACACCCGCCACAAGATTACCGAAAAAGGCTCGTGAAGTGATGCAGTCACTTCACGAGCCAAATTCTTCCGGTAATAGTGTAGCTAATCTTTAGTCCAAAGCACTTTGGAAAAGGTAAAGACCAGATGCGCTTAAAGGAGGCTTGCATTTTACTTATTTCGTTCCTTTGATCGTATTGTATGCATCTAATGCGCGAAGTCTAGCAAGAGAATGTTCAACTATAGGCAGTGGATAATTTATTCCCATCCGTATACCCAATTCCTCTAGCATGAAGTCTGGTGCTTCCCATGGTCGATGAATATAAGGAGCAGGAAGATTAGATAGTTCTGGAACCCACTGTCGAATATACGCTCCACTTGAGTCAAACTTTTCACTTTGAGTGATTGGATTGAATATACGGAAGTAGGGGGACGAATCAATTCCGGTGCCTGCGATCCACTGCCATCCCATTGCGTTATTAGCTACATCAAAATCCACGAGTGTGTGTTGAAACCACTCATACCCTTTTCTCCAATCAACTAGCAAATGTTTTACCAGAAAAGAAGCAGTTACCATACGAACACGATTATGCATATAACCTGTTTCCCAAAGTTCACGCATCCCGGCATCTACAAGAGGATATCCTGTACGTCCTTTTGTCCACCGTTCGAAAGATTCTGCATCATTCTGCCAAGGAAACCGTTCAAAATTAAAACGGAGAGGTCTAGTTGCAAAAGAAGGGAAATGTATGAGTTGGTGATAAGCAAATTCACGCCATATTAGTTGTTTAGTAAAAGTGTGAATAGCCGGACTATCATTATTCATTACTGCATAAAAAATAG
Source organism: Psychrobacillus sp. L3 (assembly GCF_042945595.1). Lineage (GTDB taxonomy): Bacteria > Bacillota > Bacilli > Bacillales_A > Planococcaceae > Psychrobacillus. The sequence goes on along the minus strand of NZ_CP168493.1, from coordinate 3,592,285 downwards.
AACGAACACTAATATCTCCCCATGCTAGGTAGGGAGAAAGAGTAGAAGTAGCTATTTTAAAAGGAAAATCTCTCATCTGGTCGTAAATAGATATATCTCCGCTTAGAAATTGCTCCCATGTTTTTATAGCACTTAGTTCTCCTGGCTCCCAATATGAGTTCAATTTTTTATTCCAAGGCAAAGATGTAACCAGAGTGAGTTCTTCTACGTCTAGACTTTCTAAAGGTTCCCTGTAAATCTCGAAAGCATGGGGAGTGGGTGCTGGGCGATGGGCAGTTACTTGCATACTTTTTTTCCAAAAAGATGTAAATACTTTATAGGGTTCTTGTTTTTGATTGAGCATATCCTTTGGAGAATAAAGTAGATGTCCGTTGAAGGTACGGACATCAATATTTTGGAGTTTTAACTGAGTTACAATCTCTTGATCCCTTCTCACTATAGAGGGCTCATATCGTTCATTAAAAAAAAGAGCATCTGCCTGGGTCTCATGGATTAAGTTTTGGAGTATTTCTAAAGTATTTCCTTCTCGAATTATAAGAGGAAGTCGTTGCCTAAAAGAAAGTAGCGAGAGATGGAGCCACCATAAGGAGGCATCACTCGCTTGATATTCTAGTTCTTCTTCCTTCGACCAAATAAAGACAGGGATGACAATCCCTTGTTGTATTGCTTCCCATAATGCAGGATGGTCATGTAAACGGAGGTCTTTTCTAAACCAGACGATAGTTTTTTTCATATTAAGAAGACTCCATCTCTTTCGTTTTCGCATTGTCTTCTAATCTTAGGACACCATCGGTCATTTTATACACTTTGTCGCAATAATCAATTAAGCGTATATCATGCGTCACAACAATAGTAGTTGTATTATTATTTTTCGTTTCTTTTTTCAGTAGTTCCATCACTTCATATGCACGATCAGAGTCTAAAGAGGCAGTCGGTTCATCTGCAAGGATAATGGAAGGCTTGCTATACAAGGCTTTTGCAATGGCTACGCGTTGACGCTCCCCACCCGATAGATCAGCAGGATATTTTTTGCGTAAATCGCTTATGCCTAAGTCTTCATATAACTTTTCTAATTCTTTTTTAGTCATATTATCTTTTTTGACATTGTCTAATAACTTCATATGTTTTTCCACTGTTAAAAATGGAACCAAATTAGAAGCTTGCAAAATAAAACCGATTTCTTTTAATCGAATCTTAGAGCGCTTCTTTTCATTTAATTCGGATAGGTTTTGTTTATTAATGATAATTTCTCCACTAGAAGGGTTTTGTAAACCTCCTGCAATAGTTAAAAAAGTACTTTTACCAGATCCAGAGGGACCAATGACAGCAATAAGTTCTCCTTTTTCGGCGATGAAGTCTGTTTCTTTCAGTGCATCTACTTGTTTATGGCCAGTTCCGAATGATTTCTTCACCTTTTTTAATACTAAAATAGCCATGATTTACCCTCCAATCGCTTTAAGCGGATCAATTTTGACAATCGTTAATACGGAGAATACTGCTCCAAGAATAGCAACAACAATAAGAACAACGCCATAAATAATCATCGTTGGAATATCAAAAGCAACCGGTACTGCACTTGGTAAAAACGCTCCTGAAATAAGGGTTAATATAAATCCGACAACTACACCAATCACTGCTAGAATGAATGTTTGAGCAATGACAGATCTTGATAAGTATTCACTCGAAATGCCTTGTGCTTTCATGACGCCGAACATGCTTATTTTTTGTACTGTTAATACATATAGGAAAATAGCTACGATGACAGAAGAGATAGCAAATAAGAAGTAAATCATAAAGTTCAACGTTAATGCTTGCTCTGTATATCCAGGTAAGTTTTCAATGAACATCTCAATTTCGATGACTTCTAAGTCACTATTGGAAGTAGAAATGGAGGACATATCATCGCCACGTACGACAATCCCGTTAATTTTGTCTTTACTTTCATCAGCAGCGTCGCCAAATCTTACTTTTTGGAAAGTAGATAGTTCACTATAAAGAACAGGCGCTGCATTGAACCTTGCGCTATCCGTAAAACCGACGATTTTTAGGATTTCATCTGAAGAAGATAATTTAAGTGTATCTCCAATTTTGAAACCTTCATCTTTCAATGAATCACTTGCAATAACTTCATTTTCACTTGAAAATACTTCGCCTTCTGTTACTTTCGGCATGATAAATTCATCGTGATGAATACCGAAGAGGGATATATTTTGTTTTGAATCCCCATTTGTTGCTATGGAATTTAATTGGCCAAGGACAGCGGTTTCTTTTCCTTCGATATGGTTGAGTTCTTCTGTTGTAATGGATGATTGCGGTAAACTCTTATCGGATTGTTCTGTTAAGACAATTGCTGTTGCATCCCATTTATCTACTGATTCTCTATTTAGACTAGCGAGTCCAGTTGCAAGCCCAGATAAGAAAAACACGAGATAGGAGACGAGCATTAAAACACCTATGATTAAAGTAAAACGTAATTTATTTTTATTAATTTCGTTCCAAGCTAAAAACATTTGGTCACTTCCTTAAGTTATTTATAGTTGAGTCGCCTTAGATAAAACCTATCCGCAGTAATCGCCACTTTTTTCGTGTCACTTCCAATGGCTTTATAACTTTCACTAATTCCGTCACATCTGTTTCTACTTGATGAATATGTGAATTATTTTATTCGATGGACTGAAGGATTTTGTTGAATCGCGCTTGCGTTTCGATGGAGCTTTCTAGTCCGATTGTGACACTTCTTTTCGGTTATTTAGCCATTTGAAAGATAATACCATATGCCCTTCTCCAATCTAAAAAATGGTCTAGATGAAAATGTATGCTTCTAAGTTTATTATTAATAATTTTAAGTTTTTTGTCAAACGTTTGTATAATTATAATAATAAAGAAGATACAAAAAATATTCATTTTTGGTTAGATGAAAACAGGGCTATTAATCTTCTGGTTATGGAAAATCCTAATGTGTATCCGTATAATAAATGACCTGCTAGCCAATATGTCAGGGATGGAATACTGGTGATAGATGGAGTACGCGTAGATAAAGCAGTTGTTGGAAATATTAGTATCCCAAAGATGAAGCAAACAAATATATATATAAGAATAATTTTCCTTTGGGAAGTCATTTTCATGTAATGTACTAAGATGTAAAGGCACATACTTAGAGCAACTGAGACGATGAGATGTAAAATAACTTCTACAATTTCCGTAAGTTTATATTGATTAAGAAAAGGAATATAGTCCACATTTAAGAGGAGGGTGTATACTTTATATGTTGTTAAATATTCTACAGACTTAAAGAAAATAGTTAACAAAATACCTGAAATGATACCATCAAGAGAGGCATTTAGTAATCCTTTTTTTAGTTTCATGGCGTACGACACCTTCCAGATTGAGATATTTTATTCTTACCAAAGATATGCTTTATAGTCAAACTGTTGTACAATGTTCAGTGAATGAACGTTGTACTTAAGGGGAAGCCTTTTATGAAAGTACCTATTGCTCAATAAGTAATAATGATTGAGAGGAAGTAGAAAATGATACAGTCACGCCCAGGCGGTCACTATAATATACAGCAGGTGGCAGATGTCACAGGATTGTCTAAACAAGTCATTCGTAAATGGGAGGAAAGATATGAACTTGCTCAACCTGATCGGTTAGCAAATGGTTATAGAACTTATAGTGAAAAGGATGTAAATATCCTTTTAAGGGTTAAAACTTTATCAGAACAAGGTTACTCGATTAAACAAGCAGTTGTTCTCGCGAAAGATGAAAAAGAAACATTTGAGGAACAATTTAAAGCAATTTCTTCAGAACCGTATGGAGAGTTTAATGATTATGTATTCCGATTGCTTGAAAAAGGCTCCTACTGCGATGAAATAGGATTAAATATCATATTGCAGCAAGGATATCATCATTTTGGACTAGATAATTTTTTGACAGCAGTAGTGATACCTTTTCTGAAAGAGGTTGGTAAACGATGGGAAAAAGGAGAGTGGGACGAATACCAAGAATCTGTTTGTAGTCAAGTAGTGCGAGACTTTTTGGTGCAAATTCGTCGAAACTATCAATACAGAGAAGATGCCCCATTAATAATAGGAGCTTGTCTCCCAAGTGAATATCATGAAGTACCTATGCATATTTTATTGCTACAATTCATGATGAGAGGTTGGAAAGGGATACTAATAGGGGCATCTCCTGCACCTGGCTCTATTGAAGCTTTGGTAAAAAAGCTTAAGCCAAAAATTGTCTTATTATCTGCTTCTACCACACTTCCTTTTGAAACAAACCCAAATTTATTAACAAAACTGGACCAGTTTGCCGCAGAAAATGACGAGGTTAACTTTTATATTGGTGGTGCTGGTTCGCTTTGCTATTTAAAAAAGCATCATTTAAATACCATTCGAGTAGCCAACTCAATTGAAGAAGTATTAGATAGAAAATGAGCTTAAAAGTTAGGGTATTTTATCACTTGTACATATTTCTTTGTAAATTTCTCCTGTTAATTATCACATTTGTTTACAAACTGCAATGAAAGAGTATAATGTGTAAATGAAACAAGAACTATATTAAATGTTATCACTCAACTAATGCGCGTTCGCCATTTGATCCTAATAAAACAGTAATAGGGAGGAAACACCATGCCAAACATCGGAGTACCAGGTTTAATTATTATTCTAGTTATCGCTCTAATAGTCTTCGGACCAGCCAAACTACCTCAACTAGGCAAAGCTGTTGGAGAAACGTTAAGAGAATTCAAAAAGTCAACAAAGGATATTGTGGATGATGTAACAGAGGAATTTAAAACAGAAGATAAAGAAAAATAAATACAGAAAGGCCGACTCTTTATACAGTAGTCGGCTTTTTTATTTGGGTTTAAAAAAACGATAAGCGCTTTAGTAGAAGTGGAATCCCGTAGCAATATAGAGGATTGCTACAGGATTCCATCTATATTTATTTAAAATGAAGAGGCAAGGTAGGTTGTGCTCCTATTTGTGTAACAGCAAATGCAGCAACTTCGCATGCATATAGGATACTCTCTTTCAGGGAGTGTCCTTTACATAAGCCTACAGCTAACGCACCGTTAAATGCATCCCCAGCACCAGTTGTATCTTTCACATTAACTTGGTTTGCTTGTATGCGGCCATGTTCATGACTATCCAAATAATATGACCCTTTTTCACCTAAAGTAACTACTACTGCTCCGACTCCTTTTTGAAGTAATAAGGAGCATGCTTGGTAAAGCTCTGCATCGGTTTCGGTTTTTAGACCAGTTAATACTTCTAATTCTGTTTCGTTTGGCGTTAATATGCTCACTTTACTTAATAAGGAATTGCTAAGTTCTTGTGCAGGAGCTGGATTTAATATAATTGGTATACCCTTTTGTGCTGCAATACTAGCTGCAAGTTCTACAGTTGGCATCGGAATCTCCAATTGTAAAAGTAGGGCATTACTAGCTTCTATTTTGCTTCTTTCTGCTTGGATCTGTTCGGTTGTCACAAGGAAATTTGCTCCAGCAAAAAGTACTATCGAATTTTCCCCTGAATCCGCTAGTTGAATTATCGCTTGTCCAGTTAATCCAACCTTCTTTATAGAGGAAGTATTAACTCCTCTAGCTTGTAGGTTTTGCAAGGCTTGTTCACCGAAAACATCTACTCCGACATTCCCAATAAAGTTGACATCTGCCCCTAATTGCCCAGCGGTTACTGCCTGATTGGCTCCTTTACCTCCGAAAAACATCTCATGTTTGGTGCTGTGTAATGTTTCCCCTGCTTTCACAATATGGGGAACCCGATATACAAGATCCATATTGATGCTCCCTACGACGGCTATATTCATGAATCATTTCGCTCCTTTCCGTTTGAGCTATCGCAACAGGTTTAACATACTTTTTATCCGATTTGTTGGCTCATTACTTTAACGGCGTTCAGAAATTGCTCGAGGAACTTCTCTCTGTCAACCGTATGCAATACTTTCACATTATGAGGAAGCCCAGTTCGTTGAGAATAATCTACAACCGTTGTTCCAGCTGTAAGTCTTCCTTCTAGTTCCACTGCCACATAGCAGTCATCCCCGTCAAATAGCTCAGGAGTTAATACGTAAGATACTGCGCATAAATCATGTAAACGAATCTGACCTTCAAAATTAGGTGTATGGAAAGCTGTTTGCTTTGCTGTATGGATGTAAAAACGAAGCATTGTAGCAACCTTGAGTGCAAATTCAGTTCCTATTGCTGCAATTTCATCTAATTCTTCTATTGTGACGTAAGCTTTATGAGTGACATCAAGTCCACTCATTACAATGGGAACTCCTGAACGAAAGACAATATCTGCTGCATGTGGATCGACGTATACATTAAACTCTGCAGTTGGTGACATATTTCCACCAACAGCGGCGCCGCCCATATAAGAAATGTATTTAATTTTCGATTTTACTTCTGGATGCGCTAATAGAAGTGCGCCTACGTTTGTAAGTGGGCCAGTTGCAATAAGAATTATTTGCTCATCACTTAATAGTAGTGTTTCTTTCATCGCTTCAACTGCAGTGCGATTACTTAACTGGAGTGTAGGTTCAGGAAATTGGACATCACCAAGTCCATTTTCACCATGTACTTCATCTGCAATTTCAAGTTTGCGGAAAAATGGTTTATCTAAACCTCTCGCAACTTCAATATTTTTTTTCATATAACTTGTAAAGGCAAGTGCATTGTAAATCGTTTTTTCTTGCGTTTGGTTTCCTGGTTCTGTTGTGATTAACTTAATATCTAATTCCGGATTTGCAAAAGCAAGGGTTAGTGCCATAACGTCATCAATACCAGGATCACAATCAATAATTATAGGGATGGTCATTTCATTACACCTCATTTTATTTTTTTCGTACTTTCTCTAACGATTAAAGCGGGGTCGAAAACTACTCCCTCAGATGAATTGTTTTCAATTTCATTTATGAGTAGTTCTATTGCTTTTCTTCCCATTTCATATGTACCTTGTCTAACGGTAGTTAGTTTTGGGATTAAAGCAGTTACTAAAGGAATATCATCAAATCCGACGATGGACAGTTGTTCAGGAATTTGGATTCCTAGCTCATGAGCAGCCTGATAAATTCCACATGCCATTAAGTCATTGCTGGCAAATATTGCGGACACGGAGTTTTTCTGTAGAAATTTCTTTGCAACTAGATACGCTACTTCCATTTTAAAGTCACCAACTAAGATAAACGATTTAGGAAGTTCTATAGTAGCTTCTGTTAAAGCACGTTGAAATCCAGAAAGACGTTGTTGTGCATTCAGAATCTCTGAAGGTCCCGTCATACATGCAATTTTTGTGTGGCCTAAGTCAGTCAAATGCTTTCCAGCAATATAACCTCCTTTTTCGTTGTCTAAAAAAACACCGGAGTGGTTACTTGCTTCCTCCCCACGATCAAATAATACATAAGCTATCTTTCCACTCTCTAATTTATCTTTGCTAGTCTGAGATAGTCGATTCTTACTTGAAAGTAAAACCCCATCTACTTGTTGTTCTTGCAACAATCGTAAATAGTTTTCTTCTTTTTGGGATTGATCATCTGAATTACAAATGATGAGGCTATAGTCTCTTTGATTTGCCTCATCTTCAGCCCCTCTACAAAGCTCTGGGAAAAAAGGGTTGGAGATATTTGGGACGATTAAACCAAGCATATTGGAACGCTTTGTCACTAGACCACGTGCTAACTTATTGGGTTGGTAATTTAACTCTTCCATTACCTGCAAAACTTTTTCACGTGTTTCTTTTGACATCCCTTCTGCTTTATTATTTAATACCCTGGAAACAGTAGTTATTGAAACACCTGCTTCTCTTGCAATATCCTTAATTGTTAATCTTCCCATATCTGTATCACCTATTCCTTTAGTTAGGAAAACGTTTTACGAAAACGTTTTCTCTAATCACTACCTAGAATATTGTAGGAGCTTTCATTTGTCAATAAAAAATCCAGACGAAGTTCTTGGGTGAATTAAAATCCATTTTGTAGCCCATTTATTACAGCTCCTATCTATTAGTTGCCACGATAATCCTGTAGTAAAAAGAATTAAAACCAAAATAGGAGGGAGGATAGTACAAAAGGAAGGAATTATGATAAAATAAAATTAGTAACTGGTACTAATAATAGGTATAGTATATTGCGATAATAAATGGGAGGTTCATATGAAAGATTTAATTCAATTAAAAGATAAGAATATAGTCGTAATGGGTGTTGCAAATGAACGTAGTCTTGCATGGGGAGTAGCTAAATCACTGTTTGAAGTGGGAGCAAATGTCATTTTTACTTACCGTAAAGAACGTTCTTTAAGTAAAATTGAAAAAGCTTTAACTGATAATAATTTGGAAGCAAAACTAGTAGTTGAATGTGACGTTAATAGTGATGATAGTATCAAATCTGCATTTGAAACAATTGGGAAAGAAGTAGGTGTGATTCACGGAGTGGTTCACTCAGTTGCCTTTGCGAATGCGGAAGATTTAAAGAACGATTTTATTAATACTTCTAGAGAAGGCTATGCGTTTGCGCAAGATACGAGTGCTTACTCACTTATTGCTGCAGCTCGAGAAGCTGCGCCTTTCATGACTGAAGGCGGCGCTATTGTTACGATGTCGTATTTAGGAGCAGAGCGCGTGTTGGAAGGATATAACGTAATGGGAATAGCAAAAGCATCACTAGAGGCATCTGTTAAATACTTGGCATTAGACCTAGGGAAAAATAATATTCGTGTGAATGCTATTTCTGCTGGAGCTGTTCGTACTCTAGCGGCAAAAGGAATCTCTTCTTTTAACACTATTTTGCATAAAATTGAAGAAACATCTCCTTTAAAACGCAATGTTACAGCTGAAGAAGTAGGAGATATGACGGTTGCACTGCTAAGTAATTTATCTAGAGGTGTAACAGGAGAAATCGTTTACGTGGATTCTGGATATAATATTATGGGCTAACTTTCAAATTGAGGGGAGTGCGTAATGACGACTAAGAATGATTTTAAAGGAATACTTGCTAGTCCAGGGCAACGTGCACTTGCAGCAATAGGTATTGAGAACTTTGAACAATTATCGGAGTTTACAGAAGCAGAAGTTATGGAGCTTCATGGTATAGGAAAAAACGGAATGAACCGGCTTCATATCGCTCTTGCAGAAAAAGGGTTATCTTTTGCTTTAAAAAAATAATTAAACCGGATGAAGAGTGAGTTTCTTCATCCGGTTTTGTTTTTAGTGAAATTATTACTTTTAGGCAGAGATTAACCTGTTTACTTGTGCGTATATTTTTGGTATATTCTTATAAATCAAATATCTGAAATGCCATGAAGAGAAAAGTAAAATGATGTTGTTTTTTTAAAAGAGAGCTTCGTTTGCTGAAAAGAAGTAAAAAACACTTATTTGAAAATGGTCTCTGAGCTTCGTACTGAACGTATTCATACTAGTAAGCTACGACAAGAATCGGCACTTGTTATAATAGCCGGAGTATTAATTTTTGATACTCACTAAGGTAAGCAACGAGAGTTGTTTATAAATTTAGGTGGTACCGCGAGTTTAACCTCGTCCTTTTTTAGGACGGGGTTTTTTGTATTTAATTTTAAATTTAAAAAGGAGATGGCAAAATGAGTATTTTTATTGGAGGAGCTTGGCCATATGCCAATGGATCGTTGCATTTAGGGCATATTGCAGCTTTATTACCAGGGGATATATTGGCCCGCTATTATCGTTTAAAAGGAGAAAATGTGTTATACGTTTCTGGAAGTGATTGCAATGGAACACCTATATCCATTCGAGCAAACCAAGAAGGTACCACAACAAGAGAAATCGCAAATCGTTATCATAAGGAATTTCAAGAATGTTTTACAAAGCTAGGATTCACCTATGATTTATACACACGGACAGATGGAGTATTTCATCATCGGATTGTCCAAAATATATTTTTGACCTTGCTCGAAAACGGTCATATTTATAAAAAGGAAATTGATCAAACGTATTGTGAGCATGACAATCAATTTCTTCCGGATCGATTCGTGGAGGGTATTTGCCCGAATTGCTTACATCCTTCAAGAGGAGATCAATGTGATAATTGTTCAACTATTCTAGATCCATTAGATTTACTTGATCCAAAATGCAAAATATGTGGAAATGCACCAATAGTGAAAAAAACAGAGCATTTTTATTTCGCCTTAAGTCAATTTCAAAAGGAACTCGAATCGTATTATTATACAGCAAAAACGAAACATCACTGGAGAGAAAATGCACTGAATTTGTCTGAGAGATATCTTCATGAAGGACTCATTGACCGAGCAGCATCTAGAGATTTGCCTAATGGTGTCGGTATACCTGTGATAGGTTATGAGGATAAAAAGGTCTATGTTTGGATTGAAGCAGTTTCAGGTTATTATTCTGCAAGTAAGGAATGGGCATCTCTTCAGGGGACGAATGACGAAGCATTTTGGAGCGAAAATACGACTTCTTACTATGTGCATGGAAAAGACAATATTCCATTCCATACAATCATTTGGCCTGCGATATTATTAGGAATTAACAATCATTCCTTACCTACACATATTGTCTCTAATGAGTATTTAACATTGGAGAAAAAGAAACTTTCTACGAGTAAAAATTGGGCAGTTTGGGTGCCATACATTTTAGAAAAATATCAATCAGACTCTATCCGATACTTTTTAACGACGAATGCACCGGAAAACCGGGATGCGGATTTTTCTTGGAGGGAATTTATTTTAAGTCATAATTCAGAGTTACTCGGAGCATATGGGAATTTCATCAATCGTACGTTGAAATTTATTGAAAAGTCATATGGTGGGAATATTTCGAGCGGAGTGATAAATATTGAAATAAAAGAAAAGATGGAGAGCCTGTATGACATAGTTGGAGGGTTAATTGAATCAGGACACTTTAAACAAGCGATAGATCAGGTCTTCGATTTTATAAGATCTGCCAATAGATACTTTGATGCGGAGCAGCCATGGAAACAAATTAATGAAGACAAAGATTCATGTGATAATACTCTCTTTACTTGTGTTTTCATCATTGCAAACGTCTCCCAAATATTAGAACCATTTCTTCCATTCTCTAGTGCAGCAGTAAAGGAAATGTTGAATCTTGATAGATTTAGTTGGAAAGTAATCCAAAAGAAAAGCTACATTTTATCATTTGTTTCGCCATTATTTGAGCGGCTGGATACTAAATTGATTGAGGAGGAACTTACCTTTTTAGATAGTCAAATGAATAACAATTAAGAGAAGGTTATTTCAGTCGAATTATCACTAGTTGTATGCATAAAGAATCTTTAAGTTCGTTTTAGTAATTATGGGTATAGTAATAGGAAGGTAGAAACTTATAGGGAGGGAGATTTATGCAGTACGTAATTATTGGTGGTGATGCGGCAGGAATGAGTGCCGCAATGGAAATTGTTCGAAAGGATCCGACTGCTCAAATTACTACACTCGAAAAAGGACATATATATTCGTATGGACAATGTGGTTTACCTTATGTAGTTGGAAAGCATGTTCCATCTTTTGAGGATGTTATTGCAAGAAGCGTCGAAACATTTCGAAGTAAGTATGGAATTGACGCAAAGACGGGATATGAAGTAACCAATATTGATGTAGCAAAAAAAACAGTATCGGGAAACATCTTGCAAACAAAAGATACATTTGAAGTAAACTATGATCGACTACTTATAGCTACAGGAGCTAGTCCAATTATTCCTAAATGGGATGGAAGTAATTTAGCTGGAATTCATACGATTAAAACAATACCTAATACAGAAGAGATTATAGCTGATTTAGAAAATGCACATCAGGTGACGATTATCGGTGGAGGTTATATTGGTCTAGAAATGGCGGAGAACTTTGCAGGTCTAGGAAAGAAAGTGCGAATTATTCAGCGCGGAGATCAATTAGCGGGCATTTTTGATAAAGACATGGCAACTTTTATTCACAAAGAAGCTGCCGACCACCATGTAGAAGTAATCTTGAATGAAGAAGTAAAATCGTTTGCTGGTGGGAAAAGAGTAGAATCGGTCATAACGAACAAAGGAAGCTACCAAACCGATTTAGTGTTAATAGCAATAGGTGTAAAACCGACGACAGAATTTTTAAAGGATACAGGAATTAGTACACTACCTAATGGAGCAATCGTTGTTAATGCTCGGTTAGAAACAAATGTGGAAAACATCTATGCAGCAGGAGATTGTGCAACACATTTTCATCGAATCAAACAAAAAGATGATTACATCCCTCTAGGTACTACAGCTAACAAGCAAGGTCGTTTGGCTGGACTCAATATGATGGAAGATGTAAGAGAAGAATTCAAAGGGATTGTTGGTACATCCATTATGCAATTTTTTGATTTATCCCTTGGTAAAACTGGACTTTCTGAAAAAGAAGTGGAGCAGCTTGGCATTCCGTACGAAACACATATGCAGCAAGCAACCGATATTGCGAGTTATTTCCCTGGAAAGGAAACGATGCACATCAAATTACTCTATCGAAAAGAAAATCAATCACTACTAGGAGGCCAAATCATAGGTGGAAATGGAGTAGATAAACGAATTGATGTGTTAGCTACGGCACTTTACCATCAAATGACGATAAGTGATTTATTAGATTTAGATCTTGCCTATGCACCACCATACAACGGGGTTTGGGATCCTTTACAACAATTGGCAAAGCGAATAGGAAGAAAATAAGCAAACAAAGACCTTGACGATTTTCTTTTTGTTGCATATACTAATCAAAATCAGTTTCAGAAAATTAACAAGCAAAGAAAAGGACATGAATCATTTTCCTATTTTCTTATTAGAGAACAGGGCCATTGGCTGAAAGCCCTGAAGAAAAACGAATGATTTACCACCTTGGAGCTATTATGGGGAAAACAATGAATGCCATTATCCATAATCGGGAAACCGTTATCTTGTATGAGCGCAATACATTTTTTGTGTTGCAAAATTAGGGTGGAACCACGACCACACTCGTCCCTTTACCGGGGATGGGTGTGGTCTTTTTGTATTTATAATCAAATAATGAAGCGAAGAAAAGGATATGAGTCATTTTCATTTTTCTTATCAGAGAACAGGGTCATTGGCTGAGAGCCCTGAAGGAAACCGAATGATTTACCACCTTGGAGCTATTATGGGGAAAGCATTCATGTGATTATCCATAATCGGGAAAACCGTTATCTTGTATGAGAGCAATATATTCTTTGTGTTGCAAAATTAGGGTGGAACCACGACCACACTCGTCCCTTTACCGGGATGGGTGTGGTCTTTTTGTATTTAACAAAATAATAAATTGGAGGAATTACAATGTCAGTAAAAGTAGAGGAAAGATTAAGTCATCAGAAGTTAGGTCAGCAATTAGAATTATTTATGTCGATGGAGGAAGCACCAGGGATGCCATTTTATTTGCCGAAGGGTATGGTGTTACGAAATGAGCTTGAGAATCTATGGAGAATAAAGCATCAACGAGCAGGATATCAAGAAATTAAAACTCCGATCATGATGAAGCAAGAACTCTGGGAAAAGTCTGGACACTGGGATCATTATCATGAAAATATGTATTTTGCGGATGTAGATAATCAAAGATATGCGATTAAGCCAATGAGTTGCCCCGGTGCTGTATTGATTTTCAACAGCAAAAAAAGAAGCTATAGAGAACTGCCAATTCGATATGCAGAGCTTGGATTAGTTCACCGTCATGAACTATCAGGGTCATTAAATGGACTGTTACGGGTACGTGCATTTACTCAAGATGATGCACATATTTTTGTACGTGAGGAACAAATAGAAACTGAAATAGATAAAGTGCTGGATTTAGTGGATGAATTTTATTCAGAGTTTGGTTTTAGCTATAGAATAGAGCTTTCTACTCGTCCAGAAGATTTTATGGGTGCAGTAGAAGTTTGGGATCAAGCAGAGCTAGCGCTTGAATCAGTTTTAAAGAAAAAACAATTAGATTATCAAGTAAATGAAGGGGACGGGGCATTTTATGGTCCTAAAATAGATTTTCATATTTTAGATTCTCTTGGACGTAGTTGGCAATGTGGAACAGTGCAGCTTGATTTTCAAATGCCTGAAAAGTTCAATTGTCAATATATCGACGAGGACAATCAACTTCATCAACCAATTATGATTCACCGTGCAATTTATGGATCCATCGAACGTTTTATCGCTATTCTTTTGGAACATTTTCAAGGAAGCTTTCCACTTTGGCTGGCACCTGTTCAAGTGAAAATTTTACCTATAGCTGATGCACATGTTTCGTATGCGGTAGGAGTAAAACAACGACTTGAACAAGAGGGATATCGCGTTGAAATGGATGACCGAATAGAGAAAATTGGTTTGAAAATACGCGAAGCCGCACTGCAAAAGCATCCGTATATGCTGATAATTGGAGACCAGGAAATGGAGCATGGTATGGTCTCTGTGAGAAAGCATAAAGTAGGAAGTATTGGAGAAATGGATATGGATGAATTGATTGGATATTTAAATGCTGAACAAAGAATTTAAAGAATTGTAATAACGAATACCTCTCCTACAAAGGATTTTTCATTATTCTTCACGAATAAAACTGGTAGGAGGGATTTCATGATTACATTAAATAATTTTCCGCATATAGAGACAGAACGTTTTCTAATGCGTTCAATAGAAATAAGTGATGCAAATGCAGTATTTCATTATTTTTCAAAAGATGAAGTAACAAAGTACTATGATTTGGATACGTTTACGGATGTGGATGAAGCTATTCAATTAATTGAAAACTGGCAAAAACGCTTTGTGAACAACGCAGGCATTCGCTGGGGAATTGCAACTAAAGATGAAAATAAAATAATCGGAAGCTGTGGTTATCACAGTTGGGAAAAGGAACACTTCAAAGCTGAAGTAGGGTTTGAAGTAACACCGGAGTATTGGCAACAAGGGGTTATGGCAGAGGTTCTACCACATGTAATACAATACGGCTTTGAAGAAATGGGGCTCTTTCGAATCGAAGCTCTATATGATCCTGAAAACACAGCTTCTAAAAAGATGCTTGAAAAAGCAGGTTTTATCTATGAAGGAACTTTGCGGAAATCTTCCTTTGAAAAAGGACGTTTTTGTGACGCTGTAATCTGCTCTATTTTGAAAGAGGAGTACAAAAAATATGAATGAACGTCTACCAAAGAGTGTTCAGACTTTTACACAACTATTTGTAGAAGTGCTCAATAAACATTTACCTGAAAATATAATGGAAGGTGTTTATATTTATGGATCGATTGCTTTAGGAGCTTTTAATGAACAGAAAAGTGATATCGACTTTATTGTTTTATTGAAGCGAGAACTCAGTGATCAAGTAGTGGTGGCTATTAAAGCAATCCATTCACAAATGAACAAGTATGAGTTTGGAAATCGTATGGACGGGGTTTATGTGCAAGCAAGTTTAGTAGGCAAAACAAATGAAGAGCAACCGATGTATCCATATTGCTCGGATGGAAAAGTAAGTGTGGGGCATTGGGATGTGAATCATATTACATGGTGGGTTCTAAAGCAACATGGAATTACGCTGCAAGGTACGCCAATCGGAGAACTAAATATTCCTACTAATTGGGATGATATCTTGAAAACGTTGGAATATAATGTGAACAAATACTGGTTCAACAAGACTAAAAAAAGGTATCTATTTTTGTTCGATAGTATGATAGAATTCACAACTTGTACGATTAGTAGAATCATATGCTCGCTTGATCAACAAGATATTTTCTCAAAAGATGAGGCAGTTAAGTTATGTTTAGGATCAGTGCCAGAAAGATGGCATCTACTTTTAAATGAAGGTGCACGAATTCGATCAAATGCAAATAAGAAATCATTATATAAAAGCAAAATAAAAAGAGCAAAAGATTGTAGAGATTTTATATTGTATACACATCAATTATATAAAGAAGACTTTTTAAAGAGGAGTAAACTATGGAAATAAAATTATTAACGCCGGCCGACGCAAGTGCTTATTGGGATTTAAGATTAGAAGCATTACAGCTAAGTCCGGAAGCATTTGCCTCAAGTTACGAGGAAGCAATACAAAGAAAGAATCCAATTGAACGTGTGGAAAATAATCTACGAACTGAAGGAAACTATACATTTGGGGCATTCGATCAGCATAAGCTTGTTGGGATGGTTACTTTAGTTCAAGAAAGCTCTTTAAAACTGAAACACCGGGCTAATATTTTTGCAATGTACGTAAGTCCAGTGACGCGTGGGCAAGGTGTTGGCAAAGCCTTGGTCACGGAAGCGATAAATAAAGCTAAAACCATAGAGGGAATTGAAAAACTTAATTTGTCTGTTGTATCAAGCAATGAAGCAGCAAAGAATCTTTACACTCAGCTAGGATTTAAAGTTTTTGGAGTAGAAGAAAAAGCACTAAAGGTGGAGGGTACATACTACGATGAGGATCATATGGTACTAATCTTATAATCCAAAAGGTAAGCAGAAAAGTTAAGGTTAAGCCTATCATTCACTTGAAGCTTGTTCTAACTCTTTCACGTTTGGACTTGTCTTTCTATAGAAGAAAACTCGCTAAAGGATTACTCCTTTGCGAATCTCCTTTGTTTTATTATTTTAATAAATTTCCATAATAGAAGTGCACTAATGGCACCAACTGTATCGAGCATAACGTCCTGAGCAGTAGCTGTACGTCCGCTTGTTAATGACTGGTGAAATTCATCGAAAGTGGCAAAGAACATTGTCAGAATTGCTGCAGTAAGGATCCGATATTTGAATTTCGGTAAAGCAGCATAAACGGCGAGAGCAATCATTCCAAAATACAAAAAATGCGTACCTTTTCGAATTAAAAATTCGATAAAGGAATAGTAACCACGTTCCTCTATAGAAACTAGAATGCCCCAATATGGAATGTGTAGAACGGAAAGATAGGATTCTAGTGGTTTATTAGGCAACCACTTTTCTAATAAAGGGATAAGTGGTTGTTGTTCAGATGTTTGTCCAGATGCAATGAACACGATGATAAGTAAAATGACTAGAGGAATTATTTTTTTCATATCAAAACAGTAACATAAAAACAGGGAATTTTCATTTCTCCATAGAAATAAAATTATGTTAAAATTAAATAAAAAGTGAGGGATTCTAATACTATGACTAAAATCACACCATTTCTAATGTTCGAAGGACAAGCAGAAGCAGCGATCAACTTTTACACATCAGTTTTCAAGGATTCAGAAATAATTCGTCTTGCTCGCTTCGGTGCAGGTGGACCTGGAAAAGAAGGAGAAGTATCACAAGCCGCATTCTCTATTAATGGGCAAGAGTTTTTGTGTACAGATAGTTTTGTTCAACATGCGTTCACATTCACACCTTCTTTATCTTTATTTGTTGAGTGTGATTCGGAAGAAGAAATTGATGAAGCTTATGCCAAGCTATTAGAGGGTGGGCAGTCATTAATGCCAATTGACAAGTATCCATTTAGTAAGAAATTTGGTTGGGTGCAAGATAAGTTTGGGGTATCATGGCAGTTGAATCTAGCTAATTAATGGAGAATCGGATGATCAGCGTTGAAAATCGGATGATGAAACAGAAATATCGGATGATAAACGAACTGGAATAGACTTTGCTGTAAAAAAGTATCACCCAAGGAGTAGTTTTTACTACTCAGGGTGATACTTTTTTATTATTTTACCGGAATCCAAATTTCTGAATAATAATCTGGACTTGACGCATTCCCATCGGAATACACTTCTAACTCGGGCGTACCTGCATGCTCGTAAGGGTTAGATGGAAACCATTCTGAAAATATTTGTTTCCAAGTGTTTTGCATAGCAGTCGGCATTGGGCCATGCACTTCAAAAACAACCCATTTCGATGCTGGAATTTCCGTCCCTGAAAAGTTTTCCGGTACATCACCTTCATGTGCAGTTGCAATCCAATAATCAATCAAGCTGTTCTCTTGATAAGCCTTGTCTGCAACACAAACTCCTAGCACACCCTCTACTGTCCCATTGTTTAATTGGAACAGTAAGTTATCTGTACCATCTGCATTTACTTCATCCCAGAATACTGGGATTCCTTGAAAGTTTTCTCCGTTTTTACAATTGTACGTTCTTTTTACTCCAACTACTTGAAAACTTTCTTTCTCTACAATTTTGTACTTCATCGGTTCGGCTCCTCTCAAGCTCACCTGGATTACCAGGCGGTTGTATGATTTTAATTTACCTAGTTTCTTTCGTGCTTCACTAGGCGTGATGCTATGTTGTTTGCGAAAGGCTTTTGTAAAAGCTTCGGGAGTATCGTAGCCATATTTATAGGAGAGATCGATTATTTTGTTATCTGTATTCATTAATTCCTGTGCGGCTAATGTTAGTCGTCTTTGTCGAATATAATCTGCTACGGATATATTCGTTAAAATCGCAAACGTTCGTTGAAAATGGAATACCGAAGAATTTGCTTCTTTCGCGATTTGTTCCATTTTCAATTCATCTAGTAAATGGTCTTCCATATAGTTAATTGCTTTTTGAATCGACTCCACCCATCCCATGGCCTTCACTCCTTGCATGTATCATAAGATATTCTAAACGATGAATCCTGTCATTTTGTGCTAACTTTGGACTGTTAAACTAACTTCAAACCAAGACTGAAAATCTAAACTTAAAAACAACAAGTGAATTTTGATTAAGAGAGAATTATATCCACGATTTCTCGAGGGCGAACCTCAAATGAAGGAAGGTCATCGAGGTCCATCCATACTGGTTCGTAAGTTCCGCGTTCAATAGAAGTGTGTGTGTATTCTTCTCCTGTTCCTTCGCCAAAATTACCACCTACAATATCCGCTAAGAAAAAGTGCTGTGTTCCATTTTGTTTTAGTACTTTAAGTAGGCGTTGAATTCGTATGTTAACACCTAGTTCTTCGTACGTTTCTCGAATAGCTGCTTGTTCTGGAGTTTCGCCTCTTTCTATGCCTCCACCTGGAAATACATAATAGGTCATATGTGGTTTTGTTCTTTTGATAAGCGCTACACGTCCATTTTCAATAATGACAGTGGCTCCTCGGTTTCTCATGTATAACTCTCCTCGTATCTTCTTAATTAGTAAAAGTATAACAATAATTGATCGTAAAGAGTGATTAAAATGAGTGTACGGATATTTTTTACCCTCGATTAAAAAAGAACGAAGATGATAAATAAAGGATATTTTCATCATTTGTCTAATAGTATGAGTAGAAGCTATTCAGAAGGAGGGTTTAAATGGGAGAGAATGAAGTTCTAGAAAAAAGAGTAGCGCACTTGGAAGAGCGTGTTCGTTTTTTAGAAGAACAATTATATATGAAGCAATCTATGGTTCCACCTCTAAATCCTACTGTTCATGCAAAACAACAAGAAAAAACAACAATTGAATGGGATGCTCTTATATTTCAGAAAATCCTGCCACCTTTATTTATAATTGTTTTTATTGTAGGTATCCTTTGGGCATTCAAGGCAGCCTCTGATTACGGTATTTTAAATGCTCAAGTAAAGGTTATACTTGGATATGTCGTTGGTTTTATATTAATCGGATTAGGTATATGGCAATTAAAACAAATGCGAATAATTTTAGGACAAATGCTTTTAGGTGGGGCAATTCCTATTTTCATGTTAACCACTTTTGCCATGCATCAACTTTATGCGATGACTGGTCCTGAAATATCTCTTGTTTTAAATGTAATTTGGATTTCATTAGGTTTATTTCTAACATATAAATACAAATCACAAGGAATAGGAATTGTTTCTACTGTTGGAGGAGTGATTGTCCCATTTTTGATTAAAAGCACTTCGCCAAACATTCCGTTGTTTTCATTTTATGAATCCCTCCTTTTTATACTTTTCTTGTGGATAGCACTCCGATATAGTTATAAATTTTTATATTATATCTCTGCTATTTTCTTACAAATAGCTATAGTAGTATTTTTTATTTTTACTAATATACCTGAAGCATTTAAATGGATTGCTGTACTTCCGATTTTGCTACAGCATGGAGCCTTATTGATTGGCTTCATGAAGACAAAACGAATGTTAAAGGATCAGGCTTATACACTTTTTTCAGTTATGCTTTTCACTGCAATGTGGGTTCGGATTGTTTTCACAGAAAATGAAGCATCCTTTTTATTAGTGGTCATTGCACTTGTGTATGGAGTTTTACTGTATATGTATAAGAATGACTTGATTCGTACGCCCATTTTTATTGCGAATGTTTCAATTGCTTTGTTAATACTTATGCAGTTACTAATAGATGATTTATTCTTTGAAGGAATAATCGGTTTGAGTGTTATTTATTTACTGGTATATAAAAATTTCAAGCATATTTTACATGCGATTCTTTGTGGTATTACTTATTTCATCGCATTTTACTATGCATTATACAGTCCCATTACTACATGGGTTTCATGGGAAATGTTGCATTGGATAGTTTTTATAGTTATAACTGGCTATGGAATTTATTTGCTTGCAGATATTAGCAAACAGAAAAAGTATATTGTTTTGAATATTGGTATTCCATATTTCGGCATTTTATTATTATACTTTTTACAGATGATTGCTAGTATTATTGCAGTAGATTCCGGAAGTAATATGGAGCGTGTATTTACTAGTTCTTTATGGATTGCTGTAGCTATTTTATATATGTTATTAAGTCGCCGGTATTCGTTGCAACAAGGAAAGTATGTCGGAGTTGGTATATTGTTTTTTACTTTAGCCAAAATTATTTTGTTAGACATACCATTTGTTTCAGTACCTGTTAAAGCATTGCTATTTATCGTTCTTGGAACGGTTGGATTACTCGTGTCCCGTGCTTATTATAAAAAATAAAAGCCAATTCTTTAAAAAGTAAGCTAAAATAACTGTAATGACGTTTATATTTTGGAGGAGTTTGCATTGGAAGAAGATATTTTTAAAGTGATACGAAAGTTCGAAACCTTATCGAATGAAACAATAGTTAGATTTACGAAATCGTTTAACAAAAGTATCGGATTGTCCCCAATACTCGTTTTATCGGAGCTCAATAAAAATGGACTACAGAAATCCACGGTGTTGGCATCAAGTTTAGGATACACGCCGGGAGCTATCACGAACATTTCTACAAAACTGGTAAAAGAAAAATATGTAGAAAGAATATACAATGAAGAGGATCGCCGTAATGTTTTGCTTAAAATTACCCCAAAAGGAGAAGAGTTACTACAAGAGGCGATAGTAAAAGGAGAAGAGCTTCACATTGAATTATTTAGTGCATTAAGTGAGGAAGAACTTAAACAGCTACTAACCTTATATGAAAAGATACTTCAAAATTTGGGTGACAAGGAAAAGTAAGAGGTAGGTGTTCATATGCCTGTTATAAAACATACTACATATATGGAGGCTCCCATTAATAAGTGTTTTGATTTTGCTAGAGATGTGGAGATTCATACGAAAACTACTAGGAACACGAATGAAAAAACGGTCGCTGGGGTAACTAAGGGTCTTTTGAATTGTGGGGAAAGTATCACGTGGGAAGCAACTCACTTTTGTGTTAAGCAGAGATTGACAGCTAAGATTATAGAAATGAATGGGCCTTATAAGTTTGTGGACGTTATGGTGAGAGGTGCTTTTCATTCATTTACGCATACGCATGAATTTGAAGAACTTGGAACTGGAACTTTGATGAAGGATACATTTGAGTATAAATCTCCTTTTGGTTTAGTTGGAAAAATAGCGGATAAATTGTTTTTAGAAAAATACATGAAAAACTTTATTGTTACTAGAGCAAATGAGTTAAAAAAGATTGCAGAGATGGGTGAAAGATGTTGAATCGGGATAGCCACTTGGAGTTCCTATATTTCCTGACAACGCCGAATCTCGAAATGCTTGCTGGAATCATGGAAGTCCATGAACATGTATTTGAAGGTGCAAAACTAATGGAAGAAGAGTTAGTAGAGAAAGAAAATGTACTGATCTTTGTAGTATTGGATGGGAATAGAGTTGTAGGTTTTAAAATTGGGTACGAATTTGCAAAGGACACTTTTTATAGCTGGCTCGGAGGAGTACATTCTGATTATCGTGGAAAAGGAATTGCTTCAGAACTTATGCGACGACAGCATAAGCTTATTAAGTCACTTGGCTACACGAAGGTTCGTACAATTTCTAGAAATAAAAGACGTGAAATGCTTCTATTAAATATTAAGCATGGGTTTGATGTAATAAAAACATTTACGAGTGAAAAAGGTACACATAAGATTGTTATGGAGAAAGAATTATAGCTGAAAGAAGGGGCATTCATAAAAATGGAATGCTCCTTTTTGTCATCAACCATCACAGATAAATAGAGGAATTACAGGACACTTCTAGAAGATTATAAGAGGCTATTACAAAACAAAATTCTTAAGGAGGTCAATGTATGGCTAAATATGAGCAAAAGACGAAAGAAACATATCATGATGTTGTAGAGTTTATCGAAAAAGTGGACAGTCCGAAGAAACGAGAAGATGCTTACAAACTTTTAGAGATTTTTGAAGAAACATCAGGTTATGAAGCGAAAATGTGGGGTCCAAGTATTATTGGTTTCGGGACGTATCATTATAAATATGCGACTGGACACGAAGGGGATGCACCACTTGTTGGTTTCTCTCCAAGAAAAGCAAAGATTAGTCTTTATTTTGCAACAGGTGATACTGCTCGTGAAGAAAGCTTAAAGCGATTTGGGAAGTATACTACAGGGAAATCATGTGTATATATTAATAAAGTAGATGATATCAAAGTAGATGTTTTGAAAGAGATGATTACACAATCTATTACTTTTTTACAAAATTTATATCCAGATAATTGATAATATATGGAAGTTAATGTATTTAGCTTTGCTAGTTAATATGAAATTAATGTATAATAACACAGTAGAAATTTAAAGTAGAATCTTTAATCGAAAGAGAGTGGGACTTTATGGGTCGTAAGTGGAATAATATTAAAGAAAAGAAAGCTTCCAAAGACGCAAATACTAGCCGTATATACGCGAAATTTGGACGTGAAATATATGTAGCTGCAAGACAAGGTGAACCAGATCCTACTTCAAACCAAGCATTGAAAGTAGTATTGGAACGTGCAAAAACATACAGTGTGCCTAAGCATATTATTGATAAAGCAATTGAAAAAGCAAAAGGCGGATCGGAAGAAAGTTATGACGAGCTTCGTTATGAAGGTTTCGGTCCAAGTGGTTCTATGGTAATCGTGGATGCGTTAACAAATAACGTAAACCGTACTGCATCGGATGTGCGTGCTGCTTTTGGTAAAAATGGCGGTAATATGGGTGTCAGTGGTTCAGTTGCTTATATGTTCGATGCGACTGCTGTTATTGGCCTTGAAGGAAAAACAGCGGACGATGTATTAGAAATATTGATGGAAGCGGACGTAGATGCTCGTGACATTTTGGAAGAAGAAGATTCCGTCATCGTTTACGCTGATCCAGATCAATTCCATGCAGTACAAGAGGCATTACGTTCGGCTGGCGTAACAGATTTTACAGTAGCTGAGCTGACAATGCTTGCTCAAAATGACATCGCATTAGATACGGATGCTCAAGCGCAATTTGAGAAAATGATTGACGCAATTGAAGATTTAGAAGACGTTCAACAAGTCTATCACAACGTAGATTTAGGAGAATAATAGAGAAAAAAGGTTGTCTGATCAGTAGATATTCTACTGAGAGACAGCCTTTTTTTATGCGTCTTTGATTTAGTTGGAAAAGGAGTATCTTAGAAAATCTGCAAGGTATCTCAGAAAATCCCTGGATTCAGAAAATCTCAGGAGTTAGTAGAAAAAATTAGAGGTTTTATGGGAGAAAAATGTATGTTATTTGTAATCATCATAACATTTCAACTAATATAAGTAAAAAGTGGAACTGGAACCAATATAGAACGTCCAATACCATAAAAGGGTGGGTATGGAATGAAAGATAAGTCCTTAATTTCTTATGCAATCATTTTTACGTTGTGTGCTTCGATTTTTTTTCCAGCTAAAACACTAGCAGATTGGGCGTATGCATTTGCCGTTTGGGATGGATATGTATATGTCATAACGGATGAAATTGTAAATGAGGTAGAAAAAGAAATCGGACATGTGACCAGGTATTCGGGTAGGGAGGGGACTTATTCTGGTAACTTTTC
The DNA here is from genome assembly GCF_042945595.1 of Psychrobacillus sp. L3. Taxonomy (GTDB): domain Bacteria; phylum Bacillota; class Bacilli; order Bacillales_A; family Planococcaceae; genus Psychrobacillus. The sequence goes on along the minus strand of NZ_CP168493.1, from coordinate 3,568,128 downwards.
CAATGTCTATCCGAAAGGAACTAGGTATTATTCAATAGTTGGATTGAATACAGATGAGGCTATTGCAATAAAGGATGAAAAGGGAAAATATATTAAAGCAACAAGGGATGGAGAATACGCTAGGAATATATACGACATTCTGCAAACAAGTTCTGCTACTATTATTTTGTGGACACTAATAACTTTGTTAATTGCTATTTTGGGTATTTATTTTATTAGCAAAAGGAGAAGTTAATTTGATAAAAGAGCATCCTAAACATATTATTGCAGTTTCTGCAATCAATTTATTTGGTAGGTTGGAGTGATGGGATCGTTATTAAACACAGCACTTATCACCGTTACGCATGATCCAATGGGGAAGAATATTAAACTTTTTAAAGAATTACAAAGAAATTTTGAAAAAATATATGCAGAGCTATTTATTACAATTAGTGACGAATCATCTGATGAACTAATAAATGAAGTCCGAAAAAGTAAATTTAAATATAAAATTATCCCTAAAAATGGAGCAGCATATGCAAGAAGGGAAGCATTAAAATTTGGAACTTCCAGGAATAGTGAGCATTTCCATTATTGCGACTTAGATAGGCTATTAACATGGGGGAAAAATTATATAACTGAGTTAGAAGAAGTAGTTGAAGATATACCAAATCATGATTATTTAATCATTGGTCGGACAGAAAGAGCGATGAATACTCACCCTATTGAATGGATAGAGACGGAAAAAATTACGAATAGAATTTTTTCGTTAGAATTAGGAAAAGCAGCAGATGTAACTGCAGGTTCTTGCGCATTTTCAAAAGTGTGTGCTGACTTCATTAATCAATATTCTAAAGAAGAGATGACAGATGCGGAGTGGGCAATGATTGCATATAGAATTGCCAAACGACAAGTGGATTATTGTGCTGTTGAGGGATTAGAATATCTAGAAGAAATAAACGGTGTGGATCGCAATATTAGTGAGTCGGATAAGTGGTTTAGCAGATTAAAGCTTAGCTTTATTATAAGTGAAACCGCTATGAAAGTGGGGATATGAAGGCTTTGATCATGAAAAATAAAATTCTGCCTTTTTTCATCATTTTCATTTTGCAATTAACTGGATGTAGTGAAAATGAGAATATGAATAAGGACATACTAACTCGAGTGGATGTTTATAAAGTAAATGCAGACGAAAAGTATGATGAAGAAGTGATTATCTCGGATAAGTCAACGGTTGATATCTTAAACCAAGTGTTTGAACAAATAGTATGGGAACAAAATGTAAAAGCAGAAATGGTGAGAAGAGAAGACATAAAAGCAGTTTTGTTTATGGAAGTTGAAGAAAATATGCCAGAACGATTAGTAAAATACGATATATGGTTTGAACGCAATGGTACGGCGACTATTATAAATCGTGATGAGAATTCACTTGGAAAGCTAGATGAAAAGAATGCTAACATATTAAAAAGTAAGTTCAATTTTGAGTAGATAAATAGCAAACAGCCTCATCATTTGAACTGAGCCCTAATTAATGGACAGATTAATAAAAACGACTTTGCAGTCTAGGCGGCGATTAGATGACTTCGGTATTGAGCCGGAGTCATCTTTTTTAAATTCCATTGTTTGCGTGTTGTATTGTAATGCTCCATGTACTCATCTACCATTTGCTTTAATTCAAATAAGTTGTGCGCTTCCTGATAATCCACTTCATCTTTAAAATGCCCAAAGAAAGATTCCATTGGGGCGTTATCTAAGCAGTTTCCTCTCCGTGACATAGATTGAAGTAAACCCATTTTCTTTACACGTTTTTGATACTCCGGGTGCGTGTAATGGACACCTTGATCGGAATGAATCATGACTTCTGGATGAAGGTTTCCTTCTAATGCTTCTTCTAATTTTTCTAATGTCCGATAAACAATTCTCATTTTTAAGCTTGTCGATAGTTCATAGGCGACGATTTCACGTGTTGCAACATCTTTTACGCAAGATAAGTACGCCGTTTGACTATTACGGTATTGTAAATAAGTGATATCTGTTAAAAATACTTTGCCCGGTTCATCTTGATCAAATGCTCGATTTAAGTGATTAGGGACCATACGGTGCGCTTGCGTCGCTTTCGCAATATGTTTATATGGATTCGCACGACGTACTTTCGCAAAGAAATTAAACTTCCTCATTAGGCGAAGAATCTTTTTGTGATTCATTGGTGTCACTAATAATTCTTCTGATGCCATGTAAAGTCCTCGATAACCAATTTTCCCTTTAAAAGCATCGTAAATGCATTTTAATAATACATAGTCTTGATAGTCTTGTTCTTCACGAATCGAATGCTTCTCTGAATTTTGAAGCCAGGCGTAGTAGCCACTTCGACTCACATCAGTTAATTCACAAAGATAACGTGTCATGTTCTTTAGTTGATATTTTCGAATGACTTCGTTGATCACTGCGTATTTTTCATGGGGTGCCAGAACTGTTTCTTCGCCTGCCTCTCGAGTTCCTCTAGCTTTTTTAGTAATTCTAATTCAGCTTCTAAATACTTAATACGTGCTTCTGCCTTTTCTAATTTTTTCTCAGCTGATACATCCTTTGTAGAAGGGCGACCTGTGCTACCTTTTCCGCGACGTTCTTCTAAAAAGCCTTGTTCACCGTAGGTGTTATACGTATTTCTCCATCGGCTTAATGACCATTTGGCTTTTTTGACTCCAATAGTTTCTAAATCAAATCCATTTTCGATAAAGATTTGAGAAGGTCCTTTACCAGCCAAATTTTCTTGAACGGCACGAATTTTAAATTCAGATTTATATTGAATGGCGCGATCTGATACGGATACGATATTTGGGTTTGATTCTAGTTGTCTTCTTTGATGTTCATTGAAAAGTATTTTACTCATTAAAAAATCTCCCGTTCCAAGTTGTTATTTTCTAGTATAACGGGTTTTTAAACAGAAAAACCCCGAATAGGGTCACTTTTTTTAAAGTGTCCACTATTCGGGGTTCAGTTCAATTTTTCTGAGGAGGCTGCTTGCTTTAGTGTGCTGCTGATTTTGTTCTTCTATATTTCCATTGTTTGTATTGGAAGCGCACAAAACATCCGATGCAAAACCCAAGAATTGCAATAAGTGCAGCTAGACCAACCATAATTGTAGCGATATTAAATAATATGGACCAATTTAATAAAAAACTAATACTTGCAACGAGTAAGAAGCCAACCGCTAGCCATTGATTAAATCTTAGCTGAGTGTATTCTTCTTGGATGTATTGATTAGCAGGTTTAGATAGAAATCGTTTTACTATAATTAGAATAGGATGAACCCCAGTTAATAAGCTTGAAAGATTTGCAATTAGTGGAATGAATAAAATCCACGCCGACTGTGTGCTTAGTGCAATGATTACAGACAATATAATCGTCCATTGATTTGCCGTGACTAGAGGTTTAGGAATTGTTTTCACCTTAAAACCTACTTTTCTTATTGGATTTATTATATTATATGCTTGAATGACGATATTGTAAATGCATGAATAACCTGCTCCTCATACTTCCTAGGGAATTGAAAAAAAGAATAGAATGTTACAAGTTTGTTACTGGTGCCTGGCACCAGCAATATAACTGTAACAAAAGAAGCTATCCTAAAATTTCTAGGATGGCTTCTGTCGTTATTTTTTCTTTAATTCGTTAATTTGTTTAGTAAGTGATATAAATTTTTGGTCTAATTCAGTGTATTTAGGATCATTTTTCTTCATGTAACTGAGTAACCCTAATACAGCTTGTTGTTCGGTTTCTAATTTCAATAGATCTTTTTCTAGAGAAGATTCATCGTTTTTATGCATCCACTCTTTATAGCTCATTTCTACTTTTCGAATCGTGTTGTTTTCAAAGACAAGCAGTTTATTAGTTAGTTTTTCTAAGAAGTAACGGTCGTGCGTTACTAACAAAATAGTTCCAGGATAAGTGGAGAGGGTTTTCTCCAATTGCTCTCTAGAAGAAAGGTCCAAATGATTTGTTGGTTCATCTAAAAGTAGCACATCTTTTTTATCTAATATAAACTCCATTAGTTTTAACTTTACTCGTTCTCCCATACTCATTGTATAAATAGGACGAGACCAGTGATCCTTTGAGAAGCCTAGATTCATCATAAGTGTCTGGATTTGCCCTCGTGTTTCAAAATCAGATGGTACAAAAAATTCAAAAGGGGTTTTCTCCTCTGGCAAATCGAATACTGTCTGACGTATATAGCCAATATTCATAGCTTCCGATTTCCAAAGTTCTCCTTGTACACTTTCTTCTCCTAATAACATGCGGAAAAATGTCGACTTACCACTTCCGTTAGAACCGATGATGCCAATCCGTTCTTGAGATTGTATAGTAAAGGTAGCGTTTTGAAATAAAAGTTTGTCCTCGAAGCTCTTGGAAATACTTTTGGCTTCTAAAACACGTTTCCCCTTTTTCTTATTTCCTTCAATTGAAAAAATCACTTCTTTTTCCTCTTCAGGCTTCTCTATAGTATTTTTAGAAAGTTCCAATTCTAACCGTTTCTTTTTGGAACGAATTTGAACATCCATTTTCTTAGCCTTGACACGATAATATTCTTTATTAAATTCATGTTTAGTTGAATCTGCATGTGCTTTGGATGACCAGTTTTTAAGATCGGATATTTGTTTTTCTACTTGTTGGATCTTTGATTGTTGTCCAACATAGAGTCTTTGTTGGGTTAATCTGTTTTCTTCCTTCCTTTGTCTGTAAGAAGTGTAATTGCCAGCATAGCCCGTTAACTTTTTGTTTTCTACTTCCCAAATCCATTCAGCTATCTCGTCTAAAAAATATCGGTCATGAGATACTAAAATAATTGTTCCTTGGTAGGAGTGTATTTGCTTTTTTAGGAAAGATAAACTTTCTTGATCTAAATGGTTAGTAGGTTCATCTAATAAAAGGAGTTGAGCCTTTTCCGCAAATACACGAGACAATCTTCTCTTCATTTTCTCTCCACCACTAAGTTGCATATAATCACGCTCGTGAGGAACAGACCATTTACTAAAGTATTTCCTTTCATCGTATACATAACCAGTTTTATGAAATTGATCATCCTCTTGTTTAAAGTAACTAATAGTCGGTTGAGTACCAAACCATTCAATTTGTCCCATCGTGGGAGCAGCCTCATTTGCAAGTATAGAAAGGAGGGAAGACTTACCCTCACCATTTCCTCCCACAATACCAATAACTGCCCCAGTACCAATATCGGCTTTTATATTTTCTAAAATAACTTTGTCACCAAAAGTTATACATATATCTACTAACTTTCCGTGTAGTGTCATAATATCCTCTCCCTTTGGAGGAATAAAAAAATCCCTCCGATTTTATACGAAAGGATTAATTACTGACCATTAAATGAATACGCAAAAAGCCACTACAAAACGATAATATGTAGGGAATTAAACGTATTAAAATTGAAAAATGGGCAGACTAATCCTATTTCCGTTTCGTAAAGTTTATTTTGTTACTGCGCAAATAAATCGCAGAAAAAACTTTCACTGAGAAATAAGATTAAAACTTCATTGTCCACCCATCGTCCCTTCAAAATTATTAACTGAATTATAACATATTTTATTAATTTTTGTTACAAGTATATTACGTGTGCCTGGCACCATTAATATACTTGTAACTTTTGTGTTAATACAAAGCTTGACTGACTGATGAGCTTTCTGGTTCAAATGCATCGTCAGTACGTTGTCTTTGGATGAACCATATCGCTAATATTAGGACTACACCAATTAGGCTACTTACAATTTCAGGTACAATTAACATAATACCTGCTCCAAATAGAACGATCCTCTCCCAAATCCTAGAATTTCGTATAAAGTAGCCAATCATTGAACTACTAACAGCAATCATCCCAATTAGGGAGGCTATAACTGAAAAAACTAACATATTTAATTTTACGTCAACCATAACTAAAATCGGATTATAAATGAAAATATATGGAACGATAAACGCTGCAATAGCTAGTTTAACTGCATTCATTCCTGTCTTAAATGGATTGGCCCTCGCAATTCCAGCCGCCGCGTATGCTGCAAGACATACAGGAGGGGTAATATCGGCGGCAATGCCAAAGTAGAAAACGAACATATGAGCAGCGATTGGTGCCACTCCAAATTCATTGATAAGCACCGGGGCAGCGATGGTTGCTGTTACTACATAGTTTGCTGTTGTTGGCAGCCCCATACCTAAGATAAGACAGGCAATCATTGTGAAGAATAGTGCAAGAATTAGATAACCATTCGATAGAGCAATAACACCAGCAGCAAATTTTGAACCTAGCCCAGTCATACTAACGACCCCTGCGATGACACCAGCAGTTGCAACAGCAGCAATGACAGGAAGTGCTACTCTAGTACCTTGTTCAAGAACATTAACCGTCTGCCTGAATGACATTCTTGTTTCTTTTCGAACAAGGCTAACTAAAAATGCGGAGATAATTCCAAAAAGGGCAGCCCGCTGTGGTGTGAAACCATTCATAATTGTTCCCATAATGATAAGCAAAGGTAATAGCATAAACCAGTTTCTCTTCATTAGTTTTCTAAAGGAAGGTAATTGGGATTTTGGCAAACCATTTATTTTTAGCTTTTTAGCCTCAAAATGTGTCCCAATGAAAATTCCCGTAAAATAAAGAATTGCTGGGATGACAGCTGCCAACATAATGACTCCATATGAAACACCTAAGTATTCCATCATAATGAATGCAGCAGCCCCCATCATTGGGGGCATTATTTGGCCTCCGGTTGATGCAGCGGCTTCCGTAGCGCCAGCAAATTCAGGTTTAAATCCCGCTTTCTTCATCATTGGAATTGTAAAAGAACCAGTTGCAACTGTGTTGCCAACAGAACTTCCCGAAACAGTTCCTTGTAATGCACTTGCCACAACTGCAGTTTTTGCTGTTCCACCTGTATAGCGACCAGTTAGGGCAAATGCTAGATCATTAAAAAACTTTCCAATATTTGTTTGCACAAGCATTACACCAAAAAATAGGAACAGGAAAATAAACTTTGCTGAAATTTGAATTGGTGTTCCAAATATTCCGCTTTCCTTATACCAAAGTGTCGTTGCAGTACGATCGAATGAAAAGCCTGGATGTGAAAGAATTTGTGTAGGAACGAAATTTCCGAAAATCGCATATAGCATGGCAACTAGCGCCACAATAACAATTGGTAAGCCGACCGTTCTCCTTGTTGCCTCAAGTACTAGAACGATACCAAGTACTGAGATGATGACATCTGGTAAACTATATCCGGAAATCCTACTCTGCAGGATGGAATCAAAGAAAAAAATCTTATGATAAGTTACATACATCGCGGTCAAGGCAAGCAAAACATCATACCACGGAACTGTTTTCTGGACTTTCTGCATACCTTTTTTTAAAGGATACAGTAGAAAGATAACTCCAAGTGCGGTTCCTAAGTGGACGGCCCCTTGCTTTTGGGAAGGAAGCGTACCGAAATAAGCAGTATATAGATGGAACACGGTAAGAGAAACTCCTAAAAATGTGACGATCCATGCCCATTTACCAATCTTAGTTCGAAACTGATTTTCTTTGTCGTATTTTTCTAAAATTTCCTGAGCGTCAACGGTTTGTTGTTCATTCATTTTCCCACCACACTTTCCAATAGGTATATTTATCCTTCAATGTTATTTCAAATCATCAAAACTTTTTATTCCAGTACTTTTACGTGTGACGATCTGAATAACTTCTGGATAGATATGCCCGATAAAAGCTGAGTTTGGAACTTCATGACCTTCAAAAGCACCTTCACCTTTCACTGCTTGTAAAGCTGGCACGTGAACGGTCATTCCAAGATCCATATTTCCGTCGCGGATACTAGATAAATTTTCAACGGATGCACCAGTTTCGGTATTTGTCACGTTAACGCCTTTAATATTTTTATTCCAAATGCTTGCCATTTCTCCTCCAAGGGGATAATAAGTACCACCTTGACTGCCCGTACCTAAAATTAACTCTTTCTTACGTTTACCTTTATCAGCAGTAAGTTCAGCAACAGGATTATCTACTGTTAAACCTTGTTCCTCATAATAGCGCTTAGCACCAGGATGGATTGGCAGTCCCTCTGACCCTCGAAGCGCATTTTCTAAAATCATTTGTTTTGCCTGAGCGTGCGTGTTTTCACTAGCTTTTTCTATCATTATTTTTGCAAGATCATAGCCTAATTCATCGTCGATTGTATCCGTATTTCCCATGAGAATCGCATATGCCGTAACTGTCTGAACATCGTTCTCAAGAAAATCGTAGGTGTCCTTTGGAATCGTGTGATGTCTATATCCACTGTTTTTCTCAATTTTTGCAATAGCATCATCCGAGAGGCTTAACATAACAACATCCCCGACGGATGCTTGTAAGCTTTCAATACTAGCTGCCGGAAGTCCCAAAATTCCAATAGAAATGTCGATATTCCCATCTTGCACGCCATCAGCTGCATCTCCAAACCCTTCTTGAAAACCCGTATAGTCGTCATCTCCAATACCATATGCGTCCAATATGAGTTTGGAAATCGAGTTCGTCTCACTTGCGGGAGGCCCTATTGCAATATTTTTCTTCCCCTCACTACAACCAGCCATTAGTAAAATCATGCTGAGAAGTACAGTAACAAAACCTAGTAATTTCTTCTTCAATTCTCTCTCCTCCAAAATTGATATTTCTCCTTTTTGACAGCGCTTTCATAAATAAAGAACATATAACTTGTGGATTTGTTAGCACATCAGATAGAAGATTAACATTATTATACTTTTATTCTGTAGATTAACAATATATTCTCCGTTTTTTCCTATAATTCGACAGTAATTGATGATATTTGCATAATATATTACAAACATATTTCAGGTGCCAGGCACCAAAACAAACGTGAATGTTCGAACATTCACGTTTGTTTTAAAAACTTAAAATATATTTCTCATTTAGTTCTTCTGGTATGCTTATCCAAAAAAAATAGGAGCTGCCTAGATACAGAAGGCAGCTCCTTTTATGCTTTTTATAATGAAGATTTAAGTCGTTACTTTTAAAACGGTTTTAATTTTTTGAATGACGCCACCTGAACTGTATGTTAAGACACTTCGTTTATAGAAGGATAGGCTGATTAAGAAAAATAGTATTACGGTTCCAACTAATATAAGCATCGATAGCATAGGTTCGAATGATGAAATGTCCGTTGCACCAATTCGAAGTGGCATAACCATTCCGGATGTGAATGGGATGTATGAGAAAATTTTAATCAGTAATGTATCTGGACTGTACATTCCAGAAAGTAACACGTAAAAGCCGAGGATGCCAAGCATCATCGCAGGCATCATTGCTTGGCTTGATTCTTCGACTTTAGAAACGAGTGAACCAAGTAATGCACCAATGATTAAGTTGAGCATAATAGTAAGCAATAAAAACATAACTGCATATCCAATAAATCCGTAGGACAATTCGTTAACAATGTCTAATACAGCATCCCATTTAGATCCGCTATCTATTATCATGAAAAGTAAACTTTGAACAACCAATAGTGTTACTATTTGAGTCAATGCTAATAAAAATGTTCCAGTCAGCTTTGCCAACAAATGTGTAGATGGTTTCACGCTTGCAAGTAATACTTCTAAAACACGAGATCCTTTTTCAGATGCAACGTCTGTTGTAATCATGGATAAAAACGTCATTACAAAGGAATAGATTAAAAATCCGACTAAGACAGAGGCACCTATACCGGCTGCTTTTTCATCTTCACTTTTTCCGCTTTCCGATTCCTTATTTAAGTTTTTCATGGTAATAACGGTTTGAGACTGAAGAATTTTCTCCGCCTGTTCAGCTGTTAAATTAAGTTGCTGAACTTCATATAACTTTCCAGCATACTGAAGTTGCGATGACAAATTCTGTTGGTCATTAAACGTTAATGGCTTATAAGTTGCAATATCAGCCGACAGAGATTGGTTTTGATCCTTCACGAAAATAGCTGCATCAAAGTCACCTTGGACAACCTGTTTTTCTACTTCCGCAATCCCTTCAGAAGGAAAGGAAAATTCAATATCGCTACTCGATTTGAACAAATCTTCTATATCTGCATTCGTTTCATTCAATAGAGCAATTTTTAATGGCTCATCTTGGAAAAATGCTTCCTTAATATTAGACCAAAACATGGCGACACTAATAACCCCAATATATAAAATGATAGAAATAATAAATGGTTTTGCTTTGATTTTTTGTGTATATAATTGCTTAACGAGCAGCCAAAACTTAGACATTCTTACCACCGACCTTATCTTTGAAAATTTCATCTAGCGACAAATAATCTAAACTGAACTTCTCAATATATTTCCCATTTGAAACAAAGTCAAAAATAGATTGAGCGTATGACTCATCCGTTAAAGTAAGGATATACTGATCTTTTCCAACATGAATATCCTTCACGCCATCCAAACTTTGAAGCGTTTCTTTTGGGACATCGGTTCGTATGGTAAGCTTCGTTTTCCCATATTGCTTTTTCAAGTCTAGTAAACTACCGGAAAATAAAGAGACACCACGTTTCAAAAGGCAAAGGTGATCACAAAGTTCCTCCACATTCTCCATTTGATGGCTAGAAAATAAAATCGTTGTCCCTTTTTCTTTTAACTCTAATATTGCATTTTTCAATAAATCCATATTGACGGGATCTAGCCCACTAAATGGTTCATCTAAAATAAGAAAATCCGGTTGGTGAATAAAGCTTGCGATAAGTTGCACCTTTTGTTGATTTCCTTTGGATAAAGTTTCGGCTTTCGCTTTTCGTTTATCTTCTAATTCAAAACGATCAATCCAATAATCCACTTCTTTATGTAGATTCTTGCGAAGCTTTCCTCTTAACTCTCCAAAGAAATACAGCTGATCTTCCACCTTCATTGCTGGGAAAATACCACGTTCTTCTGGTAGATAACCTAAGATATTTCGATTTATGGAATTAATATGTTTCCCATTCCACATAATTGAACCCTCTGTCGTTTCTTGAAGGTCTAAAATCATACGAAATGTCGTTGTTTTACCAGCACCATTTTGTCCAATTAGCCCAAAGATCTCACCTTTTTCAATCGTAAAAGATAGATTATCAACGGCCACAAAGTTTTGATATCTCTTTGTTACTTGATTAATAGATAACGTCATATGTAGACTCCATTCTTTTATTTTTTTCTTCTAACTACTGTATACGTTTTTAGTTTATAGAATGTTTCATTTTTTTATGTAACGTTTTCCAAAATGACACGACAAATTCAATGAATGGTAAAAAAAGGAGCGATACGATGAAGAAAATAGGCATATTTACAGTAGCGTTATTACTAATGGTAGGATTCAATTTCCATCAGCCTCGTGCTAAAGCGCAAAGTGAGGGAGATTCAACCATGAAACAAAAAGACTCATCCAATTTTATAAAAACATCAGGAATTATTACTGATATTGTAAAGCAAGATGGAACAGTCACACTTACAGTGGAAACAGAAGAAAAAGAACCACAAATCACCATTTTAAAGGTTACAGAAGACACGCTCTTATTCAATAGCGGAACGACAAAAGCATTAAAAAAAGAATCCTTTAAAAAAGGGCAAAAAGTAGCTGCATATTACGGTAAGAATAAACCTATGCTTGCCATTTATCCGCCACAAATCTCTCCAGAGTTAGTGATTGTGCATGATGCTGAAAAATTTGGCAACGTAAAAGTAAGTAAGTTCGATAATAAATTAGTTAGTTTAGATAATGATCTAAAATTAAGCATTGGAAAAGAAACTATTATAGTAAATGGAAAAGGAGAGAAACTGAATCAAAAAGATATAACTTGCAAAGAGCTCATTGTATTTTATACAGTTTCCACTAGAAGTATTCCTGCTCAGACGACACCAAGTAAAGTTGTAGTGATGGATGATCTTTCCCCACAAGATACAACCAATTTCATGGAGAGTACTGGGATTATTAAAAGTATTGCTTCAAAAGATGGAAAAGTAGTTCTAACGGTAGAAACAAAAGAAAAAGTGCCAATAACCACAATTTTTACAATCACTAATGATACACTTGTATTCAATAGTGGTACAACAAAAAAAGTAAAAAAAGAGTCATTCAAAAAAGGACAACAGATTGACGCATACTATGATAAAAACAAACCAATGATTTTAATCTACCCTGCGCAAATTACTCCAGAGTTGGTTATTGTACATGACGAAGAACAGTTTGGATCTGTAAAAGTATCAAAGTTTGACGATGAATTTCTAAGTTTAGATAAAGACCTTAAGCTAAACATTGGAAAAGAAACACTTTTAGAAAATGAAAAAGGCGAGAAGATTAAACAAGAGGACTTAAACGGAAAAGAGCTCGTTGTATTTTATACAATAACAACAATGAGTATTCCAGCACAAACTCCGCCAAGTAAAATCGTAGCGATTAATTATCTTTCTCCAGAAATGAAGGAAGTACAAAAGATTATTGAAAAAGATCATTTTATGAAAAATGGAGTCATAATGATTCCACTTCGTAAAGTAGCAGAACAATTGGGGTATGAAGTGAAATACAACGTAAAGAAAAAGAAAATTTACTTATCATTAGAAAACAGCTCATTTACTATTACACGTGGTGAAAAAAAATATAGCTACAATAAAAGCTTACAACAGTTTAAAGAAAAACCAGTGTTAAAAAACAATAAAACATATGTGTCAGAAGACATTTTAGAATTACTAATTCAGCAATAAAAGAAAATCCCTTCTTTCTCTGAAAAGAGATCGAAGGGATTTTTTAGTATAAAAGTCTCCACAAATAGAAAGTCGCATATGCTTCCCAACCTATCCAATGCAAGGAAAGCTTATGTATTTCATCCTTTGAAGGCTTTTGCTCAGAACCTGTCACATGTTTAATGGCATTATGCAGTCCTACATCATCAATCGGAAATGCGGAGGTATATCTTAAACAGCGCATTAACACATAATTGGCAGTCCAAGGACCGATGCCACGAATTTTCGTGAGCATTTTTTCTGCTTTCTTCACATCATTCGCTTCGAGCAGCATTTCATTTGTAAGTAAACCCATTTCGATCTGATTTGCTACGTCTATTAAGTACTCACACTTTTTAACCGTCATCTTTAAGCCTGCTAAGTTTTCCACAGATAGCTTTGCGATATCGCCAGGTCTCGGGAACATCCAATATTGCTCACCCTCAAATTCGATCGATTGTCCAAATGCTTCGACCAAACGTCTCTTCAATGTATACGCATACGTCAAATTGATTTGTTGACCAAGTATGCCCCAAGCCATTGCTTCGAATAAATCTGGAATGCCCATTATTCGTAATCCGTTAAAATCCATAACTGCTTGTTGAAGGACTGCATCTTTTTGTGCTAGCTCATAAAAGGCTTTTAACTCTGTCTTCAAATCAAACCATTCGATTATATATTGAACCACTTGTTCTCGTTCTTGTTTACTTGTAGGTCTTGTATTTCCTAAAAACTGAATACGAATCGAATGTTCATCTTGCTCGCTAATCTCTACTAGCGGTGTACATTCACCCATAGGAATCGCTTTTCTTACTTTATTCTCATGAATATGAAACAAGCATTCATTTGTAGATCTGGACAAATATTGAAGGTTCTGGGTAAAACTGAATTCGGATGATGTATTTATGATGATTTGCTCATCGTTTTCTTGCCATAACATATAGAACACCCCTTTATTATTTTATTATAATCGTAAAAAATTTCGTTATCTTGCTATTATGTCGTGAAAATCAGCTTTTCTATATAAATAAAAGTATACTAAAAATGGGGGTGATTTCTTGAAAAACGAGAAAATATGCGAGAAATATTGGCAAGCAATCATTGAAAATAACTCAGTCTATGACGATGTATTTTATTATGCCGTAAAATCAACAGGAATATTTTGTAGACCTTCTTGTAAATCTCGACCGCCGAAGAAAGAAAATGTTCGTATATATATAGAAGTAAAAGAAGCGATAGAGAATGGCTTTCGTCCATGCAAACGTTGCAAGCCAAATGGACTGCGCTTGCCTGATGAGGAATGGGCCAACCAAATTACGGGGTACATCGAAGAGCATTACAAGGAGCAGTTAACTTTGGATATTCTTGCAGACATTTGTCATGGAAGCCCGTACCATTTACAAAGAACTTTTAAAAAAGTAATAGGAATTTCTCCTGTAGAATACATTCAACAAATTAGAATAAATAAAGCGAAAGAATTGCTGACAACAACAAGCAAACCACTTGTAGAAATAGGTTCTACGGTTGGAATGAATAATACCTCCTATTTCATCACACTTTTCAAAAAGATAACAGGGGGTACACCCAACCAATATAGAGGAAAAGGAGATTTCAACGAATGAATAAAATATATTGGACGCATTTCATTCATAACGAATGGCAATTATATATGGCGGCTACAGCAAACGGGCTTTGTTACGTAGGTTCCCCTAGTAAACCATACGAGGATATGGAAGCGTGGCTGAAGAAGCGTTTTCCAAAATATGAGTTAGTAGAAAATGAAGAAGCACTGGTCGTATATACGAATGAAATAAAAGAATATCTAGACGGTACGCGACGTGCTTTTCATATGCCTGTGGATTTGAAAGGAACGCCATTTCAATTGTCTATTTGGGATGCGTTAACTAAAATTCTTTATGGTGAAAAGAAATCTTACTCTCAAATTGCTGAAATGATTAATAATCCTGCGGCGATTAGGGCTGTTGGAGCAGCAATTGGAGCAAACCCAGTACTAATCACGATTCCATGTCATCGAGTAGTAGCAAAAAATGGTGCATTAACTGGTTACCGTGGGGGATTAGAAATGAAAGAAAAGCTACTCACATTGGAAAATGGTAAAATATAAATTGCTAACAAGATTAATAAAAGAAGCATATCCACTGGATTTGTTATTACTTGCAGATCCATCTGAAACACTTGTGAAGAAATATGTAGAACGTGGAGAATGTTATATTGCGGAACAAAATGGAGAAATAATCGGAGTGTATGTCTTACTTTCGACTAGCCCCGAAACGGTAGAGCTAGTAAATCTTGCGGTTGCGGAGCAGCATCAGGCGAAAGGAATTGGCAAAGCACTTGTATTAAATGCAATTGAGAAAGCAAAGCATCACGGATATAAAATGATAGAAGTAGGGACAGGTAATTCAAGCATTGGACAGCTCGCCCTCTATCAAAAATGCGGATTTCGTATTACTGGTGTGGATAGAGATTTTTTCACCATTCATTATGAAGAGGAAATTGTGGAAAACGGAATCGTATGTGTGGACATGATTCGACTAGCGTTGCCATTATAAATTAACTGATGAATACCAAGGGGATAATGCTCCCCTTGGTATTTTTGTTGAACTGGGTAATCCTATCTTGGATTAGTTGGTATGTAATATTTCAAGCATTCTCCTTAGCTCACTAGCTGGTATTTGTCCAGGAGCGGACGCTTCCATTCCTGAGCCAAACGTTGCGGCGGAACCAAAAACTTGTCCAGCTACTCGACTAATAACCCCAGTGGAGGCCATGGACATCGTAATAATTGGTCGATCTGCATACAATGAATTCATCGTGTACGTTGCATCTAATAGCGTGAGCACATCAGCTGGTGATTTTGGCATTACAGCTATTTTCGGTATATGTGCACCAAGTTCCTGCATTCTTCTGAGTCTCCAAATAATTTCCTCTTTTGCAGGTGTTTTATCAAAATCATGATTAGACATAATGATAAACACGTCATTAGCAATTGCTGATTCCACAATTTCGTGCACATTTAAAGAAAATAATTCCACATCAATTAAGTCGATTTCGTTTGTTTGCACAACTTCTTCAAGAAGGTGCTTGTAGAAAGAATCCGTAATTTTTTTATTTCCACCTTCACGATGACTTCTAAAAGTAAACAATAATGGGATTGGGTATGAAGCTTTACGAATAGTTGAAAGAGTATTTTTGACTGTCTCAATATCTTCAATTTCTTCTAGCATATCTGCGCGCCACTCGACAATATCGGGGCTTGCCTGCTTTATTGTTTTTATTTCCAAAAGAAGCTCGTCCGAATTTCTTCCCATAAGTGGGACTATAATTTTTGGCATTCCTTCTCCG
Source organism: Psychrobacillus sp. L3 (assembly GCF_042945595.1). Classification (GTDB taxonomy): domain Bacteria; phylum Bacillota; class Bacilli; order Bacillales_A; family Planococcaceae; genus Psychrobacillus. The sequence continues at coordinate 3,552,018 of NZ_CP168493.1, read as the reverse complement.
ATATGAATATCCCGAATAAAAACAATTTTCATAAAAAGAACTCCACTTCATTTGTATTTTAAGTTATAGTAACATACAAAGATAAAAAGGAGGACAATAATATGAATTTTCAGCACTATGAGAATGCAGAAGATTTTGCAAAAGTAGCAACGCCTTTTTTAGTAAAAAACGAAGACAAATTTAGTTTGTTTTTAGGAGTACTACAAAGAATTAAAGAAGGACAATATGAAAATCCGTATATGGCCACCATACAAGAAAATGGTGAGTTACTAGCGCTTTTCCAAATGACGCCACCTCATCCTTTCAATATTATTTTTGTGAATGAAGATCGGATGGATGCATGTATCGATTTATGTATAACAGAGTTAATCAAGCAATCTATTCATATTGAATCTATTATTAGTATAAAAGAATGGGCATTTAAATTCGCAGAAAAATGGCAGGAGAAAAAAGGACAAAACTTCTCTATTTTAATGGATCAAGGATTATACCGATTAGATCAATTAGATGAGTCACTCGAAATGAGCCCCGGAACATGGCGCTATGCAACTGTAGAGGATGCACCCCTTATAGAAAAATGGTATGGCCTCTTTGAAGAAGATACTGCACTTCCTAAAACCGCACCGTTGGAAATAAGGAACAGAGTAAAAGTAATGCTAGATGCAAATGAAGCATTCCTATGGGAAAACGAAGGTAAAATTGTATCGATGATGAAGAAAGCAAGACCAACAGCACACGGAGTAACCGTTTCACTCGTATTTACACCAAAAGAAGAACGAAAAAAAGGATACGCTAGAACCATGGTTGCTGCAGGTAGCAAGGAATTATTAAAAGAATTTCAATTTTGCGTACTCTACACAGATATGCTCAATCCAACATCCAATAAAATCTATCAGGAAATCGGATATCAAAAAATCATAGATTCAGTACATTTGGGATTTGAAAAATAATTAGTTTCATATTTAGTGTTTATTAAGGCCCTGTCATCATTTTCAAGTGATGGGGCTTTTTGTGGTTCAAAAAACGTAGTGCAAATTAGTTTTCGTAATGTTACATTAATTCTAAACGGATATTTAGTAAGGCGAATTAATTCGAAAAAAATACATATAAAAGTTGGGGAAATGATGAAATTTGAAATTATGCGCCATCGGTTACTAGAAGGTTTAAATGATGTAATGAAAGCAGTAAGCTCGAAAACAACGATTCCAATTTTAACGGGCATTAAATTAGAGGTTACGGAAGAAGGGTTACACCTAACAGGAAGTGATTCAGATATAACGATTCAAACGTTTATAAAGTCAGAAGAAAATGGGGACCAGGTGATTCGTGTTATTGAGGAAGGTTCAATTGTTGTGCAAGCACGTATGTTCAACGAAATCATAAGGAAGCTACCAACAAGTGACGTAGAGATTGAAGTAAAGGAGAATTATCATATTTATATACATTCTGGTAAGTCAGAGTTTCATATAATAGGGTCAGAGTCTGCTGAATATCCATTGCTACCAGAAATTCAAGATGATCGTCAGTTTGTTATGCCAGCTGATTTATTAAAATCAACTGTTCGTGAAACCATATTTGCTGTATCAACTTCAGAAAGTCGTCCTGTATTAACAGGTGTCCATTGGCAAGTGAAGAATGGGGAGCTTGTTTGCGTAGCTACGAATAGCCATCGTCTTGCCCGTAGTAAAGTGACTTTAGAGCAACTACCAGAAGGAGAATATAGTGTAGTTATTCCAGCTAAGAGTTTAAATGAATTAAGCAAAATCATCGGTGATTCATCTGAACCTGTTTATATCGCTATGACGAGTCAGCAAGTGTTATTTAAAACAGGAGATGTATTACTCTATTCTCGTCTACTGGAAGGGAATTATCCAGACACCTCTAGTTTAATTCCAACTGAATATAAAACGATCGTTACAATAAATGGAAAAGAACTATTTCAAGCTATTGACCGTGCTTCTTTATTAGCACGTGAGGAACGCAATAATATTGTCCGTTTATCTTTACTAGACGGAAATATTGTTGAAATATCATCTAGCTCACCTGAAATTGGAGAAGTGGAAGAACAAATTCAAACAACATCAATCGAAGGGGAAGAGATAAGAATTTCATTCAGTGCAAAATATATGATGGATGCATTAAGAGCTTTGGATGGACAAGATGTAATCGTCCAATTTACAGGTGCCATGCTTCCGTTTATATTAAATTCTGTTCAAAATGATGCCATCCTACAACTAATAGTACCGGTTCGTACATACTAACTAATTAACACAAATAGACGCCTGGAACAAAAGGATAGCGCAATGCTTGGGATACATGGTAAGAATAACGATATAAAAAAACAATATACGAGACCCCTTGTTTAAACATTTTCATATTAAATAAGGGGATTTTCTCCACTCTATATTTTAATAGAATGGGAGAAAGAGGGAATTTTAGTTGAAGTGTTGAAATTAAATGTAGTTGTAAATTCAAACGTGGAGAGGGAGTTTTCTAATGGTCCACCAAATTTACGTTGATTGGGGAGGACACAAAGTTAGTCTCATATGGCATCCTTTCACACATATAAGCCAAAGTGAAATAGTAACCTCTGTTCATAGTTATTGTTTTTATCAGGGAAAAGTTTTATTAGTGCAAGTGAAAGGACGAGGATTTAACATTCCAGGTGGTCACATCGAGACTGGTGAAACTCCGGAAGAAGCATTACATAGGGAAGTTTATGAAGAAGGATATGTAAAAGGGAAACTAGAGTATATTGGTGCAATTGAAGTCAATCACACCGAGAATCCTTCCTTTGTAGAAAAAGGACCGTATCCATTAATAGGTTATCAATTGTTTTATCGGATGGACATTGAAGAGTGTCTTCCGTTTCTTCGAAAAAATGAAACGATTTCACGCATTTGGGTGGAACCCGCAGAAGTTCCCTACGTGATGAATGATCACGAACTCTCTTTTTTAGTATTAAAAGAGGCTTTAAAACAGGAGATAATAGGACAGTGAAAATTTCCATTAAATATTTCATTTATCTATTTTCTTATTTACTAGTTTACCCGTGTAGCTTCCCTTTACTTGTTATGATTACTTTCACAGCGGACAGTCCTACTGTATCAGATAGAACGCTAGATATAGTGTTTTACACGTTATGTCTGTTTGTAACACTTGCAGGATCAACTATTTTGAATTATATATTTAAAAGGTTCATGAAGTTAGAAAAGAATAATAAGCAAACTTGGTTTATATACTTCGTTCATATTGTATTAATTCCTTTTACATACTTTGTGTGGATGAGGTGAGACAAAGCCTTTAGTTTAAGTGGGTATATATTTCTTTGGTGATTGTTATTCTGGACCAGTTGTTTGTCGTGTGCTGGCATATTTTATGAATTTATACGCATTAAATTAGCCCTTTGCAAACGCAAAGGGCCTTTAATTAACATATATTTCAGTCGAGACCTTTCTTCGTAACAGTGATTTTCCCATTATCGGAAGAAAGTCGGATCGTATTCAATCCATTTCCAAACACAGTACGAGAATTCTTTTCACCAAACACACTTACTCGGCCATGGTCAGTTTTAGTATGAATCGATACGTCTGTAGGGTCGTTTTCGGTCTCAACTAGAATGCTGCCGTTATCCGTTTCTAACTGGATCATGCGGTCGAGACTCGATGTTAGAAGCGAAATTCTTCCGTTATCGGTTTTCCCGATAATATCCCCATTTACATTTTCCATCATGATACGTCCATTATCCGTTTCTGTAATAACTTGCTCCGCATCCACATTGCGTAATTCAATTCTCCCATTATCGGTCTGGGTGGAAAGTTTATCCGTTTGGACTTTATCAATTTCAATTCGTCCGTTATCTGTTTCTACTTCTAAAACAGTAGCGGCAAATTCTTTTAGACCGATGCTCCCGTTATCGGAAGTGGCTTTAATAGCTTTACCAAGTATTTTTTCTGCACGAATGCGACCATTATCGGTTTTCATGATGATTGTTGCATACAGTTTTTTAGGAAGTGAAACATTTACTCGGAGTTCTTTAATAAAGAACAGGAAATTAAATAATTGGAATTTCTTTGTTTTTAATTGAATCGATAATGTATCGTTTACGACATTAGCGGTGAATTCTAACTTGTCGTTTTCCCCTATTAATTCCACTGTTGTCTCATCTGTTTCTGATGGGAAAACGTATAGAGAGCCGTGATCGATGTTCATTACAACGTTGGAAAAGGTAGGATTAGGGATTTTAATTACTTTATTATCACGAATGATTTTTTCAGGAACATGATTTTCCAAAAGCTCTTGTGCGATTTCTTTTGGAGAACCAAGCGATGCAGCGATATCGCTATCTGCTTTTCCATCCTCACGACCATTTGTAAAATACTCTTTTATATCTGAAAGTATATCGTTTCGTTCATCTGCTGGAAGCCCGATTAACGCAAGTTCTAGTTCATTTATAAATTGTTGTTCAGTCATTTTTTACACCCTCTTCGATTAGATTATTTACGCCATTTGTGAAGGTTTTCCATTCATTTAATTGTTCATGTAAATAAGTCCTGCCCAGCTCAGTGAGCTTGTAATATTTACGTGGGGGTCCTTCCGATGATTCCTGTAAATAGGTCGTAAAGTATCCTTCCTTAGTCAAGCGTCTCAATAATGGATAAACAGATCCTTCCGAAATTGAAATTTGGTCGGAAATTTTTTGTACAAGTTCATAGCCATATCGATCTTGTTTATCCAATAAAACAAGTACACAAAGATTTAATACTCCCTTTTTAAATTGAATATTCATTTTGTCTTTCACTCCTATCGCTACTATTCAATAAACAGTACCTTTGATAGTAATATATCATACGGTATTATTCTATGCAAGGTACTGAATAAAATATTCTAAATAAGTTATAATCTAAGTAACGAAAGGATGAAGTTGTATGAACCCTTTTACTGAAAAAGTGATTGAAATAATAAAATCCATTCCTGCAGGTAAAGTCATGACATACGGACAAATTGCCAAAGTTGCTGGAAGCCCGAGGGGTGCAAGACAAGTGGTACGCATACTTCACACAATGAGTTCAAAGTACAAGCTACCATGGCATCGTGTCATTAATATTAAAGGTGAGATCGCTATTCCAGATGAAGAATCTGCCTATTCTCAAAGAGCGATGCTAGAAGCAGAAGGAGTATGTTTTCGTTCAAATGGGCTCGTGGATCTAAAAAAATCAAGATATGTATCCGAAATTAATGATGTAGATATAATCTAATGAATGAAGTGGGGAAAAGAACATGTTTAAATGGCAAGGTGCAGCAGGTATTTGTATAAATGAAAAACAGGAGGTGCTAATGGTTCTTCAAGCAGCTCCGGGAGAAGAAAAGCAATGGACAGTTCCATCGGGGACAATGGAAGATGGGGAAACATTTGAAGAATGCTGCATAAGAGAATTTTGGGAAGAAACTGGCTTTAACATTCGTATTACTGAAAAAGTACATAATAAAAACGGCATTATTAGTGAACATAAAATTTCTTACAATGTGGAATATTTTTTAGTGGAAATAATGAGTGGCGAAATAACGATACAAGATCCAGAAGAGTTTATCCATGAAATAGCTTGGAAATCGATAGAAGAAATAGCGGCTCTTACTCTGGCTTATCCAGAAGATATCCACATAATCGAACAAGTATTAAAAAACTAGAAGGATGAAACCTTCTAGTTTTTTGCATAGATTAAAATAGCATCTCTTAAAAACTCTGCTGCACCAGTTTGGATGTTGTCGTAATATGCAGTAAAGCGCTTATCTACTACATACATTTCGGCAAGTCCAACATGTGCTTCTTTGGAGTATTTATCCCAGTAAAAGCTTAGCCATTGGCGGTGCAAATCTGCTGTTTTTTGCGCAAGTTCTCCAGCGGGGTCACCCGTTTGCATCGCATCTTTCAAATTATCTAATACTTGTTGCTCTAAAATAGTCACCTCTTCAAACTGCGCTTGCGTCATGCCTTGTAATTTTTCATTTGATTTTTTGACAGCATTTTCACCATATTTTTCGCGAATTTCTTCTCCGTACTTCTTCTCATTGTTATCCACAAGCTTTTGTTTAAAGCCTTCAAATTTCTCTTTATCAGACATTGTCATTCCCCTCTCTGTTTGTTGAATAGATTTATCCACATTGTCGATTAATAAATCTAATTGTGCTCTTTTTTCGAGCAGTTTTTCCCGGTGTTCCTTTAGTGCAGTTGCCTCATCAAACGTATCCGACATCATAATTTCTTTAATGCTATCCAAATTAACACCGAGTTCTCGGTAAAAAAGAATTTGCTGCAGTCGATCTACTTCTTCAGAACTATAAATACGATAGCCAGATGAATTGATGCGTGCTGGTTTAAGTAATCCAATTTCATCGTAATACCTAAGCGCCCGCGTACTTATTCCCGCTAATTGACCAAGCTTTTGTATCGTATATTCCATGCCATCACCTCCTCATAACTACAGTCTAAACCTTTACGTAACGTTAAGGTCAAGAGAATAATGAGTATTTGTTCCAATTGTTTTATTTTTTTATAATGAAAGAATAAGAAGTAGGTTTTATTCATTCGAGTAGAAGAAATCATGCAACAAGTAGAACAATTAGGGAATGAAAAATGAAAAGCAAATTATGCTAAGCTTGGAGAAGTGGAAGATAGATATTAGGTGAACCAATTGCGAAACTGAATGATAAGCCAGTACCAAAGTGTTGTACTTCTTCCTTTGCTCTACAATGAATCATGGGTGAAATAAATATGAACATAACAAGGGGAAAATAAAATGACAACAATAGGATTTGTTAGACATGGTGTAACAGCTTGGAATAAAGAGGGAAGAGCACAAGGAACAACAGATGTCCCACTGGATGAGGAAGGAATCGAAATGGCGGAGAGGGTTGCCGATAGAATCGAACAAGAAGAATGGGACATCATTTATACAAGTCCTTTAATTCGTGCGAAAAGAACTGCCGAGATCATTGCTGAAAAACAACCGGAGACTGATTTTGTTGTTGACAAGCGACTGGGGGAAATCGGTGGAGGTATTATTGAAGGTACAACAGAGGGAGAGCGAGTTGCAAAATGGGGCTTTGGATGGAGAAAATTAGAATTGGGATTTGAGCCAGAAGAGGTTATTATTGCTCGTGGTATGTCTTTTATAGAAGATGTTAAGCAGGCGCACCCTGGAAAACGAGTATTAGTTGTTAGTCACGGAGGCTTTATTGGACGATTAATTAATGTGCTTGTACCAAATGGTGAATTCGTTAGAGATATAGGAAATACTTCTTTGACAGTGATAGAATTACAAGACACTAAAAACTTATGTCATCTGTTCAATTGTATGAAACATTTAGAAATGAGGGAAGTGTAATGCAGAAGGATGCCAGTTATTACATACACCATTTAGGTTTGGAGCCTCACCCGGAAGGTGGGTATTATAAAGGTACATATAATTCCGGACAATCATTAGATGCATTTGGAACAACACGAAAGCTTTATACGAGTATTTATTTTCTATTAGGAGAAGGAGATGTATCGCATTTCCACCGACTAAAGTCAGATGAAATATGGTATTTCCATGGCGGATGTTCTTTGCTAGTACATGTGATTGATGAAGAAGGAAATTATTTCGAACATAAGCTAGGGCTTGATTTGGAAAACGGAGAAACACCTCAAGTGTTGGTACCTAAAAATTCTATTTTTGGTTCTTCTGTTAATGAGAATGGAATATTTTCGCTCGTTGGCTGTATGGTTGCTCCCGGTTTTGATTTTGAAGACTTCGAACTTTTCACGCAAAGTGAGTTATTAGAAAAGTATCCGCAACATGAACAAATCATTCGTAAAATGGCTTATGAAAAATTGCCAGAATAAAATTAGCGACCTTGAGATCATTCTTGAGGTCGCTTTTGTTAGTTTAAATGAATTGAAATTAAGATAGGTCCATACATTGTATGAAGTTAAATTAAGGGTATAATGGTTACACTTAAAGAAATAGAAAATGAGCAACATCATTCATTTGGGGGTTCTTTTATGATCAAAAAAGTAACATTATTCCTTTTTTTGTTTTTAGTAATCGTATTTGTTACGTTAATTATAGAAAGCAATAAAGAACAAAAAGAAATGATTGATAAAGGGGGAACACCTATAGTAAAAGAGCCATCCGAAGTGGAATCTCTAGTACAGCTAGTTTTTGAACTTGCAGAAAAAGGGCAATCAATGGATGTTCCGTTTATTGTAGGTGAGACGGATATTCAAGATGTACATAAATTATGGGGAGCGCCAGAGGAAAAAAGCGAAGTTTCAACAGCTATTTATGAAGACTATTTATCCAAAAACGTGACAATCGGTCATCGTTCCAATATTGTTTTTGATATTCGATCCTCTTTCCTGGCTATTCAACAAATACATTTAGAGGATATTGAAAGGATAAAGGGTGAAGCAGATGAAATTCGAAGCTACCAAGACGATAAGGTAGACCAAACCATTCTTATTTATGAAGTTTCCTCAAAATACCAACTGAAATGGATTTTACCAAAAGTGACAGAAAGCGAACCTAATCCAGCAGTAGATCATGTATCCGTTTATATGGATGTAGAAGAAGAAACCCCATCTATTTCTGACATGAGTTTGGACGAAAAAATAGGACAAATGATTTTTGCGGGGATGGACGGTACAAGCTTAACTAATGAATCTAAGGAATTAATTTCAACGGATAAAATTGGGGGAATGATCTTTTATAAAGAAAATCTAAAAAATGCTAATCAAACTATCTCTTTATTAAATGCAATAAAAGCCGAAAATGAAAAGGAAAAGCTTCCACTATTTTTAGGTGTTGATCAAGAGGGAGGTAGAATATCGAGGCTACCTGGACTAAATAAGACGCCTACAAATCAAGAAATTGGAAAACAAAATGATCCAGCTCTTTCTTATAATATAGGTACCCTTTTAGGAAAAGTGATGAATGCATTCGGTTTTAATCTCGATTTTGCACCAGTGCTGGATGTGAATAGTAATCCTAAAAACCCCATTATTGGAGATCGTTCTTTTGGCGAAAACGCAGAGATTGTGAGTAAACTTGGCATACAGACGATGAAAGGTATTCAAAGTGAAAATGTTATTTCCGTGGTGAAGCATTTCCCAGGCCACGGTGATACGGCAGTGGATTCTCATTTAGAACTTCCAATCATCCAGAAAAATATAAAAGAACTATATGCGCTAGAGTTAATTCCATTTAAAGATGCCATCGAGCATGGAGCGGATGTCGTCATGGTTGCCCATATTCTATTGCCAAAGATTGATGCAAAGTTTCCTTCTTCTATGTCCCATACCATTATTACGGGTATATTAAGGGAACAACTTCAATTCGATGGAGTGGTGATGACCGACGATATGACGATGAATGCAATACTAGGTCATTATGAAATTGGACAAGCTGCAGTGGACGCTGTGAAAGCTGGGAACGATATCGTGTTAATAGCGCATGATTACCAAAAGGTGAAAAGAGCTATTGATGCGATTAAACAAGCAGTTCATAATGGAGAGATTTCTGAGGAACGAATAAATACAAGCGTCAGTCGCATTCTATTGTTGAAAGAAAAGTATAAACTGAGCAACGAATTAGTAAAAGAGATAGACTTAAAAGGGATAAACCAATCAATAGTACAAACTATAGGGAAATAACAATAAGAAAAGGACTTCCAGCGTCAATGGAAGTCCTTTTTTAAAAGATAAGAAAGTATATGGATTATCAACCTGCGAAACCAGTGTTCATAGTACTTTAAAGAATTAAAGAATACCGCGGATTTCCGTTTCAGGTGGACGCGTTCCGCGGGGTGAGAGATGAGCCATCACCGCCGCATTCGCGTCGTTTGCGATGGCACACCTGTCTCCGAGGAACGAAGGCTAAGAGCGCCACATCGTGTGGCAACGCCTTCGTGACCAACATCCTGTTGGCCTCCGTCTGGAGTCGCCACCTTTCACTACAATCCATTAAGTGAGTAGTTCCTAATAAGAAAGTATATGAAACTTATATACTAGAAATCCAGTATTCACAAAGACTTGAAGTGATTTTAATGGTGTCTTCCTTAAGCAGGATTTCCTATATGTTTTTACTTTTATCGTACACAGTATACATGAATCAGCGGGTAGATCATTAGAATTGGTGGGTCTGAAAAAAATAGGTAGTATTCATTGATAAAGAAGCGCTGAGCGGACGAAATTGCATCTTCGTCCGCTTTTAAAAGAATAGGAAAGTATCTAATCTCTCATTAACCAAACCTTACGCACCTTGTCTCTACAAATTTCAAGAAGGCGACGGACAAACATCCGCCACAAGATTATTCAAAAAAAGTGGATGGAGAAGTGACGCAGTCACTTCTCCATCCACAAAAATTCCTGCGGTAATAGTGTAGCAAATGTTTCGTACAAAGCACTCTAGAAATAGAGAAGACAAGGTGCACTTAAAGGGCGCTTGCGCTTTTTTAAAGAAAATGTTTATGAAATGGGTTGCTAGAAATCCGGCATTTATTGAGGTAGCTTAATTTATAGCGTCATTCCACACGCTATTTTACAGTGCCTTCCAATTAGTCTCGGGCGAATTAAAATTGGTCTCGCTTTCGGATAAATAGCACTTGGGAAATAGAGAAGACATAATGCACTTAAGTAAGCGTGCACTTTTCTTATATCCCGTTTTTCCGTAAGCTAACATATAGGGAACCGTTTGTTTGAAGCTGAGCATAATAAACCTCTTCTACTGAATCAACGCCTTGTTTACGAAGCTTCTTCATCACCCACTCTTCAGTTAGATCCAATTCCTCCAAGTTTTTGTAAACGAGTACGCCATCTGAAATGATTTCAGAAGGCATATAGGTTGGCGCTGATACATCCGCTTTTACATCTAGTTTGGTTGCTTCTTGTTGCGCAACTTTTTTAAAGACACTTAACTTTCCATTCGTTTCGAGTACTGCATAATGAACGTCTTGAATGGAGAAAATAGATTGTTCTCTAAGCATCATTAATACATCATCCATATGTAAACGAGCTTTTTTTATGGACTTAATGGAAATTTCTCCATCTTTAATAACAATCGTAGGGTTATCGTCAACTAGTGTACGTGCTTTTGTCGATTTTAACGTAATATAACTCATGACTAATGTAAGAATTGCCCACCAGATAAGGGCAATATAACCGTCGATAAAAGGAGTTTCCTTTTGGGCTGCAATTTCGGAAGCAATTGAACCAATCGTAATGCCCGTAATATAATGGAAAAATGTAAGTTGGCTAAGTTGTTTTTTTCCTAATATCCTAGCAAGTAAAAGGAGAGTTGCAAAAGAAACTGTCGTTCGTATAATCATTTCCCAAAAGTGAATATCAAATAAATTTTTCATTTATCTAAACTCCTTTGTATATTAAAGTTCTCCAATATAGTCTTTCCAAAAGAGTTCGAACTATCCTTTTTTCTTCCGAGTTAGAATTGACTTTTGCGTTATAATGAATCCATTAACAAAATTCAACAAGTGAAAGAGCGTGAAGAAAAAATATGTCTACATCAAATGCTTCGCATAAAATCAGTAATCCTGTTTATCCAATCATGTTTGCTATTAGCGTCTGCCATTTATTTAATGACTCATTGCAATCTGTGATTCCTGCAATGTTTCCTGTTTTGGAAAAAGAGATAGGTTTAACATTCACCCAATTAGGATTAATATCTTTTATGTTAAATATTGTTGCATCTGTTCTACAACCAGTTGTTGGATTTATTAGTGATAAAAAACCGATGCCATACGCACTCCCACTTGGAATGATTAGTTCTTTTTTCGGTATGGCTGGACTCGCTTTTGCCCCTCAGTACTGGGTGATTCTAGTATCCGTAATATTCCTTGGACTTGGCTCAGCGGTATTTCATCCCGAAGGCTCTCGAGTTTCCTATATGGCGGCAGGTTCTAAAAGAGGACTTTCACAGTCTATTTACCAAGTAGGTGGAAATTCTGGACAAGCATTAGCACCTCTTATCAGTGCCTTTATTTTAGTGCCATTAGGTCAAAAAGGTGCAGCACTTTTTTTAATTGTAGCGGCTGCTGGAATATTTTTATTATCTAAGATCTCAAAATGGTATAAGAAGCAATTGGAGGAAGAAAAGTTTTCAAAAAGGAAAAAAGCGATTCTTTCCTCATTGCCAGCACTGTCTAAAAAACAGATAGGAATTGCTTTATCACTTCTAATGATTATTGTTTTCGCAAGATCATTCTACGTAACGAATATGACTAACTTTTATATTTTTCACTTGATGAAAAACTACAGTTTAACAATCAAAGAAGGGCAATTATTAATTTTCATCTTTCTAGCTTTGGGAGCAGTTGGCACTTTCTTTGGTGGGCCAATGGCGGATCGTCTAGGTAGAAGAAATGTTATTTTACTATCTATGGCAGTGCCGATTCCTTTGTGTTTAATATTGCCATATGTTCCGATTTGGGCAGTGGTGTTATTACTAATAGTTATTGGTTTCTTCCTCATGCTCAGTTTTTCAGTGACCGTCGTTTACGCACAAGAGCTTGTACCAAGTAAAATTGGCACGATGGCAGGTTTAACGGTTGGACTTGCATTTGGAATGGGAGCGATAGGAGCAGTCGTTATTGGTATTTTGATGGATCATGTAGGAGTTTATACGACAATGATTGTTGTTTCCACACTTCCACTTATTGGACTTGTAGCAATCGCATTACCTAAAGATCAGAAAATTACAGCTAATAATTAATAATGCAATAACATCAATATTCTATAAACTCATTCTGATATATTGCATTCTGCAACTATACATAGTATCATCAGTTCTGATATATTGCATGCTGAAGAAATGATAGAAATCATTTGAATTGCATTCATCTAAGAGAAAACATAGCGAAATAGAAATGATTATTTATCATTACAGGAGGCAAATTAAATGAACAAAAAATTATCATTTACCAATTATCTTGTAATTGGAGTGATGTTATTTGCATTATTTTTCGGAGCAGGGAACCTCATTTTTCCTGCAAGTTTAGGGCAGAATGCTGGTACAAATGTATGGCCAGCGGTGATTGGATTTTTGATAACTGGAATAGGACTACCTTTCTTAGGTACACTCGCAATGGGCTTTTCAGGAAGTAAAAATTTGCAAGATTTATCTAGTAGAGTACATCCACTATTCGGCGTAATTTTTACAACTATATTATACTTAACAATTGGACCGTTTTTTGCATTACCACGAACAGGAGCGGTTTCTTTTGAAGTTGGTATCCTACCATTTATGAATGTCGATCATGCAAAGATTGGGTTATTAATATTTACGATTATATTCTTTGGAGTTACGCTTTTATTTTCACTTAATCCATCTAAAATTGTGGATAATGTAGGGAAGTACTTATCTCCTGGAATAATTATTGGGTTATTCATTTTATTACTATTTGTTTTCATTAAACCAATGGGCGGTTTTGAAGCACCTCATGGAAGTTATGTAGACAATGCATTTATGACTGGTTTTACTGAAGGTTACAATACGATGGATGCTTTAGCTTCGTTAGTATTCGGTATTATTGTTATCACTGCTGTTCGTTCGATGGGAATCACATCGACAAAAGGAATAATTGTAGCTACTGCGAAGTCTGGTGGGATTGCCATCTTCTTTTTAGGTGTTATTTATGCAGGTATTGGTTATTTAGGAGCAACGAGTACAGAACTTTTTGGTATCTTTGCTAACGGAGGTCCAGTTTTGAGTAGCGCGTCCGAGCATTATTTTGGATCATTTGGAGCCATTCTTTTATCGGTCATAATTTTCTTAGCTTGTTTGACGACTAGTATTGGTTTGACGACTGCTTGTGGAGAGTACTTTCATACGTTAATGCCAAAAATTAGCTATAAATCATTTGTTATTATTTTTAGTGTTTTTACTTGTGTTATTGCGAATTTTGGATTATCAAATATCATTACGTATTCTATTCCCGTATTGATGTTGCTTTATCCATTATCCATTGTACTAATCTTGTTAACATTTCTTTCACCGCTATTTAAACATGCACGGCTTGTATATATAAGTGTTATGTTCGTCACATTTTTAATTAGTGTAATTGATGGTTTGAAAGCTTTATGTGGTTCTCTAGAAATCGACTATTTCGGATGGATGAATCCGATTGTGTCATTTTATGAAAACTATTTGCCATTTTACGGTGCTGGTCTAGGATGGTTAATACCATTCTTAGTTGTAACCCTAATAACAGGTGTTATTGGAAGAATGCAAAAAAGATAAAACTTTTAAACAGATCTATTAACAAAAAGGAAGCCCTTGATTAATCATCAAGGGCTTGTTTCTATTAAAACTCTTCAATTGTATAGATCCAATTTGCTCGCATTGTTTCTGCTACTTTTTGAGAATCCTTTTCTCTTAATAGATGAATAATTTCTGCATGCTGCTTGATGGAGTGTTCTCTTAAAACAATCTTTTCATAATAGAATAATCTTCGAACATGTGCTTGAAGCATCTCTATCATAGAAAGTATGTATGGATTATTGGCACTGTCTACAATAATTTGATGGAATTCTTCATCCACCTTTAATGCAGTAGTAAATTCCTCCGCATATAGTGCATCGGCAAATTCTTTGTTTTTTTCTTCCAACAATTCAAGTGTAGCATCATCCATATTTTGAATAGAGAGCTCTGCTGCAAGCGCTTGCAATATTGCTAATGGTGGTAGAAGATTATTAATATCTTGCGTTTCTACAGCTGTCACCTGTGTAGCTCTTCCAGGTTGCATGGTTACAAAGCCTTGCGATTCTAGAAGCTGCAAAGACTCACGAATTGGTGTTCTGCTCACACCTAAAGCCTGTGCAAGCTCTATATCATTTAGTTTTTCTTCCGGTTGAAGAGTACCGTCGATTATCCACTGTTGCAACTGATTGAAAGCATGGAGTTTTGCAGTAGTTCGAACTGGTTTTGTATGATTCACTGGTATAGGCATATGTATACCCTCCCTCAATTATCTTAATAGTTTAATAGTATTATACAATATATTGTATTTTTAGTGTATAAATTTTTAATTTTCAAGAATTTTTAGCGTGATTGACTTTACATCTATTACAGATTCTTCTGCTATTATATCTTGAAGCATAACCTCTTTAAAATAAGAAATGCTTTTTTTTAGTGGAATATGCAAAATTTTCTTTAGTGCATTTTCGTACATTTTCAAAAATTCTATATCCGTGTTGCCTCGTTGTAGTTCTGCAAAAGCTTCGTATACTTGATCTAGCTTATCAGCAAGTTCTAATAATCTACCTTCAATTGTTTCGTCTTTTCCTTCTTTCATTCGATCAAAAAAGATTGGTTGGAACTCAGTGGGAATTTCGTCTAAGATAAATTTTTCCATCATTTTTTCTTCCACATGAGAAAGCATTTGTTTCAGTTCAGGAGAAGCATGTTTCACGGGTGTTTTAATGTCACCGATGAATATTTCTGCAAAGTCATGGTTAATCGTTTTTTCGTAAAGCGACTTCCAGTTAATAGTTGCACCATTGTTCTCTTCGATTGTAGCAAAAAACATCGCATATTGCGAAACCTTCCAAGAATGAGCAGCTACATTATGCTCCTCAAATTTAAAACGTCCGGGACATCGTATAATTCTTTCTAAATCGTTCATGCTCATAAAAAACTTATGAATACCCATTAACAAACACTCCTTTCTATTAATAATACTTTAATTGGCGGAAATAATGTAATGAAAGTATTATTGTATGTTGGCAATAAAATAAGGTAATATGAATGGAAAAATGAAAAGAGGAATAAATTTGACTGAAATACTTGCAAATGAAGGATTCGAACCTGTACGAAACATTGCAATCGATGAGGACTGGTCAGCACTTCGATTTCGAAAAGTAGAAAACATTAAGAAGATGGTAAGGAAATTTGCGCATACGGAAGTAGGAAAAGAGCGTACAAATGATCAATGATGCACTAAAGCAATTTCAATTCGTTTCAGATACAATTGTAGAATTGCTTCAACAAGTAGATGAATACCTTTTACATAAACGTCCAATTGCAAACAAAATGAGTGTATGGGAGATTTGTGTACATCTTTCCCAAATACCAGGAGCAGATTTGCATATTCAAAAAGAATATTCGAAACAACAAATGACGGAGTATTATCAAACGCATATGCCGGAAACGATAGAGAATATCATCGTACATTTTTTAGATGGAATGCAGGAACTTATTTTACACTATAAAGAACTTTCTAAAGAAGAATTAGAACGACAGTTCAAAACATATTGGGGAAGTGAATACAGTATAGCAGAATGGTTTTTTCAAATCATGAATCACTTAGTGCATCACCGTTCACAGCTATACCAATATTTGTTATTACTAAATCGAGATGTACAAATAGTTTTATTTCGCTGATATATGGGAATCCTTTAAATAACGAGGAGGAGTTCAAATGGCGAAATACGACAAATTAAAAAATACCTTATTAAAACGTTTAGATGAATTGGAACATAGTATAGAGAATGATGAGGAGTTTGAAACAACAGAGTTATCCAATTACGATAATCATCCGGCAGATAATGCGACGGACCTAACTGATAAACATACACGACTAGCGTTACGAAAACACTACGAAGATGAAATAGAAGATATAAAGGAAGCACTATCGGCAATGGAGAAGGGAATATACGGTATATGTACCGAATGTTCTAAGGAAATCCCACTGGAAAGACTAGAAGCTATTCCATCTACAACGACTTGTGTGGAGCATGCACAGCAAGAGATCAATGAGGAGATTCGGCCGGTTGAAGAATCTCTTCTAAATTCCACGACTGATCAACCAGTGGAAAATGAAGATCCTAGAATTCGCGATTATGAAAACAGTTTTGAAATTTTAGAAGAAGTCGGTTCTTCCGATACACCTTCCGATAAGCAATAACTAGAATGACCCATTACAAGTTTGTATTGGGACATATTCTTTTTCAACGGCAACTGTTAAACTGTGGAAAAGGGGGATATTATATGACTGCTATTATTTTGTTCGACGGGGAATGCAACTTTTGCGATGCAAGTGTTCAATTTATCATTGCAAGAGATCCAAAAGGGTATTTTCAATTTGCTGCGTTGCAAAGTGACGTTGGAAAAGAACTCAAAAAGAAACACCATATAAGTGAAAAATTGGATGGCGTAATAGTAATTGAAAATGATACAGTATATGATTCCTCCGATGCCGCACTTTTTATTTGTAAGCATTTAAAAGGAATGTGGAAGGTCTTTTACATTTTTAAAGTTATCCCCAAGACATTACGAGAAGTTCTGTATAAAATTTTCGCTAAAAATCGTTATAAATGGTTTGGAAAAAAAGATAGTTGTATGATTCCTTCGCCAGAAATCCGAAACCGATTTTTGTGAGATCGAAAAAATTTGTGGTAAACTATGAATGAGAATCCTTTTCATTCTCGAAAAAGCAGTGAGGTGAAAGGCAGTATGGATAAGGAATTATACGATGTAATTATAATAGGCGGTGGTCCAACTGGATTATTTGCTTCTTTTTATGCAGGTCTACGTGATTTAAAAGTGAAAATAATTGATAGTCTACCACAGCTTGGTGGTCAGTTAATGGAGCTATATCCAGATAAATATATATATGACATTGGCGGTCTTCCGAAGATACTAGCTAGAGATTTAGTAGCTAATTTGGAAGAGCAAGCTGCATATAGTAATCCGACAATTTGTTTAGAAGAAACGGCAAGTACACTCGAAAGACTTCCCGATTGCTTTGCTTTAACAACAGATAAAACAGTTCATTATTCCAAAACAATTTTACTTACTTCGGGAATTGGTTCTTTCCAACCTCGTAAGTTAAATGTTCCGGGAGCAGCAGATTACGATGGGAAAAACCTACATTACAAAGTAAAAGATATTAACCACTTCAAAGATTCGAATGTTCTCGTATTGGGTGGAGGCGACTCTGCACTAGATTGGTCCTTAATGCTAGAAGAGGTCGCGAAAAACGTCACTATTTGTCACCGAAAAGAACAGTTTACAGCACATGAGATGACCGTTCAGCAACTTCATAATTCGAAAGTTCAGGTGAAAACACCTTTTGGAATAAAAGAGTTAGTTGGAAACGGTGAAAGTGTTCATGAAGTAGTTATCATAGGGAAAGATAAATCAGAACACCGAATTCCGGTAGATCACGTCATCGTCAATTACGGAAATGTTGCGTCGCTAGGGCCTTTAAAGGATTGGGGTCTTGAAATGCAAAAAAATTCTGTCGTCGTAAATGAAAAAATGGAAACAAATATAGAAGGTATTTATGCTGCAGGAGATGTATGCACGCATGATGGAAAAGTAAAGCTCATTGCGGTTGGTTTTGGTGAAGTCCCAATTGCTATTAGTCATATTAAGACATTCATTGATCCAAAATCACGGGTGCAACCACTTCATAGTACGAGTATTTTTGAATCGGAAAAATAACAGCCACGAATTTAGCTTTGAAAGCAATCAATTGGGTACTAGAACAACCAAACAGAAAAAGTGAAATTAAATAAAAACACAAGGAGAAAAAGCTTCTCCTTGTGTTTTTATTTAAAAAATGCTTTGTCGATATTGTATTTTGCTTTAAGTGTATTGATCGCATATGTTTCATAAATTTCACGATCCACTGCTTCTTCCACGATAGAAACGCTAATTTTGTACACTTCGTCACGATGCTTAATCATTGGAGACACATTGTCTTCGAAGTGCTTTTTAATGCGTTGTCTAATTTTACGTGCTTTACCTACGAATAGTAGCTCATTATTTTTGTTATAAAACATAAAGATGCCACCTGTATCTCGTGGAATTTGATGGAAATCGATAAATCCATAAATGGATGGAATTTCAACTTCTCCTTCTTTAAGTACTTGTTCGCGTTGGGTAATTGTTACGTTTGGTTTTGGTAATTCGATTTTAATCAATTCGCTCACGTCCTCTTATTGTCTATCCTTTAGTCTACCATAATCGGAAAGTAATATCTATTCGTAAAGTATCCGTGTAAGCAGGATTTCGCTGCTAAAGAATCGAAATAGAACATATAACTTAATTGGAGGGGTTTACTTGATTAGAAAACTAGAAGATTTTTTAACGAACTGGAAACATGAAAGTGATTCTACACTTAAAATTTTACATACATTAACAGACGAATCTTTACATCAAAAAGTATATGAAGAAGGCAGAACGCTAGGACAAATTGCATGGCATATTGTTGTGACAATCGATGAAATGATCGGAAAAACAGGTCTACAATTCATAGCAACTCCGCATGATGCAGTACAGCCTAAAACTGCAAAAGAAATGGTAGAAGCATATAAAGAATCAAGTGATGCAATGGTTCAAGCGATAAAAGAACAATGGACAGATGAAACGCTTCTTGAAGAAAAAGATATGTATGGTCAAATGTGGCCAATTGCATTAGTACTGCAAGTATTAACATTCCACCAAACACATCATAGAGGGCAGCTTACAATACTAATGCGCCAAGCAGGTCTAGAAGTTCCGGGTATGTATGGTCCATCAAAAGAAGAGTGGTTAGCTTTTGGAGGAGAAGCACCTGAATAATTATCCATTGACTATTTAGAATTATGTATGTATTTTTAGTAATAAAGTTATTTTGATGGAGGAAAAGAAGAATGAGTAAAATTCGAATTGGTATTGTCGGGTACGGAAATCTAGGGCGCGGTGTTCAATTTGCAATAAAGCAAAACCCAGATATGGAGCTAGTAGCAGTATTCACAAGACGTGATCCATCAACTGTACAAGTAAATGATGATTCTGTCGGCGTGTTTTTAATGGATAATGTAAAAGATTTCAAAGATAAAATAGATGTGATGATTTTATGTGGGGGTTCTGCGACAGACCTGCCAGAACAAACACCACAACTTGCACAAGACTTCCATACAGTGGATAGCTTTGATACACATGCATTAATTCCAGAGTTCTTTGAAAAAGTGGATAAATCAGCGAAAGCTTCAGACAAAGTAAGTATTATTTCTGTCGGATGGGATCCAGGCTTATTTTCATTAAATAGATTGCTTGGGGAAGTTGTTCTTCCGGAGGGGAATACCTATACATTTTGGGGAGATGGCTTAAGCCAAGGACATTCAGATGCAATACGTCGAATCGAAGGTGTCAAAAATGCGGTTCAATATACACTTCCTGTAAAAGAAGCAGTAGACCGTGTGCGTAACGGCGAACTACCGACTCTCTCAACAAGTGAAAAGCATACGAGAGAATGCTTTGTTGTGTTAGATCCAGGTGCCAATAAAGCGCAAGTAGAAGAACAAATCGTCACAATGCCAAATTATTTTGCTGATTATGATACGACGGTGCAATTTATTTCGGAAGAAGAATTGAAAAGTAACCATAGTGGGATGCCTCATGGAGGTTTCGTCATTCGCAGTGGAGTAAGTGGAGCACAGGACCAACAGTTAATGGAATTTTCATTGAAACTGGATAGTAATCCAAACTTTACCTCAAATGTATTAGTGGCGTATGCAAGAGCGGCCTACCGTCTAGGTCAAGCTGGTCAGAGTGGGTCAAAAACAGTTTATGATATTCCATTAGGTTTGTTATCACCTAAATCAGCAGAACAGCTAAGATCAGAATTACTATAAAAATAAAACCGGTGCCTCTTTGAAGAGTGCCGGTTTTTCTTTAGGGGGAGAAGAATGTGAAAATATACGATTTGCATTGTGATGTGTTATTTAAATTAGCTAGGACTGAAAATCCAATCCCTTTTGAAGGTTCTCCCTTGCTACAAGCAAACAAAAAAGCATTAGAAGCTGGAGAAGTAACGCTTCAAGTATTTGCGGTATTTGTATCGGAAGGGTTTCCAAAAGAGAAACAATTTATGGAAGCAATTCGTCAAATTGAATTTTTTTACACAGAAATTGTTGGAAATCAGGAGAATGTAGTTGCAATTTACAAGTGGGAGCAGCTAGAAAAACTAGAAAAAGGTCAAATTGGAGCGGTACTATCATTAGAAGGTCTTGACATGATCGATGGAGATATACAAAAGTTAAAGCTATTATTGTCCCACGGAGTTAAATTAGTTGGTCTTACATGGAATGGTGCTAACGAGGTCGCGGATGGTGCATCGGTGAATTCGGGAACTGGATTAACACCCTTTGGAGAAGAGGTAGTATCTTTATTAAACGAACAAAATATTATTATTGACGTTTCCCATTTGAGTGAAAAATCATTTTGGGATGTATTACCGAAAGCAAAGTGGCAAATGGCAAGTCACTCAAATGTTCGAGCGATATGTGATTCGGTTAGAAATTTGACGGACGATCAACTAAAAGCATTAATTGATAGAAATTCTCCCATTCACGTTGTGTATTATCCACAGTTTATTAACAATTCTAAAAAGCCTGTAGAGATACAAGACTTAGTGAAGCATGTGGATCACATTGCTTCTCTTGGGGGGAAACATTTGATAGGATTGGGTTCAGACTTTGACGGAATCGGTGAATTTGTTTTAGGACTTGAAGATGCCTCCAAAACACAGAATTTAGTGGAGCAATTATTGAATAGTTATTCTACTAAAGAAGTTGAAGGATTTACTTCTCAAAACTTTGGGAGATTTGTGAAACAGATTAGCAAGGAGGAATAATAGTGAGTAGTTTGCCTGATTGGTTTTTTGCAGTTGCGATTGCAGTAGTCATTTGTTTCGTCCTCGTTGCAGAATGGTTGACGCGAAGAGGATAGAGAGTATGGTATACTAGAAAAATGAAAAAACGAAGAGAAAGAGGAATCACATGCTAACATTTGAAGAAAAAGAAGCCATTATCCAAGAATTTACTGAGCTAACTCGAAAAGAAGTATCAATGAAACGAGTAAATTACCATTATGAAGCGAGCTTATATGAAAAAACGACGGTCATTTATCATCTTCATCCAAATGGAAATGGGTTTGTATACGTAGGAGATCTTCCACAATATGAAGAAGCCAATGATAAAGGACTATTGAATATTCGTGAAGCTTCTGTAGACGAGTTAAGAAAACTAATTAAAGAATCTATTGCTTATTTATCTACCGAGGAAGAAGAACTTTCGGATGAAGAAGTAGAAGAAGAGTGGAAAAACAAAGAAGATTCGAAGCTAACACTATTACAAGAAGATACACTTTGGAATATTTATCATGGCTATAACTTAGAGGAAAGCTTTGGATCTTATGAAGAAGCGAAATCTTATCTTTTAGAAGAAGGCTTCCGCCTAGTTGGGAAAAAGTAAGGAGGTCTTTCTTTGAAAGGAAAATATACTGTTTTCATCATCTTAGCAGTTATACTTATTGCGATCGGAGCTACCTTTTATTTTGTGATGCAATTTTTCGAAAACAATCCAACCCAGCCTCAACCGACTGGATACAGAACAGGCATTATTGTGGAAATGAAGGACAACAGTATTCTGGTCGTGAGTGATTTATCGGAAGAGGAAGCAAGAAACCTCTCTGTCGAAGAAGCAATGGATACTGGTAAAGATGCAACATGGTTTTCATTGACGATGGATCAGCGAAATCAGCTGAAACTCTATGATGAAGTGAAAGTAGGCTATGAAGCACTGGATGAGTCATTTCCAGCGCAAGGATCTGCAAAAACAGTTGAGAAGTTAAATGAGTAAAAAGAACCGATGTAAAGGGAGAACTCTTCCTCATTACATCGGTTCTTTTATGGTTTTGCTTTATAATCGTCTCTTCTATCTATATACAAAGTACCGTCACTTTGAACTTCTGCGTAAAATACTTCTTTAATCGACGCAACGTTCGCTTGATGGAGCTGTGCATATAACCATTCATAGCTAAGTCCAAGTTCTGTTATATTTTTTTCAACGATACTACCATCCACGATAATTTCAGAGGGCATGTATAAAGATGGAGAGCTGGCAATGTTTAAATCCTTTTTCGTAACTGTCTGTATAGAAGGTTTCAATAAAATGCTTAGTTCTCCATTTGGTTCAAGAATGGCATAGTCCACATCTTTTGTAGAAAACACATTTTTTGTTCGTAAAAGCATACTTAAGTCGTCCATATTTATTCTTAAAGCTCGCATAGCTTCTTCTAATATATGCCCCTTTTTTATCACAATCGTCGGTTCTCCGTCTAATATAACTCGAGCTTTTGCCGATTTTAAGCTCCAAAAACTAACCAAAATAGCCAATCCAGTCCAAACAGCTAGGCTTATCAAGCCTTCATGCAGTGGAATGTGTTTTTCAAGAACGGTGTTTGCGGCAATCGAACCAATTGTAATACCTGTGACGTAATTAAAATAGGTTAGCTGACTTAATTGGCTCTTTCCAAGAATTCGAGTGAATAGTAATAATACGATGAATGAACAAATTGTTCTTACTACGACTTCAAACAGTTCAACCCCCCCTTTTTATAGAAGTGTCTCACCTTTCGCTATAATTAATACTTCCAATATTCAAGGTAAATGAGATTTGTCAGTAGTTGCACTGTTGATAAGAGTAGAAAAGCATGTTACTCTTTTGCAAGTGTGTAGTTTTTTGGATGAAAGTAGGTATTTAATGACAAAAGATCAACGAAAGAAATTATTTGTATTAATGATAAATATGTTTATTGCAGTAGCAAGTTTTGGGATTATCATTCCCATACTGCCTTCTTATTTAAAGTCGATTGGACAAGGTGGAACTGCGGCTGGCCTTATGATTGCCATTTTTGCAGGAGCACAGCTTATTATGTCTCCAATTGCAGGGAAATGGGCAGATCAATATGGAAGAAGAATAATGATAATCGCAGGTTTAAGCGGTTTAGCATTATCTATGTTTGTTTTTTATCTGTCTGATTCGGTTGGTATTTTATATGTATCTCGTGTGATCGGTGGAGTGGGAGCTGCTTTATTAATTCCGGCAATCTTTGCATATGTAGCGGATATTACAACCATGGATCAACGTGCAAAAGGGAATAGCTTTATTTCAGCGTCTATGTCACTTGGTATTGTGATTGGACCTGGGATCGGTGGATTTTTAGCAGATTTCGGTTTAAAAATGCCGCTTCTTATTTCTGCAGTTGTTGGAGTTTTGGCGGTTATCTTTTCGATGTTTGTACTGAAAGAAAGCAAACCAGAAGATGTTGGTACACCAGAAACTAAACCAGAGCCTATGGTAAAAGAGATTGTTCAATCGTTTAAAAAGCCTTATTTTATTCCACTTGTTATTACACTTGTAATGAGCTTTGGTTTGATGGCGTATGAATCTGTTCTTGGTCTTTTTGTAGACAATGAATTTGGTGCGTCTCCACAAGATATTGCATGGATGGTAACAGCGACGGGGATTGTCAGTGTAATAGTTCAGTTGTTTGCTGTCGATAAGATCGTACGCCGGTTTGGTGAGGCAAACGTATTGAAAATATTCTTAGGCATCACCGCTTTAGGATTTTTCTTGTCCATCGTAGCTTCCAGTTATGCGTTTTTCTTTGTAATTACAATGATTATTTTCCTCTCTACTTCTATTTTGCGGCCAGTACTTACGACATTAATCTCGAAGTTAGCAGGTCAAGAGCAAGGCTTTGCAATGGGAATGAATAATGCGTATATGAGTATTGGAAATGTGTTGGGGCCATTACTTGCAGGGTTATTATATGATGTGCATATTATTTATCCATTTGTATTAGGATTGATTGTGCTACTTATTACAATGATCGGATCGATTTTGTGGAAGGGTACGAAGAAGATAGTGGTATAAGAAGAGCTGTTCCGTAGAGTGAACTGAACCCCGAATAGTGGACACTTTAAAAAAAGTGACCCTATTCGGGGTTTTTCTGTTTAAAAACCCGTTATACTAGAAAATAACAACTTGGAACGGGAGATTTTTTAATGAGTAAAATACTTTTCAATGAACATCAAAGAAGACAACTAGAATCAAACCCAAATATCGTATCCGTATCAGATCGCGCCATTCAATATAAATCTGAATTTAAAATTCGTGCCGTTCAAGAAAATTTGGCTGGTAAAGGACCTTCTCAAATCTTTATCGAAAATGGATTTGATTTAGAAACTATTGGAGTCAAAAAAGCCAAATGGTCATTAAGCCGATGGAGAAATACGTATAACACCTACGGTGAACAAGGCTTTTTAGAAGAACGTCGCGGAAAAGGTAGCACAGGTCGCCCTTCTACAAAGGATGTATCAGCTGAGAAAAAATTAGAAAAGGCAGAAGCACGTATTAAGTATTTAGAAGCTGAATTAGAATTACTAAAAAAGCTAGAGGAACTCGAGAGGCAGGCGAAGAAACAGTTCTGGCACCCCATGAAAAATACGCAGTGATCAACGAAGTCATTCGAAAATATCAACTAAAGAACATGACACGTTATCTTTGTGAATTAACTGATGTGAGTCGAAGTGGCTACTACGCCTGGCTTCAAAATTCAGAGAAGCATTCGATTCGTGAAGAACAAGACTATCAAGACTATGTATTATTAAAATGCATTTACGATGCTTTTAAAGGGAAAATTGGTTATCGAGGACTTTACATGGCATCAGAAGAATTATTAGTGACACCAATGAATCACAAAAAGATTCTTCGCCTAATGAGGAAGTTTAATTTCTTTGCGAAAGTACGTCGTGCGAATCCATATAAACATATTGCGAAAGCGACGCAAGCGCACCGTATGGTCCCTAATCACTTAAATCGAGCATTTGATCAAGATGAACCGGGCAAAGTATTTTTAACAGATATCACTTATTTACAATACCGTAATAGTCAAACGGCGTACTTATCTTGCGTAAAAGATGTTGCAACACGTGAAATCGTCGCCTATGAACTATCGACAAGCTTAAAAATGAGAATTGTTTATCGGACATTAGAAAAATTAGAAGAAGCATTAGAAGGAAACCTTCATCCAGAAGTCATGATTCATTCCGATCAAGGTGTCCATTACACGCACCCGGAGTATCAAAAACGTGTAAAGAAAATGGGTTTACTTCAATCTATGTCACGGAGAGGAAACTGCTTAGATAACGCCCCAATGGAATCTTTCTTTGGGCATTTTAAAGATGAAGTGGATTATCAGGAAGCGCACAACTTATTTGAATTAAAGCAAATGGTAGATGAGTACATGGAGCATTACAATACAACACGCAAACAATGGAATTTAAAAAAGATGACTCCGGCTCAATACCGAAGTCATCTAATCGCCGCCTAGACTGCAAAGTCGTTTTTATTAATCTGTCCATTAATTAGGGCTCAGTTCAGAGTGACTTACGGAGCGGCTTTTTTTGTAGAAAATGCTGGTTAGTTGGAAAAATGTGAGCTTTAATTGGAATTTCGGAGTGCTTAGTTAGAATTTTATATCATTTAGTTGGAAATCTCTTTATTTGACCAAAAAAATGATTCAAGTTATAATTATCTCAAATTCGAGATAATTATAAAAGGAGTTTTAACATGAAACATGTTTTTTATAAAGGAACTGAATCCAAGCGGCCGACATTATTGCTTTTACACGGTACAGGTGGAAATGAGCATGATTTAGTAGGTTTGGGTAAAGAAATAGATAGCTCGGCAAATATTCTAAGTGTTCGCGGAAATGTATTAGAAAATGGAATGCCACGTTTCTTTAAACGTCTCGCAGAAGGCGTATTTGATATGGAGGATTTGAAGTTCCGAACAGAGGAACTGAGAAAGTTCATCGATGAAACAGCTGAAAACTATGAGTTTGATCGAGATAATGTGGTGGCTATTGGGTATTCTAATGGTGCAAACATTGCTGCAAATCTATTGTTTGAATATGAAAATGTATTGAAGGGGGCTATTTTACATCATCCAATGGTACCAAGACATGATGTGGAATTGCCTTCACTTTTAGGAGCTCCAATATTCATCGGAGCGGGGAAAAACGATTTTATGTGTCCTGTTACGGAATCCGAGGATTTACGTGACATGTTAAAAGGTGCAGGAGCAGAAGTAGAGTTGTTTTGGCATGCTTATGGTCACCAATTAACGCAAGACGAAGTGCAAGCAGCGAAAGACTGGTATCAAACGAAGTTTTAATAGGAAAAATAGGAGAATCGGTCGAATCAAGTTAAGAATCGGTCGGAAACACAGAAGAATCGGTCGAATCAAACTAATATTCGGTCGAATAAGACAAATAATCGGTTGAATCAAGCCCAATATCGGTCGAAACATAAAAATAGCCAAGCAGAAAATCTTTTCTGCTTGGCTATTATCTTTTCTTAATGCCATTTACTCGCTTTATAAGGTCCTTTTCTAAAAGGCATCCACCAATTCCATTTGCCGAGGAGCTTCATCAAGCTTGGTACTAACAACAATCGAATAATTGATGCATCGATTGCGATAGCGATTGCAATGCCGACCCCAATTTGCTTAACTGGCATCACATTTGTAAATGCAAAAGCGCCTGTGATAACAATCATGATAAGTGCTGCGGACGTAATAATTTTACTAGTGGATGTAAGTCCTCCAATCGTAGCAGCTGTATTATCAAGACTTTTCGAATACTCTTCTTGAATACGTGAAATTAAAAACACTTCATAGTCCATACTGAGTCCAAATACTAAACTAAACACAATAACAGGTATGATTAGTGCGATCGATGTTGGCTCTATTCCAAGATGTCCGTATTGGAAAATGTAAACAAGTATCCCGAAAGTAGAAGTGAGCCCGATCACATTCATAATAATAGCCTTTAAAGGGATTAATATGGAACGGAATGCAATCATCAAAATGACAAAAGTAGATCCTAAAATGATTAATAGTAGTAGCCCAACTTTATTAAATATTTCATCGAAAATCTCTTGGTTGAATTTTGGGCGACCCCCGATCATCGTATCTACTCCTAAATCTTTTTCCGACCATTCGCGAGCCCAATTTTGTGCCTCGGTAGAAGCGCCATTCAATTTAAGTGTTACTGGAATTAATAATTTATCTTTTTGAACAAATGTCTCAAGCAAAGGAGTTAACTGCCCTTTTATTTCTGGGGCTTGCATGCTTTGCTCCCATTGTTCTACAGTGGAAATTTTACTTGCTGTAAAGATGGAATTTACGGAATCTACATCTTTATCGGCCAGCAATTGATCTTCTAATTTCTTCATTTCTTTCAGACCTTCTGTATTGTCCCAACCATCTTTACGTTCTGCAATCATATAGATAGTGGACTTTTCACCTAAACCAAAATCCTTATCCATTAATTCAAAAGCTTGGCGAGAATCAAAAGATATTGGCAATGAATCGGCGCTTGGAATAGCTAATTTCATATCTTTGACTGGAATAATACCAATTCCTAGTACTATGAGAGCTACAAGTATTAATGGTACAGGGTGTTTCATTACATACGAAGCAAAGCTACGCCATCTATTAGAAGCTCCTGGTTTTACACGTATAATCGTCCATTTATTAATATGATCTTTAAGTAATAGCAATATCGCTGGTAGCAATGTGATTGATGCTAAAACGGCCATCAATACGACAAGCATTCCACCTAACGCAATATTTTGAAAGATTTCCACTTTCATTACAAGCATCGCACCTAAACCGATAAAAACACAAATGGCAGAGAAAATAATCGAGCGACCGGCAGTCAAAATAGCCGTTTGCACAGCTTCTTGGGCAGACTGTTTTAATCTTTCTTCTTTGTATCGATTGATTAGTAATAAGGCAAAATCGATGCTAAGTGCTAACCCAAGCATTGGAATAATATTCATGACGAATATCGATAAATCCATTGTGCTACTAAACAAAGTCATCATCCCAAATGTAGATACGACTGTAATAACCCCAACGACAAGTGGTATAAACGCAGCAACTACGCTCCCAAAAGCAAGTAAAAGAACGATGACTGCAATTGGTAAACCGATTGCTTCTGCGTTTACTAAATCTTGTTGGCTGGCGCTATTAATATCTTTGTTAATGGCAGCTCCACCAGTTAACGTAACACCTTTTTCATCATTAATCTCCTTGCGCAAAGTATCTACTACTCCCGGCAGATCATTTGTATCGCTATTAAAATGGAGCATGGCATAAGCAATATGATCCTTGTAAAGGGAGGAATCATCCAATGGAGATTGAATAGATTTCGCAATATGTAGTCCTTCAATATTAGCCAAAGTTTTTTTAATTATGTCATCTGTTGTATGATCGAACACGACAAACATTGTCTCGGCAGGGAGGTCAAATGTATCGGACAGCTCCTCCATCACTTGCTGATGTTCTCCGTCCGTTTTAAAACCGTCACCTTGCAATAAACCAGGTAAACGAATAGCAAAAATAGCTAAAATAATAAATAGTATTAACCAAGCAAACAATATTGCTTTATAGTAACGTGTCACTATGTTAGACAAAATTCTCATACAGTTCCTCCTTACAACATATCTATTTCTTATTGTACTGGAAAGAAGTGAGAACATGCTAATATAATGTTAATATAATAGCATCCATAAAAGGGAGGAATAAAAAATGAAAATTACGCCACCGAAATTACCCAGCTCTCTAACGGATCTGAAAATAAGTAGTGCGCTTCTAGAAGATAATTATGTTTCAGGAGGGATTGTCACATCTTTACATTTGGAAGAAGTGCAAGAAGATAAAATTATTTTTGATCAAATACACTTTCAACACATTTCGATGGAAGGCATTCGATTTCACCAAGTAGAATTTATCGACTGTTTATTTGAAAAATGTGATTTATCCAATGTCGATTTTGGCGATGCCGTATTTCACCGAGTAGAAATACGAAACTCGAAATTGTTGGGGTCGACCATCTCGCAAAGCAGACTAACCGAGGTGAAAATAGAAGATTCAGTTGCAAATTATATGAGTATTAGTTTTTCTAAACTCAAAAAAGTCGCATTTAAACAAACTACGCTAAATCGCGCTGATTTCATTGAAGCGTCATTTGATAAAGTAAGCTTTGAAAAATGTGAACTGGATGGGGCTAATTTTACGGAGACATCATTAAAAAATATTGATTTGAGTTCCAATACATATGAGCAACTTACCGTTTCCATGGAAAAGCTTTCAGATTGTACTGTATCTACCGAACAAGCAATAAGTTTTGCAAAATCTTTGGGTTTATTAATTAAAGATTGATGAATATAAAAAAACCTCGCTATTTCTAGCGAGGTCTCGTTCTTAAAAGAACAAGTTTAATATTCGGAAGATAACTGCTGCCAATAATGCTGAAATCGGTAGTGTAATAATCCATGTAATGACAATTTTTTTGGCAACTCCCCAATGTACACTTTTCACACGTTGTGCAGATCCTACACCCATAATAGCGGAAGAAATAACATGTGTTGTGGAAACAGGTAAGTGGATAGTAGTAGCTCCAAAAATGATTAATGCAGATGATAAGTCAGCTGCTGCTCCATTAATTGGGCGAATTTTCATGATCTTACCGCCAACAGTTTTGATGATTTTATATCCACCGATAGATGTTCCAATACCCATCGCGGTTGCGGCAGCGATTCGAACCCACATTTGAATATCATCGGATGTTTGTAATTCGGCAGAGATCAAAGCCATTGTAATAATCCCCATCGCTTTTTGGGCATCGTTTGTACCATGTGTAAATGACTGAAGTGCAGCAGTACCAATTTGGAATATACGAAAACCTTTATTTGTTCCGTATAAGCTTGTATTTTTAAAGAGCACTTTGAATAATGACATCATTAAGAATCCAACAGCAAGCGCTAAAAATGGAGATATTAATAATGCTTCTAATATCTTGATAAACCCAGCATAGTTTAAAATAGTCAATCCAGCTGCAGAAATAGCTGCGCCGGCGATTGAACCAATTAATGCATGTGATGAGCTGGATGGAATACCGAAATACCAAGTGACTAAATTCCATATAATAGCTGACAATAAAGCAGCTAAAATAACGAGTGAACCGTTTTGTAAAGCAAAAGGATCTACAATATCTTTCGTAATCGTTTTAGCTACTCCAGTAAAAGTAAGCGCTCCAACAAAGTTCATGCATGCAGCCATTAGAATAGCAACTCGAGGCTTTAGTGCCCTTGTGGATACAGATGTTGCTATTGCATTAGCTGTATCATGAAATCCATTAATGAAGTCGAAACCAAGTGCGAAAATTACGACTAAAATTGTAAGAATGAGAGTATATTCCATATGTACGTACTCCTACGCATTACGCATGATAATTGCTTCAATCGTAGTTGCTACGTTTTGACAATAATCCGCGACTTCTTCTAATTTTTCATATATATCTTTAAATTGAATAATTCGGATTGGATCTTTTTCTTTTAAAAACAATTGTTTAACAGACGAACGGAGTACTTCGTCACATTTACGCTCGTAGTCCTTAATAAGAACAGAGTGTTCATGCATCTTAAGTAGTTTTTTCTGTGCAAGAAGTTCCATAGCCTTTACAATTTCATCTGTACTTTTCGTAATATAACCTAAAAACGTACGCATGGAATCATCTATTTCAATAAGTGAGAACATTTCTAAATGGGCTGTAAAATCATCAATACCATCTAAAATATCGTCCATTCTAATAGATAATTGTAAAATGTCTTCTCGTTCAATCGGAGTCATAAACGATTTGTTCAACTTTACGATCAAATCATGAATTAATTTATCTCCTGCAGTCTCATAATTTTTAAGATGAACACTAATTTCTTTTAAGTCAGAAACAGTATTAATTTTAAAATCATCTGCGTAGTGAGCAGCTTCTTGAACGTTTTGAGCAATTTTTAATAAGGAAGAAAAAAATGGGTCTGGTTTTCTTGAACTAATCATAAAAGCCTCCTGGACTTTAAGAATTTTTTGTCGTCACTAATCTCAAATATCATAACAAAAAAACTGCAAAATCTACACAGTTTTTACTCCTATATTACGAAATTTACAATCCTGTAACATTACTCCCTAAAATAAGGGTAGAAACAAGGTTTTGAAAGCGTTTTCTTTTCTTATTATTCATGTTTTTGAAAAAAATGTCGAATGATAAGGAAGGTTTTTTTATGAATTAAATCTTTTTTTGTAGAAAAGTAAAAATATGAAACTTTCTGAAAGTACCATCGTATATATAATTAGACGGTCAGTAATTAAGAAAGGAGTGCTAAAAATCGAACAAATCTTTTTATATGGTCTAATCATTATAGGGCTAATCACGATTTTATATGTATTGTTTGCGGATGCAATTGATGGTATGGATGCGGGTATTTTTAACCCAACTGTGTTTTTATCATTTGTTTTATTCGTATGTGCGACTGGCTTTATATTATTAAAACTTACCGAGTGGAGTAATACGGTTATTATTATCACTGCATTTATTGTTTCCAGCATTTTATCGTTTTTATTATATTATTTTGTTTTGCTACCGTTGTCGTCTGCGGAGGTTTCTACCGCATATACAGACGAATCGTTGCAAGGGTCAGTTGGGAAAGTTATCGTTCCAATTCCTAGGGATGGATTCGGAGAAATTGTCATTGAAACAGTGAACGGTTTACTTTCTAAACGAGCAGCAGAATATGACAATGAAGAAGTTGACTATGGAAAACAAGTGTTAATCATTGAAGTAGCAAGTGGTACATTTCTTGTTAAAGAGTATGAACCACTGAAATAATATATAGGGGGAAGAAGAATGCCAGGTATAGATATGGGTCTTTTAATCGTAATTGGAGTCGTTGTGTTTGTTATAGTAATAATGCTTGCGGTGTATGTGACAAAGTACCGAACAGTTGGACCAGATGAAGCTTTAATCGTAACAGGAAGTTATTTAGGGTCGAAAAATGTACATACAGACGACTCTGGAAACCGTATTAAGATCATTCGTGGTGGAGGTACATTTGTATATCCGGTATTCCAACAAGCTCAACCACTCAGCCTTTTATCGAGCAAATTAGAAGTTACAACACCGGAAGTATATACAGAGCAAGGGGTTCCAGTAATGGCAGATGGAACAGCGATTATAAAAATTGGTGGTTCTATTTCTGAGATTGCAACTGCTGCGGAACAATTTCTAGGGAAATCAAAAGCAGATCGCGAAAACGAAGCGAAGGAAGTATTAGAAGGCCACTTGCGTTCCATATTAGGTTCGATGACGGTAGAAGAAATTTATAAAAATCGCGACAAATTTTCTCAGGAAGTTCAACGTGTTGCTTCTCAAGACTTAGCGAAGATGGGTCTAATCATCGTTTCTTTTACAATTAAAGATGTTCGAGATAAAAATGGCTATTTAGATTCCCTTGGAAAACCAAGAATTGCTCAAGTAAAACGAGATGCAGACATCGCTACGGCAGAAGCAGAAAAAGAAACACGCATAAAACGTGCGGAGGCTTCAAAGGATGCGCAGCGTGCTGAGATAGAAAGAGCAACTGAAATTGCGGAAGCGGAAAAAGAGAACCAACTAAAAGTAGCAGAGTATCGCAGGGAGCAAGACATTGCAAAAGCACGCGCTGACCAAGCATATGAATTACAAACTGCAAAATCGAAACAAGAAGTTACAGAACAAGAAATGCAAATTCAAATTATTGAACGTCAAAAGCAAATTGAATTAGAAGAAAAAGAGATACTACGTCGTGAGAAGCAATATGATTCTGAGGTAAAGAAAAAAGCAGATGCGGATCGTTATGCAATTGAACAAAATGCTGCAGCTGCAAAGTCTCGTGAAATGGCAGAAGCAGACGCAGAAAAGTATCGAATTGAAGCGAAAGCAAAAGCAGATGCAGAAAAAGTACGTTTAGACGGACTTGCAAAAGCAGATTCACAAAGAGCGCAAGGTGAATCTGAAGCAGATGTTATTCGTCTGAAAGGTCTTGCGGAAGCAGAGGCAAAACGTAAAATTGCCGAAGC
This sequence comes from Psychrobacillus sp. L3, assembly GCF_042945595.1. Taxonomy (GTDB): domain Bacteria; phylum Bacillota; class Bacilli; order Bacillales_A; family Planococcaceae; genus Psychrobacillus. Next base: position 3,518,168 of record NZ_CP168493.1, on the reverse strand, counting down.
ATTTGAAATGTATGGGCAAGCAGCAGTGCTAGATATGATTGTTCACATGTTGCCTGAATATGCGAAACAAATTGCAAGTCCGCTTTCCAACATCGACAAAATTACAGTAGTGGACACAGGAAGTGGAGAAGGCGGAGGGGCAAACAAGATCACCTCTTATGCAACTAATTTAATGTCTACACTTCAAGAAACATTAAAAGCGTCTTCAGGGATAGATGTAAAAGAAATGCTTGAGAACTACGCTGGAAAAGGAAATATTCGTCCGAGCATTGAACAACTAACACAAGAAGTGAAGCAGGCAAACCTTAAACAACCAATAGAACAGTTGGTCAACAAAGAGTAGGATAATAAGTAGAAAAAAGTCTGGACGCTATAATGCGTTTGGGCTTTTTTTGTGTAAACTTGTTCTTTCTAATTAAAATATTGTAGTAGTGTAAAAATTTAAACTACTTGTTATAATAAAATTAACAGTTATTTCATCTTTTTTCTACAAAATGACCTATGGAGGTACATATGAGTAAACAGAAAAATCAATCTTTCCGTAATTATGAGCAAAATGGTTATCCTGTACTTCGTTTAGGCTATGCAAATGTTATTTTGCTTGGAAGATGGGATGGTCTGTCGAATGCCCTTTTTTCATTGCATAAAAACCGTACGTTTTGGGTGAAATACGATATGGGGGATAGTGACGAAGTAATAGAATCTTATACAATTCTAGATGGAACGATAGAAATGGAATATGAGGGTACGAGACGTGTAATAGAAATCGGAGAAACGATCGATGCGTCAAAATATGAGAATATTATTTCGTTCTATGGTGAAACAGAAGTACAAATTCTTATTAAAATGAATTTTGAAAAATTTGAACCAAATTTTTTTGAATCGAAGCTTCTTCAAAAAGAAGCGGATGTAATTGAAGAAATTGATGGCTATACCTATATGCATTGCAATCGTATTAAAGATTACTCTTTAGAAGTTTGGAATTATCTAAAGTTGCCGGTAGAAAGCTTGAGTAGACTTAGGTGGGGAGCTTATTTTCATGATATCGGTAAGCGAGTCATACCTATAGAAATATTAAACAAGCCTGGTAAGCTAACTTCGGAAGAATGGGAAATCATGAAGACGCATACAACAGAGGGTGCAAGAATTATGCGGAACCATTCAGTAGGATGGTTGAAAGATAGTGCGTTTATAGTTGAACAGCATCATGAAAGATATGACGGAAAAGGATATCCTTATGGTCTAATAGGAGATGAAATTACGCTCGAAGCTTCCATTGTATCCGTTGTCGATGCATTTGACGCGATGACAACAGACAGAGTGTATAAGAAGGCGTTGTCTACAAAGGAAGCTGTGAAAGAACTTGAAAAAGGAAAAGGCACACAATTTAAACCTGTCGTTGTAGATGCTTTAATCGACATACTAAAGAATAAACAGTTTAGGTGGTAATAAGGTTTGATTACCGGCTCTTTATCAAAGCTTTTATTTAAGATTTTTTACTCGTAAAATCATTCATCAAGTGGATATAAAGTTTAAAATAGAAGAAAAAATGTTTTGCACTATCAAAGGACATGGAGGCAAAATGATACTTTCCAAAGAACAGATTCATTATATGAAAACAAAAGTACATTTACCAAGAGTAGTTACGGATCAAACTATAACTACTTACATGGGAAGCGCTCTTAATATTTCTTATTCCTTATATACTTTACTCGCGGAAAGTACCTCTTGGCTTTTCTATAATCCGAATAACTATGCCGATTATAAAGAGTGCTATACGGTTCTAATGGGGGAGCTTGAGGTAGCATGGGATGGAAATAAAAAAACATTTTATGCAGGCGATGTGATTGATGTAAAAATGTATACATCCATCCTAACTTGTTATGCAAAAAAAGAAGTGGAAATATTGTTTGAAATGACGTCTTCTTTTTTTGAAAAAAACTTTACAGAACGAGAAATTATTCATAGAGATGCTAAAAAAATTCAAGAAGTGGATGGTTATACTTATCATCATTGTGCTCGAATTAGGGATTATTCTATCGAGCTTTGGAAAAGAATAAAACCAGAAGCGCATGGTATTACTATTCTAAGTACCGGATCTTATTTTCATGATATCGGTAAATTAGGGATTCCTCTTGAGATTTTAAATAAAGTTGGGAAATTAACAGAAGATGAATGGAGAATTATTAAAACGCATCCTACATTAGGTGCCGAGATGATGCGAAATCATGAGATCGAACGATTCCGCGAAGCCGCTTTTATTGTAGAGGAGCATCACGAGCGATATGATGGAAATGGGTATCCATATGGATTGAAGGGTGAGGAAATTTCATTGGAAGCGTCAATTGTTTCCGTTGTAGATGCATTTGATGCGATGATTACTAATCGTGTCTATAGAAGTGCCATGACGATGGAAGAAGCATTACATGAAATAGAAATTGGTAGAGGTACTCAGTTTAATCCAATTGTCGTAAATGAATTTTTAAACATGTTAAAGGAAAGAAATAACGAATGGCAATAAGAAGGGGTGGAGAAAAATGTCTTATCGTATTGAGCATGATTCTATGGGAGAAGTTAAAGTTCCACAAGAAAGTCTTTGGGGAGCCCAAACGCAAAGATCGAAAGAAAACTTTAAAATCGGCAATGAAAAAATGCCAATTGGTGTTGTCCATGGTCTTGCCCTACTAAAAAAATCTGCCGCAATTGTAAGTCATTCACTTGGCAATTTATCCGAAGCGAAAAAGGATGCTATCTCCACAGCAGCGGATGAAATTCTTGCAGGTAAACTAGATGCCCATTTCCCGTTAGTTGTTTGGCAAACAGGCAGTGGTACACAATCGAATATGAATGTGAATGAAGTGATCGCTCATCGTGGTAATCAAATCCTTGAAGAAAAAAGGAGTAAGGAGCTTCTTCATCCGAATGATGATGTAAACAAATCACAAAGTTCGAATGATACGTTCCCAACAGCACTTCATATTGCTGGTGTACTTGCAGTAGAAAAAAAACTTTTACCGGCAATTGATGTGTTAAAAGAAACGCTTGGGAAAAAATCAGCGCAATTCATGGATATTGTGAAAATCGGCCGTACGCATTTACAGGATGCAACGCCTTTATCACTTGGTCAAGAATTCAGTGGTTGGCATAGGATGTTAGAAAAATCATCGAATATGATTTTGCAAAGTGTGCAAGAGATGAAAGAGCTTGCGATTGGCGGAACCGCAGTGGGGACAGGTCTAAATGCCCCAAAAGGATTCGGTGATTTAGTTGCTGCTGAAATTTCCAAAGCATTAGGAATTGAATTCACTTCTGCTAAAAACAAATTCCACTCCTTAACAAGTTATGACGATGTTGTATATGTACATGGAGCAGTGAAGGCGCTTGCAGCAGATCTAATGAAAATCGCAAATGATGTTCGCTTACTTGCAAGTGGTCCTCGATCAGGTATTGGAGAAATTTCTATACCTGAAAATGAACCAGGCAGTTCCATCATGCCTGGTAAAGTGAACCCAACACAAAGTGAAGCGATGACGATGGTTGTTGCACAAGTAATGGGCAACGACACTACCATCAGTTTTGCAGCAAGCCAAGGGAATTATCAGTTGAATGTTTTCAAACCAGTAATCATTCATAACTTTTTACAGTCAGTTAGTTTATTAAGTGATGCTATCATCAGTTTTAATAACAATTGTGCGGTTGGAATTGAACCTAACCTAGAAACGATTCAACATCATGTGAACAATTCATTAATGCTAGTTACAGCGTTAAATCCGTATATTGGTTATGAAAATGCGGCGAAAATTGCAAAATATGCACATAAAAACGAAACGACATTGAAGGAAGCGGCGGTGGCATTAGAGCTACTAACTGCTGAAAAGTTTGATGAAATCGTACGACCTGAAAAAATGATTTAAGTCAAAGAGGAAGTTATAAAATGAAAAAATTATTATTCATATTTGTTTGTGCTTTATTAGTGCTTTCTGCATGTGGTCAAAAAGGGTCAAAAGAAAGTCATGATGAGCACGGAGAACATATCACACATCTAACAAATGGTGACTTACAAGAGACAACTACATCAGCTGAAGTATTGCCAACATTTTTAGACAAGCAATCCGAAGATATGAAACTTGTCTACCAAGCAGCGGCAAAAGCAAACGATATCTTGAAATGGATGCCTTGCTACTGTGGTTGTGGAGACAACGCTGGTCATATAAGTAATTTTAACTGCTTCGTCTATGAGATAAAAGAAGATGGCGAAGTTGTTTGGGATGACCATGGGACTCGTTGCCAAGCTTGCCTTGAAACAGCGGTCATGTCGATCAATATGGTACAACAAGGAAAGTCACTTATCGAAATTCGAAAAGCAATTGATGAAAAATATAAAGAAGGATATGCAGCACCAACTGATACTCCGATGCCATCATAAATTAAAAACCTGCTACTTCTCACAGATTGTGATAGGTAGCAGGTTTTTGAATTGAATGAATGCATTGCGACTAATGAAACTGGTTAATCGGATGATCAAGTTAATTGATCATCCGATTACGATTTAGCTCATTATACACTTCTAAATCATTTAATATAATAATCACTAATTAAGTGAGACTTAATCACTTCTGTTGGAATCTCAAACGTAAGGACGCCCATATAACCTGGAGCCACTTCGTATTTATCGAATGAAATAGTTAGTTTATGATTGGCTGTAATGGAGAAGGTTTGATCAGGACGAATTGCCTCAAATGATTCAAAATCTGCTTCGCTACCAACCCAGTAAGTAATATTTTCATCAGCCGCCATTTGCTTGATCATGTCTTCTTTAATATAAGTAGAAATGGCTTCTATATATTGATCGTTTTTAAATAAGCTCGGCAATGTGATGAGAATCTCATTTTTCTTATCGATTGTATCTGTTCGCATCGTGGTAGACGATGAACCAACTGTATTCACAACATAACGGCTAATCGACAGAATATCATCTGTGTCTGTCACTACTTCATACGTAGATTCCATTCCTAGATGGCCTCCACCTTCTGCCTCTATCACTTTCATATCTTTTTGAAAGTCTTTATACAGTGCTTCGTTTTCTGCAATGTATTTTTCATTTAACGTTTTTTCTAGTTCTTTATTTTCGAGTCCAGTTACACCTGGTGTTTTTAACTCTGCATTATAAGTGTCTTTAGCAACTTGAATTTCTTGTAAAGTTATAACCTGAACAATCGAACCAAGGACAGGGACAGTGGAAAGAGATTGGGCTAATGCAGGACTTACATTAACGCTTGTAATAAATAGCGTCGCCGCTGCTGCGATGCCAATTCCCCACTGTTTGAATGTTTTATTTTTCGGTTGCTTTTTTGGGGCTTTTCTAATAGAATCATGGACTATTTGTGACAACTCTTCTGGAATTTTAATGCCGTCATATTGCTTTTTTGAATCATTTAACTTACTCATACATCCACCTTCTCTTCCATATTGGATCGTAATTTTCGTAGTGCAGCATATAATCTCGTTTTAATCGTATTCGTGTTTTCTCCAAGTGTTGTTGCGATATCATCAATTTTCATATCCTCAAAAAAACGAAGAATAATAATGGTTTTATAAACTGCAGGTAAATGGTCAATTGCCTCATACAAGTCGATATCAGGAATGTCGTTTTCATGCGCTGGGAGATGAAAATCCAGTATATTATCCTCTACTACTATTACTCGTTTATTTTTGTGAATAAAGTCAATCGAAGTGTTGATTAATATTCGGTAAAACCACGTTTTTAAATAATGAATTTCCTCTAAAGATTCAATGGAGCGCAGTGCCTTCATAATACTTTCTTGAATAATATCTAATGCCGATTCCTTATTTTTTACATAGCTAAAAGCTAGCCGATAATGTGCATTTTGATGTTCTATTATATAGTTTTCAACTAGTTGAAATTTTTCTTTTTTTGTCATGACATAGTTGTACTCCTTTTTCCCGTATCGCGATTACGTATCAATTATTAGACGGGCGACTAATGCGGAAAGTTTGATTAAACTGAAAAACTTTATTTCTTAAGAAATTCTTCATTATTATCCTTCTTAAATGTTAAGAAACGATCGGTACACTAAGTAAGTAGCAAAACGGAAGGAGAAAATAAATGATACAAGTACAGAACGTCAATCATACATTTTTGATAGGGAAAAAAGGGAAGGAAAAGAAAGTTCCTGTATTAAAAGAATTATCCTTTGAAGTAGGGAAAGGTGAAATCGTAGCAATTGTAGGGAAAAGCGGTTCGGGCAAATCTACGTTATTACATACTATAGCAGGATTTATGAGTCCAGAGCATGGCTCCATCACTGTTAATGGACAGGAAACAGCCTATTTGAATGAAACGGAACGAGCACATTTTCGATTAAATAACTTCGGATTCATCTTTCAAAACTTTCAACTGATGCCAGGTTTAACAGCATTTGAAAACGTGGAGCTGCCACTTAAATTAAAGGGAGTACCTTACAAAGAAAGATCAGCAAGTGTAGAGCAACTAATGAAAAAAGTAGGTCTAGATGGAGTGGCGGACCACTATCCAAATGAGTTATCCGGAGGACAGCAACAACGTGTTAGTATTGCGCGTGCGCTTATTACAAATCCACCAATTATTTTTGCAGATGAACCAACTGGGAGCTTAGATTCAGAAACGGAGCAAGATATTTTATTATTAATCCAAGAGCTTAATCAAACACTGGGTGTCACATTCGTAATGATTACCCATGATGAGGAAGTGGCTAGCATTGCGCATCGTAAATTTAGAATGCGTGACGGCGAATTAGTGAAGGGAGATACAAATCATGCTATTTAAAGATCAAGTCGATTTTGTACGTCAACACATTAAAAAGAATAAACTCCGTGTATTTATGACTGTACTCGCTGCAACGATGGGCTGTGCATTTCTAATCGTCCTTGCTTCCATTGGGTTTGGCATTCAAGATACAATGCGTAAAGAAATATTAGAGGATCAAGCGATTACAGAAGTGGAAGTGTATCCAAATGAAGGTGAATCACTTGATATTCCTAAAATTAAAGGAATAGAGCATGTGCATGCAATCGTCCAAAGAACTCGCATGGATGCACTTGCATTTTCTCAAATAGAAGATCGTTCCATAGAAACAAATATGCTACTCACAAATTTTGAGGAAGAAAAAAAGTCGAATCTTAAATTATCGGAAGGAAGAATGCCTACGAAGGCAAATGAAATAGTTGTAGGCTATCAGTTTGCACAGAATTTATTAAATGATGCTGAACGTAAAGAAATGGAGCAAAGCCAAGGTACGGAAGAAACAACCAAACCAATGGGAGGTTACCAGGATTCCTTAATCGGAAAAACAATTACAATGGCAATTAAGTCATATGATGCAGAAGAAGCGTTTCCGGAGAAATGGAATTTTACGATTGTAGGGATAACTGAAAAACCGGCAAAAGATTGGATTGTCGATACGAATGTATTATTGGATGAGTCTTGGAGAGATAAGTTTCAAGATGTGTACTTATCTAATACAGGGGCAGAAAACACAGATTTATTTTATACGCAAACAAAGATTTATACGTCTAGCTTAGAGCACGTGAAATCGGTGACAGAAGAGTTAAAGAAAATGGGCTATAGTGTGTATTCGGTATCAGAACAATTAGAGCAACTAGATGTATTTTTCATGGCATTTAAAATTGGATTAATATTTGTAGGAACAATTGCCGTGTTAATTTCATCGATTGGTATATTTAATACAATGACAATGGCCGTAACCGAAAGAACTCGTGAAATTGGTGTTATGAAAGCAATAGGAGCTAGTCCGAAACTGATTCAGCGATTGTTCTTAATGGAAAGTGCGTGGATTGGTATTATTGGTACAGTACTTGCAGTGATTATTTCATATGCGGTTAGTTTCCTGTCGAACTGGATATTACCGATGGTAGTTGGAGTAGCACTAGGTGAGGATAAGTTCCAAGACTTATCCATAACATTCTCATTAATACCTTGGCAACTTGTTGTTATTGCATCTGTTATTAGTATCGGAGTAGCAATGGTTTCTGGATGGAGACCAGCAAGAAAAGCAACGAAAATTGATGTCATTCAAGCTTTGAGACAAGAATTATAAGAGAAAGGTCGTCCCACAATTGGAGACGACCTTTTATTGTGCAATTGTATAATAAGCAATGAAGAGAACAAATACAACTAGTGCGTTAAATAGATTATATTTGGTTCGTGAGATTTTTTGATCGAGCTTATCGTATTTTTTTATGACAGAAATGCCTAAGTAGGTGAAGAAAATTGCTAAAAATATTGCGAAAATCGGAGGCATTGTGTAAATTCTTGCATTGATAAAATGAACTAAGATGATAGCAATAGCCATCGCAGCACCATATGCTACTTTTTTCAATGTCGGTTCTTTCAATATTTTCAACTCCTATCAGAATTTACGGAAATTATTTTGTCTATTGAGACGAGACGTTACTTTATAAAAAACACCTGTTTCTCACATGAATAATATTGCAAGAAACAGGCACTCTTATAGATATTCTTTTAGTTCATTCTCCAAAAATGGCTCTGCGTTTAGCATTTGTGTGAACTGTTTATAGCTTTTGAATTGTTCTTCTGATGACTTCTTCCCAGTTTTGTAAGCACGTATGAGTATATTCTTCGGAGTATTTTCCATATCAATAAATTCCACTAGCTGTGCTTCATAACCAACCATATTCAGAATTTCAGCTCGAATGGAATCTGTGGCAAGTGCTGCAAAACGTTCTTTCACAAGTCCATGCTTCAACATAATGTCGAGCCCTGGTGCGTTTAGTTGTGTATTTAATTCGTGCTGGCAGCAGGGAACACTTAAAATAACGCTTGCTCCCCATTTGACCGCACGAGCTAAAGCCATATCTGTAGCGACATCACAAGCATGTAGCGTGACAACCATATCTACAGTTGTTTCATTATTGTAATCATTTATATCTCCAACTAAAAACTCAAGCTGATCATAGCCTAAATCATCAGCAATCTTCGCGCATTCCTCAATCACTTCTTTTTTCAAATCAAGACCAGTTACTCGAATATCAAGACCCTTTTCAATTTTTAAATAATGATAAAGCGCAAAGGTTAAATATGATTTACCAGATCCAAAATCCAGAATTCGAACGGTTTGATCCTTTGGTAAGTGGGCAAGTGCATCGTCAATAAACTCCACAAAACGATTAATTTGCTTGAATTTATCGTACTTCTGCTTTTTAACTTTCCCTTCCACTGTTTGCACACCTAAACGAATAAGAAAAGGATAGGGTGTATCTTCATCTAAAAGATAATTCTTTTTACGATTATGTGATAGATTCATTATTTTTGCAGAAGCCGTTTTCTTTGATTTCCACATTACTTTGTTTTTTTTAGAAAGCTGGACTTGTACTTTTTCTGCTGTGAAATCTGCATGCAATTGACGGAATTGGTCAAATAGGTTTTCCAGTGACTCTGCAAAGTCTTCTAGTGGAATATTCTCATGTTTTAAAATACGTTCGTACTGATATTCAATTTGGATATGATACATATTTTTTATTTCCAGTGGTTTTAGTTTGACACGCTTTACTTCATTAGATTTTGCACGTGGTTGACTGATAGTTGCAGCAATCAACTGCTTATTTAAAGTTTGTTCGATCAGATATTCTTTCATTTCTTGAAATTCCATAAAATTCGCCTTCTTTTTCGTAAGATACATGAAAATAGTGTATCACAACCACAAGATTCTAGGTTAGTTGGAAAAACGCAAACCTTAGTTGGAATTTTAGTTAGTTTAGTTGGAAAAATGAAAGATCTAGTTGGAAAAACAGAACGCTTAGTTGGAAAATACAATAAAGGGAACTTATTTCTCCACAATATAAGTTAATGTTTTACCTGTCCAACCAAACAAAATAGTAAGTATCGGACTAAGTAAGCAGAAAAATGCGAATGGCAAATAGTCAATCGTCGATACAGCTAATATATTCGTTATAAATATGCCACAGACACTCCATGGGACAAGAGGATTAACGACTGTACCTGCATCTTCCATCACGCGTGCTAAGTTTTTATTTGTTAAACCAACTTTTTGAAATTGTGCTTGAAATGTTTCTCCAGTTAATAAAATTGATAAATACTGCTCGCCTATTAATATGTTCACACCTATTGCAGTAAATGCGGCTGCAGTAATGACAGACCCTACATTTTTTAATAAACTCTCCACTTTCATCAACAAGCTTTGCACAATACCAAGTGTAAATAAAAGGCCGCCCATGCTTAAAGCCAGTAGTACAAGCGATATAGTGAACATCATACTATTCATCCCTCCGCGAGTGAGTAGTGAGTCAACTACTTCAATCCCTGTCTGAGACGTATAGCCGCTAAATAATATGTTTAACACTTCGCCAAAAGCAAAATGGTGATGGAAATAAGAAACGAGTATACCGGCAATGGAAGTTAAAGCAAGCGCCATAATAGCAGGTACCTTTTTAAAAGAAAGTACGACGAGTAAAGCAAGTGGTAGTAATGTATACCAATGGATCATCCCTGTTTGTAGGAGCCCTTCTTGAAAGTTATTGATTTGGTCAAATTTTTGGATTTCATTATTTGGTGATAAAATACCGTATCCAATAAGGGAAATGAAGAAAGCTGGAATGGTCGTCCAACCCATATTTCGAATATGTTCAAATAAATCTACATGCACGATAGCTGATGCAAGATTTGTGGTATCCGATAAAGGTGACATCTTGTCGCCGAAAAAAGCACCAGAAACAATTGCACCAGCAGTAATGGCTAAAGAGATATCCATAGCACTCGCCATCCCAATAAATGCAACACCAGCTGTTGCGACCGTTGTTAAGGAACTTCCGATGGATAAACCAATAATACATGTGACAAGAAATGCGATTGCATAGAAAAAGTGTGGAGAAATAAATTGAAACCCTAAGTATATAAGTGTCGGAATCGTTCCACCCATCATCCAACTACTAATTAGAATCCCAATAAAGAAAAAGATAAAAATAGCGCCAAGTCCCGCTTTGGACCCTTCTACCAGACCTTCTTCTAATTTTTTGTAAGACACTTTTTTACATAGACCATACGTGATGAGTAGTAAAATTGATAGCAAAATAGGCATATGTGGAACGGCATCAAATTTAATAATACAAACTGCCATTATGGTAATAATCGTCGATATTAGTAACACTGCCTCCATAAATGAAGGAGTTATTGTTGATCGAATACGAAACATTGTAAATCCCCCCAAGTATTTCTCTTTTATTTTACTTTCGCGATTCAACGCTTCGTAGCACTAAAGTAATTAGGATTTTACCATGTATTTACCGACTGTCAATTGGTAATGTAAAAGACTATCTCATCAGAATTTTGTGATAGAATAAAAGGAAAGGTAATATATTGAATTTATCGATTCCCATCCTATGACGGGATCCGGTAAAAGAGTTCCTTCTACGTGAAATGTCGAAAGAAAAAGTAGAAGTATAACATGCAATCGACACATTTCCCGGGAAATTGTCAAAAGAGGTGGCAGCTATTCAATGTCACCTCTTTTTGTTTCATGAAAAGTCATCCATAATAAGAGATGAATAGAGGTGCTTACATGTATTTAGATCATATTGTACATCATGTAACAAAAACACCAAAAGATGTAGCGGAGGATTGGTGTGCAAAAGGATTTCACGCAGTAGTTGGAGGGCAGCATTTACACTGGGGTACGTATAATGCCCTTCTGTATACAAAAAATAGCTATATTGAATGGCTAGCGCTAGAGCATTTAGAAGTTGCATCCAAAGCCAATCATCCATTTATCAATTTATTTCTAAATGATTTGAAAACAGGACCGGGCTTTGGAACAATATGTATCCGTACTTCGACAATTGACGAACTATGCTTACAACTCGAAGGTAAAGGTTTAGAAACGTCTGGAGTTTTACATGCTGAAAGAAAAACGACAAGTGGCTTAGTACGTAAATGGAAAATGCTTTTTGTAAAAGAGGAAGTAAGTGATGCGCTTCCCACTCCATTCTTCATTGAGTGGGAGGAAAGTGATAAGGAACGCTACCAATTACTTCATGATGATAGCAGCATCGATAGTAGCAATCTAGAATTGGCAATTGCCGCTTGTGAGTTTTATGTGGCCGAACCAAGGGAAGTAATGGATAAGTGGAAAAAGTATTTTGATTTAAAAGAACAAGATGAACAGACATTGCTTTTATCAAATACACAATTAGTATTCAAAAAATTAGAAAATGGAACGAAAGAAAGACTTGAAAGTATTCAAATTAGTGGTTCGGATATAAAAGAAGATATTATATATGAACAAGCAACTTATCGTTTTCGTTAAGAGGGGGAAGTATTTTGGATGAATTAAAAGAAAAGGCAGTCGTTGTTGCGGTTAATCTGAAGCATGATGAGCATTTCGAATATGGATTAGAGGAATTACACAACTTAGCAGAAGCTTTAAATGTAGAAGTAGTTGGGGAAGTAACGCAAAATTTAAATAGAGTAACCTCATCTCACTATGTTGGGACTGGAAAAGTAGAAGAAATTAAAAATTTCTACGAAGAAGCTGGTGCAAATCTCGTTATATTTAATGACGAATTGTCTCCATCTCAAATTCGAAACTTAGAAAGAGACTTGGATTGCAAAGTTATTGACCGGACAATGCTTATTTTAGATATTTTCGCACGAAGAGCTAAATCCAACGAGGCCCAAATGCAAGTAGAACTAGCGCAGCTTCAATACATGTTGCCTCGACTAGTCGGACTTCGTGCTTCACTAGGTCGACAAGGAGGAGGAACTGGCGGCGGATTCAAAAACCGGGGTGCAGGGGAAACGAAGCTAGAACTAGATAGACGTAAAATTGAAGACCAAATTGCTAAGTTAAAACGAGAACTTGAACATGTAAAAGATCAACGAGAAACTCAACGAAAGCAACGAAAGAAAAATGCCATTCCAGTAGTTTCTTTAGTTGGATATACGAATGCTGGTAAATCAACCATCATGAACCAACTTCTCAATAAAGTGGGACAAGAAGAATCGAAGCAGGTATTTGAAAAGGACATGCTATTCGCAACACTAGAAACTTCTGTTAGACAAATAAAATTAGCTGACCAAAAAGAGTTTTTATTAACCGATACGGTAGGATTCGTTAGCAAGCTTCCACATCATCTGGTGAAGGCATTCCGCTCAACCCTAGAAGAAGCACGTGAAGCAAATTTACTTTTACATGTAGTAGACGTTTCCAACGACGAACACCGTTACATGATGGATGTTACAAATGAAACCCTGCTCGCTGTCGGAGTAAAGGATGTCCCAACTATTTTTGTCTACAATAAATCAGACCTTGCGGAAATGAAGTATCCATACGTTTCAGGAGATAATATATGGATATCTGCAAAAGAAGGTGCGGGATTAGATGAATTGCTAGAAATCATCAAAAATCATATTTTCTCCGATTTTGTAAGCTGCTCCATGCTCGTACCTTTTGATCGGGGAGATATCGTATCCTATTTGAATGAACATTCATCCGTTAAATCAACCTCATATGAAGAAGAAGGTACGCTTGTTAAAGTCGAATTGAAAAAAGCAGATTATGACCGTTTTCAAAAGTTTATATTTGATAAATAACTAACTCGACTATGGAAATAGTAAAAAATGGACTTTCGACTGTTTCCATAGTCCTTTATTATGAGTAGTAAATTCCGTTGCGATAGCGCTCGGGACTGCTCCGAGAGAACCCGCCCAAGACAGAGAGCGCCACACCCACACCCAAACCAAATAAAAAGCTGCTCCACGCACTAAGCGGAGCAGCTTTCACTCGTTAAATTTCCTGGAATTGTATATTATGCAATCTAGCGAAAATGCCATCTTGCTCCACTAAATCATTATAGGATCCGTCTTCTGCAATACCATCTTCGGTTACTACAATTACTCGGTCTGCATCACGAATAGTTGCTAACCGATGTGCAATAATAAGAGTGGTGCGATTTTCCGCAAGCTCCATTAGGGAATGTTGAATAATTTTCTCTGTTTCTGTATCAAGAGCTGATGTAGCCTCGTCCAAAATTAATATTGGTGGATTTTTCAAGAACATGCGAGCAATTGCTAAACGTTGCTTTTGTCCGCCAGATAGTTTAAGCCCTCGTTCGCCGATTTGTGTATCGTAACCTTCTGGAAGCGCCGCGATGAAGCTTTCTAAATGCGCTTTTTTCGCTGCATCTTGAATTTCTTCTTCAGGAGCATCCTTTTTCCCATATGCAATATTTTCGCGAATCGTCCCAGTGAATAAGAATACGTCTTGCTGCACAATCCCGATTTGCGAACGTAAAGACTCCATGGCAATGTCTTGAATATTTAATCCATCAATCGATATAGCGCCAGTATTCACATCATAAAAACGAGGGATTAGTGAGCAGATAGTCGTTTTCCCTGCACCTGATGGACCAACGAATGCAACAGTTTCTCCAGCTTTTACGGATAAGTTAATATTATCTAAGACAGACCTATGATCGTCATATCCAAAGCCTACATTCTCGAATTCAATATCACCATTTAAATGAGATACTTTCAAAGCATTTGGGCGATCTTTAATCTCAGGATCCTGCTCCATAAGGTCTAAAAATCGTTTAAATCCTGCCATGCCTTTCGGATACAACTCAAGAAGAGCTGTAATTTTATCGACAGGTTTTATTAACACATTAACATAAAGGATAAAACTCACAAGCTCGCCGGTTGTCAATTTCCCTTTAACTGTAAACCATGCTCCCACTACAAGCACGACCAATGTTACAAGGCGAGTCATCATATAAATACTTGAATGTGTTCGTGCCATTACCTTATAAGCTACAAGCTTGGCCAAACGAAATTGTCCATTATCTTTTTGAAAGCGAGTAATTTCAAAATTTTCGTTTGTAAATGATTGCACGACGCGCACACCGGATACACTATCTTCAACACGAGCATTGACGTCCGCAATTTTACCGTACATGTTTTTCCATGCTTTATTCATCATAATATTTCCGTATGTTGCAACAATCGCTAGGAACGGTACCATAATAAT
Organism: Psychrobacillus sp. L3; assembly: GCF_042945595.1. Classification (GTDB taxonomy): domain Bacteria; phylum Bacillota; class Bacilli; order Bacillales_A; family Planococcaceae; genus Psychrobacillus. The sequence continues at coordinate 3,503,091 of NZ_CP168493.1, read as the reverse complement.
TGAAATTAGCGCGAGCTCTGGATTGATGTGGAACATAATTAAAAATGCACCGATGAGTGTCATGATAGCGATAAATAAATCCTCTGGTCCATGATGGGCAAGTTCGCCAATATCAAATAAGTCATTTGTAATGCGACTCATTATATGACCAGTTTTCGTATTATCAAAAAAACGAAATGATTGTCTTTGTACGTGATTAAATAATTGCTGTCTCATATCGGTTTCGATATTAATGCCAAGTTTATGTCCTAAATAACTCACGACATAATTGAGGAAAGTACTCAAAATATAGACCAATAAAAGCAAAATGCCAATCTTAACAATCATATTCCAATCACCAGTCGGCAACAATTTATCGATAAACCATTGAACGGCTACCGGAAATGCAAGCTCTAGTATTGCGACGAATACTGCGCTACTAAAGTCAATAATGAATAATCGCTTATGAGGCTTGTAAAATGAAAAAAACTTTTTTAACACAAAATCTACTCCTTCCCTGTGTTACAACGACTATTATACCGAAAAACTTTAAAAGTCGAAATATATTAAATCTTATCTATTAGCTAATATTTCTAAATTAAATGTTTTTTGACATTGGAAATAGGGAAAGATATAATATGTTTCATTTAGAAAAGAGGTAAGAGCATGGCAACAAAAGAAGAAATAGTACAATCGGTCCCGCAAAAAGGTTTCTTTGGACATCCTAAAGGCTTATTGTCCTTATTTTTCACAGAGTTTTGGGAGCGTTTTTCCTATTATGGAATGCGCGCTATTTTAATTTACTATATGTATTACGAAGTGACGCAAGGTGGATTAGGAATTGATAAAACCACTGCCAATTCGATTATGGCTGTATATGGTTCACTTGTTTATATGTCTGGAATAATTGGTGGCTGGATTGCAGATAGAATTTTCGGAAATATTAAAACGGTTTTTGTCGGTGGTCTCCTTATTATGTTTGGCCATATTGTATTGGCATTCCCTGGTGGTATGACACCATTATTTATTTCTATGGCTCTAATCATTATTGGAACTGGACTGTTAAAACCGAATATTTCAAGCATCATTGGAGATTTGTATTCAGAAGATGATGTACGTCGTGATTCAGGCTTCAGTATTTTTTATATGGGTATTAATGCAGGAGCTTTTATAGCACCTTTAATCGTTGGAACTATTGGTCTTGAATACAATTTCCATTTAGGATTTGGAATTGCAGCAATAGGCATGGCTCTTGGTTTAATTGTTTTTATGATGACAAAGAAAAAATACCTTGGACTAGCAGGTTCATATGTACCAAACCCAATGTCTAAAGAAGAACGAAAGAAAGTTCTGACGCGAATTGGTGTTGCTATCCTATTAGTATTAATAGTTGGATTCATCTTAGTCCACCAGGGCATTATGACAATCGATGTTTTTACGATGACGGTGTCTATTTTAGGTATTGTTATACCAACGCTTTATTTTATTGTGATGTATAGAAGTGGGAAAACTTCTGCAGATGAAAAGTCGAGATTACTTGCATATATTCCGCTATTTGTTGCGGCTATGATGTTCTGGGCAATTCAAGAACAAGGATCAAATATTTTAGCTCTATATGCAGATGAACGAGTAAATTTAATGATTGGTTCATATAAGATTTCACCTGCATGGTTCCAATCGTTGAATCTTCTTTTCGTCATTGCACTTGCACCAGTTTTTGCATGGCTATGGGTGAAATTAGGGGATAGACAGCCATCTACTCCAAGAAAGTTTGCATATGGATTATTTTTTGCTGGGATGTCCTTTATTGTTATGATCATCCCTGCATATATAAATGGAACAGAATCTCTTGTTAGCCCATTTTGGCTAGTGTTGAGTTTCTTCTTAGTTGTTCTTGGTGAATTATTGCTTTCTCCAGTTGGTTTATCCGCAACGACCAAACTCGCACCTGCTGCTTTTGCGGCGCAAACAATGAGTTTATGGTTTTTAACGAATGCGTCTGCTCAAGCAATCAATGCGCAAGTGGTAAAACTATATACACCTGAAAATGAGATTGTGTATTTTGGCGTAATCGGAGTTCTCGCGCTTGTTCTAGGATTATTATTGTACTTTTTCACTCCTCTTATCCAAAAGTATATGCGCGGCGTAAGATAATAGAAAATAAATGAAACCTTTCCTGAGTCTTCCTCGTAAAGTTATTATCTGAAAAGAAGGGATGATAAACGAGATGAAGAAATGGACCACACTATTAGCTGTAGCCACATTAGCATTAGGTTTAGCAGCATGTAATGAGACAGCTGCCCCGGTAAAAGATAAGGATGTAACGGAGACGAGTAAGTTAACGCTTAAAGAAGTATACGATAAGTCGCTAAAAGTATCAGAAGAGTTGAAAAGTGTGAAGGCAAAAATAGATATGAAGCAAACGATGCATTTGCCTGCTCAAGATATGAATTTGGATGTTAGTTCCGTTTTGGAAATGGATTATATAGTAGATCCGATGCAGATTCATCAAACAGGGACGACAAGCATGCAGTCGGATGATCAGAGTTTGGAAGCACAAGATATTGAGATAGAAAGTTATATTACGAAAGATGCTTTCTATATGTATGAAGCAACATCTGGTCAGTGGATGAAGTTTCCGAAAGAAATGATGGATCAACTGATGAGTACAACAGATCAATCAAATCCGACAAATCAGCTGAAAATAATTCAAAATTATTTAGAGGATTTTACCTTCGAACAGGACAATGATAACTATATCTTATCCTTACAAGCCTCTGGAGAAAAATTTACAGAGTTGGTAAAAGCACAAGTAGATGAAGCGCTTCAAAGTATTAGTGGAGAAGAAGGAAATATAGATATGAACATTAATTCCATAAACTACTTAATTCACATCGATAAGAAATCATTCCAAACAAATAAAGTAGATATGGTTCTAGATATGGATATGACGATTGATGGAGAAAAGATGAATATGAAACAAAATGTTAAATCTGACTTCTCCAACTTTAATGAGATGAAAGAAATTGTTATTCCACAAGAGGTTATTGATAGTGCTACTTCCATCTGATTAATTTAAGTGCCAAAAAAGACTGCTGTAATTGTCGTGAAAAATCGACAGTTGTAAGCAGTCTTTTTGTTTTAAATGCATTCTTATAGTAAGGTTAATTACTGGAATATAAATGGACAAAATTACATATATATCATCAATTGAAAATCATTTTCATTAATGGTTGACTTGTAAACCCAAGGTGCTATAATAAAACTTGTGATTAAATGATAATGATTTTCACTATCATTATTTCGCAAATAGAATGATGAGGATAGTTATGAAAAAAAGATATCTTGTAATTGCACTAGTCGCGCTTTCTCTCTTATCTCTTTTTGTTGGTGTTACGAGAATTTCACCAATTGATTTGTTAGATTTTACATCTCAAAATACGCAAATATTTCTGATTAGCCGTATACCAAGGCTTATCGCCATCATACTTGCAGGAGCAGGGATGAGTATTGCAGGGTTAATCATGCAGAGTTTAAGTAGAAATAAGTTCGTATCTCCAACAACGGCAGGAACGCTAGATGCTACTCGTTTAGGAATATTAATCTCGATGATCGTATTTACAAATGCGACCTATATGCAGAAGCTCACTTTTGCATTTATCTTCGCTTTAGCTGGTACATTGCTGTTTATGCAAATACTTAATCGAATAAAGTTTAAAGATGCCATCTTTATTCCACTTGTTGGTCTAATGTTCGGAAATATTTTGTCTTCGATTACCACGTTTTTTGCTTACAAATCAAACATTGTTCAAAATATTACTGTCTGGCTACAAGGGGACTTTTCCTTAATCTTGAAAGGCAGATATGAATTATTGTACATAAGTGTACCTGTATTAATAATTGCCTATTTTTATGCTAATCGTTTTACTGTTGCTGGGATGGGTGAGGATTTTGCAAAAAATCTCGGTTTATCTTACAAAAGAGTTATGAACTTAGGTTTGGTATTAGTCGCTTTAATCTCAACTACGGTTGTTCTAACAGTTGGGATGATCCCGTTTTTAGGTTTAATCATTCCTAATATTGTATCGATATTTAAAGGGGATCATTTAGAAAAAACACTTCCACATACGGCATTGCTTGGAGTCATATTCTTGTTGGTATGTGACATTTTAGGGCGGGTGTTAATTTTCCCTTACGAAATTCCGATTAGCATGACAGTTGGTGTGATCGGAAGTGCCATCTTCCTATTCTTATTGTTTAGGGGGAAAGCATATGCGTAACAGCACAAAAATGATCTTATTGCTATCACTGGTCGTAGTTTGTTTAGCATTGTACTTATTTCAAGGATTGAATGGAAATTATGATTATGCGCTGCCACGTCGAGCGATTAAAGTGTTAGCGATGGCACTTACGGGTGTAGCAATTGCCTATTCAACAGTAATTTTCCAAACAATCACACATAATCGAATTTTAACACCGAGTGTAATGGGTCTTGATTCGCTTTATATGTTGGTACAGACATTTATTTATTATTTCTTTGGTTCGATGTCTATTTTAGTCATTAACAAAAATTATAATTTCTTTATTTCTGTTATAGCGATGATTGTATTTGCATTATTGCTTTATCGCTTTTTGTTTAATGCAGGTAAACGCCCAATTTATTTCTTACTTCTTGTTGGGATTATTATTGGTACCTTTTTGGGAAGCATTACAACTTTTCTTCAAGTGCTCATTGATCCAAATGAATTTACAAGCTTACAGAATAAAATGTTTGCAAGCTTTAACAATGTAAATGGAGACTTAGTCTGGCTTGCGATGATAATTATAGTCTTAAGCATCATTTACGGCTGGCGCACTATTAGAGAGTTGGATGTACTGTCTCTAGGACGTGACAATGCAATAAATCTTGGCGTGGATTACGATAAAATAGTCAAAAGTATGCTGGTGTTGTCCGCTGTTTTAATTGCTACTTCTACAGCACTTGTTGGGCCCATAACATTCTTCGGATTAATCGTTGCCAATTTATCGTACCAGTTTTTTAATACTTACAAACATTCTGTGCTAATTATTGGAGCTAGTTTAATGAGCTTAGTTGCATTAATCGGAGGACAGTGGATTGTTGAAAGGATTTTCACGTTCGATACTACATTGAGCGTAATTATTAACTTTCTCGGTGGAATTTACTTCATCTACTTGTTATTAAAGGAGAGTCGAGCTGCGACATGATCCAATTAAAAGAGGTAACAAAGTATTTTGCTAAAAAGCCAGTAGTGGACAATGTCAGTGTAAATATTCAGTCCGGAAAAATCACTTCGTTTATTGGTCCTAATGGAGCTGGAAAATCAACACTTTTGTCAATGGTGAGTCGTTTGTTAGATGCGGACACGGGTGAGGTCTTACTAGATAAATCAGATGTACGTAAATGGAAATCCAACGACTTCTCCAAACGCGTATCCATTTTGAAACAATCGAACTATATGAATGTTCGTTTAACTATTCGTGAGTTAGTTTCGTTTGGACGTTTTCCTTATTCCAAAGGACGTTTAAATGCAGAAGATATTAAAATGGTCGACAAAGCAATTGAGTATATGAACTTAGCTGATTTAGAAGATAGCTACTTAGACGAGCTTTCTGGTGGTCAACGTCAGCGTGCTTTCATCGCGATGGTTATTGCTCAAGACACAGAATATATTTTATTAGATGAACCTTTAAACAATTTGGATATGAAGCATTCTGTTCAAATTATGAAGATTCTTCGAAAGCTTGTAACAGAGCTTGGGAAAACGGTTGTAATTGTATTGCACGACATTAACTTTGCATCTGTATACTCGGATTATATTGTTGCGTTGAAAGACGGACGTGTGATCAAAGATGGTCCAACCCATGAGATTATTAACTCGGATGCTTTAAAAGAGATTTATGACATGGATATTCCAATTCAAGAAATGGATAGTTGCAGAATCTGTGTATATTTTAATTCATAAAAAAAGGAGATTTCAACAAATGAAAAACTGGAAATTATTATCGGTGATTTTTGCAATGCTAGTACTATTATTAGCTGCATGTGGTTCGAAAAATGAAGCAACAGAAGATACTTCAAAAGCAAAAGAGGATGCTACTACAGAAGGAGCAACAGAAGAAGCTTCTGTTTTCCCATTAACAATTGCACAACCAGAAGGATATAAAGAAGTAACACTTGATGCAAAACCTGAAACAGTTGTTGTATTTGACTACGGTTTCCTAGATACATTAGATTCCCTTGGAGTTGACGTAACTTCCGTATCACAAAGCAGTTTACCGAAATACTTAAGCAAATATGCAGATGAAGCTACTTACAAAAATGCTGGCGCATTGAAAGAGCCGGATTTCGAAGCAATCAGTGCAATGAAACCAGATGTAATTTTCATTTCCGGTCGTCAAGCAGATGCATATGAAGAATTAAGTAAAATTGCTCCAACCGTTTTTGTTGGTTTAAACACTGCTGACTATGTAAATTCATTTAAAGCAAATACAGCATTAGCTGGTAAAATATTTGGTAAAGAAGCAGAAGCGACTGCAGCATTAGAAAAAATTGATGCAAAACTTGTGGAAGTAAAAGAAAAAACAGCTAGTTTAGATGATAAAGCTTTAATCGTCCTTGCATCTGAAGGCGAATTAAGTGCTTATGGCCCTGGTTCACGTTTCGGTGTAATCCATGATGCATATGGTGTAAAAGCCGTTGATGAAAACCTGGAAGTTTCTACACATGGGCAAAGCGTTTCATATGAATACGTTTTGGAGAAAAACCCTGATATTCTTTTCGTAGTAGATCGCGACGCTGTAGTAACTGAGGGAGAATCAGGTACAAAAGCGGCAATTGAAAATGACATTGTCGGTAAAACAAACGCTGCTAAAAATGGCAAAATTTATTACTTAGATCCAGAAGTTTGGTACTTGTCCGGCGGCGGTATTGAATCAGAGAATGCTAAAATTGATGCTGTACTTGAAGCGTTGAAATAAGAAAGAAATAAAAGTCCGCGGGGAGCAGTTCCTCGTGGATTTTTGCTTTTTGGTGAATCGAACAATCATTCGGCATAATCGATCAATCAGATGGACATCCTTATTTTAATTTGTACTTAATGAATATCTAGCTTATACTTTTTGTAATGGATATTAGGAGGGAATTATATGAAAAAATGGTTTTATCCGCTAGGACTAGCTACGTTATTTGGGTTTGCTACGTTCTTTTTAACATTTACTAAGGATGAGATGGTTTCATTTGATCATAAAATGTCTGAATTACTTAGTGGCAATCAATTTATTATTGCTTTTCATTATTTAGGAGAAACCGCATTTGTTATTATCGTAATGCTAATATTGTTTGGGTACTTGTGGATACGCTCAAAAAACTATCGCGGAATGCTGTTTGGTTTGTTTACGGTTGGTGTAGGAAATGTGCTCAATCAATTATTAAAAAATTGGGTACAGCGGGCTAGGCCAGATATTCCCCATCAATTACATAGCTTTAGTTTCCCATCTGGGCACGCGATGGGAGGATTATTATATGTCTTCACGGTTGCGTATTTTCTAACTGAACATCAATCAAATAAAAAAATCCGTATACTTATTTGGATTGGAGCAATACTCCTTACAATGATGATTGGTTTATCTCGTATTGCTGAATCCCGTCATTTTGCATCAGATGTGTTAGCAGGATGGATGGTTGGGTATACATGGTTCGTTATTGTTGCGTTGTGGTATGAATACCGTAAAAAAAGCGTTCCAAAGATTAAATTGTAAAATCCTTTCCTTTTTAGGAAGGGATTTTTTAAAGGAGGACATATCTTGCTATTCGAGTTGCCAGATGAACTAGTTGCACTTGGAATGAATAGAATAGAAGGCTTTCCAGTAGAAGGTTTCGTCAAAGGGAAAGGTCCCAAAAATCCCGCAATATTATTAATAGGAGAAGCACCAGGAGAAAATGAAGCTATACATGGTATACCTTTCATCGGTAGAGCAGGAGATGAGCTAGAAAAGTCTCTTAAAAGTATCAACCTGACAAGAGATGACGTTTATATGACGAGTGCTGTGAGAAGTAGACCGTACATGTGGAAAGAAAAAAAGATGAGAAATGGTGAAATAACAGAAAAAAAATATAATCGACCTCCAACAAAGCAAGAAATCAATGCACATGCGCCATTACTCGACTATGAAATTAAAAACATAGCACCAATGGTCATTGTGACGTTAGGAAATGTTGGGCTACAGCGTCTACTTGGCAAAGATGCGAAAGTATCTAATTTGCACGGACAAGTACTTGATCATGCGGTGAGACATTTAGGTTCACTGGAAGAAAATAAGTATATATGGTCAGATGAAAAATATAGGATCATTCCAACCTATCACCCAGCTGCAGTTTTTTATCGTCCTTCCAACAGAGATTTTATAGAGGATGATTGGAGGAAGATTGGTAAATACGTCAGTGCTATGAAATACTAGGTTTGGGTCAATACATGGAAGTTCCACTTTTGCATTATTAATGCTACGCAGCTAAAAGTATAATTGATACAAAAAAGGCAGCACAGTTAGAGAACTGTGCTGCCTTCTTTATAGATCGAAACGATCGTTCCTGTTAAATTCATTCCAACTGGGGTGAGTTCAAAGTTAGGAAACTTTCCATATAAGTTAGAGATAAATTTTTCTTCAGTTCCTTTTTGGACAAGGGAGAGAAGGGTTGGTCCAGCCCCACTTATGCAAGTTCCAAATGCCCCAGCCTTTTTAGCCGCAATAATAATCTCCCTGCTTTCTGGAATTAGGTCTAGTCGATATGGTTCATGAAACAAATCCTGCTCCATATACGTCCCCACTTGTTCGAATGACTGTGTTAGAAATGCCGCTGTTAACAAGTTTGCAGTAGCGCTTGCTTGTGCGGCTATCTTACGAGTATAACTATCCGGTAAGGCATTTCTAGCTTTTTCTGTTTTTAATTCAAAGTTTGGTATGAATAAAACAAAAGTGGCGTCAATATTAGCAGCATGAAACACGTTGATTTCCCCATTTTTTGCACAGGATGAAATAGTAAATCCTCCAAAAATGGAAGCAGCAGCATTATCGGGATGACCCTCCATAACAGTCGCTACTTTCAATTTATCATGTGATGTGAGCTGAAGATTTAGTACCTGGTTAGCAACTTCTATCCCTGCAACAATAGCAGATGCACTACTTCCCATACCGCGAGCGAGTGGAATTTCACTTTTCACCTTTAAATGGCAGTTAGGTAATGTAAGCCCATGCATTTGAGCTGTTTTTTGAGCAGCTTGGACGATTAAGTGCTCTTGTGGATTTGGTATGTCGGGAAGATTTTTTGATAAATTATCAATTTTCCAATCCGTAGCAATCTCCACATCGACATCTAAATATTTATCCAAAGCGATTCCAATAGAGTCAAAACCAGGGCCTAAATTAGCTGTACTTGCTGGTATGGAAATTGCCCACTTTTTACTCATAGTACTCCCTCGATATATCGTCGAATTTCTTCCTCATCATTTTTTAAAGATATTAAATCCACTGTAGAAACTTGCATAGCGGTATCTGGATCTTTTAAGCCGTTACCAGTAAAAATTGTTACTACTTTGCTTCCTACAGGAATTTTTCCGCTTTTCACAGATTTAATAACCCCTGCTAAAGATGCTGCGGAACCCGGTTCTATAAACAGACCTTCACGACTAGCAATTAACTGATATGAGTTTAATATTTCTTCGTCAGTAACAGAGTCAATAATGCCACCAGATTCGTCACGAGCCGCTTCCGCTAATGACCAACTCGCAGGATTTCCAATTCGAATTGCTGTTGCAATTGTTTCAGGACTAGCAATTGGTGAACCTTGTACGATTGCAGCCGAGCCTTCTGCTTCAAACCCATACATTTTCGGCAAACCAGATTGTTTTACTTCATGATATTCTTTGAAACCTTTCCAATAAGCACTAATATTTCCTGCATTGCCGACCGGAATACATAAAAATTCAGGAGAAGAACCTAGCGCATCTACAATTTCAAAGGCAGCTGTTTTTTGTCCTTCTAGACGATACGGATTCACCGAGTTAACTAATGCAACAGGTGTTGTTTCGCTGACTTTCCGAACAATTTGTAGTGCATCGTCAAAGTTTCCATCAATCTCAATAATTTTAGCACCGTACATGCAAGCTTGTGCTAATTTACCAAGCGCAACTTTTCCTTTTGGTATCACTACGATGGATTTTATCCCTGCCCGAGCAGCGTATGCAGCAGCAGCAGCTGAAGTGTTACCTGTAGAAGCACAAATAACACATTTACTCCCTTCTTCTATTGCTTTAGCTACAGCAAATACCATCCCGCGATCTTTAAATGATCCAGTCGGATTTGCCCCTTCCACTTTTCCGTAAAGTTCGATTCCTAGTTTTTTTGACAAGTTATCTAGTTTAATAAGAGGCGTATTTCCCTCGTGTAATGATAATTTAGGAGTTTTTTCTGTTATAGGTAAAAATTCTTTATATTCTTCCATTAAACCTTGCCAAGCCATGATGATATCCGCCTCTCTGTTCTTCTTGAATAAACATATGTATTTCTATAAAGGACATTCTACCTTAATAAAGTATAAAAAACAAGATTAAATTTCTATTGATAGTTTACGATTCGATGCGTATACTATTCATGTAAAGATAACACACGACAGATGTAAAGACAGGGGAAATATATGAGTAAAAAGAATTCTTTATCAAAGAATAAATTATTAGGAATTGCAGGACTTGCATGGATGTTCGATGCAATGGATGTAGGTATTCTATCATTCATTATTGCAGCGCTGTCTGTAGATTGGGGTTTAACTCCAGTGCAAATGGGATGGATCGGAAGCGTGAACTCTATCGGGATGGCAGTTGGCGCATTAGTTTTTGGCGTTTTTGCTGATAAAGTAGGTCGGAAAAAGATTTTTATGTTAACGTTATTGCTGTTTTCTATCGCAGGAGGATTATCCGCGTTGACAACTACATTGGCAGCATTTTTGATTTTACGATTCTTCGTTGGAATGGGTCTAGGTGGGGAATTACCTGTTGCGTCAACACTAGTATCTGAAAGTGTAGAGGCAAAAGAACGAGGCAGGGTCGTTGTATTATTAGAAAGTTTTTGGGCTGCGGGCTGGTTAATATCAGCACTAATTGCTTACTTTATTATTCCGACTTACGGTTGGAGAATTGCTTTAGTAATTACTGCATTACCTGCATTTTACGCCATCTATTTACGTATTAAATTACCAGATTCACCTCGCTTTACGGAGAAGAAAACACAATCTAGAACGATTATGCAAAATATGAAAGAAGTATGGTCCAAGCAATATGCGAAACGGACTTTAATGCTCTGGATTGTTTGGTTTACGGTCGTATTTTCTTATTATGGAATGTTCTTGTGGTTACCAAGTGTGATGGTGATAAAAGGATTCAGTTTGATAAAGAGCTTTGAGTATATATTAATCATGACGCTTGCTCAATTGCCCGGTTACTTCTCTGCAGCATGGTTAATAGAAAAAATGGGTCGCAAGTTTGTGCTAGTTACCTATTTACTTGGAACTGCAGCGAGTGCATTTGTATTTGGTTCTGCTGATACAACTGCTGCATTAATTATTTCTGGTATGTTATTGTCGTTCTTTAACCTAGGAGCTTGGGGAGCTTTATATGCTTATTCCCCGGAACAGTACCCAACAGTTATCCGTGCAACAGGTTCTGGAATGGCTGCTTCAGTGGGCCGTGTAGGAGGAATTTTAGGACCTCTATTAGTTGGGTCGCTTGTAACAGCAGGATATGAAATTAGCTGGATTTTCGGTATATTCTGTATCGCCATCGTCATTGGAGTATTATCCGTTCTAATTCTTGGTACCGAAACAAAACAAGTTGAATTAGATTAATTTAGGAACCCGTTCTATATTGGAGCGGGTTTTATTATGTTTGGATGTTAAAACATAGTAAAATGAAGAAGTAGTAACGCAAGGGGAGTGGGGAATTGGGGAAATTAAAACATAAAAGAATCCTAATCATTGGCTCGAGTGGCGCAGGGAAATCGACATTATCAACAAAGCTTGCAAAGAGGTGGCAATTACCGTTAGTCCATTTAGACGCACTCTTTTGGAACGCTGGATGGGTTCCAACTCCAAAGCCAGAATTCAGAGAAAAAATTCAAGGGAAATTAGAAGAAGATGAATGGATTATTGATGGTAATTTTGATTCTACTTTAGAGTTAAGAGCCAAGTATGCGGATTTAATTATCTTCTTGGATTTCCCAAGATTTCTATGTACGTATAGAGTTTTGAAGAGAGCATGGATGCACAGAGGAACTACCCGCCCTGATATGGCTCCTGGCTGTGAGGAAAAAATAGATATAGCATTTGCGAAGTGGGTTTGGTGTTTTCCGAACGACGCTCGTCCAGGAATAGTAGTGGTTTTAAGAGAAGTCAAAGCAGATATATGTATATTACGAAGCCCAAAGGAAGTAAAAGGTTTTTTAGAGAGTTTAACAAATGTAAAGTAGGAGAAGATAAATCAGAAAGTCTGTGAGTGTATATTTGAAATTCAGAGAAAAACTAACAATTAAAGCGAAGAAAATGGGGTTTATTTAAATTGAAACCAATTGATGAAACTTTTTTTCAACAGCCAACATTAGAGCTTGCAAAAGATTTATTAGGAAAATATATCGTGCATGAGCATAATAGTGGATTACTTATCGGTAAAATTGTGGAAGTGGAAGCATATATGGGAGCGGAAGATAAAGCGGCGCATAGTTTCGGAAACCGAAGAACAAAGCGCACGGAAGTGATGTTTGGAGAACCTGGGCTTATTTACACTTACCAAATGCATACACATACGCTGATTAACGTAGTGGCTGGCGTGGAAGGAACACCCAATGCCATTTTAATACGAGCAGTAGAACCAATCAAAGGTCTTGAACAAATGAAAGAAATTCGAAATGACCTCCCAATGAAACAATGGACAAACGGCCCTGGAAAATTAACAAAAGCATTAGGAATCACGATGGAATACTACGGAAAAAAGTGGACGGAAAAGCCCTTGTACATAACAGAAGGTGTGGAAGTACGTTCAATTTCTACTGGACCTAGAATAGGTATCGATAATAGTGGAGACGCAGTACACTACCCATATCGGTTTTGGGAAACGGACAATCCATATGTATCGAAAATGAGATAAGGAGTAATGGGTGAATCAGCGGTCTAATCGCAAACTCACAAAAAAGACCGACCAAAATAATATTGGCCGGTCTTTACTAATTGGTTATATCAATTTACCCATATAAAACTCATCCACAAAGTGATCATTAATGACTAACGCATTTTTTCGGTCGCCTTCAATAGCGAAACCAAGCTTTTTATAAAGCTTTTGTGCATTCGTATTCTCTTTAATGACGGAAAGCTCAAGTTTTGAAATTCCTACCTCTTTTGCCCATTTCTCCCCATGATGCATAAGAGAAGAAGCGATCCCTTTATTAGAAAACTCTTGTTTCACACCAATAACTACAGAAGCTCTATGCAATGCACGTGGAGCTGGTCCACCGGTAAATAATACATACCCAGCAAATTGTCCATTCATGATCGCGAAAAGTAAAATAGAATTAGATGTATTTTTCCAGTGAGTCATTTCTTTCCGAATGCTTTGAACAGTCATTTGTATGTCTGATTTTCCATACAACATAAAGTCTGTTTCAGAGAAAATGGATTCCTGTAAGCGAATGAATGAACGAGCATCTTCTAATTCTGCTTCCCGTATGATAAGAATATCTTGTTGGTTATTTTCATCTAAGAGCCTTTCTTCTGTTTCTATAACGTTGCTATGAAAAGTAACTGATTTCCCTAATTCTACAGATTTTACGGAGTATCCATTATCTGTCCAGGCGAAATAATGTAATGCAGGTGGCTTTGTCTTTTTCCACCAACTGCTACTTAAATACGCAGCATTCGGCAATATTTGCCCAATGACTGCTTCAATTTCACTATATTGTAATGTAACTTCTTTATTAGTTGATTGTTTGAAAAAGTTGGCAAGTGGTATGTATTTGCTCTCAAAAAGTTTGGTCATTATCTCACTCTTTTCTTTATCTACAAGAATTATAGCCTAATTATAGCACCAAATACTTAGATGCACACTACTAAAAGCTTATTTTTGCGTTAAATAATTCCTGTATTTAAAAAGTATTACTCCAAAATGAAGTAACACTTTTAAACAGTAAACTAATATTAAGCTTCCACTAATTCTAATTGTAGAGCAGGACCGAAGAATTCATAGTGAATTTGTTCATTTGAATAACCAAGTTCGAATAGATAATTAATCATTGCTTCCATAAATCCAACTGGTCCACAAATGTATACATCTCCATCTATGCGTGCGTATTCTTTCAGTGCGTCTTTTGAAATAAATTCATCGCTATCAGAGTAAAGTGACACATATTTTGCATCATCCATTGTTTCCATTAAAGTTCGAATATCTTTATCGAATGGATGGAGGTTTTCGTTACGGGCACTATAGATAAATGATACTGGACGATTTGGTTGGTTTTTCGCAATTGTTTCGAACATACTCATCATTGGTGTAATACCAACTCCACCACTCAAGAAAGTAGCAGGAGTTGTTTTTTCTGGATCTAAAACAAATTCCCCAGCTGGTGCAGTAAGTTCTACTGTATCACCAACGTTTACATTATTGTGTAAATGAACTGAAACTTTTCCTTCTGGATTATTTTCGTCTTCTTTTTTCACGGAAATACGAAATGTTTCATTGTCTGCTGCTTTCGATAAGCTATACTGTCTGTTTAATAAATACTTTTCCCCTGGAACGCTTACACGGATTGTAATGAATTGACCAGGTTTATAAGAAGGTAATACTTTTCCATCTGCAGGCTTTAAGTAGAAAGAGGTAATATTGTCACTTTCTTTTACTTTATTTACTACAGTAAAGTTTTTAAAGAATCTCCAACCTCCTTCTTTTGACTCAGCTGCTACATACATTTCTTCTTCGATACCGATAAACGCATTTGCGATTACTCCATATGCTTCAGCCCATGCATTAATAATGTCGTCTGTAGCCGCATCGCCTAATACTTCTTTAATAGCACCAAGTAAATGTTCTCCTACTATTGGATAATGTTCAGGTTTGATCCCTAAGCTCACGTGTTTTTGTCCAATTTGTTTTACAGCTGGGATAATTGCAGCTAAATTATCAATATGCACTGCTGCAGCGTATACAGCGTTTGCTAGAGCAGTTTGTTGACGGCCCTTTGCTTGGTTTGCATGGTTAAAAATATTTAAAAGTTCCGGGTGAGCAGCGAACAAATTTTTATAAAAAACGGTTGTAATTTCAGTTCCTTTCACTTCTAATACGTGTGCAGTAGATTTTACAATATCAATTGTTTGTTGAGATAACATGATCTTTACACGTCCTTTTCTTTTTCTTGTTGTTTATGGATACAACAATACTCTCTCTTTTTATTTAAAGCAATATATGAAATACATCTTTAAAGTAGCTTTAATAAATCAGACACATTTCTTTCACGACTTTGTCATAATCGTTATAATGATTATGAAGAATGGCGGTGGTAACATGAGATTGACTATGTATACAGATTTCTCACTTAGAGTGTTAATATACCTGGGAACAAAAGAAAGAAATGAACTTTCGACAATTCAATCCATTTCAGATGCGTATAGTATTTCGAAAAATCATTTGATGAAAGTCACTCATGAATTAGGAAAACTCGGTTATATTGAAACGATACGTGGACGAGGTGGCGGCATTCGTTTAGCGATGGAACCGACAGCTATTAATATAGGACAAGTTGTAAGACAAACAGAAGACGACTTTCACTTAGTAGAATGTTTTGATTGCAGCACTAATTCTTGTGTAATTACGCCTGCTTGTAGTTTGAAGGGTGCACTCCAGTTAGCCTTAAAGGCGTATTTAAATGTGCTAGATGAATATACGCTCGCAGACTTTTTACGTCAAAAATCCCAATTAGCAAATTTACTTTTCAATCAGCAGCGATAAGTGTGATAAAATAGGTTCGGCAATTGATTTTTAGGAGGATTATTCATGGAAAAAGTATTAGTTTTTGGACATAAAAACCCTGACACAGACACAATTACATCAGCAATCGTTTATGCGCATTTAAAAAATGCAATCGGCGTAGAGGCTGAAGCAGTTCGTTTAGGGGAATTAAATAATGAAACAAAATTCGCTTTAGATAAATTTGGATTCGAAGCACCAAGATTAGTTGGAAATGTTTCGACTGAAGCGAAGAAAGTAATCTTAGTTGATCACAATGAAAAGCAACAAAGCGCAGATGGCATTGAAGAAGTACAGGTAACGGAAGTAATTGACCATCACCGTATTGCAAACTTCGAAACATCCGAGCCTTTATACTATCGTGCGGAACCAGTAGGATGCACAGCAACTATTTTAAATAAAATCTTTAAAGAAAAAGGTGTAGAGATTCCAGCAAATATTGCAGGACTAATGCTTTCTGCAATCGTTTCGGATACTTTACTATTTAAATCTCCAACATGTACGGAAGAAGACGTTGCCGCTGCACGTGAACTTGAAAAAATTGTAGGAGTAAACGCTGCAGAGTATGGACTAGCTATGCTAAAAGCAGGAGCAGATTTAAGTGATAAAAGCTTAGAAGACCTTTTATCTTTAGATGCAAAAGAATTCGGTATGGGTGAATACAAAGTAGTCATCGCACAAGTAAACGCAGTAGACGTAAATGATGTAATGGGTCGTCAAGCGGAACTAGAAGACCTAATTAATCGTGAAATTCAGGAAAAAGAATTGGATCTCTTCTTCTTCGTTGTAACAGATATTCTAAACAATGACTCAGTAGCACTGGCGCTTGGTAAAGTAGCTCTGAAAGCAGAAGCTGCATTTAATGTGACATTCCATAATAATACTGCCCTACTGAAAGGCGTAGTATCTCGTAAAAAACAAGTAGTGCCAGCATTAACTGAAGCATTAGTATAATAAAATAGAAAAAGGCTATCTTTCGAGTTGCTATTTATTCATAGCAATCTAGAGATAGCCTTTTTCCTCAGAAAATCCAGTGCTAATCTCAGAAAACGCGCCAAATCTCAGGAGATATCTGAGTATCTCAGAAAACACCGATTGAATCTCAGAAAATCTCGGAGTATCTCAGAAAACACCAGTTGAATCTCAGAAATTCTCATGAGTATCTCAGAAAATCCATATTTATACATCAATAAGCATTTAAATTGTTGAACTTCAAGGAAATCTCTACAATGAAATGGAGGTGATTATGATGAAAATTGAAGTATGGTCAGATTTTGTATGTCCTTTTTGTTATATTGGAAAACGAAGATTAGAAGAGGCTCTGGAACAAACCGGTTTTGCAAATCAAGCTGAGGTGGAATTTAAAAGTTATCAGCTAGAACCAAATACACCGAAAGTTTCAGAGAAGAGTATGTATGAAGTACTTGCTGAAAAATACGGTTCTACAGTAGAAGCTGCAAAGAATATGACTGCACAAGTCGCAGAACAGGCTAAAACAGTTGGTCTTGCATATAATTTTGATGCTATGAAACCTGCGAATACGTTAGATGCACACCGATTAGTGAAATGGGCATCTGAGCAAGGGAAAGCAAATGAAGTAAATGAGATAATGCTGCATGCTTATTTCATTGAAGCAAAAGAGATTGGTAAACATGAAGTGCTTCTTGGTTTAACCGAATCAATTGGGTTATCAATAGAAGAAGCAGAAAAAGTGTTGAATTCAGATGCGTATTTGACAGATGTTCAAGAAGATATTACTAGAGCAGGGCAAATTGGTGTACGCGGCGTACCATTTTTTGTATTGAATGATAAGTATGCAATTTCTGGTGCACAGCCTACTGAAACATTCGTTGACGCATTGAATAAGATTGCAGAGGAAGAGGGCATTTCACCGAAACTTCAGTTACTTGGAGAAGATGACAACCTTTGTACAGACGAGACATGTGATATTTAAAATAAAGTAAGCCGGCTAGGAGAAGTCCTAACTGGCTTTTTTATGTACTTCTTTCAAATGAATGAAATCTAGTACCTTGGAAAGTCAAAACTCCAAGGTCTCCCTCTGCAAGCATTCCGTATTCATGTCCACTAAGTCTGAATTCCGTGCGGTCGCCACTTTCAAATTGAAATGTTACGTAATAGGAAGTAGATGCAGCAGCATCTCCAGCTCCACCACTAGTTTTCGAACGCTTTGTTACTACTTGTGCGGGTACAGAAAGCTTAGGAGAATTATTGTTGTTATTCCATTCAGTTAATCCCTTTACAATTGCGAAGATAATAAGTCCAACTATTAAAATAAAAAATAAACCGAAAAATATAGGGATACCCCCAAAGATAAATCCGAAATTATCCATTTTAAATCCTCCTTACAAAAAAACTGTTTTTATCATATACGCAAAAGTTTGAATAAAGTTTCGTTTATAGATAGACACTAGAAGAAAAAGGAGGTAATACGATGACAGATAAAATACTACCCAATAAATCCCAATCTTATTGGCGTGCGTCAATAGATTTTCCAACGTTTCAGAAACTAAGTGAAGACGTAGAAACAGATGTCGTCATTATAGGAGCAGGACTTACGGGGATAACCGCTGCTTATATGTTGAGTGCAAGTGGACAAAAAGTGATTGTAGTAGAAGGAAGTAGAATATTAGAAGGGACAACAGGCTTTACAACGGCGAAAGTAACGGCGCAGCATGGTCCCATTTATCAACAACTGATCACTACATTTGGAGAAGTAAGTGCAAGACTATATTACGAAGCAAATACAGGCGCTAAAAATTTCATGGAAAAAACAGCGAAAGAATTAGGAATCCACTGTGATTTTGAGAAAGTAGATGCTTTTTTATATGCAGATACAGAAGATGGTGTAGATATTATAAAAAAAGAAATGGATGCCTATCAAAAGCTTGGAATAGAAGGGGCGACACTCACAAAAGAGACAGGCCTTCCGTATAAAGTAAAGGAATCACTGAAATTAGAAAACCAAGGGCAATTCCACCCGCTAAAATATGCGACAGGTCTGATGAAGAAAGCAATCGAAAATGGTGTGCAGTTTTTCGAGCAGTCGCGTGCAAAATCCATTCATTCAACGAATCTAGTGGAAATGGTGGATGGCCATGAAATACGTGCGAAGAAAATACTCGTTTGCAGTCATTTCCCTTTTAATGATGAAGATGGCCTTTATTTTACAAGAATGTATGCCGAAAGATCTTATGCGGTGGCAGCGCTTGCAGAGGAAAATTATCCAAAAGGAATATACATTAATGTAGAAAAACCAACTAGATCCATCCGAACTGCGTTGGGGATAGATGGTAAAAGGTATTTATTATTAGGTGGAGAGGGACACACTACTGGAAGATTTCAAGGCGACATGACGTCAAACTATGAGACGTTGGCAGCATTTGGACGAGAACAATTCAAAGTAAAACAATATGCATATCGTTGGTCAGCACAGGATTTAGTGACACTAGATCAGCTGCCTTACGTTGGAATTATGACATCAGGGCTTCCAGATGTATTAGTTGCAACTGGCTATGCAAAATGGGGAATGACAAATAGTACAGTAGCCGCTAGAATAATGGCTGATAATGTCCTAGGAAAAGAAAATCGTTTTGCAGATCTTTATAATCCGATCCGTTCGAAAATGAAAAAAGAAGATATCAAAAGTTTGGCTAAGTTTAACGCAAGCGTTGCAAAAGAACTCGTCAAAGGAAAGACCGAAAAAATTGATGTCCTCTTTAAAGATTTAGAGCTTGGAAAAGGGGATATTGTAAATCTTGATGGCAAAAAAGTAGGTGCATTCAAAGACGTGACAGGTCAAGTATACTTAGTGAAACCGGTATGTACACATCTTGGATGCGATGTCGTATTCAACGCCGCCGAATGTTCATGGGACTGTCCATGTCATGGTTCCAGGTACACTTTTACTGGTGAAGTGTTGGAAGGGCCAGCGTACGAGCCGTTGGAGAAAATAGAATATGTGGAATGAGAAGAGCCTAGAAAGAAATCTATAGGCAGACAAGCAATCCGCCTAATGACCATAAATACACATTAAAAAGTAATCGTGCGGAATGAAATCTGCACGATTGTCCTAAGAAGATATTGGATTTTTCTCACTTAAAGCCTTTTTTTGTAAATCCAAAATAAGCGGATCCGATGATGTTTCCAGTAAATTTGCTTGTTTTTGCTGCAAGTCTAGTCGCATCTTTTCTGTTTCGATTAAAAATGTATTATATTTGAGTTTTTCTAGCTCGATTTCATCTTTTACAATTTGTGCCCTTGCTTTATACGATTTTCGTAAATGAGTAGTCCATATTGCAGAAAGTGGTATAGAAAAAATCATCACTACAGCTACTAACCCTACAAATTCTCCCATCTAAAATCCCTCCTAATGCATTTTCTTAAGTATATACGAAATTGATAGAGGATAGTTTCAAAATTGAAAAAACTACTCTAAATAATTTAAGAGTAGTTTTTGTTGGAAAAGCAGATTATTTATTCAAATATGCCCAAGCATACTGTGCATATAATTCCGCACCAGTAACAAGTGCGTCCTCGTCGATATCGAAATTTCCGTGATGATGAGCCCATTCTGTATCTTTTTCAGGATTTCCACTTCCTATAAGGGCAAAGCTTCCAGGAGCTTTTGTTAGGAATGCAGAGAAGTCTTCTCCACCCATTGTTGGTTTTTCGTTAAAGAGAACATCTGAACCAAATGCTTCCGCAGCCACTTGTTGCACAAGCTTTGCGCTTTTTTCGTCATTGTCAACTGCATCCGTACCACGAATGTATTCCACATCTGCAGTAGCGCCGTAAATAGCAGCAACGCTATCGGCATATTCCGTAATACTTTTTTCAATATGATCTCGTGTATCGGGATGGAACGTACGAACGGTTCCTTCGATTTCCGCATTTTCCGCAATAACATTAAATCTTGTTCCAACCACCATTTTCCCAACGGTTAAAACAGCGGGGCTTTGCGGATCAATTGTTCGAGAAATAACCGTTTGCACATTCATAACGAAAGAAGAAGCAACGATAGCCGCGTCAATGCAAGCCTCTGGAATAGCGCCATGTCCACCGCGTCCTTTGAACTTCACTTTGAAAATATCTGCAGCAGCAAATGATGGTCCTGGTGTACAGGAAACTTTATGAGTTGGCATTTGAGACCAAATGTGAATGCCAAATACATTGTCTACGCCATCCATCGCACCTTGGGCTACCATTGCTTTAGCACCTGCAGCAGCTTCTTCCGCTGGTTGAAATAAGAAGCGAACATTACCTGGAAGTTGGTCTTTTATTTCGGATAATGCTTTTGCCGCAATTAGTAACATGGAAGTATGTGCATCATGTCCACATGCATGCATTTTTCCTTCCTCTTTTGATACATAAGGCACATGCGTATTAAGTTGTTGAACAGGAAGTGCATCCATATCCCCGCGAAGTGCAACCGTTTTACCACCTGGAGCTCCTTGGATTTCGGCAATAACTCCTGTAGGTTCTGTTTTTCTATAGGAGATACCTAATTTGTCTAAGTAATCGCAAACAAATGCAGTCGTTTTAAATTCTTCAAATGATAGCTCTGGTTCACTATGTAATTTACGACGTAGTGCGGTTAACTCTTCCTTATTAGTTGTTACCGATTGTTTAATTGTTTGATTTATCATAGTTCATTTCCCTCCTAGTTTTTATAAGAACCCTACAAATATACCGGCTAGAATAACAGACACAATTGTTACACTAATGAATCCTCCAACTAGCATCGATGGTAGCATATGATCCGTTAACACTTTTCTTTCCTTCTCATCTTGCGTTAATGAATTAATAACCTCATTTGTAATAATGTAATCTGCTGGAAATCCATAAAGTGCAGTTAACGATATAGCAAATGCCATATGTTTACTCACTTTTAGCACTTTTCCTATGATGAATGAGAAGATGTACATCCCAATCACACCTAAAATAATCGTTCCGACAAGCGGATATAGAATTTCCATAATCATCGAAGGGGTTGCTTTTTTCAACGCATCGAAAACAAACAACATTAAGACCATAATACATAAGCCAAAACCATTTGCTTTTTGTAATACCTGGCGCTCTAAGAAGCCAACACTTGCTGCAATAATTCCAAACAATAAACAAAGAACATACGGGCTAACCGTTAAGATTGGCGCAAGTAATGTAGAAACTAGATATGCCAGGAAGCCGACAAAAGCTAAACGGAAAAATTTAAAATAACTTGTGTTATATTTAGCCGGCATTTTACGGAACATTTTAAGTTCTTCTTCAGGTTCTTCCGAAGAAGTAGTAGCTTGTCCAGTGGTAATCAGTTCACCATTGCGCAACTTTTTAAGAAGCATTTTCCCCTCTTTTTTGAGTGCAATGGAAGTTAGTGGATACCCGGCGAATCCTTGCATGACATAAATAACGATGGCGAATACAGATAATGTAGTCAGCCCTGCATTTGCAGCTCCATCTGACATAATCAAAGCAGAAACTAATCCACCAACAAGTGGAGGGATAGCAACAATGACTGTTTGAAAATCAAATAAAAATGTTCCAATTCCTAGAAGAGCAACAATTATTCCTAAAATTCCACTGATGGAGATTAGAATCGTCTTCCATTGTTCTTTTAATTGTTTAATAGAAAGCAAAGTACCCATATTCGTAATGAGTAGGTAAATCATCATTGTAGCTACAACAGGTGGAACTCCCGCAGTAGAAACAATTTCTTGTGGAAAGAATGTCCAGTAGCCAATGATGAAAAGGATAGCAGATACAAAAACGGATGGAATCCAAGCCTTTGTACGGGTAGAAACAAGATCTCCGATAAAGAGAATCGCAATAACGATAGTTAACGCAAGCATTTGAGACATAATAGTCTCTCCTTTCTGACAATAAAGAATAATCCATATAATAACACGATTTTTATGCGTTATAAAGTATATAATATATTTCAGAATAATAAGTTTTATTGAAATAGAAATATAAATGTCTTTTTATAAATAGAATTAATTTTTCGCAATAAGAAAAGCTATCCTGAAAATCAGGATAGCTTTAAGAGGACAAAAAAATTATTAAGCTGGGTTTAATTCAAGATCTACAGAGATTTTGATGTCTTCGCCTACTAGAACGCCACCAGTTTCAAGGGCTTGGTTCCAAACTAAGCCAAATTCTTTACGATTTAACTTTGTTTCAGCAGAGAATGCTACAACTTCTTGGCCCCATGGATTAGTACCTTTACCGCCATATTCTACTTCGAAAGTTACAGGTTTTGTTACGTCTTTAATTGTGATATCGCCAGTTACATGGTATTCACCATCGTCTGTTTTTTTGATGTTAGTAGCCACAAATTTGATGCTTGGGAAAGTTTCTGTGTCAAAGAAGTCAGCAGAACGTAAGTGGTTATCACGATCTTCGCTGTTTGTAGTAATAGATTTTACATCGATATCAAAGCTAATAGTAGCTCCATTTAAGTCTTCGGCATTACCTTCTAAATTAGCTGTAAAGTTTGTAAAAGACCCTTTTACTTTTGAAACCATCATGTGTTTTACAGAAAAATCGATACTAGAGTGAGCAGCGTCAAGATTAAATTTTGTCATTTTTAATTTCCTCCTAAAATAAGTTTTGTTTTTAAAAGTATAAAACATATTCATCTTGAAATCAAGATGTTTTAATTCGAAATAAATAAAAGACTCTTTATAAATTAATACCCTTTTTGATAAAGTAAAAACTTATACTTACTTTATGTAACTAACTATATATTTATACCATACTTACGTTAAGTAATTAAATTACTTTGGTTTTACAAAACAATTATAAGGGAATATAATAGAACGAAATAGAGGTGAATCAAATGAAAGAAATGTTATTATGCCCACGTTTAGCGAAGGCAATGGAATTGATCGGAAAAAGGTGGACGGCATTAATTATTTATCAATTAATGGATGGAGCGAAACGATTTAATGAAATTGAGTCGTCTCTACCTATAAGTGGTCGATTACTTTCAGAACGTTTAAAAGAGCTTGAAAAAGAAGGTATAGTAGATAGAAACGTATTTTCAGAAGTCCCAGTTCGAGTGGAGTACAACTTAACAGACAAGGGTCATGCGCTAAAAGATGTAGTTGGTGGGATTGAATCTTGGTCTAAAGAATGGTTGTAACAATATAGCTTGATAAATTAGGTGCGAGAACGCATACTATGTAAAGATATAAGGTTAATGAAGAAAGGATTGTCACTTTTTGACTAAACAACAATGGTTTCAAGATTTAATTACACAATTAGATCCTAGCAATGTAAAAATAGATGAAGCATTGAACTTGCATACAATGACACGTATGGGTGGAGTTGCGGACTTATTTGTCACGCCTGAAACGGAAGACCAAGCTGCATTCGTTGTGCAATATGCGTATGAAAATGACATACCATTATTGCTACTAGGAAACGGCTCTAATATGGTCGTTCGCGATGGTGGCGTTCGTGGCATCGTACTACGCTTAGAAAACTTAGATAAGATCACGATAGATGGCAACAAAGTAATAGCGGAAAGCGGAGCAGATATTATCGACGTCTCAAGAGCTGTAGCAAAAGAATCCTTGACTGGCTTAGAGTTTGCTTGTGGTATCCCGGGATCTATCGGTGGTGCAATGGCCATGAATGCTGGTGCATACGGTGGAGAAGTGCAGGATGTAATCGTTCAATGTACTGTGCTTACACCAAGTGGAGAAAAGCTCGTTCTTTCCAAGGAAGCATTAGAACTGGGTTACAGAAAAAGTGTTATTACAAAAAAAGGTTACTATGTTCTTTCAGCAGAGTTTGAATTGCAGCCTGGTAATCAAGAAGAGATCGATGCAAAAATTGCGGATTTAACATTTCAACGCGAATCCAAGCAACCATTAGAATACCCATCTGCAGGTAGTGTATTCAAACGTCCCCCAGGTTATTTTGCAGGGAAATTAATCCAAGATAGCGGGTTACAAGGAAAAGGCTTTGGTGGAGCTGAAGTATCGACAAAGCATGCAGGGTTTATAGTCAATAAAAACAATGCAACTGCTACAGATTATATAAGCACGATTGAAATGGTGAAAAAAGCAGTGAAAGAAAACTTCGATGTTGAGCTAGAATTAGAAGTGAAAATCGTTGGTGAGAATCAATCATAATATATTAAAAGACCTCTGAATATATTAGTATTCAGAGGTCTTTTTTATGTTCACTTATCCATCAAATGGAAGGTAATTATACGTACATGTCGAATAGTGTAAAGAACTATGAGGGGGTTTGACTGTGAAAAAAGGGTGGAAAATAGTTGCATGGATTTTGGGGATTATCCTTGCGATATGTGTTGTTGCGGTTATTGGTTTGAATATGTATTTATCTAACTCAAAGCCAATTATTAAGGGAAGTCTTACTTTAAATGCACTAGATGCGGATGTGAAAGTTGTACGGGATGAATATGGGGTGCCTCATATAAAAGCTACATCAGATGCAGATTTATATCGTGCGCAAGGGTTTGTACAGGCACAGGATAGGCTATTTCAAATGGATTTGGCTAGAAGACAAGCTAGTGGAAAATTATCGGAAGTTGTTGGGGAAGCAGCGGTAAATACGGATAAATTTTTCCGGACGTTTAGCTTAAGAGATGCTGCCGAGAGATCATATGATGGCTATAATGTAGAGGCAAAAGAAGTATTGAAACGGTATGCAGAAGGGGTAAATGAATTTATAGCGTTCGCTAAAAAGGATGGAGAGTTAAGCTATGAATTCAAATTACTCGGTTATGAGCCAGAAGAGTGGACACCCATTGATTCATTAACCATAGGGAAGTATATGGCGTATGACTTAGGGGGCAATTGGTCTTCTTTAGCAATTAGGCATTGGGCATTAAATGTATTGGGAGAAGATAAAGCAAAAGAATTATTCATCAAATATCCTGAGGGAGCTCCAGCGATAGTTGAAGCTAATTTAAATAATCGTGTCAATGTAAGTGGCTACTTTGATGCTTCCGTTTTGCCAAAAGAGTTTAATGGAAGTAATAATTGGGTCGTAAGTGGTGAGAAGACGGAAAGTGGACTGCCTCTCCTAGCGGATGATCCGCATTTAGGGTTGAGTACACCATCTATTTGGTATCAAATGCATTTAGAATCACCAAAACAAAATGTGAGTGGCGTTATTTTCGCTGGAATTCCAGGAATTATTTTAGGACATAATGAAGATGTTGCATGGGGTGTGACGAATGTTGGTCCAGACGTGCAGGATTTATATATCGAAACTCCGAATCCGGATGATCGCACACAGTTTTTATATGATGGGAAATGGGAGCAAGCAAAAGTACGAAATGAGCCGATTAAAGTAAAAGGGCATCAGGATGTCCCGTTCGAAGTAGTTGTCACTCGTAATGGGCCAATTATTTCAGATGTGTTATTCAAGGAAGAAGAAGCGTCAGCCTTGTTTTCAATGCAGTGGACCGCACTTGAGCAAACACTTGAGTTGCAAGCCATTTTGAAAATGAATAAGTCGTCTAACTGGGATGAGTTTGAAGTTGCTTTGGAAGATTTCCATGCACCAGCGCAAAACTTTGTATTTGCAGCAAAAGATGGAACGATTGCATATAAAGCGAACGGCCGAATACCCATTCGCAAGTCGGGTGATGGCCAATTGCCTGTACCAGGCGATTCTGCCCAATATGGTTGGAAAGGGTATGTTCCTTATAATGAGCTTCCCACTGTTGTGAATCCAAAGGAAGGTTTTATTGCTACTGCGAATAATCAAGTGATAGATGAGTCATACCCTTATCATATTACCGACTTTTGGGCGCAATCTTACCGATATGAACGAATTGCGGAAGTGTTAGAAAGTAAATCTAATTTAACAAAGGAAGATATGATGAACTTGCAAATGGATCAAACGAATTTATATGCAAGAGAGTTTTTAACAGAGATGCTCGGTTCCGTGGAAAAGTTAGATAGAAACGCAGAGTATAAAAATATCATTACTTTATTAACCGATTGGGATCAAGTAGATGATAAGGACCAAGTAGCTCCACTCGTATTTCACAAATGGATAAAAGAGCTACCGAATGTTTTATTGGAGGATGAGATGCCAGAAGATATTTACGACATGTTCCCAGGGAAGGGAAATATCTCCGATCAGTTTCTTCGAAAAGGTTATAAAGATGAAGCAAGTACTTGGCTAGATGAATATGGTGGAGTCGACAAATGGGTGTACGACTCGTTCGTGAAAGCAATCTCAGATATAAAAGACGAATTTGGAGCGAATGAAAAAAAGTGGAAATGGGGAGACTTTCACCAACTGACTTTTGATCATCCACTTTCAGGAGCATCACCAATTTTAGCCTATTTATTAAATCCGAAATCTGTGCCTATTGGTGGGTCAAATATTACTGTTCAAGCTGCTGCTTTTGGAGATGACGGTAGAGTAGATCACGGAGCTTCGTGGCGATTCGTCGCTGATTTGGCTGATTTATCGCAGGCATACCATATCGTTGGACCTGGTCAAGTTGGACATGTGAAATCGAAGTGGTATCACGATCAAGTGATGGACTGGGCAGAAGGTAACTATCATACGACCCTTATGGATGGTGCAATAAATAATGGGTCTGAATTAATATTAAAAGCTGAATAAGTTTCAAAATGACGGCCACTTTATGCAGAAGTGGTCGTTTTTGTGCTGAGAAAGTGCCATCCGGTAAGAGGTTCTGTTTATCCGGTCAGAAAATATTCTATCCGGTCAGAAAATTATTTATGCGGTCAAAAACAAAGCATAAAACAACTACATTCAAATAATGGTTTGAATGTCCTTGCGTTTCGAATAGTTTGAACATATAATGAAAATAACAATCAAACGATTATTTGAATGAGGTGAGAACGTGCAGACGAAGGATATATGTGAAGTAACGAGAGTGCACGAAGACGTTGTACTTTCCGTAAAAAAGAAACTGCCAGATGTTACAAAGGTAGCACTGATTTTTAAAGCATTAGCAGATGAAACAAGATTAAAAATTGCGTATGCGCTCACAATTGAAGAAGAGCTTTGTGTGTGTGATGTAAGTGAAATTATTGAATCTTCTACAGCAACCGCATCGCATCATTTACGATTTTTACGCGATTTATCTCTTGCAAAATCACGTCGCAAAGGAAAATTAGTTTATTATTCATTAGCTGATCATCATGTAAACGAGTTAGTTAAAATTGCGTATGAACATGCAGTAGAAGAGGGTGAGAATATTGGACACAGCAGCCAAAAAAGAATATCGACTTGAAAATCTAACCTGTGCCAACTGTGCACTGAAATTTGAAAACAATATAAAAAATTTACCTGAAGTAAAGAATGCAAATGTGAACTTCGGGGCATCCAAAGTTTCAGTCATTGGAAACGTCACAATTGAGGAAATCGAAAAAGCGGGAGCATTTGATGGCATTAAAGTGGTACCGGTCAAGCAACGCCAACAAGAGAAGATTCCTTTTTTCAAGAGAAAAGAAAATGTGTTAACAGCTATTTCTTTTATATTTTTAGTAATCGGAATTATCGCATCCTATTTATATGAAGAAATGCATCCAGTTGCGATTGGATTATTCGTTATTTCCATAGCTATTGGTGGCTACAATTTATTTAAAGGTGGACTGATAAACCTATCTCGCTTTTATTTTGATATGAAGACACTTATGACGATTGCAATTATTGGAGCCGCAATTATCGGTGAATGGCGAGAAGGAGCAGTTGTTGTCTTTTTGTTCGCTGTAAGTGAGGCGCTAGAAGCATACTCCATGAATAAAGCACGTCAATCGATCAGTCAGTTAATGGATATAGCTCCTCCAATTGCAACGATTCGTCGAGGAAACCAATTAGTAGAAGTAGACACTGAATTTATTCAAATAAATGACACGCTAATTGTGAAACCAGGGCAAAAAATTGCGATGGATGGTATTGTGTTAAAAGGGACTTCTGCTGTTAATCAAGCTTCTATTACAGGAGAAGCGGTCCCAGTTATGAAAACAATTGGCGACGAAGTGTTTGCTGGTACGTTAAATGAAGAAGGATCTTTGGAAGTACAAGTAACGAAAAGAGTAGAAGACACAACAATAGCAAAGATTATTCATTTAGTTGAAGAAGCGCAAGCTGAAAAAGCACCTTCGCAAAAGTTTGTCGATAAATTTGCGAAATATTATACGCCTGCAATAATTGCAATAGCTTTTCTAGTAGCAATTGTTCCTCCATTATTCGGAGCTGATTGGCAAACATGGATTTACCAAGGGCTTGCAGTACTAGTTGTAGGTTGTCCTTGTGCTTTAGTTGTATCAACGCCAGTAGCAATCGTAACAGCAATCGGAAACGCTGCAAAGCAAGGGGTACTCATTAAAGGTGGCATTCACTTAGAAGAAATTGGTCGACTTCAAGCAATTGCTTTTGATAAAACGGGTACTTTAACAAAAGGATATCCGGAAGTTATGCTTGTGGAGTCTGAATCCACCAATGATTTTATTCAAAAAGTCATGTCTATTGAAACGTATTCACAACATCCACTTGCGCAAGCGATTGTGAAATATGGATCGAAAGAACATATTCAAACTGTTGAAATAGAAGGATTTCAGTCTGTCACTGGTAAAGGGGCAGAAGGAATTATAGGTGGTAAAAAATGGTCAGTGGGTAGTGTTTCTTGGATTACTTCTTTAAGCGTCGTTTCGAGTGAACTGATTGAAAAAATTGAACTACTGCAATCAGAAGGAAATACAGTGATGCTTGCTGCAGAAGAAGGAGTTTATAAAGGATTTATAGCAGTGGCAGATCCAATTCGTTCAACGAGCAGTAAAGTATTACAAGATCTCAAAAATGCAGGTATTAAACACACCGTCATGCTTACTGGAGACGACGCACGAACTGCACATGCCATTGCGGTTAAACTAGGAATGACAGATGTAGAAGCAGGGTTAATGCCCGAACAAAAACTTTCGGCCATTAAAGTGTTGAAAGAAAAATATGGTGCAGTAGCAATGGTAGGGGACGGAGTGAATGATGCACCGGCACTTGCGGCTTCCACTGTTGGAATCGCAATGGGTGGAGCAGGAACGGACGCTGCACTTGAAACTGCAGATGTTGCGTTAATGGCAGATGATTTAGAGAAACTTCCATATACGATTCGATTAAGTCGAAAAGCATTGCATATAATTAAAGAAAATATTATGTTTGCATTAGGGTTAAAAATCATCGCGCTTTTACTCATCATTCCGGGATGGTTAACGTTATGGATTGCCATCTTTGCAGATATGGGAGCGACATTACTAGTAGTGTTGAATTCTTTGCGACTATTAAAAATGCATAAGTAGTACGTTTGGGGGAAAGAAAATGAAGCTTACAGAGTGGACGATGGAGGAGCAAGAGCAACTCATCCATTTCATGACGACTAATACATGGCCATATCATGGAAATTCACATCCAGCCAGAGAGTTAATTGAAAAGACGATTGAAGAAGGCGGATATCAATCCGACGAAGTGAAGACTTTTTGGGTTGAAAATGAAGAGAATGAACAAGTAGGAATTGTTAAAATTTACGATTTACAAGATGAGATTCCTTTATTTGATTTACGAATTGCAGATGAATCGCGTGGAAGAGGATATGGTCCACGTGCTTTGAAAATGGTTGCAGAATACATTTTCCAATTACCTGAAGTGAAAATTCGCTTAGAAGGCCATACAAGACAGGATAATTTTGCGATGCGAAAAACGTTTGAACGGGCTGGATTTGTGAAAGAGGCTCAGTTACGTCAAGCATGGTTTTCTCCAAAAGAAGAATCGTACTATGATGCAGTAACCTACGGCATGACAAGGGATGATTTTTTAAAGGGAACTGCTACACCTGTTATTTGGGACGATGGTTTCAATAATGATACGAAAAAAGATGAGTTAAACTCTTTTTCGGAGGAGTTTTATACGGAACGGCTTCTTATTCGAGCGCCGAGGTTAGAAGATGCACCAAAAGTTTGGGAAACGGTTATTGGATCGCATGAAGCATTAAAAGAGTGGATGCCGTGGGCTCAAAACATGCAAACATTGGAACAGACGACAACTAATATACGTCAAGGTATGGCCGATTTTATTACACGAAAGAATCTACGACTTTATTTATTTTTAAGAGAAACAGGTGAATTCGTCGGGGTTTCCGAATTACATCATATAGATTGGGATGTTCGAAAATTTGAAATTGGCTATTGGATTGATCACAAATTTGAAGGAAAAGGGTTAATGACAGAAGCCTGCGAACGTATTACACAATTTGCTTTGGAGGAATTACATGCGAATCGTGTGGAAATTCGTTGTGATAGTGAAAATGTAAGAAGTCGCTCCGTAGCGGAAAGACTTGGCTATTTATTGGAGGGTACACTTCATAAAGATTCTCTCTCAGCTGATGGAAAAAGATTAAGGGATACATGTATTTATGCAAAAATAAAATGAGGGATTGCTTATTAGGCAACCCCTCATTTTAGACAGATCTTCTTCCTGTAACAAGTTGGATGATAAAAATAATCACGGCAATAACTAATAATGCGTGAATAAGGCCTCCACCAATTTTTAATACTAAACCGAGTAACCAAAATACAATCAGTATAACAATAATGACCCATAAAATTTTCCCCATCTAATGTCATCCTTTCTTAACGATCATGTGGTTATTAAAATTTTACCCTTTAGGATGAATTATTAAACATTCGGCATTATTAATTGCACTTATGCACAAAGTCCTTATTACTTTTGGTGTATATCAATGGAATTTATTAAAAACCATATTATTGAAATAATATAGATCTTTTGGTTTGTTGTTGTGATTTTAAACTCCATCTTTTTTTTAGTATTTACACCTTCTATCTTACTTAAAGAAGATAAGTAATACTAAAGCATGAGATTAATTGGATGAAAGTTGGACAATAGTTGGGTTCCAAAAGTAAATTTTTTGTTTATACTTTTATCATTAGTCCAATGTTGAGGACTTTTTCACTCTATTTCCAATTGGAGACGATGAAAGTTAAAGCTATCATGCTGTACGGCGCAAATTTGTAATTTTTTTTAGGGAAGTGATCAGGTGCTTACAAATGTGATGGAGGAAATTGTGAAGAGTATTGTAATAATGCTTATGAGAGGGACAGAATATCAGACATTTTGTAAATGTGAACAATGTGAAATGGATATTATCTCCTTAAGTTTAAATACACTACCTTCACATTATGTAACAACAGAAAAGGGCAGAAATGCAGTGTTTGAAAGAATGAATTCAAAAGAAAATTTAGAATGGATTAATAAAAGAATCATACATTCTATACATGTTATAGGAAAATATCCACATCGCAACTAGGTTTATATTTTATATTTTTCATACATAAGTAAAGGGTACCGGCTTTAATATCGCCGTGTACCCTTTAATCTTTTTAAAAGTTTGTCTAGATTATAGTGACTGCCTAGCCCCACAATAAAGGACTCTTAAGCTTATAATTTAAATTGTTTCACTAATGTTTGTAATTCTTCCGCCATTGTAGATAAAGAAGAGGCGGATGTGGAGATTTCCTCCATGGAAGCAAGCTGTTCTTCAGAAGCAGAAGCCACATTTTGTGTATTGGAAGCAGAAAGTTGAGCAATACTAGCCATTTCTTCAAGAGAGGCATTCACTTCTTCCGCACTTGCTGACATTTCCTCAGAAATAGCGGACACTTCTTGAATTTGGGAAGTAACCTGTTCGATCGAAGTTAATATTTTTTCAAAGCCGGCTCCAGCCTCCTGAACGACAGTCATACCAGATGCCACTTCTTTTGTTCCAACTTCCATTACATTTACTGCCCGACCAGTGTCAACTTGTATTTGATTGATTAAGTCCGCTATTTGATCAGCAGATTCCTTCGACTGTTCTGCAAGCTTTCGTACTTCATCTGCTACAACTGCAAACCCTTTTCCATGCTCGCCGGCACGGGCAGCTTCAATTGCGGCATTTAATGCCAGCAAGTTTGTTTGATCTGCTATTCCAGTAATTACTCCAATAATATTTCCGATTTCCTGTGATAACCCACCTAACTTTCTAATAACAGAGGCGGAGTCTTCAACAGATAGATTGATGGTGTTCATTTGTTGAATCACTTTTTGTAGCAATTCATTGCCAAGATGAGCTTCTTTGCTTGTTTCAATTGCTGATTCAGAAACTGTAGAGGATGTTTCAGCTACTTGCTGAATTCCGATAGTCATTTCTTGCATGGCAGTGGAACATTCATTTGCACCTAGCACTTGTGTCTCAGCACCACTTGCAATATCTTGAATAGATGTTGCGATCTGATTAGTCGCCTGTGTTGTTTGTTCGGCACTCGCAGTTAATTCTTCCGCAGAGGATGCCACATGAATAGAGTTTAGGCTAACTTGTTCAATTACCATTCGAAGGTTTTTCGCCATATCATTAAAGGAATGGACTAACTCGCCAATTTCGTCTTTGTTTTTTACTTTTACTTCATTAACAGAAAGATCTCCTTCGGCCAATTTTTTTGCTGAATTTGCTAAGGCTATAATTGGTTTGGAAATAACACGTCCCATGAAAAGGGCGATGAGTATTCCTACTAATACTGCAATGACACCTAAGGTTAAAGCCAATGTTTTCGTTTTTTGAACGAATGACGTATTCTCTGAACTTCCATCTGCTAATAAATTACTTTGAAAATCGGAAAGTATAGTCACTTTTTCATCAAGTCTTTTTACTATGTCTCTTCCCTCTGTGGAGATAAGGTTTACGTATTCACTAGTCTTATTTTGTTTTTTTAGTTGAAATACCTTTTCGGAGAATTTCGTATAATCATTCTCGACCTGGTTTATATCCTCTAACATTTTGATCGCTTCCGGTTTTTTAAACTTTGGTAGTAGTGACTCATAACTTTTATTATAATCAGAAACTGCGTTAGAATAATCTTGAAAGGCTTTTTCATCCCCTACTACTAAATATCCTCGCATGGCTATCATTTCTTGTTTCGCAGCTATTTGTAGTTCTTTTATTTTTACAGCTTTCATTGCTTTATCTTCTAGTAAATCTCTATACGAATTATCTACATCTGTAAGTTGGATAAAATTAATACCAACTATTATTGCTAAAATTAATAAAACAGCAATAAATCCACTTAATAGTTTCTTACTGATTGTCCATTTCACTAAAAACACCTCGATACTCTCATTATTTTTCTTGTCTATTATTAAATACCATACTCTTTTTTTGTGTGGTTATATCATCTCATTTCGATTATTAAGGATGTTCTTCTAAATTTATTCCATTATGTAATGTCTAAGGTGGATGGAGTAAATCATCTAATCTAACTTTTTCAAACTAATACCTAAAAACTTTATATGGTTATTAGTGTTTAGTATTAATAATGAAATACATGTGCATATGTACCTAATCAAGTATAAAGATACTTTACAAATCTAACAAGTATTTTCAGAAAATAATAAAAAAACTATTTGTTTACTTAATGTTTATTAAAAATATCTTCTTCTTCTAAAATTGAGTAAGCTATTATGTATGTATTTGTTATGGCAAGGCGGATGTAGTAAAATAAATGAAGTAGTTATGAAAGGAAGATACGTATGCCAACACCAAGCATGGAAGACCATATTGAACAAATATATATGTTAATCGAGCAGAAAGGATATGCTCGTGTGTCTGACATTGCGGAAGCATTATCTGTCTTGCCATCATCCGTTACAAAAATGGTGCAAAAGTTAGATAAAGATGGTTTTTTAATATATGAAAAATACCGTGGACTTACACTGACAACAAAAGGCTTGAAAATGGGGAAAAAGCTTGTTAAGAGACATGATCTATTAGAAGACTTCTTACGGATTATCGGTGTAAAAGAAGAGAATATATACAAGGATGTAGAAGGTATTGAACATCATCTTAGTTGGAACTCCATAGACCGTATAGCGGATCTAGTATTGTTTCTAGAAGAAAATCCTTCTATTCAATCGAGGCTGCTGGAATTGCAAGACAGTGAAATCGAATAACTATTTTTAAATCCAACTAAACGACGTATAAAGCAATTCAGAAGGAGAGCGGTAAAATTGATAGGATCAGCATCTGGAGAAATAGTAAAATTACAAGTAAAAGAACAAGAAGGATCGAAATGGATACTGGAGCATCATGAATTAGATATTCCATTGAACGCTTCAGAAGCACCAGAAAATTTGCAAGTTGGGGGCACGATAGAAGTATTTTTGTTCGTTGACCGTAGAGGGAATTTATCCGCTACAACCCAACTTCCAACTATACAAAAGGGTACATATGGATGGGCGCGTGTCATTAAAGTTTCCGATAAAGAAGGAGTTTTTGTCGATATCGGCACGTCGAAAGAAGTACAAGTAAAATCAGATGATTTACCGAAAATAAAAGAACTTTGGCCAGCAAATGGTGACCATTTATACATGACGCTTCGAACGGATAAAGACGGAGAGTTATTTGGCCGTTTAGCAACAGAAGATCGTGTAGAGGAAGTATATTTAGACGCACCAACTACTTTATTAAACCAAAATCTTCAAGCTAGACCTTATCGATTGCTTCCAGTTGGAACGTTCCTACTAAGTGTTCCGGAAAATTATCGTATTTTTGTGCATCAGTCTGAACGTGTGGAAGAACCGAGACTTGGAGAAGACTTAAAGGTTCGTATTATTGACACAAAAGAAGATGGTTCTCTTAACGGCTCCCTATTACCTCGAAAACATGAACGTTTAGGCGACGACGCGGAATCCATTTTCCGTTATTTAAACGATGTAGGTGGAAGAATGCCGTTTACAGATAAGTCTAATCCAGAAGAAATACAAGAAATGTTCACGATGAGCAAGGCTGCATTTAAACGTGCACTCGGTAAACTGATGAAAGAAAGAAAAATTGTTCAAAACGATGGTTGGACAGAATTAAAAATGTGAAAAAATAGTTTAGATAAGTAGCAAACATAGAGTTAATAGTCTCTTATTTGGGTAAAGGAGTGAAAAGAATCGATTAGTCGGAACTTTTTACTCCTGTTTTCGTATTAAAGGGAGAATGGATTGGAAAGGAGTTATTTGAATGAAAAAATTATTACAACCATTTCTAGTTGCTATTATTATGGTTGGAGTTGTGATTGCTCCATCCATTACATTTGCGGACTCAGATGGGTCTACAGAGGCAGTAAACGAAAAGTTCGGTGCTCCTATTGTAGTGTTTGGTGGAAATTTAACAGAAGACCAGAAAAAAAGTGTAAAAGAAAGCTTAAAAATAACAGAGAACTCGGATATTCAAGAAATTGAAGTAACAGGTCAGGACTTAGCGAAGTATTTAAAAGATGGCGATGCATCTGCTAGAATGTTTTCATCTGCAAAAATTACGAGGAAAGATGCTGGAAAGGGTCTCGTTATTAATATTGTTACTCCAGATAATATCACGGAAGTGACGGCAGAAATGTATGCAAACGCGATGCTCACAGCAGGGATCCATGATGCGGTAGTAGAAATTGCTGCTCCAAAACCAGTTACGGGTCACTCTGCATTGGTAGGTATTTATAAAGCATACGAAGTGACGGGTGGAAAACTAGATCCAGAGCGAACAGACGTAGCGAACGATGAGTTATCCGTTGCAACCAATCTTGCGAAAGAAGCGGGAATTGATGATGCAAAAGTAAGCGAATTACTGACAGAAATTAAAAAACAAATTGCAGAAAAAAATCCTGCATCACGAGAAGAAGTAGAAAAAATTGTTTCCGAGCAACTCTCGAAATTGAAAATAGAACTTTCAGATAAAGACCGCCAGCTTTTGATAGACTTGATGGATCGAATCCGTAAACTAGACATTGACTTTAGCAAATGGGGCGATCAATTGAACGATCTTAGTAAAACAATAGAAGATAAGATTGGAAAGATTGTCGATAACGAAGGCTTTTGGCAAAGTGTCAAAGAGTTTTTTAATAAACTAATAGATTCCATTCGTTCTATTTTCAAATAATTTTTGCACCCTGATTGTCTGAAAAGATGATCAGGGTGTATTTTAATATGGAAAAAGCGAATCTTTGGAAGAAACCACGTATTTGCTTATACTTTATTTATTTGCTATTATTGAGTTAATAATATTATCTCGAATTCAAGATAATTTAATTAGGAGGAATAGACAATGAAATTATCTGGATTACACCATGTATCTGCCATAACAGCAGACGCAGATATAAACCATGACTTTTTCACACGAATCTTAGGAATGCGCTTAGTAAAAAAAAGCGTCAATCAAGACAACCCATCCTCTTATCATTTATTTTATGCAGACGCGGTAGGTACACCCGGAACGGATATGACTTACTTTGACATTCCCAATGCGGGTAGAACATATCCTGGAGTATCCAGTATTAGCAATACAGGATTCCGTGTCAAAAGCGAAGATGCATTATTATTTTGGAAAGATAGATTGACGAAATTGGAAGTATCCACGGATGAAATAAAAGAGAGATTTGGTCGTAAAACACTTTACTTTGAAGACTTTGAAGGATCTAGACTGATGCTTGTTGTTGATGATGGAATGGGAATTCCTTATGGAGAGGCTTGGGAAAAAGAAGAAATCACTGCAGATAATGCAATAATCGGTCTGGGTCCAGTAAAACTTACCGTTCGCAATACTGCCCCAACTGAAAAAGTGCTTATAGAAATATTAGGGTTTGCGCTAGCTGGTTCGTATCCATCCGATGTTACTGGTATGCCAGATATATTAGTGTACACTACAGGCGCAGGTGGACCAGCAGGAGAAGTCCATCTAGAAACACGTACAGATTTACCAATGGAAAGACCAGGCCGTGGGAGCGTTCATCACGTTGCATTCCGAGTCCCTTCAATGGAAGACTATCCAAGATGGGAAGAACTATTGCGTGCGCAGGGCTTTGCTACGTCAGGATTAGTGGATCGTTACTATTTTAAATCTATTTTTTTTAGAGAACCGAATGGAATATTATTTGAATTGGCTACAGATGAACCAGGATTTAGTTCCGATGAACCTATGGAAACATTGGGAAAGACACTGGCATTGCCTCCATTTTTAGAACCAAAAAGAGCGCAAATCGAAAGGTCTCTGCGTCCGTTGTCAATTAATAAATGAGTGTGTTAAAATTCAGAAAAGGAGTGGTAAACAATGGATTTTCAATACAAAGAGCTTGGCGATGATGTATTTGCGTTTCAATATATACAAGATGGTGTAAAACTTGGTGAAATTACATGGACATTGCTTGGAGACGTGATGGTCATGGACCACACTTTCGTTTCGGGTGAACTGAGAGGGCAAGGAGTGGCTAAAAAACTATTGGATAAAGCTGCAGTACATGCTCGTGAAAAAGAGTTGAAAATGGAAGCGGTATGTTCTTACGTTGTTGCTGCTTTCAACAAATCTAACGAATACGATGACGTAAAAGCTTAATAAATATAACAGGCAATCCGTTTTTTTCAGAGTGGATTGCCTTTTATATTTTTAAATATGTGTCAAAAAAACCAAAATGCCTGTTAATATAGATGCACCTGCCAGTGTATAAAAGAAATCCGCCTGATTAAAAATTAACTTTTTCTCCATGTGAATCTTCCTTTCTATAATAGGTGATAGTATATTAGTACCCTTTTTGGAGTGCTATTAAACAGGTTTGACATATCTAATGAAGGAAAGTTAAGCATTAGACGAAACTTTTTTAGCGTTTAATTGTAGAATAACTATTAACTAATGGAGGTATATATATGAAGCGTACAGGAGAAATTGCTCTCGGTATTGTAAGTGCAATTTTTAGTTTGATTTCAATAATACTAATTTCGCTGCTTGTCATAGGAGCTAGCACTACATTAAAAGAGGAAGGGTTTAATGCTGCATTTGAAAGTCAAATACTAACAAATCCTGCGATAGATCCTCAGGATATTGAATATTTTACTCAGAACCCGGATGTAGTTCTGAATATGGTAAACACTGTAGGTTGGGTATTGGTGACGGTTATCATTATTAGTTTAGTGTTGAATATTATAGGGATTGTGTCCGTTGCAAAAAATAAAAAACCGACGCTTGCCGGAATAATGTTTATATTAGCAGGTGTATTAGCGGGGATTATTTCTTTAACCTCGATTTTACTATATATAACTGCAATTTTGTGTTTCGTTCGAAAGCCACCAGTAGAATATGCAGAACAAGATGGATATTACTCAGCTAACGAACCACTATAAGTCAAAACACCGACCTACTAGGTAGCTCGGTGTTTTTAACTTTAGTTATTGAGTAAGTAAACGTATTTAGCTGTGGACAAGGGATGACCTTCAAAGTACTCATCAAATTCTTCTAAACATTCAAATCCATAGCGTTCATAGAAAATGCGAGCCCCATTATTTTCACTTTCAACATAAACAAATAACTGCCTTCCTTTAGGCATCTCTTTCAGGCCGGCAAACAGCAATTTTTTTCCAAGACCTATTTGTTGGAAATCTGGTAACACATAAATAGCGGTCAATTCTGCATCTCCATCTTCATCTACGTATGTAAAGTTAGCGAATCCTACTGGCTCATTCTCATATTCAGCTAATAGAAAAATAGTTTTTTCCATTCGTTTAGCAAGCATTGTGCTGGAATATGCTTTATCTAAAAAAAGTTGTTGTATATCATCTGGAATAATATCTTTATACGTGTCTTTCCAACTGATCTTTGCGATTTGTTGAACAGCTGCTATATCCTTGAATGTAATCGCCCTAATCATTTGAAATCACCTCTAAATTCTTTTTGTTATCATATCAAATATACGATTAATCTTCTAGCATTGTGTAATAATTATATATGGCTCGAAATAATAGTAAAAAGTCTACTGAAAGAAATTCAGTAGAATAAGAGTAAGGAAATAGCGGGGCACTCCTTCTAGGGAAGCCACGTTTACTTTTTGCTATTTGCTAACGATTTGAACGATACGAGGATTAATATTACTCCTGTTAAGAAAAAACCACCCTTTGCTGTGAGCGCAAGTAGCCCGGTAATACTTGAACCAACTACGACACCTATTGAAAAAAAAGCATAAAAATAGCCGTATGCTTTTCCGCGGTATGTAGGTTCAGTGGTATCAATTAGTAATGAGTTAATGGATGGGAATAAAAAAGCAAATCCTATTCCATATGACCCCATACAAATGTACATCCATTGTAAAGTCTCCATTTGTCCAAGTAACAACATACTTACTCCCATAAGTCCCATTCCAAAAGCTAGTGTTTTAATAGGCTTAACACGATCAAAAATACGATTTATAGGTAGCACGAATATTAATATCGCTACAAATCCGAAAGTACTAAGTAATAAACCACTCGTTTTAGAATCGAAACCAAGATCAAGCACTTTTAATGGAAGCATATATGCTAAAACACCTTGGGAAAACATTAAAAAGAATGCACCTGAAAACGCTTTAACCAATCCACTTTTTCTGAAAAGGTCTATAATTGGTACAGAAGTACCTTTATTCCCCTCGATTTGTTTTATAATAGAGACAGATCTTAAGAAAAAAATAGATAAAACACTTAGAATTAGCATAATAGAGCCAGTAATACCTAATACAAATACTTCGCTTTGTTTACTAGCTACTATTCCACTCATTGCAGGACCAACGATTGCAGCTAGTCCAACGAATGCTCCTGTCAAAGCAACACCTTTTCCTCTTTTTTCAGATGCGGTCTGATTAGCAGAATAAGTAAATGCTGCGGGAACAATAAAACCAGCAACTAACCCATGGATAAAGCGCACTAATAAAAGGCCCATTGGATCCATTACAAATTGGTACAAAAACAAGGAAATGCTTGTTGCAAAAAGACCAAATATTAATATATAAAAAGGACCTTTTTTATCGGTTAAAAAACCTGAAATGATATTTCCAAAAGTATTGGAAAGTGAATACATACCAACAACTAACCCGGTTAAAAATGGTGTAGCTCCTAGTGATATGGCGAAAGGACTCATAATGGGCAACTGGGTAAATAAGTCAAAAAAAGAGAAAAAGATAATAGTGTAGACAAACAAACGCAATTATGTTCCTCATTTCTATATTCAGCTTTTCTTAGTGTAGCACTTATTTATTACTTTTTCAGTTTAAAATTAGGCATAAAGAGAAAAAGGATATTAATATTTATTTACTCATATTCTCGGTTTTGGGAGGGTTTTCCCTTTAACTATTATAGAAGTTCACCCTAAATAGGAAAGGATGTCAAAAAAGTAGGTGAAAAAAGAATCAAAATAATTTTGCTTTTTCAATATTATGTTATAAAATGATTCTAGAAACCTATGAAAAATTAAATCAAAAGAACTACAAAGAGAGAAGTGGTCCTTATACAACAGATAGATAAAGTATTTTTAGACAATTTTTCAAAAACGTATATGAAAGAAATAGCGGTAATAAACAGCGTTAAAGGACTAGACTCATTTTTAGGATTAGAAAAAAAGCTATTCCTACATATGTACTCATTTGAACTAGAAGCTGCTAAAATGGTTTTAAGAGAGATGATTGAATTAATTATTAAAAGAGCTGGGAAGCATATGATTTTAGGGGTTAAATATTATTACATACAATTAACTGCTGTGATGGGCAGAAAGCTTCACGAAAATCAAGTGCCAGCAGATAAAGTAATGGCTTTTAATATCGCGAGTGTGAAGGTGATTGAAACGAAAATGAGTGATGCTCAGTTTCTTCATTGTGGTGATGAGCTAGTAGAGTT
Source organism: Psychrobacillus sp. L3 (assembly GCF_042945595.1). GTDB lineage: Bacteria > Bacillota > Bacilli > Bacillales_A > Planococcaceae > Psychrobacillus. The sequence goes on along the minus strand of NZ_CP168493.1, from coordinate 3,461,290 downwards.
TTTTGTAATGGTCATAACGGAACGAAAAAAACCTTCTTTTGGTCATCAAACTGTCAACAAAGTGATCATTTTTATTAATGACGAAATAGAGAATCACTTAACTGTTGAAGATGTTGCAAACTATTTTAAAATTAGTACGAGCCATTTATCACGCATTTTCCGAGAGCATACTGGCGTTACACTTGTAGAATATTTGAATATCCGAAAGGTTGAAGAGTGTCAATATTTTTTAAGACACACAAATAAGGGTATCTCTGATATTTCGAATTCTTTTCACTTTTGCAATCAAAGTTATTTCACGCGTATTTTTAAGAAATATACCGGTTTAACACCAAAACAGTTTCGGGATCACCAAGAATATCCGAATTTTACTTATAGTTTTCCTAATGAAAATAAAGCAATTTAACATTTGCTGCATGTAATATTTGATAAATAGCTTCATAGTAAGGTATACTCGTTATAGCTTAATAATTGAAGGTGAATGAATTGAAAAAGAAAATAAGTTTGCTTTCTATTCTTGTGTTCGCGACAGTAGCACTTAGCGGGTGTTCTGGAATAGAAAATAAAGATGGTACTTTTTATCATATTTTTGTTCGACCTTTTAACTTTTTGCTTAATTTCTTTGGTGAAATATTCAATGGAAGTTATGGACTAGCAATCATTGCGATTACATTACTTATTCGATTTGCTTTAATGCCTTTAATGCTTAGAAATTATAAGAATCAGCAAGGTATGAAAGTGAAAATGGATAAATTGAAGCCAGAAATGGACGATATCCAAAAGAAATTGAAAGCAACGAAGTCAAAAGAAGAACAAGCTGCATTACAACAAGAAATGATGGGATTATATCGTAAGCACGGAGTGAATCCGATTAACATGGGTTGTTTACCAATGCTTATTCAAATGCCAATTATTATGGGACTATACTTTGCTATTTCGCACTCAGCGGATGTCAAAACACATCCTTTCTTGTGGTTTAACTTAGGTACACCAGATATAGCGATGACTCTGATTGCAGGAGCAGTTTATTTCCTTCAAGCGAGAGTATCATTATGGACAGTACCTGAGCAACAAAAGCAACAAATGAAATTGATGGTTTATATTTCTCCTATTATGATTATGTTCATTTCCTTCAGTTCGATGGCAGCATTGCCGTTATATTGGACAGTTGGTGGGGTTATTTTAATATTCCAAACATACTTAGGGCGTAAATTTTACTCGAATCATCCAGAAAAAGCAGAGGAATCTGTTTAAAACGAAGCTTTTCATAGCTTCGTTTTTTTATGGAGAGGTGTAGCAAATGAAAAAGAATTGGATTATCGGGATAGTTATTGTTGCAGCAGCTATTGCTTCTTTGGTTTTCATTATTTTGGGAAATCTTAATATGGCTGTTCTTTTCATGACTGCTATATTTACTTTAAGTAATGGATACCGGGCAGTGAGCTTTAAAGAAAAAGGATTCGTCCGTGAAGCGAATTGGATGAAGGTTATGGCTATTATTTTTGCTGTATTATTCTTCGTCATTTTAGGAATTATTTTATTTTAATATTCCATATTATATTTGCGTGTTACCCATAAAATGGTAGCGCGTTTTTCTAATTTGTCATGTAGTTTTATGGGAAAAGTGTTAAAATAGTAGTATCGTTATTAGAAAGAAGGAAGACCATGAAGTCTAGACAGAGTTTATTAAAACAGAAAAAACAAAAGAAGTGGTCATATATCTTTGGTGGAGCAATTGCAGTGTTATTAATAGGTGCAATCGTTACTTGGATAGGAATAAATGATTGGAACATAGATAAGAGTATGACTGCATTAGGTTTATCCAATAAAGTGGAAGAGCCTGAGGCAGAGCAAAAGGTTGATAATCTAACTGTAGATGAACAAGCAGGAGAAAAACCAGTAGAGGCAACCCCTGAAGTGGAAAAGCAGGTAGTTGAGGAACCTGAAATTGACATGTCCGGACCTAAAGGATATGAAGGCCACGAAACATTACCAACGGAACCTAAGTATGTGGGCGGGGCACTAATTGCCAGTAAGAAATATCCTCTACCATCTACATTTGCTCCAGGAGAAAGTAAAGAGGCAAGAGAAGCATTTGAAGAAATGGCAGCAGAAGCTAAGCTTTCAGGATATGAACTTGTTGCATTCAGTACATACCGTTCCTTTGAGTATCAAACGACGCTATATGAAAGGTACGTAAGCCATGACGGCCAAGAAGCTGCGGATCGATATAGTGCACGTCCAGGATTCTCCGAACATCAATCTGGTCTTGCATTTGATATAGGAGAGAAACATTTCGAGCAGCATTTTGCACGTGAAAGCTTTGGGGAAACGGAAGCGGGGAAATGGATTGCAGCAAATGCCTATAAATATGGTTTTATTATGAGATATCCAAAAGACAAAGAGAAAATTACTGGCTATATGTACGAGCCATGGCATTTCCGCTATGTTGGGAAACAACTAGCGAAAGAAGTGTTTGATGCTGGAACGACTTTAGAAGAATATTTAGGTATTTAAGAAAATGGGTTAATCCGAATAAAAAGAAAAGAGGTTTTCGCATAAGCGGAAACCTCTTTTATAATATTGGTGAAAGTAACCGTGCAAGGGACTCTTTAAACTTAATTTTACGTGACCTATTCTCATATAATTCCCAAGTTAACACGGTAGATAATTTCATATCTTCCTCGAAAAGCTCGGCAAGTTCGTGTGATGTTTCGCGATCATAGATAAATGCATTAACTTCAAAATTTAGCTTAAAACTGCGAACATCCAGATTTGCTGTCCCGACTGTAGATGCTTCATCATCAATCACAATCATTTTTGTATGCAGAAAGCCATTTTGATAAATGTAGACTTTTGCTCCCGCTTTGATTAATTCTCCAACATAAGAATATGTAGCCCAATAGACGAAAATATGATCTGGCTTGTTAGGGATCATAATTCTCACATCAATACCAGACAAACACGCAATACGGAGTGTATCCATAAAGCTCGCATCTGGGATGAAATAAGGTGTTTGAATGTAGATATATTTTTTCGCCATCATAATTAACTTCAGATAGCCATTTTTAATTTGTTCCCACTCCGAATCTGGTCCACTAGAAACAATTTGCACACCAACAGATCCTTTCATCGGAATGGCAGGGAAAAATATGTCCGAGTATTCAATATCATGTTCAGCCGACGCTTGATTCCAATCAAGTAAAAAGCGAGTTTGGAGTGGATGAACGGCACTTCCTTCGATACGTAAATGAGTGTCACGCCAATACCCGAATCGTTTATTTAAACCTAAGTACTCATCCCCGACATTGAATCCACCAATATAGCCAATACGACCGTCAATTACGACAATTTTTCGGTGATTTCGATAATTCATACGTGGATTAATTAAAGGAAAAATTGCAGGGAAGAAAGCTTCTACTCGTCCACCCAATTCGATTAACTCTTTAAAATGCCTTCTCCTTAAAGAACGCGATCCTGTATCGTCGTATAAAATTCGCACTTTTACACCTTGTTGTGCTTTTACTAAAAGCACGTCATATATTTGTTGTCCAAGATGATCTAGGCGGAAAATATAATATTGTATATGAATATGATCTTTAGCATTTTCTAAATCATGTAAAAGGGCATCAAACTTTTTACGTCCATCAATGAAGATTTCTATATTATTATCTTGCGTTAACACAGCGTGATTATTATTCAAATGCATGATGATTAGCTCTTTATAATGACTTGTATCGTCTAAACGGAAGTCGAACGTATCATTTTCAATTGCTTCCATTTGAAAATCAATTAGTTTATCGATACCAATTTTGTTTTTACCTTCCCAGCGAAATAAGTGTTTTTTACGCAATTTTCTACCAAATAACAAATAAGCGCCAAACCCTAAGATAGGTATAAAGAATAAAACCATTATCCAAGCCCACGTAGAAGAAGCATCTCTTCTTTCTAAAAATATTAATGCGATGGCTAGGAAAATGTTTAAAATGATAATACCTGAAACACTGAAACTTAAAATGCTTGCTGCCAAGTTTACACCTCCACTTGTCTATCTTTAAGCCCACCTTAAGTATAGCTGATTTGTTAAGAACAATGAAGGTACACCTAAAAGTAATAAAATCTCTAAAACCTACTTGACCAATAGGAATAAATGTATTAATATTTGTAAATCAACAAAAATGGAGGAATACATATGAATTTATTATTAATAATACTTAACGTAATAGCATTATTAGTGTTCGTTGGGGTTTTAGTTGTTATGCAAAAGAAACATATTTCATTCTCTAAAAGAGTATTTACAGCCTTAGGATTAGGTGTAGCCTTAGGTTTAGCATTACACTTTATATATGGTGTCACATCGGAAGTATTAGCAAGTTCAATTGAATGGTATAACCTAATCGGAACAGGTTATGTTAAATTACTACAAATGATCGTGATGCCTCTAGTATTTATTTCAATTCTAGGAGCTTTTACAAAGCTTACTATTGGTAAGAATTTTGGAAAGATGGCAGCTATTATTCTTAGTATTTTAATAGGAACAACGGCAATAGCAGCAGTTGTTGGAATAAGTTCAGCTGCAATATTCGATTTAAACGCAGATCAAATTGTGCACGGAGACGCAGAATCTGCACGAGCCGAGTATATAGAGGGTAGATCGGCAGAAGTAGCAGACAAAACACTTCCTCAGCAAATGCTTGATTTACTACCAGCTAATCCGTTTTTAGATTTCACGGGGGCTCGTTCAACATCAACTATTGGCGTCGTAATATTTGCGGCATTTTTAGGCTTTGCATACGTGGGAGTAGCTCGTAAAGAAGTTGAAACAGCTGCAACCATTAAAAAAGGAATCGATGCAATATACTCGCTTGTAATGAGTGTTGTGAAAATTGTACTTCGCTTAACGCCATACGGAATTTTAGCCATTATGGCAAGAACAGTCGCAACATCCGACTTTGCAGCCATATTTAACTTAGGAAAATTCGTGATTGCCTCCTATGTTGCGTTGGCAATTATGTTTGCAATCCATTTATTAATCATTACTCTATCTGGATTAAATCCAGTAACATATGTGAAAAAAGCAGCAGAACCTTTGTTGTTTGCATTCACTTCACGTTCAAGTGCAGGTACTTTACCCATTAATATAAATACGCAAACAAATAAACTTGGCGTTTCAGAAGGAATCGCTAACTTCTCGGGATCTTTTGGTTTGTCTATTGGGCAAAACGGATGTGCAGGCGTTTATCCTGCGATGCTTGCTTTTATGATTGCACCATCTCAAGGTATAAATCCCTTAGATCCAATGTTTATCCTAACAGTAGTTGCTATTGTGGCAATTAGCTCGTTTGGAGTAGCTGGAGTAGGAGGGGGAGCTACATTTGCTGCAATTCTTGTACTTTCCGCATTAAACTTACCAGTTGCTTTAGCAGGTCTGCTTGTTTCTGTTGAACCACTAATTGATATGGGCCGTACAGCTGTAAATGTAAGTGGAGCAATGACAGCAGGTGTAGCGACTGCGAAAATCACGGGCGAATTGGACAAAGAGATGTACAACGCACCGATGGAAACACAAACAGTTGAAGCATAATAATAAATTTAGAAAAGCTGTCCTATTCAGGGCAGCTTTTCTTTTAGATCTCAAATACAAAGAACAATAATAATGTGACCTCATGCTTAAACGGCCAGTTCCAAGTCAATTATGATAGAGACCGCCATTTTTAAGAATATATATTGAAAAGTCCATCACTTGGAAATCGCTTCTGCATATTTCGAAGATAGAAAAGAAAAGAAATCTCAATAACCAGAACTGATATAACGATGAAAATCATTGCAGAAAATGCAATATTAATCGGAAAATTCATCAAAAGAGATTGAACAAACAATGAACCAAGAACTATTGTTAAATACCATGTATACATTCGATTCGTTGTCTGCAGTACACCATTAGAAGGTAGCAACTTTGCGACGCCTCGGAGTAAGTCAAACAAGAAATAGACGAGAATCACTTTTAGTAAACTAAGAAATATAGGATAGTAACTAAACCATCCACTTTGTTGAATTACTTGATCATTCAAGAAAAAGTTGGGTATAGAAGCAATTACTAAAACAATTGAAAGGATTTTTAACTTCTCATAAGATTGCGATGATAAAGTAGCAATCTGTTTTATGCCGTTATAAATGAAAATATAACCTAAAAAGTCAGGTAAAAGATCTACTACAATATGAATTTTTATAAGTACGAAAAGAAATCCAATGATTAGCTGCTTGAATCCATCTCTCATTTCGCTTCACCCCTCGCATTCTTTATAACTGTGTTTACTTGATCTTGTGTAAGATATAGATTATTTTGAAAGAGAATATGATGACTAACAGCTTTTCCATTTAAAGTTTTTCCAACCCATTCTTGTAAAGCTGATATGTATTCCACATTTTCTATTTCATCTTTGGTATGAAAAACTAGCGCAACTGAATCTCCCGCTTCTATTAGCAGTGGCCACTCTATATCACTATAAAGAGGAGCATCCATCTCTAACCAATCAGAATTGAAGATGTCTTTAACTTTTGTACTATTCGTAGGAGTGTTTTTTAGTAGTTTTATTTTTAAATCGAATTGTTTTTGAATTGCTTCTGAAAGCTCAATAGAATCCATAGTAGCGGATTCTACTACTTCTAGGTAATTCCCCTGTATTCCTTGGTTGCTAGAAAAAGAGCCGGTATTGGTAAATATCGTTTCATCCGTTACATTTGGGGTGAAATTTAGCTTATCTACTTGAACAAGGATAACTTGACCGTTTGTGAAACGAGCAAACACTTTATTTGTTTGAATACTTTCATGCAAACGTTTTAAATCTTGTTCATCTAAAGTGAAGGTTGCTTCCTTTAAAAAATGATGCGTAAACTCCTGTATATATGATTGGTTGGAAGGTTCGTTAAACCAAGGAGAGAATCTTTGTTCATTTGAATAAGTGTATCCATCAACTAAAAGACATTCCAATTCCACTACTTCTTTTTTATTTGTCAAATAAGGAAGGGAAAAACTCGTACGTTCAAATGCAGGCCTATCAATATAAGCGTTAAATATGATTGGTTCACTTAATTGCTTTATTTGAAAATAAATAATGTTACTAATCCAGCTTGCAAGAACGACAATAATAACACCCCAAAACCATTTGTTTTTCAATAAAGAGCACCACCTTCGCATAAAATTTCCAGTATTTCTATATATTATACGTAAAAAAGAGACTGAGGTTTCAGTCTCTTTTCACTTTTTCATATGTTACTTTGATAAATGCTTTATATGGAGTGTCTGGCATTTCATTAATATTATCTAAAGCAATGTTTGCAAATTCTAGTGCTTTTTCTTTTTCATTCAGCTCCATGTAACATAATGCAATATATGCATCTTTTTCATAGAAAATCGATAAATCGATTGGATGTTGAAGAATATCTGGAATATGCACTTCCTTCAACTTTACTATTGCATCTTCAAATTTCTGCAAACCGTATAATGTTTTTCCTCTCTCTAGCAAGAAAAAAGGCGTATATAATTTTTTCTCCGTGCCTCTAATTGAAAAGGAATTGTATAAATGATCTGCTTCCTCGTACATTTTTTTATATGAATTCAAGTAATGTATTTCCGCATATTGAGTGAAAACTTTGGAGTCCTCATCATCTGCAAATTCCCCATATGAAATAAGTTTTTGCAAATAGTAATTCTTTTTCTCTTCATCCTCGGACATCATAGCTTGAAAAGCGGCTAATCTGTATAAGTTATCCACTTGATTAAATATTTTATTTTTATTAGAAAATTCAATTGCTTTATCCATTACTTGAATTGCCTCTTCCGAATTGCCAACTGCGAAGAGTAAGGCAGTTTCTAAATAGTCATAATCTAACCGTGAAAGAGGGTCAATCCAGAGCGGGTTAGCCTCAAGTTCTGCACGCTCGATATGCAGTATGTCTAATGATTTTTGATAATCTCGGCTATAAAATGGAATTGCTGCAAGAAACAGCCCGATATCACCGCGCTTTGTCGTCAAGTTCATTTGCTCGTACATTGTCGCGGCTCGATTTATTAAGGGTTCCCAGTCATCCTTTTTCTCGTGAAATAAGCATTTACTGTACATCTCAAGCAATCGGGCGGATTCGTATCCCTGTGTTAATTTAGATGCATAGGGCTCAACTAACTCAATTAGCTGTTGGTGTTCATTTGTTAACTCATCATATCTTGTATTAAGAAGAATTTCTGCCTTTTCTAATACTGCCCTTAATTCATGCCCACTTATTTCTTCCAAAAGGTCCGCCACATCTATATTTAGTCTTTCAGCTATATAACTTAAGCTTTCAATGGAAGGATTTGCCTTATTATTTTCGATTAAACTGAGCATTCCTTTTGTAAGTTCTGAACCAGCTAGTGCTTCAAGTGTCATTTTCTGTTGCTTTCTAAGCTTGCGAATTCGTTCTCCAAGTGTAGCCATATTTTTCACCTCATATTATTAGTTTAATTATATTAAACTTATTGTTGAAATGGAAGATGCAATATGTTATTATTTGTTTAATCAAATTAAACATTTTGAAAGGGGAATTAATATGGAAGAAGTGTTAAAGTTGAAAAAAGCCACATATCATTTGTGGACATTTACAATTAGTAAGATGATTTCAAGTTTTGGGGCGCAGGTATATGCTTTTGCAATTAGTTTTTATATTTTACAGCTGACTGGCTCTGCTTCAAATTTTGCTCTAAATCTTATTTGTAGTATATTGCCAAGGACTTTAGTTGCGCCATTTGCTGGATATGCCGCAGATAAGTATTCAAGGAAAATGATTGTCATTGTTGCACAAATCGCTACTGTCTTAGCTATAGGTGGTTTACTAATCGTTAGTTATACTGCAGGTTTATCATTAGTGGCTATTTATGCTACTACTGTTATTCTATCGTTAACATCCTCGTTTTCTGGTGTAACTTTTAGTTCATCCATTACAGGACTTGTTGACGAAGATAGAATTCAAAAAGCAATGTCATTAAACCAAATGTCAATTTCCTTTGCGGCAATCGGAAGTCCAGCACTTGGTGGATTATTATATGGAACAGTATCCATGCCTGTATTTCTTATTATGTATATAGTGGCATCCGTAATTGCGGTAATTTTGGAATCAACGATGAATTTTAAGTTATTTGCGAAACGAAAAGAAGTCATAGAGGGTGAACAGAAAGAATCGATGCTTCAAAATATGAAGGAAGGGTTGCGTTATTTGAATAATCAACCAATCCTAAAAGCGATTGTATGGATTTCGCTCTTCGTAAATTTTTTGTTTGGTGCATACCTGGTAGGTTATTCCTTTATCTTGATCGAAAAACTGAAAATGAGTTCAGGGCATTTTGGTTTTACGGAAGGTGCTTTTGCAATAGGGATGTTACTTATGTCCATTTATTTCACTACACGAAAAGAAGTGAAGTATCCTTTGTTACTTTCGAAAAGAAGTATTATTATCATGGGGATAATCATGGGAGCGGTGGCTCTACCGTTAATGGTAGACATGTCATCAGTTGTGACGCTTAGTTATTATATTTCACTCATGTTCTGTTTAGGGGCAGCAATGATTATTACAAATACGCCAATGTTAGTAATGATGCAAAAAATGATTGATGATGATTATAAAGGGCGCGTATTCTCCATTTTAGAAACGATGTCTACGGCATTAATGCCACTAGGAATGATTCTTTACGGATTTTTATATGATGTATTACCAGCTGAAAGCATCCTCATCGTCTCAAGTCTTGTGTTAATCATTGTTGTGTTGATCCTTGCTAGACCATCTGTCGTTAGAAAGGCTCATCCTGACTTAAAAAGCTTAAATATGGAAAATTCTATACCAGTTACAGCAAACGAATAAAGTAAAAGGCTACTGAGACATATTCTGTCCCGGTAGCCTTTTGCTTTTGAAGAGGAAATAAGAGAATTGTTTAATCTCACACTACGTTTTTCAATGATTTTGTTGACTTGCGGAAAGTAACAATCAACCCGATCGATAGAACCGAAAGTACCCCGGATAATACATAAATGTTGTTTGGTTGGATCGTGAACAACCATGCAAACAATAATGGTCCGATAATTCGTCCTAGACTATCCATCGAATACGTCATTCCTGCGACTGTACCATATGCTCCGCCCGATTCTTTGGAAGTTAGTGAAACGATAGTTGTTCTTGCCAATGCATTCCCAGCGGTGAATACACAGAGGGTCAATCCAGCCCAAAAAATACTAGTCGTAAATACGGTCAATAACAAACCAACAGCAGTGATCATTTGTGCATACATTAGCCATTTTGTTTCAGTTCCATTTTTAATACGACGTACAACGCCACCTTGAATAGCTGCGTCTACAAAACCACTGAACATAAACAGATAGCCAATCTGTAGTGGTGTGATCTCTACTTTTCTAATTTGGAATAGCTGAAAGGTTGCTTCTAAACCTGCTAATAAAAACGTAACCATGAATGAGAACAAGAAGAGGTATTTTATGCGATATGTCCAAAGACTCGCAGCTCCTTTCGGAAGAAGGACACGCTTATTTCCATTACTGGTGCGTTCAGGTTCTTTCAAAATAATAGCCGCGTATACAAAGATTACGAGCAATAATATAGCAGAAACTATAAATGGAAGTGACAAGCTGATGTGGCCAAGCACACCACCTATTGCAGGCCCGAAAATAAATCCTAAACCTATCGACATTCCAAGAAAGCCCATATATTTATTGCGGTTTTCTTCATCTGATAAATCTGCTGAAAATCCTGTTACAGCTGTATAAAGTGCCCCAGAGAATAATCCTCCAACTACGCGAGATAAGTACAGCAAAAACAGTGAATCAAAAAATAAAGAAAATAACCAAAAGCTTAAACTAAATCCAACAAGTCCAATCAAAATGAGTGTTTTTCGGCCAATTCGATCGGACAGCATTCCCCAAAGTGGAGCAGTGAAAAAGGATGCTAATGCATAGACTGTTAATAATCCCCCTACATGAACTTCATTGTAGTGTTGCTGCAAAATTACTTCTGGTAATACAGGAATAATAATCCCAAATCCAAGATAAACTAAAAACTGTATCGACATTAATATAAAAATAGTTTTTTTCATACACAGAAACCCGCTTTCCGAAAATCTTCTACCCTCTATATTACACGTTTCCAATAAGTTTGACATCAATATACATATAATGCAAAAGAGTGCGGAAATGTAATAAGCCATCTACCAAAGTAAACACAAAAAAAGAAGCCACCCTTCAAAAAAGGGCAACTTCCATGTTTAATAATAGCGCGGTTCGGATATACTTTCCATAGCATTAGAAACTTCCTGCACATGTGGAAAAGGGAAGGCTAAGTCAGCTAAAGATACAAAACCAACTAGCTCACTATTCTCCACTACTGGAAGTCTGCGTATTTGGTTTCTTGCCATAATGATAGAAGCTTCTGCCGTTGAGTCATCAGGAGATACTGAAATGATGGATTTTGTCATAACATCTTCCACCTTACTTTTAGCATCTTTTGCAACCGATCGTGTCACAATATCACGATCGGTAATCATGCCTACAAGCTTTTTATTACTCAGGACGGGCAGACAACCAATATCTAATGTGCGCATTTGATCGGCAACCTCATTCACATAATCCTGAGGATTGCATGTAACGACTTCTTTACTCATTACATCTTTCACGTTCACTTAAATCACTCCTTTCTGTTATTATCTAGCTTGGTTTACAAAAGATTAAAATATGTAACAAAAATGAAAGATTTAAACGATACAAAAAGTGGTATGATAATGTAGAGAAAAAATTTAAAATATAAGAAACTTAATTTAAAATAAATCGTAATAATTAATGAAAGGACGAGGTGGAAAGAATGGCTAAGGAAGTTGATTTGAAGAAAATTGTAAGTAATCTTTCAAAAATTGGTGTGACTGTTACAATGACAAAATCGAGACTTGACATGCTTAAAGCACTAGTGCCACCAGCAAATAGTCCTCACGTACAAAGTTGAAAAGAGGTGACTCAAAAAGTTCGCAACAAAAGAACTTTAGAGCCACCCTCTTTTTTGCACCTACCAGATAATTACCGAAAAAAAGGATCGTGAAGTGACCAAGTCATCTCACGATCCTTTTTTTTTCGTTAAAAAGGTGAAGACCAGGTGCACTTAAAGGACGCTTGTGCTTTTCTCAGTCGTCTTCATTTTTAGCGAACATATAAGTTTTATGATGATACTTCATACTAAATACTAAACCAATCGCAAGCAGATTCCCCATTAGAGAACTCCCACCATAGCTTATAAACGGCAGCGGAATTCCTGTAATTGGTAGCAATTGAATCGTCATTCCAATATTCTCAAATACATGAAAGGTAATCATCGCAATAATTCCGGCACATACATACGTACTATAAGAATCCTTTAACTGAAGTGTAATCTTCGTTAAATGGAAAATAAGAAAAAAGAAAAGACTTATGACTATACTTGCACCTACAAACCCGTATTCTTCCCCAATAACAGCAAAAATAAAGTCAGTATGATTTTCTGGAACATACACTACTCGACCGCCATATCCCTTCCCAAAAATCTCTCCAGAACCAATGGCATTTAAAGCAGTGATTAAGTGCATCCCCTCATTCGATGCGTAGGCATAAGGATCTAACCATGAATAAATTCGAGCAAATTGATATAATTGTAAACCAAACTTAGCTTCTAAAAAATCTTGCATATAGATAGCCATCCATAAAAGTAGGCCACCAATACCTACTCCACCTAAAAATAGTGGTAAGATGATTTTCCAAGTAACCCCTGCGACTATAACTAAAGCAGCTGTAATGGCAAAAAATACAAGAGCAGTACCAAGGTCAGGCTGCTTCAGGATAAACGCTAATGGTAGAAGCATGGTTAAAGCAATTTTTCCGAGTAATATAAAGTCCGTTTTTAAGCTCTTCATCAAATAATTTTCATGATGGTTTGTAATCAATCGGGCAAGAGCTAAAATATAGAAAGTCTTCATATATTCAGCGGGTTGAATATCCCCAATAGGTAAGTGAAACCAACTTTTCGCTCCGTTCTTAGGTGCTACAAAAGCTAAACTTTCAGGCAGGATAAAGAGAATAATAAGAAGTAACACACCAAAACCATAAATATACCAGGACATTTTCTTATATTGCTCCGGTTCAAAAAACATAACTAGACAGATGATGATAGTTCCAACCACATACCAAAAAACTTGTTTGGCTACAAAGTTGGTTCCAGCATATTGACCAGTTGTAACTGCAGATGAAATCGCTAATAAGCTTATAATTAAAAATAATAATATGATAAAAGCTAGTGTCCAATCAAAACGATCGGCAAAGCCTTTTTTGTTTTCCATACAAGTCACCTAAATTTCTGTCAAATTTCATTTTCCAGCTTCAGTCGCCATCTTACTCGTCGCAGAAATACGGCGTCTGATACTTTTCCTATTATAGCCTAAATGAATGTTTTTTGCTTGTCAGTTATTAGTGACGTTAGAACAAAAACAGATGTTTCATTTGTTGAAGTTATGTTAATATATAACAGATGATAAAGGAGTGGATTCAGTGGCAAAAAAAGAGAAAGAAATAGAAGAATATTTGACTCATTTATATGTACATGTGAATGAAATAGAGCATTTTGCATTATTTAGTGGGCTATCCGTCCACCAATTTTTAAGATACTTCTCTGATTTGTCAGCTCTTTTGTTATTGAAGCACCGATATGAAGATACATCATTTAATATTCATACGCAGTTAGAGTTTGTTGTGCAAAATCAATATACTCGTTTCTTAAAAGATTATTTGGAAAGACCAACAGAATTATGTATACTCGATTTTTCTGATGAGCGGAAGTTAAATATGCTGTCTCCTCAAGAACAAGCAGAACTCTTATATATTGCGCATAAAAAAGAAGCATTTCGTTTACCTTTTTACCATCATTTACAAAATAGATTTGTCTATTTGACGGATGAAGGAGAGCAAATTACGAAGATATATTTTCGTGATATAGATGACTTATATAAATTAATAGCTAATGCATTTAACCAACAAATAAGTGAAAAAACAAAATCAACAGCCTTTTGGAGAAAAAAGAATAATGTCGTGTTACCAGAGCTACATTCAGAAAAGGTGGAAGCATATGCCGATTATTATGAAGATGGCGTGCTAATGTCTTTATTTAAACTAGATAAAACAAATTATGGAATTGAAATTCGAAGCTTACCCGAAAATATATTTCCAGATGAAGTTTTAGGGGATTTGAAGCATCATTTAAACAAGCCAGCTGATTTGTTCATACAAATATAAACAAAACGCTTTTGCTTCGAAAGAAGCAAAAGCGTTTGTTTTTAAGAATAAGAAAGTATATGAATTTTCATGCTAGGAACAGGATGATTTCCGCTGCAGGCGGACGCTTTCTGGGGGCAAGCATCAAGCCGCTTCCTTTGCTGCGCTTTATTCCAAGGTCTTGATTTGCTTGCTAATCCACAAGGAGTCGCCACCTTCAGCTCCAATCAAAAGTACAAATAAGAAAGAAAATATGTTTCGGCGAAATAATGAACTGGTACTTTTCATTCTTTATAAATAGGCTAAGTGGACCCTGAAAAAATAGATAGTATCCATTGATAAAGGAGCGCTGAGCGGACGAAATTGTATCTTCGTCCGCTTTTAAAAGAGAAGGAAGGAACTATTCTCTCATTAACCAAACTTTATGCACCTTGTCTCTACACATTTCAATAGGGCGACGGACAAACATCCACCACAAGATTACCGAAAAAAATGGATCGTGAAGTGACGCAGTCACTTCACGATCCACAAAAATTCAAACGGTAAAAGTGTAGTTGATATTTCGTCCAAAGCACTCGGGAAATAGTAAAGAAAAGATGCACTTAAAGGAAGCTTGCGTTTTTCTTATGTATATTTGGAGGAATATAATCAGTTATCATATTTGCAGAGAAATAAAGTCGATTCCGATTGGAACAGCATATGCTAGCTTTATGGGTAATATAAAACATTATCCGCGAATCAGCTTTTACTTACTATATTGTCATATTTTTGTTGTAATTGGACGCAATTTATTCTGTTAATTGTTCATCTAATTGCACTGTACGTGATAAACTAGAACTATCCAAAACGTGGAGGTTATTTAACTAATGAAAATAAAATTAGGTTTATTATATGGTGGAAAATCAGCAGAGCATGAAGTGTCGTTATTGACTGCAAGAGCAGTAACACAAGCGATAAATTTCGGGAAATTTGAAGTCTATCCTATTTTTATCACGCAAACAGGCGAATGGAGAAAAGGGAATGCTTTGATCGGTCCAGCAGAGTCGGTAGAAGCGCTTCAATTTGGTGGAGGATCGAACAGACCGAATAATATAACTAACTTTTTACCAGTAGAAACAACTAATACAAATATTGTGGAGAAAAAAGATAACTCAAATTTGGATGTTATTTTTCCGTTACTTCATGGACCAAACGGTGAAGATGGCACTGTTCAAGGTTTATTAGAAGTATTGAACTTGCCGTATGTCGGAAATGGTGTTTTAGCATCTGCTGCTGGAATGGATAAGGTAGTGATGAAGCAATTATTTGCACAAGCTGGCTTATCTCAAGTTCCTTACGTGCATTTTATTCGTAATGAGTGGAAAAACAATCGAGCTGATTTGTTGCAAAAGATTGATGAAAACTTGAAGTGGCCATTATTTGTTAAGCCGGCAAATTTGGGCTCAAGTGTTGGGATCACCAAAGCAACGAACAGAGAAGAACTGCTGAATGCCGTGGAATTTGCATTTAAATATGACCGGAAAATTATTGTAGAACAGGGGATTGTTGCTCGTGAATTAGAAATGAGTGTTCTTGGGAATGACACGCCAAGATGCTCTATAGCAGGAGAAGTTTTACCAACTAAAGATTTTTATGATTATGATGCGAAATACAAGGATGGAACGACTAATTATGCCATTCCGGCTGATATTTCCTCCGAATTATTGAAGAAGATGGAAGATGCTGCGATTCGTGCCTTTAAAGTACTGGATTGCTCTGGTCTTGTTCGAGCAGACTTTTTTGTGACTGAAAATGAAGAGGTAGTTATAAACGAGGTAAATACAATGCCTGGATTCACGCCAATTAGTATGTATCCAAAGCTTTGGATAGAATCGGGATTGTCTTATTCAGAGTTAATAGAAGAATTGATCGAACTTGCAATAGAACGATATGAAGAAAAACAACAACTTGAGCACTCTAAGGATGGAGAGTGACCAAGTTGAAAAAAAGATTAACTGAAATTGCAGAATGGTTAAAGATAGATGCTACTTCTACTTTAAATCCACTTATAACAGGTGTATCAATAAATACAAGAACATTGAAGCCTGGAGATATATTTATTCCTTTCCGTGGGGAAAACGTCAATGGTCATCATTTTGTCCAAAATGCTTTTGACAAAGGAGCTGCAGCGTCGCTTTGGTTAATGGATGAACCAAATCCACCGAAGGACGTACCTCTTTTGTTCGTAGAAAATGGAGAAAAGGCACTTCAGCTAATGGCGACTTCATATCGCGCGGAGTTGCAGACCATTTTCATAGGAATCACAGGTTCAAATGGGAAAACCTCCACAAAGGATTTAGTCGCAGGTATGCTTTCTCCCTATTTCAATGTAAAAAAAACAGAAGGGAATTTTAACAATGAATTAGGAATGCCCTTGACGATACTTTCGCTAGAAGAAGATACAGAGTTTGCTGTGTTGGAAATGGGTATGAGCTCCTTTGGTGAAATAGAATTTCTATCCAATCTTGCTAAGCCAACATATACTGTAATTACGAATATTGGGGAAGCTCATATGCAAGATCTTGGGTCTAGAGAAGGAATTGCTAAAGCGAAGTTTGAAATCATTTCTGGGTTAAAAGAAGATGGATGGTTATTCTATGATGGAGATGAACCGTTGCTAAGACCGTTTGTGGAAAGTGTTCCTTCTATAAAGACAAAATCTTTTGGTTTAGGTGAGCAAAATGATTTGCTAATTACAAATGTGGCTTTTACGGAACAAGGTAGTTCATTCCGTGTAGAGGGATCATTAAAGGAAGAAATGTCTATTCCAATTCTTGGGGAGCACCAAGTAAAAAATACGCTTGCAGCTCTATTAATTGGAAATGAAGTTGGGCTAACTGTTGAACAAATGCGTGAAGCTTTGAAGCATATCGTGTTAACGGATATGCGTATGCAAGTTGTAGAAGCTGTGAACGGAGCTATTTTTATCAATGATGCATACAATGCCGCCCCTACATCGATGAGGGCAGCTATCTCTTTTGTGGAAAAATCATCTATTAAACCGGATAAATGGCTCGTACTTGGAGATATGTTAGAGCTTGGTGAAAATGAAAAGCAATACCACGAAGAGATAAGTTCATCTATTTCAAATGCGGTATTTGCAGGGGTATGTTTGTTTGGACCAAGAATGAAATGGTTATACAATAAATTAGTAGAGCATTTTAATGAGGAACATATTATTTGGGTAGAAAATGATTGTGAAAAATTGATTTCATTTTTAGAAAAGCGTGTAGATAAAAAATCAATCGTTTTAGTAAAAGGCTCACGTGGTATGAAATTAGAAAGAGTAATTGAACCGTTTCGAAAATAAAGAAAGGGAATGGAGGGGCAGTATGAAAACAGGTGTACTTTGTATTCACGGATTTACCGGTGGTCCCTATGAATTGCAACCACTTGTGGATTTCTTAGAAACGAATACAGACTGGAAAATAGTTGTCCCTACATTACCTGGACATGGAGAAATACTTTCTCTTGAAAAACTGTCTGCCGAAAATTGGTTGATGGCAGCAGAACAAACACTGAGACAACTTCAAAAAGAAGTGGAGCAAGTATATATAATTGGATTTTCAATGGGTGGTGTAATTGCATTATATTTAGCTAATCGTTATCCAATTTGTAAACTCGTATTATTAAGTGCAGCTGCGAAATACATTTATCCGACGCAACTACTGCAAGATGTTCGTGAAATAGCAAAAGAAGCAATGGCTGGAAAGTTAGAAGATAACCAGTTGTATCAGTTATATAGAGATAAGTGGAAATCCACTCCCATACAAGCCACTTTTGAATTTATGCGATTAGTACGTATAGTTGAACCTTATTATGGCCAAATTAAAATACCAATCTGTATAGTTCAAGGAAAAAAAGATGGTATCGTTCCTTATACGACAGCTAAGTTCTTGTTTGATCAGATTGGAACAGAGAAAAAAGAGTTAATTTACTCGGAAACAGGGAAGCATCATATATGCTATAGCGAGGATTGTGAAGTTTGGTTTACTAAAGCACTCCGTTTTTTAACGGATGAAGAGGTGGAAAAACGAGAAAAAAATTAACTAATAATTACAACAGTTACTAATTCATTGCAACTGATAATAGGGCATGCTATACTACGTTTAGAGCAATGGATACATTTTGTGTGAAGACTCTTCAGTAATTGATGAAGAGTACTTTTTTTTGAACATAACGGTTTGTTGAAATCGTTGGGTATGAAGCCCCTTTTTAACGAACCGCTCGGCAAAAGACCGGGCTTTCCCTTTATATAAGACCCCTCTGAACTGTAAACCACAGAGAATTTTAAGTAACGGAAACGTTCCTCGTATAGGCTCGAATTTGCCGCAATTTCATCTGAAAATGTAACCATTTGTCAAAACAGAACAAAAAGGAGATTAAAATTTTGACAAATTTTTCAGAATTAAATATTAGCGCTTCTACACTAAAATCCGTTCAACGTATGGGTTTTGAAGAAGCAACACCAATTCAAGAAGGTACTATTACACATGCTATGGGTGGCCGTGATGTTATTGGTCAAGCACAGACAGGTACAGGTAAAACTGCAGCTTTTGGTATCCCTATGATTGAAAAAATTGATACAAAAAACCCGAACATTCAAGCGTTAATCATCGCTCCAACACGTGAACTTGCAATCCAAGTTTCGGAAGAGCTTTATAAATTAGGATACGACAAAAAGGTTCGTCTATTATCTGTTTACGGTGGACAAGAAATTGGTCGTCAAATCCGTGCGCTTAAAAACAAACCTCAAGTAATTGTAGGTACACCTGGTCGTATTCTAGACCATATCAACCGTCGTACATTGAAGCTTGATCAAGTGCAAACACTTATCTTAGATGAAGCAGATGAAATGCTTAACATGGGATTCATTGAAGATATCAACACAATTTTAGAAAGTGTTCCTGCTGAACGTCAAACATTATTGTTCTCCGCTACTATGCCAGGACCTATTCGTAAAATTGCTGAAAGATTCATGAAAGATCCAGTTGAAGTAAAAATCAAGTCAAAAGAAATGACTGTTGAAAATATTGAACAATTCTATGTAAAAGCTACTGATCGTGAAAAATTTGATGTTCTTTCTAGAATATTAAATGTGCACCAACCAGAACTTGCAATTATTTTTGGTCGTACAAAACGTCGGGTGGACGAATTGGCACATGCTTTAAGCATTCGTGGTTACTTAGCAGAAGGAATTCACGGTGATTTAAGTCAAGCGAAACGTATGTCAGTATTAAAACAATTCAAATCAAATAAAATTGATATCCTTGTTGCAACAGATGTAGCAGCGCGTGGATTAGATATTTCTGGCGTAACGCATGTGTACAACTTTGATATTCCACAAGACCCTGAAAGCTATGTTCACCGTATCGGTCGTACTGGACGAGCAGGTAAAAGTGGTATCGCTGTAACTTTCGTAACACCAAGAGAAATGGGTTACTTACGTATTGTAGAAGATACGACGAAAAAACGTATGACTGTACTTCTTCCACCTAGTTCAGATGAGGCGTTAGTTGGTCAACAACGTGTAGCAATTGACACACTATCTGAAATTGTAAACAAAAATGATTTAGGTGATTATCGCACATTAGCTGCAGAAATGCTTGGAAAATTTGAAGCAGTAGATGTAATTGCTGCAGCTTTAAAATCAATGACGAAAGAGCCAGATGATACACCAATCTCTCTTTCTGAAGAACGCCCATTACCAGCTCGTAGAGAACGTAGTGGTGGTGGCGGCGGACGCAGCGGCGGCGGTGGTTACAAAGGTAACCGTAGCAGCGGTGGCGGACGTAGTTCATCAGCAGGTCGCGGAAGTAGCGATCGTGGCGGAGCTCCACGCTCAAGTGGCGGTGGCGGTTCTCGTCCAAGTAGTGGTGGCGCACGTCGCAGCAGTGGTCCACGTGACGGTTCTACACAACGTAGTACAAGAACTCGCTCAACACGTAGCGAAAACTAATAGCACAATTCCAAAGGATGAATCCTACATTTTGTATGGATTCATCCTTTTTTAAATTGTGGTGATCGGATGATAAGTAAACTTAATTGGATAAGGTCTATGAATCCTACATTGTTTGAAACATTTCCCGTTGAAAATCGTATACAATGACTAGGGAAGGGGTGTTTAAAATGAGAATGGAACCAATTAATCGAATATCTGAAAAAGGATTACGAGTGTGGAGAATTTATGGGGTCTTTCAAACACTCATTGCAGTGGTAATTGGAATAGGGGCTAGTGTCATTAATTATTTCATTGGAAATTTTATATGGGTATACATAGTTGTTGGGGTAGTTATCCTGTTAATAGCATACTTTTTAATTTATTTGTTTCCAAAAGTTAGATGGATGCGATGGAGATACGAAGTTCGAGAACAAGAGATTGAATTACAACACGGTTTATTTGTTGTAAAAAGAACTTTAGTGCCCATGGTTCGCGTTCAACATGTCGATACAGAGCAAGGACCAATATTGCGAAAATACGATTTAGCATCGATTACCATTTCTACAGCAGCTACGAATCATATTATTCCAGCACTTTTGACGGCAGAAGCAGATGAACTGAGAGGGAGAATATCTGTGCTAGCAAGGGTGGCCGAAGATGATGTTTAACGAAAAGTACAAGTTACATCCTATTTCAGCAATTATAAACTTTATAAAAGTTTTAAAAGATATGATCTTGCCTTTTATAGTCGTAGTTACAGTGAATGGTTTTGGAGGAAGCAGGGACTCCGATGGTTGGCCTTCGTTTATTACCTATAGTATTTATGCTTTCGTCCTTATCTTTCTACTTGTGAGTGGAATCGTTAAATGGAAAAGATTCAGATACTGGTTTGAAGAAGGAGAGCTGCGTATTGAGTATGGCTTGTTTGTAAAGAAAATGAGGTATATTCCTTTTGAGCGGATCCAAAGTTTAAACTATACAGAGGGCATCTTTCATAGACCGTTCGGACTCGTTAAAGTAAAAGTAGAAACAGCTGGAGGAGGACCAACAAAAGAAGCGGATGCGGTATTAACGGCAATTACGAAAGACGCAGCAGAGCAAATAAAAAGAGAAATGATACAAACGAAAAGCAAGCAACCAGTTGAATTAAATGAAGCAATACAGCGCGAAGTAGTTCTAATGGAAGAACCTCGACCAATTTTTACAATGTCAATAAAAGATTTAATTGTGTTAGCAAGTACATCGGGTGGAGTGGGTGTGTTTTTCTCAGGACTGGCCGTTTTTGCAGCGCAGTTTTCTAATATTATTCCATATGAAATGATATATGATGAAATCGTTGTGTTCATTCGATTTGGAGCACTAATAATAGTACTTGGAGTTTTCTTTGTATTATTGGTTGCTTGGGTAGTGTCTGTTATTCTCACGCTAATTAATTACTATAACTTTACTATTAGTATAGAGGACAATGAGATTGTTATTACGAGGGGACTTTTAGAAAAGAAGAAAATAACGCTTCCCCTTTCGCGTATTCAAGGAGTGAGAGTCGTAGAGAATCCTTTTCGTCAGCTAATTGGCTATGCGTCAATTATAGTCGATAGTGCTGGTGGTTCCCTTGAAGAAAAAGATGAAAAAATTCGTTTGCTTCCTTTAGTAAAAAAAACGAAGATCCATTGTGTATTGGAACAGATTTTTCTAGAGCTTGATTTGGAACCTAATTTCATAACTGTTCCGAAAAGGTCGAGAAAGTTTTTCTATCGATTAGATTTTCTTTGGATTATTCCAGTATCAGCTACTGTTATTTACTTTTTTTATCCGTTTGGCCTTCTATCATTAATCTTGCTGCCTCTAAGCTATATATTTGGGATGTGGCAACATAGAACCGCGGGATATGCGGTAAATGGTCCGCACTTAGTGATGAGATATCGAAATTTAAGTAAAGTAACTATTTGGATGGAAAAAAAGCGAATTCAATCGATGACGGAAAGGATGACTTTTTTTCAAAAAAGAAAGAACGTTTCTTCGATTATCACTACGATAAAATCTGGTGTGGGTGGTTCTACTGCAATAGTCCCTCATTTAGATAAAGCAGACGCAGAAAGGCTAATAAATTGGTATCAACCTATAAAGCCAAACGCGATACAAAAGGAAAAAGAACAGCCGATTGTTTAATAGCTGTTCTTTTGTTAACTTAAAAGAAAAGAAAGTATTTGAAATTGAACGTAAAAAATCCAATATTTATGGTGGTTTGTAGTACTTGCTAATTGAAAGTTGCTTTTTGAAATAAGCATAAATAAGGCTTACCTTTTTAAATTGTAACATGAGAGCTTATTATCCTAGGTTAATCTATATTTTTTAAATTTTACTTTTACCGTCGAAAGTTTATTTGATTCAATGGGAATATGATTAGAGTTGGTAAAACTGTAGAAAAATAGATAGCATTCATTTATAAAGAAGTGCTGAGCGGACGAAATTGCATCTTTGTCCTCTTTTAAAAGAATAGGAAAGCATCTAATCTCTCATTAACCAAACCTTATACACCTTGTCTTTACATATTCCAAGAGGGCGACGGACAAACACTCGCCACAAGATTACCGAAAAAATGGATCGTGAAGTGACACAGTCACTTCACGATCCATAATCTAATGGTAATAGTGTAGCAGATATTTCGTCCAAAGCACTCAGGAAATGGTAAAGACCAGGTGAACTTGAAGGACGCTTGCGTTTTTCATCTGAGAATTGCAAACCTCTAAATTTGCCGAATCAGCTAGTAGCGCTATTCTTTCTTTCATACTATTTTAAATTTTTTCTTTTTCCAAGCTGCTATTCGCTTAGGATGAAAGTAAATCATTCCAATAATAAAGCCTGTAATTAGACCGGAGAGATGTGCAGTAACGTTTATATTCGGCTGAAGGAATGTCATTACCACACCAATAACGATAATAGGCAAAATAATTTGTTTCAATTGAGGCATGAAATTTCTCGTATAATAAACTAGAGCACCAAAAGCTCCTAATATACCATAAATTGCACCACTAGCCCCGAGACTTTGATATCTCCAATCTAAAAGTAAATAAGTTGCAACATTTCCAACTAAGCCAGCTAACAGATAGATGGTTAAAAAGCGGGCTTTTCCTGCTAGTTGTTCTAGCTCCGGACCAAATAAATACAAAGAAAACATATTAAATAGTAAGTGCGTAAAATCTGCATGTAAAAACATTGGTGTGATTAAACGCCAATACTCGCCTTCACTAATGAGAAGATTAAAGCCAATTCCTAAGTTGCGTAGATGTACTCCTACTACTGGAATGCATGTTAATAGAAAGATTAAAATATTTAATGCAAGTAATGTGGATACTATAGGATAAAGCTTAATATATTGTTTCAAGTTTTCTCTTCTAACAAACATATCGTCACCTCAAATTTTATACTCATAGTATAGCCTGTTTTAGAGGCATTTGGAAAGGAGAAACTTCATGATTACTGGAATAGGATTAGACATTACCGAGTTGAATAGAATAACATCTATAAAAACTAAAACGAAGAAATTTGAAGAACGGATTTTAACAATACAAGAAATAGAGCAGATGAAAGAACTATCCGAGTATAGACAAATTGAATTTTTAGCAGGACGTTTCGCAGCAAAAGAAGCATTTGCAAAAGCAAGAGGTACAGGGATTGGGAAAGAATGTAGCTTTCAAGATATCGAAATTATACGAGAGTCTAGTGGTAAGCCGAGTCTATACTTTAAAGGACAACAGGTGAATGGTTTCGTATCTATAACGCATACAAAAGAATATGCCGCAGCTCAAGTAATTCTGCAATCATAAACGGTAGTCCACCTACATACAATGAATGAACGCAGTGATAATAGAAAGGATGGACTGATTGAAAAGCCGATTGGCTAAGTGGTTATTTGCATTAACGATGATCCTGTTACTTTCTGCATGTGGAGCCCAATCCAAAGAAGACGTTTTAAAGAAGTTGAGCAGCAAATGGATTGATACGAAAGGGTATGAGTTGACTGCGGAAATGAGTATAATGACGGGGCAAGAACCGAAAGTTTATCAAGTGGAAGTATGGCACACAAAACCAGATTTTTACCGTGTGAAAGTTTCGGATACGAACGACGAAAATACGCAAATGATTGTACGTAACAAAGAAGGTGTTTTTGTAGTAACACCTGCACTAAACAAAACGTATAAATTTCAAAGCAAATGGCCATCTGAAAATAGCCAAGCCTATTTAATAGCTTCGCTTGCACAAGACATTAAAAAAGATAAAACGTCTACATTTAAAGAAGAAGGCGGCAAATATGTTTTTGAAACGAAAACAAGTAACAATCATAAAAACATGCTGCCGGTTCAAAGAATATATATCGACAAAAAGACATTATTACCAACACAAGTTTCTATTTTAAACGAAAATAAAGAAGAGCAAATCCGTGTTACATTTAAACAAGTGACTATAGGGAAAGTCCATGCTCCCGGAGAATTCCAAATTGAACAATCTCCTACAGGACAAACGGATAAAGGTACAGTTGAAGCTTCTGCAGAAATAGATAATCCGGCATTTGAAACGCACTATCCAATGGTACAGTGGGATCAATTGCATTTATTAGATGAAAAAGTGCTAAATGTAGAAGGGGAAAAACGAGTTATTCTAACCTATAGTGGTGACAAACAGTTTACAATTATTCAACAGCTTAGTCAGAAAAATTCTTCGACAACGATTCCAGTATTTGCGCCAGGAGATCCTGTAGATTTAGGTGTAGCTATTGGTGCAGTTACAGATCAATCTATCTCATGGGAACAAGATGGTATGTCCTTTTTCCTTGCTTCCTCCTCTTTAACAAAAGAAGAAATGATTGAAGTAGCCTCATCTATGTCCGTATCTGAGTTGAAATGATTTTGCATTGACGACTTATTCCTATGAGGAGGATAATAAGTACAAAATGCTGAAAAAGAGGGAAGCGTCATGCAACAAACGTATTACCGACCAACATTCGTACGTATAAACTTAACAGCTATAAAATCAAACATTCAAAATTTGAAACAAATGCTCCCAACACATACACAAATAATTGCAATAGTAAAAGCAAATGCTTACGGTCATGGTGATATAGAGGTGGCAAAGGCCGCATTGGGCGCAGGTGCCACACAATTAGCTGTTGCAACTCCGGAAGAAGCCCTTCGCATAAGGGATGCAGGAATTACAGCTGAAATTCTCATTATTGGAGCGGCACCAGCTTCCTTTTTACAAAAAGCTTCAGAACTTAATATAACATTAACAGCCTATTCCCTTGGATGGCTTCAATCTATTCAACATTTTAATAGACCTCTTAAAGTTCATGTAAAAATAGATAGTGGAATGGGTAGAATCGGTTTTGTAAAAGAGAATGAACTAAAAGAAGCACTTATTTTTATTCAACAAAATAGTTGGATTCAAGTAACCGGCGTATTCACACATTTTTCGACAGCTGATGAAGAGGAACAAGAACATTTTGATAAACAAGCGGAGAGATTTAAACGATTACTTGCATTATTCGATGTAAAACCACCAATTGTGCATACTTCGAATAGTGCTACTGTTCTAAGGTATCCCACTCAGTATTGGGACGCTGTACGATTTGGTATTTCCATGTATGGAATTGCCCCATCTTCTTTTATGAGCGAAAATCTTCCTTTTCCATTAGAACAAGCACTCTCTTTAGAAACTGAAGTAGTGCAAGTTAAAAAGGTAGAGAAAGGTACTCCGATTGGTTATGGGGCAATGTACAAGGCTGAAACTGACGAATGGATTGCTACACTCCCAATTGGTTATGCAGACGGTCTATTGCGCAAATTGCATAACCAAGTTGTTTTAGTAAAAGGAGAAAGAGTATCGATTGTAGGGAAAATATGTATGGATCAATGCATGATTCGTCTCAATGAACCAGTACCACTTGGAGAAAAAGTGGTACTAATAGGAAAGCAAGCAGTAGCAGAAATAAAAATAGAAGAATGGGCAAATACATTGGAAACAATACCATATGAAATTTGCTGCATGCTCTCTAATAGAATTCCTAGAATATATAGTGAATGAATCTCGACAAAATAACCCTACATGCATAATTTGTCAAATCATTTCTCATTATGTCTTTTATTTAGACTCTAGTAATGGTAAGATGAAGTATATTGTCAAATAGGGAAATGTTTTGTCGGAGGTGTTTGCTGTGGTAAGTGATAAAAAGAAAAAGGAAGCTATTATACAGCTTCCAAAGCAAATGGTTAATGAAGGAGTAAAGATCGTAAAACAGTCATTAACTGGTAGTGATAGTATCGTCCGTGTCCAAGCAAATGAATATTTTAAGAAAGACCAGTCAAATCTTATAAGAGAAGCGATGATGAAAGGTTATGTTGAAATGTCTCATATAAACTTATCCATTTGTACGGAATGTTTACATGCAGAGTATGAAGCGCAACATACGACTGAGCGACTCGTAAGTGGAGGATGAAAACTTGATCGTAAAACGTGGGGACGTTTTTTTCGCAGATTTATCACCAGTAATCGGGTCTGAGCAAGGGGGAACCAGGCCCGTTTTGGTGATTCAGAATGATATTGGTAATCGCTTTAGTCCTACTGTTATTATTGCCGCTATTACTGCTCAAATACAAAAAGCAAAGTTGCCAACACATGTTGAAATAAACGCAAAACAGTATGACTTCGAACGAGATTCTGTTATTTTATTAGAACAATTGCGAACAATAGATAAATCACGATTAACTGATAAAATTACACATCTTGATGAGGATGTAATGCACGAAGTAGATCATGCTTTAGGAATTAGTTTAGGGATAGTCAAATTTTAATACATAGATAAAAACACAGTGTGTAACCGACAAATACACATTGTGTTTTTTTGTTTACCCCAAAATAGATGTAAAATAAGCTAACTTTCGCTACAATATAGTTACTAATATTAACTGAGGAGATGTATCGCAGCTATGAACAAACAAATCGCATCATATATTCACGATAATATAGATGAAATATTAGAAAAATGGAGAACGAAAATGGAAGATGAGGAAAATGACCGCTTCTTTCAGATTATGTCCGATAAAGTTATTGATAACACCGTCCGCGAATTTGGAGAGTTAATGATTTTAAGTTTAACTGAGGGAAAAGAAACCTACATGAAAAAGTTAAATGATTTCTCTGTACAAATAGTTCGCTACGGGTGGTCTATTTCATTTGTTTTAAAAGCACTAACTAATTTTTCAGAAGTAATATATGAAAAAATGGATGAAGTTGGTTTTTTAAATGACCGCAGTATTAAATCACATCGAGAAATATTAACAAATTGGATTACACCGCTTAATCATAGCATTGTAGATGCATATTCTAAGGTTTGGGAAAAAACAGTGCATTTACAAAGAATAGCTTTGCAAGAACTTTCGGCATCATTAATTCCTGTTTTTGATAAGATATCCGTTATGCCATTAGTTGGTACAATCGATACGGAACGTGCAAAGTTAATCATGGAAAATTTATTGCACGGGGTTGTAAAGCACAGAGCCGAAGTAGTGTTGCTTGATATAACTGGAGTGCCTGTAGTAGATACAATGGTAGCACATCATATCATTCAAGCGGCAGATGCTGTCCGTCTAGTTGGTGCAAAATGTATGCTAGTTGGAATAAGACCAGAAATCGCACAGACAATTGTAACGTTAGGTATAAACTTAAATGATTTTACTACGACAAGTACAATGCAAAGAGGAATGGAACAAGCTTTGGCTTTGACGAATAGAGCTATAGTAGAGGTGAATTCAAAATGATGACAAGAATTCCGATTTTAAAATTAAGAGATTGTCTAATTGTTTCTATTCAATGGGAATTAGATGACCAAACAGCTATAGCTTTTCAAGAGGATTTATTAGCTAAACTACATACTACTGCTGCTAGAGGAGTAGTTTTAGATTTAACCCCAATCGATTTTATTGATTCCTTTATTGCAAAAGTACTTGGCGATGTGATTAGTATGTCAGGTCTAATGGGGGCAAAGGTGGTTATTACAGGAATACAACCAGCTGTTGCAATCACACTAATCGAATTAGGTATTAGATTAGAAAATGTGGTAACCGCTTTAGACTTAGAAAATGGATTGGAAAAATTAGAACGAGAATTGGAGGACTAATTCATTATGAACTTAAAGTCTTCTGTTGATATTATATCGGAGTGGGATATTGTTGCTGCAAGGCAGCTTGGAAGAAATGAAGCAAAAGAAGTTGGCTTCGGAACGGTGGATCAAGCTAGAATTACAACAGCTATCAGTGAACTTGCCCGAAATATTTATTTATATGCTGGAAAAGGTAATATAGAAATTAAGCAAATTACACAAGGTAATATGCAAGGGTTGTTAGTAATTGCATCTGATCAGGGACCAGGTATTTCAGATGTACGAAAAGTAATGGAAGATGGTTATACAACATCTGGTGGACTAGGTGCAGGTTTACCAGGCGTAAAACGATTAATGGACGATTTTAAAATTGAAACAATTTTTGGAGAGGGCACTACAATTAGTGCTACAAAGTGGCTTAGATAGGATGTGAAATGTGTAATGCCTCAAGAATTTAAAAGACAATATAAAGAAATTTTAGAACAATACACATTAAGACAGACGGAACATAATTTGTATGAAGGTCAAAACTTTAGTAGACAACTAATTCAAAAGAACATTTCCCCGGAAGAGGTAATTAGTATACATAAGGCATCTCTGGAAGAAATAATTCCTAATTTGCCAGCGGATGTATCGCATTCTTTTGATTTATTAATAGAAGTAATGATTCGCTATGGATTGGCGTTAAAAGAACATCAAGCATTAATAAAAAAACAAGAAGATTTCAAAATGGAAATGGAACTTGCTTCGAATGTGCAACAAACTTTGCTTAAAACGAAAATACCCAACATGATTGGACTAGATATTGGTATGATTTCAGTTCCTGCACAAGAGATGAACGGAGATTATGCCTACTTTCTAAATGATGAGACGAGTGTCGGAGTTGCGGTCGCTGATGTTATCGGAAAAGGAATTCCGGCAGCTCTATGCATGTCAATGATTAAGTATGGAATGGACAGTTTAACTGGAGCTAAAACAGATCCGGTCGTTGTCTTAGACGTTATTAATAGAATTGTTGAGAAAAGTGTAAGTGATTCCATGTTTATATCGATGTTCTATGGAACATATGATACAACGAGAAGCGAGTTTACTTATGCATCGGCTGGACATGAACCGCCTCTTTTTTATTGTGCAAAGAGTGAGCGTTTCACGGAGTTGCAAGTAAAAGGTTTGTTGCTTGGAGTGATTCCGAATGTAAAATACGAACAGCGCTCAGTTGTATTTGGTAAAGGTGACTTCGTTGTTATGATGACCGATGGGGTAACGGAATGTCGTTCTAAAGAAGGTTTCATTGAACAACAAACAGTCATGAATATTATTGAAAGTGTACGAGACGAAGCTGCACAAACTATGGTGGAATATGTATTTAAAAAATTAGAGGAATTACAAGATTTCGAGCAGCGCGATGATTTTACTCTTGTCATATTCAAAAAAGTTTAACCTTCTACATACGCAGTCCAACCGTTTATCGAATAAGACTAGGGCTTTCATGGATCCATTTATTTTACTAAGTAGTTCATCGAGCTACTTAGGTGAATCGCTTTTTTTATTACTTGTTATAAATGTTTATCACTAGCTATGATGGGGTATTGAATACTATATATATAGCGAAGACGGGGGATAAAATAATGAATATTTCAGTTAAACTGTTACAAGAGAGTCAGCGTGTTAAAGGTGATATTACAGGAGAAATCGATGCATTTACAGCGCCGGTTCTCAGAGAGAAGTTAGCAGAAATAAATTTAACAGAAAACCTTTATATTGAATTGAATTTAAAAGATGTGTCCTATATGGACAGTACAGGACTTGGTGTATTTGTCGGGTTTTATAAAAGTGTAAATGCTTCCAATGGCCATTTGGAATTAACCGGTCTTTCATCACGTTTAAAACGATTGTTTGATATTACTGGTTTAGGTGAGATTATGGATATTCAAACAGCGAGTGAAGAGGTGAAAATAGATGAAACCGTTTGATTATGTGGAAATTAGATTGCCTGCAAAACCACAATATGTGAGTGTTGCTCGCCTTACAATTTCTGGACTGGCAAATCGAATTGGATTTACGTATGAAGATATTGAAGATTTGAAAATTGCCACAAGTGAAGCTATTACAAATGCAGTTCAACATGCTTACGCTGAGGATGAAGAAGGTGAAGTAGTTATTGGGTGTGCAATATATAAAGATAAAATAGAAATCATGGTGGCGGATCATGGGAAAAGCTTCGATTTTGAAGAGACGAAAGAAAAAGTGGGTCCATACCACGACTTGAAAGAAGGATCACTTCTAAGAGAAGGGGGTCTAGGTTTATATTTAATCGAGACGTTAATGGATGAAGTAAAAGTCCATCACCAAGAAGGTGTAACTGTATTTATGACGAAGTATGTCGAAGTAGAGCAGGTGGATGAAAATGTCCAACACATCACATCCTAACAAAAAATCCAAAGAACAAATATTAGAATGGATTAAAGAATACCAACAGAGGGAGAGCGATGATGCCCAAACCAAGTTAGTGTTAAATTATAAAAGGTTGGTCGAATCCATTGCTCGAAAATATTCAAATGGAAAATCACACCATGAGGATATTGTACAAGTAGGTATGCTAGGTCTTTTAGGGGCAATCAGAAGATATGATCCGACTATTGGGAAAAGCTTCGAAGCGTTTGCTATTCCAACGATTATTGGAGAAATTAAACGTTTTTTGCGTGATAAAACATGGGCAGTACATGTTCCCAGAAGAATTAAAGAGCTAGGTCCACGCATAAGAGCGGCTGTAGAAGCTTTAACCGTAGAATTTCAGCGTTCGCCATTAGTGCAGGAAATTGCTGACTTTTTGGGTGAAGAAGTGGAAAATGTCTTAGAAGCAATGGAAATGAGTAAGAGCTATCAGGCGCTATCGATGGATCATTCGTTAGATTCAGATTCAGATGGAGGTACAATTACCCTGTTTGACGTTATTGGAAAAGCGGATGGAGAATTTGAAAAAACAGATCAGCGTTTACTAGTTGCTAATGCTATAAGTACATTATCAGATCGTGAGAAAGAAATAATACAGCTTACATACATGGAGCAGTTAAGTCAAAAAGAAACGGGCGAACGATTAGGAATATCTCAAATGCATGTTTCGAGAATTCAAAGAAGAGCAATAAAAAGATTGCAAGAAGCAATTTTAGTGTCAGGTGGATTAAAGCATTGAAAATATTTTCAGATGAAAAGGTAGAAATGTATGTATACCAAGAGGCGAAGTCCGGCAATCTAGAATCTGGTGACACGTATTATATAGATCAAAAGGAAGATTATTTAATTTGTGCCATTGCCGATGGATTGGGTAATGGTCCCGTTGCAAAAGAGTCTGCGGATATCATTCCTGAAATTTTAGCAAAATATCCAGAGGAATCGATTGATAGTTTACTTTTGCGTTGTAATGAATTGATGCTCCAAAAAAGAGGGGCAGCTGTTGCTATTGTAAAGGTAGATTTCAAACTTCAAACAATATCTTATAGCTGTGTAGGGAATATTAAGCTTTATATGTATCAAAGTGAAACAGATAAAATGATATATCCTTTACCTGTTATGGGCTACTTATCTGGAAGAAAGCAAAAACTACACACACAAACTTATTCTTATAATAAGAACGATTTATTTTTATTACACTCAGATGGTGTAAATTTGAAAAGTCCAAAAGCGATTATTAAACAAGCAGTCAATGCCCAATGTTTATACAATGCTGTGCTCGACGTTATCGAACATGGAGATGACGCTACATTTATCACAGGAAGCTTACTCTAGTTAAATAGGGTAAGCTTTTTTATGTTAAAATAATCTTATAAGGAAAGGGTGTGTTTGTTTTGGAAATAAAGAAAATGCTACAGCTTGTTTCTAAAGAAACAGGAGTGAAAACTACGCAAGCTGAACAAGTGATTAAACTATTAGAAGAAGGAAATACAGTTCCTTTTATAGCGCGGTATAGAAAAGAGCAAACCGGATCTTTAGATGAGGTGCAGATTAAGGCTGTAGAAGATCGATATAATTACATACAGCAGTTAGAACAACGAAAAGAAGAGGTTATCCGATTAATTGATGAGCAAGGCAAGTTAACGGAAGAATTGACTACTTCTATTCAAAATGCTACGGTTTTACAACGATTAGAAGATTTATACCGACCATATAAGCAAAAGCGCAGAACGAAAGCAACGATTGCGAAAGAAAAAGGGTTAGAACCACTAGCAAGTTTGCTGCTTACTTTTCCTAAAGAGTCGGTGCAAAAGCTAGCAGTAGATTATATAAATGAAGAATTAGAAGTTCTTTCTATAGAAGAGGCACTTCAAGGTGCAAGAGACATTCTAGCGGAACAATTTGCTGATGATGCGAAAATTCGCGAACAGATACGCAATATATCTCGCGCAGATGGAAAGGTTATTTCCACGGTCAAAAAGGCAGAGTTGGACGAAAAGAATGTATTTGAAATGTATTATGAGTACGAGGAACCTGTGAAAAAAATTGTGCCTCACAGAACTTTAGCGATTAACCGTGGAGAAAAAGAAGATGTGCTCAAGGTGAGTATCCAAGTTCCAATAGATAAAGTAACCAATCTCATGAAAACACAGTGGATTCCTAATCAAACGTCCAGTGATGCAGTTGAACATGTGGAAATGGCAATTGAAGACTCGTATAAACGCTTAATCCAACCATCAGTAGAACGAGAAATTCGAACAGAACTGACGGAAAAAGCAGAAACTCAAGCAATCCATATTTTCTCGGAAAATTTACGTAACTTATTATTGCAACCTCCATTAAAAGGGAAAGTCATTCTTGGTGTGGATCCAGCATACCGAACAGGATGCAAGCTTGCGGTTGTAGATGATACAGGAAAACTACTAGAAGTTTCTGCGATTTATCCGCATGCACCTAAAATGGATGTGGAAGGATCTAAAAAGAAAGTCCTTTCTTATTTAGAGAAGTATCCAATTTCATTAATTGCAATCGGGAACGGTACAGCTTCTCGTGAAACCGAACAATTTATAGTAGATTGTTTGAAAGAAGTAGAAGGCGATGTTGCCTACGTTATTGTGAACGAAGCAGGAGCAAGTGTTTATTCAGCATCTGAAACTGCAAGGAATGAGTTCCCTGACTTACAAGTGGAGCAGCGAAGTGCCGTTTCAATTGCAAGAAGGTTACAAGATCCGCTTGCTGAACTTGTGAAGATTGAACCAAAAGCTGTTGGGGTAGGACAATACCAACATGATGTATCTCAAAAGAAACTATCAGAGTCTCTTTCTTTTATAGTAGAAACTGCAGTTAACCAAGTTGGAGTGAACGTAAATACAG
Organism: Psychrobacillus sp. L3; assembly: GCF_042945595.1. Lineage (GTDB taxonomy): Bacteria > Bacillota > Bacilli > Bacillales_A > Planococcaceae > Psychrobacillus. The sequence continues at coordinate 3,427,512 of NZ_CP168493.1, read as the reverse complement.
CATCTGCATCCCTGTTGCAATACGTTTCAGGTCTATCGAAAACAGTTGCGGAAAACGTAGTGAATTTGAGAAATGAGCAAGGAAGGTTTACTTCTAGAGCGCAACTAAAGAAAATTCCTCGCCTAGGAGCTAAAACATACGAGCAAGCAATAGGGTTCCTACGTGTTCCAGACGCTAAAAACACATTCGATGCTACAGGAATTCATCCAGAAAGTTATAAAGCAGCAGAACAGGTTTTAGAAATCGTAGGTTTGAATAAGTCTCAAATCGGATCCAAGGAAGCGGAAGCAGCTTTGATAAACATTAATATTGCGGAAGTAAGCAAGGAACTAGAAATTGGTGAAATTACATTAAAAGATATAGTAGAAACATTGATCAAACCAACTCGAGATCCACGAGAAGCTTTCCCACAACCAATTTTGAAGAAAGACGTACTTAAAATGGAAGATCTTCAGAAGGGAATGGAGCTTCAAGGTACTGTTCGAAACGTAGTAGACTTTGGTGCATTTGTTGATATCGGTGTAAAGCAAGATGGGTTAGTCCATATTTCAAAGCTAAAAAAAGGGTTTGTAAAACACCCATTAGATGTTGTGTCACTTGGCGATATCGTTACTGTATGGGTCGAACAATACGATGCAAATAAAGGGAAAGTTTCTTTAACTATGCTTCCACCAGAACAACAAGTATAAGAAAATAAGAGTTGTCCAATGGAATATTCATTGGACAACATCTTTTTAGGCTTATTAAGTAGTGTTCGCTGAGGCGTAATTGATTAGGAGAGATTTAAATGACAGATGAAAAACTTCGTGAATTAGTATGTGATGTATCAATAAAGATTTTTGGGAGAGACTTTCAACATGAAGCTTATTTTAATAGTCGCCTTCGTACTACTGGAGGAAGGTACATGTTAAGAACCCATCATATAGAAGTGAATCCTCTTGTGTTTGAAAAGCATGGGATGGAGGAGTTGATTGGTGTTATAAAACATGAGCTTTGTCATTATCATTTACATATAGAAGGAAAAGGGTATAAACATAGAGATGCTGACTTTCGAGAATTATTGAAAAGAACAAAATCTCCGAGATTTTGTTCTACACTTGTCGATAAGAAAAAGGGCCAAATAAATAAAATCTACACATATCAATGTATAAAATGTTCACTTAGATATAATCGGAAAATTCGTTTAAACACGAACAAATACAGATGTGGTAGGTGTTTGGGAGATCTATTATTAGTTTCATTAAGAAATATTAAATAAAATTCGAAAAAGTAGTTGACGTTTCTTAAAAGGCTCTTTATAATAATAAAAGTCGAGTAAAACAAAACGACAAAAATTATTCCGAAGTAGCTCAGTGGTAGAGCAATCGACTGTTAATCGATTGGTCGTAGGTTCGAGTCCTACCTTCGGAGCCATTTTTGGAGAGCTGTCCGAGTGGCCGAAGGAGCACGATTGGAAATCGTGTAGGCGGCTAACCCTGTCTCAAGGGTTCAAATCCCTTGCTCTCCGCCAGATATTTACTCTCTTAATACATAAAATGGCCCCTTGGTCAAGCGGTTAAGACACCGCCCTTTCACGGCGGTAACACGGGTTCGAATCCCGTAGGGGTCACCAATAATATTTTACCCAGGAGGATTAGCTCAGCTGGGAGAGCATCTGCCTTACAAGCAGAGGGTCGGCGGTTCGAGCCCGTCATCCTCCACCATTAATTTTTAAAACACTTAATTAGTAATTATAATATTGTCGCGGGGTGGAGCAGTGGTAGCTCGTCGGGCTCATAACCCGAAGGTCGCAGGTTCAAATCCTGTCCCCGCAACCAAATGGTCCCGTGGTGTAGCGGTTAACATGCCTGCCTGTCACGCAGGAGATCGCCGGTTCGATCCCGGTCGGGACCGCCATTTATTTTATGAGATTTAGGATAAGCAAGCAGGTCGAGGAAGCAATCGAGTGAAAGAAGGAGCGTACTCAAGTACGTGACTGATTGAACGAGTGCAGCTGACGAAGAGATGCGACGCTTAGCGTAAATCGAAGAGGCTCAGTAGCTCAGTCGGTAGAGCAAAGGACTGAAAATCCTTGTGTCGGCGGTTCGATTCCGTCCTGAGCCACCATAATGCGGGTGTAGTTTAGTGGTAAAACCTCAGCCTTCCAAGCTGATGATGAGAGTTCGATTCTCTTCACCCGCTCCAATAATGGGCCTATAGCTCAGCTGGTTAGAGCGCACGCCTGATAAGCGTGAGGTCGATGGTTCGAGTCCATTTAGGCCCACCATACCTTTTAAATTTTGGGGCCTTAGCTCAGCTGGGAGAGCGCCTGCCTTGCACGCAGGAGGTCAGCGGTTCGATCCCGCTAGGCTCCACCATGAACATTGAAAACTGAACATGCAAAACGTTAAGAAATACAGCTTGAAAGACTAACTTCGGTTAGTTCGAAAGCAAAACAATTTGGACATCATTTAATGATGATGCCAGCAAAACAAAATGAGCTTTTTAAGTTCTCTATTATGGAGAGTTTGATCCTGGCTCAGGACGAACGCTGGCGGCATGCCTAATACATGCAAGTCGAGCGAATGACGAAGAAGCTTGCTTCTTCTGATTTAGCGGCGGACGGGTGAGTAACACGTGGGCAACCTGCCCTGTAGATTGGGATAACTCCGGGAAACCGGGGCTAATACCGAATAATCCATTTCCTCACATGGGGAGATGTTAAAAGACGGTTTCGGCTGTCACTACAGGATGGGCCCGCGGCGCATTAGCTAGTTGGTGAGGTAACGGCTCACCAAGGCGACGATGCGTAGCCGACCTGAGAGGGTGATCGGCCACACTGGGACTGAGACACGGCCCAGACTCCTACGGGAGGCAGCAGTAGGGAATCTTCCACAATGGACGAAAGTCTGATGGAGCAATGCCGCGTGAGTGAAGAAGGTTTTCGGATCGTAAAACTCTGTTGTGAGGGAAGAACAAGTACGAGAGTAACTGCTCGTACCTTGACGGTACCTCATTAGAAAGCCACGGCTAACTACGTGCCAGCAGCCGCGGTAATACGTAGGTGGCAAGCGTTGTCCGGAATTATTGGGCGTAAAGCGCGCGCAGGCGGTCCTTTAAGTCTGATGTGAAATCCCACGGCTCAACCGTGGAAGGTCATTGGAAACTGGGGGACTTGAGTACAGAAGAGGAAAGCGGAATTCCAAGTGTAGCGGTGAAATGCGTAGAGATTTGGAGGAACACCAGTGGCGAAGGCGGCTTTCTGGTCTGTAACTGACGCTGAGGCGCGAAAGCGTGGGGAGCAAACAGGATTAGATACCCTGGTAGTCCACGCCGTAAACGATGAGTGCTAAGTGTTAGGGGGTTTCCGCCCCTTAGTGCTGCAGCTAACGCATTAAGCACTCCGCCTGGGGAGTACGGTCGCAAGACTGAAACTCAAAGGAATTGACGGGGGCCCGCACAAGCGGTGGAGCATGTGGTTTAATTCGAAGCAACGCGAAGAACCTTACCAGGTCTTGACATCCCGCTGACCGTTCTAGAGATAGATCTTTCCCTTCGGGGACAGCGGTGACAGGTGGTGCATGGTTGTCGTCAGCTCGTGTCGTGAGATGTTGGGTTAAGTCCCGCAACGAGCGCAACCCTTGATCTTAGTTGCCAGCATTTAGTTGGGCACTCTAAGGTGACTGCCGGTGATAAACCGGAGGAAGGTGGGGATGACGTCAAATCATCATGCCCCTTATGACCTGGGCTACACACGTGCTACAATGGACGGTACAGAGGGTCGCAACCCCGCGAGGGTGAGCTAATCCCATAAAACCGTTCTCAGTTCGGATTGTAGGCTGCAACTCGCCTACATGAAGCCGGAATCGCTAGTAATCGTGGATCAGCATGCCACGGTGAATACGTTCCCGGGCCTTGTACACACCGCCCGTCACACCACGAGAGTTTGTAACACCCGAAGTCGGTGGGGTAACCCTTACGGGAGCCAGCCGCCGAAGGTGGGACAGATGATTGGGGTGAAGTCGTAACAAGGTAGCCGTATCGGAAGGTGCGGCTGGATCACCTCCTTTCTAAGGATAATATCGGAATACAGATTTTTATCTGTATCTTAACGTTTTGCAGTTCAGTTTTGAATGTTCATTTTTATGAGCATTTGAAAACTTGTTCTTTGAAAACTGGATAAAAAGACATTGAAAGAAACAAATTCAAGAAATTCAATTTGTAATCACTTTTGTGATTATATTTTGCGTAGTATTTTTAACTACTATAGGAAGTCCGTGTTTTCACGGAGGACCAAATTAGGTTAAGTTAATAAGGGCGCGCGGTGAATGCCTTGGCACTAGGAGCCGAAGAAGGACGGCACTAACACCGATATGCTTCGGGGAGCTGTAAGTGAGCTTTGATCCGGAGATTTCCGAATGGGGAAACCCACTGTTCGTAATGGAGCAGTACATTTACGTGAATACATAGCGTATCTGTGGCACACCCAGGGAACTGAAACATCTAAGTACCTGGAGGAAGAGAAAGAAAAATCGATTCCCTGAGTAGCGGCGAGCGAAACGGGAATAGCCCAAACCAAGAGGCTTGCCTCTTGGGGTTGTAGGACACTCTACATAGAGTTACAAAGGAATGAGCTAGACGAAGCGATCTGGAAAGGTCCGCAGGATAGGGTAAAAGCCCCGTAGTCAAAAGTTCATTCTCTCTTGAGTGTATCCTGAGTACGGCGGAACACGTGAAATTCCGTCGGAATCTGGGAGGACCATCTCCCAAGGCTAAATACTACCTAGTGACCGATAGTGAACCAGTACCGTGAGGGAAAGGTGAAAAGCACCCCGGAAGGGGAGTGAAATAGATCCTGAAACCGCGTGCCTACAAGTAGTCAGAGCCCGTTAATGGGTGATGGCGTGCCTTTTGTAGAATGAACCGGCGAGTTACGATTACATGCAAGGTTAAGTTGAGAAGACGGAGCCGCAGCGAAAGCGAGTCTGAATAGGGCGAATGAGTATGTGGTCGTAGACCCGAAACCAGGTGATCTACCCATGTCCAGGATGAAGGTAAGGTAACACTTACTGGAGGTCCGAACCCACGCACGTTGAAAAGTGCGGGGATGAGGTGTGGGTAGCGGAGAAATTCCAATCGAACCTGGAGATAGCTGGTTCTCTCCGAAATAGCTTTAGGGCTAGCCTCAAACGTTAGAATCTTGGAGGTAGAGCACTGTTTGGACTAGGGGCCCATCCCGGGTTACCGAATTCAGACAAACTCCGAATGCCAATGATTTATGTTTGGGAGTCAGACTGCGAGTGATAAGATCCGTAGTCAAGAGGGAAACAGCCCAGACCACCAGCTAAGGTCCCAAAGTATTTGTTAAGTGGAAAAGGATGTGGCGTTGCTTAGACAACCAGGATGTTGGCTTAGAAGCAGCCATCATTTAAAGAGTGCGTAATAGCTCACTGGTCGAGTGACGCTGCGCCGAAAATGTATCGGGGCTAAACAAATCACCGAAGCTGTGGATTGATACCTATGGTATCAGTGGTAGGAGAGCGTTCTAAGGGCGTTGAAGTCAGACCGGAAGGACTGGTGGAGCGCTTAGAAGTGAGAATGCCGGTATGAGTAGCGAAAGATGGGTGAGAATCCCATCCACCGTATGACTAAGGTTTCCTGAGGAAGGCTCGTCCGCTCAGGGTTAGTCGGGACCTAAGTCGAGGCCGATAGGCGTAGACGATGGACAACAGGTTGATATTCCTGTACCACCAAACCACCGTTTGAGCAATGGGGGGACGCAGAAGGATAGGGTAAGCATGCTGTTGGTTATGCATGTCCAAGCAGTGAGGTGTGAGTGTAGGCAAATCCGCACTCTGTAACATTGAGCTGTGATGGCGAGGACTTAGTCCGAAGTTCCTGATTTCACACTGCCAAGAAAAGCCTCTAGCGAGGTGATAGGTGCCCGTACCGCAAACCGACACAGGTAGTCGAGGAGAGAATCCTAAGGTGAGCGAGAGAACTCTCGTTAAGGAACTCGGCAAAATGACCCCGTAACTTCGGGAGAAGGGGTGCTCTTTTGGGTGTATAGCCTAGAAGAGCCGCAGTGAATAGGCCCAGGCGACTGTTTAGCAAAAACACAGGTCTCTGCAAAACCGTAAGGTGAAGTATAGGGGCTGACGCCTGCCCGGTGCTGGAAGGTTAAGAGGAGTGCTTAGCGCAAGCGAAGGTGCGAATTGAAGCCCCAGTAAACGGCGGCCGTAACTATAACGGTCCTAAGGTAGCGAAATTCCTTGTCGGGTAAGTTCCGACCCGCACGAAAGGCGTAACGATCTGGGCACTGTCTCAACGAGAGACTCGGTGAAATTATAGTACCTGTGAAGATGCAGGTTACCCGCGACAGGACGGAAAGACCCCGTGGAGCTTTACTATAGCTTGATATTGAATTTTGGTGCAACTTGTACAGGATAGGCAGGAGCCTTAGAGCCCGGAGCGCCAGCTTCGGAGGAGGCGTCGGTGGGATACTGCCCTGGTTGTATTGAAATTCTAACCCATACCCGTAACCCGGGTAGGAGACAGTGTCAGGCGGGTAGTTTGACTGGGGCGGTCGCCTCCTAAAGTGTAACGGAGGCGCCCAAAGGTTCCCTCAGAATGGTTGGAAATCATTCGAAGAGTGTAAAGGCAGAAGGGAGCTTGACTGCGAGACCTACAAGTCGAGCAGGGTCGAAAGACGGGCTTAGTGATCCGGTGGTTCCGCATGGAAGGGCCATCGCTCAACGGATAAAAGCTACCCCGGGGATAACAGGCTTATCTCCCCCAAGAGTCCACATCGACGGGGAGGTTTGGCACCTCGATGTCGGCTCATCGCATCCTGGGGCTGTAGTCGGTCCCAAGGGTTGGGCTGTTCGCCCATTAAAGCGGTACGCGAGCTGGGTTCAGAACGTCGTGAGACAGTTCGGTCCCTATCCGTCGTGGGCGTAGGAAATTTGAGAGGAGCTGTCCTTAGTACGAGAGGACCGGGATGGACACACCGCTGGTGTACCAGTTGTTCTGCCAAGAGCATCGCTGGGTAGCTATGTGTGGACGGGATAAGTGCTGAAAGCATCTAAGCACGAAGCCCCCCTCAAGATGAGATTTCCCATTACGCAAGTAAGTAAGATCCCTCAAAGACGATGAGGTAGATAGGTTCGGGGTGGAAGCGTGGCGACATGTGCAGCTGACGAATACTAATCGATCGAGGACTTAACCAAATATGATTTTGCACATTTCAATGTCTTTTATCCAGTTTTGAGTGAACAAGCACTCATTGTCTAGTGATGATGGCGAAGAGGTCACACCCGTTCCCATACCGAACACGGAAGTTAAGCTCTTCAGCGCCGATGGTAGTTGGGGGTTTCCCCCTGCAAGAGTAGGACGTCGCTGGGCACTATAAAAAGTCGTTACCGAGTAATCGGTGGCGACTTTTTTTGTTGAAAAAAATTTAGCTATTTTAAAAAAAGTGAATTCATGAGGGTTGTTCATTTTTTCAAACGATAAGATGTCTTTCATGGGTACGCCACAAGCTAAAGATGAAGATCGTAATGTAGAGATTATTATACACAAGTTTAGATAATTAAAATGGTATGGATTCTTTTTTAGACTCTATAATTAATGTTGAGTTTTTCACACAACTAAGTGCCATAGTTTTTAATATACATCAATGAGATAGAGCTTTTATAAATAACCAGTTTTCGCAAGAAAAAGTGAGTAATTACTATTGGTAGTGCCTCACCATTTTATTTCACCTATATATTCTATAGGAAATGATATATAAATTTTATAAAAAAAGTACTTGTCATTCTCTTTGAAGGGTGTTATAGTAATTAAGTTGTCTTTTAAATCACTAGATTTTCAAAAAAAGTAATTTAAAAAAGTTATTGACATTACTAATTTGATTTGTTATGATAATAAAGTTGTCGAAACAAAATAACAATGAAATGAAAAACATGAACATTGAAAACTGAACATGCAAAACGTTAAGAAATACAGCTTGAAAGACTAACTTTGGTTAGTCCGACAGCAAAACAATTTGGACATCATTTAATGATGATGCCAGCAAAACAAAATGAGCTTTTTAAGTTCTCTATTATGGAGAGTTTGATCCTGGCTCAGGACGAACGCTGGCGGCATGCCTAATACATGCAAGTCGAGCGAATGACGAAGAAGCTTGCTTCTTCTGATTTAGCGGCGGACGGGTGAGTAACACGTGGGCAACCTGCCCTGTAGATTGGGATAACTCCGGGAAACCGGGGCTAATACCGAATAATCCATTTCCTCACATGGGGAGATGTTAAAAGACGGTTTCGGCTGTCACTACAGGATGGGCCCGCGGCGCATTAGCTAGTTGGTGAGGTAACGGCTCACCAAGGCGACGATGCGTAGCCGACCTGAGAGGGTGATCGGCCACACTGGGACTGAGACACGGCCCAGACTCCTACGGGAGGCAGCAGTAGGGAATCTTCCACAATGGACGAAAGTCTGATGGAGCAATGCCGCGTGAGTGAAGAAGGTTTTCGGATCGTAAAACTCTGTTGTGAGGGAAGAACAAGTACGAGAGTAACTGCTCGTACCTTGACGGTACCTCATTAGAAAGCCACGGCTAACTACGTGCCAGCAGCCGCGGTAATACGTAGGTGGCAAGCGTTGTCCGGAATTATTGGGCGTAAAGCGCGCGCAGGCGGTCCTTTAAGTCTGATGTGAAATCCCACGGCTCAACCGTGGAAGGTCATTGGAAACTGGGGGACTTGAGTACAGAAGAGGAAAGCGGAATTCCAAGTGTAGCGGTGAAATGCGTAGAGATTTGGAGGAACACCAGTGGCGAAGGCGGCTTTCTGGTCTGTAACTGACGCTGAGGCGCGAAAGCGTGGGGAGCAAACAGGATTAGATACCCTGGTAGTCCACGCCGTAAACGATGAGTGCTAAGTGTTAGGGGGTTTCCGCCCCTTAGTGCTGCAGCTAACGCATTAAGCACTCCGCCTGGGGAGTACGGTCGCAAGACTGAAACTCAAAGGAATTGACGGGGGCCCGCACAAGCGGTGGAGCATGTGGTTTAATTCGAAGCAACGCGAAGAACCTTACCAGGTCTTGACATCCCGCTGACCGTTCTAGAGATAGATCTTTCCCTTCGGGGACAGCGGTGACAGGTGGTGCATGGTTGTCGTCAGCTCGTGTCGTGAGATGTTGGGTTAAGTCCCGCAACGAGCGCAACCCTTGATCTTAGTTGCCAGCATTTAGTTGGGCACTCTAAGGTGACTGCCGGTGATAAACCGGAGGAAGGTGGGGATGACGTCAAATCATCATGCCCCTTATGACCTGGGCTACACACGTGCTACAATGGACGGTACAGAGGGTCGCAACCCCGCGAGGGTGAGCTAATCCCATAAAACCGTTCTCAGTTCGGATTGTAGGCTGCAACTCGCCTACATGAAGCCGGAATCGCTAGTAATCGTGGATCAGCATGCCACGGTGAATACGTTCCCGGGCCTTGTACACACCGCCCGTCACACCACGAGAGTTTGTAACACCCGAAGTCGGTGGGGTAACCCTTACGGGAGCCAGCCGCCGAAGGTGGGACAGATGATTGGGGTGAAGTCGTAACAAGGTAGCCGTATCGGAAGGTGCGGCTGGATCACCTCCTTTCTAAGGATAATATCGGAATACAGATTTTTATCTGTATCTTAACGTTTTGCAGTTCAGTTTTGAATGTTCATTTTTATGAGCATTTGAAAACTTGTTCTTTGAAAACTGGATAAAAAGACATTGAAAGAAACAAATTCAAGAAATTCAATTTGTAATCATTTTTGTGATTATATTTTGCGTAGTATTTTTAACTACTATAGGAAGTCCGTGTTTCCACGGAGGACCAAATTAGGTTAAGTTAATAAGGGCGCGCGGTGAATGCCTTGGCACTAGGAGCCGAAGAAGGACGGCACTAACACCGATATGCTTCGGGGAGCTGTAAGTGAGCTTTGATCCGGAGATTTCCGAATGGGGAAACCCACTGTTCGTAATGGAGCAGTACATTTACGTGAATACATAGCGTATCTGTGGCACACCCAGGGAACTGAAACATCTAAGTACCTGGAGGAAGAGAAAGAAAAATCGATTCCCTGAGTAGCGGCGAGCGAAACGGGAATAGCCCAAACCAAGAGGCTTGCCTCTTGGGGTTGTAGGACACTCTACATAGAGTTACAAAGGAATGAGCTAGACGAAGCGATCTGGAAAGGTCCGCAGGATAGGGTAAAAGCCCCGTAGTCAAAAGTTCATTCTCTCTTGAGTGTATCCTGAGTACGGCGGAACACGTGAAATTCCGTCGGAATCTGGGAGGACCATCTCCCAAGGCTAAATACTACCTAGTGACCGATAGTGAACCAGTACCGTGAGGGAAAGGTGAAAAGCACCCCGGAAGGGGAGTGAAATAGATCCTGAAACCGCGTGCCTACAAGTAGTCAGAGCCCGTTAATGGGTGATGGCGTGCCTTTTGTAGAATGAACCGGCGAGTTACGATTACATGCAAGGTTAAGTTGAGAAGACGGAGCCGCAGCGAAAGCGAGTCTGAATAGGGCGAATGAGTATGTGGTCGTAGACCCGAAACCAGGTGATCTACCCATGTCCAGGATGAAGGTAAGGTAACACTTACTGGAGGTCCGAACCCACGCACGTTGAAAAGTGCGGGGATGAGGTGTGGGTAGCGGAGAAATTCCAATCGAACCTGGAGATAGCTGGTTCTCTCCGAAATAGCTTTAGGGCTAGCCTCAAACGTTAGAATCTTGGAGGTAGAGCACTGTTTGGACTAGGGGCCCATCCCGGGTTACCGAATTCAGACAAACTCCGAATGCCAATGATTTATGTTTGGGAGTCAGACTGCGAGTGATAAGATCCGTAGTCAAGAGGGAAACAGCCCAGACCACCAGCTAAGGTCCCAAAGTATTTGTTAAGTGGAAAAGGATGTGGCGTTGCTTAGACAACCAGGATGTTGGCTTAGAAGCAGCCATCATTTAAAGAGTGCGTAATAGCTCACTGGTCGAGTGACGCTGCGCCGAAAATGTATCGGGGCTAAACAAATCACCGAAGCTGTGGATTGATACCTATGGTATCAGTGGTAGGAGAGCGTTCTAAGGGCGTTGAAGTCAGACCGGAAGGACTGGTGGAGCGCTTAGAAGTGAGAATGCCGGTATGAGTAGCGAAAGATGGGTGAGAATCCCATCCACCGTATGACTAAGGTTTCCTGAGGAAGGCTCGTCCGCTCAGGGTTAGTCGGGACCTAAGTCGAGGCCGATAGGCGTAGACGATGGACAACAGGTTGATATTCCTGTACCACCAAACCACCGTTTGAGCAATGGGGGGACGCAGAAGGATAGGGTAAGCATGCTGTTGGTTATGCATGTCCAAGCAGTGAGGTGTGAGTGTAGGCAAATCCGCACTCTGTAACATTGAGCTGTGATGGCGAGGACTTAGTCCGAAGTTCCTGATTTCACACTGCCAAGAAAAGCCTCTAGCGAGGTGATAGGTGCCCGTACCGCAAACCGACACAGGTAGTCGAGGAGAGAATCCTAAGGTGAGCGAGAGAACTCTCGTTAAGGAACTCGGCAAAATGACCCCGTAACTTCGGGAGAAGGGGTGCTCTTTTGGGTGTATAGCCTAGAAGAGCCGCAGTGAATAGGCCCAGGCGACTGTTTAGCAAAAACACAGGTCTCTGCAAAACCGTAAGGTGAAGTATAGGGGCTGACGCCTGCCCGGTGCTGGAAGGTTAAGAGGAGTGCTTAGCGCAAGCGAAGGTGCGAATTGAAGCCCCAGTAAACGGCGGCCGTAACTATAACGGTCCTAAGGTAGCGAAATTCCTTGTCGGGTAAGTTCCGACCCGCACGAAAGGCGTAACGATCTGGGCACTGTCTCAACGAGAGACTCGGTGAAATTATAGTACCTGTGAAGATGCAGGTTACCCGCGACAGGACGGAAAGACCCCGTGGAGCTTTACTATAGCTTGATATTGAATTTTGGTGCAACTTGTACAGGATAGGCAGGAGCCTTAGAGCCCGGAGCGCCAGCTTCGGAGGAGGCGTCGGTGGGATACTGCCCTGGTTGTATTGAAATTCTAACCCATACCCGTAACCCGGGTAGGAGACAGTGTCAGGCGGGTAGTTTGACTGGGGCGGTCGCCTCCTAAAGTGTAACGGAGGCGCCCAAAGGTTCCCTCAGAATGGTTGGAAATCATTCGAAGAGTGTAAAGGCAGAAGGGAGCTTGACTGCGAGACCTACAAGTCGAGCAGGGTCGAAAGACGGGCTTAGTGATCCGGTGGTTCCGCATGGAAGGGCCATCGCTCAACGGATAAAAGCTACCCCGGGGATAACAGGCTTATCTCCCCCAAGAGTCCACATCGACGGGGAGGTTTGGCACCTCGATGTCGGCTCATCGCATCCTGGGGCTGTAGTCGGTCCCAAGGGTTGGGCTGTTCGCCCATTAAAGCGGTACGCGAGCTGGGTTCAGAACGTCGTGAGACAGTTCGGTCCCTATCCGTCGTGGGCGTAGGAAATTTGAGAGGAGCTGTCCTTAGTACGAGAGGACCGGGATGGACACACCGCTGGTGTACCAGTTGTTCTGCCAAGAGCATCGCTGGGTAGCTATGTGTGGACGGGATAAGTGCTGAAAGCATCTAAGCACGAAGCCCCCCTCAAGATGAGATTTCCCATTACGCAAGTAAGTAAGATCCCTCAAAGACGATGAGGTAGATAGGTTCGGGGTGGAAGCGTGGCGACATGTGCAGCTGACGAATACTAATCGATCGAGGACTTAACCAAATATGAATTTGCACATTTCAATGTCTTTTATCCAGTTTTGAGTGAACAAGCACTCATTGTCTAGTGATGATGGCGAAGAGGTCACACCCGTTCCCATACCGAACACGGAAGTTAAGCTCTTCAGCGCCGATGGTAGTTGGGGGTTTCCCCCTGCAAGAGTAGGACGTCGCTGGGCACTATAAAAAGTCGTTACCGAGTAATCGGTGGCGACTTTTTTTGTTGAAAAAAATTTAGCTATTTTAAAAAAAGTGAATTCATGAGGGTTGTTCATTTTTTCAAACGATAAGATGTCTTTCATGGGTACGCCACAAGCTAAAGATGAAGATCGTAATGTAGAGATTATTATACACAAGTTTAGATAATTAAAATGGTATGGATTCTTTTTTAGACTCTATAATTAATGTTGAGTTTTTCACACAACTAAGTGCCATAGTTTTTAATATACATCAATGAGATAGAGCTTTTATAAATAACCAGTTTTCGCAAGAAAAAGTGAGTAATTACTATTGGTAGTGCCTCACCATTTTATTTCACCTATATATTCTATAGGAAATGATATATAAATTTTATAAAAAAAGTACTTGTCATTCTCTTTGAAGGGTGTTATAGTAATTAAGTTGTCTTTTAAATCACTAGATTTTCAAAAAAAGTAATTTAAAAAAGTTATTGACATTACTAATTTGATTTGTTATGATAATAAAGTTGTCGAAACAAAATAACAATGAAATGAAAAACATGAACATTGAAAACTGAACATGCAAAACGTTAAGAAATACAGCTTGAAAGACTAACTTTGGTTAGTCCGACAGCAAAACAATTTGGACATCATTTAATGATGATGCCAGCAAAACAAAATGAGCTTTTTAAGTTCTCTATTATGGAGAGTTTGATCCTGGCTCAGGACGAACGCTGGCGGCATGCCTAATACATGCAAGTCGAGCGAATGACGAAGAAGCTTGCTTCTTCTGATTTAGCGGCGGACGGGTGAGTAACACGTGGGCAACCTGCCCTGTAGATTGGGATAACTCCGGGAAACCGGGGCTAATACCGAATAATCCATTTCCTCACATGGGGAGATGTTAAAAGACGGTTTCGGCTGTCACTACAGGATGGGCCCGCGGCGCATTAGCTAGTTGGTGAGGTAACGGCTCACCAAGGCGACGATGCGTAGCCGACCTGAGAGGGTGATCGGCCACACTGGGACTGAGACACGGCCCAGACTCCTACGGGAGGCAGCAGTAGGGAATCTTCCACAATGGACGAAAGTCTGATGGAGCAATGCCGCGTGAGTGAAGAAGGTTTTCGGATCGTAAAACTCTGTTGTGAGGGAAGAACAAGTACGAGAGTAACTGCTCGTACCTTGACGGTACCTCATTAGAAAGCCACGGCTAACTACGTGCCAGCAGCCGCGGTAATACGTAGGTGGCAAGCGTTGTCCGGAATTATTGGGCGTAAAGCGCGCGCAGGCGGTCCTTTAAGTCTGATGTGAAATCCCACGGCTCAACCGTGGAAGGTCATTGGAAACTGGGGGACTTGAGTACAGAAGAGGAAAGCGGAATTCCAAGTGTAGCGGTGAAATGCGTAGAGATTTGGAGGAACACCAGTGGCGAAGGCGGCTTTCTGGTCTGTAACTGACGCTGAGGCGCGAAAGCGTGGGGAGCAAACAGGATTAGATACCCTGGTAGTCCACGCCGTAAACGATGAGTGCTAAGTGTTAGGGGGTTTCCGCCCCTTAGTGCTGCAGCTAACGCATTAAGCACTCCGCCTGGGGAGTACGGTCGCAAGACTGAAACTCAAAGGAATTGACGGGGGCCCGCACAAGCGGTGGAGCATGTGGTTTAATTCGAAGCAACGCGAAGAACCTTACCAGGTCTTGACATCCCGCTGACCGTTCTAGAGATAGATCTTTCCCTTCGGGGACAGCGGTGACAGGTGGTGCATGGTTGTCGTCAGCTCGTGTCGTGAGATGTTGGGTTAAGTCCCGCAACGAGCGCAACCCTTGATCTTAGTTGCCAGCATTTAGTTGGGCACTCTAAGGTGACTGCCGGTGATAAACCGGAGGAAGGTGGGGATGACGTCAAATCATCATGCCCCTTATGACCTGGGCTACACACGTGCTACAATGGACGGTACAGAGGGTCGCAACCCCGCGAGGGTGAGCTAATCCCATAAAACCGTTCTCAGTTCGGATTGTAGGCTGCAACTCGCCTACATGAAGCCGGAATCGCTAGTAATCGTGGATCAGCATGCCACGGTGAATACGTTCCCGGGCCTTGTACACACCGCCCGTCACACCACGAGAGTTTGTAACACCCGAAGTCGGTGGGGTAACCCTTACGGGAGCCAGCCGCCGAAGGTGGGACAGATGATTGGGGTGAAGTCGTAACAAGGTAGCCGTATCGGAAGGTGCGGCTGGATCACCTCCTTTCTAAGGATAATATCGGAATACAGATTTTTATCTGTATCTTAACGTTTTGCAGTTCAGTTTTGAATGTTCATTTTTATGAGCATTTGAAAACTTGTTCTTTGAAAACTGGATAAAAAGACATTGAAAGAAACAAATTCAAGAAATTCAATTTGTAATCATTTTTGTGATTATATTTTGCGTAGTATTTTTAACTACTATAGGAAGTCCGTGTTTCCACGGAGGACCAAATTAGGTTAAGTTAATAAGGGCGCGCGGTGAATGCCTTGGCACTAGGAGCCGAAGAAGGACGGCACTAACACCGATATGCTTCGGGGAGCTGTAAGTGAGCTTTGATCCGGAGATTTCCGAATGGGGAAACCCACTGTTCGTAATGGAGCAGTACATTTACGTGAATACATAGCGTATCTGTGGCACACCCAGGGAACTGAAACATCTAAGTACCTGGAGGAAGAGAAAGAAAAATCGATTCCCTGAGTAGCGGCGAGCGAAACGGGAATAGCCCAAACCAAGAGGCTTGCCTCTTGGGGTTGTAGGACACTCTACATAGAGTTACAAAGGAATGAGCTAGACGAAGCGATCTGGAAAGGTCCGCAGGATAGGGTAAAAGCCCCGTAGTCAAAAGTTCATTCTCTCTTGAGTGTATCCTGAGTACGGCGGAACACGTGAAATTCCGTCGGAATCTGGGAGGACCATCTCCCAAGGCTAAATACTACCTAGTGACCGATAGTGAACCAGTACCGTGAGGGAAAGGTGAAAAGCACCCCGGAAGGGGAGTGAAATAGATCCTGAAACCGCGTGCCTACAAGTAGTCAGAGCCCGTTAATGGGTGATGGCGTGCCTTTTGTAGAATGAACCGGCGAGTTACGATTACATGCAAGGTTAAGTTGAGAAGACGGAGCCGCAGCGAAAGCGAGTCTGAATAGGGCGAATGAGTATGTGGTCGTAGACCCGAAACCAGGTGATCTACCCATGTCCAGGATGAAGGTAAGGTAACACTTACTGGAGGTCCGAACCCACGC
This sequence comes from Psychrobacillus sp. L3, assembly GCF_042945595.1. Classification (GTDB taxonomy): domain Bacteria; phylum Bacillota; class Bacilli; order Bacillales_A; family Planococcaceae; genus Psychrobacillus. The sequence continues at coordinate 3,411,270 of NZ_CP168493.1, read as the reverse complement.
ACGTTGAAAAGTGCGGGGATGAGGTGTGGGTAGCGGAGAAATTCCAATCGAACCTGGAGATAGCTGGTTCTCTCCGAAATAGCTTTAGGGCTAGCCTCAAACGTTAGAATCTTGGAGGTAGAGCACTGTTTGGACTAGGGGCCCATCCCGGGTTACCGAATTCAGACAAACTCCGAATGCCAATGATTTATGTTTGGGAGTCAGACTGCGAGTGATAAGATCCGTAGTCAAGAGGGAAACAGCCCAGACCACCAGCTAAGGTCCCAAAGTATTTGTTAAGTGGAAAAGGATGTGGCGTTGCTTAGACAACCAGGATGTTGGCTTAGAAGCAGCCATCATTTAAAGAGTGCGTAATAGCTCACTGGTCGAGTGACGCTGCGCCGAAAATGTATCGGGGCTAAACAAATCACCGAAGCTGTGGATTGATACCTATGGTATCAGTGGTAGGAGAGCGTTCTAAGGGCGTTGAAGTCAGACCGGAAGGACTGGTGGAGCGCTTAGAAGTGAGAATGCCGGTATGAGTAGCGAAAGATGGGTGAGAATCCCATCCACCGTATGACTAAGGTTTCCTGAGGAAGGCTCGTCCGCTCAGGGTTAGTCGGGACCTAAGTCGAGGCCGATAGGCGTAGACGATGGACAACAGGTTGATATTCCTGTACCACCAAACCACCGTTTGAGCAATGGGGGGACGCAGAAGGATAGGGTAAGCATGCTGTTGGTTATGCATGTCCAAGCAGTGAGGTGTGAGTGTAGGCAAATCCGCACTCTGTAACATTGAGCTGTGATGGCGAGGACTTAGTCCGAAGTTCCTGATTTCACACTGCCAAGAAAAGCCTCTAGCGAGGTGATAGGTGCCCGTACCGCAAACCGACACAGGTAGTCGAGGAGAGAATCCTAAGGTGAGCGAGAGAACTCTCGTTAAGGAACTCGGCAAAATGACCCCGTAACTTCGGGAGAAGGGGTGCTCTTTTGGGTGTATAGCCTAGAAGAGCCGCAGTGAATAGGCCCAGGCGACTGTTTAGCAAAAACACAGGTCTCTGCAAAACCGTAAGGTGAAGTATAGGGGCTGACGCCTGCCCGGTGCTGGAAGGTTAAGAGGAGTGCTTAGCGCAAGCGAAGGTGCGAATTGAAGCCCCAGTAAACGGCGGCCGTAACTATAACGGTCCTAAGGTAGCGAAATTCCTTGTCGGGTAAGTTCCGACCCGCACGAAAGGCGTAACGATCTGGGCACTGTCTCAACGAGAGACTCGGTGAAATTATAGTACCTGTGAAGATGCAGGTTACCCGCGACAGGACGGAAAGACCCCGTGGAGCTTTACTATAGCTTGATATTGAATTTTGGTGCAACTTGTACAGGATAGGCAGGAGCCTTAGAGCCCGGAGCGCCAGCTTCGGAGGAGGCGTCGGTGGGATACTGCCCTGGTTGTATTGAAATTCTAACCCATACCCGTAACCCGGGTAGGAGACAGTGTCAGGCGGGTAGTTTGACTGGGGCGGTCGCCTCCTAAAGTGTAACGGAGGCGCCCAAAGGTTCCCTCAGAATGGTTGGAAATCATTCGAAGAGTGTAAAGGCAGAAGGGAGCTTGACTGCGAGACCTACAAGTCGAGCAGGGTCGAAAGACGGGCTTAGTGATCCGGTGGTTCCGCATGGAAGGGCCATCGCTCAACGGATAAAAGCTACCCCGGGGATAACAGGCTTATCTCCCCCAAGAGTCCACATCGACGGGGAGGTTTGGCACCTCGATGTCGGCTCATCGCATCCTGGGGCTGTAGTCGGTCCCAAGGGTTGGGCTGTTCGCCCATTAAAGCGGTACGCGAGCTGGGTTCAGAACGTCGTGAGACAGTTCGGTCCCTATCCGTCGTGGGCGTAGGAAATTTGAGAGGAGCTGTCCTTAGTACGAGAGGACCGGGATGGACACACCGCTGGTGTACCAGTTGTTCTGCCAAGAGCATCGCTGGGTAGCTATGTGTGGACGGGATAAGTGCTGAAAGCATCTAAGCACGAAGCCCCCCTCAAGATGAGATTTCCCATTACGCAAGTAAGTAAGATCCCTCAAAGACGATGAGGTAGATAGGTTCGGGGTGGAAGCGTGGCGACATGTGCAGCTGACGAATACTAATCGATCGAGGACTTAACCAAATATGATTTTGCACATTTCAATGTCTTTTATCCAGTTTTGAGTGAACAAGCACTCATTATCTAGTGATGATGGCGAAGAGGTCACACCCGTTCCCATACCGAACACGGAAGTTAAGCTCTTCAGCGCCGATGGTAGTTGGGGGTTTCCCCCTGCAAGAGTAGGACGTCGCTGGGCACTATAAAAAGTCGTTACCGAGTAATCGGTGGCGACTTTTTTTGTTGTACAAATTTTCAAATAGTTACGGAATGCTTACTTGGTTAATGAGAAAAGGACTTGATTTTGTGGGAATTAGATAAAGTCTTGTACTCAACTTGATACGACATTACCCGGGAAATAATTACATATACCGACATTAAGAAGCAAATAATTATAAATTAAGTTTTTGCGTATAATTTAGTCTTGAAAAGTAAATTTTATAGTCTAGCGTGCAGTTATAAAGAGGCGAATGCACATATTAATGCAGTCTAAGAATGTTTTATATTCATTGGAGACCAACTATCGAATAGTGAATGCCGCAGATTTTTGCATATTCAACAGCATCAAACCATCACAAGAATGTTACAGAGTATGGGGTTAATAATTGTGGGGGAAGGGAAAGCAACTAAATATAAAATGAGTGAAAAATGCTAAACAGTCACATTATTCTCTGTCCGATCAGAATTTTTTTATTCGGTCACAAATGTAAAAATGCCCCTCCAATGAGGGGCTACTTTATATTTCACTCATTAATGCATGGGTATTTCCTTCTGTGTCTTTAAAGAATGCCATCCATGTTTCGGTATCATCCATCTTTGCAACCATATGTGGATCGTCTATGAATATTGCACCTGCTTCTTGCATTCGTGCAACTTCTCCATACAAATTATCCACTTTAAAATACAATACAGAGCTTTTGTGGTCGAATTCTGCTGTTTCAGATCTACTTAATAATAATCTTGTATCTTCACATTGAAAGAATGCTAAACCATCGATTTCAAATAATAAAGGTAATCCGATTACATCCTTATAAAATACGACAGCACGTGCTACATTTTCTACATTTACTGCAACTTGTCCTAACTTCATATAAAATAACCTCCATCTCTTATATATAAATTCTAGATAATTTCCGATAACCCTTTTTAGTATTAAAAAATAAATTTATAGTTAAATTAAAGCATATATCTAGAATGTGGTTTTTAATTGTCAAAATAAATTAGACAATTCTACGATTTTATAATATACTACATTACAACACTATTGCACTGAAATGTTTGAAAGGAGGTTTATAAAATTGAATCTAAATGCTGATAGTACGAAGCCTATCTATATTCAAATTTCCGAATGGATGGAGAATGAAATAATAGCCGATCGTTTTCAAAGCGATGAGAAAGTTCATTCTCAATACCAATTAGCAGACCTCTTCAATATAAATCCAGCAACAGCAGCTAAAGGGTTGACGATACTCGTGGAGGATCAAATTCTTTACAAGAGAAGGGGTCTTGGTATGTTTGTAAAACCAGAAGCCAAAATAAAGATTTTGGAAAAGAGACGAAGTGAAACGTTAGTGCATATGGTTAGAGAGCTTGTATTGGAAGCGAGAAGGCTTTCTGTGACAGAAGAGGAACTTATCCAACTAATTAAAAATGGGAGGAGGAACAAATGTGAGGGTGATTGAGTGTCAAAGGTTAAAAAAGCGTTATAAGCGAATGCATGCGCTTGAAGATATAACATTTCAATTAGAAGATCATAAAATAACTGGCTTAATTGGACGCAATGGTGATGGGAAAACAACTTTACTAAAAATACTAGCTGGATTTATCAAATAAATTATTAGTTCTTTCTGCAGATGGCTTTTTACAAGGCTATGAAAATGGGAGAGCGGCTGGAATCACATATATTTACTTGAAGGTGCCAAAATATATTCATGTAGTAGATGATATGGGATTTCAATTGTATTAAAGGGAAAGTGATTTCCTAAGTGAGGCACTTTTTCTTTCAGTGTATACAGTATTAACCTAGAAGAGATAAATGGGCCGAGTACTTGTCCACAATTTGAGACTAGAGAAATTATTGTGTTATGCTAATATAAAAATAGAAAAAGAGGAAGTATTCATGATTACACTTGCACCTTATGAAATGAAATATCGAGCTGCTTTAGAGGATTATCCACTTTCAAAAGAGCACTTAACCTTCACAGCACATCCACTTGAACTATTAGAACGAAGTGAAAATACAACTACTTATTCACCAATTGTTATTTTAGAAAAAGGGCAAGTTGCAGGGTTTTTCGTGCTCGATATAGGTGAAGATAAATTTCATTATACAGAAATACAAGAGAGCATTTTACTGCGAGGTTATTCTGTACATCCAACTTATCAAGGGCGTGGAATTGCAATGATATCGATGGGACTACTACTCGAATATACAAGCGAAAATTTTCCTCAAGTAAACCAAATCGTACTTGGTGTTAACGAAGCTAATAAGGCAGCGCAATCAGTTTATTTAAAGGCAGGATTTATCGATGAAGGTAAGCGATTCAATGGTAGATCAGGTGTGCAAATCGCGATGTGCTTGAAGTTGTAGCAAGTTACTCTTTCAAGCGATACAGTATATCATCACCGTTATTAGGTGCTCCTCGACCATCTGTGTTATTTGTAACAAAGTAGATGTATTCTCCGTTAGAGAATACATCGCGTACACGTCCAAATCCAGTAATGGAACGCTCTACTTCTCCTGTCGATACATTCATTACTTTGACCGCTTCGCCACGAAGGGAAGCAACATATAACTTTCCTTTGTGAAATGTAATACCTGAAGGTGCCCATGTATCATGTTCACCGGAGGTAATAATAGGTGATTCCAATCCATCCTTCGTTTCTGTCCCTTGGATAATTGGGTATCCGTAGTTTTTACCTGGTTCTATTCGATTAATTTCATCCATTGCAGTTTGTCCATGTTCAGTCTCGAAAAGTGTTCCATCCTTATCCCAAGCGAGTCCTTGTGGATTGCGATGTCCGGTAGTATAGATTTCGAATGTTTCATCTTCCCTCATTCGTAGTATTTTCCCGTTAAGAGATTTTGCATCTTGTGCATTAGTTGGATTTCCTGCATCACCAACCGTGACATATAAGAACCCATCCGGTCCAATTGCTAGTCTGCCCCCATGATGAATATTGCCTGTAGGTATACTGTCTAGATGAATGGAAACTTCCTTCCATGCATCATTATCTTGTCTAATTGTTACTACTCGATTAAAAGAATCTCCATTCTGATTGTATGTGTAGTATGCGAATGCCTCATGTGAATCGTCAAAATCATTCTTTAATACAAACCCGAGTAGACCTGCTTCCGAAGCATTTGACAAATCATTAGTAAGTTTCACTTGTTTATGAACAACTTTTCCATTACTCGTAATTTCTGCTATAGTGCCCACACGTTCAGATATGTAGAAAGTATTTTCATGTTGATTTATGGACCAAGGAGTATTCAAATTTGTCGCGACTTTTTCGGCAGTTATATTTTCATTTGTACAACCGAATAAAACAAATGACAACAATAGTAATTTTTTCATCTGAAACCCTCCTATATTAGTACTTCCCCTTTTGTCATCATTTCTCCTTCTAAAGTTAATAAGTTTTCCAAATGTAAAACGATAAATACTATTGAATTTACTTATGTTTAATGGAGAGGTATGCTAAATCTACATCAGAAAGAATGGAAAGAAGGCTTTATTATGGAATTCATCCTCTTTTTTATTGTAGGAGTTGTTGGCAATGTCGTCGGTACACTAGTCGGAGGCGGAGGACTCATTAGCTTACCAACGATGCTACTTATGGGGCTACCCGTGCACTCAGCAATAGGTGCGAACAAAGTATCCAATACAGTTAGCTCGCTATCCAGCTTTCTCGTTATTTTTAAAGGGAAAGAGGTTTCGGTAAAAGAGGCATTGTCTGTTCTTGCATTTTGCTTAGGGGGAGGTATTTTAGGCGGTCTAATCGCATCCTTTTTAAGTGGTGATACACTAACTATCATTGCCATCGTGTTACTAAGCTTTGCGTTTATCACTTCTTTTATGGGAAAGGGAAACTTTGAAGGTACAGAGCCGTTGCGTGTGAATAAAAAAACGGGGCCAGCATTACTTGGAATTGGAATGTACGACGGTATGTTTGGACCGGGGAGCAGCACGCTAGCACTTTACTTATATGCTAGTCAAAAGATCGCTTATATTCGAGCAGTGGGTTTAGCAAGAATCGGTGTTTTTGCCAGTTGCTTTGGAGCTTCCATTACGTATATTTCTACAGGCAAAATTATCTGGCCACTCACTATTGCATTAATGCTTGGAGCGATTGTAGGTGCCCAACTTGGAGTACGTTTAGCTCGCAAATTAAAATCTGAACAAGTAAAGCCATTACTGAGATTGGTTACGGTTTTATTGATTGTGCAAATTGTAGTGGATTATTTGAAATAATAAGGGCACTTACATCAAATTGAAGCAATACAAGAAGATATTTAATGAAACGGATATTTCAATAGAAACAGTGAAAGAAATACTAAACTCTTGGGTTCAATAAGTGTTATAAAAGGATTCCCTCCCTCATATGTAGAATAGACAAGTAAGGGGGGATTCAATTGGAGAAAAAATCGCTAGTTGCACCAATCTTATATGCCATTTTCATTCTAATTGGCATGCTTTTCTTTACTGTATTTATTTTATTTTTCATTCTTTTAACAGGTAAAATATATTATGTTGCATTAATCATTACAAGTGCTGTAGTGTTATATGTCTTTAATGTATTAACCCTTTTCCATTTTTTCAAAAGGAAGAAACGGAAGGTAACGTTTGGTGCCATTGCGGGAGTTGCTATTTTAGTGAGTGCGATCTCGCCGATTCAGCATGAATATAAGAATCGAATTCCTACTGTTGATGCTGAGGTCAATACATATGAATACGAGCCGTTTACAAATTCGCAAGGGGTTGCGATTTTAGACGAACAAACGACAATGCAGCTAACGGATAGTTTACCAAAAATGGACGGTGCGACGGCACTTTATCCGTTGTATGCATCATTTGTAGAGGCAACCTATCCTAAAAAGGATTATTCTCCTTACGATAGTGAAGTGATGGTTAATACAACACCGGATGCCTATAGTAATCTATTCAATGGCAAGGTAGATATGATTTTCGTTGCCGCTCCTTCCGAGGCACAGAAGAAAACAGCCGAACAAAAGGGGTTAGAACTCAAAATGACGCCAATTGGTCGGGAAGCATTTGTCTTTTTCGTCAATCAAAAGAACCCCATTGATAGACTAACGATTGAGCAAATAAAGGCTATCTACTCTGGCAAAGTGACGAATTGGAAAGACGTAGGAGGAAATGATAATACGATCCGCGCATTTCAACGTCCAGCCAATAGCGGAAGCCAGACAGCACTTGAACACTTAATGGGAACTACACCAATCATGGAAGCACCTTCGGAAGATATTGCAACGGGAATGGGAGGTATTATAAATGAAGTATCGAAGTATAAAAACTATAATAATGCAATCGGCTATACATTTCGGTTCTATTCCACAGAAATGGTAAAAAACAATCAAATAAAATTATTAGAAATAGAAGGCGTAGCACCAACGAAAGAAACCATTCGGTCTGGTACATATCCGATTACTTCTGAGTTTTATATAGTTACAGCCGGAACAGAAAATCCGAATGTAGAGAAATTGATCGAGTGGATATTGTCACCACAAGGTCAAGGATTAGTTGAAAAAATTGGTTATGTAACTATAAGTGAATGAGATGAGCTCCTAGCAAAATTGTTAGGAGCTCGTTTTATGTTTTAAAGCAAAAACCATTACATAATATCCATTTTATGGACAATATATTACGGGTGCCAGGCACCTGTAATAAATAAACTGGATCGGTTACTTGATTCTAATAGAAAAACGCTATAAAATGCGGAATTGAATAAAAAAAGCCGTCTCCAAATGATTGTATGAAGCTAATCATTTGGAAACAGCTATTTTAATTATAAAGCGACCGTTTGATCTGCAGGCTTATCCAAAGAGTGCGCTTTGGAAGGACTTCCTTTTTTATTTGAACGAATTAGGAAGATCATACACACAGCAAGGAATACTACCAAATAGATTGAAATTACCCATAATGCAGTGCCAAGTCCGGATTGCATGTTGCCACCATAAAATAGCAACGACCTCATTCCGTCAACCATATAACGAGTAGGTAGGAAAAGGCTGAAAACATGATGGAATACTGGTAAAGTAGTAAGTGGAATGGCACCTCCGCTTGCGAAAATTCCTAAAATGTTAATAGGGAACATAACAAGCATACCCCATTTACCGAAAAGTAAGCCAATCACTTTAAACATAAAGAACATGGTCAGACTACACAGAAGTGTAAAGAAGAAAATACTCCAAATGGAAGTTGAATGGGCACTACCAAAGACCCCAAACACCGCTAACTGTAATGTCGAAGATACAAGGATCGCTAATATTATTCCGAGAAGCATTTCGGTAAGTAGTAATTTTGAGTCGCTTAAAGGGTACCCAGCTTTTCTAATTCCTTCCCCTATCCCCCCTAAATAACCTTGAATCATTTGTGCACCCATAAGTCCTGTAATCGATGCGATGAGTACCATCATGAAAGGTGTCATCCCTTTATTTACATTAGTAGACAATCCTAGAACATTGGAAGATGAATATTGGATGGGTTCGTCTAATAACGAGGTTACGAGTGGGGAAACGTGTAACCCCTCTTGTGTCATTGTATCTTTTAATGTATTACTTACAGCTGAAGATGTAGAAGAAGCGATGGACTGAAGTACATTTGCTGCAATGGATGTAGCCATCTGTCCGCCACCTTCATTAATCAGAATCTTCATCTTTGCGGCGTTTCCTTCTGTTTGTTCTGACATTAAATCACTTTCTAAGGTAGCGAGTGATTGTGAAAAACCAGATGGAATTATCAATGCCCCGTAAGCTTTATTTTCTTTAATTGCTTGAACAGCACTTTTTTCACTGGATTCGATCTTCCATTGAATAGAATGACCATCCTGTTTTTCCGTTAAGTTATTTATCATTGCTTTTCCCATATCCGAGGAAGCAAATTCTTCATCCTCACTTACAATGATGAGCGGGAAATTGGTCATTTTTTGATCATTTCCTGCGAACACTGGTAAATAGATACTGATCATGCTTAGCATAAGTAAAGCAGTAGACCAAACGGGAAACCACGCAAATTTTACTTTTAATAATGTTTTCAAAATCTCACATTCCAATCTAAATAATAATAAATTTTAAGTAATTTTCCTATTTAACAAACGCAACATGAAGTAGAACATTTCTAACTCATCTTGGTCCATTTTTTCAAAAAATTGAGTAATTACAGTGTCTTTCATCGGAAAAGAAATAACATTTATCCCTTCGTCCGTTAAATTAATAAAATGACTTCTCCGATCTTCAGGATTGTCAACTCGTTTGACCAATCCTCTCTTTTCTAATGAGTCAACTAAATACGTAATGGAAGCTGCTTTTAATCTTAATTTCTCTGCCAAATGGATTGATAAGCAAGCACCATCATGTTCAATAATACTTAAAATTAAATATTGGTTGAGCGTTAGATCATTTTTTCTTAAGTGTTCAGCCAATGATTTTGCTCGTTGGCTCGACATTTTCTTAGAAACGTCATAATAGATGTCTAATAACATATCAATAGTGATATCATTTTTTTTATCCAATTTAGCCACCTCTTTTTAAGTGCATGAAGAACATCTTACTTCGAAATGTCTAAATTGTAAAGGTAGATAGTAAGAAATAAAGTGTCTATTTAATGGCAACGACAAAATAATTTAGTTAGATACTTTGAAGTAAATGATGTAATCGTAAAGAGCATTGCATGAGGCAAAAACGAGCAATCTCGAGAAGAAAGCAGTTTTATCTGTATACCTATATCCCATGAACTAGCCATTAACATGGCAAAATCGCAAGTCGTTTGGGAGAAGATGAATGAATGAAAAATTATAGGAACGTTAGTTCTTAATTTTTGACACTTCATAGTTACTTACCTATAATGAAGTTAGAGTTACGAAGAGCAAAATTAATAGTAGGGAGACAGGAGAATGATTAATAAAGTCGGTCAAATAATGCTATATGTAAACAACCAAGAAGAGACAGTAAAATTTTGGACAGAAAAAGCAGGATTTAGCGTTATTTCAGATGAAGATAATGGGCAAGGAATGAGATGGATCGAAATTGCACCAACGAGTGATGCAGAAACAAGTATCGTTCTACACAATAAAGAACTAATCGCTAAGATGCAGCCGGAGCTAAACCTTAACACACCTTCATTACTATTTTTCTCGGATAATCTGGATCAATTGTATAAAGACTTTTCGGAAAAAGAAATTACAGTAGGAGAACTAGTAATGATGCCTTCAGGTAGAGTTTTTAACTTTGCAGACAATGAAGGAAATTACTTTGCAATAATGGAGAAAAAGTAAATGACAATGGAGACTTTTTGAGGGTTGCTTTTTAGCAAACTACTTTGAAAAGTCTCTTTTTTGTATAATGAACACCTTTTTATATTCTAATTTCCTTAAACTCCTCATACAATAAACTGAAAATAAAATATTTTTAAAGTATTGAAAACGATTTCATTTTATATTAAACTCTAATTAAAGTATAAATCCAAAACGTTTCGGAAGGAATTTGATCCATTGACAACTATTAAAGATATAGCAAGAGCAGCCGGCGTATCCATTACGACTGTTTCAAGAGGATTGAATGGCTACTCGGATGTAAGTGAAAAGACAAGAGAAAAGATAATAAGAATTGCAAAGGAACTAAATTACAGCCCAAATACACTTGCCCGGAGCCTGGTGATGAATAAGTCAAAAACATTCGGTCTACTCGTTTCAGGTTTAAATCAATCAAGTGCAAAGGATAATATTACATTTGATATGTTAGCTGGGATTAATAAGTTTGTCGGAGAATGTGGCTATGACATAATCCTTCTCAGTACAAACTCAACAAAGCAAAAAGAAAAGACATACACTCAACTATGTAGAGAAAGAAGAGTCGACGGTGTGATTATTCAGGGTATTCGTAAAGATGACCCCTATTTGAAAGAAGTTGTAGAAAGCGATATTCCTTGCGTACTAATTGACATTCCACTTACTTCACCAACAGTTGGCTATGTAACAACGGATAATATCTTTGGAGCCAAGAAAGCAGTACAGCATTTAATTCAAATGGGGCATAAAAAAATAGGCTTTATCAATGGTCATGACTTTGCATTTGTCAGCCAGCAACGGTTGACAGGATATGAAGAGGCACTTAAAGAAGCTAATATAGCCATTAATACAGAGTGGATTGGTAATGGAGAATTTAGTGAAGAGGTGGCAGAAAAAGTAGCATTAAAACTATTAGAAGCCCACCCAGAAATAACAGCAATTTTTTGTGCAAGTGACCTTATGGCATTGGGAGTCATACAGGCTGCGCGCAAACTTGGAATTGACGTACCAAATGAGTTGTCGATTATTGGGTTTGACGATATTATGCTTGCATCTTATGTAACTCCTTCGTTAACATCCATTGCACAAAACACCTTTCTAATGGGGTATGAAGCGGCAAAATTATTGCTTTCCATTTTTGAAAATGAAGCAGAATCTCATGTAGTTTCCTTAGGAACAGAACTAATGATACGGGAAACTACGAGTCCATCTAGAAGACAATGAATAACAGAAGACTACCTTCTGTACACAAAAACCAAAACGTTTCGGAAAATATATCGTCACAGTAGGAGGACACCATGGATTACCGAGTAATTAAGGAAAATGATCTATTTTTGCTAACTGATGCAAAAGGAAATATCCCGGAGAATCATTATTATGGTTTGGGGTTATATACAAAAGATACCCGTTTTTTAAGTAAACTAGATCTAAAAATAAATGGAGAAGAGCCAATATTATTAACTTCGGATGCGGCAGAAAATTATATGGCGAAGGTTTTACTCACCAACCCGCATATGGAAAACGATGAGGGCTTGATCCTATGGCGTGAATCAGTAGAGATTGAGCGAACAAGGTTTATTTTCGATGATGTGTTATATGAATCTATTAAAGTAAAAAATTATTTTCCAAAGCCAATTTCTTTTACGATTAGCTTACATATGGATGTTGATTTTGCTGATATGTTCATCGTCCGAGGATTTCAAACGGGGAACATTGGGCAAAGAACGGGTCAAACAATAGAAAAAAGATCTTTGTCCTACCATTATATCGGAGCGGATGAGGTCAAACGGTCAACGAGCGTATCTTGGGATATGGAAGCCAAAAGTGTTACGGATCAAGGAGATATTACATTTGAATTCCACTTGGAGCATGACGAAGAAGAAACATTCACACTCATGATTCAGCCGCAAATTGGAGCAACCAATCCTAAAGAAATAATGCATCGCGACCAAGCGTTAAAGCTACTTGAAAATTCCTATACGAAATGGAATGACAAGGTTACAAAGGTAGAAACTAATTTTCAACCGTTGCAACGTCTGATTGATCGTGGAATTGGAGACTTACGAGTGTTATTAACCGATTTGGGCTATGGTCAGTTTCCAGTAGCTGGGCTTCCGTGGTTTGGAGTACCATTCGGCAGAGATAGCCTGATTGCAGCATTGCAAATGCTTCCATTTAACTCGGAAGTAGCAAAAGGAACTTTATTAACAATGGCTGCAAAACAAGGAAAAAATGTAGATCCTTTCCGGGATGAACAACCTGGCAAAATTATGCATGAAATTCGTTTTGGTGAACTGGCGGAGACAGGACAAATTCCATTTTCACCTTACTTTGGCACAGTAGACGCTACTCCTTTATTTCTTGTGCTACTTACGGAATATGTAAAGTGGACAGGGGACTTTGAAATTGTAAAACAACTGAAAGAAAATATTGATGCAGCGTTAAACTGGATTGATCATTACGGCGACCGCGATGGAGACGGTTTTGTTGAATATTATCAAGAGGCGAACAAAGGCATTGCCAATCAAGGTTGGAAAGATTCAAGCGATTCCATCGTACATCGAAATGGAGATTATGCGGAAGCTCCTATTGCCTTAAGTGAAGTTCAGGGATATGTATACCATGCGAAAATGGGGATAGCGAGTATATTCGATAACCTTGGAAACGCTGATATAGCATTCAAACTACGTACAGAAGCTGAACAGTTGAAAGATAGATTTGAGCAAGCTTTTTGGATGGATGACCAACAATTTTACGCCATTGCGCTTGATAAAGAGAAAGAGCAAGTTGGAACGATAACTTCTAATCCCGGGCATGCTCTCTTCTCTAACATGTTGCGCGAAGATAGGGCGAGAGCGGTTGTTGAAACATTAGTCTCAGATAAAATGTTCTCTGGTTTTGGCATTCGTACAATGGGTGTAGGAGAATCTGGATACAATCCGATGAGCTACCATGACGGCAGCATTTGGCCACACGATAATAGTATGATTCTGCTTGGTATGAGTAAGCTAGGCTATAAAAAGGATGTCAATGTAGTTATTAACGGACTAGTAAAAGCTGCTGAAGCATTTGAGTATGATAGACTACCAGAATTATTTTGCGGATATGGAAAAGAGAGAGGCAGGCCAGTGAAATACCCAGTTGCTTGTTCTCCTCAAGCTTGGGCTGCAGGAACACCGCTCGTGTTTATCCAATCTTTGTTGGGGTTGTTTCCGAATAGCCTACAAAAGGAAATTCGCCTGTCCCCAAATCTCTTAGAAAATATGGACATTTTGAAGGTGGATAACATTTCAATCGGAAATGGAGTACTCTCGGTCAAGGTTACACGTAATGCAGGTGCTATCCAGGTAGAGATTGACAAGAATACCACTGGATTTGAAGTTGTTATACATTAATTCTTAACTTGGTTTTACCACTCTAAAAGAGGATTTATATAGGAAAGGGGAAAGAACATGTTTAAAAAGAAATGGGTAGCTACACTTGGAATTTCAGCTTTATTTGTTGGAGGCGTACTTTCGGGATGTTCGGAAGATACCGGGGATAAAGCAATAAAAGTGGATGGTGGTAAGCCAGTGGAAGTAACGCTGGCTGGTTGGGGTTCATCACCAGAAGAGGCTGAATTATTAAGCCAAGTATTAAAGGACTTTGAAGACACGCATCCGAATATTAAAGTCAAGCATGAAGTCATTGCGGATCAGTATATGGATGTTGTAAAAACTCGATTAATTGGGGGAGAAGGTCCAGACGTATTTTATCTAGATGCGGTGGAGGCTCCTGCTTTAATCGAGACAGGGGTACTTGAACCATTAAATAAATATGTAAAAGACGATTTTGATTTAAACGACTTTGAGAAACCACTGATTGAAGCATTTCAAAAAGATGGAACGTATTACGGTTTCCCAAAAGGTTATTCAACGCTTGGGTTATTTTATAATAAAAAAATGTTTGCAGATGCTGGCGTAAAAGTACCAACTACATGGGATGAGTTACGGGAAGTTTCTAAGAAATTAACGGATGGAACAAATGTTTATGGATTCGGACAAAATCCTGAGCTAGCACGTGCGTATTTTATAGCGGAATCGTACGGTGGAAAAGTAGTAGTTGATAACAAAGCTAATTTTGCAGATCAAAAAGTGTTGGATGCTTTACAGCCATATGTGGATCAGCATTTAGTAGATAAAACTGCTGCTCAGCCTTCTGACGTTGGAACTGGTTGGACAGGAGAAATGTTTGGGCAAGGTAAAGCTGCCATGGTAATTGAGGGTAACTGGGCTATTCCATATTTAGATAGCACTTTCCCTGATATCGATTATGGAATGGCAGAAGTACCGACTATTAAAGGTAAAAAAGGAACAATGGCATTTACGGTTGCTTATGTAATGAATGCTGCATCAGAAAAGAAAGAAGCTGCTTGGGAATTAATGTCTTACCTAACAGGGAAAGAAGGAATGGAAACTTGGACTAGTAAAGGTTTCGAATTGCCTTCTCGTAAATCTGTAGCAGAAAAGCTTGGTTATGATAAAGATGAGTTACGTGGTGCGCTTGTTGCTGGAGCTCCATATGCGACAGTTTGGTCAAATGGAACCAACTTACCAATCATCTTTAACAACTTTAACAATCAATTTGTAAGCGTTTATTTAGGGCAATCAAAACTTGCGGATGCACTAAAAGAAGCGCAAGAAACAGCTAATAAAGAAATCGATAAACAATAACAAAAAAATGAGGAGAAGGGAGATCCCCTTTTCCTCCATATTGTATTTTCTAGTAAGTACTTGTTAGAACACCTTCTGTTGATGCAGGCGATTCTTCATCAATAGAACGAGTTCTACCAATAATCTTTGTAACCTTTGCAATAGGGAGTTGATCAAGTTGAAAAGCAGGTTTTTAAAAAGAACAGTTAGAGAATCCTTGCAAGGCTATGTATTTTTACTGCCTGCATTATTCGTTTTATTACTCTTTCTTGTAGGACCTATTTTTTATGCAATTTTTCTGTCCTTCCACAAAGTGCAGTTATTAGGGACAACAAGCTTTGAATTTGTTGCATTAAAGAACTATATGAATATTTTTGATGATCTTCGGGCCAAAATTGCTGTGTGGAATACAGCTAAATACGTTTTGATTGTAGTACCGTGTCAAACGTTCTTAGCCATTATACTCGCCGCAACTTTAAATGCAGGGATGAAAGGTGAAAAGTTTTTTAGGATTATTTATTTTTTACCTACATTAACATCTTCTGCGGTGTTAACGTTAATCTTTATGTGGATGTATAACCAAAATGGACTAATTAACAAAGTGTTGGATTTCATCCATCTGCCAACTTATAACTGGATAAATGATCCTTCTATTGCGTTATATGCAATTATGGCCATGAATATTTGGTCTACCGCACCATTTTATATGGTCATCTATTTGGCTGCACTACAGGATATACCAGAATCACTTTATGAAGCAGCAGAGTTGGACGGGGCAAGTGCCATTCAGAAGTTTCTCTATGTAACTGTTCCTCATTTGCGACCTGTGACTTCATTTGTAGTTATCATGGGAATAGTTGGGACATTCCAATTATTTGACCAATCCTATATTTTCTCAGGGGGTTCTGGGGGTCCAAATAACTCGACATTAACAGTTGTGCTATTAATCTACCAATATGCATTTAAAAATATGGGAACGATGGGCTATGCGGCAGCTCTTGCTTTTTCACTAGCAATTATTATCCTTATTGCTACATTGATTCAGCGAAAGTTCTCTAAAGAAGAATCTCTTTACTAGGGAGGAGAAAATGTGAAAAAGAAATTATCGTTTGGCAAAGTATTTCTATATGGCATTTTAATTGTCTATGCTGTCATTACAGTCATTCCATTTATATGGGCACTTTCCTCATCGTTTAAAAACTTAGATGAAATTGTAAATGGTGCAATTAACTTTATACCAAAACATTTCACCTTTCATAATTATAAGGTAATCTTTGTTGAGCAGGGCTTATTCCCACGTTGGCTGTTTAATAGCTTATTTATAGCCACGATGGTTACTTTGCTAAATATGTTCTTTAATTCCATGGCTGGCTATGCCTTGGCACGACTTCACTTTCCAGGGAAACGGACGATTTTTGTAGTCATTCTTGCTGTCTTAATGATTCCTATGCAAGTAACGATGATTCCAAATTATTTAATATTAAAGTCTCTTGGTTGGCTGAACTCTTATCAAGGGATGATTATTCCAACGATGATCAATGCGACCTTTATATTTATGATGCGCCAATTCTTTGTGAACTTCCCTAAAGAACTAGAGGAAGCAGCGGAATTGGACGGACTAAGTAAAATAGGAACGTTCTTTCGAATTGTCCTTCCGCTAGCAAAACCAGCATTAGCAGCACAAGCCATTTTCGTTTTTATGGGCTCTTGGAATGACTTCATGAGACCTTTAATTATTTTATCGAGTCCAGAACTATTTACATTACCAATTGGGCTTAATACATTTAAAGGTCAATACATTAGCTACTGGAACTACATTATGGCAGCATCAATGGTATTCACCTTGCCAATTTTGCTTTTATACGCATTTTTCAGTCGATATTTTATAAAAGGTATTTCTTTTTCTGGAGGGAAATAATAACATTGTTAGGGGACAGCCATCACATGATGTTTCTCCTGCGGATATCTTGATTTATCAAGTATTTATCTTCTTCCCGATGTTGAATCGACTGTCACACTCGCAATAAAACAAGAGCTCCTAACAAATCCGTTAGGAGCTCTTTCTATTAAATGTGTATTATTAATAAGCGGACCAGCCGGCGTCAATAGCTATAACTTGCCCATTTACAAAGCTTGCTTCATCTGATCCTAAGAAAATAGCTAGTTTAGCAATTTCTTCTGGTTGCCCAATTCGTGGGTTGATTGCCATACCTAAAGATTGGCGAGATGCACCTAGTGCATTAATATTTGTCATTGATGCCCCAATATTTGTTGCTACTGCACCAGGAGCAAACCCATTGCAACGTATATTTTTGTCTGCATACATGAACGCTGTATTTTTAGTTAAGCCGACAACTGCATGTTTAGATGCGGTGTATGCAGCCCCAGCGCGTGCTCCGTATAAACCGCCTGCTGAAATGTTGTTTACAAATGTACCGTGACCTTGTTCAAGGAAAATAGGTATAGCAAGTCGCATTGAACGCATAACGGCAACAGTATTAACTGAAAATACACGTTCCCAACGTTCATCGGAAATATCGCCAACAGGTTCCATTCCATCCATAATCCCTGCGTTATTTACCAGAATGTCTAACTTACCAAAAGTTTTTAACGTTACGTCGAATAAACTTTTCACATCATCCTCCGAAGTAACGTTCGTTTGAACAGCAATAGCTTCGCCACCTGTTGCTTTAATAGCTTCAGCTACAGCAGTTGCTCCTTCTAAATTCATATCGGAAACAACAACCATTGCTCCTTCTTGTGCATAACCTTCAGCAATTGCTTTTCCCATCCCTGATGCAGCGCCAGTGACAATCGCAACTTTACCTTCTAATCTCATAAGAATATACCTCCCTGAATTTTATTGTACAGTTGTTCAATAACTATTATAATAAAGAGTAGTAAACGCTTACAATAAGCAAATAAAAGCAAAGTGTTCAATAAGAAGCATATTTCTATTAAGTGTTCAATAAGAGGTGAAAAAAATGTCTTCTATAGATATACGTATTGTAAAAACGAAAGATGCCTTACATCAATCATTATTAGAAATACTTAAAGAAAAAGCATTGCAAACTATCTCAGTGTCAGAAATATGTAGAAGAGCTAGAGTTAATAGGGGGACATTCTATTTACATTATGCCCAAGTAGAAGATTTATTTGAGGAGTATTTTAAAGAAATTATGGAGGATTTAGCAATCTCTTATGAAGAACCCTACCGCCATGTATCCATTTTGAAGTCGAGTAGCCTAAATCCAGCAACCATTCGAATTTTTCACCATATTGAAAAATACAAACCATTTTACAAAATTGTCTTTTCCAAAAATGCGCCTTTAACATACTATTACTTATTATTTGAGGAAATAAACAAACTCTTAAATAAAGATAAAGGAATGAAGAGTGAAGAGGAATTCGATATGAATGTATACTGCGCCTATCAAGCAAATGCCATTCTCGGAATCATCATCCAATGGTACAAAGAAGACTTCCAACACAGTGCAGATTACTTAAATCAGCAACTCGTGAAAATTTTGAATGTGAAGATAGATAGGGATTGATAGAAAGATTAAAACAATAGTTTTGTAAAATTTGAAGATTACGTATTCGATGAAATTTTCTTCGCATGGACTATTCATTTCAAAATCATTATTCCATCAATCGCATCGAAGACACATTATAAGACCTAAGTAAGATTAATAAATAGAAGGCTTGATCGTACATTAGATAAGAAAATCCAACTTCCCGGTGAGATACTCAAATGTCCCACAATTTGCGGTGGACCCGGGAAAGTAGTTAATTGAACAGATTGAGTTTTATAGCTACATTAAAAGAAGAGGTACCCATCTAAATGACACAGATCAATTAACAACTGAAGAATACGAAAAGCTTTTCAGCAAAGACTAAAACAGAATCCATAAGATAATTTTGAAAATGTATAGAAAGAGATTGAAATAAGCATAAGGTCAACCATTTTATTGTAACCAACAAATTGCTTGCTCTAGACTTTCATGTATCAAATTCAATTGTTCCTGAATTTATAGCTAAAACCAGGAAACTAATTTAAAAAAATTTCAATCGGAGGAATTGATATGTATGATCCAACCATTTTTGAGAATTTAAAAGTTACGTTTGAAAATCAAGTGTATGATTTAGACAATATAGAACACAAAATAACGATAACTAATCGAGTTGATCGAATGGATTTTGCCGTACTTTCTAGAGATTTTTCCATTCAGTTTACGTTAACCAATCAACCAAACGTAACTGCCGAAATTGTATTGCAGACTTCTTTAGAAGATCTTGCTGGAGAGATATTAGAGCAGCCAGAACAAAATCTAGGTTGCTTCTTATTACTTCGATTTCATAAGCAAATCCAACATGTGCCCACACAGTGTAAACAAATTGAACAAGCGCTTCATACCATTTGGGAAAATGAAACTCATGTAACCCAAACACTAAGCTTCCTCTATGAACAAGAAGTATCCATTCACTTAAACAATATCCAATTGCAGTTCAACAAAAAAATTAACGAAGAGCATATAAGTGACATACCAGAGTTTCTTGAGCATGTGTTACAAACATTAAAAGTATTGAATGAAATTTAATTAATGCACTTTACTAGACAAATGTATAATACTGTTATATAGTAAGGATAATAATTAAATTGCTTAACTAGAAACAATGAATTCACATATTACAATGAGTAATCGTGATTTGTTCGGTACTTGTTGTAATATGTGAATTTTTTTATTCACAAAAATGGAGGTTTTTTAAATGACACAAGGTACAGTAAAATGGTTTAACGCAGAAAAAGGTTTTGGATTTATCGAAGTAGAAGGCGGAAACGACGTATTCGCTCACTTCTCAGCTATTCAAGGTGACGGTTTCAAATCACTTGACGAAGGTCAAAAAGTTGAATTTGAAGTTGAAGAAGGTAACCGCGGACCACAAGCAGTTAACATTACAAAACTTTAATTCCTAGAAATTAAATAAATGTTTAACCAAAAAAAAGAGACACCCATTATGGGTGTCTCTTTTTTTTGTCCATAATACGCATTATGGACTTGCATAAAAAGCGATATGTCCGGATAGAAATATTTACGACCGGATAAAAACATTTTGGATCTTTTACAAGGCTTCTGCTTTTATTTGAATAAACTTA
This sequence comes from Psychrobacillus sp. L3, assembly GCF_042945595.1. Classification (GTDB taxonomy): domain Bacteria; phylum Bacillota; class Bacilli; order Bacillales_A; family Planococcaceae; genus Psychrobacillus. The sequence goes on along the minus strand of NZ_CP168493.1, from coordinate 3,390,776 downwards.
TACGATAATATAAGAGCAAAGAGATTTTCAGATAGGGATGAAAAAATATGAGCAACACGCATATATTTTCGAAGCGTGAAGAAATAGCAAATGCGATTATTCATGGCATTGGTGCTCTTTTAAGTGTGACAGCACTTGTCATTTTAATCGTGTCATCTGTAACACGGGGAACTGTATGGCATGTGGTAAGTTTTACGTTGTTTGGGACAACCATGCTGCTTTTGTATATATCGTCCACACTAGTCCATGGGCTTCCGGCGGGTAGAGCAAAAGATTTGTTTGAGATTATGGATCACTCCTCCATCTACTTTTTTATAGCCGGGACGTATACCCCTTTTTTATTTCTCGCAGTAAAAGGGACACTTGGTTGGACATTGTTTGGGATTGTATGGGGGCTTGCAATTGCTGGTACGGTTTTTAAGGCTTATTTTGTGAAGCGTTTCTTACATACATCGACATTGTTATACGTATTGATGGGCTGGCTAATAGTGTTTGCATGGAGTCCACTTGTGATGAATTTGTCTACACAGGGGTTAGTTTTGCTAGCAGTCGGCGGTGTTCTCTATACAGTTGGTGCGATTTTTTATGTGTGGCGGGGCTTTACTTATCATCATGCAGTATGGCATATATTTGTACTCGCAGCGTCCGTGCTACATTTCTTTGCAGTGATGACACTGTTGGCATAACGAATATAAAAGTGAATCCTAGATGAAAAAATTCAAGAAATCAATTAAGTTTAAATAAACATGGTCATTTAAAGATGAAATGACTATGTTTATTTTTAATTGGGACATCAGTTCATTTATTTGGCTTTAAATGAGTATAATAACTAATTAAGTTTGGTGATGTTTGCTTACAGAAAGTAATAAATAATTCGTCATTTGAGTATTCCAAAAAGAGAATAGGAAGTGATCATATGGGGTTAAAAGTTGGAATTATTGGATGTGGCTCTATTGCTAAATTACGTCATGCTCCAGAATATAAAGCGAATCCATTTGTAGACGAAATTGTTTTTTATGACAGAAATCTTGAACGTGCAGAAGCGTTAGCGGCCATGTTTGATGGTATGGTCGCAAAAAGTGTAGATGAATTACTTGCAGATCCTACTGTCCAATTAATTAGCGATTGTTCTTCGAATGAGAATCATTACATATTTTCTGCAAAAGCATTGCTTCATGGGAAACATGTGCTATGTGAAAAACCTATATCTCTAACAATTGATCATGCGAAAGAAATACTCTATGCCCAAAAGGAATCTGGTAAAAAACTAATGGTCGCTCACAATCAACGATTTACATGGGCTCATCGAAAAGCGAAAGAAATCATAGGTAGTGAAGAACTTGGTAGGGTGCTGACTTTTAGAACGACTTTTGGACATGCTGGACCAGAACAATGGGGTATAAATAAATCGAACTCGACATGGTTCTTTCAAAAAGAGCGGTCAGGACTAGGTGTTGCTGGAGATTTGGGAATCCATAAAGTTGATTTATTACACTACTTATTGGATGACGAAATAGAGCAAGTAAGTGCTTTTCAAGGAGCACTTGACAAAGTCAATGAAAAGGGCGAACTAATTGAAGTTTGCGATAACATCGTATGTAGTTTAAAAACGAAAAAAGGAAGAATAGGTACTGCTTCTTTTTCTTGGACGTATTATGGCGAAGAAGATAATAGTACAATTATCTACTGCGAAAAAGGTATTTTGAAAATATATCATAGTGATTTATATCAGTTAGAAGTGATTACAAGAGATGGGGAGAAGGTACAATATCAACTAGAAAGCATTCAAACAAATGATAGCCAAACAAACAGCGGAGTAATCGATGCCTTTATCGAATGTGTCCGACTTGATTACCCTCCACTAGTAACAGGGAATGATGCAATTGCGGCGCTCAGGGTCATATTAGGTATTATAGAAGCAGCAGAAACGAATAGGGTTGTAACCATTAGCGGCGAGTAATTTATGGTCCAAACAAGAAATTGGTTTGTTTTAATTTGGAATATTTTGGAGTCTATCATTATCCAATTACTGTATGTAAAATGTAAAAGTATAGAATTGGAGGAAATGCAATGTTTACGAAATTTATTAAAGTATTTTTATTAATTGTGTTAGCGTGCAGTTTTACTGTAGCAAACGCATCTTTTGCAGATGCAGCAACTAAGGTAATGTGGGGTAAAACAGAACTAAAACTTGGTCAAATTGGAAAAGCAACCATATTAGCGGATACAAAGCTAGTTAAGATAGAAAGCAATGGTTCATTATCAGTCGTTCGTTCCATGAAAAAAGGCGAAGAATATCGTGTGTATAGTTACAAAAGTCAACACAATGGCCTATACGGAGTAGGTGGAGGAAGTTTTGTACAAAAAGATGTAGCTAAAGTGAAGTATGAAACACCATCTAAAGCAAAACTAGCTCTATTGAAACAAGTAAGTGAAAACCCACAACCGACTTCGAAACCAACACAACCAAACGAAGGCAATGGTTTAGAAGTTATTCCAGGAGCACCTACTAGCTTTCAAAACTGTACTGAAATGAATAAATATTATTCTAACGGCGTAAAAAAAGGTCATCCAGCGTATGCATCTAAACATGACAGAGATAATGACGGTTGGGCATGTGAACGAAATTAAGTCCAGAATATTTATCTTAGTGTGCTTTAGATTAGTTGGGAGTGTAACAAGTGAAGAATAAATGGTTTAAAGTGTTCCTCGTTTTTGTTTTCGTATTTACTTTAATTTCAGTTAATACAATAAATGCTAATGCTGATATAGCAAAAGTTATGTGGGGAAAAACAGAGTTGAAGAAAGGCCAAATCGGCAAGGTAACCATATTAAGCAATACCAATCTTCTAGACCAAAGCTTGAAAAGTGCTCGCTCACTTAAAAAAGGCGAAGAATATAGAGTTTACTCTTATAAAAGCACGAATGGTGGCTTATATGGACTCGGTGGAGGACAATTTGTCAAGAAGGGTTCTTCTATTAAATATGAAACACCTTCGAAAAGTAAACTGGCTCTATTAAATATGGTGAGTAAAATCCCATTAGAAGTCCACTTTATTGATGTTGGACAAGGAGATTCCATACTAATCAAAACAGCTAACGGTAAAACAATGCTAGTTGACGGCGGTAAAAAGGGAAGTCATGTCGTAAGCTTCTTATCTTCAAAAGGGGTTCGTAAACTGGATTATGTAGTAGCTACTCATCCAGATGCGGATCATATTGGTGGGTTAGTGGATGTTTTACATTCATATAGTGTTGGTACATTTATCAATAGCGGAAAAGCACATACAACTCAAACATACGCAGAACTATTAACCTTAGTAGGAGATAAAAATATTAAATACAAAGTTCCTAAAATTGGAGATAAGATTTCACTCGATGAAAATATTGATATTACTGTTTTAAACGCAAACGAAAATGCGAGCGATACTAATGACGCTTCCATTGTTTTAAAAGTAACATACGGCCAAGTCTCGTTCCTCTTGACTGGTGATGCTGGAGCGAATATGGAAGAACAAATGTACAAGAAGTTTAATGTGCAATCAACCGTACTAAAAGCAGGTCATCACGGATCAGATACGAGTAGCTCCAATGCTTTCATTCAAAGAGTGAAGCCGCAAGTTACGATATTAAGCTACGGAAAAGATAATTCATACGGGCATCCACACGCAGCTGTAGTCAGTAGGCTGAAAAATGTAGGATCTAAAATTTACTCAACTGCTGAATCTGGAAGTATTACCGTATCTACAAATGGCTTAACTTATTCCGTATCCGCAAAACCGTGGACAGGTAGCGGAACAGGTGTCGTTACATCTAAACCAGCACCACCAAAGGCACAAATAGTATTTAGCAATTGCACTGAATTGAGAAAAGTATATCCAAATGGAGTTCCTAAAAGTCATACAGCCTACCAATCCAAAATGGACCGCGACAATGATGGCTGGGCATGTGAAAAATAATTAAAAAAATTAGAGGGTAGCTCAGAATTGAGCTATCCTTTTTTTTAAAATGGATTAAATTATTCGTTTTTTCCCGGTGTCAGATTCACTTGTTCCTAACCCAGAGTTACCAGTATTAAGGTATAATGAATGCAACGCATTAATTCGACAAACCGCGTATCAAAATAAAAGAGAAGAAAGGAGATTCAATACTATGTTAAAAACAATCGTATTTGAAGAACTAAAACGTGCGATGAGAGAGAAGGACGTGCTTGCCAAAGGGGTACTGACGCTTGTAAAATCAGCACTTGATAATGCAGAAAAAGAAAAAGGTTCCACTCTTACACCAGAAGAAGAAACTGCTATCGTGAATCGTGAAATTAAACAAACCAATCAAGCGTTAGAAGGTGCCCAAAAAGCGAATCGTGAAGACTTAATGGAAAAAGAGGAAGCAAAACTATTATTACTAAAAAGCTTCTTACCAAAGCAACTAAGTGAAGAAGAAATAGTGGCGGCTCTGACAGAGGCTGGAATTGCTAAAGGTATGAACATGGGGGATGCGATGAAAATCGCAAAGCCGTTACTTACTGGAAAAGCAGATGGATCCATCATGTCAAAAGTTGTAAAAAGTTTGATTTAAAAGGAGAGTGCCATAGCGCTCTCCTTTTTACATCGGTCCGTTGTCTAGTTGATCCATATGTTTCAAGGGTTGTACCACCATACAAGCTGTTTTCCTCTTTTATTTCAAGGACACGTTCGACTGATAATCCAGTTATTTTAGCAATGAAATCTACATCAACATATTCTATCAAAGATTTACGAACAATATCCTCTTTTTCAGCAAGTCTCCTTTCTTCTCTTCCTTCTTTCCCCCTTTATCTCTCCAAGAATTAGGCAGTTAAAAAACTCTTCGCATTATCCAATTGGTTAATCTGTTTCAGAAGTTCTTCCTTCTCTTTTTCATCTAGTTTTAAGTAGTATTCAAAAAAGCCGTTGATTAATTCCGACTGAGCTGGATTTAGCTTCATACGCACAAGCATTTGTAAAAATGCAATTTTCACTTGCACTTTTTCTTTTTCGGTATAGCCCATCTTACTGATCAATGTGGCAGTTGCAGGATTATCCGCCATAATATATGCTCGTCAATCCTTTTGACGGAGTTCCAGTTTTTTATATCGGAATGTCAGCACATGAAGATCAGGGAAAGCATTCGTAAATTCTTCTTTTGTATTCCTGTTTTCGTCGTTTGAAAAGACGGTAATCGGCATGATCGGTTTTTTAAGCTTATTATATAACAAACTGTAATATTGAAACATTCTCTCGTTGAAATCCGATTGATAAGAACTTTGCGGCTCGATATAAACAATAATAGCTGTTTCACCGCCTCTAATTTTCGTCTCCATTAAAATGTCTAGTCTTCGCGTTTTTCCATCATTTAAATCTGTAAAGACTTCTTCGGATAACTGTTTCACTGCCGTAAAATCGACAAACTGGTGCACCTCTGGAAAAAAGGTATAAAAAAATTCTTCAAAAAAGTTGCTGATTAGTTGCTTGAATAATTGTTCGTGTTTTTAATATGTTGGGGATTTTTCGTGGATGAAAAGAGTGGGTTTCTTCTGGGGCATCCATGAAATATTAGGTTTCTCTCGAGGTGAAAATGAATTTGGGATTGTTTGCCCATCCTTCTCTATAAATGGATGTCCAAGCCATGATGTTATTTCTGTACTAATTATAGGATGATTACAACAAAAGATTAATTAATTGAGAATTCTGATACAACTTTATCCAAAATAATAATTACCCCTCGTTTGCTCCTGACGTAGCGTAAAAATTATAAGGAAGGAATATAGTATGATTTAAGATTTAGAAAATCGTAGTAGCCCCTTTTTCCCAGTGTCAGACTCTGGGAAGTGGTTAAAATAAGGTATTTTCTTGACATATGTTGAATGATTATATCAAAACATAAAAAAAAATTTATTCAACAAAAGACCAGATAAATGAAAATTCAATTACAGCCTTCAATTTAAGTACGGTTCAAGTCGGGTAAGTAAATTTTTTCCAGGTAGACGTTTAAATAAGCCACGCTTTGTTCCATCAAGTCCATATACCTCCTTGTCTTCTTTAACTTTTAAAGCGGGATAATAAATGAAAGAGTCACAGTCCGTAATAATTTATAACCCTATGTTTTAATTGTTTGAATTCTATTCTAGATATCTGACCTTTGAACAACTACCGTATGATCACGACTATTCTCTTCTGCCTGCATTTATAATATAATAGTTCTATATATAGTTAATACCTTTAGTATGAGTATGACATCAACTACAAGTGCAATTGACCCATTGCACTTAGAATGGGGGCAATTGTAAAATGCGTTTAGTAAAAATTGATAAATTGCAGCCAGGAATGATACTGGGTAAACCGATATATAATGAAAAAGGTAAAATTCTTTTAGCAAAGGGAGCAGAACTAATAGATCGTATCATCCCTAAGTTGCAGAAATATAATGTTACAACTGTTTACATAGAAGATGAAGTATCTGAAGGAATAGAGATCATTGAGTCCATACCAGAAGAGTTACGTATGGAAGCCTTAAATACGATTACTGAAGGGTTCCAAACATTAATGGATTTAAGCAATTCAAACTCAAATATTCAAGGGATGATGAAATCAGGTAGGGCAATACGGGGCTTTCAAAAAGTATTCAAGGATATACTGGCGTCGCTAACGGAAAATCAAAATGCATTGAATTTACTAGCTTCTACAAAAGTACATGAAAATTATGTGTTCAATCATTCGTTAAACGTTTCTATATATGCTTGTCAGCTAGCTCTCGAAAATGGATTGCCTCTTAAGAATATTGAAGAAATCGGATTGGGGGCAATGTTACATGATTTAGGAAAAGTGCATATTCCGCTAGATCTATTAAATAAGCCGGGGGATTTAACGAAAGAGGAATATGACCTAGTCAAACAACATTGTGGAAAGGGCTTCGATACACTCCGTAAAATACATGAAATCCCATTACCAGTTGCTCACTGTGCGTTGCAGCACCACGAAAGAATTGATGGAATGGGATATCCAAGAGGATTAAAGGGAGATGAAATTCATAAATATGCGAAAATCATCAGTGTTGCCGATGTCTTTGATGCCGTAACAAACCCAAGATCATTCAGGTCGGGTGTAATGCCTCATAAAGGACTCGAAATACTGAATGCCGGAAGTGGCACTCAGTTCGATCCTGTTCAAGTCAACTTATTTAAAGGGTGTATCGCCATCTATCCACCAGGCTTAACCGTAACATTAAACGATGGTCGAACAGGAATCGTCACTCAATATAACTACCAGGCAGCGGGGCGTCCTGAAATTCGCATTATTAAGAATGAAGAAAATGAAAATGTGAGTCCATATGAAATTAATTTAGGAGCAAAGGAAAACTGGACGCTTGAAATTGTGATGGCGGATGCATTGATTTAAGTTTCTAAAATAATATACGAAGTAGTAAAATGATTTAACATAGTAAAACATTAATTCTTTAGAATAAAGTAAAAATTTGGTCGTATATTCAAGACACTCTTTATAAGGGTGTCCTTTTTTCGTTCTTTGACTGGATAGGGATATTTATGACCGGATAATAAAAAATACGACCGGATAGAAAAAATACTGACCGTTAATAGAGTGAGGTCACTTCATGTTGTGATACACGCAATTAATGCGTAACTCGGTGTAGTGTATGAATTGTTCGTGACACTAGGGGACGTGTTAAAAGTTCAAAGCAAATTCGTGGTTAAATTATAAATATCAAAATCGATATCCGACATATCCGTAAATAAGTGCTTTATAGAACTAAGATTTAACTAATATGCCAATTTCGGAAACAATAGCAGAATGGTAAATTATTCATTCACAACAAAAGGAGGTGAATAAAGTATGAAGGTATTCGCGACAAGGTTTTTAGAAAAGCCATCTACTGATGAAAAAATCAATGTATCAGATTGGTCATGGACTCCTGCTAATTCAGAAGCAATTGATATTTATGCTTCTGGAAATGCAACTTATTCTCGTCAATCTACATATGCTGCAGAAAAAAACGATCGTTCTGATTGTGATAGACCAAAAGAAGGTTTATACATTGCATAAAAAAGCGTTTTAGTGGTTACAACCCATCTTGGATACTAGGTTCTCGTTGAATTTCATATTGTGTAAGGACCTGGTACCCAACACTACGATAACTTTCTTAAATCTTGAATCAGATTCGACGTAATTAGTCGTAGCTTATTCATCCCCAACCTCTATCAAAAATATTCCTTCCTCAAATCCACCACGCTTTTCTTTCTTTGCAATACGGATTTTCTCTAGCTCATCGTATGTAGCTTCGTGAATAGGTAATGCTGCATGGATTAATTCTAATATGTCTGCAAGTTCCTCTAGTGCATCTAGTCGGTTTTCTGATTCTTGGAATTCTTTTACTTCTTCGTGTAGTTTATTTTTGATTTCAGTAAGGTGTTCGGATTTATCTAGTATACGTGTTGTGAATTTACCTTCAGATTTTTCAATGACTTGTGGTATGAGGTCTCGGACAAGTTTGTTGTAAATTGGCATCGGTTGTTCCTCCTTGATTATTAATGAAATATAATGTCTATCGTTTCCTGCGTATCTGCAAACCATCTTAATACTTGATTATGGTGGTTGATAATTTGTTGTGCAGTTAATTCTCCAGAATCCCATGTACTATGGGCATCGGTTACTAGGGTAATCTCGTATCCTAAACTGTAAGCATTTCTGCAAGTAGTATCTACACATACTTCGGATTGGATGCCGGCAATTATTAGGTGTTCAATCGGAAATTTTTGTAGCACCTCTTGCAAGTTTGTTTTATAAAAAGCATCTGGTGTTGTCTTTTGAATGACAGTGTCTCTGATCGCAGGTGTAATTTCAGGGTGTATTTCCCACGCTTTTGTACCGGGTTCTAACATTTTTCCAGTTGGAGCATTATGTTGGATATAAATGATGGGAACATTATTGCTTCGTGCATTTCCAAGAAGCTGCTGGATGTTGCTGATAACTAATTTGTCGTTGAATACTGGATTTTCTTCTAAGAACATACCGTTTTGAACATCAATAATTAATAGTGCGCTTTTTTTCATAACCTTCTCCTCTCAATCTCTATTAGTCATTATAGAATGGTAAGATTAGGAATACAAATATGCTTTTAAATTAATAACAGAGGTGTTCATATATATATATATAAACAAAAGGTATTAGATCCTTATGCCACCTTTTCTGATTGTAGGAATTGCATTGGTATTCTACTTATCAGATGAGTATAGAAAATATTCATTGATCGTCATGGTTCTTTTTTGGATTACTTATTATTCTTGGGATTTTATTGCTTAGAAGAAACTCACTAAAGAATGAATGTTCTAAAAAAATGATTCGTACCCCTGTGTTTTAAACAATCTACCTATAATTCGAAACAGAACATAAGTTCGTTTTGGCGCAGGGAGTGTTTATGTGTGCCAAAATTAGGATTGGAGAAATGTGAACTTCTGTGTTTAATTGGAATGGGAAAACAGCCACCTAGTTTAGGTGGCTGTTCTAAGTTATTGAACGGTTCCTCTGAAGTCTTTGAGTGAATCTTGCCAAACGGTTACACCTTGGCTCATGGCGGATCCACCGCCTAGAGCAGCAGCCACTCCGATTGCCTCTATCATTTCATTCTCAGTACCACCCGCATCGAGGCAACCTTTTGTATGGTAGACGATGCAGTATTCGTTATGGGCATGTACGCTGATGGCGAGTGCGATAAGTTGTTTCTGTTTCTGGTCCAATTTGCCGTCTTCGAAACAGGACTCAGTGAATGCATGAAAGGCTCGGGCCACATCCGGCAATTTTTCGGTGAAACTGCCCATTCCAACTTTATATTCCTGTAATACAGCTTCTGTATACGTAATTTCCTCCATGTACTTTCCCTCCTATTCGAAGGTAGTATTTGCAAGACGGAGGAAGGCATGCATTGATATTTGAATTTTCACAAGCACCTCATACTAAAAAACATGAAAATATTTTGCGGGGTATGGTATGGTAAACTATCTACAAATAAAATTTTAGAAGGTGAAAGTTATGCTAGAAGTTAGCGATAGTAAATTAGCGAAGTATGTCGTGCATTATATGGCCGACGAGCTCGTGCTAGGTCATGAGGCATTACTACAGCCGGAGGTCATGCTAGAAGCGGCCTTTGCACAACTTGCGTTCCATAAACTCGACCTAGACCAACAATACGCATTTTTTCATGAGACGGATATCGGATTAAATGAAGTGTATACATACGCGAAGAGTATTTTTGATAATAATCATATTTTCCTTGAACAATCGCAACATATAGCTAAGCACTTACATAGTGTATCCCAACACCCGAATATAAAAAGTGGCGAATTATTCATTGGCTTATTTGAAAATTGCTTGTTCAATAATGAAGTCAGACAAGTAATAGCTATTGTGAAAATTGATGAAAAAGAAATGTTTTTAGATGTGAAAAATGAGCAAAATATAATGGTTGTGAACGGCATCGATGGCATTAACGTGAAAAAAGTTAATAACCTCGTCGTCATTATCGATATGGGTCAAGACGAAGTACCAGCTGTATTCTTGAAAACGAAAAGAAAAGAAGATGTTGTATACTGGCAAGAACGTTTTTTAAAGCTCAAAGTGGCAGACGAAAGCTTCCATAAAACGAATTTAGCATTAACAGAATGTAAAAAATATATTTTAAAAGAAGAGACTTTTACGAATACCGATAAACTAGGTTTTTTAAACAAAACGCTTGAATACTTTAGAAATGAAGAAGAATTTCAGGTGGATGACTATATTGAAACGGTATTTGAAGCAGCGGATGAAGTACAAAAAGACGTCCTTATTAATACGGTAAAGCCCTATGAAACGGAAATTTCTGAGAGTGCGATTGTGAAGGCAGAAAAAGGTTATAAGCGAAAAATTAAACTGGATGCCAATATCGAAATTCAGGTAAATGTAAGTGATATCGCGAAAGTGAATGAACTGATTGAAGTCGGCTATGACGAAGCTACGAATCGTAAGTTTTATAAAATTTATTTCGAAGAAGAAGCGTAAACAAAACGAATCCTTCCCGTAACACTTAGAAGTTCGTGTCCCTGTGTAAAGCAGCCGATGATCCAATTTCGGTTGTTTTTTACTATCCATTTCCTTTTGAATCCATAGTAGGAATTATTGGACATCTTTTTAATTCATGTTTATATATAATTCAATTGTCTAAGTGGCATCCATTATACAGCATAGACTACAAGGAATTGATAAAAAGGAGGGGAAAATTTGAGGAACCCAGAACAACTTCATGGTGGACATGAACAACATATGCACCAACATACTCACCATCATCATCATCACCACTATCATCCTAGCGTCCCAGTGCATCACGTAGGACATCATGTTCAACATGTAGGCCACGATGCTCAACACCATCACATAGTTCAACCGGTAGGTCATCATGTGGGGCATCACGTAAGTCACAATGCTCAACACCATCACATGGTTCAACCTGTAAGTTATTACCCAGTTGGTCATCATGAAGGACATCACCATCAAATGCCGCATCATGACCAGGAAGGTTTGAACCGTATTTAAAGAAATAGAAGGCAACTTCAACATTTAGAAATAACTATAACCAAAATTTTATGAAACGTTGTTTAAAACTGCGCAACAGGGAAATTGACAGTTATTTGATTCGGCGAATTCTTTATTTTTTCTTGGATTTCTTTGAATGATTTTAAAAATTCTGTTTTCACTAGAATACAAGCGGTATTAGATTTCCTACTTGTTTGTTATATATGAGAAAAGGATCTCCCCTCTTTATATTAATAAGGCAAGATAATAAACATTTAAAGAAGCTTTAAGTAACAAGTTTATAACAAAATAAATGGCTATTTTAGAAGTTTTCTTATGTCCCTTCTGAAATAGCTCTTTCGTATTGTATTTATTTCCACCTATGAAAATACAATGGATAGGAGCAAATAGTGTAGACCCAATCAAATAATCCAGGTTCGAAGCAACTATAAAGTGTTTCGGATCTGGACTTTTGACTGTCCTAAAATTATTAAGTTTCCTAGTTTCTATATTAAAAATTAGTTTATTTATTTTGGTATTTTACGAATAAAATTTACTTTTTATCGAAATTTTAAGATGTTGTTTATTTATTTTAAGTCATTGCTTATAATGATTTAAAAACAAAAAAAGGGTGATGTCATGATGGATTTGATAGATGCGAAGATTTTAGAAGCATTAAAGAAAAATGGGAGGGCAACTGCTTCTGAAATAAGCAAAAATGTAAACTTGTCGATACCTGCAGTATCGGAACGAATAAGAAAGCTGGAAGTCGCAAAAATAATTGAGCAATACACGGTGAAAATAAATCGAGAGAAAATGGGTTATAAATTATTAGCGATTATTTTTTTGAATATCGACCATGCGGCTAATATTAAAAGCTTCAGAGAAGCTATCATTCCTTTTATCGAAGTAATTGAGTGTCATCATATGGCAGGTGAATATGATTATATGTTAAAAGTTTTAGTAGAAGATACGGCTGAGTTAGAGATTTTGCTAAATGACAAGCTAAAATCCATTCAAGGCGTTCGAACGTCCAATACGTTAATTGTATTATCCACTCTAAAAGAAAATTCCAACAGGTAGGTGCGTAGCAAATGATTTGGAAAGGGTTTCGATTTGGGTTGCTTTTGCAGATTGCTGTAGGTCCAATTTGTTTGTTTATATTTCAAACTGCTGCAGTCTCTGGTTTTTGGGCAGCAGAGATTGGTGTTTTAGGTGTAACGATTGTCGATGTTTTTTATATACTTGGAGCTATCTTTGGGATTGGAGCTATACTTACGAAGTATAAAAAGTCGAAGGGAATCATTCATTACATTGGAGCGGCTGTTCTAATTGTTTTTGGTTTAAGTAATGTAATCGGTTTTTGGGGAGTTTCTCTTATCCCAAGTTTGGATTTTCTTTCAGAGCAAAGTACGCAAAGTGTTTTTTGGAAAACACTCGTATTAACGCTATCCAATCCTTTAACAATCTTATTTTGGGCAGGCGTGTTCTCTACAAAAATAGGACAAGAAAATATGAAGCAAAATGATTTGTACTCTTTTGGACTTGGTGCTGTATTATCCACTTTCCTATTTTTAACCATCATTTCGGTATTAGGAAGTTTGTTAACGATATTTTTAGCACCAGTTGTATTGAAATTATTTAATTTATTGGTAGGTTTAGTATTAATAGCTTTTGGAATTAAAATAGTATTTAAAGTTAATTGAACTCTATAAAGAAGCCACTTTTCTAAACAGATTTTAGTTGTTTAGGAAGGTGGCTTCTTTGTGTTTTATTAGAATGTTTGGTTTTCAAAGTTTTTGGGCAATACTTAGAAAAATTATAAAATGTTTGTCAGATTATATGCGAGGAGGAACTATATTTTGAAGAAAGTTAGGATTATATTGTTAATATCGCTATTAGCATTCACAACGAATTCGGTAGCGCATGCATCCATAATCTTCGATGTCGCCACGAATGATGTAGAATTATCGGTCTCACCAGATTTATTAGATGAAGTAGTAGCCACTGAAGATCAATCAGAAAAATTTGATATCCATTTCCAAGATGCCTATAATATGAGATTGGTTTTAGAACCCGAACCAGAAACGTATACAGTCGTTAAAGGGGATAACTTATATCGGATTGCACAGGAGCATGATATTTCTCTAGAAGCGCTTATGAGCTGGAATGGTCTTACAGGTGATTTAATCCATCCTGAAGATGTATTGATCGTGAGCGGTGATGAAGAGGCAGATGAGGTCGTTAAAACGGAGTCAGATAATAAGGTGGCAGTCGTATATTCGCCAATTATTTCATCTCCAACCGTGCAGGAAGGGAAAGAGATGACTGTGATAGCGACCGCATATACAGCTTACTGTAATGGTTGCTCTGGAACGACTGCTTATGGCATAGACCTACGCGCGAATCCTGATCAGAAAGTTATTGCAGTGGATCCGAGGATTATTCCACTTGGTACTAAGGTTTGGGTGGAAGGATACGGCGAGGCTATTGCTGGGGATACAGGAGGAGCTATTAAGGGGAATAAAATTGATGTATTCATCCCTTCTTATGATAGTGCCATGCAATGGGGAGTTAAAAAAGTGAAAATTAAAGTGATCAATTAAAAAGATGCCTATGTAACGTTTGTTGCATAGGCATCTTTTTAATTTGCAAAATAGAAATAATTCTTGAGAATGTTCACATAATAAAGCATAATGAGAAAATTAATATATTACATATAGGGGTTGTACAAGCATGTCTACGAAAACAGAAGTCAACAAAAAATTGATGAAACACAACAAGCAACTTGAAAACAGAGGACGCTTATTAGTAAAATGTCCAGATAAACCAGGGATTGTATCGGTGTTGTCCACTTTTTTACATAGTCATAACTCGAATATTATGGAATCGAGTCAGTATTCAAGTGATCCAGAAAACGGTACCTTCTTTATTCGGATTGAATATCACAGTGATGGTTTGCTCGAGAAATCAGAACAAATGGAAAAGGATTTTGAAAAAATAGCTACTAACCATTCGATGGAATATGAGTTTGCCTATCCGAATGAGCGAAAGCGATCGGCTATATTTGTTTCAAAAGAACCGCACTGTTTGATGGAACTGTTGTGGGAATGGCAAAATGGTGATCTCGATACGGATATCGTCGTTGCTATTAGTAATCATGAAGATGCGCGACCAATCGTAGAAGCACTGGGAATCCCTTTTCATTATATTCCGGCGAATAAAGATATTCGAAAGCAGGTGGAAGCGGAGCAGATTCGTCTCATGGATGAATACGAGGTGGACTTGTTGATCCTTGCACGTTATATGCAGATTCTAACGCCAGATTTTGTTAACCATTTTGAGCGTCGAGTTATTAATATTCACCATTCCTTCTTACCGGCGTTCATCGGAGCAGGCCCATATGAGCGAGCATTCGAGCGAGGTGTGAAACTAATCGGGGCAACGTCACATTATGTAACTAATAACCTGGACGAGGGTCCGATTATCGAACAAGACGTGGAACGAGTCGATCACCGGGATGATGTAATTGAATTGAAGAAAATTGGTCGACAAATTGAGCGACGAGTGCTTGCAAGAGCCGTAAAATGGCATTTGGAGAATCGGATTATTGTAGAAGGCAATAAAACGATTGTGTTTCATTGAGTAATTTTCCAGTATCCAGATCATAGCTTATCTCGGAATTGGGTTTTTGCATTTAGTCTCGGGCGGTCCAAAATAGTCTCGGGTAGTGTCAAATTGGTCTCGCCACCTATTAAACTTGTCTCGGGTTTAACACAATTGGTCTCGAAGTACCATTATTTGTGAAAAGAACACCACCATTTAAAGGGTCATACCACTCAATAACTCCAAGATAGAATTTGTCGGAGAAAATGTCTTTTGGTATTTTTTCACCGATTATTGGAAAAGATATATAAAAAGGAGTGAGTGTATTTGTTACAGTTGCAAACTGATTTAGAAGGTAAAATGGCGTATTTTGGTGACCTACGCAATCGTATTCAAAGTCTAGGGTATTCGATTGGTGGAAATTGGGACTATCATAAAGGAAGCTTTGATAATGTTTTGTGGCGTGATGAAGGAGAGACTATATATTTGAGGCTCCCATTTGAAGTGTTAGAGGGAGATCTGGATCATCACGAAGCGTATATTAGGTTTCAAACACCGTACGTTATCAAACATGTCGTAAATGTTGGGCTGGACAAAGATGAAAATTCTTTACTAACCTCTACAGGATTCGACCAATTCCAAGACCCTGTCGATAAGGATGGAAAAATTGAAAATAAAAATAGGTGGGCACACGCTGGAGAACAGGCAGTGGAGCAAGTAGTTCGACTAGTTCACTAATCCATAAAACCGTTTCGGAACCACTAGCCGAAACGGTTTTGTTTTTTAAAAAGACAAGAAGGAAAGTAAGATTTGAATAGATTAAATATATCCTGGCGAGAATGTATAAGAATAATTAAAAGAAAGGATAGCAGGATGAGGGATTCAAATATTGGGAAATACTTTCCGAGCATTTTGAATGAGCCAAGTAGATAGAACAAAAGGCATCGTCAGGACCGGTAAACCATACTGAAGTAAAAAAGTGTCTAGGCTTGCTGTAATATGTACAGAAAGAATAGAGGCAAAAATGCCAGTAATCCAAGCATGTTTATGCTTAACTTCTAAAACAGAAGTGACTGCAATCATTGTTAGAACTGCATTGTAACTGTAAAGACCTAAGTTGATTAAAGAAATCTCTCCCCCAAGGAAAAGAGCTGATAACCAACCTATAACAGAGCCAATAATTGCATAAATTCCATAACTTATACTTGCAATGAAAATAGCTAAGAGGAAAAGGATAGCAGGAAGCATCTCATCTAAAAAAAAGATTTGTCCAATACCGCTAATTAATCCATGCCAATTGAGTGGACCATCAACTTCCCTTTCCCAATTTATTAAGTTTTGGGGCATAATATTTGCTCCTGGTTTGATGAAACTCAGCCGAAAAGAAGTGCCAATAAAAAACCAAGTAAGAATGATGTATGGAAATGTGAGAACTGGCATATCGAAACGCTTTGTGATATTTAACAAAGCGGCGGTTACGATGGTTGTAACTCCAGCACATACTAACGCAGTAACCCATTTATGGGGACCTTCTAAAAATAAAAAAATTGCTAATCCTGAAAGGACTGAGTTAAATCCAAAGAAACCAGTATTCAATACTTTTTTATCTGCACCACAAAGACTTGCAACGAGAGTCCCGATAATAGCAGAGCCAATTGTAACGAAGCCTAATGGTATAGAGTAAAGAAAAATTCCAACTAAAATCAGTAATCCTGAAAAAATATTTTCGATAAAGACAACTTGTGAAATTCCTTTGACTGATGCGCTCATAAGTTGAATGAACTTTTCTTTCATAGTGGTCACCTCTCTTTTCATGGAGCTTTAATTTACTAAATCAATATAAGATTCTAATTATTTTACCCTCTTTTACACAATATACACTCACTTGATTGGAGGAAAACGTATGCAATTGTTGCCACGTGAACAAGAGAAATTATTAATTGTTGTTGCAGCAGATTTAGCGAAACGCCGAAAAGAAAGAGGCCTTAAACTAAACTATCCAGAGGCAGTTGCGCTGATCACCTATGAAATTTTAGAAGGTGCGCGCGATGGGAAGACTGTAGCAGAACTAATGTCTTATGGAGCAACTATTTTATCATCTGAAGATGTGATGGATGGAATATCGGATCTAATTGAAGACGTTCAAGTGGAAGCAACTTTCCCAGATGGTGTGAAACTCGTGACTGTGCACTTTCCAATTAGCTAAAAAGGAGGATGTCGAATTGAGACCTGGAGATTATGTACTAAAAGAAGAGGACATTGTGTGTAACGAAGGGAAAGAAACGAAACGTTTATCTGTTGTTAACACTGGAGATAGACCTGTACAAGTTGGATCGCATTTTCATTTTTATGAAATAAATACGGCGCTCGAATTTACACGTGATGAAGCATTTGGTTTTCGATTAGATATACCGGCTGGATCTGCAGTTCGCTTCGAGCCAGGTGATCCAAAAGAAGTTCAACTCGTTGCATTTGGAGGAGAAAGACGCGTTTACGGATTGAATTATAAAACGGAAGGCACATTAGATCGGGGGTAATGCTATGAGTTTTAAATTATCGAGAGAACAATATGCATCTTTGTACGGACCTACAACCGGGGATGCAATTCGATTAGCGGATACGGAACTTTTCATTGAAATTGAAAAAGATTACACCAATTATGGGGATGAAGTAGTTTTCGGAGGAGGAAAAGTGATTCGAGATGGAATGGGTAGCCATCCTCTTGCAACACGTGATGAAAACGTTCCAGATGTGGTTATTACAAATGTGGTCGTTCTAGACTACACAGGAATTTACAAAGCTGATGTAGGTATCCGAGATGGTAAAATTTTTGCCATCGGAAAAGCAGGGAACCCATTAGTAATGGATGGCGTGGATATTGTCATTGGTGCATCTACAGAAATAATTGCAGGGGAACATAAAATTTTAACAGCTGGTGGTATCGATACACATGTGCATTTCATTAATCCTGCACAAGTCGAAACTGCTTTAACAGCAGGCTTAACGACACTAATTGGAGGAGGAACTGGTCCTGCTGAAGGGTCCAAAGCAACAACTGTTACACCAGGGGAATGGAATATTCATCGAATGCTTGAAGCTGCAGAAGATATGCCTATCAATGTTGGCTTTTTAGGAAAAGGCCATGCAGCTGCAGAAGAGCCGCTTGCGGAACAAATTCGTGCGGGTGCGATTGGACTAAAGGTACATGAGGACTGGGGAGCAACATACGCCTGTATTGATATGTCCTTAAAGGTAGCAGATGAATATGACGTTCAAGTTGCTTTACACTCCGATACGTTAAATGAAGGCGGATTCGTAGAAAATACAGTCGCATCCTTTAAAGATCGAGTAATTCATACGTACCATACAGAAGGTGCGGGAGGAGGACATGCTCCGGACCTTATTAAAGTAGCAAGTCAAATGAATGTACTACCTTCCTCTACTAATCCTACATTGCCTTATACGAAAAATACAGTTATCGAGCATATGGATATGTTAATGGTTTGTCATCATTTAAACCCAGATATACCGGAAGATGTTGCTTTTGCTGATTCTCGTATTCGTGCGGAAACAATTGCAGCGGAGGATATTCTGCAAGACATGGGAATTTTCAGTATGACAAGTTCCGATTCACAGGCAATGGGGCGCATTGGGGAAGTTATCATTCGAACATGGCAAACAGCAGATAAAATGAAAAAACAACGAGGCAAGTTTGAGAAAGACCAAGGAGTTGGAGATAACAATCGTGTGAAACGGTATATTGCAAAATATACGATAAATCCGGCTATTACACATGGAATTTCGGAATACGTAGGGTCAATTGAAGTAGGGAAGTTTGCGGATTTAGTTCTGTGGGATTCTAAATTTTTTGGTGCAAAACCAAGCATGATACTTAAGGGAGGAATTGTAGTATCCGGCGTAATGGGAGATGCAAATGCTTCTATTCCAACACCACAACCGATTCTTTATCGTAAAATGTACGGAGCAATGGGGCGAGCCAAATACAAAGCAGCAATTACATTTATTTCAACAGCTGCATATGAAGCAGGCGTGCATAAAAAACTTGGATTAGAGAAAACGATACTTCCAGTTCGTGGGATTCGAAACTTAACAAAAAAGGATATGAAACTAAATGGAGAGACTCCAGAAATTGAAGTTGATCCAGAAACTTACGAAGTGCGTGTAAACGGAGAACATCTAATATGTGATCCAGTAGATGAAGTACCACTCGGACAACGATATTTCTTATTTTGAGGTGATGAAATGATTATTGAAAAAGTTGTCGCGCATATCGATCAAATCGATCCAGATGTTCTAGCGAAGACACATAAAGAAAAAGTATTGATGGAAAGTAGTGACCTAGTGAAAAGAATTAATCGGGTCACAACTGATCATGGGAAAGAAATTGGCATTCGCTTAACGGAAGCAAAAGATTTGCGAGCAGGCGATGTACTTTATATGGATGAAAAAAATATGATCATAATAGAGGTTTTTCCGGATGATTTATTAATTATTCAACCTCGAAGTATGCATGAAATGGGAACAATTGCACATCAACTAGGAAATAGACATTTACCAGCTCAATTTGAGGAAGACCAAATGCTTGTTCAATATGATTATTTGGTAGAAGAGTTGTTGGAACAGCTTGAAATTCCTTTTACACGTGACAGGCGCAAAGTGAAACAAGCCTTCCGTCATATTGGGCATAGTCATGACTAACATGTTGTCTTTGCTTCAATTATGCGATTCCAATTTGCCAACGGGCGGCTTTAGTCACTCGTTTGGACTAGAAACGTATATACAAGAAAATAAAGTTTTGGATAAAAAGAGCTTTTCTAAATGGTTAAAAATGTATTTAGATGAGCAACTCGTCTACGCAGACGGGCTTGCTTGTCGACTTGTCTACGAGGCATTAGTGGATAATGATTATCAAAAGATATGGGATTTAGACCGACGTATTACGGTTCAAAACTTGTCTCGAGAAACGAGGGAAGGTGCGCATAAAATGGGTGAGCGAATGCTTACTTTAGGCGTAGATTTATACACTAGTTCATTGTTAGAAATGTATAAAGAACGGGTGTCAAAAGATTTATCATTCGCGCATTCTGCAATTGTATTTTCCATTATTGCTTTTCAATTGGAAATTCCAAAAAAATTAGGGATTTCGGCATATCTTTATTCCTCAATATCTGGTTTAGTTCAAAATGCAGTTCGTGGAATTCCACTTGGTCAAACAGCTGGACAGCAGTTACTGCGAGATTTTCAATCATATATTGAAGAAGCTGTGAATAAAATAGGTTATCTGTCAGAAGAAGATTTTGGAGCAGTAGCACCGGGTCTAGAAATAGCACAAATGAAACATGAAAGAGTTAATATCCGAATATTCATGTCTTGACCTTATTCAGCAGTTGTTAAATAAAGTGGAATTAAATAAGGAAGGACGTCTTGGAGTATGGAACCGATTAAAATTGGAGTTGGTGGACCAGTAGGTGCTGGTAAAACAATGCTAGTTGAAAAATTAACGCGCCATATGGCAGATGAGATTAGCATGGCTGCGATAACGAACGATATTTATACAAAAGAAGATGCAAAGTTTTTAATGACAAATGGGGTACTCCCCGAGGATCGTATTATTGGGGTTGAAACTGGGGGATGTCCACATACCGCAATTCGGGAAGATACATCGATGAACTCCGCGGCAATTGAAGAATTGAAAAAACTACATCCTGATCTCGAACTAATTTTTGTTGAAAGTGGCGGTGATAACTTAGCAGCAACATTTAGTCCAGAACTAGTTGATTTCTCCATTTATATTATTGATGTTGCACAAGGAGAAAAAATCCCACGAAAAGGTGGACAAGGAATGATTAAGTCGGATTTGTTTATTATTAATAAAATCGATTTAGCTCCTTATGTTCATGCAAACTTAGATATTATGGCGGCCGATACAAGAGTATTTCGTGGCAATAAGCCATTTATCTTTACTAACCTCCAAGATAACACTGGATTAGATGAAGTAATCGATTGGATTAGAAAAAATGTTTTATTGACAGGGTTGAAATAAAATGAAAAGTTGGACAGGTATATTACAGCTTGTGATGGAGAAGAAGAATGAAAAAACGATCACAAAAAGTGTTTTCTATGAGGGTGCATTAAAAGTAATGCGCCCAATCTATCTAGATAATTCAGGGCAGGCGTGTTTTTTCATGTTAAATCCTGGAGGTGGGTATGTCGGTGGTGACCGCTATCGAATAGAGGTTACGCTTGAGGAACAGGCGGAATTAGTATTAACAACTCAATCCGCGACAAAAGTGTATAAAACATTAAGTGCTCCTGTCTTACAGGAGACAGAAATTATCTTGAAAAAGGGTAGTATTCTCGAATACATACCTGATCCATTAATTGCCTATCGAGAGGCAAAATATCACCAGCATACGGTGATTAGAATGGAGAAAGGATCGACACTTCTTTATATGGATATCTTAACGCCAGGTTGGTCCCCAGATGGTGAATGGTTTAAATACGATCAATTACAGATGAAAAACGAAATATATTTGGAGGATCAATTAGTCGCATTCGATCATTTAATGCTTCAACCTGCGAAATCACAAGTAAATGATATTGGCTTTATGGAAAGTTATACGCATTTAGGCTCGATGATCGTTGTCAGTGAACATTGCTCGCAGCATTTTCTAAATTTGTTGTATGAAAAGGTAGAACCTCATATCGGGAATTGTAAAATGGGTATGTCGATGTTGTCTGTGCCAGGATTCACACTCAGAATTCTAGCATCCTCTACGCAACAAATAGAAGAAATACTAGCGATTTGTACATCTTTTATTCGACAAGAGTGGTTTGCTAAAAAGACTTTATCCTTAAGGAAATACTGAAAGTCATATATATATATATATAATGAAAAAGGGGTTGCGTGAATGGATGTAACGTTATTTTCAATATTATCCATAGGTTTTTTACTTGGTATTAAGCATGCTATTGAGCCGGATCATGTGATTGCGGTATCAACGATTGCAAGTAAAAGTAAAAAACTTTGGCAGTCTACATTAGCTGGTGTTTTTTGGGGCATTGGACATACTGCAACGTTATTAGTTGTCGGTCTTATTTTAATCGTAATGAAAAATGAAATTTCGGATAGAATGTCTATGTCTCTTGAGTTTGTCGTTGGAATTATGCTTGTCTATTTAGGAATTATGAATATTATTAATTTCCGCAAGAAAAAGCAGCATACACATCCTCATATGGAACAATCTAGTAACAAAATGTCTTACTTAAAGTCGACAACTATCGGTCTAGTTCATGGTTTAGCAGGAAGTGCGGCAATGGTGCTATTGACGATGACGATTGTGAATTCAGTTTGGGAGGCTGCCGTTTATATTTTAGTTTTTGGAGCAGGGACTATTTTGGGTATGTTGTTTTTTACAACATTACTGGGTATTCCATTTGTGTTTAGTTCCAAAAAATATAATGTAAACAGAATTTTAGCATTGTCTGCGGGAGGGATTAGTTTAGTTTTTGGTATTTACTATATGTATAATTTGGGCGTAACAGAAGGATTATTCTCTCTTTGGATTTAATTTTTTATCGATTCTATTAAGTAGGGACTAGACTAATAAAGGGGATATTATACTCCTCTCTTTAGTCTTTTTTTGTATTAATTTCGGAACGCTCGGAAACAAGGACTGTATACTTACATTCTTCCACGTATTTCTTTATAATAGAAGCAAATAGAAGTGAACTTGAAAGGATCGCATTAGATGAAATATGAGCGTATAATTTATTCAGAACTAGAAACCGAGGCACTAGCCCAACAACTATCGGCACTCCTACAGACTAGTGATGTGCTCACTCTAGAGGGAGATTTAGGAGCAGGCAAAACCACCTTTACGAAAAGCGTTGCAAAAGGCTTGGGAATTACGCGAAATGTAAATAGCCCAACGTTCACTATATTAAAGCAGTATGAAGGAAGAATCCCTTTAAATCACTTAGATGTATACCGTTTAGCAGATAGTGATGAGGATTTAGGGTGGGACGAGTTATTTTACGGGGATGCCGTCAGTATTATCGAATGGGCCCATTTAATAGAAGAAGATTTGCCGACAGAGCGTTTGGCGATTCAAATACTACGCTTGGAGGACGATAAGCGAAAGTTTACGTTTGAGCCTTTAGGCAAACGATATGAACAATTATGCGAGGAGCTTTTTGAATGATTTGGTTAGGAATAGATACATCACATACACCGCTTGCAGTAGCTATTGTAAAGGACAATCAAGTGATTGCAGAGTATAAATCATCCCTTAAAATTACGCATTCGATTGGAACGATGCCTGCAATTGAAGAAATATTGAAAAAAGCGGACATCAAACCTGGAGAAATTGATGCGATTGCCGTTGCAAATGGTCCTGGTTCTTATACAGGAGTGCGAATCGGTGTGACAATAGGGAAAACACTTGCATGGACACTAAATATTCCTATTTTTTCGGTGTCTAGTTTACATGTGTTAGCTGGAAATGTACCGCACTTTCCGGGTGTTGTTTGTGCGATTATGGATGCAAGGCGCGGCAATGTATTTGCGGGCATATATACGAATAGTGAAGTAGTGAAGGAAGCTCATATGTCGTTAGTCGAACTACTTGAAACAGTGGATGAAATGGGACAACCAGTTTTATTTGTCGGTATGGATGTTGCCATTCACTGGGAGCAAATAAAAGAAGTACTCGGAGATAAAGTGCAACGTACAAACGCAGCATTCGATTTGCCAAGTGCATCGGTTTTAATTGAACTTGCGAAAAAGCAAGAAGCTACTAACGTGCATGCGATGGTGCCGGAGTATTTACGCGTGACAGAAGCAGAGGCAAACTGGATGAAAGAGCAGAAGAATAATGGAAACTAATCTACTAATAACGTATCGAAAAATGGCGATGGAAGATATCGATCAAGTGCTTTTAATAGAAGAAGAAGCTTTTTCGACGCCTTGGACGAGAGAAGCATTTGAGCATGAAATGGCGACCAATTTGTATTCGTATTATATTGTGGCGGAGACAGAAACGAAAGAAATTATTGGTTACTGCGGTATGTGGCTCGTCATGGATGAAAGTCATATCACAAATGTAGCGGTTGTGGAATGTATGCGCGGACATAAAATTGGGGAAGGTTTAATGCGTGAAGCAATTCGAGTAGTGCTAGAACAAAATGTGGTGCTTATGACGTTGGAAGTAAGGGTAACAAATGACATTGCGAAGAATTTATATCATAAATTAGGATTCCAAGACGGCGGCATACGAAAAAACTATTATACAGATACGCAGGAGGATGCGCTTGTGATGTGGGTGGAATTTAAATGACAAAAGATCAATATATTTTAGGAATAGAAACAAGCTGTGATGAAACCGCAGCATCCATTGTGAAAAATGGGCATGAAATTATATCTAATGTGGTCGCTTCTCAAATTGAAAGCCATAAGCGCTTTGGTGGAGTCGTCCCAGAAATTGCGTCAAGACATCATGTAGAACAAATTACAATTGTCATTGAAGAAGCATTGAAACAAGCGGATATGTCGCCAAAAGATTTGGATGCAGTAGCAGTTACAGAAGGTCCAGGACTTGTAGGAGCGCTTTTAATTGGAATAAATGCAGCAAAAGCTTTTTCCTTTGCAAACGGTCTTCCTCTTGTTGGTGTGCATCATATTGCCGGTCATATTTATGCGAATGCACTTGTGCAGCCGATGGAGTTTCCGCTTCTTGCGCTAGTAGTTTCAGGAGGACATACTGAACTTGTACTAATGAAAGCGGACGGTCAGTTTGAATTAATAGGAGAGACCCGAGATGATGCAGCGGGAGAAGCATACGATAAAGTGGCTCGTGTATTGAATCTTCCTTACCCTGGTGGTCCTCATATTGATCGACTGGCAAATGACAGCGACGGAGCAGTGCCGTTTCCAAGAGCTTGGCTAGAAGAAGGATCATATGATTTTAGTTTCAGTGGCTTGAAATCAGCGGTTATTAATTATCAACATAATGCGGAGCAGCGCGGAGAAAAAATTAATCCGAACCATTTAGCAGCTGGATTCCAACAAAGTGTAGTAGAAGTGTTAACGGCAAAAACGTTAAGAGCAGCCCGTGAGTTCAATGTAAAACAAGTCATTGCTGCTGGTGGAGTTGCTGCGAATAAAGGACTTCGCCGTACACTCGAAGAAACATTTGCAAAAGAAAATATTCCATTTTATGTTCCACCTATCTCACTATGCACAGATAATGCAGCGATGATTGCGGCAGCAGGAAACTCTATGTTTTCAGCAGGGAAAACAGGAAATTTGTCGATGAATGGTCGACCAGGGATGGAACTTCATAATTGGTAAACGAAATCCCCTTTTCTTCGACAAGAAAAGGGGATTTTTTAACAGGATTTTTTTCGATTGTCAAGAGAGAACATTCGTACTTATGCACAATCTGTGGATAACCTGTGTATAATTATTTCTATTTCAATATATAGTGTCTTTTTTATACACAACTTCGTAGATGGAAGACTATCAAATCTGTGGATAGTGTGCATAAGTCTGTTGATATGTTGCTATTACTGGTTTTTTGATGTGAATAAATTTGTGGAAAAAGATTAAGTGAAAAAAAGGGGTTGACCAACATATATGGGCAAGAATCGACAAGTCGTTTTGCCACTATGTTCGACATATTATAATGCATATATGCAAAAACATCCTTTTCTATATAGAAATCTGCTAACTAGGGGCTTTTATTTACACTAAATGGCTATTCGAGACCGATTGTGCTGAACCCGAGACCAATATGCCACTACCCGAGACCAGTTTTACACTATACTTTTGGTCTCAACAAAAAAAGAGACACCCATCATGGGTATCCCTTTAATTTGGAGCGATTTCCTCTAATAGCTCTTGTAATTCCAGCCATTCATTCGATAAATCATCTTGTTTTGTCTTTAATCCATCTAATTCAAGCTGTAATTGTTGGACTGCTTCGTGATCTTGGAAAATTGCTGGATCGCAAAGCTTTTCTTCTATAGAAGCTATTTCTGAATCCACTTTTGGAATTTGTGATTCTAATTCTTCCAATTGGCGTCGGAGTTGGCGTTCTTTCTTCTTCGCTTCTTTATCAATCGTCGAAGTGCTTGTCTTTACGACAACCGTTTTTTCGATGATCGCATTTTCTAGAGCAAGTTCTTCAAGCTCTTCTTTCTTTTCTAAGTAGTAATCGTAATCACCTAAGAAAAGAGCAGCATTATCATTCGATAACTCAATAACCTTCGTAGAGATTCTATTGATAAAGTAACGGTCATGCGATACGAAGAGGATGGTTCCGGGAAACTCTAGTAATGCATTTTCTAATACTTCCTTACTATCTAAGTCTAAATGATTCGTCGGTTCATCGAGTACTAAAGTGTTTGCTTTTAATAGCATTAACTTAGCTAGGGCAAGTCTTGCTTTCTCTCCACCAGATAACGTAGAAACAGTTTTTTGCACATCATCTCCGCTAAAAAGAAAGCGTCCCAATACATTGCGGACATCTTTTTCATTCATCTGTGGCCATTCATCCCAAAGTTCTAGAAGTACGGTTTTATTGCCAGTGAGAGCGGCTTGTTCTTGGTCGTAGTATCCAAATTGGACATTCGTTCCGTATTGTATTTTACCACCGGCATGATCTATTTGCTTCATTATGGTTTTCAAGAGGGTAGACTTACCAACGCCATTAGGCCCAACAAGTGCGATCCGATCTTGCTTATAAACAGAAAACGAAATATTGGAGGAAACTTTTTTGTTTGGATATCCAACAGCAATTTCTTCGAGACGAAGCACGTCGTTACCGCTTGGACGGTCAATTGTAAAGCCGAAATTAGCTGATTTTTCATCGCCGTCTGGTGAATCCATCCAGTCTGTTTTTTCAATTACCTTTCGTCTCGACTGTGCCATTTTCGTTGTAGAGGCACGAGCTAAATTCTTGTTGACGAAGTCTTCCAACTTCGCCTTTTCCTCTTGCTGTCTTTCATACATTTTTTTATCTCGTTCATAGTTCTTTGCTTTTTGATCTAGATAGCTGCTGTAATTACCAACATATCTTGATACGTTATGGCGAGAAACTTCATATACAAAGTTCACTACTTGATCTAAAAAGTAGCGGTCATGCGAAACGATTAGAATCGCACCACTATAATTTTTCAAATAGTTTTCTAAAAAGTTTAATGTAGCTATATCTAAATGATTGGTAGGCTCATCTAAAATAAGTAAATCTGGTTTGCTAAGCAGCATTTTGGCTAGTGCAAGCCTTGTCTTTTGGCCACCAGATAACGCTTGTACAGGTTTATCATAATCTTCAGGGAAGAATTGCATCCCGTGTAAGATAGAGCGGATGTCAGATTCGAATCGATAACCGCCTGCTTCATTGAAAGCTAGTTGTAGTTCATCGTACGTAGCGGCTACTCGAGCATAAACTTCGGAAACCTCATATACGGATGGGTCAGCCATTTGCGATTCTAATGAACGAAGCTCTTTTTCAGAGTCAATCAGATGACTAAAGATGGACTTCATTTCCTCCCAGATGGAGAGTTTTGATTCGAGTCCGGCATGTTGTTCTAGATAGCCTAATCGAATGTTTTTCGGCATAATAATATCGCCGGAATCATGCGACATTTCGCCAGCAATTATTTTAAGTAATGTAGATTTTCCAGCACCGTTTCGGCCGACAAGTGCGACCCGATCCCGGTCTTGAACCTCTAACTTTACGTTTGTTAATATATCTTCCCCATTAAAGGATTTTGTTACTTGATTGACTTGTAAAACAATCACGATGATTCGCACCTCAATTCTATCTTAAGTGTAATAGATAGGTCTTGTCGTTGCAACGCTATAGCTTTATAATGAAATGAATGTTAAGTGCGTTAAAATCGATTCGTTCCAATGAAATAGGAGTGTTTTTATGAAACCTGAATTACCAAAAATTCCTCAAGCAACAACAAAAAGGCTTCCACTATATTATAGATTTTTACAAAGCTTTCATAATGCTGGTCATAAAAGAGTTTCATCGCAAGAATTAAGTGACGTGATGAAAATAGATTCTGCAACGATTCGTAGAGACTTTTCTCATTTTGGAGCTCTAGGGAAAAAAGGTTATGGATATGATGTTGCTAACTTACTGGAGTTTTTTCGTAAAACATTAGATCAGGATGAAGCAGCAAATGTTGCGCTTATTGGGGTTGGTAGTTTAGGAACTGCTTTTCTTAAGTATAACTTTCAAAAAAACCATAATACGAAAATTGTTGTTGCCTTCGATACAAAAGCACCGGTTGAAGGAATGATGAAAAGTGATATTCCAGTTTTTAATCCTAGTGTAATGGAAGAGAAGTTGTTGGAATATGGCATTGAGTTAGTTATTTGTACCGTTCCAAGTCGCTCTGCTCAAGAAGTTGCTGATCGACTAGCAAAAACGGAAATAACAGGTATTTTGAACTTTACGCCAGTAAGGTTAAATGTTCCGGATACAATTCGTGTACATACGATTGATTTATCCGTAGAAGTACAAACGCTTATTTATCTTATACGAAACTAAAATGTAGAATAAAGCAAAAGTCTTCCACCAAATATGTTTGGTGAAAGACTTTTTTAGTGCATTTGGGAGTATATTTCGAGAAAACTTTGCATTTTTTCTCCAAACTTTTGTATTTCTTCCCCGTAAAACTGGAAGAGCACAACAAAACCATTCAAAAGCATATGAGAAATCATAGAAGCCATAATGCGCTTTGTCTTATGATAGATGAAAGCGAATATAAACCCCGATACCGCATATAGTAGGATGTGCGTAAAGTCGAAGTGTATAATACCGAACACGATTGCACTGACGGCAGCTGCAACAAAGAAATTCGTTTTAGGCAATAAAGAACCAAAAATGAGGCGGCGAAAAATTAACTCTTCTAAAATTGGGGCAAATAGGACAATCGAAAATATTGCTAGTGGAACAGCGTGTGCAATTTCGATGAACTGCGCAGTATTTTCGGAACCAGCTTCAACACCCAATTTTATTTCGATATTAGCTGCAATCCCTTGGCCTAATAAAACAAGGAAAAACCCAAGAACTCCCCAACCAATCGTTTTCCCAAGTGTTGTCGGCTTTCCTTTCAACGGAGACAAGAAAACATCATTTTTTCTTACTAAAAGGAGCGTAATAAGCGTTGCAACTCCCATGCTTATGAACACCCACCAACCTGAAGCGAGTAACGCAGCATTTTGAACGTCCCTAGTTTCAAGAATTTTATATAGTAGTGGTGCAAAAAGGGCCCCAGAAAGCTGCATGACGCAGTAAACAATTAAAATATACAAGCCTGTTTTTTGTTGTTTCACATTATTTAATTCCTCTCAAGAAAACAATTCTTTTTCATTGTATAGGAAATAAACGATAAAAAGAAAAAATTAGCCTTCTCGCTTGCAAAATGTTCTGTGATTAATTATCATTATAAGTGTGTTAGCACTCGAAGAGTAAGAGTGCTAATAATATCAAATTCAACTATTTTAGGGAGGTAGTTTCACTTGTTAAGACCATTAGGTGATCGTATTGTAATCGAATTAATCGAAGCTGAGGAAAAAACAGCATCTGGCATCGTACTTCCAGACTCTGCTAAAGAGAAGCCACAAGAAGGAAAAGTAATAGCTGTCGGTACTGGACGAGTACTTGAAAACGGCACTCGCGTTGAATTAGACGTGAAAGAAGGAGACCGTATCATCTTCTCTAAATATGCAGGTACTGAAGTAAAATATGAAAATAACGAATATTTAATATTACGCGAAAGCGATGTTCTAGCTGTAATTGGCTAATAAAAACGAAACAATAATTAGGAGGTAAAAAAACATGGCAAAAGAAATTAAGTTCAGTGAAGACGCTCGTAGTGCAATGCTGCGTGGAGTGGATAAACTTGCGGATGCAGTTAAAGTAACGCTTGGACCAAAAGGACGTAACGTCGTTTTGGAGAAAAAATTCGGTTCACCACTTATTACAAATGATGGTGTGACGATTGCAAAAGATATCGAATTAGAAGATGCATTTGAAAATATGGGTGCAAAATTGGTTGCAGAAGTTGCATCTAAAACAAATGATATCGCTGGTGACGGTACAACAACTGCTACTGTTTTGGCACAATCCATGATTCGTGAAGGATTGAAAAACGTAACAGCTGGTGCAAATCCTGTTGGAATTCGTAAAGGTATCGATCTTGCAGTTGCTGCTGCAATTACAGAACTAAAAGCAATCTCTAAAGAAATCGAAGGCAAAGAGTCTATCGCTCAAGTTGCAGCTATTTCTTCAGGGGACACTGAAGTTGGCGAATTAATCGCTGAAGCAATGGAACGCGTTGGTAACGACGGTGTTATTACCATTGAAGAATCGAAAGGATTCACAACGGAGCTTGATGTGGTAGAAGGTATGCAATTCGACCGTGGATACACATCTGCTTATATGGCAACAAACACAGATAAAATGGAAGCGGTTTTAGATAATCCATATATCTTAATTACAGATAAAAAAATCTCAAGTATTCAAGAAATTCTTCCTGTACTTGAGCAAGTAGTACAACAAGGCAAACCACTTTTACTAATCTCTGAAGATATTGAAGGGGAAGCATTGGCTACTCTAGTTGTAAACAAATTACGCGGAACTTTCAATGCTGTAGCTGTTAAAGCTCCAGGATTCGGAGATCGTCGTAAAGCAATGCTGGAAGATATCGCAATCCTAACTGGTGCTGAAGTAATTACAGAAGATTTAGGATTAGAATTAAAATCTACAGACATTTCACAACTAGGACGTGCTTCTAAAGTTGTAGTAACAAAAGACAACACAACAATCGTTGAAGGTAATGGAGAATCAGATCGCATCGCTAGCCGAGTAGCTCAAATCCGTTCTCAACTAGAAGAAACAACTTCTGAATTCGACAAAGAAAAACTACAAGAACGCCTTGCAAAACTTGCTGGCGGAGTAGCAGTAGTGAAAGTCGGGGCAGCAACAGAAACAGAACTAAAAGAACGCAAACTTCGTATTGAAGACGCTCTTAATGCAACTCGTGCAGCTGTTGAAGAAGGTATCGTATCTGGTGGTGGTACTGCACTAGTGAACGTATACAACAAAGTAGCGGAAGTTGCAGAAACACAAGAAGGCGACGTAGCGACAGGTCTTAAAATTGTACTTCGTGCACTAGAAGAACCAGTTCGTCAAATCGCAAACAACGCAGGTCTGGAAGGTTCAATCGTAGTGGACCGTCTAAAACGCGAACCAATCGGTATTGGTTTCAACGCAGCAACTGGTGAATGGGTAAACATGATGGACGCTGGTATCGTAGATCCAACTAAAGTAACTCGTTCTGCACTTCAAAACGCTGCATCTGTAGCTGCATTATTCTTGACTACAGAAGCAGTAGTAGCAGACATTCCAGAAAAAGGCGGCGGCGGTATGGGCATGCCTGACATGGGTGGAATGGGCGGCATGATGTAATAAGGCCGTCAATCCCTTGATATATAAGGGTTTGTATGTAAGGTGAAAGTGAAATGCTAACATTTTGCTAACATAGAGGATTATAATCGAGGCTTCTCATGAGTTGTGCAAACTTTTGGGAAGCTTCTTTTTTCATTTCTTTTGTTACGTGGAGATAGACATTCTTGGTGATTTGATCATCTGTATGGCCAAGTCTATCCATGATTTGTTCGAGTGCGACACCTGCTTCTGCTAAAAGCGAAGTATGTGTATGTCTCAATGAGTGCGGTGTTAAGTCTTTGTTTAATTTTGCGATTGCAAGCAGTCTAGCCATCCTGAGTTGTACCATTTTAATGACGAAAGGATATCCAGGATGTCGCTCTGTTTTAGCAAAGATGAAGTCTTGATTATAGTAATCTTCACCTAACTGCTGAATGATTTTTGCTTGAGTTTCTTTGTGAAGGCTCAAAGTTTTGATCACATCTTCATCCACAACAATTTTCCGTCTAGATTTTTTCGTTTTTGGTGTCACCAACTGAAACTGAACGGTATTATTATTGGGATTGTAATACGTTTTAGTAATGCTGATTGTCTGATTTACGAAATCAATATCTTTCCACTTAAGAGCTATGAGTTCACCAACCCTAATTCCTGTATAGGACAGGATGATAAACATTAAGTAGTCTAATTCCAATCCTTGACTCTTGGCAGTACTTAAGAAAAGTGCAAGCTCTTCCTTTTCCAAATACTTCGGAATCTCCTCTTCCTCTAACTGTTCAATTGTTTTTTTAATCTTTTTAAGATAGGCAAATTCAGTAGGGTCCTTCTTGATTAGCTCCAATTCTAATGCTTTCCGAAAAATCATTCGTCCAGTTCGATTTATTCCTTCCCTTGTACTATCAGAATATCCTCTGTCCTTTAAATCGTTGAGAGCATCTTGATATCTCATCCTTGAAATGTCCTTTAATTTCAGCCGGGAAAAGTAGGGCAATAACTTATTGATTTCATGAATACGGACTCGAATTGTTCCGGGTTTAACATCTTTTGCTTCGCTGTAGATTGGGAGCCACTGATTTGCAAACTCACAAAACGTTAAGTCAGTTTCCTCCATATATATTTCTTGGTTTAACTCATGAATGAGCGCGGTAGCAGCTGCCTCAGCTTCTTCTCTAGTTTTAAAACCACTTCTTACCTTTTGCTTCCTTTTACCAGTAATCGGATCTATTCCAATATCGATGGTAAAAGCCCATTTGGAACCACAAGTACACTTTTTCTTCTTGCACGTACAACCTCTCTTGTAAAAATGCCCTTTCATTGAATGACCTCGCTTTCCTCAAAATTTTTATTACAGATATCCATTATTTCCATTTTGAAGGTTAACGATTCCTAATGATTAAAGTATTGATTAGCTTAATAAGTTAGCGAGAGGTGCAGATAAATAAAAAAGAACATGTTTCAATGCAAACATGTTCCTTCTCTTCACTCATATTCCGATAATTCTTCGTAATGTTCTTCTTCTGGGTATGAACCGAAAATACGTTTTGGGTAGTCTAAACCACCATCAATACCGACTGCCCCACATTTGCATGATTTGAAATCATTTGTGCTTATTGATTCGATAATATCACAGCAATGTATGCAACGGATTCTGTTTCTTTTTAGTTTCTTCTTCATTTATAATGCGCATCCCCTTTTCCATAGGTATAAATGTATTTTAAAATTAGTTGTGAAATGATGCTAAATCACTTTATAGATTGTGAAAATATGTACTTCAACTAACGCCGCAGGTTAACTAAAGAAGGAATAATTTATTTCTGCGGTTTGGGAAGGTCAATAAGCCTTCCTCTTTTTTTATTGATTGGAGGTAATAAACTATGAAAGAAATAACAGACCAACAGAAGCAATTCTGTTATGTATATTGTGATAAATGAATGGTTGAAAATTTGGAATTGGGGCTGTTTCGCTACGTTAAACTATTTTCTATAATCCCCTTTTATGGTAAAGTAATTATTAAAAATGTATAGGTTTTTGGGGGATAATATGGCACAAATACAATTTACTTTTGCCTATGAAGATACAAGAATTGCTCAATCTTTAGCTGGTCTTTTAAAAGACAATGGACATAAAGTATTTTTACCAACTGAAGATATACTACCTGAAAAGGTTTTAGCAGACGAAATATCATTAAGATTAAAATCAGTTGACTTCTTTGTCATTATAATATCTAAGCACTCTCAGAATAGCAATTGGGTTAATGCTGAAGCTTCCAAGGCAATTGGATACTACCGAGAAAGAAAAAAACCGATTATCATCCCAATTCTGTTTGATGATGTGAACCTACCACCTGAATTTATTGAAGTATTTGAAAATATACTAATTGGTTCAAGAGAAAATATTGAGGAATCTAAATCAGTGCTTTCATTAGCAATTTCAAGATTAATAGGTGAATCACAAGCGATTGAAGAAGAGAAACAGGAGGCTATTGCCAAAGTAAAGGAGAATGCAGGAACATATATTACGGAAGCGATAACTAGACTTACTGCAAAAGAAAGGGATTATCGAAGCATTGCTTACGCTAGTTATTTTTTATGTGGAGCTTTTTTGATTTGTGCAATTACATTTCTTTTATATAAAGCAGATTTTATAATGCACTCCAAAAAAGAGTTAACAACTTCTGAACAAATTCAACTTGGCTTAGTAGGGTTCGTCTTGCTTGCATTAATAATTTCTCTTGCAAGATTTTCATTTTTAATTGGAAAATCCTTCATGGTAGAGTCTCTACGAAATTCAGATAGAATCCATGCAATATCATTTGGTAAGTTTTATTTAGAAGCGTTTGGAGATAAAGCAGACTGGAATGAAATAAAAGAGGCATTTCAACATTGGAATATCGATGGAGGGTCAAGCTTTATTTCACAAAGTGCTAACGACTTTGACCCGGAAATTTTTAAAAACATTATTGAATTTACAAAAGTAATATCATCAAAAAAATAAATGTTCAACGGGAATACATAGATTTCTAAAAAAAGACCAAAGATGGCCTTTTTTATACCATAAGCAGTTCTTCTAAGGTAACTATAAATGAAGTCGCTTCCTTAATAAGACAACTCACTTAATAATGAAAAGGGGGTTTTCTTAAAATTAGAGATTGTGAATAATTATACTTAAAGTAACGGGTGCTTTTGTTGAAGAACAGTATTTATTTAGCGCTATTATTTAAGAAAACATTTTATATTTGACAAGTATTTGGAATAAAAAATCTCTATGCAGATTGAAAGCAAAATAATTCTATTTTGCTTTCAATTATTTTATCATGCAATGCTTCTCATCAATTCACTAAACTTATTTGAAGCTTCTTTTTTCATTTCAGAGGTTACGTGAAGATACACCTTTCTAGTCACTTCATCGTCTTGGTGACCTAACCGATCCATAATTTCTTCTAGTCCTACCCCAGCTTCTGCAAGAAGCGATGTATGTGTGTGGCGAAGAGAATGGGGAGTAACTTCAAGATTTAAGTCTACTTTTTTTAACAATCTAGCCATTCTAGTTTCCACTAGTTTAATCAAAATCGGATAACCAGGATGACGATTGAAATTACCGAATATATATCCTTCGTTATAGTAGGAGTTACCAAAGCGTTTAATGAGTTTTTCTTGTTCCTCTTTATGTTTTCTAAATGCATTTATTACTAATTCATCGACGACAACCTTACGTCTAGATTTTTTAGTTTTAGGTGGGCCTAACTCATACTTTTTCGTATTATTTTTAGGATTATAATAGGTCTTCGTAATACTAATAATTTGTTTTTCAAAATTAATATCCTTCCATTTTAGAACAACTAATTCACCTACACGCATACCTGTATAGGCAAACGTTAGGAAAATTAGGATATCCATATATAGTCCTTTTTCTTGAACTGTGTCCAAGAATAATGCGAGTTCTTCCTTTTCAAAGTAATTTGGTAGTTCTTCTTCATCGAATTCAATAATGGTCTGTTGATCACGTTTAATATAAGCATTTTCTGCCGCATTTAATCTGATTACTCTATTACTTATAGCCATTTTAAAAATCATCTTACCAGTAGTATGAACACTTTCAATGGTGCTTTTAGAAAAATTTTGATCTTTTAAATCATCTAGTGCTGCTTGATACATTTCTTTAGTGATATTTTTAAGTTTTATATGAGCGAAGTAATGCAATAATTTTTTGATACTGTACTCTCTAATTCTTACAGTTCCGGGTTTTGGAGCATTTCTTTCAATGTAGGCGGGTAACCACATATTAGCAAAATCCTTGAATAGAATATCTGATTCTTTAACGAATGCACCCTGATTTACTTCGGTAATTATAGCCGCGGCTGCTGCTTCGGCTTCTTGTTTTGTTTTAAAGCCGCCCTTAGTCTTCTGTTGTCTTTCTCCTGTTTTTGGGTTCTTTCCTATATCAATAACGAACGACCACGTCTTACCGCAGATGCAACGATTTAGATCACACGTGCAACCTCTTTTTGTAAAATGACCTTTCATAGTGTTTTATCACCTTTCTAATCTAGTGTTTTTATAGCTTGATGAGAATACTAGAGGTGAGAAAGTGTCTA
Organism: Psychrobacillus sp. L3; assembly: GCF_042945595.1. GTDB lineage: Bacteria > Bacillota > Bacilli > Bacillales_A > Planococcaceae > Psychrobacillus. The sequence goes on along the minus strand of NZ_CP168493.1, from coordinate 3,354,510 downwards.
TGGACTTAATCCATACATTTCCTCTAATATTTTCTAACGCTAGAATTTAATTCATCAATTGAATTTTTTTCTTTTCTATGTGCAATCCAATTCTTAAGATCAGATTTTTCGACTCTTTTAGATGCACCAATTTCAAAATTAGGGATACCACCTTGTTCTACATGTACTAGAAATAACTCGTAAACTCTTCTTCTAGAGATTCCAAGAAATTGAGAAATATGTTGTGCTGTTAATGTGTCGGGCAATGATTCCCAAGTTGTATAATTTTTTGTACGTTCCATGGTATTAATCCACACTCCCTGTAATTTTCCTTTATTAACTGATTAAATAACGGATTTAAAACAAAAAAACCGCAGTTGGACTAAATCCACAAAATAATTAAGTGGATTAGTTCCCGCTGCGGTTTTCGCTTGTTTGGGTTCTATTATTTGATTAGATATTTCTAAAATCATTATATCTTCGTATTTTTATATTTGAAGTCTTTTTTTTAAAAAAATATTATTTTTAAGTTTAAATTTTCGGTTCTTTGACCATAAATAAAATATAGCGTTCGGTAATTTAACCATCGAGGAATTCCAAGATGGTTGGGGAACCGAATGATTATACTCTAAATCCCTTGATATCAAGGGATTCATGAAAAGATGATTTTCTGAAAATGTAGTTAGTACATTTCAATTCGGTTTCCTAACCAGTCAAAATATCGATTTAATTAAATTGTTCGGTTATATAACCAGTTGACTTCTCCAATGAAACAAAAGGAGATAGGCGATAATTTATATTAAGTTCGTTATTCTTCTCAAAGTTAATTGCAACCTCTTCAAAATACATTAAGAAAAATACTCTTAATTCTGTATCAGTAAAATTAATAAAGCTTTGTTGTATCAATTTTTTTATAATTTTATCCAGATAGTCATCTTTAAGAAGAGAATTCAATTCATCTATTGTTTCGTTTGTATAGATTAATTCATTTTTTAAATGCAGCTGAGTAGTTTGAAAGACCTCGGCTAATAGAGGATTACTTTCAATATCTGCTGCCGTCATAATTTGGTTATATTGTGCTTTTTCAAGAAGTTGTTTTATGTTACTACTTGTTTTAGCAAGGGTAGTGGCCCAATTTTTAAGCTGTTCTTTTGAAGTAGCTGAAAAGTTAGGGAGTTGTGTATTCCATTTTTTCTGCAGATCATTTAAAACAGCATGATGAACTGGTATTATTTGTACAGATTTTTTACATCCTGTACATTTATAAATCATATATTCTCCATTTTTACCCTTTGGAGAATTATCTTTCGATATTAAAAAACAATTGCACTTTTTACATTTTATTATTGAGCGGAGATAGTATGGTGTATTCATCGTGCCAAATTGTTTTTTTAAATCATTTATTTGTTTAGATAAGTGAAAAGTGGTTGGACTAATAATTGGTTCATGAACATTTTTGAATAAATCAATCTCTGATTCATGCTTCGGTTTACTAGAATCGTAGCTAGTCCTAACATTCCAAGCTAGATTTCCTGAGTAAACCTTATTTGAAAGAATATATCCGATTGTGCTACCGTTCCAATACTTCACTTTTTTAGTTGTAACGTTACATTCGTTTAGATAATCAGCAATTATTCCATGAGAGTGTCCCCAACAAGCTAGATGGAAGATTAATTGAACTATTTTAGCATCTTCATTGGGATGTAAAGCACCATCAATCATATTGTAGCCAATAGGAGTACGACTTCCAGGTCTTATTGGTTGCTCACGTTTCAGTAAACTTTTTTGAGCATCTTTTGCGCGGACAGATTTTGTTTCTGATTCCTCTGCAGCAAAGACAAGCTTTGCCTGCACGATCGGATCATTAGGATTCCATTCTGCTTCAGATTGAGTACTAAAAAATTTGACATGAGGGTACTCCAGTTTAATCGGCAAGTAAACCTCATTGTAAAAATCAGTAATGCTTCTAGTTATACGAGATTCTTCATAGAAGCAGATAGCACCAGCACCATTCTTAATATCTTCAATAATTAGTTGGATACCTTCTCGTTTACTAACGTTATTATGAAATGCACTAGTAGCCTTATCAGCTCGCCAAGCAATGATTTCAAGACTTTCCCTTTCCGCTAATAATTGAATTTGGCTTTTTTGGATTTCTAATGAGTGATTGTCGTTCTGTTTCTGATCAGAATAACGTAAATACCCAGTAGTGTTTAGTTTTGTCATGAAATCCTTTCCTCTTTTCCATATGATGAAAGGAATAATTCAACATGTACATACGTTTCATAAACTTTTACTTTATCAATAAGCAATTCAGATAGTCGCTGAAGGTCCTGTTGTTTGAAATCTAATGTAAGCTGTGATAAAAGTGAATGAATTTCTATAATTTCATTCCCTAGTTTCTGTAGACTTTGTAAATCCTGTTCTAAGTCATTGTACTTATCTTTTAGTGATTGTATTTTATCTAATAGCTTTGCAATAGCAGGTTTTCTTTTTACATCGATAGTACTTAGCGTTAGTGAATTATCCAGGAATTCAGATTTGGTTACCCCTAATTCTTTTTGGAGCTTTTTATTTTCTGCTATGATGCGTTTAGAAATAATGCTTTTTAAATGTTTGGCGGAAATCGATTGGATGTGTTCCAATAATGTTTGTTTAACTAAACTATTTAACTCTTCAACCGTAATTGAAAGTCGTTTGTGGTTATTACTACATACAAAGTATCCTATATCAAATACATTTTCTTTTCGATGTTTCATTACATTTCCACACTTTTCGCAATATGGTATAACTAAAAACTGGTTATTGGCATCTTCTAAACTTTCTTGATAATAGGAAAAATACTCATCTAGTTTAGATTTACCTTTAAGAAAAAGATCTAAATCAATTATTGGCGTTACATGAGGCAATATCTGATAACCATTTTTTGTTTCATAGTGGCCGGCGTAAAATGGATTTGATAAAATACGAAACAACTTTTCGGGCTTATTTAAACCTTTACGTCTTACCATTAAAAAGTTTAAAAACTGCTCACCGTCTTGGACATTACTAAAATCCTCAAATAATGAATGAATTACATCTCTTTTATCCTCATTAATTTGGAAACGAACTTGTCCTTCTTCTTTTATACGTGTGTACCCAAAAAGACGGGAAGGATATTGTTTTCGAGCATCATCCGTACGTGTACGAATATTTTCTCCTTCAATTTGCCCAAACATTCCATAAAATGCTTCTAGAGCTAGCTTGTTTTTAAAGGGTGGTTCATTACTAGCAGTGTATACAACTTCCACATTATATTTAATGAAAATTTTTGTTAAATCCACAAATTCATAAAAGTTTCGAGCTAAGCGATCACGTTTATAAACGATTAGCTTTTCTACTTTGCCTTCTTTAATTAGGTTTATTAATTCAACCAATTTTGGTCGCTGTTCCATTTTTAGTTTTGTTGCAGAAACATCGTGATCAGATAGATAAATAATTGTTTCCTCGTCTCCACTTAAATTAATCGATTCAAGATATCTTTTTGCAGCAGTTTCTTGTAATTCAAGACTTTGTGCTGCTGAACTGACGCGTGTATAAATAACTTTAAATTTTTTCATGTAAATTATCCTCTCTTTTTAATCAGTAAAGCTCGTAGTCTATAATCATCTTTCACAACTTGGTCTAGTAGCGATTTCTCAATAAAACGTCTAAACCATAGTTCCGATTCTGATGATAGTTCTTCAGAGTAACTGACTTTGACAACTCGATATTTTTCTTTCAATTTGTTCCCTCCAGTATGATTTTGTAATAATCATTGCCTGGTGAGAAACTTTTTATACGTTAATTCTCTGAATCTCTTTTTTCGTCCTTATTAAAATCTAATGATAATTGCACACCGTCTGCTACTATCGAAGATTTATTCTTTCTTGGATTAATAATCACTTTTGTTTGGTATCCAGGAATTTGGAATTTTTTTATAATTTTGTTCATACTTTTGTTCCTGTAGTTGAATGAACAAATAAATAACATCTTTAGAGATACCGAATGATTCACAATGTTCAAGCTGAGAATCATAAACTGTTCTTTCGTTGTAATAATTTTTGTCCCTCACTGTTAAGGAACCCCCCTTTCTCATTTTGTTTTGTAGTTAAAAAATACTCTTGGCCTCGAGTGCTAACCATTTTATATACAAAACATGTACATTCTTATAGTTCAATTTAACTGTGTTTCTGTTGTGTATCTTTTTCTTAATTTCTTTTCTCTTTAACACTGTTTTGCATTTTGCTTAATTGTCCTTTCTAAATTTGAAACATTGTAACAGGTGATTTAAGCCATTCGAATAGATAAATTAAAAAAGTTTAAATTATTTTTGTATCTTCAAGTTGTCTTGTTTAAGTATGAAGTGGTTTTATAGAGGATTTTTATATTCGAATAGGAGAATTCGAGGGGAAACTTGTAATTTAGTGAATATTTTATAGAGGGAGGAATTAATAATAATGCTGGATTAAAGTTATTTCATATTTTCTTCCTGGATAAGCAAATGTACCAAAGAGCCAAAAATATAAAATTTTAAAAACAGTTTCTTCGTATTTACAATATTTACAAATAAAAATAACCTATAATAAAAAGGGAGTATTTGAAATGAACGGAGATACTATCGTTTGGTTTGTCTTAATACTTACCATTATAATTTGTGATTGGTTAGCAATTTATTTATACCAAACAAAGAAGATCCCATTATGGGTTTCTGCGATTGGCATGGCGCTTTTAGTTCCAGTTATAGTTTTTAGCTTTGTGTCTTTAATGCTTAAATTGATTGCAAATGACCCAAATGATGACGGAACAGGAATTGCTTTTGCAGGTGGATTTATGGTGTTATTCCTTGCTACCCATGCAATTATTATTTTTTTTATAGGCGTTATTTTAAATATCTATACATTTGTTAGAAACAAACTAAAAATCAAAAAAGGAGCTTTCAAATAAGTCCCATATACAACGAAATTGCTTGAATAAAAAAATGCCAAAACGCTGTGAAATTAACGTTTCGGCATTTTTATTTTGCAGATTTCAGGCTCAAATATCCCTTGTGGGACAGTCCCAATTACATAAACCTACCAGCACCCATGTGTTGCTACATATACTCCGCACATTGTGAAGCGGTCGCGTGTTTGGAGCTGCTAAAAGGAAAAAAGTTCTTTAAAAATGGCATCAGGTTCTAAAATGTTTTAGAACCTGGTAACTTTCACTAAGTTTAGAGTTGTACAAATAAATGAATGTTTGAAATTAAAAAAGACTTTAACCCACCAGCACTCGTTTGCTGCCATATATACTGACACATTTGTGAAGCTGTCGCGTGGTTGGAATTAGTTGGATTAATTAATGAAAATGGCTGTGCTGAAAAATCCGATTCTCATTGGAATTCTCAGCACAATTTTTTGAATTGTAGTTAATTATCAGCATTTTTTACGCGCAGTGCAGTGTGTAAATCTATATCTATAGTTTAAGTATACAAGCCCTTATTTAATCTGTCCGACTTAGTGAAGTCTATCGAGGTCTCTTGTGTTATTAAATAAGAGCAAAAAGTTCCTAAATAAGAAGATTTGAAAATAAGTGATTTTAATGAATTATTAGTATAGAATTTATTGTAATAGATTTGTGAATTATGTACTTAAAATTATGGGGAGTGTAAATTTTGGAGAAATATCTAGTTTTTAAATTGAATCTGTCATCAAATGCATCATGAAGGATTACAGGGTGAAACCAGATACCATGAATAAATGAAATATTATCCTATTTATAAGGCATTTTATTAAAAATAGTATACTAGAATCAGGATTTAGTCTTCATACATTGTTTGAATGGCAGTAATAAATTTAAGGAGCTATTGATATATCAATATTTATAGAGGAGGAGCAAATTTGGGAGAAGCTAAAAAAGTAGATCCATATTTGGTTGATCGAATTTCTATAACTAAAAACATGGATCATGCATATTTATTAGAAGTAGGGGGACTTTGCCCTTTGTGTGGCAAAAATTTATTAGCAGCCAAAGGAAATAGCAAAAGTAAACTTTACCAGATTGCTCACATCTATCCCAATAGTCCCCTACCTAATGAAATAAAAGAACTGGTTGGTTTAGAACGTTTAGGTATCAATTGTGAGGATTTCAAAAATAAAATTGCTTTATGTAAAGATTGCCATGGTATTTATGATGACGGCAAAACAAAAGATGAATATTTAAATTTAGTAAAGATTAAAAAGAAATTGTTGAACTTAGCTAATGCACGAGTAGTTGCATCTCACCAAGATTTAGAAGAAGAGATTATTTTAGTAATAAATGCTCTGTCCTACGTTAATATGAGAACATTAGAGAAAATGAAATTAGAATACAGTGCGTTAAAAATTTCAGATAAAATTGATGATTCTTACATGATTTTAATAAATAAAATTGAATCATATGTTTGTACTTATTTTAATTTTATTAAAGAGACATTCCGTAATTTAGAAGAATCCGGGCAAATTAATTTTAATATTATCGCATCCCAAATAAAGACAAGCTTTCTAAAATGCGAGAAAGAATTATCGAATAAGGGTGATATATTTAACTCTATGGTTAATTGGATGCACTCACAGCTAGATAATTCATCTTTTGAAGCGTGTGAGGTAGTAGTGTCTTATTTTGTGCAGAATTGTGAGGTGTTCCGTGAAATTACCAAATAAATTATTTTCTTATAAAGAAAGCACTATAAGTAAATTCCCAATTATTCTAAATGAATTAGTTGAAAAAGAATATATAACTATTTATCAACTGTATTTAAATGTAAGTAGTAAATTCGATAACATCACAGAATTTATAGAATCATTAGAGTGTTTATATATCCTCGGAAAAATTGATTACGATTTTAAATTAAGGAGAGTTAGCTATGTTGTTTGAAATTATATGTGAGAAATTTAATCAAAAAAGGATAGAATTTCATGAAGGACTAAATACGGTACTAGGTGATAATAGTGGAAGTAATTCTATAGGTAAATCCACTTTCTTAATGATTGTTGATTTTGTATTTGGAGGTAAAGACTATGTTATGAATTCTTCTGATATCCAAAGAAATCTAGGAAATCATGAAATAAAGTTTTGTTTTATTTTTAATAAAAAAAAATATTATTTTTCAAGGTATACCGATGATCTTGAAAGTGTAAATAAATGTGACGAGAACTATAATATACTATCTAATATTTCACTTGATAGTTATTGCCACTTTTTGAAGGGTATGTATCAAATTTCTCTTAATGATATTAGCTTTCGAAATATAGTTGGTCGCTTCTCTAGGATATACGGGAAAGAAAATTTAGATGAGAAACGACCGCTAAATATAGTAAGCAATGAAAAGGCCGGAGAGCCAATTAATGCGTTATTAAAGCTGTTTGATTTATACAACGTTATTTCTGATTTAGACATCAATTTTAAAGAAAAAGATTCTGAATTAAAATCATTTAAAAATGCTCAAAAATATAACTTTATATCATCTATTGCAAAAAGAAAATACGATGCCAATTTCAAAGAGTTAGCCATTCTTAATAGTGAGAGAGAGAAGATTTCCAAAGATTTAGATGGCAATCTCTTAGATTTGGATTCTATCAAAACAGAGGCATTGTTAAAACTAAAAAATAGCTTGTCTATTGCCAAAAGACATCATAGTAAACTTAACTCACAGTTAGGCATCATTAATAGAAACATTCATGAAACAGGAATTCTCAAACAAGAAAGTTTTGACAACTTACTAACATTTTTCCCTAGTGTTGCTATAAGAAAGTTATCAGAAATTGAAGAATTTCATACAGGAATTAGAAATGTATTAAGGAGTGAGTTAAAGCAAGAGAAAACAAAGTTAAGTAAATTAATTGCTATTGCACAAACTGAAATAGATGAATTAGAAAAACAAATTAAAGAGATTACTAAAGTCCCTAATTTATCGAAAGCAATACTAATAAAATACTCTAATTTACAAAAAAGAATTGAAATATTAGAGTATGAAAATAATTCTTTTGATATGTTAAATACTCTGATGACTTCAAAAGAGGATGCAAAAAAGCGGAGAGATAATATTAAGCTCGAACAATTACATCTGTTGCAAAATACAATTAATACTAAATTGTTGGAAATCAATGATTACATATACTCAGGAAGTAAAAAGCCACCCATTATTACTTTTGATAAGAATCAATATACTTTTGAAACTATAGATGATACAGGTACCGGCACTTCATATAAAAGTATGGTGGTATACGATTTAAGTATTATGGAACTAACTCAGTTACCAATTTTAATACATGATTCTGTAGTGCTAAAACAAATATCAGATGAAGCAATTGAAAAAATACTTTCAATATACAAAAATTTTGGGAAGCAAATATTTATTTCCTTCGATAAAATGTCAGCTTATAGTCTAAAGAGCCAAAAAATATTAGAAGAAACTAAAGTATTGGAATTATCAATAGACGGTAAAGAATTATTTGGAAGGTCATGGAATAGTCGGTAATCATAAACAATCCTTTTCGTGGAAAAATTTATATGTAAGCATGGGAATGATAACACTTTTGGACACTTTTTTAAGGTGGTTAGGATAGCGCACAGTTGCTTAATATAGAACATTCCCTGGGCATGATTTATTGTGCCAAGAAGCCAACCTAGGCTATCATGGCTATTGCTCCATATATAGCTCTTTTTAGTTAGAAATAATTAAATTACTAACAATAAGTGTAATTAGGTATATAATTAGGGTAGGAGGGATAAAATGTTAAAAGAACTAAATGGATTTATAGAAAATAGTGTTGAGATGCTAGAAGGCATGAAGAATGATTTAGAAAATGAAAGACAGTATTTAAATGAATTTTTAAAAGTTAATGTAATATCAAAATTATCTACGAATAAAATTATTCTACAGGATCGTGTTAAAAGCTCGGAAAGCTTAAGTGAAAAAATAATTAGAAAAAATTATTATGAAAAATACAAAGGCAATCATCAACATTTTATTTCTAGATTACCAGACCTTATTGGTATAAGAATTGTATGTTTTTTAAACGATGATGAAGAACTTGTTGTAAATGATTTAAATAAACTATTTAAAGAGGATAGTTCTAGTTTCAAGGGATATAAATGCATAGAAAATGGGAAAGAAAGTAATTTATACATAGAATTAAAAGATAAACCAGATATTCAAAAAAATCAAAATCCAATTTATAAATATTCTTGTATTTGGTCAAGAAATGGTAAAAATTTTAATGTTGAAATTCAAGTGAAATCATTAATTCATATGTTTTGGGGAGAATTAGAACATATGCTAATATATAAAAATTACAATTATTTAGTTGATTCGAATTTTTATAGTGAAATAATGGACTCGACATATCATTTGTTGAAAAATGTTGATAATCAATTAAAGGTAATACAAAACCATCTCCACGCCAATGATAAAAGCAAAGAAATCAAAGAAGTGAAAGAGATGATTGCAAAAATATTACATAAGAATATTCAAGAGAAAATTGAAGAATGTTTAAATTGTAAAATAGATTTAAGAGAATTATATGATTCTTTAGTAAGCCTGTTATTCTATAGCGCAAAGGAAAATAGCCAAATTTTCGAAAAAGCAAACCTTTATTTAGTTCGAGCAGCACAATTCAAGCTAACTGAAGAACAATTACAGTTGGACAATATATTAATAGAGGGGAAAATAAGAGGGCAAGCTGATGGGATTAAAGAATTAGCTAAAGTGTTAGATAGATTAATGAAAGATAACGATATATATTGGCGACTTTTATATGTTACATATAGCTATTTAGATATACAGTCTGAAAATGATTACACAGAAAAAATTAAATCTATTGCAAATATAATGTTGGAAATATTTAGAGGTAGTTATATAGAAGACATTACTATAGATGAGGATGCATCAGATTACTTAAATAGTGCTATAGTTTCATCTATAATAAATTCATTAAATAATTATAGAAAGATAGACTTTATTAACAAGAAAGATAATATTTTAAGTATTATTAGTGAGTTTATCCAGGATTATCAAGAGTCGATTGAAGAGCTTACACCTGATGAAAGAAATCAGGATGTTTTAGAAAATATAATATGTTTTTTATCGAGTAAAATAATTTTAACTATAGATGGTAAAATTTCCAGAGAGTATTTAAAACCAATCGTTGATAACTATATGAACAATAAAATTAGGTGGCAACCTAATATAATTGAAAAAGAGAAGTTAGAAAAATTTATAAAAGGTGAAAATCTCCCGACTAATGTAATTCTAAAAATATTACAAGGCGAAAAAATAGAGGAGGCATCTTATGAAGAAGCAAGCAATAGAATTTGATCAGTTTGGTTTAAAAATGTACCTTATAACACTAACGATAGAAGAGTTAGTAGAGAATACTTATGTGAAGATATTTGAATCTGATAGTGGAGAAGGATATCAAAGACCTGTAAGTCCAACACATTATAAAAAAATTACAAAGTACTTTAAAGATGAAAAAGCACCTATTTTACCTCCAACAATATTAGCTGCAATCAATAAAGAAGATATAGCCTTTGCTGATAATAAGCTTATTATAAATAATCAGATGCGATTAGTTGATGGTCAACATAGGATTGAGGCATTAAAATATTTAGAGCAAACAGATATTGAGAGGTACAATGAATTAAAGAAAGTAGAGCTACCTGTAACATTAATGTCAATTGAACCTGATCAAGAAATATACGAAGTAAATACATTTATTGATATCAATAGTAAAGGTAAAAAAGTAAGTACTGATTTAGCAATTAGATTAAGAGAAAAATTACGTAACCATGCAGGATATTATAAATCAAAAAAAGATTTAGTAGAAGCTATTGCTACAAAAGTAGCTTTATATCTTAACAATGAAGAAAAGTTAAGTGTTTGGTTTGAAGCAATAAAAACTGGTCCAGAAGTAAAAGGTACCATTATAAGTATAAATGCATTTTGTAGGTCATTATCGCCTATTATAGAGAAAAAAATTGATTATGATGGAATTGATTTCGAAGGAATAAATGAAGATAAAGTTAAGGAAATTGCAAAAAGTATATCGTCAATAATGAATAATATTTGGGATTGTATTAAGGATAAATGGCCCGACTGTTTCGAGAAATACTCACCAATGTTTAATAAGGATTATAATTTACAAAAAGGAACAGGTACTTATTCAATACATCTATTATTTAATGAATGTATGGAGAAATCGCAAGGGAATATTAAGAATGCAGTAATTCTTTTTATAGATTTTATTAGTATGAGCAAGGTTAAGAGTGAAGATTGGCTTACTGGAGGGAACTTTAGTGGCTATAGCTCCCAATCTGGCTTTAAATATATTTCGAATGAAATCAAGAAAAAATCTGAAGATTAATAAATACTTTTTGAAATTTCAACCACCCATAAGATAATTTATAAGTTTCTAATTATTTGGTATCAGGGCTAAATTCCCTAATCAATTTTATAATAGAACTATTGGGCTTGAAAACCAAGGTGAATAAGAAAAAGACCTGACTCCATAAACAGGAACCAAGCCAGTTACTTAAACCCACCAACATCTTTTGTGTTGCCACATACACTCCGCGCATTGTGAAGCTGTGGCGGTGCTGGAGTTAGTATATGTAGAGAAAGAATAAAGTCGTGTCAGAAAGAATAAAATTCATGACGAAATGAAAATAAAGATGTGCAAATGGCATGAAACCAATTCAGAGCCAGTTAACAGAGATGAAGGATGGGAACCAAGTTCCCATCCTTTTTATTTTGAAAAAAAAAAGAGAAAAAGGAGGTAGAAAAGAAAAGAAAATCGAGAAAAATGAGCGAATTGTGCAGGATTTCACTTTGAATGGTAGAATTTGGTGGGCGAAGGGATGCGGGTTTGAGCGGGATGGAGCAGTAGGAGTTTATTATTACTGAACAGCATAATGATTTACGAACGGATTCCGAATAGAGGAATTCGTTCTTTTTTATAGAATATATTTTAAAAGGACTGTGTAGACTTTTAATTTTCAATTAAGGAGGGGGACAAGAAACATGGGTAAATATACAGATGATGAAATAAGGTGTTTCCCAAAAATCACATGCAAAATAGCAGCGGATTTATGTGATTTACTTGAATCATTATAGAGGACAATGAAGTTACGGAAAGAAAAGACAGGAGTAATGTGTGGGTTTACATAAAATGATATTGAATTTTGAAGTATCTGTGTAAAATTAAGTCCTGAATTCAATGTAGGCACATAATAATGCATGTTCCTTAACCTAAGAAAAAGCTTATCTTGGATTTTAAATATTGGGAATATATAAGGTTAATGGAAAATATTTATTATGAATAGAAATAAAAAATACGAGGAGGTTAATTATGAATTATTTTAGTAAGAAACTAATGGGGGGGCCTATTAACAGCGCAGGAATTTCTCAGCAAGACTGCGCGAGTATAATTTTTTTATTTAAATATTTAGAGGATATCGACTTTGAAGAAATAAGTTTTGAAACAAACGATGATTTCACGATAAGGTTTAAAGAAAGAAAAGAAATCTATGTACAAGTTAAAATAAATCAAATAAATACTGGATTTGCTAGAAACCTATTAAAAGATCATCAAGTTAATAAAAATAGAAAAAGCGTTTTCGTTGGTTCAGGGTTTGATGATGAATTTAGGAATCTATGGAGTAAATTTGTTCGATATGAAAAAGCAATGACTTCGAATAGTGCTGAAAAAGAAAAAATAAGTGAAGAGTTTCAACAAGAATGTATTAAGAAAAAAATACCTTTTGATAAAATGAAAAATGTGAAGTTTTACATAATAGAAAAATTGAATAGTATTAATCTGGCTAAAAACGCCATATATGATTGGGCGGATAAAAAAAGGATATTTGTTGATGTTGATAGAGTATTGGAGTTACTTATCTCAGCTATTGTTCTAGACTTGCGAGAAAATGGTGGGAGTCTAAATAAAAGAGATGTATCATCATTAATTGATAAATGTAGGCAAAGTAAAATAAGTTCTTGTAATAATGGTGAAGAATTAGAAGAGGAAAAAAGATATATTATTGACTATATAGAAAATCAGATGCTTTCAGCGCCATTAATTTTTGATAAACTACAAATATTAAAACATGAGATTGAAATGGGGTTGTATGTTGAGGCCATTAATCATATAGAAGAAATTAAAGGTTATTGTAATATGGAGGATGTTTATATTTGGCTTTTACTTATGAATGGAAAATATACTGAAATTATTGCTCAATTCGATAACCTGGAATTTAAGAATGTGCATGAAGGTTATATTTTAGGTGAAGCATATCTTCGGAACAATGATATCAAAAGAGCTATCAAAGTCTTTGAAATAATAAAGCATCAGGGGGATGATGCGAAAGTAAACTACAAATTATTTAAGTGCCATAAAGCTAATGGGGATATTGAATATGCAAAACAAGCTTTGAATAATTGTATTAAGGAGGGAATGAAGAATGAGTTTGTTTATTATGAATTAGGAAATCTGCATTCATTATCGCCGGAATGTATAGAGTATTATGATAAATCATTACGTTGCAATAGTAAGTTTGTTGAAGCGTATTTAGAAAAAGGGAAGTATCTAAGATATAAAGGCGCTTTTGAGGATGCAATTAATTGTTTTGAAAAGTACTTTGATTTGAGCAAAGAATATACGAATACTACAATTTTGTTTGAAATAGCAATGTGTTATTATAGAGCCAAAAAAGAAGAACAAAAGTTATATATAAGTAGATGGGTTGCTAGATTAATACACTTTGATAATTTTCAACGATTAAATATTGATGAGCATATACTGATTATTGATATCGGATATTCATATAATAATAAAATACTGATAAAGAAAAGTTTTGATGGAATAGAAGTGGACATTAATGGTGAAATACAGATAAAGCTATCAAATATAATAGCTCAAACGGGAATTGGATTATTTGTTTCTCCTTTCATTTATGATTTATTGAAAATTAGTTCGCAAGATGATGAGAAGAAGTTAATTGAAAAAGCTGTGATGCCATCTTTATTTAAGATAAGTGATGATATGAGTGGATACGTAACAATTAAAGAGGAAATTCTGTCTCAAAAGGTACTTCACTTGAATCATGACTATGAAGATTATAAGGAATACATAGTTAAAGATGAAGATATTAAAGTGAACATCTTTAAAAAGTTAGATGGACTAGACGCAATAGTTCAAATTGGAGATTATATAGCTGACATTTTAATACCTTCAACTAACGATGGATTTCAACAGTTTAGAAAAAAAGTTCAAAATGGTACAATGCTTAATGAGGCTGCTTTTATGTTAATTGGTCCAAGTGAGATACTTCAGATAACGTTTGATTTTAGGGTGATTAAGATTCATGATATATAAGTAGAGTCACAGGGACAAAACAAAACAGGGACAAAATAAATTATATTAAGTTAAAATGTATAAGACTCATCTAACACAATGATTGGCTTAATTGTAGTTCCGTTTTTAGAATCTTCAAATGCTTTGTTAATCTCTTCGAATTTATAGAATTTAACAAGTTTATCAAGTGGGAATTTTCCTTTTTTATAGAAGTTTATTAATTTTGGAATATAAATTTGAGGAACTGTATCTCCTTCAATTACACCAACGATTGTTCTTGAGAATGTTACTAGATCAATTGTTGGACTAATGAAGATATTTTTGGGTGAAACGCTACAGTTGCTAATTTCCCTTTTATAGCAAACGATAGATTAATAGATTACAGGTGCTCTATTTTAATCTTTTATTTATTCCTGTTAATTATGTAAAAGCTTGAAATAGTAGAGATATCATAATTATTAGAAGACTGATTGTTTACTATTCACCTTTGATTGCTGAAAAAGAAGAATAAGAAAAATAGGCTCGATTCCGCTAAAATAGGAACCGAGCTTATATAATTAAACCCATCAACATCCCTGTGTTGCCACGTACACTCGCTGCATGTGGTGTGTGTAGATGATACTAAATATGTTGCTAAGAACATGCTAACATTTTGCTAACGCAATCTCGTGAAAAACGGTAAGTTCTCGTTAAAGATGTTACACCTGAGATTCTCAAAAACCTTGATATATCGCACTTTTGGAACACATTGTGAAAGATATTACACACTTTCACCTTACGGGCGGCATGATGTAATAACTGCTTTAAACCCTTTCTTAGGGGTTTGAATAGTTACATCAGCTCCATGCTAACATTATAAGGATTATTTGAGGCATCCCATTAGTTGACCAAACTTTTGAGAAGCCTCTTTTTTCATTTCTTTAGTTACATGGAGATAAACGTTACGTGTTGTATCATCGTCAGTATGATCAAGACGATCCATAATCTCTTCTAGTCCTACTCCAGCTTCTGCTAACAGTGATGTATTATGACGTAGAGAATGTGGAGTGAGTTCTTTATTTAAATCAGCTATCTTTAGTAGACGTACTATTCTGTTTCCTACTGTATTTACAAAAAAATTGGATATACTGGTTTTGCATATTAGTGTGAGATATGACTTAATATTATAAAAAATCAGTTTTGATAGGTTTGTCATTCAGGAAAGATATTGGATTAAAGTAATTTGCGTGGTAATATTATTTAGTATGTGGAATTTGATACTCTTATGGAGTTGTGCGCAACGAGCGCATCGTAATTGTTTCAATGGAACTCTTTTGCAAGGCGAAGCAGTGACATGGCCGATTTGAAGAAAAAATCAATGCTTTAGCAGATGCAATGTATTCGAATGACTTCAGCATCGCAAAGGGTCATATCGGTACTGAGGACAGCCAGCCATTCACTTCGATTGTTACGGTTTTATACGAACACGATTCTCACGGTGAATCCGTTTTTCTTCTTTGCAATCATGGACCATGGTTTAGACCGGTTTTTCATGTGCGAAACATGAGTTAATAAATATATCTATAAAAAAATTTATCTAAAAGGGGATTACTATCATGAGCGGTTATAACGCAGTAGTAGCAAAAAATACGGAAAATGCTCCAAACGGTAACGGTCTATATTCTCAAACTGTAGCTTTCTCTCATTACAATAATCTTTCAGCTCAATTACCTATCGAACCCAAGACTGGTAAATTGGTAGCTGGTGGTATAAAAGAACAGGCTGAACAGTGTTTTAAAAATATCAAGGCAATTGTAGAAAGCATCGATCATGTTATGAGCGATGTTGTTAGAATCACTGTATTCGTTAAGAATATCAAAGATATTGACGCTGTAGATGAAGTTTATAAAACATTCTTCCCAACCTATGTTCCTACACGGACGACAGTCGCAGTTGCAGCTTTACCTATAGATGCTTTGGTGCAAATTGAAGCACTTGTTACTCACGGTGAAGGTACAATTCCAAACGCACCACAAGCAGGTGACCTTATAAAGCTTACTAATAACACGGCAAATGCACCAACAAGTCCTCTATCTACACAAACTGTGTCTTTCTCTCATTACAATAATCTTTCAGCTCAATTACCTATCGATCCGAAAACGGGTAGATTGGTAGCTGGAGGTGTAAAGGAGCAGGCTGGACAGTGCTTAAAAAATATCAAGGCAATTTTAGAAAGTATCGAGGTTCCTTTTGATGATATTGTTAAAATTAATATCTTTGTTAAAAACCTCTCGGATATTGAAGAAGTAAACGAAGTTTATACAACATTTTTCCCAGACTCGGCTATCGCCAGGGCCGTAGCCTATGTCCCTGCACGGACAGTAGTTGCTGCTTCAGCTTTACCTATGGATGCTTTGGTACAAATTGAAGCAGTGGTGTCACACGGAGATGGTACACCTCCACAAGCTGTTGAAGACAGACATGGAATCGTTATCTGGGCAAACAACACTGAAAATGCACCAAAGAGTTATCTATCTACACAAACTGTTGCGTTTTCTCATTACAACCACCTTTCAGCTCAATTACCTTTGGACTCAAAAACTGGTGAATTGGTAGCTGGTGGTGTAAAAGAGCAAACTGAACAGTGCTTAAAAAATATCAAGGCAATTATAGAAAGTATCGACCACGTTATGGAAGATGTGGTTAAAGTAAATATCTTCCTCAAAAATATCGCAGATATTGATGCTGTAGACGAAGTTTACACAACATTCTTCCCAAGCGGTGTTCCTGCACGAAGAACAGTTGGCGTATCAGCTTTATCTAAAGATGCTTTAGTCCAAATCGATGTAGTTGTATCAAACGCTGAAGGAACACCTCCAAAAGCATAACAGGCATTTGTTTGTAAATACAGGAACTATCAAAGTTACTTGTTAATGCCGATGGTGAATGTGAAATCGCATATCCTATTCATAAAAAGGGGCTGTCTCAAATGAAAATCGAGACAGCTTCCGCTTTTTTAGTTTCCGGGCATAACAAAAAAATGGGTTAGCTTGCGAATCTATGAGATTGAATTTTTATAGAGGGTTACACCTAAACTTTGAGTTTGGATACTTTTGTGAAGCTTGTTCAGTTTATAGCCAAAACACAGAAGCATAAACTCAACCTTCACACTTTGTTTCTCTCTTGTTAAAAATCTTCGAAATCCGTAATCTTTCTTCAAAACTCCGAATACACCTTCCACTTGGATTCATTCGCAAGACAATTCCAAGCGGGGTGGTAATGTTCTCAAGGGGTCTGTAAAGACTTTATCAAGACGATTGAATAATTGTTCAGAATAAAGCTCTCAAACCACAACAAGTTTGAAAGTTTTATTGCGCATAATTTTCACTAATTGGTAAAGTTGTAGTAGCACTACAAGGTGCCGAACAGAAATGGTGCCCGTTCCAATCTTAAAAGAGTGGAGGATAGGGCTCTAAAAAAGCGGATCATTATAATCCATTTTAAAGAAAATTCCCTTTCGACAAGGCCCCAATAGGTCCTCACGACATCATTTTTGTCTACTAAAGGCATGTTGAAGCGGTCACGAAATTGAAGTTAATTTTGTAACCACCTAAAATAAATTACCGATTAAAATAAAAACTTCCGATTCTCCGCCCCAATTTTCCAATAAAGACTTCGTAAAAGGTGTGAAAAAAGCCCGAAAATGCATTATTACTACTCTGTTTGGAAAAAGAATAGGTTCGGTAATCTTTATTAAAAACTGAGAAAAACGTGAACAGAATGTGGGAGTAAAGAGTGAAAAACGGTCAAAACGTGAACCAAAAAGGGAATTTGGAAAAAATCAATAGAAGAGAAAAGGGACACCCATTTTAAAGGTATTAATTCAGATAGTTAGTGGAATGACGCACAGCATTTTTTAAAAAAAATTTGATACGGAGGGAACAAGGGTTGAAGTTATTGATTGGAACATAATCAACTCATTTGCTAGTGGGTTGGGCTAAAATGGTGAAAGTGTTAAGAAGTCCTTTTAGAGTTGAAATAAATAAGGGACTTTTCAGTATTTACCTCCCCACAGATTAAGTAGTATAGTCACCATTATTATTAATTTGTCTGTGAATAGTACACAACATATGTAGAGAGTGTAATTAACTATGAAATTAAGTTGTTATAAGCAAACAGGTTATATGAATACAGATAAGTAAATCAAATAAAAAGCGCGCTAACAACATGCTAACGCAATCAAGTGAAAAACGGTAAATTCTCGTTAAAGATGTTACACCTTTTTAATTTCAAAAACCTTGATATACCGCACTTTTGGAACATATCGTTAAAGATATTACACACTTTCACCTTACGGGCGGCATGATGTAATGAAGTTCCCGCAAACGTTGTTATATAAACGTTTGTGGGACTTCTTTTTATATCTTTCTTACAAAATATCACACAGATGTCACTTTTGCTTTCAATTTATCTAAATAGAGGATGTTTCCGAAGTGATTCTTCACTTATCGGAAGCATCCTTTTTCATTTATCAGTTATGTGCGTATAAATTTTCATAGTGGTATCTGCATCATTGTGTCCAACTATTTTCATGATGGTCGCTAAATCTACTCCAGCCTCAGTCAGCATACTTATATGAGTGTGCCGGGAGATTTATTTCAATATTTGTTAAACCCAACAAGTTAATGATAGTGTGTCAGCACCGCGAGAAAACGGCGGCCTACAGCGCACCGAAAAGTGGGTATACTTGGGTTTCGAGGTACACGAAGAGGGTGTCCAAGTGAGAGAGAGTTAAACGAGTAGTAAAGAGTTATATGACCTATTACAATCATTAGCGTAGTCAATGGAACCTAAAAAAGATGACGCCTGTAAAATACAGACACCATCTTCTTCAAGTAGCCTACGTTTTTTAAAATGTCCTTTACAAAGTGTACACTTTAAAAAGTTAACGTATCACCCATCGTTTAAGGATGTTACAACGCTTCTCGCTTCTTCACTGTCTTTTCCAAAGTAAGGACAATCATCCCTAACAAAATAACAATAGCTGCCAGAAGTAATGCGTTGCTATAAGAGTTATAGGAAGAGCTGTTCAAAATATTCCAATGTCCGCTTTTTAAACCAAGGAAACGGCCGTACAATGAAATACCTATAGCGGAAGCCAAGAATGTCATTAATGTGAACAAGCCCAGCCCAATTCCAATTTGATTGGGCGGTAAAATTTGCGATATATAATTGGAAAATGCTGTTTGATTTGCTGTAAAACCTAAAAATATGAAAATGGCCATTAGAGAAATCCAAATTGGAGAAAATCCAACTATTGTAGAAAGTCCCAAACAAGCAACAGCCATCAAAACAAAAGCCCATTGATTGATGAAGCGACTACCTCTTATTTGAATTAAACGGCCAACTTGTGGTCCCAATATTGCCGTGAGAAGAGCACCCGGGAATAAAACGAGCCCGATCCAATTGGCTGATAAACCGTTCGCTTTTGAAAGCATTAGCGGGAGAATGAATAGCGTTCCCATATAGGTTATCGTATTTAAAAAACTCATTAAAAGTACTAAGCTGAACGAGCGGTTTTTAAAAATTTTAATCTCAATAAATGGATCTGCAGTTCGCTTACTTTGCAAGTAGAAAATAAATAACAGAACAGCTGCTGCAAGAAGTAGCCAACTAGAAACGTTGATGCCCATTAAAATTGAAGTAATCGCAAGCGTAAAAATAATCGCACCGAGAATATTGAAAGTCCCAGTTTTTGTTTCTTCTTTAGGCGCATACTTAAGGAAAATAGGCAATCCTAATAGAGTTAAGAAATTAATTGCGAATAATGCTTCCAAACCAAACCAATCTGTTAAAAAACCGCCCAAAATAGGACCAGCTGCAGCCCCAAGTGCAACCATTGAAAAGACCATTGCGAGTACTTTACCACGAAATGCTGGTGGATAAAATCGAGGTCCCATTACCATACTTAATGCCGGGAGCGCTGCTGCACCAAAACCTTGGATAATTCGTGCGAGGATAACCAATCCGAAGTTAGAGCTGAAAAAACCGATCAATGAACCGATCATGAAAATGATAATACCAATTACAAGTAAACGGCGAATCGGATAGATGTCAGCCAATTTCCCGAAAATAACGGCTCCGATACCAAACATCAAACTAAATATGGAAGTAACCCAGCTCACTTCAGTAGGTGTTAAAATAAACTCTTCTGCAAATTTTGGTAATGCAATATTCATCATTGTCGAATTCATAGTAGCAAATATTAGCATAAAACAAATTGAAAAATTTAATCGCTTTAATTGACTAGTCATGTATAATATCTTCTCCTGTACCAATGTTTTCTATATGTTTTAAATGTAAAATTAGCTTAGAAAAAATCCCTGATAGTTGGGGAATTTCTTCCTCGCTCAAAATGGAAAAGGCATCCCGATTCCCAGAAATTCTCTTTGGGCGTGTAGTCTGTAATGCAACCTTTCCTTTCTCTGTCAAAATAACGCGGGTAATTCTACGATCTTTTGAATCCTTGTATATTTCCAAATAACCTCCTTTTTTTAGCCGATCAACGACTCCTGTTATTGCTTGTTTTGTCACCAATGTATTTTGATGGAGATCCCCCATAGATAAATTAGGTTTAGAGTCTAACAACGCCAAAATCATGTATTGCTGTACACTGTTTAAATCTGCTTCATGCGCATACTTTCCACCTAGTCTTTCCAATATGTTGGCTACACGGATAATGTCCATCGCAATGTTTGCCAGCTGGGTATCTTTATCTTCCATACTTTTTTCCCCCTAAAATTAGGATTAATCAACATGTTGACTTTTGTAATAATAGTTCATTTTAAAACAATAGTCAACATGTTGATTAATTAAAAAGTGAATTTTGAAGTTCATGTTAATAGTTTCAGTGATTTGCTAAACAGAAGTGAGCGCCAGATTAGTTGTATATTTTAGAAACGTAGTGAATAGATGCTAACAATTTGCAAACGCAATCAAATGAAAAACAGTAAAATACCGTTAAAGATGTTACATCTCAGAATTCTACAAACCTAGAGATACAGCACTTTTTGCATATACTGTTAAAGATATTACACACTTTCACCATACGGGCGGCATGATGTAATAAAGCCATCAAACCCTTGATATGACTGGGTTTGTATGTAAGGTGGAAGTGAAGTGCTAACTTTAGGTTTTGAAGCCAAAGAAAGAAGAATCCTCTGTTTTATGACCAATACGTGCATCTGGATCAGCTGAATAACTAAGCTGTTCCGTATAATCTTCCACTACTTCTTTTAGCGCATTTAATTTTTCTTTCACGGCAGGAATCGCTGCAATTTGTGGTTCGGTTTCCACTACAAAAATGACTTGACTACAATAATTTAATTCATCTTTCACTTCGTTAGAAGTAGTTTTCGAAGGGAACTTTTCTTTCAACGAATCATTGATTTGATAGACTGCTTTTCGAACATTTTTTGATTTCTCTTGTAGATACTCTTTCGGGGATTTCTGATTAAAACGTGCTTTTGTATGTGTAGCATCGACAATAATGGTTTTACTTTTAATAATTCCTTTTTCAAGTGCAATCTCAACCGTTTTCCCTTTGAGCATGTCTAATAAACTCACACCTTGAAGACGGAGTCTACGGAATTTCGTTAATTAACTTGGATCGATTACTTCATCTTCTGGTGCCATGTCCAGAAAGTATTTAAAGGACATATCGTATTTAGAGCGGTCCACTAGATCCACATCTGGTCATGTATCGACTTTAGTAATAAATATTTGAACATACGAATGGGTGAGATAGCATTGAGACCATTATCTAGACAATATTTTGTTTTTAGTTCTTCGAGAATGAATGAAAAATCCACTAATTCATTAATTTGCCGAAGCATATTATCTTTTGGTACTACAATATCGTATATCTCCATGAATGGACTGAGATTGAGTGTTTCTTGGTTTGAAATCATTTGAATACCACCTACATATATTGATATCTATTGTATAAAATATAAAGCGTTCGATATCTCGATTCAATCGAAATATCGAACGCAAATTTATAGAGATTAGACTTTTTCAGTGGCCACTCTAGATGGGGACAGAGGAGCGAAGGGAAAAGCGTCTTTTGGTTCGGATTCAAGTGCCATCTTGCAGTTGGGACGAAAAGCCAATACATCATTCAATCCCTCTTCTCTTCTGGAAATCTCAATGATGGAAAGGCTGCAATTCCATTATTACAACGTAAACGATGCAGATTCATTCGAGTGCTCTCTTTCAATTGTATTCACAAAATGTATGGTAGACATACAACATATATATTTTACATTATAGATAAGTAAAGTTATAATGTAGAATAATTGGAAAAATTAAAATATTTTGATTATTACTTGTAGGAACTTTCGATGATGGATTTGTTTATTCCACAGCGAGTAAAATTTTGGTTTAGTATTAACGATATAATTGAAAGCGCTCTCGTACTATTTTACATGAAAATAAGATTTTTTACGATTTGCATCAAAATGGCCATTTGATACCAGCATATAAACCGATCAGATTGTTATCGTTACAAATGCATACTCGCTTATAGTATTTTTAATAAGAAAAAACAAGTTATTAAAATTCCGGGAATTTCCATTTATATAAAAAGGCTACAAATTACGGATAGTAAACAGAAATTATGGGAGGCAAAGTATTTGACTACTTCAATGGTGAAACTTGAAAATGTTGGGAAAAAATTTAAAGATTTCGTCGCCGCCGAGGATATTAATTTGGTCGTTAAGTCAGGAGAATTTCTTACATTACTTGGGCCTTCAGGTTGTGGGAAAACGACGACATTAAGAATGATTGCTGGATTTGAACAACCGACTGAGGGTGAAGTATGGATTGACGGCCAGTTGGTAAACGGTGTAGAACCATATAAGCGTGATGTTAATACTGTTTTTCAAAGCTATGCATTATTCCCACATCTGAATATATTCGATAATATTGCCTTCGGATTACGTATGAAAAAGGTGAAAAAAGATGAAGTAAAGGAACGAGTAGTAAACATTCTTAAACTTGTTCAACTTGAAGAATTTATTAATCGAAAACCCAATGAATTAAGTGGTGGGCAAAGGCAACGGGTAGCCATTGCAAGGGCATTAGTAAATAACCCTAAAGTATTATTGCTAGATGAACCGCTAGGCGCACTGGATCTTAGATTACGAAAGCAAATGCAAGTAGAGTTAAAACATTTACAAAAGAAGTTAGGTATTACATTTATATATGTCACACATGACCAAGAGGAAGCCTTGACGATGTCTGATCGAATCATTGTTATGAATGAAGGACTCATTGAGCAAATTGGATCACCAACTGAAATTTATGAAAGACCGAGAACACGATTCATTGCGGACTTCATTGGTGAAACAAATATTTTCGAGGGGACTGTTACAAGAAAGGATACAAAGTATATATATGTCGACTGTGCTGGGGATGAAATTAAAGCTCTCCGTGTAGATGGTGACGATCTGGATGGAAAAGTGTATATAGCAGTTAGACCGGAGAAAATGGATTTAAACACTAAGATAACCGAAAATTTATCACTATTAAAATGTACATTTAAAGAAAAAATTTATACAGGGTCAATAACAAAGCTTGTTTTAATGTTACAAACAGGTCAAGAAGTCATTGTGAATCAGACAGAAAGAAATCGGGTTATTGTGGAAGAAGGAGGGTTACTCCAAATGAGTTGGCATCCGGAAGACTCGGTTTTGCTAACTTCTTAGCAATCTAAGAACCGAAGAAGATGTGAGTAGAGTAGATTATATAACACAATTTTCGGACATGAAAAATAATCCTCACCCAATGACATAGAAGCGTTTACGCGTGTGCAATTATCAGGTTGCATCAGATAAAAGCATTGGTTTCCTAATTAACTTTGGGATTTATTGAAAAAGCTATTTTAAAATGATTGAATCTGATTATCTTCTAAAATTACCTATTCTGCCAACGTCAATTCTAGTATTTCCAAAAATATAGAGAGCTTCGGCGAAACAAATATCTTCTACTTCATCGCAACACACATAGAAATTATTTACGATCGTTCGATTGTCTTCTCCCACTCGGAAACTCACGCTCAGCATCATATAATGCAGGAACACAATCGTGGTATAGGCAGTCAAAGTATCGTAACTAAGGCATTGAAATTCTTTCGCTATTCCCAAATGAGAATTAGCGACTTTGAAAAAAAATCAATTGTCCAACGCTTTCCATAAATGCGAATTGTGTCTTCCTCTGAATGTTCGAGGTTTGCCGTCAGCAGGGTTAAACAAATTTTAGATGTTTCGATCACCGAAAAATATAATATGGTCCTAAACATCTTTTATCATTTAAATATCCCAACAGGCTATTTTTTAGAAAACATGATCGCAGAAAATCAAAAACTTGAATTAGATATGGATAATATACCCAACTTTTAAAGCATTGAAAAGATATTTAATGAACGTGAATATGATTCAGGTAATAAACATTCCGTTCCTTATTTATACGGTAGCTTTGGATTAGCTTACAACAAAGAAAAAGTTGGTACATTGACTATTTATGCAGGTTTATGGAATCCAGAATTTAAAGGATATGTCACAGTTCAAAAATAAGGACATGATATTCACAAATTCACAGATGATGACTTAAGCGAGGCAAAAGATAGTTTAAGAGAACTAGATAACAATGTACTTGCTTATAGTTCAGAACCCACTGCAATGCTAATTAGTGGAGAAGCTTGGGTTTCACAAATATATTCTGATCAGGCAGGGACGGCTAAGGTATATATATTGAACTTTTGTTTTACATTTTAACACATACACGATTGACGATGCCTTGAGGTTTTTTATAGATAAGATCTATAAATTCGTTTACGTGTTTTTGAATCAGTTTGGCATCCGGGAAAAAGCCATTGTTTATGACAGACTTCTTGAGCTACTTCCATAGTCCATCTATCAAATGTAACTGCGGATTATATGATGGAAGGTAAACAAGATCTAGCCTTTCCCAGTTGTTCTTAAGAAATGGCTGGATTAGCTTGGCATGATAGATTCTTGCATTATCCAAAACCATGACTATTTTACCTGATGGAGACTTTTCCAGTACTTTCATCAGAAAGTCAAGAAAAACAGCAGCATCATAGGATTCTTCTTCTACACAAAATACTTCTCCGGTTTCGTAGTAGAGTATACCAAGAAGTTTTACACCCTTATGCCGACCATAAGTAGGAATAATTCGCTGTTTTTCTTTCAAAAACCAAGCGCTACCAATGGCTTGATAATCATGGGTCATGGATTCATCTTCAAAGAAAATCCGGTCGATTTCTTCTTTGATTATTTTTTTTAGAGCTGGAAAAGTTTCTTCCATAAATACTTCTTGTTTTTCCGGGTCAGCTTTAGCAAGACTATACGTCGGTCGTGTGTGGCTGAATCCAAGTTTATGAAGTAAGCCTGATACGCCGCGAAATGTATACGTTTTGTCCCATTCTCTCTGAATATATTCAGCAATTAATGCACGTGTCCAATTATAACGTGCTGGAAAGCCGAAATCTGCTGGAACATGATACTCAACACTATCAACCAACTATTTTTATTGTTCATCTATCAACTTTGATGGCTTTCCAGGCGAATGTCCAAGTGTTAATCCAGAAATTCCGTTTTTATTGT
Organism: Psychrobacillus sp. L3; assembly: GCF_042945595.1. Classification (GTDB taxonomy): domain Bacteria; phylum Bacillota; class Bacilli; order Bacillales_A; family Planococcaceae; genus Psychrobacillus. Next base: position 3,328,472 of record NZ_CP168493.1, on the reverse strand, counting down.
AAGCAGATATATAGTTGTAGATGGTTTTGGTTGTTCGACCTGTAATCATAGCGATACTGTTTTGTGTGTACACTTGTAAATAGAGATGAATGACTAGATAACGTTCGAAGTGTCGGCGGTCCTTCGCATCATGCATAGCAGATTGAACTTCATTGATTCATTCTTCGGATGTCATGATGAACCAACTCCTTCAGGTTTTTACTATCCTTTACCCGTTAAAGCAAAAAGAAAATCTTATTTTCAATTTATATAGAAAGCCATAATATTGAAATTTAAAAATAAAAGATGAACATTTACAAGAGAATTTTAAAATGAAATGGGGAGTACCAAAATGGATCTTTTATCTATGTGGGAAGCAACGGCAAATCAACGACCGAAATATGAAATCTTACAAGGAGATCAACATTGTGATGTTGTTATAATCGGAGGCGGTTATTCAGGACTCTCTACTTCTTATCACTTACAGGAAAAGGGATTCAATACAATTATCTTGGAAAAAGGTAAAGTAGGCGGAGGTGCAAGCGGCAGAAATGGAGGTCAGGTACTAACTGGTTATCTTGGTTCTATGGAGTATTGGGCGAAAAAGAAAGGGTTAAAAGCAGCTAAACAGATGTGGGAAATGTCTCTTAGCTCGATTGATTTAATCGAAAATATTATCGAAAAGAATAGTATTTCTTGTGATTTTAAAAGAAATGGAGATTTTTTCGCAGCATATAAACCATCGCATTTAGAGGCAATGAAAAGAGATCAAGAATTTATGGCAAGCGAATTAGATTATCATGAAATCAAGGTAATAGAAAAGGCGGATTTGCAAGATGAAATGAATACGACAATTTATCATGGTGGACGTGTCGATGCAAAAAGTGCTCACTTCCATCCTTTAAATTACGTACTAGGTCTTGCTGAAGCAGCAGAAAAGTTTGGTGCACAGATTTATGAACACTCAGAAGCATTTAGCATAGTAAAGAATGGAAACGGAAAAAAAATCGCAAATACGAAACATGGAAGAGTTTTCGCTGATCATGTAGTGATTGTAACAAATGCTTATTCTGGAGATCTAAACGAAACAATAAAAAAATCAGTTGTTCCGATTGAAAGTATTATGATATCTACTGAGCCATTACCAGAGGAATTAATAAAAGATTTAATAAAAAATGATCGTGCAGTATTTGATTCAAAAGAACTTTTATATTATTTCCGTAGAACAGCAGATAATCGTTTGGCTTTCGGAGGTTCAGGCAGATCCTCAAGTAAGCGCGATCAAAACAGTTTATATGATAATTTACGAAAAGGTATGGTTAATGTATTTCCACAATTAGAAGAGGCGCGTATTGAGTATCAGTGGAGTGGTAAAGTTGCTTTTACGAAGGATATGTTGCCATATATCGGAAAAATGGAAGACGGGACGCATTATGCATTTGGTTATGGTGGCCATGGCGCTGCAATGTCTTCGTTGTTGGGGAAGCTCATCGCAGAAAACATTAGCGATGAAAGTGAATCAGATAACCCGTTAAGAATAGAAAAATTGAGACCAATTCCATTTCATAGTCAAAATGCTACGGGGGTTGGAGTGATAAAGGTTTATAAACAATTTAAAGACCGCTTTTTAAAATAATAAATTGTAATAATCTAAAATTTAACGGCTTCTTTAACAGTGATGTTTATAGAAAGAGTATATAGAAAATTAAATACATAGTGATCAATTAGATCCATCAAATAATTTGTTCATTCATTCTAGTATAAATCTTAATTGAAAGCGAGGAGATAGCTTGAATAGAGAAATGATATCAGAGGTAGCCTCCGAAAAAGTAAATAGTAAAAAAAAGAAACTTACTAAGAATAAACGTATGAAAAAGCAAATTAATTTTGGACCAATATGGACGCTAACCCCCGTAACCTTTTGGTTGTTGTTATTTCTATTCATTCCGCTCTTATTGATTTTAGTCGTTAGCTTCATGAAAAGAGGAACGTACGGAGGAATTGAATGGACGTTTACGTTTGAAAACTATGTGCGTTTTTTTGAACCACTATATTTAAATATTATCTATACCTCTGTATCGATAGCGCTTATAACAACTGCCGTTTGTTTACTATTTGGTTATCCTTTTGCTTATATAATTGCACGAGCACCGATCAAACATCGAACATTATTGTTATTTCTCATTGTTATTCCTTTTTGGACAAATTCATTAATAAGAACTTACGCATGGATTATCCTACTCAGAACGGAAGGTGTTATTAATACAATTTTGCTGAAAATAGGGATAATCGCCGAGCCACTTACGCTTTTGTACAATAGTGGCGCAACATTGTTAGGGTTTATTTATACTTTATTTCCTTTTGCAGTTTTACCTCTCTTTGCTTCAATAGAAAAGCTAGATAATTCATACTTAGAAGCTGCAAAGGACCTGGGTGCAAGACCTTGGCAAGCATTTTTAAACGTAACTCTGCCACTAACTTTACCTGGAATTGTTGCTAGTTCCATTTTAGTTTTCATTCCAACATTGGGACTTTTCTTCATTTCTGATTTAATGGGTGGAGCGAAAACAATGATTATCGGTAATTTGATCAAAAATCAGTTTCTAACTGCAAGAGATTGGCCATTCGGTTCTGCCGCATCAATTATATTGATGGCTGTTACACTTTTACTAATCGTGTTTTATCTAAAGGTTTCAGGTGGGAAAACAGATGAAATGAGGGTGAAGTAATATGCGTAAATTTTCACGTTGGTCCTCAATTGTGTATGGCGTACTTATATATTCCTTTCTTTATATTCCGATTTTCACCTTAATATTTTATTCATTTAATGATTCAAAACTAAATGCGGTATGGAAAGGATTTACATTTGATTGGTATATAAAGTTATGGAGTAATACAAATATTCTCGATGCAGCAAAGGTTAGTGTAACGGTCGGAATTGTGTCAACAATTGTCGCAACGATGCTCGGGACATTTGTTGCGGTAGGAATGTACAGATACCGATTTAGGGGAAAAGGGATATTAGATGCAATGCTTTATGTTCCACTCGTCATGTCAGAAATCGTTATGGGCATTGGTCTTTTAGTTCTCTTCTCAATGATTGAATTCCCTTTAGGAATGGGAACGATTATTATTGCTCACATAACGTTTTGTATTCCATTTGTTGTCGTTGTAGTAAATGCAAGGTTGGATGGGTTCGATCGATCTGTTGAAGAAGCTGCAATGGATCTTGGTGCAAATGAATGGCATACATTTCGTCTAGTCACATTACCAATCCTCGGTCCGGCGATTGCTGCTAGTGCGATGTTGGCGTTTACAGTTTCGATTGATGATGTGATTGTGAGCTTCTTTGTTGCAGGCCCTGCAAGTACAACATTACCATTACAAATTTTCTCTATGGTTCGTCAAGGTGTAACACCCGAAATAAATGCTTTATCAACAATAATGCTTGTTATTACACTAGCATTAGTCATTTTTGCCCAAAGAATACAATTGAAGAAAACAACAAAAAAAGTTGGTTGATAGTGTTGCGTATCATGTTCCGGCAGATTTCGGCTTTCCAGCACGTTATAATTGGACACGTGCATTAATTGCCGAATATATTCAGATAGAATGGGACAAAACGTATACAATCCGCGGCGTATCAGGCTTACTTCATAAACTCGGATTCAGCCACACACGACAACGAAGAAATCGACCGGATTTTCTTTGAAGATGAATCCATGATCCGTGATTATCAATCCATTGGTAGCGCTTGGTTTTTGAAAGGAAAACAGCGAATTATACCTACTTATGGTCGGCATAAGCGTGTAAAACTTCTTGGTACACTCGACTATGAAACCGGAGAAGTATTTTGTATAGAAGAAGAAACCTATGATGCTGCTGTTTTTCTTGATTTTCTGATAAAAGCACTGGAAACGTATCCATCAGGTAAAATAGTCATGGTTTTGAATAATGCAAGAATCCATCATGCCAAGCTAATCTAGCCTTTTCTTAAGAACAACAGGGAAAGGCTAGATCTTGTTACTTTCCACCATATAGTTCTCAGTTACATTTGATAGAAGGGCTATGGAAGTGGCTCGAAGAGTTTGTCATAAACAATGTCTTTTTCCTGGATCCCAAACTGATTCAAAAACACGTAAACGAATTTATAGATCTTATCAATAAAAAACCTCAATCCATCGTCAATCGTTTTATGTGTTAGGATGTAAAACAAAAGTTCAATATATATAAGAATAATATTCACTTATAACTAATTTAGTAGAAGAAAATTTAAAGGAGGAATTACTTATGAGAATGAGATTAGGAATTATCTTATTGATATCTGCTTTAATTCTTGCTGGTTGTGGAAGTGGTAAGGCAAGAGGGGTGGGCGGTAAAGAAGTACTAAATGTATTCAACTGGGCCGAATATTTACCTACAAAAATCATTGAGGATTTTGAAGAAGAAACGGGAATTAAAGTGAACTATGGTACGTACTCATCCAATGAGGAAATGTATGCAAAGTTAACTACTGGTAAAAATCAATATGATCTTGCGGTAGCTTCATTATATTACATTGAAATATTAATAAAAGAGGGTTTACTCGAAGAAATTGATAAAGAAAGTGTTCCTAATATTAAGAATATAGGAGAAGAATTTCTAGGAAGTGACGCAGATCCTAATGATGAATATTCTGTACCCTATTTATGGGGAGATGAAGTGATTGTGATCAATACAGATCTTGTGAAAACGGATGTTACTTCATTTAAAGATCTACTCGATCCACAGTTTGAAAATAGTCTATTGGTTCTTGATGATAGTCGTTCGATGTTGGGAGTAGGTTTGGAGGTTCTTGGGTATTCGTCAAATAGTCGAGAAGAGAGCGAAATAGTAGAGGCTGGGGAATGGCTAAAGAAGTTGAAACCAAATATTAGAATATTTGAAAGTGATAATGCGAAGTCACACTTAATAAGTGGAGAAGTAAAAGGCGCTATTGTCTTCGGTGCAGAAGCTAATTTAGCGATTCGAGAAAATCCAGCACTTAAGATAGTTTATCCTGAGGAATATTTCAGCTTGTGGCAAGATAACTTTGTTATTCCAAAAGGTGCCAAAAATAAAGAGAATGCACTAAAATTTATAAACTTCATCCTGCGACCAGAAGTAAGTAAAGAAATTGTTTTGGAATATCCATACTCAAATCCAAACGTAGAAGCAGTGAAATTATTGCCAGAAGATATTAAAAAGGAAATTATGATTCCAGAAAAAGAAAGAGAGAGAGGCATCCACGCAGTAGACGTTGGTAAAGCAACGGTAATTTATGACCGGGTCTGGACTGATTTAAAACAATAAGTAGTTGAATGAAATTTTGAGTCCTATCTTCAACGAAGTTGCCTTATAGATATAGTTATCTATGAAGGCGGTAGTGTATGTACTTCTCACTGTCTAAAAGATAGTCTGTTACACGGACAACACCATCAATATTTGAGCCTGCGAAGTTATGGAATGTCGGAATTAACGACTCAGCTCCAGCTGTCATTCCAGCTCCGTTCGGCGAAGTGAAAGAAAGTGGAATGGGGCAAGAAGGCGGCAAATACGGACTTGAAGAGTATTTGGAAAAGAAATTTGTATCAATATACATGAAGTAAATAGAAACTTATGTTCACTCAATGAAATTGCTAAATTGATTGCAGTAGACTTTCTGCATTGTAAACCAAGTCTCCTTTATAAAATTGGTTTTATAAGATGTGTTATAAGTCTACTCAATTAATTACTGGAGTTTAGTCTCGAAAGTGAAATTAGTATATTCCTATGAGAGGAAAGGATGAATATGTGTTGCCACAACTAAATATTATAAATGGTGAACAAGAGATCGTCGTTCGAAACATCTTGGAAAAAGATATTGATGATGTTGCTGCACTATCTATGAAGTGTTTTGGACCTGAGATGTCATTGGAAAGAGAGCATATTGAAAGTCAGTTAGAGTTATTCCCAGAAGGTCAAATTTGCATAGAATATAACGGTGAAATTGTCGGGACCGCTTTAAGCCTAATTGTAAATTTTGAAGACTACGGAGATAAGCACAACTATCTTGAAATCTGTGACTCAGGTTTTATTCGTAATCATAATCCTGAGGGTAGGAACCTATATGGCATTGAAGTCGGAGTAGACGAAAGTTTTAGAGGGATGCAATTGGGGCGTCATCTTTATGACGGTCGAAGAAAAATTTGTAAAGAATTCAACTTAGAAAGTATCTTAGTTGGTGGTCGTATGCCTTTTTACTATAAATATGCTAATCGTCTGAGTGCATTTGAATACGCACAAGAAGTAATGAAAGGAAAAATATACGATCCTGTATTAACGTTTCAAATGAAAAATGGATTCGAGCTAAATAAAGTACTCGCGAATTATTTACTTGATGATGTGGAGTCATTAGAATATGCAGCACTTATGGAATGGAAAAATACAGATTACACGCCGAAATTAGTGTGATGCGCGGCGTAAAACTAGATGTTTTTTATTAGTGCCATGATTGGTTAATGGGATTATTTAATTTCTTACTACTAATAAAATAATGAAGGCACTTTCACAATTGATGGATTCATTTTATAAGGGAGTGAGAGAATTGAAAAAATAGATTTGAAAAGGGATAAATATATGACTAAGAAAACTACGCTCAAAAGATCATTAGGTGTTTGGGCCATTGTTGCACTAGGATGTAGGATACATGACGCCTACAGTGGTCTTTGATACATTTGGGATTGTATCCAGATTAACGAATGGTGTTGTACTATTGGCGTATCTTGTCGCATTATTAGTAATGGTACTTACGGCTATTAGTTATGGGAAGATGGTACGGGAATTCCAACTGCTGGTTTGGCATATACATACAAACGGAAAACAATGGGATCTCACCTAGGATTCCTCGTAGGATGGGCTTCGTTATTGGATTATTTATTACTACCTATGGTCAATGTTTTAATTATTAGAATCTACATGGAATCAATTTTTTCGGATATACCTGTTTGGATATGGGTTATTACTTATGTCATTATAATTACTGCAATCGACCTCAAACTTAAACATGATACAAGTTATTTTCACCATTTGTTTAGTAGGGATATTCCTTATTCTTGCTTCCATACAGCTATATAACGGTATGGGAACAGGTACTTTATTCACTATTAATCCGCTATCCCATGCAAATGTGAAGTTAATAGCCGTCTTAACCGGGGCAACGGTGGTTGCTTTCTCGTTCATCGGTTTTGATGCAATAACTATGTACACTGAGGTTAATATTAATTTCTTATTCAACAAACGGTTGTGGAAATCCGGTCGTAACCGATTAGCATATTTCAATTCCTCTCCATCTAAAAGTTATGCATCTTTTGTAGATATCGGTATATACTAACTTTTAGGAAGTAAAAAGCAGCTTGAATATGAATATACTCAAACTACTTTTTTTCATTTAATTCTTCTGTAACCTGCAATTGTTTTCTAAATATTTTTTTCCAGCCTGTTTAGCTATTTGACTAAGAAGAAAAGATCTTTTTTATTAATTATCCGTTTATACCGTTTTCTTATCTTTTTTAGCTTCAACAAGCAAACCGCCTTTACCTTTCAAATATTTATCCATTCCTTCAGCAGCCCGGTAACAGACAGCTCCAATAGTTCCGGTAGGGTTATAACAAGAGAAATGCGGAAAAGATGAACCACCAACAACAAATAAATTTTCCATATCCCACATTTGCAAGTAATTATTCACCGCTGATGTCTTTGGATCACTTCCCATTATGACACCACCGCCATAATGTCCTGATGTATAAGTATGGGGAAAATTATCTGGGATTTTACCAGGCTCTATAATGTCTGCGCCCATTTTCCCCAAAAGTTCTTTGCCTTTTTCAATTCCAAACTCAGCTAGCTTTCGATCCTGATCCGTATATTTGCGTGTAACGCGGAGCAAAGGGTCACCAAATGCATCCTTGTAATTCGGATCTAAACTATAATAATTATGATTACTTGGTAACGCTGCCTTTTGTAAACGAATAACTATTTGCCGGTTTGTATAATGTAGAGACTTTTCTTTAAATTCTTTCCCCCATGTAGGTGTACCACTAGGAACTGTGTTAACTGATATTGGTTTCTGACCTGCAGATGTTGTCTCTATATCAAGACCATGTATAAAATCTAAGCCTTTATGATCGAAGTTATCAGCACAATAATCGGCATAACATGTTTGTAGTGAGCCTGCACCCGCATAGTTATTGAATTTTTTATCTTCAAAAAAGCCTGTTACTCCGATGATATCAATATTATTATCATGTCCCGTCATGTTTTTACCTATAACACCTTTTCCAGATTCGGGATTATATGGTTCACCAATTTTTGATAATAATAATAATCGATTGTTTGTAAATGCAAAACCGGCTAACACGACGAGATCGGCTGGCTGTTCACATTCTTCTCCAGTTTTTATATCAATATATCGTAGACCTGTAGCCTTTTTGCCATCATGTATAACGCGCGTCACATATGATTCATTTCTCAGCTCAAAATTCCCCGTTTTTTTGGCGGTTTCCAATACAGTCGCAATCGGGTCAGACTTTGCCCCAAAATCACAACCGTATTGTGCGCAAAATGAACAATACATACAGCCGTTTATCGTTTCTCCGTCTGGATTTGTATACGATTGTGAAAGGGTACCTGCCGGGGACATAAATGGATGATAACCAAGTTCTTCTGCCGCCTTTTGAAATAATCGAATCTGTGGGTTTTTTTCATCGGTGGAGTGGGATAATCATCCGATCGTTTAGGACCAAATGGATTATCTTCACCTGATATGCCTGCCGTTTTTTCAAACTTATCGTAATAGGGCTCCAGCTCATCATATGTAATGCCCCAATCTTGCAAGGTCATCTCCTTAGGAATTTTATCTTTTCCATACTTTTCAACCGTTTTGCTGTAAATTTCAAAATCATATGGCCACCAACGATAAGTAACACCGTTCCAATGGATTGAGCTGCCACCTGTATCGGTTCCCACCACGAGGCCACTATTGTTCCTTATAGGTTTAGCTATTTCATTTAACTCATTTCTTGACGTCATGGTTTCCTTTGTTAAATCTTGCATTAATTCAAACCGTCTGGAGTAACGTAGTTCATCCTTTGATCCGATAAAATCTTCACGGTTTTTATCTTTTCCCCGTTCCAAAGCAACGACTTTGTAGCCTTTTTTAGCAAGCTCAGCAGCTGGAATACCACCAGACCAGCCAGAACCAACAATAACTACATCCACTTTATCAAGTTTTTTCACCATTTTTCCATCCCCTAACTTTATGATTTTCTTTGATAATTTGTTAAACTAATGGGATCCATTTTAACGAATTCATCACTCTCAATGATATTTCCATAAGAAGCAACTGGTCCCGGAAACTCTTTCATTTTCCATCCTGCCATGTTTTGATTTCCACCATACAGCGGATCTGAATATGCCCCTTCTAGAACGGACATTCGCAATAATTCGAAAAAGCTTGCAGAACTAACTCCATTCATTTTCACGTTGCCCTTTTCAAACTCCCCTAAAATTTCAATTTGTTGGTCAGCATCAATTTTATCAAAGGTTGTGTTAAATCGATCTTGGCTTAATTCATTCATTTTACGCAATCCATCTAGAAAAATATCTCCTCTAGTCAATCTCGAATTTACAGCTGCAGCATCTGAACCATCGAATGGACTATGTCTGTAGTCTTTCGCATTCATCCCCCAAGGGCCAGCTAGTTGTTTATCAATAAAGTAGGGGACCCCTAATTTAATAGCGCCTGGTCCATTTTTATCTTCGGGGAAAATTCGTTCAGTTGCTTGCTCCAGTACAACAAAATCAGTGAATCTTGTAAAAAACATCCTCGCTTCTGTAAATGCCATTTTTGATGTTTCATCTTTCAAGATAGTTGATGGCTTTGATTGAAACTGATTTGTTAACACTCCCCCAATCAGCGAGCCCCCCGCAAGTCCTCCAACAATCATTCCCGTATTCTTCAAAAAACGACGTCTGCCGGGATCATGGACTTTATTTTCATCGTTTGCAGATGGATTATTTGATTTGTTATTATCGTTGTTAACCACTTTTCTCGTCCTCCTTTAGTAAATTGAGTTAGTATTAAGGAACTATTACCAGCTATTATCATTAATCCTATTAAGGATAAGTTCTTTAACTTAATTTCCTCCTCCTCGCGTCTTCCAGTGTCTTGTTCTATTAAATAGCCCGATTGAAGCGAAGCACTTATTCAGTTACCCCGGCCCGTTGCTGAATAAGTCTTATTAAAATTTTTAACTTAGGCATAACTTTATAGCCTCACCTACCACAAAAATGATTGGAAGGATCAAAACTAGAGAAAACATACACCTAACTCTACCTTCTCCAAATAAAGCAGTTAATATAACACTAAACGAACGAATACCTAATGCATTTAGCACTGGTAATGCGAGACTTGTTGCCAAAACCCCCACTATAAAAAAGTTAGTGTTAATAATTTTTCCTATTGTTTACAGGATACCCCTCATTTTTCATTACTATAACGACAGTATGAGTTTTCTGTGAATTTTTTAATTATCTATCTGTTTTTTTGTATTTCAAGTAAGTCATATCTAATTCCGGATGGGCGTCCTGTTGTGTAAGTTCAATGAATTCTCACCATATTGCTGAAAATGAAAAATCCTGCATCTACTTCGACTAACTACATAACCCGTTTGTTGAATAATGATTTCATTATTCATTATATTTATTCTCATAAAAACACTTCAATATCTTCAAACTATTACGCATAAACCATCTCTTGTATGAAGAAGAATTTTCGAAGATACGCCTAGGAAGCAAGTGGCTGTTTCATAAAAAAAGTTTGGTGAATATTTGGAAAAATATTATAATGAGGTACGTTAAAACGGTAGGAGTATAGTAAATTACAAACGGAATTAATGAAGACGGAATTGGGAAAAATGGTTTTTTACAATTTTTGGAATCAAAAAAACAGACAGCGGAATCTAAAAATTTCCGGCGATCTGTATCTGATGCCAAGGGGTCATATTTGATGCCGAAACTTATAAATACCAGTATAAGTTGATATAATTAATTTGAATGAAACACTACAGAATGTTGACGTAGAGCGATTTGTACTAGTAGATATATAACTGTAATAGCCCGGACTCTATGGGAGGCATAATGTAAAAAGACGCTTAAACCATTGAAATATAAGGGTTTATATGTAAGGCGAAAGTGAAATGCTAACATAGTGGATTATAATCGAGGCTTCTCATGAGTTGTGCAAACTTTTGGGAAGCTTCTTTTTTCATTTCTTTCGTTACATGAAGATAGACAATCTTGATGATTTGATCATCTGAATGACCAAGTCTGTCCATAATTTGTTCGAGAGCAACACCAGCTTCTGCTAAAAGTGAACTGTGTGTATGTCTCAATGAGTGAGGTGTTAAGTCAGGGTTTAATTTTGCTATTGCAAGAAGTCTAGCCATCCTGAGTTGTACCATTTTAATGACGATGGGATATCCTGGATGTCTCTCTGTTTTAGCAAAGATGAAGTCATGATTATAGTTATTGTTTCATCAGTCTGGATATTTTATTCGCTCACTGTTATCGATATATCAGAAATTCAAGTCACACTTAAACCTTGTAATTAGTATGATCGATGTGTTGGTTATTGTATTATGGATAATAGAACGAATGCCACAATAAATATTTATAATATAAAAATTAAGGAGAATTACATGTCCTGGAGTAAATTGAAGAAAAATTTGGAGAGTTTTCTCTGTCCTGCATTATATGGAAGAGTTGAATACCGTGCAAGCAGCTATCGTTATTTACCTGATAAAGCAGGAATTTGTTATATTGCGGTAGATAAAAAGAATGTACTCAATATGAGTGATATAACTACCTTAATCAGATGGTATCAGACGGATCTAGAAATTAAGAATGATTCAGATATCCAAATTCCTATCAACAATGAGGAAATTGAAGCGGTTAGAAACGAAACCAAGGGGATAGTTCCGGAGGATCGTCTACAAGTAATTGCAAGGGGTAGAAAATTATCAGAATATGCAAAGGAGCTTTTGTCAGCGCAGTCATCATTAAGCAAATCAAATTTTATCGTTGTAGCTAATAAGTTTTTATCCACTCCTATAGAGGAAAGCATAGAGAGCAATGATATCCTATTGAATATTCTAGCTTTGGTGGACAGACGGGTTGGAAAAAAACGAATTTTAAACATGACCGAGAAGATGAAGTTAAAGCATCCAGTTGTGCAGTATTTTTATGAACTACGTCTTAGTACGTTATGATAATAAATAACTCATCACCTGAACATCATTTATTGCGAAAAATTATCGCCATAGTAGATTTTAGTTTTATCCATGAGCTGGTTATCAGAAGAATGGAACCCTTTCCATCTCCTGATAACCTTTCATTGCTTAATAATTTCCCTCGTGTTAAATCCAAGAGAATTTATACATTTGTTATTGAGTTTACTGAACTAGCAATTAGAGTAATAAATTGGGGAAATTCAGTGGTTAACTCAGGAGGAAGAACTCTAGAGCTTTTTATAAAAGTAAATGCAGTACTCAAGATGTAGTTTTAGTTAGGTTAGCAAGACTACATCATTTAATACCTCTATGACCTACAAGTAACATAGGAGGAGTGTGTGAATAGATGCTAACATTTTGCTACCGCAACTAAATGAAAAGCGATAAAATTCCGTTAAAAATGTTACAATGAACATTTTTACAAATGTTGATATAGTGCGCTTTTGGAACACATCGTGAAATATATGACACACTTTCACCTTACGTGCGGCATGATGTAATTTAACGTCTATCCATATAGTTTTAAACAATAAAATGGTTATGAAACTTTACTTCCAAATTTAAGTATTCATGGTATTTCTAGTTGCCAGGCTTTTTTTCTTAAGTCGGATTTTCAAGACGCACAGACTTGCAATTTAGTCTTACATTAACCGAACCTAACACAACTAGTTTGTATACATTCCAAGAGAGGAATCCACAAAAACCCATATTTAGTACAGACAAGTTGCAATTTAAGGACGGCTTGCGAAATTCTTATATAAAAGTTGAAGTTTTATCCGAGGTCATCCAACATTGATAATTTGAATGCAAAAGCTGAAACTGAGTCCTTATAATTTGGCATTACGATGTCTCATTCAAATAAAGAAAATAATTGAGTGGAGGTTGAGATGACGAAAAAGCAAAATAAAAGAGACTGTTATAAAGTCTATCTTGGTAATTTTTGTGACAGCCTTTTTTAAGTCTTAATTGCAGTAAGATGCTCATCGAAGGCATCAATAATATGAAGGAAATGATCTGCTTCTCGGTATACATGGTCCGCAAGAAGTGCAGGGATGTTACTTTTAATCTTACAAGCTTCAATTAAATCTCTAGCCGTTTTCTTGAAGTCACGTAGCGATACAACAGATACACGATTTTGGTCGAGAAACTGGTCTAATAATGGCACTGTTTCTGATTGAGGACGCATATGATCCAAATCTTGTGCTTGGAAGAGAAGTTGGTCAAAGTCATTGCTGAATTCTCTTGCTTGGTCTACGAGTTTTCTTTCGGAAGGATCTAACAAATGACCAATAAACTTTGAATGGTCCGCCATTATTTTTAAGAAAAACACATTTTCTTTAATAATGGCTTCCGGCAATGGTTTCAGCTTTCCTTCATTTAATTCCCTTAAACGTTTAGAGAAATAAGCAGCTTCTCGGCTTGTATGGTCAACAAGTAAAGGGATATTATTCGATACAATCTTACAGCTTAATATTAATCCCAGAACTTTTCGTTTATATGCCCAAATGGAAGCCGCTGCTTGGTAAACTTGGATGTTGAGTTGTCTAATTATTTCAGGATCTGTCATTTCATTGTACTCGCTAATTTGTTCTTCAATTCGTTCAAATACGTCTATGAAGTACCTTGCTTCTTTAATGAGTTGAGTCTGATCTACAGTGAATCCTAAACTTAAAAAAAACGCGTGCTCTTTCATAATCCTTGACCAAAAACGTATTTCCTCTAACGATTGCGTTACAAAAGTAGTAATCGTCAATTCGCTCCTTATGATTTATTTAATCTTTTCATTCTATTCTATGAGTACTTCGCTTATGAAATGTTTTATAGACATTCAATAGGTTCCATTTAATTAGGGATATTCTAGTGCTCGTACTTTTCATATGAAGTCTCTTTTTCTCCCAAAAAGTTAAAAAAGTATAGGAAATGATAATAGAATACTATTGATAGCGCTTTCATATAAATAATCTGAATATATAATTAAGTTGTAATTACTTTAATTCAAAGGGAGTGGGGTAAAAAAATGATTAAGAAATTTAAGGGTTTAACATTTTTAATAATGTTGATGATGTTCGCACTAGTGGCAGTGGGATGTAGCGATAGTGGAGGAAGTAAGGTTGATGTAGGAATCGTGTTGCCGACAAAGGATGAACCAAGGTGGGTCCAGGATGAGCAGCGTTTCAAGGATGCATTAAAAAGCTCCAAGTATTCAACAGAAATTCTATTTAGTCAAGGATCTTCAGCAAAAGAAAAAGAAAATGTAGAAGCATTATTAAATAAAGGCATCAAGGTATTGATCATCACTCCTCATGACGGTGCAGCAGCTGCATCTGCAGTAGAAGCAGCGAAAAAAGAGGGTGTAACGGTTATTGCATATGACCGTTTAATTACAGATACAGATGCAGTGGACTATTATGTAACATTCGATAGTTTAGCAGTAGGTGCTGCGCAAGCACAGTATTTGGTGGATAATGCAAAAGGTTCTGGCGTTCCGCTGTACTTGTATGCTGGAGCGGCTTCAGATAACAACGCATTCCTATTCTTCGAAGGAGCATGGAAAGTGCTTCAACCGAAAATTGCAGATGGTACATTTAAAATTGCCAACTCAAGTGAAGCAGAGAAGTTAAAAGGTTCCGCAGATCTTTCACGCGATCAATTAGGCAAAATTATTGGGCAGGTTACAACTAACTGGGATGCAAACGAAGCAAAAAACAAAGCGCAGACTCACTTAACGGCAGCTGGCAACGACCTAAAAGGTGATGTTGCAATTTTAGCTCCTAATGACGGAACAGCTCGGTCGATCGCGGACGTATTTGCCTCTGACGGTGCGATTAAAAACTATTTTGTAACAGGGCAAGATGCAGAGAAAGCGTCAGTTCAATATATCATCGACGGTAAGCAATCGATGACGGTTTTTAAAGACGTTCGTACTTTAGTAAAAGATGCGATGGGTATGGCAGTTGACATCTTAGATGGCAAAACACCTGAAACAACAGGTTCTTATGATAATGGTTCTATTGAAGTAAAAGCGAAACAAACGAATGTCATCGTTGTGGATATAGAAAACGTGAAATTAGAGCTAATCGATTCTGGATACTACGAAGCAAGTGAATTCACAGGTTTAAAGTAAAAGTTTCACATTGGAAAAGGAAAAATAGTGATAGCATCATCTATCACTATTTCTCCATTTCTATTTGTTTGGGTTAGGGAGGCGTTGAAATGAGCGAATATATTTTAGAGATGAATGACATATCTAAAGAGTTCCCCGGAGTTAAGGCACTATCGAACGTGAATTTTAAGGTGGAAAAAGGCGAAATTCATTGTTTGGTTGGTGAGAACGGTGCAGGAAAATCGACGCTGATGAAAGTGTTGAGTGGGGTCTATCCGTATGGCATGTATGACGGAGATATTGTATTTGAAGGCCAAGTTCAACAGTTTCATGAGATTAACGATAGTGTGAAGGCTGGTATTGGCATCATTTATCAAGAACTAGCACTTTTTCCGGACTTGACCGTTTATGAAAATATATTTGCCGGCAATGAAGTGAAAAAGGGCCCTTTTGTTGACTGGAATCAAACAATCGTCCAAGCTACGCAAATGCTAAAAAAGGTAAAGTTGAAAGTGACACCAGAAACACTCATCAGGGAATTAGGTGTAGGAAAACAACAGCTAATTGAAATTGCCAAAGCGTTAAGTAAAGATGTAAATCTGCTTATTTTAGATGAACCAACAGCAGCATTGAATGAAGATGATAGTGAAAACCTATTAGAACTCCTAAAGGAGCTAAAAAGCCAAGGAATTAGCTGCATTATGATTTCGCATAAGCTGAAGGAGGTCATCACTATAGCCGATAAAGTAACCGTTTTGCGAGACGGAAAAACGATTTGTACGCTGGATGCAGGTAAAGGGGAAATAGCAGAAAACGTCATCATCAAAAGTATGGTTGGGCGTAACATCGAAGACATTTACCCAAAACGTCCAGACAAGAAAATTGGAGAAACGGTTCTCGAATTAACCGAATGGTCGGCATATGATACACAGCTAGGGCGAAACGTTGTGAAGGAAGTCAATATTCATGTGAAAAAAGGAGAAATTATTGGAATTGCTGGTCTCATGGGATCCGGGCGAACAGAGCTTGCACTTAGTATTTTTGGAAATCCTAAAAAGTATAAGCTACAAGGAAACCTGAAAATTCAAGGAGCACCGAAAATATTAAAGCATACTAGTGAAGCGATTAAGGCAGGTATTGCATATGTGACGGAGGATCGAAAGGGAGACGGTCTGTTTTTATTACAGGATATTAAGAGCAATGTCTCAGCAGCACATCTGAAGGGGATCTCAATGAAGGGGATTCTCAATTTAAACGAAGAAGTGAAGGTTGGCAAAGAGTATAAAGACTCGTTGTCTATTAAAGCGAGCTCACTCGAGCAAGTAGTTGGCAAACTGAGTGGTGGGAATCAACAAAAGGTATCACTCGGGAAATGGTTGTTTACTGGACCAAATATCTTAATCTTAGATGAACCAACACGAGGAATTGATGTAGGGGCAAAATTTGAAATTTATTCGATTATGAATGAACTGATTAACGAAGGTATGAGTATTATCATGATTTCTTCTGAACTTGGTGAAGTACTAGGGATGAGTGATCGTGTCTATGTCATGGCAGACGGTGCAATTAAAGGAGAACTGAACATGGAGGAAGCGACACAAGAAATGATTATGGAACTTGCGACGCAATAGGAGGGGAATAACGATGAACTTTTATAAAGAAGCGAAAGCGCTCGTCAAAGCCAACATTCGAGATTACGGAATGTATATTGCGTTAACTGTCATTATGTTAACATTTACAATTATGACGGACGGCTTGTTTATGTCGTCTCGAAACATTAGTAACTTATTGGATTCTGCAGGGTATATTGCGGTTTTGGCAGTTGGGATGACGCTTGTCATCGTCATTCGTCACATTGACTTATCGGTTGGTTTTTTGGCAGGATTTTTAGGTGCAATTTCAGCCATTTTCTTGACGCAATTGGGCTTGTCGGTATGGATTACTATACCAATCATCTTACTTTTAGGTGCTATGATTGGTCTGTTGAATGGAACGTTAATTGCGAAGTTAGGGATTCCAGCATTCGTTGCTACGCTAGCGGGAATGCTAATTTTCCGGGGTGCACTCCTTAAGGTTACCGAAAAAACAGGAACGATTATTATAAAGGACGAACAATTCAATGCGATTGGAAATGGATTTATTCCATCTATAATGCAAGTAAATGGCTTACACCTATTAACGTTATTAGTAGGATTCGTCGGAATTCTTTTTTATATTTACAATGATATCTCCAATCGTCGGAACAAATTGACATATGGTTTTGATGTGATGTCTAAGGGGATTTTTAGCGTAAAACTTGTTTTGATATCAGCAATTATTGCCTATATTACTTGGATTTTGGCTGGATATAATGGGTTTTCCTGGACGGTTATTATTATGATTATTGTGGTGATCATCTATCATTTCTTAACTTCTAAAACAGTACTTGGCCGTCATATTTATGCAGTCGGCAGTAATCCAGAGGCAGCACATTTAAGCGGAATTAATGTACAAAAGATTACATATATTGTATTTGGATCAATGGGAATGCTCGCAGCGTTATCAGGAATCCTTTTTACATCTCGACTTCAATCCGCAACGACCACCGCTGGAACTCTCTTTGAACTGGATGCAATTGCGGCGGCATATGTTGGTGGGGTATCTTCCGCAGGGGGTGTCGGTAAAGTAACAGGTGCGATTATTGGTGCCATCGTAATGGCCTCTTTATCGAGTGGGATGAACTTACTAGGTGTCGGAATTTCCTATCAATACATAATTCGCGGCGCTGTTTTAGCTGGAGCAGTAATTTTCGATGTCATGACACGTAAGCAACGGGCTTAAAAGAGAATAGTAGAATGACTGGGCACCCTATAAGTAGGGTGCCTAAAGTCGTTTACAAGTCATTGTTAATTTCCAAACAGATGGTAAAATGGGAGGAATAAGCTTAAGGAAAGGGGAAGTTATATGCGCAAAAAGGTTGTTATTACACTAAGTGCACTCATTGTAATTTTCAGCTATTTGACTATTGTGTCGGCAACTAAGGCGTTTCGCTCAACTAGTGAGATGCCTGTAATCCACGACTCTACCCCGGAATCCATTCGTATAGTACTCATTACACAAGAGCTTGATACTCCTTTTTGGAACAAGGTCGGTCAAGGAGCAACGAAGCAGGCACAAAAAGAAGGTGTTCAGCTCGAAGTTTGGGGAAGCTATGGAAACAACGAAGATGATTTCTTGAAGAAAATGGAGGTTGCCATTCATTCAAAGGTAGATGGGATAATCGTACAAGGACTGGATAATGAAGAATTTAAAGAGCTAACAAAGGTTAAGGCAGCCTTTTATGGGATTCCTGTCATTACCGTCGCAAATGATGTGCCAGTGGAAGAAAGTTTGCGAAAGACATATGTTGGTTCAGATCAGTTTTGGGCAGGAAAAGTGGTTGCTCGTCAATTGATAAAAAAAATGGGCACGGCAGGAGAAGTAGTTATACTTGGTGACCGAGAGCAAGCGTATTATCAGAAAGAACGTTTAGCTGGTATTCAGGATTTTTTTAGTGGGTATCCAGACATCCAAATGATTATAAAAGGGACGGCGGCTACAAAAGAACAAGTGATGGCAACGTCACAACAGGTGATGAATGAAGTGCCGCGAGCTTCTGCTTTTATCGTCATTAATGCAAATTATGCAGGACCACTGATTCAAGAAATCGGAAGACGTACTAAGGTCGAGCCATATCATATTTATACTTTTGATGATGGGGTGGAGTCGACTGTTCTTTTACGGCAAGGCAAACTTGATGGGATTTTGGAACAACAGCCAGAAGAAATGGGCAGTGAAAGCGTTAAATGGTTGATGGAGTGGATATCAGGGAAGACTGTACCGCTCGATTCTAATGGTTATCTCACCGAAACACGGATGGTAGAAGCAAAAGGTGAAGGATTATGACGACAATTCAAAAAAAGATCTGGATGCTTGTTTCTATAATGTTGCTAATTATGGGAATTATTTGGTTAACGCTTACGTACTATAATCAAAAAACGCAGGAACAATCCAATGATATATTACAACGTTATTTGCGGATGAATGAGGTGACTACCGCTAGTCAACAAATGATTACTAACTTAAATAATTATTTATTCGTCCCAACAGATAAACATAAGCAACAGGTAGAAAAAAGCATCGCCGTTATTAAAGGGGTGCAGCAGGATGTAGTGGAGTTGCGCAACGAGGAAAATACATTCTCGGTAACCAATTATATTCATTTAATCGATAGTCTTGTTGAGACCGCAAATCGTTCTATGATGTTTTCAGAAGAGAATGAAATAGAATGGTCGACCAACGAATTTAATGAAGCAAATCGTATTTCTATGTACATATCTGAAATGACCTTAACGATTTTAGACCGAGAACTGAAAACCTATAATCGCTTTTATCGAGATATTATCCAACAATCGGAGGAGCTAAAAAAGCTAGGAATCTGGTTATTGCTGTTGATAACAGTCGTGTTACTATTGGCTACTTATTGGTTTTCTCTTAGTATTACGAGGCCGATTCATCAACTCACGAAGGCTGCGAACGAATTGTCCGAAGGTAATTTTAATCAACGTATTGAAGTAAAATCCAACGATGAAATTGCCTTTCTAGCGAATACCTTTGACGAGATGCGAATAAATATTAATGACTTAATCTTGGAAATTCAACAAAAGGCTCAGCTTGAACATGAGCTTCAACAAAGTAAATTGTTGTTGAAGGAGAGTCAATTGAAAAGCTTGCAAAGCCAGATAAATCCACATTTTTTGTTCAATACCTTGAATACATTGTCGAAAAAGGCATATTTGGATGGTGCAGAGGAAACAAGCGATCTTTTGGTCAGTGTAGCAGGTTTATTACGCTACAATTTAAAAAGAGTTGACCGCTCTGTGACGTTGTTTGAAGAAGTAGTTGTTTTGAATCAATATATGGAAATCCAAAAGGCTCGTTTTACAGATCGCTTACAATTTGAGTTGGACATCGATGAATCTTGCTTACATGTGAAAATTCCTGGTCTAACCCTTCAGCCAATTATTGAAAATGCAGTTATCCACGCTATTGAACCAGAGGAAGATGGGGGCACCATTTGGTTCAGGATTAAGAGAGTTGAACCTTGGGTCATCATTGAAATCGAAGATAGTGGAAAAGGAATGTCACGAGAAAAAATGAGACATTTGCTGAAGGGGAATGTCTTACCAATCGAAGGGCATTCTACAGGAATTGGTTTTCAAAATGTAGTGAAAAGATTGTATTTATTTTTTGGGATAGAAGATTTAGTGACAATTGAAAGTGGCGAAGGACGGGGTACAAAGGTAGTTATACAAATTCCAGAGACAAGGGAGACGGGAAATGAGGATGAAGCTTCTTATCGTTGATGATGAACCGATTGAGCGAGAAGGGATGCAGGTTATTTTACAAAAAGCATTTCCTGACCTTACTATTCGCCAAGCGAAAAATGGGAAATTAGCAATAGAATTAGCAGATTCGTTTCAACCAGATCTAATTTTAATGGATATTATGATGCCAGGAATGACAGGGCTTGAAGCCATAGAACAGATTCGAGCAGAGCATACTGCGATAAAGTTTGTTATGGTGACGGCATTTGATATGTTCGATTACGCAAGACAGGCTATCAAGCTCGGTGTGAAAGATTACTTGTTAAAACCGAGTAAAGCCAGTGAGATTGTATCAACGGTCGGAAAAGTTTTAGAGGAATGCAGGCAGGAACATGTAGCGGTGGCTACAAGCCGGATGCAGCAAGTGAAATGGGAAAAGACGTTGACCTTAGCGGAAACAGATATTGTAACACAGCTATTATTTGACCATGTACATGAAGTACATATCGATATGCTCGTCGAGATGCTTGATATTTGCTCTACAGATGAAAAATTTGTCGTAGTCGTTTTGCTGTCAGAGGGAGCAGAGCACTACTATGTACAGATTAAGGAAAAAGTACGTGAAACTGAAAATGCTTGGGTAGGTGCATTATATGGACGTCAACTTCCTATTATTATTTTTCGTGATCAAGAGAAGTCTTTTCGTTCCCAAGCAGTCCTAATAGCAAAAGCAATTTTATCCTTATCAAAGGATAAAACGGGATTGAATTGGTTTATTGGAATTGGTCAAGTTTGTGAGGGACTTGATGAAATTCGTCATTCGTACCAAGAAGCACTCATTGCAACCATGGATACAACGCTAGCAGTCAAACATCGGTTTTATGCTGACGTGCCAACTATTAGCCTGGAAACAGACAATCAGATTATCAAGCAGCAGCAGAAAGACTTCTTTGACCAAATTCGTTTAGGGGACTGGATGTCCATCCGTTCTGGTGTGCTAGATGTGATTCAACAACACGAGAATGAGGGGAATTCACTGATCTATACACAACAGAGAGTACTCGAGTTGCTCTGGATTGCAAACCGAGTGATGGATGAAATGGGAATGGAAGCAGAGGTCCCGTTTTTCTCATTTCAAGCACAGGACTCCCGTCAATTGCGTACGGAAACGCTCCTGCTACTCGAGCATATGAATACTATATACGATGCGCATTACGACCGAGTGGAGGCAGATAAGATACACTATATCCAACAATTTATACGTGAGCATTCACACGAAAATATTTCACTTGATACGCTCGCGCAAAGGGTCAATCTAAGCCCGATTTACATTAGTAAAATGTTCAAGGAGAAGTTGGGTATTAACTACATCGATTTTCTAACAGAGTGCCGAATTGAAAAAGCAAAAAAACTATTGAATGATCCAGAGCGGAGCTTAAAAGAAATTACGTTTGAGATTGGATATCATGAGCCAAATTATTTTAGTAAGGTGTTCAAGAAAATGTGCGGAGTGTCTCCGAAGGAATATCGAAAAACGTTATTGAGTAAAAATTATGAAGTTTAATAGGGGATGAACGGATGAAAAAAAGGACTATAGTCTTATGCTTTTTGAGCATGGTCTGGATGCTAGTTGCTTGTACAAATACGCCAAAGCAGGTGCTTGAAACCGTCGAAACAGAAGAACCGACACTTCTTGATGAGAACCATGCGCCAATTCGTATTGGATTTTCGATGGATACTTTGCTTGAAGAAAGATGGTTGAAGGATCGTGATTTGTTTAAGGAAGCCGTGGAAGCACTGGGAGCGGAAGTAGAGATTGTCGCTGCGAGTGGTGACGATGCGCTTCAAATTTCACAGGCAGAGGCACTCATTCATAGCGGGATCGACCTTTTGGTCATTGTCCCGCATAATGCGGAGGCATCAGCTGCGATTGTACATAAGGCACATCTGTCAGGTATCCAAGTAATTGCCTATGACAGACTCGTCAAAAATGCAGATCTCGATCTGTATGTGTCTTTTGATAACGAACAAGTTGGCGAAATGCAAGCCAAAGCTATTACTGCTCTCGTACCAAAGGGGAATTACGCGTTTATCGGTGGTGCGATAACCGATAATAATGCACATTTATTGAAACAAGGTGTGTTCAGAGTGCTGCGTCCGTATATTGAACGAGGGGATATTAACATCGTCTACGATCAGTGGACGGAGGATTGGACTCCAGTAAATGCTCGAGCCAATATGGAAGAAGCGCTTCGGACAACCAATATGCAAATTGATGCGGTAATTGCTGCAAATGATGCAACGGCAGGTGGAGTCATACAAGCACTTGCTGCTAAAGGACTCGCTGGTAAAGTACCAGTTGCCGGACAAGATGCGGATTTGGCAGGAGTTCAGAGAATTGTGGTTGGAACACAAACCATGACAGTATATAAGCCAATACAGATGCTCACTAAGGAAGCAGCAGAATTAGCGGTTGCTATGGCAAAGGGTAAGAAAGTAACCGCTGAACAAAAAGTTAATAATGGAAAAATAGAAGTTCCTTCAGTGTTACTAACACCGATTGCTGTAAATGAACAAAATCTAGATGGCACAGTTATTTCTGATGGATTTCATTCTTTTGAGGATGTATATAAAGCGATATTGAAATAAGAAAAGAGAAAGCGCACCTTGTGTTCTCCATTTCGCTAGTACTTTGGTCTAAACATAGGCTACTCTGTTACCGTTTGAATTTTTGTGGATTATGATGTGACTCTGTCACTCCATAATCCACTTTTTTCGGTAATCTTGTGCCGGATGTTTGTCGCCCACGTGAAATGTGTAAACACATGGTGGATAAGGTTTGGTGGATTCCTAGCAGCCAATGTTATATACTTTCCTATCTTTTAAAAAAGCCTACTTGCAATAATAAGCACATTCACTGAGTAAAGAGTATGAAAAAAATAATCTCGTCAATCAATAAGTTGACTAACGAGATAATAATTTTATTAAATGAAAGTCGATATCTTTTCTAAAGGCAACCGGGTAGATCCGTAGGCAGGAGCAGCAGCTTTGCCTAAAGCGATTAGAACAAGTGGTACGTAACGACTTTCCAATTCGAATGCTTCTGCAAATTGTTTTTTATCAAAACCACCCATTGGAACGGTATCGTAACCTTTTGCTTTTGCAATTAACATCAGTTGCATGGAGACTAAACCGGCGTCAAACGCAGCCATATTCAATCGAGCTTCGACGGGAGCGTTTGGATAAGAAGACTTGGCGTTTTGAATTTGAAGTTCTACATTGACCTTATCAATATAGCCAGCTTCAAGATTTGCATTGTAAATTTCGTCTATATTATGATACATTTCCGTATCGCCGATGACAGCTATGATTGCGGAAGCGGTTTCCAGTTGTGCTTGGTTAAAGGAGTATTCTCTAATTTTTTTCTTTGTATCTTGATCTTGGATAATTATGAATCTCCAAGGTTGTAAGTTACTTGATGAAGGAGCAAGTGTCGCTTCACTCAGCATAGCAGTGATTTCTTCTCTAGATATTTTATATGAAGGATCGAACTTTCTTACAGATTTAAGTTCGTGAATTATTTCAGATAGATTCGTATATTTTTCTGACATGGTGACACTCTCCTATTGAAATTAAATTGTTTATATTTGAACTTACTAATAGTAAGTCAGGAATTAAGATTACTATTAGTAAGTTTGTTTGTCAAGAATATATGTGTTAATGTTGACATATCAATCAAATGGGGTTGTGAAAATGAAGCATAAGGAAGAGTTAATTCAGTCAACTATTCAACAAAAAGGGCTTAGCCGTTGTGATAGTTTTCATGGAACGATTGAATTTATTGGGAAGAGATGGATGGGAATCATCATCTATCATTTATTAGATGGACCAAAAAGGTATCATGAGTTACTAGCGGAAATTCAAGGTATTTCAGATCGATTATTAACGGAGCGACTTCGTGAATTGGAAGCTCATGGACTAGTTGTAAAGAAGGTTTCTGAGCCTACTTCTAGAAAAGTGGAATACGAATTAACAATGATAGGTAAAGATTTAGAGCAAATCATTAGTGCCATTTTTAAATGGGTAAAGGATAATGGCTGCAATGCATACGACGGCAAAAAATAGAAAAAGAATTACTTGGAGGAGATATATATATGGAAGAAAATAAAGAGAAATTAGAAGTTGGTAAAATCTTTACGGTGCTAGGTGAAAACGATCAAGAGCAAGAGATGAAAGTAGTAGGCTTTTTGAAGGTGGAAGAAATGGACTACGCAGCAGTCATATTTGTTGAGGATACTCAAGAAGAAACAATGGAAGATATAAGTATTTTCTTTTTACGAGTGGAGGACGGCAACGCATTATCCATGATTGAGAGTGAAGAAGAATTCGAAAAGGTGACAGTAGCTTATAGCAAACTAAATGAAAATAAGTCTTCTAAAAAGAGAGGTAAAAATCGCAATAATAAATAATTCAACAAATAGAATAAGGAGGAAATAAATATGACAACATTAAATATTGACTATAGCAAAACAGCGCTCGTATTAATTGATTTACAAAAGGGTATTGTAGCAGCTCCAGGTGGTAATGAGGTTGTTCAAAAGGCTGAAAAACTTGTACAAGTATTCCGTGAAAACGAAGCATTTATCAGCTTTGTGAAGGTTGACTTTCATGATGGAAAAGATGCTCTCCACCCAGCATTAGATATTGAAGCTGCTAGTAAATTTGCAGAGCGTGCCGAAGATTGGGCGCAATTCGATTCAAGACTAAATGTAACAGAAAAAGATTATGTTGTAACAAAGCGCCAGTGGGGAGCCTTTTTCGGAACAGATCTAGATATACAGCTCCGAAGACGTGGAATTGATACGATTGTACTTTGCGGTGTAGCCACAAATATAGGTGAAGAGAGTACGGCTCGTGAAGCATTTCAACACGGATATAACCAAATCTTTATTACGGATGCTATGACTTCCTTTAGTCAGGAAGAACATGAAATGTCCTTACGTTTTATTTTCCCGAGAATCGGTAAGCTTCGTACAACCGATGAATTTTTAGAACAAGTGAGAAGCTGAAGGCTAGAGTGATCTGAATGTCACTCTTTGCGAATAGAAAAAGCATCACCTCATAAGAGATGATGCTTTTTTGGAAGAACCCTTCGTTCCTTAAGGGTTCTCGTGGGTTTGGCACCCAATGGTCCCGACTGGTCTCGAACCAGCGACCTCCACCTTGTCGAGGTGGCGCTCTCCCAACTGAGCTACAAGACCGAATTTCAAGAAAGGTGTTAATGAAAGCAATAATTTTTGCTGACAATATAGTTATTATATAAGTTTGATCCCAATACTACAATACCTATTGTAGAAGAACTGATTAGTTTGTTTTGTGGAATTGACTCTACATTAAAATGATGGTATATTTAAAATATTCTTATAAAAGGTGTGGTGAGTATGTCAGAAGTAGGTATGAACTAATACTAATTTAGTTTAATAAGGCTTTTTGTGACTGGTTTTATTCCAGTTTATTAACTGTGCCTTTTTTCACCGTGTTTATTTAACATTGTGAATACCTACCTGAAGACTGCTTCCTTTTCCATATACTCGTTTAACATAATTGTATGTTAAGACGAAGAGCATGGCGGGATTTGTCCTGTCATGCTTTTTTTCTTTTGTTAACGATAAAATGCCTTGTAATTCACAAGGCTAATGCCCGCAGGAGCTTTCTACCCATTTTTTGGTTTAACCGTGAAAATGGAAAGGTAGGAGAGACGCTTGCGGGCATCTTTTTATTAACGGATGAGTTAATTTCATGAATAGCATTTAATTATTAAAACACGAACAATACTTTATTTATTGATTGGAGCGACAGGCGGCGACTCCAGCGGGATGAGTGAGACAGATGAGACATCGCAAACGACGCGAATGCGGCGGTGATGGCTCATCGCTCACCCCGCAGAAAGCGTCCGCCGATAGCGGAAATCATGCTGATTTATGAAGAGTATATTATACATATTCTTACATTTGCCTGTAATATTGTTCGTGTTTTATGTTCTAAATTCGAATTATGAAATTGATTCGGATATGAAAGTATTGGGCATTTTTTATTCAAGGAGGAAAACATATGAACACAATGACATATGAAAAATTACAATATAACGAACTAAAGGAAATGGTGAAATTCTATTGTGTAAGTAGTTTAGGGAAGGAATTACTGGATAAGCTACAACCAAGTTCAAATAGTATAGTGGTTAAAATTAGATTAAACGAAACGACTGAAGCGAGGAAGTTATTGGATGCAGAAAGCCATCTACCACTCAAAGGCATTTCAAATATAAGTAATCACATGGAAATGCTAGAAAAGGGGATGATACTAGGTCCTTCTGAATTAGTAGCAATATCGGACTTCTTAAGAGGTTGTAGAACAATAAATAAGTTTATGATGGATAAGGAATTTTTTGCTCCTGTATTACATTCTTATTCCCATTCGATGATGGAATTTAGTGATATAGAAGAAAGTATTAATTACTCAATTAGAGGAAATAGAGTGGATTCGGAGGCTAGTAAAGACTTAAAGCGAATTCGAAATCATATCGCAAAGACAGAAGAAAAAATTGAAGAACGTTTAAATAAATTTCTGAAAAGCAGTGCAAATAAAGAATATATTCAAGAATTTTTTATAAGTAAAAAAGATGATCGCTTTACGATTCCTATTAAAGCTTCATATAAAAATCAAGTGGATGGAACGATAATAGAGTCTTCTTCTAAAGGGTCAACTGTATTTATTGAACCAGCTGCTATTTCAAAGTTAAATGTAGAATTAGCTAGTCTAAAGGCAGAGGAATCGATGGAAGAGTATCAAATTTTAGCGACTATTTCCGGAACTATTTATGAAGAAGTTAGACAAATTAACATTAATATCGAATTAATAGGTCAATATGACATGATTTTTGCAAAAGCGAAATATAGTAAAAGGATGGATGCAATAGAGCCGAAGTTAAATAATCATGGTTATATCAAGTTGAAGAATTGCAAGCATCCTCTTTTGCAAGGAAATATTGTTCCTCTAGACTTTGAAATTGGAAAAGACTATCGTAGCTTAATTATCACAGGACCAAATGCTGGTGGGAAAACAGTAGTACTGAAAACAATAGGTATACTAACACTAGCTGTCATGTCGGGTTTTCATATTGCGGCAGAAGAAGGGACGGAAATAGCAATTTTCGATTACTTATTTGTGGATATTGGTGACAACCAAAGCATCGAAAATTCACTTAGCACCTTTTCGTCCCATATGAAAAACATCTCGGAAATTATGAGTGCCTCGACGAATAACACGCTCCTCCTTTTTGATGAAATCGGAAGTGGTACTGAACCAAACGAGGGGGCTGCTCTAGCGATTGCTATACTCGAAGAATTTTATCAAATGGGTAGTATTACAGTTGCGACAACGCACTACGGGGAGATAAAGCGTTATTCGGAAGTTCACAGTGACTTTATGAATGCTGCCATGCAGTTCAACAGTGAAGAATTGGAGCCAATGTATAAACTTCTAATTGGTAAGTCAGGAGACAGTAATGCCCTTTGGATCTCTAGGAAAATGAATTTACGTGAAAAGGTACTGCAAAAAGCTCAGCACTATATTGAAAACAAAAATTATGATTTAGAACTTGTGAAGGAAAGTAAAATAAGAAAGCCATTTCAACCTCCTGTTCAAGAAGTAGCAACTTATGAATTCGAAGTGGGAGATAGAGTGAAATTAACTGAACAAGATGACTTTGGGATTGTGTATGCGAAAAAGGATAATCTCAATAATGTTTTAGTGTTCTTAAAAAACGAAATAATTAAAGTAAATGCAAGAAGAATGGATCTTGAAGGAAAAGCAACTGATTTATATCCAAAAGGATATGACTTAAATTCTTTATTTCTTAGTTATGAAGAACGAAAATTCCAACATGATATGGAAAGAGGATCCAAAAAAGCGTTAAAAAAAGTTTCGTTAGATATTAAAAAAAGACTTAATGAATAGTTGTATCCTTTTCATGGGTGTATTTTTGAAGCATTGCATTTTTCTGTTCTCGTTTAACTTTTGCTAAAAAGTCTCTTATGTTAGATAATTGAATGAAAGTTGAATTAGAGAGCAAAAAGAATTTATAAAAGGAGGAATTTGGAATGGAAGAAAATACAGGAAAAATTGAAGTTGGCGAAATTTTTACGGTGCTAGATGAAAACGATCAGGAGCAGGAAATGGAAGTACTAGGTCTGTTAACTGTTGAAGACAACGAATATGCTGCCGTTAGTTTCGTAGAGGATATTGAAGGTGAGTCAGAAGAAGATATTGATATTTTCTTTTTCCGAGTGGAAGACGACGAGGAATTATCCATGATCGAGAGTGACGAGGAATTCGATAAAGTATCTGCAGCATTTAGAATAGCTGAAGAAGAATAATTTGTAATACAAAGGAAATACAGAAAAAAGGGAAAAGCGGTAATATAGCTTTTCCCTTTTTGTTATTAATATTACAAATATCATTTCGGCATAACAATTCGAATAACAGTACCCCAAGCACACTTACTTTGAATAACTAGACCGTATTCATTTCCATACGTAACTTTAAGTCGTTTATGAGTATTGATTAAGCCAATATGATTGGAATGATCAGCACTTGTGTTAAGTCTTTCTTGGACCTCTATTAGTCTGTCTTCGGTCATTCCTTTTCCGTTATCGATCACGGTTATTATTAAATGATCGATGGTAGATATAATTTTAATTTTAATAAAGCATTTCTTGCCTGAAATCATGCCGTGCTGCAAAGAGTTTTCGATAAGTGGTTGAATTATAAGTTTTTTAACATGGTATTTTTCAATGTCTTCTTCAAATTCCCAAATTACTTCGAATTGATCTTTATGTCTGATTTTTTGAATCTCGATATAGTGGGTTGTATATTTTATTTCCTCCATGATTGGAACCATTTTGTTTTCTTCATCTAGCGAATATCTTAAAATGGCTGCTAAATTTTCAATCATCCCATTTAATTCATTGGGGCTTCCAGTCAAACCAATAGCCTTCCAATTAATCGTTTCTAATGTGTTGAATAAGAAATGGGGATTGAGCTGCGATTGTAAGGCAGCAAATTCCATTGCTTGCTCTTTATACTTTTGTTCGGACAGATGAATCTTTAAATAATTATGCTCCATAAAATTCTTTAATATGTTGTGAATGATATAACTGTGAACATCATTTACTCTAGAGGGCATTGGGGGCAATGCCTTACCCTGTTCCGCGGATTGGAATATATTGAGAATGATTTTAATATCAGACGCCATCTTTTGAGTTAAATATAGAGCTAATGCTGTACTACTTATAATACATAAAATCAGCAAGATTAATACTATTTTAAATAGACGTTTAGGAACTTGATATAAATATTGCTTTGGGCTAATAGAAACATAGTTCCATCCATATTTGCTGGAAAAAATCTTGGAAATAACGAATTGTTTTTCCTCAATGGATGTAGTAAAAAAAGATTTTGGTTGAGAAGTAATATGTTTAATTTCCTCTGCCTTTATATTGTAATCCCTTCCTTTAAAGATTATGTTGTTTTTTTTATCCACTATAAATAAACTTTGTCCATTTGTTGTTGATAGGCTAGCGAGTCTATTTTCCAAATACCCTGATTTAATATTTAGCACTAGAACACCATTATTTTCAGGTATTTTGCGATACATAGTAATGAGGTTTACGAAATTTCCGGTTTTATCAAACTGCGATTTATTTATCGTTCTTGCCTCTGTCCATGTCAACTCTTTTCCAGAATGCTTTTTGAAGCTTTCGTACCAAGATTGATCCGAAAACTCATCTAATTCTTCAAGACCACCTGTAGTGGATGAGATGAACTTTCCAGAATCATTTTGAACATAAATATAAATAGAGTCGATATATGATCTTGCTATATTTGGTGAATCTATAAAGTTTTTTAGGGAGGCGAGGTCTTTATGATCTTCTTTATCCAATAGACGTGTATCCATCATTCGTTGTAGGTTCTTAAATTCCTTTGCACTGGCAATGATGTACAAGTTCAGTGAATCTAATTCATTAAAAATCAATTCCAGGTTCTCCTTAGTTTGCTTTAATATGTTCATATTATCATCGTTAATAGACTCTTTTACATACTGTTGAATTAGAAAAATAGACAAAGTCCCCATTACTAAAAGAGGTATTAACATTGGTATTAAGAAGGTTGTTAAGTTTTTAACAAAATAAATGCGATAATAGTTTTTCTTCAATTCTCATACCTCATTCCTCGTTTCGATATTCCTTTGGTGTTTTGCCATAGTGTTTTCTGAATGAACGGGTGAAGTTTTTTGAATTGCTATAACCAACCATCTCACTTATTTCATATATTTTAAGTTTCATATCCAATAATAACTCAGCTGCTTTATTCATTTTGATACTCACAACATAATCAGAAAAATTGCCAGAAGTTTTTTCTTTAAAATATTTACTTATGTAATAAGGATTCATATGAACTAACTGAGAAGCACCTTCCAAAGAGGCTTCTTTGTAATGCTCATTTACATATTTTTTTATTGTTTCTACGATTTTGTCACTAGTACTTTCCTGTTGTGAAGAAACTTTTGAATTTGGTTTTTGATCGAGCCGTTCTTTAATTCTTATAAAGGTAGAAGACAACTCACTATATTTTGTTGGCTTTGAAATATAATTTTTCACTCCATAGTTAATGGCTTGCTGGGCATAATGAAAATCCTTATAACCACTTAAGAAAACTATCTGAATAGTTGAATTCTGTTCAAATAATTTTTTAGCAATATCAATTCCTGACATTTCTGGCATCCGAATATCACTAAGTATTACATCAACAGAATGATCAGTTATAAACTCTAAAACCTCTATGCCATTTGCGGCTTGTCCAACCACTTCAAAACCTATATCCTCCCATGGAAAATAACTACTTAGACCGTTTCTAATCTCATATTCGTCATCAGCTATTAATAACTTATACACAAATTTACACCCCATTTATTATCAGAATTATTGAAATTCCCCTTAGTGTTATAATACTATACTTTTTTTGTAAAACTAAATAATTTCTTAAATAATGACACCTTTTTATGAATTGTGAAAAAAATACAACAATTGAAGATACTAAAAGTAAAGATGCATCCCTTTTTTCAACCCACTAATTGATGTTTAATTAATGACAAGATTAAACTATTAGAATATTTATTAATTTCTAACAACGTATATGTTGACATAAGTTTCAAAAAAAATCCATGTAAGACAAAGTCCAAATTTACATTATGTAACCGCTTAACTATAAAGAGGGGGATGAATTTTAATGTTTGCAAAGATTAATGGGACACGTATTTATTTTGATGTTGAAGGAAGAGAACTAATTTTTGATGGTAAATCGTGGAAGAAAAAACCGATTTGTTTTATTATCCACGGCGGACCGGGAGGGGAACTTACAGGATTTGGATCTTTTTTAACGCCTTTATCAGATTATATGCAACTAATCTATATTGATCAAAGGGGGTGTGGACGATCAGAAAAAGCTCCTAGGTCAACTTATACCATGGATTTTAATGTGGATGATTTGGAAGAACTTCGAAAATATTTAGGAATCGAAAAAGTTGTTGTATTTGGCCACTCCTATGGTGGGATGGTAGCTCAAAGCTATGCAACTCGTTACCCAGATAGTATAGCTGGTCTTTTATTAATAGCAACTTCTCCTAGTAATTATTTCGGAAAACAAGCTAAAGAAACAATTGAATTGATTGGAACAGAGGAACAAAAAAGACTTGCAAGATTACTTTTTGAAAGCAAATTAAAAACACCAGAACAATTTGCTGATTTTAAGATAGAGATGGAGCCTTTGTATTTATATTCGACAAGAGGCAAGGTGAAAACGGAAGAGGAAAAAGAAGCTGCAAAGCAGGCTTTGTTAAAGAAAAAAGTGACCTTTAGCTTAGAAGTTGGAGAAGAAGGAGGGAAGTTTTTAGATACATTTGACTTAGTAGAAGATTTACACAAGGTTACTTGTCCTACATTAATTGTTGGGGGGCGTCATGATTGGATTACGCCGATAGAGGCGTCAATTTGTATAGCAGAAAATATACCTAATAATGAACTAGTCATATTGGAAAAAAGTTGCCATTACTTATTTATCGATGAACAGGATAATTTCATTTCGACGGTTAGATCATTTATCAAGAGAAGAGTGTTGAATTAAGAAGAATATTAAAGTGATAACATACATTCTAATCGGAGGTGAAAACATGGAGAATTTGCTAGAGGTTGAGAATCTACAAATTGCATTTACAAAGGAACGGAAAGAAGTTATTTCTGTAGAAAATGTCAGCTTCACTCTTAAACCAGGAGAAACAATCGGTGTAGTAGGAGAATCGGGCTGTGGTAAGAGTGTAACCTCATTGTCCATTATGCGCTTGCTTGGAAAAAGTGGGCAAATCAAACAAGGAGAGATTCGCTTTAACGGAAAAGACATTTCAAAGTTATCTGAAGATAAACTTCGAAGTCTTCGGGGTAATGATATATCCATGATATTTCAAGAGCCAATGACCTCACTAAACCCAGTATTAACTATTGGTGATCAGTTAATGGAAGGTATTAAGCTTCATTTGAAATTAAACAAAAAAGAAGCGAGAGTTTATGCAATTGATATGTTAAAAAAAGTAAGGATTCCACGAGCTGAAACAATTATTGATGAATATCCTCATGCTTTATCAGGAGGAATGCGTCAGAGGGTCATGATTGCAATGGCACTTGCATGTAAACCAAAGCTTTTAATAGCTGATGAGCCTACAACCGCATTAGATGTAACGATTCAAGCACAAATATTAGAATTAATGCGAGGACTTCGAGAAGAATCAGATACGTCCATTATGCTAATCACACATGATCTAGGGGTTATTGCTGAAATGGCGGACAAAGTAATTGTGATGTATGCAGGTCAAGTTGTAGAGGAAGCTGATGTATATACATTATTTGATAACCCTAAACATCCTTATACTAAAGGGCTAATGGATTCGATTCCTCATATTGAGTATGACGGGAGTGACCGTCTTGTATCAATACCGGGTTCTGTTCCTTCTATTGAACATATGCCAACAGGTTGTCGCTTTCATACACGCTGTCCATATGTCACAGAAAGATGCTTAGAAGAAAAGCCTGCCTTAGAACCAGTAAGTGAAAATCACTTGGTAAGATGCTTTCTTGTCGAGACAGGAAAATGAAGGAGGCAAACTATGAGTAGCCAACAAGTAACCCACCAAGAACCCCTCTTAAGAGTGGAACAATTGAAAACGTATTATCCCATTAAAAAAGGAGTTATTTCTAAAACTGTCGGGCACGTAAAAGCCGTGGACGGTGTTAGTTTTTCAATCTATCCAGGAGAAACATTAGGGTTAGTTGGAGAATCAGGATGTGGCAAATCGACTATTGGAAAAACTATTTTAGGCTTGGAAACATTAACGGAAGGGCAAATTTTCTTTCAAGGTCAAGATATTTCTAAATACTCCAATAAACAAATGAAACCAATTCGAAAGGACTTACAAATAATATTTCAAGATCCTTTTTCCTCATTGAATCCTAGGAAAAGAGTAAATGATATTTTGGGTGAGGCTCTATCAGTTCACCAAATTGTGGACAAAGGTCAACTACAAGAAAGAGTAGAGCATCTATTAGAAATAGTAGGATTGCCTAAATACTATAAGAATAGGTATCCACATGAGTTTTCGGGAGGACAACGACAACGAATTGGTATTGCACGAGCATTATGTCTTAATCCTCAGCTTATCATTTGTGACGAGCCAGTCTCTGCTTTAGATGTGTCCATTCAAGCTCAAGTTTTAAATCTATTAAAAGATTTACAGAAGGAATTTCAACTAACATATTTATTTATTGCACATGGGCTAGGGGCAATTAAATACACTTGCGACAGAATTGCCGTCATGTATTTAGGGAAAATTGTTGAAATAGCTACTACGGAGGAAATTTTCAAAAATCCTAAACATCCATATACAAAGGCACTATTAAGTGCATATCCGATTCCAAACCCTCATATGCGAGGGGAACAGCGTATCGTTATTCAAGGGGATGTTCCTAGTCCCGCAAATCCACCTAGTGGTTGCCGTTTTCATACGCGATGTCCAATTGCCACTGCTGTTTGTCGTGAGCAGGAACCTACATTAAAACAAAAGGGACACGAACACGAAGTAGCTTGTTTTGCCCTGGACTAGTCAAACTGAAAGAAGGTGGAAAAATGTTCTCCTATATTATTAGAAGGTTACTTATCGCAATACCAGTGCTATTTGGAGTAACGATATTTAATTTTATTATCATCAACTTAGCACCTGGAAATCCAGTGGAAATGTTTTTAGATCCTAATATTTCGGCAGATATAATTGAGCTAAGGAAAGAGCAACTAGGATTAACCGATCCGATTTGGCTTCAGTATATTCATTGGATTACAAATGTGCTACAAGGAAATCTTGGTTTCTCTTATAGTACATATGAACCTGTTTCATCCATTTTATTGTCAAGAATAGGCCCAACTTTTTTGTTGATGGCATCATCTCTAGTTGTAGGTCTTCTTATTGCAATCCCTCTAGGGATCTTAAGTGCTACAAAGCAATACAGTAAACTAGATTATACGACAATGGGAATGTCATTTTTAGGAATATCCATTCCTGGATTCTTTTTAGGCTTAGGGCTAATCTATTTCTTCGCTTTAGAACTAAACTGGTTGCCTACTGGAGGAATGATGACTTTAGGAGGAGAAGGAGACTTTGTTGATCGAATTAGACATCTCATCCTTCCTGTAATAGTACTAAGTATTTATGTAGCTGGAACGAACATCCGTTATGTTCGGTCTAGTATGCTCGAAGTATTGGGACACGACTATTTACGAACCGCAAGAGCGAAAGGGTTACGAGAGTTTTTTATTACGAACAAGCATGCTTTGCGAAATGCACTCATTCCAATTATCACTGTTATTGGAATTGAAATACCAATGTTACTTGGGGGGGCGGTTATAACCGAACAAATCTTTCAATGGCCAGGTATGGGGCAATTGACAATACAGTCTATTATGTCCCGTGATTATCCAACGTTAATGGCAATTAATTTTATTGCAGCAATCATGGTGTTATCCGCTAATCTATTGACTGATATTCTGTACTCGGTTGCTGATCCAAGGATTAAATATGAATGAGAAGGGAGACAAAAAAATGGCAATGCCTGGCATGAATCTACAAAAGGAAGCCCCAATAGGAGGAGCACGTGAGAAATCAGTCCAGGAAATAGGGCGAACTGAAAGTTATTTATATATGATTGCCAAACGTTTTCTGAAACATCGTTTAGCAGTTGTGGGGCTTATTTCTATGCTATTACTTGTATTAATAGCCATTTTTGCACCGTGGATTGCACCACATAGTCCCTATCATTTATCTGACTCTTTCGGAGAGGCACCATCCTCAGAGCATTGGTTAGGAACTGATCAGGTTGGGAGAGATGTATTGAGTCGATTAATCTATGCATCACGAGTATCTCTTCTAGTAGGAATTGGGGCAGTTTCAATTTATGTAACAATTGGAGTAATTTTTGGATCAGTCTCTGCTTATTTTGGTGGTTGGATAGATATGTTTTTCATGCGTGTAACTGATGTATTTATGTCATTCCCAACTTTAATGATTATTCTAGTAATTGTAAGCGTATTAGGTCCAAGCATAACAAATGTAATATTAATTTTAGGATTTCTAGGATGGCCACCAGTTGCTAGGCTCGTAAGGGGGAGTGTACTTACCCTAAAAGAGATGGACTTTGTAAAAGCATCAGTTGCACTTGGATATAGCACATGGAGAATACTTTTCATTCACATTTTGCCAAATGCCATTGCTCCAATTCTCGTTTATGCGACTTTTGGAATGGCTGGGGCAATAATCATCGAAGCGTCACTTAGTTTTCTTGGCTTGGGAGTTCAACCGCCTACAGCAAGCTGGGGAAATATGTTGACTGATGCACAATCATTAACAGTACTGACTTCATTGCCATGGCTTTGGGTTCCACCAGGAATCATGATTGTCATTGCGGTGTTATCAATAAACTTTATTGGAGACGGATTACGAGATGCAATGGATCCAAAAAGTTTGAAATAAAAAAATAGAACATGGGGGAATAAAAATGAAAAAAAGCAAGCAAAAGTTATTTGTTTTTATTAGTATTATCTTCTTACTATTATTGTCTGCATGTAGCCAAAACACACAGGATGCTACATCAGGAAAAGGTAAATCCAGTGGCTCATCATCAAATGGAGGAAAAGCAATTTATATCGGGATGACAACGCCTCCATCCCAGTTAAATCCAATTAACGCAAAAGAATTAAATACACAAATTTTGTCTTCCATTTTATTTGAGAGTCTATTTGAATTGGACAATTCAATGGAGTTTCTACCTAAATTAGGAGAAAGTATGGAAACAGAAGATAATCAAAACTTTGTAATTAAGTTAAATCCTAAAGTGAAATGGACAGATGGAGAGCCTTTTACAACGGAGGATATCGCATTTACACTTCAAACAATGGCTAATCCTAAAGTTGTAAGTGTTGGTCTACAGTCGCTTTCTATAATTGAGGGGCTGAGTGACAATGGTACACTACCTGATGGTGAAACAGAGATTACTGGTATCGAAATTATCGATCCTCATACATTCAACGTCCATACAAAAGTACCGGTAGATATTAACTTCTTGAAAGAGAAGCTTGGAGTTGATATTCGATTTTTACCAAAACATGTATTAAAAGATGTAGATCCAGAAAATTTGCATCAAGATCCATTTATGCGCAATCCAAATGTAACGAATGGAGCATTTAAATTAGTTAAAATTGCTAACGATCAATACGTTGAATTTGCTGCAAATAATGATTATTATCGAGGAAAACCAAAACTGGACAAGCTATTTTTCAAAGTGTTACCTTCAACAAATCTTGTAGCACAGTTACAAACAGGTGAAATTCAAATGAATAGCCCATCCATAGGTCCAATAGCTACGGATGATTTGGAAAGAGTAAAAAATATGTCCAATGTTACATTGACTACAGGAGAATCATTGTTCGCTCAACAATTATTTGTAAATTTAGAAACTATCACTGACAAAAGAGTACGACAAGCGATTGTCCAAGCTATTGATCGTAAAGTAATTGTTGAAAATGTACAGCATGGAATGGGTGAAGTAACTGATGGACCATATCCACCTGCACATCCTTATTTCAATAAAGATAAAGAAGTTTATGCATATAATCCAGAGAAAGCAAAAGAACTACTAAAGGCCGCTGGTTGGGATTTCAACAAAACAATAGATTTTGCAGTGCCAACCGGAAATAAAGCCCGTGAGCAAGCAGCAACAATCATTGCAGAGAACTTAAAAGAGATTGGAATGAAAGTTGAAATAAATAAATATGATTTGCCAACAGCTTTACAAAAGGGAGCTAAGCATGAATTTGATTTGCTTTTTATAGGTATACCATTTACTTTAGATCCTGATAGAAGTATCTATTATCAAACTGGAGGACCATACAATTTCTCTGGTTATAGCAATCCACAAGTTGATAAATTAATAAATGAAGGAAGAATGGAAGTTAATCCCGAAAAACGTCATGTGATTTATGAGCAAATGGTGGATATTTTACATGATGAGTTACCGAACATTACCCTTTATTCTCTAAATTCACCGGGTGCAGTTTCTAATAAGGTTAAAGTAGGAGAACCTAAAGATTATGGAATGTATTATAACATCCACGAATGGGATATTGAAAATTAATATGGAGTAATATTGCACACTCTTAGCATAACTTAAGGAAATTCTTGCTAGAATTACTTGGTAATGCTAAGCGTGTTTTTTACTAGAAAATAGAATAAAGGTGAAGCAAAATGAAATTAAAAGAAAATGTTGAGTATATATTTTACAATGGGAAAATCTTCACGTCTAATCCGGATCGTCCCTTTTCTAATACGATGACAGTAGTTAACGGAAAGATAACATGGATTGGAGATTTGGAAGACCAAAAAGAATTGAAAGGAGAGCTAATTGATCTCCAAGGTAAGAGGGTTCTACCAGGTTTCATTGATGCACATTTGCATCCGCTCTATTTAGCTCGTACATCTAAACAACTTTCCTGCACTCCACCAATCATTTATTCTATCGAAGAGTTGATCGAGAAACTACATAAACAGAGTAAAATCCAAAAAACAAATGATTGGATCGAGAGTTGGGGATATGATGAAGGTAAGTTAACAGAAGGTCGTTCTCCCACACGTTGGGATTTAGATAAAGCAACAACTGATACTCCAATAGTAGTAACTAGAACATGCGGACATATTGTAGTCGCAAACAGTAAGGCATTAGAACTAGCTGGAATAAATAAGGATACACCAAATCCATTTGGTGGCGAAATTGATAGAGATGAGAATGGCGAACCTACAGGGATATTACGTGAGACAGCAAAAGATATAGTTAAAAATGTAATGCCAATTCCCACAATGGAAGAAAATGCAGAAATTCTAGCAGAATTAGGTCAAAAACTATTTGAATATGGAATTACTGCTATTTCGGAACTTATGGCGTTATCAAATCCAATTGACTATTTAGACATGTACAACCAGGCTTGTAATAAAGGATTGAAACAGCGCTCAGTATTATATTATATATATGAAGATTTAAAAGACCAACCTATTTTAGATAAGGAACTGACGAACAGAGAAAATAATGTTCACATTGGCGGTGTAAAATTATTTGCAGATGGCAGCGTATCCGGTCAAACCGCATGGGTAAATCCTCCATTCTTAGGTGGAAACGAAAATTACGGAATACAGACAACATCCGTGGAAATATTAGAAGCTGCTGCGGAAATAGCAAAACAAAATCGCATTCAATTAGTCGTACATGCAATGGGTGAGCAAGCGATTGATTTAATCGTTAATACTTTTTATGAATCAAAAGGATGGTTATCTGATGCCCCATCAATCAGAATTGAACATGCAGCAATGCCAACAAAACAAGCTTTACAACGTGCAGCTATGGCAGGAATAGCATTCGTTACTCAGCCTATTTTTTTATATGCAGAGATTGAGAGCTACGTTCGTAACTTAGGTTCTGAACGAACAAAACAGACATATCCAATAAAAAGTATGTTGGATGCGGGGATAAGTGTAGCATTTTCTTCAGATGCACCTGCCACAGCTTGGGCCGATCCAGTAAATCCATTTGTAGGTCTAAAAGCTGCTGTTACCCGTATTGCATATGATGGCACAGATGTTGGTCAGGATCAGAAAGTAGACGTTTCAACTGCTCTTACTCTATATACAAAAGCAGCGCAAGAGATTACTAGAATTCCGAATGTGGGTCAACTTAAAGCTGGTTATCATGCAGATTTTATTGTACTTGATCGTGATATTCTAACAATTCCAAAAGATGAAATTGATGACGTACGTGTAGAGAGAACGTATATGGGTGGAAACTTGGTTTATTTAAGAGAAGGAACGTCAAAATAATGGGGGACGGAAACATGACAAAAGAATCCTTGAGTATACAAGTAAAAAGTGTGAAAGATGAAGTAATTCAATGGAGACGATATCTTCATAAGAATCCTGAATTATCTTTTCAAGAAGTAGAAACATCCCAGTTTGTATACGAAAAGCTTCTGTCTTTTGGAGAGCTTGAGGTATCTCGACCTACCAAGTTTAGTGTGATGGCTCGTTTAATTGGTGGACAGAAAGGTAAGACATTGGCGATTAGGGCTGATATGGATGCACTTCCGATTCAGGAGGAAAATACATTCGATTTTGTTTCCCAAAAACCAGGAGTTATGCATGCTTGTGGTCATGATGGTCATACAGCAATACTGCTAGGAGCCGCTAAAATTCTATCAGGAATGAAAGATAAGATCAAGGGAGAGATCCGTTTCTTATTTCAACATGCCGAGGAATACTTTCCTGGTGGAGCACAAGAGATGGTGGATGCAGGGGTGTTAGAAGGTGTCGACTTTGTCATTGGTGCTCACTTAATTTCAAATTTTGAAATAGGAAAAATAGGAATTGTTTATGGACCGATGATGGCTTCTCCTGATGGATTCTTCATTACGATCAAAGGAAAAGGTGGTCACGGAGCGATGCCACATGATACAGTTGATAGCATTGTGATTGGTGCACAGGTAGTAACTAATATCCAACACATAGTATCACGAAATACAAATCCTTTAGATAATCTTGTCGTAACTATCGGTAAGTTTGTCGGTGGTGAAGCTGGAAATGTTATTGCAAATTCTGTTGAAATAAACGGTACAGTTAGGAGCTTTGATGAAAAGGTTCGCGAATCAGTTCCAATTCTAATGGAAAGGGTATTGAAAGGAATTACAGAAGCACATGGTGCATCTTATGATTTTGAATATATGTTTGGGTACCGGCCAGTAATAAATAATGTAGAGATAACAAAGGTTATAGAAGAAATGGTCCACGAATTGTATGGAGAAGAAGCTGTATCCTTACAAGGACCGTCAATGGTTGCGGAAGATTTCTCCGCGTTTTCTCATGTAGTACCTGGTGCGTATTTTACAATAGGTGCAGGGAACAAGGAGAAGGGAATTGTATATCCCCACCATCATCCACGTTTTACATTTGATGAGGATGCGATGGAATATGGCGTGAATGTTTTTGTGAACTCGGCATTTAAGTACTTAGATTAAAAGAGCAACAATTTGTTACCATTTTTATAGAATGAAGAAAGGTTCCAAAAGTGTGAAGAGAAGATTTTTTTGTAATAGGCATATTCTTTTTAATTGGAGTAAGAAATAATTAGCAAGTAACTATATATACTAATCATCATCCACAATTCCATGTTGATGATGATTAGTATAAATAGTGTAAATATTTTTGTAAGTATTATTTTAAAATTTTATCAGTAGAAAGTATCGAGAGATGCTTCTTTCGAATAGGTAAGTAATAAATATGGAAATAACACAAGTGATTCAATCCATTACAATTATTTCAATTATGATTACCATAGGAGCAATTATATCCAAAACATTTAGGATAAACGAGGATACAAGAAAGGTTTTTATTAGTATTATCGTGAATGTTGCTATGCCATGTATTATCTTGTCTAGTATTTTCCATGTGGAGATGAATGAAAAAAGATTTAAGATGATTATGCTTGTATTTTGTCTTTCCGTTATCATAAATATTATTGGAATTGGATTAGGATGGGTGTTTTCTGGTGTATTTTATAGAAGTTCCACGAATAGGAAAGAGCTTGCATTGTTATCGGGTTTAGGAAACACTGGCTTTATTGGTATTCCTTTATGTGCTGTTCTTTTAGGACCAGAGGGTGCATTGTATGCAGCAATTTTTGATGCAGGAGTAGATTTTACAATTTGGACTTTAGGTGTGTTTATGTTGCAAAATAAAAAGTCTTTTTCAATTCAAACGTTTAAATCAATGATTAACATTCCTATAATAGCTATTATAGGAGGTTTGGTAATTTCTTATGTGCAATTTAAACCACCTACATTAATTATTGATCTTGTGGACCAATTATCCAAACTGGCAGCACCCTTAGCAATGTTTTATATTGGTATTTTAGTAATGACTTTGCAACGTTCTAAAGTGAAATCATCTCGTACTAAGATTTGGCTACCGATTACAACTAAGTTGTTGATTCTGCCAGGTATTGTGGCATTAATCATACTTTATATAAAACTACCACTTTCAATAGTACAAGTCATACTTATCCAATCAATGATGCCTACACTTACTCTTGCATCTATCCTGTTTGCAAAATATTACGCAGACGAAGACATTGGAGCAATCACAACAGTTGTTTCTACTCTAGTAGCCTTATTAACTATTCCATTTATGATCTTCTTGATGAATATATTTGTATTGAGTTAGTGGTGGTAAAGAATACAGGTCTACAATTTCTTTAAGATGGTAGATGAAAGCATTCAGAACAAGGAAATGGAAGTACTAGTTCTGTTAACTGTATTGGAATAATTGAATAAAACGAGGAATTATCCATGATCGAGAGGCAGTTATGGAGTGATGTGGTTCCTTGCACGAGCAAAGGTTCGTTTTAAAACCTCAATTGTGCAATACTTCCCTTAGCAAATCAATTCATTATGTTGCTGCAATGTTCTACTTAGTACTAAAGTTACTCTTCACTTATGTGTTTAGCAAAATGGAAAAAAGGTTCAATCTTCAAACGAAAGTTTAGTACTTATTAATAATATGAAGCATGGTGATAAAAGGA
This sequence comes from Psychrobacillus sp. L3, assembly GCF_042945595.1. GTDB lineage: Bacteria > Bacillota > Bacilli > Bacillales_A > Planococcaceae > Psychrobacillus. Next base: position 3,285,373 of record NZ_CP168493.1, on the reverse strand, counting down.
AGAGTTTTTCAACTCTCTCTTTTATCCCATGCTTTTTTATAACCCATAGAATGAAGGACGTTAGAGCAACTGGTGAATTGAGTGCTTACAAGACTAAATTTGTTGCCCTTTGCCATTAAAATTAAGATCATTCTTTCGATTTTCTTTATTTTCTTTCCAGTTTTTTAAACACAAAAAAGTGCGTACTTTTCTATATTCTTTTGGATGAATAAAACATTTGAAGGGTAGACTAATTTGGAAGATTTAATTGAATGAAAATATTAGGAGTGAATTGTAATGTTAGAAAAAATGGGAAGCATTGAAGTTGGCGATATTCTTTCGGTGATGGATCGAGATAATCAAAAGCAAAAAATTGAAGTGATCGGTCTGCTTACTATAGAAGATAAGGAATATGCGGCTTTTGCATTTGCAGATGATGGGGAAGAAAAAAACGAGAAAGAGGTAGGTGTGTTCTTTTTCCGAAATGTTGATGGCGAGGAGTTAGCGGAATTAGAAACAGAAGAAGAGTATGAAAAAGTATCTGCAACTTTTATGGAAATGTTAGAAGCAGGATAAAAGGAGTATATAAGCTTCAAGATAAGTCCCTTTAAGGAAATATTAATGGAATTGGCAAATACCTATAAGATTTTCTACCTAATCCAAGTATTAGATAGAAAATCTCTTTTTTTATTTCAATGGAATGTTTTCGCTCTACCATTCATAGACTCTATAGAATTGTTTCCAATTGCCATTAGAAAAGGAATCATGAAAAATTGATTCCATTTTACGGAATTTAGAACCCAGTTAATACACAATTGAAATAGGAGGATTATTTTGACTAATTTAAAGAAATTTGGTTTTGCATTAACTTCTTCTGTATTATCACTAGGCATGTTATCAACCATTGCATATGCTTCTCCAACTGGAAATGAAACACCACAAAAAATACAAATCCAAGTAGCTGCTACCGAAAAAGTTTTCACCAAAAATGATTTAATTAAGAAATTTCAAGCATTATTTCCAAAACAGTTTGATTATTTAACAGCTAGTGATTTTCAGATGGGAACTGGTTACTATTATTTTGATGATAAAGAGGTACGCTATAATTTATCCTTTAATAAGGTGCTAAATGGCAAATCCTTGTACGGTAGTGTTGGATTTGTAGGAGAAAATTTAGAAATTGAATCGTTTTACTTTCAACCAACGAATGAAAAAGATGCATTATTTCCTGCAAAAGTATCCAAAGAAGAGGCAAGAAAAATTGCAGATCAATTTATGCAAAAGTTTATTACTGACCAAGAATATCAACTAGAAGCGGACTCTTTTAACTATTATCCTCAACAAATTTTAACAGAGCCAATTCGTTATAACTTTTCCTTTACTCGCACCAAAAACAAAGTATCCATTTCTGATCAAAGAATTGAGGTAACTGTTCTAGGAAATGGAGAAGTTACTAACTTTTACATGAACCCTTATAAAAGATCTGCTACGTTTGAAACTACTAAACAATTATTAGATAAAAATGAGCTATTAAAGAAAGTGAAAGATAATCTTTCTGTTGAATTACAATATCAATTAGATATGGACTACAGAACAGGTGAACAACGTATTAAGCTCGTTTACCAACCATCGTCCAAAATACAAGGAATTCAAGCATCTACTGGGAAGTGGCTTACTTCAAATGGTTACTTAGAAGAAAGTCCAAAGAAAACAAAACTGGAAAAGATTTCAGCGAAACCAATCCCACCAAAACAAAAAGGAGTTACTTTAGAAGAGGCAAAGAAAATTGCGGAAAAATTTATCCAATCAAAATCAAAGTCGGATAAAATTAAACTAACCATTAACGCAATAGACGAGGTTCAAAACTATAATGGCAAGAATGTAATCCGTGTGGATTATATGTATGACTATGGGAATGGCGGACATGGAACAAGTTTGGAAATTAATAAAAGCACTGGTGAAATTATTCAATATTACGACATGACAAGGGACATCTTACAACAAAATGGTGAAAAGCCGAGTAAAGAGAAGTCCCTTACGCAAAAAGAAGCTCTTACACAAGCAGTAAAATATGTAAAAGAGATGATACCATCCTATCTACACAATTATGCTTTGCCAGTAGACGACGCATATTTTGATGAAATGCAACAATCCTATTACTTCTCCTTTCCAAGAGTGGTAAATGACATTATGGTGATTGGAGATCAAATTAACGTAAGTGTTGCAGGAGACGGTTCTTTAAATAGCTTGTATATCAATTATCAAGAAATTGAAAAATGGCCAACAAAAGATAAAGTAATTTCTGAAAAAGAGGCGTTAGCAAAATTAAAAGAGTCTCTAAGCTTAAAAATTACTTATCTCAAACCAATGCAAGACAAAAAAAATCAATATGATTTAGTTTATGTACCTGTTTTTAACGAAAACTCGTTTAGCTTTTTAGATGCTACTACGGGAGAATGGAATAGCTTAGACAATGGGAAAAGTCCAGCTGCGATTTCACATCCTTGGGCTGAAGAGGAATTAAACTACCTGATTAGCGCCAAAATATTAGACGTTAAAGATACTAAAAAATTTAACGGGGATGCTGCTATTTCAAAAGGGGAAGCTTTAAAAGTTTTGTTAAATTCCCTCACTTATTTCTATGATGGTATGTATTATTCTAATAACGATAATAAGAAACAAACGTTTGATAATATTGACCCTAAACACCCATTATATCAAGCGATAGAACGCGCAGTAGATATGGGTGTCATTAAACCAAATAGTAAGAGCTTTGATGTGGATACTCCTGTCACAAGAGAAGAATTAGCAGCATGGTATATAAGAGTACTAGGTCAAGAGCAATCGGCTAAATATAGTAATATCTATAAACTTGATTTTGCAGACGCAAATAAGGTTCAAAAAGAGTATACGGGTTACGTTGCTATTGCAAACTCTATTGGTTTATTTAAATTGGATAATAATCAATTCAACCCTGCTCAAGAAGTGACATATGCAGAGTTAGCAGTTTCAACAATTCTCCTTGCCCATGAAATATCTGAAAATAGAAATGCTTTCAGATATTAATCAAACAAAACGAGAATTCTCCATTCTAGTAAGATTTTGGTTCTTAGGTGACTTTTATAGAAAAGATTTTAGATGCAAACACTTATGAGGTTTTCTATCTAATCCATGCATTAGATAGAAAATCTCTTTTTGTTAATTTAATGGAATGTTTCCTTTTTACAGAATTTAGTGTACAATTTAATTACTACTGGAATAGGAGGGTTATCTTGGTTAATTTTAAAAAAATTGGTATTGTATTGACGTCTTCCGCATTATCTCTTGGAATGTTTTCATCTATGGCCAATGCTTCAACTACGATGAACATGCAACCAGAAAAGGTACAGATTCAAGTCGCTGCAACAGAAAAAGATTTCTCAAAAAATGATTTAATTAAAAAGCTTCATGAGTTGTTCCCAAAAAAGTTTGATTTTTTATCGAATAGTGATTTTTATATGCATAGTGGTGGACATTTTTATACCGATGATGATACATTGCGTTATAATCTATCTTTCCATAAGACAATTAATGGAAAACAATTGAATGGTAGTGTTACATTTGTTGGTGAGGAATTAGACATTGAGCAATTTTACTTCCAGCCACCAGTTGAAAAAGAATCTTTATTCCCTGCAAAGGTATCAAAAGACGATGCTAGAAAAATTGCTGGAGATTTTGTTAAGAAATTTTTTGGTGGAGAGGAATATCAGCTAGAAACAGATCCTATTAACTATTTTCCAAGTCAAATATTATCAGAACCAATTAGTTATTCCTTTTCTTTTGCTCGCACAAAAAATCAAATATCTATTATGGATCAAAGAATAGGAGTGACTGTCCAAGGGAATGGGGAAGTAGTTAATTTTTCTCGAAACCCAATACAAAAGAAAACTTTTACCTTTGACGATGCAAAACAATTAAAAGATAAAGATGGTATTTTAGAGAAAATTAAAGAAAATCTAACTGTTGATTTGCAATACCAGATTAATAACGATTATCGAAGTGGTGACCGTAGTGTTCAACTAGTTTATCTACCAACTACTAAACTGCGAGGGGTCAATGCTTCTACAGGAAAATGGCTAACAGCAGATGGATATGCAGAAGAGTTTCCAAAGAACACAAAAATCGAAATGATTTCTGCTAAACAACTTCCACCAAAACAAAAAGGGATTACATTAGAACAAGCAAAGAAACTCGCAGAACAAATGCTCAAAGTAAAAAGTGATAAAGTTAAATTAAACATTGAATCGGTCGAAGAAGTAAAGAATTATAACGGACAGGCAGTCATTCGTATTCAATATATGTATCAATATGCGAACGGCGGATCTGGAACAGGTCTTGAAATAGATAAACAAACCGGTGAGATTATTCAATACAATGATATGACAAGCAACCTTCTAGAACAAATTGGGGAGAAATCTAAAAAAGAGAAACCGATTTCTGAGAAAGATGCGCGCACTCAAGCAATAAAATATTTAAAAGAATGGATTCCTTCCTATTTACACAACTACGCAATGCCGATAGAGGACCCTTATTTCGAAGAGAGATTTGGTACTTATAACTTCTCTTTCCCTCGAATTGTAAATGGTATTGTTGTAATGGGTGACCAGCTAAATGTAAGTATAGGTGCTGATGGTTCCTTAAATGGCCTAAATGTCAATTATCAAGAGATGGAAAAATGGCCATCTATTGACAAAGTTATTTCTAAAGAAGATGCTAAAGCTATTTTGAAAAAGAATTTAAGCTTAGAACTTAATTATATGAAATCAGATAATAAAAAAGAAAACCTTCACTATGATTTAGTGTACTTACCGACATTTAATAAAGATTCTTTTAGTGTTTTAGATGCAAACTCGGGGGAATGGAGCAGCTTATATAATGGAAAGAGTACTTCTGCCATTACGCATCCTTGGGCAGAAGAAGAGCTTAATTATCTTATCAATGCTAAAGTTTTAGACATTAAAGATACTAAAAACTTTAATGGTGATGCATCTGTTTCAAAAGGGGAAGCATTAAAAGTTATGATGAATTCCCTTACTTATTTTTATAGTAATAGTTATGATAATGAAACAGAAAATAAGAGCCAAACGTTTAAAAATATTGATCCTAAACACCCGCTATATCAAGTTGTTGAACGTGCAGTTGATGCCGGTATTATTAAACCAGATAACCAGAACTTCGATCTTGATTCTCCAATTAAAAAAGAAGAATTAGCAGTTTGGTATATCCGCGTTCTGGGACTAGACCAAGCAGCGAGAAAAAGTAGTATTTATAAACTTGACTTTGCCGATGCAAATAAAGTGAAACCAGAATACGCTGGTTATGTTGCTTTAGCAAATTCAATGGGATTATTAAAGACCGATCAAAATAACTTTTACCCTGATCGAGAAGCAACGTATGCAGAATTGGCGGTTTCAATTATCCTACTAGCTCATGAAATATCTGAAAAAGGAAATAGCCTTCGTTATTATTAACTATCAATCATTTCAAAACCCTTTACCGTATGAGAAATCAAACGGTGGAGGGTTTTTGTTTGTCTCAACTTTAGTTTTCCAACTAAAAAGAACCTTATCGATAGTTGAAATAAACCAAATAGGCTTGGGGTTAGAGAATTTTTTTCTTTTCGTTAACCTCATGTTTTTTGTTCTTTATGTTGTGAATGCACAATATAAATGAGGTATACGATTTTTTTGAGTTTCCCTAAAAATGAATATAAAGGAGTCAATCAGCGTGTTTACAAAGCTTTTTAGGAAACATAAATTACAAATCTATGCACCAATCACTGGGGAAATACTTTCACTAGATCAAGTTCCAGATCCTGTGTTTAGTCAAAAAATGATGGGTGAAGGAGTGGCAATCATGCCCAAAGGAGGAAGCGTCCATTCTCCGATAGACGGCACAGTTATTCTCCTATCAGGAACCAAACATGCAATTGCTCTTCGTTCAAATGATGGGACGGAGATTCTTATTCATATTGGTCTAGAAACGGTTTCTTTAAAAGGACAAGGCTTTACAGTTTTTGTTAATGAGGGTGAACGAGTTTCAATCGGCCAGTTGCTCATAGAAGTAGATTGGGACTACATTCGAGAACATGCCAGCAATGTAATAACACCTATTGTTATTACGAATAGTGATGAAAGAGAAGTTCAATATGAAGTAGTAAAAGAATGTATTATAGGTGAAACATTATTGATGACAGCTTCTTCTAAATAAAGTGCAAACAAGGAGGTGAGTGTGCACGAGGTTATGAATAGGGGTGCGAAATGATATATTAGAATAATATTTTACGAGTAATAAAAACTTTGTATAACGCAATCATTTAATATTTTTCAAATTATTTATCACATAACGATGAAAAGGGGAATGGGATTGTTATGATGAAATATTTACAAAAGCTTGGGCGCTCTCTAATGCTACCTGTTGCGGTATTGCCAGCCGCGGCTATTTTAATGGGGATAGGATATTGGATTGACCATGATGGATGGGGATCCGGAAATGTATTTGCAGCTTTTTTACTTACCGCTGGGGCTTCGATTATTGACCATATACCAATCCTTTTTGCGGTTGGTGTAGCATTAGGAATGGCGAAGGAAAAAGATGGGTCTGCTGCATTAAGTGGTTTAATAGCCTTCTTAGTTGTGACGACAATGCTATCAACAAACTCAGTAGCCCTATTACAAAGTGTCGATCCTGCTAATGTAAACGCAGCTTTTGAGAGAATTGATAATGCATTTATAGGGATAATTTCTGGAATTATAGCTGCAATAATGTTCAATCGATTTAGTCAGGTGAAGTTACCAGATTTCTTAGCGTTCTTTAGTGGGAAGCGATTTGTACCAATCGTTACTGCAGTTTCGATGTTAGTAGTTTCAGCGGTATTATTCTTTATTTGGCCAATCGTTTATGGTGGATTGGTATCATTTGGTGAATCTATTAGCAGTTTAGGAGCAGTTGGTGCAGGACTATATGGATTCTTTAATCGTTTACTTATTCCAACCGGTTTGCATCATGCTTTAAATGCTGTGTTTTGGTTTGATACTATCGGTATTAACGATATCGGGAACTTCTGGGCTAGTAAAGGTGTCAAAGGTGTCACAGGAATGTATCAGGCCGGCTTCTTCCCGATAATGATGTTCGGATTACCAGCAGCGGCTCTTGCGATGTATCATACTGCTAAAACAAACAGAAAAAAACAAATTGCAGCTTTAATGTTAGCAGCAGGGTTTGCTTCCTTCTTTACTGGTGTTACAGAACCAATTGAATTTGTATTTATGTTCCTAGCTCCAGCACTTTATGTTGTACATGCGGCTTTAACAGGTCTTTCATTATTCATAGCGGCATCATTCCATTGGACAGCAGGTTTTGGGTTTAGTGCAGGATTTATTGATTACTTTTTAAGTCTGAGTATACCAATTGCAAATCTACCGCTCATGTTATTACTTCAAGGGTTAGTATTTGGAGCTATTTACTATTTCTTATTCCGATACTTAATCGTAAAATTTGATTTGAAAACACCGGGAAGAGAAGATGAGTCGGAAGAAGAAAATGAAGAAAACGTTCAACATTCATCTAGTTATAAATTTTCTATCTTGGCAACGAATATTTATGAAGGTTTAGGCGGAGATGCTAACGTTGTTTCTGTTGATTATTGCGCAACCCGTTTACGTGTAGAAGTAGTAAATATGGATAACGTAGATCAACAGAAAATTAAAGACACAGGTGTACCAGGAGTTAATGTTGTAGGCCCACAAAGTATTCAGGTAATTGTTGGAACAAGTGTACAATTTGTAGCAGATGAAATTGAAAAGTTAAGAAAGTAAGTTGTACGAAAGAGAGACCCTAACACATTATATAAATTGTGTTAGGGTCTTGTATGTTGTTAGGATATTATAATTCGCTAGTTAAATGTGTGATCTTAATAATTATGATTGTAACACTACCTAAAGGTGAATCAATTGTCATGCCATAATCCCCCTGGTAATAAAGCTAAAACGCTTATCCACGTTTTTAATGCCTCCTCCCCGAGCTTAGCAATCAATAAGTGCTTCAGCTCCAAATCCTAAAAGAACGAAGCTAATAGATAAACCGAACACAAATACAATTGTTTGGAAGATTAATTGTGGATTATTCTTCAACAAACCAAACGTAATGAACAGTTACTCACTTAATGGGTTATATCCACTGGATGACTGGATGGATATATAAACAGGTAATTGGGGAAGAATGTAGTAAATCTAATAAATCATAATGTTTTGGTAAGTATTTAAGGAAGTGAAATGATTGTTTAGCGTTAAAACATTTATTATTAAAATTAATTGACAAGTGGGTAGTCGGACTTTACACTATAAAAGCACTGATAGAGTTGGAGTGAAGAATTGTCAAGTGAACTTTTCAAGAATTTCCATTTAGCATTAATTATGGTCTTTTAATAATGGCGATTTTTAATTAAAACATAGAACATATAGTCATTCCAATTTTTATAGTACAACTTAGAAAGAGGTGGCATCATGAGCAAGAAAAAAGGAAATATCCATTATGCGTGGATTATTTTAATAGGTCTTTGTATTATGGTTGGTTTAGGGAAAAGTGCTATAAGTAGTTCAGCAGGGTTGTTTTTAACACCAGTTGCTAACGATTTAAATATCGGTTTAGGAAATTTAATGCTGTATTTTAGTATCTCTTCAGTTGTTACAATGATCTTCCTTCCGTTTGGCGGAAAATTGATGGCAAAATACAATATTCGTTTAATACTTATAATTGCAATTGTTTTACAAGCAGGTGCATTTGCATTATTTGGCTTAATGAATTCGGTATGGGGCTGGTATATTCTTTCTATTCCATTGGCTGTCGGAGGGGTGTTTATAACAGTTATTGCCGGACCGGTTATGATCAATCAATGGTTCAAAAAGAAAAATGGATTGGCACTTGGAATTATGGGGGCTTCTGTTGGAGCGATTGGAGCTATTCTTCAACCAGTAATTGGTAATATGATCGCTGGTCAAGGGTGGAGATTTAGTTATATTGCTGTAGGGGTTGGCGTTATAATCATTGCAGTTCCAGTTATTCTATTGATAATGAGAAAATCACCACAAGAAAAGGGTCTTCAGCCTTATGGATCGAAAGAAGACAAAGATGCAGTAGATAATGCACAAAGTACAACAGAAAATGCAGGGATTTCAATGGCTGTTGCAAAAAAGTCTTCCGCTTTTTATGCATTAATTACGTTTTTCTTCTTTGTCACATCGATTGGAAGTTTTTCTCTACACATCCCTACTTTTTTAAGCAGTAAAGGATATGATGTAGCTTTCGCTGGAAATGTTATGGGTGCTTATATGATCGGTGCATTGGCAGGGGCATTAATTTTAGGATTCTTAAGTGATAAAATTGGCTCAAAAAATACGACCATACTTGCAATGGTTTTAGGTTTAATATCTATATCATCTATATTATTATTCTCGGCAAATAGTGTAATTATTACAATAGCTATCGTATTGTTAGGTTTTGTTGTTGCTTCTATCGGTACTTTAGGGCCGGCTCTGACTACAAGTCTATTTGGTAGCAAAGAATATAGTCAAATCTATTCGACTGCTTCACTTGGACTAGCTATCGCATCTGTCGTTGCTTTACCGGCGTATGGCTATATCTATGACTTTGTAGGAAGCTATAATCCAGCTTTATATGCACTTATGGTAATGATGGTTCTAAATATTATTTGTGTGACACTCGCATTTAAAGGGAAGAAAAAGTTAGTAGATCAAGGTCATTGGAAGTAATACATTTTTTAGCAACTTAAAAGGATTGGACTCTGTGTTGCATAGAGTTCAATCCTTTTATTTTTATTATTTTTATTCGTCAATTAGGAGAAGAGAATATGTGAAACGTTGAATGCTTTTCGTATAATTCTCTTCATGATGGTAAAGCTACATCATAAGAAAGGATGCGTTTTATGTGAATGACAACAAATTTGCAGATCTTGATCAGGAGCAGTTACAAGTACTTAATGAATTGGAAGAGAAACTTGGTGTTACGTTGGTAGCATATGATTCTGCAGCATCTTTTACTAATGCTACTAATGCCAACACATAAGATGTACGAACATTTACTGATTTTCAAACTTAAGATCAAACCAATAAACTCCTTTATTAACTTCTTGTTAATAAAGGAGTTTATTGGTTTGAGTATACCTAGTATCATACATGATCAAGAGTGGAATTACCGCTTCCAAGTTCATTGACACTATGAAACTTAAAATATATGATTTATATAAAAAAGAAAGAAAATTCAAATTAGTATAAAGGTCGGTGTTTGCTAATGAGGGATACAACGTTAGAAAATGCAAAGAAATTAGATGGAAAAGATGCTTTAAAAAGCTTTCATGACGAGTTTTACATACAGCAGGGTACTATATATATGGACGGCAATTCTTTAGGATTGTTGTCAAAACGAGCGGAACAATCATTATTATCTACACTAGATTCATGGAAAAAATTCGGAATAGATGGGTGGACGCAAGGGGAGCATCCGTGGTTTTATTTCTCCGAAACATTAAGCAAAATGTGTGCACCACTAGTTGGGGCTTTAGAGGAAGAAGTGATCATCACTGGTTCAACTACAACAAATTTACATCAGTTAATTGCTAGCTTTTATCATCCGAAAGGGAAAAGGACAAAGATTTTAGCGGACGAATTAAACTTTCCATCCGATTTATATGCGATTAGTAGTCAGCTAGCATTGCATGGCTATGAGGCAGCTGAAAATATGAAGTTAGTAGAAAGTAGAGATGGATACACTTTAGATGAAGCAGATATTATACAAGCCATGACAGATGATGTTGCATTAATCGTACTGCCAGGTGTGTTATATCGAAGTGGTCAAATCCTAAATATGAAAGTGCTTACCGAGGCTGCGCATGAACAAGGTATTTTGATTTGTTTTGATTTGTGTCACTCTATTGGGTCCGTTCAACATGGGTTAGATGAATGGGGCGTGGACTTTGCTTTTTGGTGTAACTACAAACATTTAAACGGTGGACCAGGAGCAACCGGGGGTATCTATGTGAATCGTAAACATTTCGGACAAAATCCAGGTCTTGCTGGTTGGTTTGGTTCCGACAAAGAGAAACAGTTTGATTTAGCAACCCAAATGACACCTGCAACGGATGCTGGTGCATATCAAATAGGAACACCGAATATATTAAGTGCTGCGTCGCTTTTTGGATCACTAGAAATGTTTGCGGAGGCTGGAATAGAAGCAATTCGTGACAAGTCGTTAAAGTTAACCGATTATATGATGTATTTAATAGAAGAAGAGTTAGGTGAATATTCATTTACCATCGCAAATCCACGTGAAGAAGATCGTCGTGGGGGACATGTTTTTTTAGTCCACGATGAGGCAGCGCGTATTTGCAAGGCATTAAAAGAGCATCATGTCATCCCTGATTTTCGTTCACCAAATGGAATTAGATTAGCACCGGTTGCGTTATATAACACCTTTGAAGATGTATGGAATACCGTACAAATTTTAAAGGAAATAATGAAAGAAGAAACGTATAAACGCTTTGAAAATAAGCGGGATGTGATTGCCTAAAGGAGGAACAGAATGTCAAAGGATATTTCAGAGTTGGAAGAAAAGTTAAATAAGGAAAAAGGAATTTATACAGACTTTCAGAATGATATGACGTACTCTGAATATTTACATCTTGATAGCATTTTATCCAGTCAAAAAAGGTTATCCGGCCATCATGATGAAATGTTATTTATCATCATTCATCAAGTAAGTGAACTTTGGATGAAGTTACTATTGCATGAATTAACAAGTGCGATTCAAGCAATTCAAGAAGATAAATTGCAGGCAGCCTTTAAGATGCTTGCACGAGTAACGAAAATTCAAACCCAGATTATTCAAGCTTGGGATGTGCTCTCGACATTAACACCTGCTGAGTATTTAGAATTTCGGGATAAACTCGGAAAGTCATCGGGATTTCAATCTTTTCAATACCGGCAAATTGAATTTGCACTTGGGTATAAAACGAAGCATATTCTTAAAATCTATGAAAAAGATACTAAGTTATACGAGCAACTTGAGAAAGCATATAACGCACCAAGTATTTACGATGTTGCGATACATTCGTTAGCTAAAGCGGGATTCGATTTGAACACTAATGTGGTGAACAGAGATTACTCCGTCACTTATGGGGGGGATGAAACAGTAGCTTTGGCATGGAGAGAGGTATATCAAAATATCGATAAGTACTGGAATTTATATCAATTGGCTGAAAAACTTGTGGACGTAGAAGATTGGTTACAACAATGGCGCTTTCGTCATATGAAAACAGTCGAACGGATTATTGGATTTAAAAAAGGAACAGGCGGTTCATCAGGTGTCAATTACTTACGGCAAGTACTCGACCATCGTTTTTTCCCAGAGTTATGGGATTTGAGAACAAGTTTATAGGGGGAAGCTATGGATAACCGCTGGATTGATATTTCACACCCATTTTCAAATAAAATTGGTACTTGGCCAGGCGATACACCTTTCCAATTTGAAGTTGCTTATTCCAAAGAAGAGACAGGTTCGGTCAATATTGGTCGATTCACAACAAGTGTGCATACCGGGACACATGCCGATGCGCCATTTCACTTTGATAATGAAGGTTCAACGATTGATCAATTAGATATTAATATGTATATCGGGCGTGCCAAAGTAGTGGATGTTATAGGATTCGATTCCATTGGGCGCGAAGAATTACAAGACGTAGAACTAGATGGCGTAGAGCGTTTACTTTTAAAAACTTCATATGAAGTATGTGTGGAGAACTTCCCTTCAACAATTCCCGTATTAAAAGAAAATATCGGTGCTTTTTTGCAAGAGAAAGGAATATTTTTAATCGGAGTTGATCATCCCTCTGTGGATGCATTAGATAATAAAGAACTACCAGCCCATCACGCACTTTATCAACACGGCGTACACATTTTGGAGAACTTATTATTACAAGATATAGAACCCGGTGATTATGAATTGATCGCACTGCCACTGAAAATTCAAGGAGCAGATGGCAGTCCAATTCGGGCTGTGATTAGAGCGATATAGTAATAGAGAAGGATGGGTTACTGTTTACTCCATCCTTTGACTACTTGATGAATTCAAAATATCTTACACCATTCCTTTCTGTTATGTTAAAAGGTAGCTCCTGTTCAGTTGTTAGTTTAATATAACTACCTTTATATTCTCCAAAATTAAAACCTATCCCACTGTGCTCTGGATAACCAAACAAATAGCACACTACTTCACCATCATGAACAAATACAATCTGGTTCATTCCTTCGTTTAAGGTTTCTTTTATATTACTCCATTTATAACCAATGGTTTCATAGATTGTTTCTTTTGATATATAAGGTGAAAAACTATATAGATTATCCCATTCAAATGGTGTCCATGCCCGCAAATCATCAATAACCGCATCACCACTAATAGGTTGAAATGCTTTAATAAAATTGGTAGCATTAATTTCCCAGACGTCTTTTTTAATAGAATGAACAAATATTGGTATTCCAATAATAACGATCATACATATACAACCCAAAATTAGATTTCTTTTTTTCCTCATAACATTCCTCGCTCTTAAATAGATTCTTCGGTAGTTGTTACTTCGACAGAAGAAATTATATCCCTCTTAAAATGGAAGTAATTTTAAAAGATTTGACGAAAAGGAAAACTATTGTGTATTTTTAATTGAATAGTGAAAGAATTGTGAGGTAAGTCATACCAGATATTTGTATATACGCTTATACTATGAATAACGACAAGGAGTGATTGTTTTGAAAAAAATAGTTGTAGTTGGAGGGGGCATTACTGGCCTTTCTACGATGCATTATTTGCAAAGAATAAAATTAGAAAAAGCCTTAGACATAGAATTGGTTTTAGTGGAAGCGAATGATTATTTAGGCGGAAAAATTCATTCAGTGAAGGAAAAGGATTTCATCATGGAGGTTGGAGCAGACTCCATTGTTGCTCGCAATGAAGGAGTAATGCCTTTAGTGGAAGAATTACATATGCACGATGAGCTTGTTTATAATTCAACAGGAATTTCCTATATTTATACGAACAATGAACTGCATGCAATTCCACCTGATACAGTATTTGGAATACCAACAAGTGTGGAATCGTTGGAAAGTAGCACATTAGTTTCTGATGAAGGGAAAGAAGAAGCATTAAAAGACTTTGAATTATCAAATGAAAGCTTCACGAAAGAAAGCTCAGTAGGATCGTTTTTGGAGCATTTCTTAGGAAAAGAACTAGTAGAAAAGCAAATAGCTCCCGTTTTATCCGGAGTATACTCAGGAAATCTAGACAAACTGACAATCGCTTCAACGCTTCCATATTTAATTGATTATAAAAATGAGCATGGCAGTATTATGAAAGGCTTAGGTGCGAATAAAGCTAAATTCGAAGCTGCGTCAAATAAAAAATTTATCTCTTTTAAAAACGGGCTTTCCTCTTTGATTGATCGCATGGAAGAAGACCTTGGCAATGAGACGATTATGAAAGGAATTCAAACGAAGAAAGTCCTGAAGAATGGTGAGAGATATGAGCTTTTATTGTCGAATGGTGAAACAATTGAGACAGACTATGTTGTATTGACGACTCCACATAATGTTGCACAAGCCATCTTGGAAAATGAGGAATTGGACAAGGACTTCAATAAGTTGAAAAACTCATCACTTATTAGTATATATCTTGGATTTGAAATTCCTGATCATCAGCTTCCGGCGGAGGGTACAGGTTTCATCGTTTCTGAAAATAGCGACGCGAAATGCAATGCATGTACATGGACAAGCCGCAAATGGACGCATACATCTGAAAACAGCAATTTGCTTGTTCGAATGTTTTACAAGAGTTCGAACCCAGCGTTTGAAAGTATGAAGCAGATGAGTGAGGAAGAATTGGTTGAAATTGCAATGCAAGATATTGAAAAAAGTTTGAAGCTAAGCGGTAAACCTCAAGTGGTAGAAGTGACGAAATGGAATGATCAGATGCCTAATTATCATTTAGAGCATGGGGAAGCTATTAGATCATTAAATAAGAAACTAGCTGATGAGCTTCCAAATGTAATTCTTGCAGGCTGTTCTTATTACGGAGTTGGCATAGGTGCTTGTATTAAAAACGGTAAGGAGACGGCGGAGATGATTTCTCGAAGAATTTTATTATAGATACTTTATTTGGACCAAAATTCATTTTTGGTTCTTTTTTTATGGAGGAAATGTAATTGTTGGCGTTTTAGTGAAATTTACTTTTTATGTACATGTGATACGATGCGGTTGGGGGTGTTTTATTGATAGTGAAAGCGCGTTCGGACGAGTATAGTTATGTGGGTTTGAGGTTGTTGCATCGACGTTTGCCGGAGATGCATGAGATGAAAGAATTAATTCATTCGAAAATGCATATGGCGAATGCTGGGATTTATGGCGAAGTACGTGTGGATGAGGTATTTCAGAAGTATTCATTTCCATTCGAGTATGTAGTACTGCATGATGTAAGTTTGGAATCGAATGGTAAGTTTCAAATTGATACAGTGTTTTTGACACAATACTTTGCGGTGGTATTGGAAAGTAAAAATATTGGTGGGAAATTGCGATTTAAACAAAATTCTTTCCAGTTAGAGCGAGAAAATGAGAATGGTAAAGTAGATATATATGAAAGTCCAGAGGTGCAGATTGAACGGAATAACTATTTGCTTGATGAATGGTTACAGTTGCGGGGAATAAAGATTCCTGTTGACGGGGTAATTGTGTTGACGAATTCTAAAGTCATGGTTGTGGAGCCATCTACGAAATATCCCTTGATTCACCATCAGACAATCCCGGTGTTTTTGCGGAATATTGCTCGTAATAAAGTATGTTTAGAAGTGAATGAAATGCACAAGTTGGCAGAGAAAATCGTTGCTAGTCATCGACCTTATTTTCCTTATCCTATGTGCGAACGCTGGGGCATCAATCCGAACGATCTTTTGACTGGTGTGTACTGTGAAAAGTGTGAAACGCATGGAATGGTGAAAAAGAAAAATGGCTGGAACTGTTTGCGTTGTGGTCATGTCGACCGGCTTGCCCATGAAAAAGCTGTTTATGAATGGTTTGTGCTGATTGGGGAAAGTATTAATAATCGGCAATGCAAAAGATTTCTACATTTAAATTCTCCACAATCTGCATTAAGGGTTTTGAAATCAATGAATTTAATAACAAGTGGAAACTCCAAAAATACGATTTATAAGTGGGAATGGAAAGAGATTGCATCAAGGAAAACGTGAATCGGTCGAATAAGTGTCATTATCGGTTGAATCTAAGTGATAAACGGTCGAATAAGAGCCAACATCGGTCGAATATGTGAAATAATCGGTCGGATACTACCCAACATCGGTCGAATACTCGATAGACTCACCTGAAGTATATAATGAAATTAATTGGATATGGAAACTCCAAAAATACGATTTATAAGTGGGATTGGAAAGAGATTGCATTAAGGAAAATGTGAATCGGTCGAATAAGTGTCATTATCGGTTGAATCTAAGTGATAAACGGTCGAATAAGAGCCAACATCGGTCGAATATGTGAAATAATCGGTCGAATACTACCCAACATCGGTCGAATACTCGATAGACTCACCTGAAGTATATAATGAAATTAATTGGATATGGAAACTCCAAAAATACGATTTATAAGTGGGATTGGAAAGAGATTGCATCAAGGAAAATGTGAATCGGTCGAATAAGTGTCATTATCGGTTGAATCTAAGTGATAAACGGTCGAATAAAAGCCGACATCGGTTGAATATGTGAAATAATCGGTCGAATACTACCCAACATCGGTCGAATAAGTGTAAACATCGGTTGAAAAAGTGATAGATCCACCAAAAGTATATAGAAAATTCAAAACTTACCTTGACGCTTTAGTGTAATAAAGGTACGATATGTCTAACAAAAAAACTGAATAGTGAATTCTTATCAAGAGAAGCCGAGGGACTGGCCCTAGGACGCTTCAGCAACCAGCCGTAATGGTCAGGTGCTAAATCCAGCAGGCTTGTAATAGTCTGAAAGATGAGAAGGTACGAATATTACATACTCGTAAAGCCTTCTTTTCATGGAAGGCTTTTTTGTATTTTAGAGAGGATGAGTGTGAGTGGGATTACTAGAAAAACTAAAAACAAATATGCTAACTGCAGACGGAGCAATGGGGACGCTGCTTTATTCATACGGAATTGATTATTGCAATGAGGAATTAAATATACAGAAACCAGAGATAATCACACAGATTCACCAAGACTATATTGCAGCTGGAGCAGATATTATTCAAACTAATACTTACGGTGCGAATGCGATCAAATTGGCGAGGTACGGACTTGAAAATCAAATGAAAGAAATTAATGAAGCGGCGATTACTATTGCGAAAAGAGCCGCTGCACCTGGTGGACAATATGTGCTAGGTACAATTGGGGGAATTCGTGGTATTCGGAAGAGTGATGCATCCATTGATGAAATCATAGCAACGCTTGACCGGCAAGCTACCCATCTCTTATCCGGAAATCCAGATGGGCTACTCCTTGAAACCTATTATGATTTTGAAGAGCTATCGGCAACGGTCACGCATCTACGTAAGATGACGGCTACGCCGATCATTGCTCAAGTATCGATGCATGAACCGGGTATTTTGCAAAATGGTTTATCGCTAAATGAAGCTTTACATCAGCTCGAAGCATTAGGAGCGGATATTGTTGGAGTCAACTGTCGCCTTGGACCGCATCACACGATTCAAGCATTTGAAGAGGTGACACTTCCTGAAAAAGCATTTCTTTCTGCTTATCCGAATGCGAGTTTGCTCGATATGGAGGACGGACGTATTGTTTATGAATCGGAAGCGGATTATTTTGGTAGGGCCGCATTATATCTTAGAGAAGCTGGTGTCCGACTGATAGGGGGATGCTGTGGAACGACTCCAAAACATATAGAAGCAGTGAAAAAAAGAATCGCCTACTTACCACCAATTACAAATAAAACCGTTACACCTAAAAAGCCAATAATCATTCAAGAACCAAAGCAGGCAATCAATAAACCGCTCCATGAAAAAGCGTTAACTGAAAGAACAGTCATTGTAGAACTGGATACTCCGCGGCACTTGGACACGACCACCTTCATGGATGGTGCAGAGAAGCTATATGCTGCTGGTATAGATGCGGTGACAATGGCAGATAATTCACTTGCTTCTCCTCGAATTAGCAATATGGCCATGGGATCAATGTTAAAATTGCAAAATAATATTCGTCCACTTGCCCATATTACTTGTCGTGATCGCAACTTAATAGGATTGCAATCTCATTTAATGGGTCTTGATGCACTTGGAATTCATGATATTTTAGCCGTAACTGGAGATCCAACGAAAATTGGAGATTTTCCAGGAGCTACAAGCGTTTATGATGTTTCGAGCCTAGAGTTACTTCAATTAATTAAACAGTTAAATGAAGGTACTTCATTTTCAGGGAAATCGCTTCGAAAAAAAGCAAACTTCTCCGTGGCGGCTGCTTTCAATCCAAACGTACGCGTGCTCGATCGTGCAGTAAAACGTCTCGAGAAGAAAATCGAGTGCGGGGCTGACTATTTCATCACACAACCAGTCTATACAAAAGAAAAAATTCAAGAAATATATGAAGCAACCAAACATTTGTCCACGCCGATTTTTATCGGTATTATGCCGCTGACAAACAGTCGAAATTCGGAGTTCTTGCACAATGAAGTACCCGGTATCAAATTATCAGACGAAGTGTTGGAACGTATGCGTGCTTGTGGAGAAGATAGGGAACGTTCTACTGCAGAGGGAATACTGATTGCAAAAGAATTGATTGATACTGCGGCGGAACTATTTAATGGAATTTATATCATAACGCCATTCTTCCGATACGATATGTCACTTGAATTAATTCAACATATTAAAGAGATTGATGAAAAGAAAGTGAGAGAAACCAGCTATGTCCAAACATCTAATTGAGCAACAGCTTCAAAATAGGATACTTATCATTGACGGTGCGATGGGTACAATGATACAAAATGCGAATCTTTCCCCAGAAGATTTTGGTGGGGAAGAATATGACGGTTGTAATGAGTATTTAAACATTGTGAACGCAGATGTCGTTGAGCGAATTCACCGGCAATATTTAGAAGCCGGTGCTGATATCATTTGTACAAATACATTTGGTGGTACACCAGTTGTATTGAATGAATATAATCTTGGAAAAGAAGCACATGAAATTAATTTCCGAGCAGCGCAAATTGCCAAAAAATGCACAGCTGCATTCTCTACACCTGAATGGCCACGATTTGTAGCTGGAGCAATTGGACCGACAACAAAAACATTATCTGTTACGGGCGGTATTACGTTTGATGCATTAACGCACGACTTTTACTTACAGGCGAAAGCTTTAGTGGAAGGTGGATCGGATGTCATCTTACTTGAAACGAGTCAAGATATGTTAAATGTCAAAGCAGCAACTATTGGAATAAAACAAGCATTTACAGAAACAGGTAAAGAACTTCCAATTATGATTTCCGGTACAATCGAGCCAATGGGTACGACACTTGCGGGACAAAGCATTGAAGCTTTCTACATTTCCATTGAACATATAAAGCCACTTTCCGTAGGGCTTAACTGTGCAACGGGACCAGAATTTATGACGGATCATATTCGTTCTCTTTCCGAGTTGTCGGATGGATATGTGAGTTGTTATCCGAATGCAGGATTGCCTGATGAAGAGGGGCATTATCATGAATCACCAGAATCGCTTTCGAAAAAGCTAAGAGGTTTTGCGGAAAAAGGTTGGTTAAATATTGTAGGTGGGTGTTGCGGAACTACTCCTCCACATATTCGAGCAGTTCGAGAAGCAGTGAAAGATATTGAGCCGCGTAAACCGCTAGAAAGGGGCCATGGTCATGTAGTTTCAGGGATTGAGCCGTTACTCTATGATGATTCGATGCGACCATTGCTCATAGGAGAACGAACAAATGTTATCGGTTCGCGAAAGTTTAAACGATTGATTGTGGATGAAAAATTTGAAGAAGCTTCGGAAATAGCGCGTGCACAAGTCAAAGGTGGCGCCCATGTTATTGATATTTGTTTAGCGAATCCTGACCGTGATGAGCTAGCGGATATGACAAATTTCATGAAAGAAGTTGTAAAAAAGGTAAAAGTGCCGCTTGTCATTGATTCTACTGATGAAAATGTGATTGAAGAGGCATTGAAATATTCACAAGGAAAAACGATTATTAACTCGATTAACTTAGAAGACGGGGAAGAACGATTCGATGCTGTTATGCCGCTTGCCAAAAAATATGGGGCTGCAGTAGTCGTTGGGACGATTGATGAAGTGGGAATGGCTGTTACGCGGGAACGAAAGCTCGAAATCGCAGAACGCTCTTATGATTTGCTCGTAAACAAGTGGGGGATTGCCCCTGAAGATATTATTTTTGATCCACTCGTTTTCCCAGTAGGAACAGGAGATCAACAATATATTGGTTCCGCTGTAGAAACAATTGAGGGGATACGTTTAATAAAAGAAAAAATGCCACGCACATTGACTATTTTAGGAGTAAGTAACGTATCATTTGGTCTTCCGCCAGTCGGTAGAGAAGTGCTTAATGCGGTTTATTTGTATCACTGCACGCAAGCAGGTCTTGATTATGCGATTGTAAACACAGAGAAGCTAGAGCGATATGCTTCTATTCCTGAACAAGAAATTGCAATGGCAAACGAGCTTTTATTTACAACAACGGATAAAACACTTGCTGATTTTACGGATTTCTACCGTGATAAAAAGAAAGAAAAGACAGAAGCAGATATTCCAAAAACAGTTCCTGAACGCCTAGCATATTACATTATCGAAGGCACGAAGGAAGGGCTTATCCCTGATTTGGAAGCAGCACTTCATCTGTATGACACACCATTAGATGTCATTAACGGTCCATTGATGAAGGGAATGTCCGAAGTGGGACGTCTTTTCAATGATAATCAATTAATCGTAGCAGAAGTACTTCAAAGTGCAGGTGTGATGAAGGCATCAGTGGCATACCTCGAACAGTACATGGAGAAGAAAGAGGATGACTCAGGTAAAGGGAAGATTATTCTAGCGACAGTTAAAGGTGATGTACATGATATCGGAAAAAACTTAGTCGATATTATTTTAAGTAATAACGGATATAAAGTAATAGATGTTGGCATAAAAGTTACACCAGCGACACTTATTGAAGTCATTCGAAAAGAAAAGCCAGATATCATCGGACTTTCCGGATTACTAGTAAAGTCTGCACAACAAATGGTTATTACGGCACAAGATTTTAAAGAAGCGGGAATTGATGTGCCAATGCTTGTTGGAGGAGCAGCATTATCAAGGCGTTTTACAGAGACAAAAATTTCTGCAGAGTATGATGGCCCCGTTTTATATGCAAAAGATGCCATGCAAGGACTGGATCTTGCCAATCGTTTGCAAAACAAAGAAGATAAAACCATATTATTAGAAGAACTTAATATACAACAAGAAAAACGAAAAGTAGCAGAAGCAACTCGAGCTTCGAAATCAGCAGTCGCTGTATTAACAAAGCCAGTAAAAACGGTGCGTGAGGATGTCCAAGTATACAAACCAAAAGACTTACGACGACATGTTTTGAAAAATTATTCTGTGTCTCATTTATACCCATATGTTAATATGCGGACACTCATCGGACATCATTTAGGGTTAAAAGGTTATAGTGAAAAATTATTAGAACAAGGTGACGGACGCGCTGTAGAACTACATGAACTTGTAACAGAGTTTCTAGGGGCAGGAATATTAAAACCGTCCGGCATGTATCAATTTTTCCTAGCACAATCCGATGGGGATGATGTGATAATATACGATCCGACTGATTCTATAACAGAATTAGAACGATACACATTCCCTCGCCAATCAGTAGAACCATACCTATGTTTAGCTGACTACTTAAAATCCGTTGATAGCGGGGAAATGGATTACGTTGCATTTATGCTTGTTACCGCAGGACACGGGGTACGTGACGCAGCAAACATACTAAAGGAACAAGGAAAGTTTTTAGAAAGCCACGCATTGCAGGCAACTGCACTGGAGCTAGCAGAAGGATTTGCCGAACGGATTCACCAAGAAATACGTGATCAATGGGGCTTCCCTGACGCAACCGATTTTACAATGCGCGACCGATTTGCAGCAAAATATCAAGGTCAACGTTTCTCTTTCGGATATCCTGCTTGTCCAAATTTAGACGATCAAGGAAAACTTTTTGGACTTATTAAACCAGAAGGCATCGGTGTGCATTTAACCGAAGAATTCATGATGGAGCCAGAAGCATCCGTTTCTGCAATTGTCTTTGCCCATCCGGATGCTAGATATTTCGTCGTGGACTAATAAAAAGTTTGAGTGAAAATGATGAATTGATCAATCCCACTCACTAAAAGTAAATACACCGCCTGCAGATGACCTATCTGTTAGCGGTGTATTTTATGTTCTTCACTCTTTTCAATTGAGCTACAATAATAACACTTATGATAACTAGTAGAAACCAAGAACTAATTTTCCCAATCGGGACGAGCGACCAGGCTGTTTCTTGGTTTGGATATTGCCAAGCACCGAAGAATGTGGTGATATTTTCGGCAATCCAAATAAAGAAACCAATCAATAGAAAAGAGAGAATCATAGGCATTTTATAGATTATCTTATTAATTTCAAAAGTGACAAACGTCCGTAGAAAAATTATAAGGAGCAAACCTTTTAACACCCAACGAATATCGTACGTAAAATGGTGCGTAAAGAAATTCAAGTAGATCAGAACACTAATGTCAACTGCGAAAAATGATCTTGGCCAGTTGTAAATGTGCAAATCAAAATGCCGCCAGCTCTGACAAATGTAACTAGCAACGCTCGCATACATAAATCCACTATATAATGGAACTCCGAAAAACTTGCTATATGCTTCCTCTGGATATGCCCATGAACCCATATGTACTTTATATAACTCAAGTGCCAGCCCAATTACGTGAAATAAACAAATGACTTTAAACTCATCAAAAGTTTCTAATTTGGAGATAAGCATGAATAATTGAGCTGCTAGACAAACAATCAAAATAAAATCATAGCGAGTTAAAAATGGAACACTTACAAACTTAGATACAGCGAGAGATGCAAAAATAATAACTGGAAAAATGCAAGAAATTGCTTGTAAAAAACCGAATCGTAGAAAGTTCCTCATAAAAGCTCAACACCTGTTTTTTTAATATGGACGAAATTAACTTCTACAAGTTTCTTCATTGGTTGGAATAAAAAGTCCCCTTCATTTAATTCTAATTGAAGTGTTACATATACTTGTTTAATATTCTAAAAATCTTTAAAGCTATTTGTATTCTAAGTAATTCTTCAGAGCTTTTTAAGTCCGTATTTAATATTTCTTTAATTTTCTCAATTCGATAGATTAGAGTATTTCTATGTAAAAACATTGCTTTAGATGTTTCGGATACATTTTGATTGTTGTAAAAGTAATTTTCCAATGTGGATAAATAACTGGTTGCATGTAATTTATCGTGTTCATATATTTTGCCGAGGCTTTTCTGAAAAAAGTCCTCTAATTCTAAGGAGTTAATATTCGAATCTAATAGATGATAAACAGAGTAATCTTCGAAATGAGAGACTTCATTTTTTTCGTGCATCTGCTGCATTAATCGGATCATTTCATTCGCTTCCGAAAAACTTTTATACAATGAGTTTATGGAACGATATTGCTGGCCGATGCCAATCAAAAAGGAGTTCTGTAATCTATTAACGAGTTTCTCATGCAAATCAGTGGCATATTGCTTTGCTTCACTAACTGAAATAGGTGGTCTATCTTCGTTTTGACCAACTAAAATGATGATTCTATTATTTCTATAAAAAGATGTAATTTCACCGATAGATTTGTAGGCCATTTCATAAACAATCTCTACGCAACTTTGCGCAATATTATCCATTTTATATTTACCTATTATCATATCTTCAAATTTTTCCACTTCCTTAGCTTCTATATTAATCACTAAACAATAATACGAATAATTTGGGTTTAGACCATGCAAATCACATAAAGTTTGTAATGTTTCGGGAGAAGTAATCTTGCCAGATAGTAAGTCGTCATAGAAATCCTGTCTTATTTTCACTTTAACTTCTTTGATTTCCTTCGCTTTTATCCTTTCCAGCGCAATGATTGTAGAAGCTTGTTGCAAAATAATATAGTCAAATTCAACTAGATCATGAACTGTTTGCCAAATAACGATGTACCCGTAAATATCTTGTGAAACTGCAATAGGAAGAACTCTACAAATAATACTTTTGTCTTTTAAATAATAACTTCGTTTGATTGACTTTTTCATATCACTTAAGTTGTGTGGAATACTATCTATAAATTCTTTGTTAAATATAGGTTTATCCGTAGTTAAGTCAAGTGAATCTTTGAGCGGAATATCGTTAGCCGCATGTTCTGTATAGTGTAATAAACTCCAATTTTTATCGACAATAATAATTGGATTATTTATTGTTCCAGACAACATGGATGAAATTTTTTCAATTCCCCCACCTTCCAAAGAAATTCTAAAGAATAAATTATGCATGTCTAACGTTTTTCTATTTAGTAAATCATACCTTCCCGATGCTTTTTCATTAATGATCGAAATGACTCTTGAGAGAGTGTATCCAATAGGTAGTTCTAAAAGTGGTAAACCATATTTATTTGCTTCATCAATCATATTCTGTGGAAGTTTTTCAAAGTATCTCTTCATTTTTACGACAAGCCCTGCACAGTTAATCTCCGAAAGTTCTTTAATAATTTTATTTTGTAACTCCTCATTATCTTTAAAAATATATCCTGTTGACAGTAGTAATTCATTAGGTGAAAGCCAATCAAATGCGTCTGGATTTTCGATAATATTTACAATAGATATTTCGTTATTAATACCTTTTTCACCAGCAATAATCTTTAGACCATCTATCGCTTTTATTTCTAATAAGTCTTGAACTGTAAGCAAATTTTTCTCACTCCTAAGACAAAATGTCTTTCTATTAAATTGTACAATATGCACAAACTAAATTAGCACTTTTTGGTTTGATTAAACGATGACCATACTACGTTCTCTATTCTATAGTATTTATGTAAAGGTGAAATATGTCAAAGGAATAAACAAACATTTGTATATTATGAACAACAACCGAAAGTGGGAAAGTACTATCTAGAGGAAGTGCACTCCACCTGTAAGTTAATATTGTTCATTCAATTAAGTTTTGAAAACAGAGGTGAATGTAGTGGTATTTGCAAGATCTGGAGACGTAGATTTTATTCAGAGAGTTATCCACTCAAAGCTTAGTGGTTTTGTTCATAGTACATTTAAGCGAACATTAAATATACAATGCCTTGAAGATGGAGAACTATACACCATCGCCTGTAATGAAATAGATAATGGACCAAATACCCTTATCATTGATTTAGCTAGCTTCGAAGACATGAACATAAATGCCTACGATGAAGTGTATTCCGATAATAATATTATATCTATCGGAAACAAAATGTCCATAACTATCGATAGAACAAAAAGTTGGGAAAGTATATTGCCGACATATCCCACCAATACAGATGTTTTAAAGAAGAATATAAAGATAATGAAGCAGTATATCGAAATCCATGGTAAAAGTGGCGGGATTAAGAGTAAATCAGTAAATGAAAGTCCGTTTGAGCAAGAAATGTCTAAAATGATTCAGGAAAGAAAAGGTTTACTAACAGACGAGCTGGTTAAAAAGCAACTGCATCATGCAGTTCCACATGCAGTTTCGTTATTAGGACTTGGCCCTGGATTAACTCCGTCTGGAGATGATTTTTTAGTAGGATTGTTCACCTCATTTCATTTAAAAAATAGTTCTTTCGTTAATTATCAATGGTTTTTTGAAGAGATTGAACGAGCAGCAAGGACAGCAACAAATGAAATTAGTTACATAGCAATAAAGAAAGCTTCTGTAGGGAAAATTAGAGAGTCTATCATTGTATTAGTAAATGCGTTGTTAGAAGAAAATGAAGAGCAATTGATTCTCTCGTTAAAAAAAGTATTAAATATAGGATCTTCGTCTGGAACAGATATTGCTTTAGGAATTCTTACTGGACTAGAAACTAATATTAAAATTGGAGGTACATTATGACTGTTCAAGTTGTAGTTAAAGCAAACACATATTTCGATTCCGTGTCTTTAATGTCTTTATCAACAAAAGCAAACCAAATTGAAGGCGTTGAGCAAGCAATTATAGCGATGGGAACTGAAATGAATAAAGAAGTAATTAGAAACGTTGGTCTAATGACACAAGAAGTAGAAGAAGCGAGAACAAGTGATTTAATGATCGTTGTAAAAGCTGAGAACGAGGAAATGTGCGAAAGCGCTTTCGTAGGTATCGAAGAATTATTAACGAAAAAAAATAAGCCTTCAAAAGGTACAAGCGAAGTTAAATATTCAACGATTAAATCAGCAGCAGAAAACATTCCTGATGCAAATTTAGCAATTATTGCGGTAAACGGAATGTATGCTCCAAGAGAAGCGAGAAAAGCACTTGAAAATAATCTTCACGTTATGATGTTTAGCGATAATGTTTCGATTGAAGATGAAATAGCACTAAAGCAATTAGCACATGAAAAAGGCTTATTAATGATGGGTCCTGACTGTGGAACTGCAATTATTGGAAACGTAGCATTATGTTTCGCCAATGCAGTAAGAAAAGGAAATATCGGTATCGTTGGCGCATCAGGAACTGGTAGCCAAGAGTTAAGTGTTCGTATTCATGAATTTGGAGGCGGAATTACGCAACTTATCGGTACTGGTGGACGCGATTTAAGTGAAGAAGTTGGCGGAATTATGATGCTTGATGGCATTAAAGCATTACAAGAAGACGAAGCTACAAAAGTTATTGTGTTAGTTTCTAAACCACCAGCACCAAGCGTGGAAGAAAAAGTTTTAGCACAAATTAAAAAATCTTCTAAACCTGTTGTTGTATGGTTCGTGGGCGGGGATGAAGAAAAAGTAACAAATGCTGGCGGTCATTTTGCGAAAATGTCTAAAGAAGCTGCACTTAAAGCGGTGTTATTAGCTGGTGCAGACGAAAGCCAAATTAATAAACGTGCATTGAATCTTCCGCTAGTAGAAGAAGTACGTGCGAAATTAAAACCAGAACAAAAATATATTCGTGGATTATTCAGTGGCGGAACACTTTGTGACGAAGCAATGCACATCGCTATGGAGAAATTCGACAATGTCTATAGCAACATTCAAAGAGAGCCTGAATTCCGTTTAAAAGATGTAAAAGTAAGTCAAGATCATACGTTCATTGATTTTGGCGATGATCAATTTACACAAGGTAAACCCCATCCAATGATTGATCCTTCTACTCGTATTGAACGATTTATCCAAGAAGCGAAAGATCCATCTGTAGGAGTAATTGTAATGGACTTTGTTTTAGGCTTTGGTGCTCATGAAGATCCAGTAGGCACAATGCTTCCAGCAATCATTGAAGCGAAACAATTAGCAGAAGATGAAGGAAGACATTTAGAAATAATCGGATATATTCTTGGCACAGAATTAGATAGTCAAAATATTGAAGGTCAAATTAACAAATTATTAGCTGCCGGAGCTACACATGCAAGCAGCAGTCAAAATGCAGGATTATTAGCAAGAGAATTTGTAGTGAAAGGAGAATAACCATGAGTAAAATTAACGAACTATTCAATGAAAAAATAAATGTCATTAACGTGGGTATTGAATCCTTCAAAGATGACATGATAAAACAGAATGCTACTGTAACACATTTAGAGTGGATGCCACCAGGTAGAGGAAACCCGGAAATTATTGCTGCACTTGATAAACTAGAGGAACCGACAATTGCAGAAAAAATTGAAGAAGCAAATAAACTTGCGGTGGAGAGAATTGTTAACTCACAACCCGTATTAATCGGCTTTGATCAAGCAATCAATGTTGTTCCTGGTATGACGAAAACTACTATTTTACATGCTGGACCACCTATTTCTTGGGACAAAATGAATGGACCAATGAAAGGTGCAGTAACTGGAGCAATAGTATTTGAAGGCTTAGCTAAAGATATTGAAGAAGCAGAAAAATTAGCTGCATCCGGAGAAATTACTTTCTCTCCTTGTCATGAGCACAACTGTGTTGGTTCAATGGCTGGTGTAACTTCCGCGTCAATGTTTATGCATATTGTTGAGAACAAAACATACGGAAATATTGCGTACACAAATTTAAGTGAGCAATTATCTAAAATTTTACGTATGGGTGCGAATGATGAGAGTGTTATCAATCGTTTAATTTGGATGCGCGATGTATTAGGTCCAATATTACGTGATGCAATGAAACTAAGTGCAAATGGTATTGACTTACGCCTAATGCTTGCACAAGCACTTCATATGGGTGATGAGTGTCATAACCGTAACATTGCGGGTACAACATTACTTATCCAGGCTTTGACGCCTTTAATTATTCAAACAGATTTTACAACTGAGCAGAAAAAAGAAGTGTTTGAGTTTGTAGCAAGCAGTGACTATTTCTCAGGTCCAACTTGGATGGCTCTATGTAAATGTGCGTTAGATGCTGCTCATGGTATCGAGAACAGTACAGTCGTGACAACAATGGCACGTAATGGAGTAGAATTTGGTATTCGTATAAGTGGTATTGCTGGTAATACATGGTTTACTGGACCAGCTCAAAAAGTAATCGGTCCAATGTTTGCTGGTTACAAACCAGAAGATTCAGGGCTTGATATTGGCGACAGTGCTATTACGGAAACATACGGTATTGGCGGATTTGCAATGGCGACAGCTCCTGCAATCGTTGCACTGGTTGGTGGAACAGTAGAAGACGCAATTAACTTCTCCACAAAAATGAAAGAAATCACAACTACTGAAAATCGAAACGTTACTATTCCAATGTTAAATTTCATGGGAATTCCAACTGGAATCGATGTTCGGAAAGTGATTCAAACTGGAATAATGCCAATTATTAATACTGCGATTGCACATAAAGATGCTGGAATTGGAATGATTGGTGCTGGTATTACAAACCCACCAGTGGAAGCTTTTGAGAAAGCCATTCTAGCATTAAGCGAAAACATTAAGTAAGCAAAATTATAAATATAAGACGATCACCTTAGACTGTTTTGATCGATTAAGGCTAGGAATTGATCGATTCCTAGCTTTTCACCTAAAAGTCATATCAACTGTCTAAAAAAGGAGAGAAAAATTGTGGATAATCAATCCTTACATCTGGAACTTATTCAAGCGAGTGAATTAGGAAATCTTTCTACTATTGAAAAGTTGTTACAAGAGGGTGCAAGCGTTGATTTTAAAGACGATGCTGGACGTACTGCTTTAATGGCAGCTACTCAAAAAAATCAAGTGGCAGCTGTGAAGATCTTAATTGAAGCTGGAAGTGATGTAAATACGAGAGATATTACACAACTATCTCCGTTTATTTGCTCCGCGGCAAATGGTTTTCATGAAATACTACGATTGATGATTAGCGGTGGCGCCGAATTAAACAGTGTAAATCGTTTTGGAGGAACTGCTTTATTACCTTCCAGTGAAAAAGGTTATTTAAAAACTGTACAAGTTTGTATTGATGCTGGAGTTCCAGTTAACCATATGAACAATTTAGGTTGGTCTGCATTACTTGAAGCCGTGATTTTAGGGAATGGTGGTCGCTTATATTCTGATATCATTCAAACACTTGTAGATGCTGGTGCGGATGTAAAATTAGAGGATCGCGATGGAAAGTCATCTCTTCAACATGCGAAAGAACTAAACCAACCAAAAGTATTTAGTATTCTTGAAAAAGAGCTATACGAAAATGATGAGTATATAAAAAATGCTAAGCTATTTGCCAAAATGGATAAATACGAAGATGCAATTTCAGAAATGGACAAAGCATTAGAATTAGACAAACAAAATACGGATTACACCTATTATAAAGGTTATTTCCTACAAGAGTTAAAACAATATAAAGAAGCTCTTGAAGAGTACAACAAAGCATTATCGATTAATCCAAATGACTTAGACTTTTATTTTTACACAGCAAATTGTTTGAGATTGTGGAAAAAGCCGGAGGAAGCTTTGGCTGAATACGATAAAGCGTGTGATATCAATCCGAATGAAACATTCTACCGTTACCATAAATCAAATTATTTAAGAGAACTTGGAAGACATGAAGAAGCTGTTATTGAAATGGATAAACTTTTAACACTTCAACCAAATAGATATGACTTCTCCTTCCATAAAGCAAATAGTCTAAGATCTTTAGGCAAGCATGAGGAAGCTATAGAAGCAATTGAGAATGCTATTAAGAATGATCCAACAAATCCTTTATATCATTCTCATAAAGAACAATCGATTGAATTACTAAAGAAGTAATTCAGTAAAAATAGGGGGAAGTCAAGTGGGGGAAGTAACAATTGTTGCCATTGGAGGCAATGCATTAGTTAAAGAAAATGGACTAGATTCCATTCAAGATCAATATGAAGCAGTACAAGAAACAGTAGTACATATTGCTGATATGGTAGAAGCGGGATATAAAGTAGTCGTTACACATGGTAATGGACCTCAAGTAGGATTTGGATTAAGACGATCTGAAATTGCAAATGAAGTAGCGGGCATGCCTGCAATGCCACTTGTTAATTGTGTAGCAGATACACAAGGTGGTATTGGATACCAAATTCAACAAGCAATGACAAACGAATTTGCAAAAAGAGGACTAAACAAAAAAGTTGCTACAATAATAACTCAAGTAGAGGTAAGTTCAGATGATCCTAATTTTGAAAATCCAACAAAACCAGTAGGATCATTCTTTACATTAGAACAATCTGAAAAAATGAAAGAAGAACATCCTGACTGGAAATTCATCGAAGATTCAGGTCGTGGCTATAGAAGAGTTGTTCCATCTCCAAAACCAATTAATATTGTTGAAAAAGATGCTATTAAATTGTTAATAGATTCTGATTTTGTTGTTATTGCTGTTGGAGGCGGGGGAATTCCTGTTGTAAAATTAGCTAATAATACGTACGAAGGTATTGATGCTGTAATTGACAAAGACTTTGCTACAAGTTTACTAGCAGAGCAAATAGATGCTGAGACGTTAATTATTACAACTGGTGTTTCAAGAGTATGTATTAACTTCGGTAAACCTAATCAACGTGCTTTAGATAAGATTTCAATTGAAGAAACAAAACAATTTATGGAAGAAAATCATTTCCCAGCTGGAAGTATGCTCCCAAAAATTGAAGCGAGTTTAAGCTTCCTAGAAAAAAAAGGGAAGAGAGTAATTATTACAAACCCAGAAAGCTTGAAAGAGGCAATTAAAGAAGAAGCAGGTACACATATTATTAAAGAACAAATCGCAGTGCTATAAGTTATTTTGGGAAGACTTCTAGATAAATAGAATCTTCCCAAATAACTTATTTTTTTAATCCAAATTTTAATAATTTCATATAAAAAATGTTAAATTCATCTATTAATTATTCGAATACCTTTGTATAAAACGCCTAACGAATGCACCTATTTTTGGTTTATCTATACGATGACAACTTAGCGCTTTCTGTTAATATACAAGTATAAAGTAATGATTATTCAAATAAATGAAAACGCTATCATGAAAATGTAAATTGGCTGAGAATCAATTACTAGAATAATTGTTTATTAATAAAATGCAAGGAGTGTTAGTCATGGGGAATGTAGTTTTTTGGAAAAAAGGAGATATTGCTGCTTCTTTCGGTTTGTTCGTTAACGTTTTGACAGACTTTTTGGTTATGATTTCATTATTAATTGGTGTAGTTGGCATGCCAACTGAGTTTGTTTTTAAACGAATTGTTCCTGGCTTTGGACTTGCGGTATTGTTATCCGGTGTTATTTTTGCTTATTTTGCCTATAAATTAGCAAAGAAAACAGGTAGAGCAGATGTTACCGCATTACCATCAGGTTCTAGTTCACCTGGTATTTTTCTTATCGTATTTGTGATTATGCTTCCTCTATATCATCAAACACAGGATGCTGTTTTCACAACATCAGTCGCTGTGCTTTGGGGCTTTATTGAGGCTGCAATTTTATTTTTAGGTGCATTCATAGGAGATACGATTAGAAAGCTTGTCCCAAAAACTGTATTGTTAGCATCCTTGGCAGGTTTGGCATTTGTATTCTTAGGTATGAACCCAATGCTACAATCTTTTGAAATGCCTGTTGTGGCATTTGTTGCAATAATAGTCATCTTCATGAACTGGTTAAGTAGACATCCAATATTCAAAAAAATACCTACAGGTGCATTATTGATCCTAATTGGAACTTCAATTGCTTGGATAGCTGGATATCAAAATCCTGCTGATGTTACTGAAGCTCTAAAATCATTCGGATTTAATCCACCTAAGTTGCATTTAAATGGGCTTTTCGACCATATTGAAGCTGCTTTGCCATATTTATTAACTGCTATACCTTTAGGTTTATCGAACTTCATTTTTAATCTGGAAAACGTTGAAGCTGCTGCTGTTGTTGGGGATGAATACAATACTAGAGACGTTATGCTTGCAAACGGTTTTTCTACTGCAATAGGTGGCATTTTTGGTAACCCATTCCCAGTAACAGTATATGTAGGACATGCTGGTTGGAAAGAAGTTGGTGCAGGTTTAGGCTATTCCATTGCTAGCTCTCTTGCCATATTCTTATTATCGATTTTCAGTCTAATGGGTCTTTTACTAGCTGTTGTTCCAATTGCCGCTATTGTTCCGATGCTCGTGTTTATTGCGATTGTAACAGGGCATCAAGTTGTTAAAGAAAGTCCGAAATTTGAAGCTCCAGCAATATTTGTATGTTTCTTCCCATGGGTTGCTAACTGGGCACTTGTTGCTGTTAATAATGCACTTTCAGCTACTGGTATGTCGGTAGGCGAGGGTGCCGATCAAGTTTCTTCACTTGCCCTGCACAATGCTGGACTTTTCTACGATGGTTTGGTCGCTCTAGGTAATGGTGCTCCTATTACTAGTGTACTTTGGGGTTCTATAGCTGTATTTACTATCCGTAACACGCCTATTGGTGCTATAGTAGCTGCAGTGCTTGGAGCTGTTTTATCTTTTGTAGGTGCAATTCATACAAGCACAATCGGAATTGCGCAAGATACTGCTATGCCTTTCGTTATTGGATACCTACTAATGGCAGTACTCTTAGCTTATAAACTATATGTAAATAAGAAAGAAAATATTGGTCCTGTTACAGAGTAAAATGGAAGCTCGTGTATAATTTTTCTATTTTTACACGCTCGAAGTGAGAGAATTCAACATCTATTAATAAAATAATTCGAGAATATTCGGAGGGTTATAAAATGGATTACATGAAATTAGCGGTAGACGCAACAATTGAAGGTATGGATAAAGGACATGGCGGTCCATTTGGGGCGACTATCGTTCGTGGCGATGAAGTTATCGCAGCAGTAAGTAACACAATGATGAAAGATACGGATCCATCTGCACATGCTGAAATGGTAGCAATCCGTGTAGCTTGCGAAAAATTAGGCACGATGGATTTATCGGATTGTGTAATTTACGCAACATGTGAACCATGCCCAATGTGTATGGGAGCAATCATTTGGTCTGGTGTGAAAGAAGTTCATTATTGCAGCACAAGACATGATGCAGATACACATGGCTTTTCAGATATACACCTTCGTGAGTATTTAGACGGTACAGATGAAAGTGTAGTAAATATGATTAAAGTAGAAGATCGTGAAGACTGCGACAATTTATGGGAACATTTTCATAAATTGAACGAAGAGAAAGTAACTTCTATTTAAATAAAATTAACGAAGTTCTATCCTTAAAACGAAAATACCCTTTGTCCACGGAATGCCTGGGACAAAGGGTAATTTCGTTTTAATCAGTTAAATGGACATGTAGGAAATCGATAACTTCTTTAAGTGCATTTTGAACAACGGGGTTATGGAAATCCTTTTCAAATACATGCTCTCCATTTGGTATTGTAATTAACTTAGCTTTGACGTTTTCTTTTATTAATGCAGCTCTCATAAAAACAGATTGCAAGTATGGTACATCAACGTCATTTGTTCCGTGTAACAATAATGTTGGTGGATAATCCTTTGTAACATGATGAATTGGGCAATATTTTAAAAGTGCCTCTTTATTAATGGTAGGATTAATACCTGTTACTTCCTGAACCCACTCACCAGTTTGTCTAGCATATAAATATAGAAGAAAGCGTTCTTCAACAGAAGCTTCTGAAATTACTTCATCGGTAATAATATGTTTTGTCATTTCTTTTGAAACTAAATCTTTTTGACAATAAAAACTGTTTTGGCTTGTTGCCCAATCCGCACTAATATCCCCATATCCATAGAATGATACAATTGCGCGTGGTTTATTTTTAAATGTACCTGTACTAAGAGCTAGAAAACCGCCTGCTGAGCTTCCAACAACGACAATTTTTTGGGGATCAATAGAAAATTGCTTAGGACCTTCCGATTCTATCCAGAGAAGGGCATCTTCCACGTCCTCCATAATATCCGGTAGTTTTGTTTCAGGAGCTAACCTATAATTAATAGAAAACAATCCATATCCATTATTAGTATATAAATAAATCATGTCTTCACTTAGTTCTTCTTTTGTTCCCCAAAGTAATCCGCCTCCATGAATATAAACGACAACTGGGGCATTGGTACTGCTTGTTTCATAATAATCGCCTTCTAATGTAAAGCGTTCATCTTTTTTATAAATAACGGTATGTTTCATTATCAATATTCACTTCCAATCACTAAATGTAACGAAGTCAAGTATATCATTATAGTGTTGCTTCTTCATTGTATACCATGCACAATAAATGAAGAGACATCTTGGTTCCGTTCCACAATGACAGTCTAGTGGAAATTGTTTAAAATGAACTTAGGAGTAGCATTTGGTTAGTTTCGACTTTTTTCACTCTTAATGAGGTTAAATAGCCATAATGAATAACAGGACAGGGGATACTTGTATGGATAGTAAGAAAAGATATGAGTTACTGTTTTACAATATTAACCAATACAACTCCGGTGAAAAGGGAATTACAAGGATTGCATACTCAAATGAAGAGCAGACTTGCACCCACGCATTTATGCGAATGTGTATGGCTGAGCACTTAGAGATTAGAATGGATCCATGTGGAAATGTTATTGCAAGAAGAAAAGGTAGAATAGAAAGTCTACCACCTGTAGTAATGGGTTCTCATCTTGATACAGTATACCAAGGTGGAAAATACGATGGCGTCGTTGGAGTTACCGCGGCATTAGAAGTGATCAAACGATTAAATGAAAAAGGTATTGAAACGGATCATCCGATTGAAATTATTTCATTTGCTTGTGAAGAATCTGCAAGATTTGGCGTGTCAACAGTAGGTAGCAAAGCGATGGCTGGTCAATTCGATCATAATAGATACCGGAATCTAGTAGATAAAGACGGAATTACGATGGAAAAGGCATTTGCTCTATGTGCGTTGGATTTTAAGAGCGTGGACCAAGCGAGTAGAGTGGATGAACAGTTTAAAGCATTTTTTGAATTACATATAGAACAAGGCCCTGTATTAATAAATAATGATAAGAAAATTGGGATTGTAACGGGAATAGCTGCACCTGTAAGGCTGCATGTGAAAATAATGGGGAAAGCGTCTCATTCTGGCACGACACCTATGAATATGAGAAAAGACGCTCTTCTTGGCGCATCTGAAATCTCGTTAGCACTTGAAATCGCCGCGAAAAATGAAGAAGAATATGGAACAGTTGCTACAATTGGAGT
Source organism: Psychrobacillus sp. L3 (assembly GCF_042945595.1). Taxonomy (GTDB): domain Bacteria; phylum Bacillota; class Bacilli; order Bacillales_A; family Planococcaceae; genus Psychrobacillus. The sequence goes on along the minus strand of NZ_CP168493.1, from coordinate 3,249,445 downwards.
TTTAAATGTCCATAATGGTGCGATGAACGTAGTACCTGGAGATGTAGAAATGAAAATAGACATAAGATCTACCTCTCTTCCATCGAGGCAAAGAGTCCTGGACTATTTAAATCAAACCATTGCAAACGTAAAGAAGAATAGACAGCTGGATATTGAAAGCATCGAGATCAGTTCGGAAGAGCCAGTACTTCTATCGAAGGAAATAAATGAAGTTTTAAAAAATATTTGTGAAGAAAAGAACATTTCTAATCAAATAATGCAAAGCGGGGCAGGTCATGATGCTATGAACATGGCCAAGCTATGCCCGGTTGGATTAATCTTTATCCCATCAATTGATGGCCTTAGTCATCATCCAAACGAATATACTCCGCTAGATGATGTGATGATAGGTATTGATATTCTTGAAGAAGCGATTCTGCATTATGCAATGATAAATAATTAAAAAATGCCAATGGAAAATGAAAATTTTCTCTGGCATTTTTATTTTGTAAATAAAAGTGTAGCTCTTGTAGGATTTTTAAAATCTATATATAAACTGGTGTTTCTTCTGTTTCTACGTCTTAGGTCTTATACATTTTCCTTCTCTAGCCCGTGTGGAAAAAGTTTCATATAAGGGATGATTAAGATAACAGATTAGGGGGCAAAATGTTTCCTGTGAACGGGGTGGAGGAAATCGAGAAAAACATTTATATTATGTTGAGTAATACGGGTACATTATTTTCAAAGGCGATAGGTGTGTATACGAGAAAAGATTTAAATCATACATCGATAGCTTTTGATGAGCAACTCTTTGAGATGTATAGTTTTGGAAGGAAAAATAAGCATAATCCCTTTAACGGTGGATTTATAAGAGAAGATGCAACGAATGGGATTTTTAAGAGTGCTACATGTGCAATTTATCAGTGCAGAGTGAACTCCCAAGAATATAAGCAAATGAGAAATAAAATCCGGCGAATGGAACAGCAAAAAGAGCTATATAAATATAATCTAATTGGATTATTTGGTTTAGCAATGAATATAAAAATAGAACGAGCACATGCTTTTTTTTGTTCGCAATTTGTTGCCACCATTATGAATGAATGCCAATCATCAAAATTACAAGTAGCTCCATGCTTCGTGCAACCTCATCATTTTGAACAACTTCCTTCCTTAAAACTTATGTACAAAGGGCAACTGCAAACGTATATTTGTACCAACCGTGTTAATGAAAAGGCTTTTCAAAATAGTGCATGGGAGAAATATGTATATCAAATGCAAGCTTAAACCGAAGTGGAATATTTACCTTCCTTTCTGGACATTATGTAGAAGAGTGAAGATTCTATATACGGTTTAGGAGGACGAAAGGTGACAAAAGATCAATCCAACCATGAAACAAATGTGGAAAATGAGGATACGTTAACAAATAGGCAAGGCCATCCAATCACGAACAACCAAAACATAAGAACAGTAGGCAACAGAGGACCTGCAACACTAGAAAATTATGATTTCATCGAAAAAATTAGCCATTTTGATAGAGAACGAATTCCAGAACGTGTTGTGCACGCTCGAGGTGCAGGGGCCCACGGTTATTTCGAAGCATACGGAGCGGCTGGTGATGAAGATATTTCTAAATATACACGTGCAAAATTGTTTCAAGAAAAAGGAAAACAGACCCCTGTTTTCGTTCGTTTTTCATCTGTTATTCATGGAGGGCATTCGCCAGAAACATTGCGAGATCCACGTGGATTTGCCGTGAAGTTTTACACAGAGGATGGAAACTGGGACCTAGTTGGGAACAATTTAAAAATTTTCTTTATTCGAGATGCGATAAAATTTCCAGATATGATTCATGCTTTTAAACCAGATCCGGTTACCAATATTCAAGATTCCGAGCGGTTTTTCGATTTTTGTGCAAGTTCTCCAGAATCATTTCACATGGTAACGTTTATTTATTCGCCTTGGGGCATTCCTGCAAACTACCGAATGATGCAAGGTTCCGGTGTGAATACGTATAAGTGGGTGAATAAACATGGAAAAGCAGTGCTAGTAAAGTATCACTGGCAACCAAAGCAAGGCATTCGAAATTTGACACAAAAAGAAGCAGAAGAAATACAAGGGAAAAATTTTAATCATGCGACGCAAGATTTATACGATGCTATTGAAAAAGGGGACTTCCCAGAGTGGGAACTTCTTGTTCAAATAATGAGCGATGACGATCACCCCGAACTGGATTTCGATCCGCTTGACGATACGAAACTTTGGCCAGAAGATCAGTTTCCATGGATGGCAGTAGGGAAAATGGTGTTGAACAGAAATCCAGAAGATTATTTTATGGAAGTAGAGCAAGTTGCATTTGGAACAGGTGTATTAGTTGATGGCCTTGATTTCTCTGATGATAAAATGTTGCAGGGGCGCACCTTTTCATACTCTGATACACAAAGGCATCGTGTAGGAGCGAATTATTTACAGTTACCAATTAATGCACCGAAAAAACGTGTAGCAACCAATCAATCTGGCGGGCAAATGGCATATAGACTGGACAGGGGCCCTTTCCAAAATCCGCATATCAATTACGAACCATCTTTATTAGATGGTCTTCAAGAAGCAGAACAACTTGGCGAAGAGTATACACCAATGATTAAAGGAAACTTAGTGCGACAATCCATCGATAGGCAAAACAACACAAAGCAAGCCGGAGAAACTTACCGCAATTTTGAACAATGGGAAAAAACCGAACTCATTGCAAACCTTGTAAATGACCTATCTAATTGCGATAAACGAATTCAAGAAAAAATGATCGCACTAGCAGAAGAAGCAGATAAAGATTATGGTCACCACCTACGAGAAGGTCTAGCGCATGCTAAAAAAGATGGGTCGACCAATAAGCCTCTAGGCAATCGAGACGGCGACGATGCACCTAAAGAAGCAATAGAAAAGAGTAATGAAGCAGAACCATATTAATAGCTTGCCTCACTTTCTAGAATAATGGAAAGTGAGGTATTTCTACTTTTGAAATTAGGAATCTCAGAAAATCCAGGAGTATCTCAGAAAATCCTGGAGTATCTCATAAAATCTCAGAGTATCTCAGAAAACCCCAATCGTAGCTCATAAAATCTCTTGTGAATTCGAAAAAGTATCTTAATTTGTCCACTACTTATATTGTTTTAATTTATCATTGGTCTCTGTAACTATTTAATGTAAAATCGTTCACCTTTTCCTTTATTTAATATACATAATTTTCAATAAATTAATTGCAATTTGATTTCCGATATAGTGTAATCTTAGAAGATATATATTAAGGAGTTGTTAGCTATGAGTATGTTCATTTTTATTGCTATTTCTTTGATCGTGATGGTTGTTGTTGCTTTTGTTGCAATCGGAATATATTCGTTATTCAAAATGGCGAAGAAATAAAAAACGTGACTCTATAGTGGAGTCTTGTTTTTTAGTTATTAGGGGGATTCGAAATGAATCATGTTTGTATAAAATAGAGTTAAACATTGTAGCAGTAATCGCTCTTTTGCATACTTGCGTTTGTAACCTTATAATAAGTATATATAGACAAATGATAACCCGGTCTTCTGATCGGGTTTTTATAGTTGGAGGAATACATATGAAACTAGTTTCATGGAACGTGAATGGTTTGCGGGCATGTGTGAAAAAAGGATTTTTAGATTATTTCAATGAAGTGAATGCCGATATTTTTTGTTTGCAAGAGACGAAGTTGCAGGAAGGACAAATTGAGCTAGAGTTAGATGGATATGAACAGTACTGGAACTATGCTTTGAAGAAGGGGTATTCTGGCACCGCTGTGTTTACAAAAGTGAAGCCGATTTCGGTTAAATATGGTGTAGGTGATTTTGAGACGGAGGACGAGGGCAGAATCATTACGCTCGAATTCGAAGGATTTTATTTGGTAAATGTCTATACGCCAAATGCAAAACGTGATTTAGCACGGCTACCATATAGACTCGAATGGGAAGATGAAATGCGTGTTTATTTGAAACAACTTGAAGAAGTGAAGCCAGTTATTATGTGTGGAGACTTAAATGTAGCACATGCAGACATAGATTTGAAAAATGCTAATTCTAATAGAGGAAACTCTGGTTTTACACTAGAGGAACGTGGCAAAATGACGGATTTACTAGCTGAAGGATTTGTGGATACTTTCCGCTATTTTTATCCGGAACAAGAGGGAGCCTATTCATGGTGGTCGTATATGAATAAAGTAAGGGAGCGGAATATTGGTTGGAGAATCGATTACTTTATAGCTTCCGATCAACTTACACCAATTTTAAAGGATGCTTCCATTGATGCGCATGTACTTGGCAGTGATCATTGTCCAGTTATTTTGGAGCTAAAATAACGAATGTCCTGGTAATGAAAAGAAATATTCAATATACTGCGGGAAAAGATACAATCCATAACCAAAATAGAGTACAATATTTTTAAATCAAATATGTGGAGGTTCCAAAAGATGAATGCTTTAGCCTTACAATTAAATGAAAAAATGCAAAGAGAAAATTCTGTAATTTACGATATGTTATCCGACTTAGGAAAGAACTTATATTATCCAAAAGGAATTTTAAGTCAAAGTGCGGAAGCAGGAAAAAAAGCGCATCGCTTCAACGCAACAATTGGTATTGCTACAGAAAACGGCGAACCTATGCATTTCCGTCATATACAAGATAAACTCGATTATAACCCAAAAGATATATACCCTTATGCAGCACCTCAAGGGATAGAAGAACTTCGTTTAAAATGGAAAGAAAAATTATTAGTCGATAATCCTTCCACGCAAAATAAATCGATTGGTACACCAATCGTAACGAGCGCGCTAACACATGGTTTAAGTATTGCAGCGGATTTGTTTATGAACCCTGGTGACGTACTTATCACGCCAGAGCAATATTGGGGAAACTACAATACTGTATTTCAAATTAGAAGAGGCGGACGCGTAGAAACTTTCCCATTATTTAATGAAAACGGTGGTTTCCATGTAGAGGCATTCCGCGAGATATTAGCAAAACAACAAGAAAAAGCGATTGTTTTATTAAACTTCCCGAACAATCCAACAGGTTTCACGCCATCTATAGAAGACGCTGAAGCAATTGTTCAAGTATTAAAAGATGTTGCGGCATCGGGAACAAAACTAATTGTATTATTAGATGATGCATATTTTGGATTATTCTATGAAGATTCTATTAAGGAATCATTATTTGGTTTATTAGCTGGAGTTCATCCCAATATATTACCTGTGAAAATTGATGGTGCTACAAAAGAAAATTATGTATGGGGATTACGTGTTGGTTTCATCACTTACGCTGCAACTCCAGATGTATTAGAGGCATTAGAACAAAAAACAAAAGGAATCATTCGTGGAACCATCTCTAGTGGCTCTCATATTTCGCAAACAATTTTATTGGAATCTTTAAAGTCAGCTGAATTCCAAACAGAAAAAGAAGAGAAGTTCCAAATTATGAAAGGTAGAGCTGTGAAAACAAAACAGGTGCTTGCAAATGAAAAATTTGCTCCATATTGGACTTACTATCCATTTAACTCCGGTTACTTCATGTGCTTGAAATTAAATAATGTGGATGCAGAAACGCAAAGACTACATCTACTAGATCAATACGGAGTTGGCGTTATTGCAAGCAATAAAACAGATATTCGCGTTGCTTTCTCATGTGTAGAAGAATCCGATATCGAAGAACTATTTGATTTGATCTTAGAAGGTTGTAAAGACTTAACAAAATAATTTTAGATTAGCAAAACTGTTCAAGAGCTACAATTCTTGAACAGTTTTTTTGTATTTATAAAAATGAAAGCGATAACATTTATTCTGAATTCAAAACATAAACTTATCGTAGAACAGTATATATCAATAGTTTTAAGGGGGTGGAGTAAGATGAGATATAAAAAGCTATCTTTATGGGCAAAATTTTTTATTGTTTCTATCATTGCACTTGTAGGAATTTTGATGATTTATATCGTAGTGGATAAAGAGGAAAAAGTACCTGAGTACAGCAGCATAACAGTAAAAGAACCTGTGATAGACTCCAAGGTAGAGGAGGAGGTTGGACCTAATCCCTCTACGTTAGACTATGCGTCGACTGAATGGGCAATTCATGGGGGAGATTACTCCAACAGACGCTATTCGATGCTCAATCAAATTACATCAGAAAATATTGGGGATTTAAAACCAACCTGGGTAAGTAGTCTAGGATCAGGTTCAGAGGGTAAATATTCTGGAGAGGCTACACCCATCGTAGTAGACGGCGTCATGTTTATTACTACGGGTGCAAATGAAATTTTCGCTCTGGACGCCAAAACAGGTGAACAGATTTGGGCTTATACTCCTAATATTGCTCAAGAAATGGATACAGTATGTTGTGGTTGGACAACACGTGGTGTTGCAGTTGGCGATGGTAAAGTATATGCAGGATTATTAGATGCTCGTTTAATCGCACTAGACCAAAAAACTGGAGAATTATTATGGGAAACAAAAGTAGCGGAATGGGAAGAAGGCTATACAGTTACGAGTGCTCCGCTTTACTATAACGGTAAAGTTTACACTGGCGTTTCCGGAGGAGAATATGGGATACGTGGTCGTGTGATGGCCTATGACTCAGACTTAGGTCGTGAAGTATGGCGTTTCTATACGATTCCTGGTCCAGCTGATGTTGATGGTGATACATGGCCAACAGATAATAATGCTTGGCTAACAGGAGGGGGTCCAGTATGGAATACCCCCGCAGTTGACCCAGAGTTGGGTTACATTTACTTTGCAACTGGAAATACTGCCCCTGACTTAGATGGTAGTAATCGTGAAGGGGACAATTTATATGCTAACTCTGTAGTAGCCTTGAATGCAGAAAATGGGGATTACGTATGGCACTTCCAAGAAGTACATCATGATATATGGGATATGGACCCTACAAATCCAGTTGTGCTGTACGATGTAGAAATGGATGGTAAAATGCGTAAAGGTTTAGGGCAAGCGGGTAAAACTGGTTGGGTTTATTTCTTAGACCGCACAGATGGATCACCTCTTGTAGGAATCGAAGAAAAGCCAGTTCCACAATTGGCAGAGCAAAAAACAGCTGCAACTCAACCATTTCCAATAGGAGATGCTTTTGTTCCGCAAACTATAGCGGAAGAAGATATGAAAAATGATTTAGGCCCTGAATTTACAGGAGAAATTGGTAGTATATTCACTCCGTTTTGGGATGTACCAATTACACTGAAACCTGGTCCATTTGGAGGGGCAAACTGGCCACCTTCCGCATACAATCCTGACACCGAGTATTTTTATGTATTAGGCAATGATCACTACATGTCATTTGAAAGAAATGAATTAAGTGAGTACTCTGAAGGAGATGCGTATCTGGGTAGTATTTTTAGTCCAGTTTTAAATGCCCCTACCAGAGGAACAATTACTGCAATTGATGTAAAAACCAATAAAATAGCATGGCAAAAAAAATGGGATACACTTGCCTATAGTGGTGTACTAACAACTGCAGGAAACCTTGTATTTATTGGACATAATGATGGTCGCTTAATTGCATTTGATGCAAAAAACGGAGATGAAGTATGGGAGTATAAGATGGATGCAGGAGCAAATGCTCCATCTATATCTTATGAAATTGACGGAGAGCAGTACATTTCTATCTATGCTGCTGGTAATGCTCTTGCGGGTTCAAAACACGGAGATAAAATATACACGTTTAAATTAAGTGGAACTTTGCCAGATGGTCAAGTAATAGATGCTTCAGCTAAACGAGGAAGCGAAGATAAGACTACTGAAGGAGATAGCACAGTTAGCGCAAATCTAGATAAAGGAATTACTTTATACGATGCGAACTGTTTAGCTTGTCACGGAAACCAAGGTGCGAATGGTCACAATGGTCCAAATTTGCAGGATAGTAAAATTGCAGAAAATAAAGAAGCCATCATCGAACGCATAACAAATGGTAAGAATGGTATGCCATCTTTTAAAGAGACTTTGACTGCGGAAGAGATGCAGGCAATTGCTGACTATGTTGTGACTGTGATTTCGCCACTAGGTAAGTAAAATACTCTTACACTGAAACCAGCCTTCGTTTTGAAGGTTGGTTTCTTGATGCTTAAATGACCAAGTAAAAGGGTAAATAGTGTATACTTATTGCAATAGTTATGGAGAAGGGGATATTCATGAATAGAAATTATCCAGACGACAGTTTAGCTTTACATACCGATTTATATCAAATTAACATGGCCGAAGCTTATTGGGCTGATAATATGCATGAAAGAAAAGCGGTTTTTGAACTATTCTTCCGTAAGCTTCCATTTGGAAATGGTTACGGTATTTTTGCAGGACTTGAAAGATGTCTTGATTACTTAAGAGAGTTCCATTTTACGGAAAGTGATTTGGAATATTTACATAATGATGTTGGATACAAAGAGGATTTTATCGATTACTTACGCACACTTCGTTTTACTGGCAATGTGTATTCTATGGTGGAAGGAGAGCTAGTGTTTCCAAATGAGCCTATCATTAGAATTGAATCCACTTTAGCTGAAGCACAGCTCGTAGAAACCGCATTATTGAATATCGTTAATTACCAAACACTTATTGCTACAAAAGGGTCGCGTATTAAACAAGTAGTGAAAGACGAAATCGCAATGGAGTTCGGTTCTAGACGAGCGCATGAAATGGATGCAGCTGTTTGGGGGACCCGTGCGGCATATATTGGTGGAATCGAAGCTACTAGTAACGTTAGAGCGGGTAAAATGTTTGGTATTCCAGTTGCTGGCACACATGCACATTCACTTGTACAAGCATATAAAAGTGAATATGAAGCATTTCATTCGTATGCAAAACGTCATAGAGATTGCGTCTTTTTAGTGGATACGTATAATACGTTGAAAACTGGTGTTCCTACTGCTATCAAAGTGGCTAAAGAGCTTGGTGATAAGATAAACTTTATAGGAATTCGACTAGACTCAGGGGATATTTCCTTCCTTTCAAAAGAAGCAAGAAAGATGCTAGATAAAGCTGGTTTTACAGATGCGAAAATCGTCGTTTCGAATGATTTAGATGAATATACAATTTTAAACTTGAAAGCACAAGGTGCAAAAGTGGATAGCTGGGGAATTGGTACGAAACTGATTACAGCATATGACCAACCAGCACTTGGAGCAGTATACAAACTAGTTTCCATTGAAAATGAAGCAGGTGTAATGGAAGATACGATTAAAATTTCTTCTACTACGGAAAAAGTGACTACTCCTGGACAAAAGAAACTATTCCGAATTATTGATAAGGAAAATGGCAAAGCAGAAGGTGACTACATCACGATGTATGATGAAGATCCTACACATGAAAAACGCTTAAAAATGTTTCATCCTGTCCACACATTTGTATCGAAATTTGTGACCAATTTTGAAGCGAAAGATCTGCATGTAAAAGTAATTGAAAATGGGCAAATTATTTATAAGAACCCTTCTCTAGAAGAAATGCGAAACTATGCTCATGAGAACTTAGGATTATTATGGGATGAGTATAAACGCTCACTTAATCCAGAGGAATACCCAGTCGATTTAAGTCAGAAATGTTGGGACAATAAAATGCGTAATATTCAAGAAATAAAAGAAATGGAACATAATCTTATTGCGCATAATGGAGGTCAATAATAATGACTACAATGCAACAAGAAATCATAGAGGCACTTAAAGCAATGCCAACCATTAATGTAGAAGAAGAAATACGTAAAAGCATCGACTTTATGAAGGCATATTTCAAAAAGAATTCGTTTTTAAAAAGCATGGTATTAGGCATTTCAGGTGGACAAGACTCTACCCTGGTTGGGAAACTTGCTCAACTTGCGGTCGATGAATTAAACGAAGAAGCAGGAGCAGATAAGTATGACTTTATCGCAGTGAGCTTACCATATGGAGTGCAATTTGATGAGGGGGAGCGTCAAGATGCTCTAGACTTTATGCAACCATCCAAAAGAGTTACGATTAATATCAAAGAGGCAGTTGATGCAAGTGCACGAGCACTTCTAGATGCGGGAATTACACTAACAGATTTTTCTAAAGGAAATGAAAAAGCAAGAGAACGTATGAAAGCGCAGTATTCGATTGCAGCAATGTTCAATGGCGTTGTGTTAGGAACGGATCATGCAGCGGAAGCAGTTACTGGATTTTATACAAAATTCGGAGATGGTGGCGCAGATTTAATGCCGATCTTCCGTTTGAATAAAAGACAAGGAAAGCAATTACTTCAACATCTAGGCTGCCCAGAACACTTATATTTGAAGGTGCCAACTGCAGATTTAGAAGAAAATAAACCCGCACTTCCTGACGAAGTCGCTCTAGGCGTTACGTATGAGGAAATTGATGATTATTTGGAAGGCAAAGACGTTTCCGAAGAAGCCCAAGAGAAAATAGAAAGCTATTATAATCGCTCCATGCACAAGCGACATATGCCAATCACTGTTTTCGATAACTTTTGGAAATAATATAATCAAGTCGAGTTGTCTCTCAGGAGATGGCTCGACTTTTTTTTATAAGATACGGTATAGTGTCGACTTAAGGTACGGTGTAGATGCTTATAGAATGACGTAAGGTGCTAATAGCCATACTTTAGATGCTTATAGAGTCGACTTAGGTGCGGATAGCGTTAGTGGGTGCTTATGAACTTAACCACACCCGGCACATTTCTATTTGTATTATATTGTAACTTTCGGTATGCTAATTATGTATTGTATTAATTTTCAAACTAATCTATCAATAGTAGATGTTGGGGGAAATGAAATGACTGAACAATTACAAATTCAATCCATTATTTCTAATATAGAAAAAGTGATGATTGGGAAGAAAAATATTGCAGAGCTTGCGATAGTCGCTTTGCTAGCAGATGGGCATGTACTATTAGAGGATGTACCAGGAGTAGGAAAAACAATGATGGTTCGTGCGCTTGCCAAGTCGATAGGAGCTAATTTCAAACGAATTCAATTTACTCCAGATTTATTGCCATCTGATGTGGTGGGAGTCTCTATTTATAACCCAAAAGAAATGGAATTTGAGTTTAGACCAGGTCCTATTTTAGGAAATATTGTGCTTGCAGATGAGATAAATCGTACTTCACCGAAAACACAATCTGCATTATTAGAAGGAATGGAAGAAGCGTCTGTTACGATTGACGGGATTACAATGCCGATTCCTAAACCATTTTTCGTAATGGCCACGCAAAATCCAATTGAGCATGAAGGTACATATCCACTTCCTGAAGCACAATTGGACCGTTTTTTAATGAAGTTAAAAATGGGTTATCCCCATCCAAGTGAAGAAATAGAAATACTAAATAGTTTAGAAAAAAGAATGCCAATCGATGAGTTAGAAGCAGTTGTTTCATTAGAAGAGCTAATTGGTCTTCAGAAAAAAGTAAAAGATGTCAAGGTGGATTACACGATGAAAGGGTATATTGTAGATCTTGCCAGTCGAACGAGAGAGGATACATATATTTATCTAGGGGTAAGTCCCCGCGGATCTATTGCGTTAATGAGAGCTTCTCAAGCCTTTGCTATGCTTCGCGGTAGAGATTATGTGACTCCTGATGATATTCAATATTTGGTACCCTTTGTATTTTGTCATCGCATTATATTAAGACCTGAAGCCCGATATGATGGCATTTCTACGGAAGAAGTCCTTTCTCGAATTGTCAAAAGAACCCCTGTACCGATAAAGAGGAAAGTAAATCAATGATGAAAGGTTTAAAGCATCTAAAAGGCGTTCTTGGTGTAATACTCCTTCTAGTTTCTGCTTTTATCTACGCAATGTTTCAAGGAGGATTTGTTAGCTGGTTTCTTTTTTACTTACTTATTCCTCTGTCTGCTTATTCGTTCCTATTGTTTTTTTATTCTATATCGAAGCTAGAAGTGGAGAGAACGATTGAAACACGCCAAGTATTTAGTGGCGGTATGTTTTCCGCGACTATTCATGTGAAGAGAAACAATCGCTTTCCACTTATGTATACTTCATTTGAAGAAAAGGTCAGTAAAAATTTACTACGAACAACGTCGAAGCAAATAACATTTTGGGGATGGAAAAAAGAATTTAAATGGACTTATGAAATTGAACATATTCCTCGCGGTGAGCATGAACTGGAAGGGGTCATTATGCGCGTGAGTGATTTGTTCGGTTGGGTATGGAAAGAAGCGTTTATTCCGAATAAGAAAACAATTTTAGTGTTTCCTAATTTGACTGAAATGGTTTATATACCAATAGAAACTAGGTATGACCAAGGGGCTACTGCGTCAAGAATTCAAACGATGAAAGATACCTCTATGGCAACAGGGGTACGGGCTTATCAACCTGGGGACCGTGTTTCTTGGATTCATTGGAAATCATTTGCGCGAACACAAACATTAAAGACGAAAGAATTTGAAGATCGACAATCGCAGGATTTGTTTATATTAATGGATCGTAGTCCTTCTCCATTGTTTGAGGACATTGTGGACTTGACAGCATCGATTATGCAAGCAATTGTGCGAAATCATTCGCTCAGTGCATTCCTTTCGATTGGCGAAACAAGGTTATATATCCCAACGGTACAAAATGAGGAACAACTTCATCGTGTGTTGTACCATTTAACTAAGGTACAAGCAGATTTGAAGCAACCAATAGAGCAAGTATTAGTAAATGATTCATCCCTTGCGCAAACAACCTCACTATTATATATAACTAGTAATCTTTCATATGAATGGATAGAAAGTATTCAAAAAACGGCAAATAATTTGCGTGTATGTACTTGTTTTCTTGTAAAACAGAAGGATCTGAAGTTAACTCGAGATGAAATTGCGTTCCATCAATATGCCGCAAGTAGGAGAATTAATATCCAAATTATTACGAAAGAACGGTTTGCCCGAGCATTTTTGGAGGTGAATCGCTCATGATAAAAGAAACACCAAAATCATTTTTAACTTTCATCATTTACTTTTTTGTTTATATCTTAATGGTAGAATGGCTCAAGCCAGTCATTGAGTTAACGGACACAGATTATTTGAAAATATTTTGTTGGTTTTTAGTAATTTCCTTTCTATTTTATTTTATGAAGGTCAGTTGGAGAATTGGCATTCCTATAAAAGTCGTATTTATTAGTTCGGTACTTATTTATCTCTATACTGACTTATCTTTTTTCTCCAGTGATCCTATTTTTTATTTATTGAATATGTTATGGGAAAATTTAAACGCGTTAATATCCCAAGATTGGCTTGCGGTGACCGATGCATTTCGTACCTTATTGTTTTTTATATTATTGTGGATGACTACTTATTTATTGAACTACTGGATACGTGTAAGAAAAAATGTCATGCTGTTCTTTTTATTAACAGTTTTATTTATTACTATTTTAGATACTTTTAGTCCTTACAATGGGGAGAAAAGTATCGTTATTGTATTAGTGGCTGGATTTATGCTCAGTGGCTTGTTATTTGCACAAAGAGTTATTAGTGAAAACAAAGTACAAATAAATGGGAGATTTTTACTAGGTATGGTTGCCAGCCTTTTTGGTTTAATTGCCGTAAGTGGAGTTATCGCATATGCCTTGCCTAAAGCAGGTCCTAGTTGGCCAGATCCAGTTCCGTTTCTTACTTCTACTAGCCCTTCGGCAACGGGAGGTAAAGAAGGTGGCGCAAATTTTATTAGTAAAGTTGGTTATGGAGAGAACGATGAAAAATTAGGTGGAGCTTTTCTCAGTGATGACACTCCAGTATTTTATGCGACCGTTCCAAGAAAGCAATATTGGAAAATTGAAACGAAAGATACGTACACTTCCAAAGGGTGGATCCAATCAGCAATCGATCCCCAAATTACTAGTTATGAAGTAGGAGAACCTATCACTTCGGATATAATACCTGGTAATGAGGACAAGGAAGCTGTTGCCAATATTACAATGGCGAAAGAATTTGATTTTATTATGCAACCTTACGGAATAAAATCTGTGTATTCCGAACCGGTGGTGCTTTCTTTGAATAAAACAAATCAAAAAATCTCCACTTTTTTTGGAGGAATTTCGAGACCACTTGATTATTATGAACCTTCATACAGTGAGCCTATTTATAGTTTAAAGGCACTTCGGGGGACTACAATTGAAAGTCTGGATGGACTAACCAGTGAGTTTGACCGATACTTACAGTTACCGGAAACACTTCCTACAAGAGTAAGTGAGTTAGCGATTTCTATTACAGAAAACAAAGATAGCCTATATGAAAAAGCGAAATCGATTGAACGATATTTTAGCAGAAATGGGTATCGTTATGATCAAATGTTAGCAGCAGTTCCAAAAGGAAATACGGATTATGTGGATCAGTTTTTATTTGAAACGAAAATAGGGTATTGTGATAACTTCTCGACTTCTATGGTTGTCATGCTCAGAACCCTTGGCATACCTTCACGGTGGGTAAAAGGTTTTGCTTCTGGAGAAATTGTTCAAAAAGAGGATAATATTCCTGTTTATAAAGTGACAAATAATGACGCACACGCATGGGTGGAAGCGTATTTTCCAGAAGTAGGTTGGATGTATTTTGAACCTACGATTGGTTTTTCCAACAGTGCAAACTTAGAATATGACTTAAATACGGGAGCATCCGATACTGATACTCCAGCTCCACCAGTGCAAAAGCAACCTCTAAAGGAACAACCTAAGACAGAAAGAACTGAAGTTTCTAAAGGATTTACAAAAGTGCTAAGTGATGGAGCGAAATGGGTGTCCGACCGAAAAGTAGGGATTATTTGGACGCTCGTAGGTGTGTTCATTTTTAGTTTAATAGCGTATCAATATAGAAGAAAGTGGATTTCTAAAGTGTTAATCCCTGTTTATCGTATGCGAAAAGATGATTGGGAGACGTTTGAGAAAATGTATCATCAGTTATTGAAGCAGCTTAAATTATATGGGCTTGGAAAAGAACAAGGACAAACTCTATCCGCTTATGCGAAAAAGATTGATATTGATTTTGGTGGTAACCATATGAGAAAGCTAACAAATGTTTATGAAAAAGGAATCTACGGAGGCAATCGAGAGGCTATAGACTATCAACAAATGAGGGAAAGTTGGGAAAATTTAATCAATCAGCTCAGCGGTTGATTTTGGGCTCGATAACCTGTAAACTAAAGTCAAATTAAATTGACCAAATTGCCTCGTATATGTCCGATAATATGGTTCGGATGTCTCTACCAAGTTACCGATAATAACTTGACTATGAAGGTGAATGCAGTCATGTCTTTTTTTGACATTTGCATTCACCTTTTTATATAGAGAACATTAACGCGTTAAGAGAGGATTAGCTTTCTGACGCGTTTTTTTTCATCTTATCTAGTATAGAGATGCAAATTTGGATTACTTAAAAGAAGAGGTGTATGCTAATGTCTTTAACTCCATTGTTGAAAGAACAAGAAAAAATTGTCGTTCTAGATTTCGGAAGCCAATATAACCAATTGATCACGCGTCGTATACGTGAATTTGGAGTATACAGCGAACTACACCCTCATACAGTGAGTGCAGAAGATTTAAAGAAAATGAATGCTACTGGAATTATTTTCTCTGGTGGTCCCAATTCTGTATATGATGAAAATGCTTTTCATATTGACCCAGCAATTTATGAAATGGGTGTACCTATTTTAGGGATATGTTATGGAATGCAGTTAATGTCTCAACATTTCGGTGGGAAAGTGGAAAAAGCTGCACATAGAGAATACGGAAAAGCGGAAATTAATATAAAAAATGCTACTGCTTTATTTGGACAACTTCCAACGGATCAAGTTGTTTGGATGAGTCATGGAGACCATGTAACAGTTGCACCAGAAGGCTTTGAAGTTATTGCAACTAGTCCTTCATGTGAAGTAGCTGCAATGGCAAATGAAGCGAAGAAATTCTACGCAGTTCAATTCCACCCAGAAGTAAGACACTCTGTTTACGGAATCGAGTTACTACGTCAATTCGTATTTGACGTTTGTCATGCAACGGGTGATTGGACAATGGAGAGCTTCATCGAAATGGAAATTCAAAAAATTCGCGAACAAGTTGGCGACAAAAAAGTACTATGTGCACTTAGTGGCGGAGTAGACTCTTCTGTAGTTGCTGTTCTCATTCACAAAGCTATTGGCGACCAATTGACTTGTATGTTTGTTGATCATAACTTAAACCGAAAAGGCGAAGTTGCACAAGTTATGAAGACCTTCACAGAAGGGTTTAACATGAAAGTTATTAAAATTGATGCACGTGAGCGCTTTATGAATAAATTAGCTGGAGTTTCTGATCCAGAACAGAAACGTAAAATTATCGGTAATGAATTCATTTACGTGTTTGATGAAGAGGCGTCTAAGCTAGACGGGATGGATTTCTTAGCTCAAGGTACTCTTTACACAGATATTATTGAGTCCGGTACTGCTACTGCTCAAACGATTAAATCCCACCATAATGTAGGTGGACTACCGGAAGACATGCAGTTCAAGCTAATCGAACCTTTAAAAACATTATTTAAAGACGAAGTGCGTGCACTCGGTTTAGAACTTGGTATGGATGAAGCGATTGTTTGGCGTCAACCTTTCCCAGGACCTGGTTTAGGTATTCGTGTACTTGGTGAAGTTACAGAAGAAAAACTAGAAATCGTTCGTGAATCAGACGCAATTCTCCGTGAAGAAATCGCGAAAGCTGGTTTAGATCGTGATATTTGGCAATACTTCACTGTGCTTCCTGATATCCGTAGCGTCGGTGTAATGGGTGACACTCGCACATATGATTACGCAATTGGCATCCGCGCTGTTACTTCTATTGATGGTATGACTTCCGACTGGGCACGTATCCCATGGGATGTACTAGAAAAAGTAAGTATCCGCCTTGTAAACGAAGTACCTCATATCAACCGCGTACTGTATGATATTACGAGTAAACCACCAGCAACGATTGAGTGGGAATAGAAAAAAGCGAACTATTTCATCGTTTAACTAAAAAATGTTCGGAAATAGTATTGATTTTCAAAAAAAACAGTGTTATATTACTTACATAATTTAATTATGTCGTCGTATAACGTTGGGAATAAGGCCCAAAAGTCTCTACCGAATCACCGTAAATGATTCGACTACGATGAGTGAAAAGTATTTTTTTATCACTTATTGGAGATATTTAAGCATACGACCGTTTTACTGGTCGTATGCTTTTCTTTCGTTATAGGGACAAAAATGGAGGATAACATGAAAAAGTATTTTCAATTTGAAGAACTAGGTACGAACTACCGTAGCGAAATTATCGGTGGTTTCACTACTTTCCTAGCGATGGCGTACATCCTAGTAGTAAACCCAATGACATTATCTTTAGAGAGTGTTCCGGGTTTACCTGATTTTATGTATATGGATAAAGGCTCTGTATTTACAGCAACCGCAATTGCAGCAGCTATTGGTTCTATTTTGATGGGCGTGTTAGCGAAATATCCGATCGCATTAGCGCCGGGTATGGGACTTAATGCATTCTTTGCTTATACGGTTGTATTGAAATTCGGTATTCCTTGGCAAGTAGCTTTAACTGGTGTTTTTGTTGCAGGTGTTATCTTCATACTTCTTTCATTATCCGGTATTCGTGAAACAATCATTAATGCCATTCCAACCGAATTAAAATATGCTGTTGGAGCAGGTATTGGTTTATTCATAACTTTCGTTGGTCTACAAAATGCAAAGATTATAGTTAAAAATGATAATGTATTAGTTGGTTTAGGTGATTTAACAGACCCTAATATCTTATTAACGATTTTTGGACTTTTAATAACTTTAATAATGATGGTAAAAGGCATTAAAGGCGGTATTTTCTACGGTATGTTAATTACTTCTATAGTTGGGATGATATTTAGTTTAGTACCTATTCCACATGGAGTTGTAGGGAAAATCCCAAGCATGGCACCAACTTTTGGAGCAGCGCTTGACCCAATTATTAATAATCCTTCTGCATTACTAACATCGCAATTTTTAATCGTCGTGCTTACTTTCTTATTCGTTAACTTCTTTGATACAGCAGGTACATTAATTTCTGTAGCAAACCAAGCAGGTTTAATGAAAGATGGCAAACTACCACGTGCAGGAAAAGCGCTTTTAGCGGATGCAATCGCTACAACAGCAGGTGCGGTAGCTGGTACTTCCACTACTACTTCATATGTTGAATCTACTGCTGGAGTTGCAGCAGGTGCACGTTCAGGTTTTGCAGCAGTAGTGACAGGGGTACTATTACTGTTATCATTATTCTTTTATCCAGTGTTAAGTGTAATTACTTCCTATGTTACGGCACCGGCATTAATTGTTGTTGGGGTGTTGATGGTATCTTCTTTAGGAAATATTCAATGGACTAAGTTTGAAACTGCAGTACCAGCATTCTTCGTAATTATCGCCATGCCACTAACTTACTCGATTGCAACTGGTATCGCAATTGGATTTTTATTCTATCCTATTACAATGATCGTTGCAGGACGAATGAAAGAAGTTCATCCTATTATGTACGGTTTATGGGTAGTATTCCTTTGTTACTTTATATTTTTATAAATAAATTAAAGATTATAATAGAAGAAAGAGGCCTGAGAGGGTCTCTTTTTTGTATTCTATTAAAATAAGGGTATTTAATTAAAGAAAAGAAAGAGTTATATAATGAATTTCTAATGCCATAAAACCAATAACGACGGCAATTAGATAGCGTATATCATTAATCTTAGTGAAGAGTTGAACTTGTCTGAATAAAATGTTATTATTTATTTAGACCTTTTTATTAATTTAGGTGTTGACGATGTCTAGAAAAGGGTGTTAAGATACAGAAGTCGCAAAAACAAAACGACAACATACACAACATGAACATTGAAAACTGAACATGCAAAACGTTAAGAAATACAGCTTGAAAGACTAACTTCGGTTAGTTCGATAGCAAAACAATTTGGACATCATTTAATGATGATGCCAGCAAAACAAAATGAGCTTTTTAAGTTCTCTATTATGGAGAGTTTGATCCTGGCTCAGGACGAACGCTGGCGGCATGCCTAATACATGCAAGTCGAGCGAATGATGAAGAAGCTTGCTTCTTCTGATTTAGCGGCGGACGGGTGAGTAACACGTGGGCAACCTGCCCTGTAGATTGGGATAACTCCGGGAAACCGGGGCTAATACCGAATAATCCATTTCCTCACATGGGGAAATGTTAAAAGACGGTTTCGGCTGTCACTACAGGATGGGCCCGCGGCGCATTAGCTAGTTGGTGAGGTAACGGCTCACCAAGGCGACGATGCGTAGCCGACCTGAGAGGGTGATCGGCCACACTGGGACTGAGACACGGCCCAGACTCCTACGGGAGGCAGCAGTAGGGAATCTTCCACAATGGACGAAAGTCTGATGGAGCAATGCCGCGTGAGTGAAGAAGGTTTTCGGATCGTAAAACTCTGTTGTGAGGGAAGAACAAGTACGAGAGTAACTGCTCGTACCTTGACGGTACCTCATTAGAAAGCCACGGCTAACTACGTGCCAGCAGCCGCGGTAATACGTAGGTGGCAAGCGTTGTCCGGAATTATTGGGCGTAAAGCGCGCGCAGGCGGTCCTTTAAGTCTGATGTGAAATCCCACGGCTCAACCGTGGAAGGTCATTGGAAACTGGGGGACTTGAGTACAGAAGAGGAAAGCGGAATTCCAAGTGTAGCGGTGAAATGCGTAGAGATTTGGAGGAACACCAGTGGCGAAGGCGGCTTTCTGGTCTGTAACTGACGCTGAGGCGCGAAAGCGTGGGGAGCAAACAGGATTAGATACCCTGGTAGTCCACGCCGTAAACGATGAGTGCTAAGTGTTAGGGGGTTTCCGCCCCTTAGTGCTGCAGCTAACGCATTAAGCACTCCGCCTGGGGAGTACGGTCGCAAGACTGAAACTCAAAGGAATTGACGGGGGCCCGCACAAGCGGTGGAGCATGTGGTTTAATTCGAAGCAACGCGAAGAACCTTACCAGGTCTTGACATCCCGCTGACCGTTCTAGAGATAGATCTTTCCCTTCGGGGACAGCGGTGACAGGTGGTGCATGGTTGTCGTCAGCTCGTGTCGTGAGATGTTGGGTTAAGTCCCGCAACGAGCGCAACCCTTGATCTTAGTTGCCAGCATTTAGTTGGGCACTCTAAGGTGACTGCCGGTGATAAACCGGAGGAAGGTGGGGATGACGTCAAATCATCATGCCCCTTATGACCTGGGCTACACACGTGCTACAATGGACGGTACAGAGGGTCGCAACCCCGCGAGGGTGAGCTAATCCCATAAAACCGTTCTCAGTTCGGATTGTAGGCTGCAACTCGCCTACATGAAGCCGGAATCGCTAGTAATCGTGGATCAGCATGCCACGGTGAATACGTTCCCGGGCCTTGTACACACCGCCCGTCACACCACGAGAGTTTGTAACACCCGAAGTCGGTGGGGTAACCCTTACGGGAGCCAGCCGCCGAAGGTGGGACAGATGATTGGGGTGAAGTCGTAACAAGGTAGCCGTATCGGAAGGTGCGGCTGGATCACCTCCTTTCTAAGGATAATATCGGAATACAGATTTTTATCTGTATCTTAACGTTTTGCAGTTCAGTTTTGAATGTTCATTTTTATGAGCATTTGAAAACTTGTTCTTTGAAAACTGGATAAAAAGACATTGAAAGAAACAAATTCAAGAAATTCAATTTGTAATCACTTTTGTGATTATATTTTGCGTAGTATTTTTAACTACTATAGGAAGTCCGTGTTTTCACGGAGGACCAAATTAGGTTAAGTTAATAAGGGCGCGCGGTGAATGCCTTGGCACTAGGAGCCGAAGAAGGACGGCACTAACACCGATATGCTTCGGGGAGCTGTAAGTGAGCTTTGATCCGGAGATTTCCGAATGGGGAAACCCACTGTTCGTAATGGAGCAGTACATTTACGTGAATACATAGCGTATCTGTGGCACACCCAGGGAACTGAAACATCTAAGTACCTGGAGGAAGAGAAAGAAAAATCGATTCCCTGAGTAGCGGCGAGCGAAACGGGAATAGCCCAAACCAAGAGGCTTGCCTCTTGGGGTTGTAGGACACTCTACATAGAGTTACAAAGGAATGAGCTAGACGAAGCGATCTGGAAAGGTCCGCAGGATAGGGTAAAAGCCCCGTAGTCAAAAGTTCATTCTCTCTTGAGTGTATCCTGAGTACGGCGGAACACGTGAAATTCCGTCGGAATCTGGGAGGACCATCTCCCAAGGCTAAATACTACCTAGTGACCGATAGTGAACCAGTACCGTGAGGGAAAGGTGAAAAGCACCCCGGAAGGGGAGTGAAATAGATCCTGAAACCGCGTGCCTACAAGTAGTCAGAGCCCGTTAATGGGTGATGGCGTGCCTTTTGTAGAATGAACCGGCGAGTTACGATTACATGCAAGGTTAAGTTGAGAAGACGGAGCCGCAGCGAAAGCGAGTCTGAATAGGGCGAATGAGTATGTGGTCGTAGACCCGAAACCAGGTGATCTACCCATGTCCAGGATGAAGGTAAGGTAACACTTACTGGAGGTCCGAACCCACGCACGTTGAAAAGTGCGGGGATGAGGTGTGGGTAGCGGAGAAATTCCAATCGAACCTGGAGATAGCTGGTTCTCTCCGAAATAGCTTTAGGGCTAGCCTCAAACGTTAGAATCTTGGAGGTAGAGCACTGTTTGGACTAGGGGCCCATCCCGGGTTACCGAATTCAGACAAACTCCGAATGCCAATGATTTATGTTTGGGAGTCAGACTGCGAGTGATAAGATCCGTAGTCAAGAGGGAAACAGCCCAGACCACCAGCTAAGGTCCCAAAGTATTTGTTAAGTGGAAAAGGATGTGGCGTTGCTTAGACAACCAGGATGTTGGCTTAGAAGCAGCCATCATTTAAAGAGTGCGTAATAGCTCACTGGTCGAGTGACGCTGCGCCGAAAATGTATCGGGGCTAAACAAATCACCGAAGCTGTGGATTGATACCTATGGTATCAGTGGTAGGAGAGCGTTCTAAGGGCGTTGAAGTCAGACCGGAAGGACTGGTGGAGCGCTTAGAAGTGAGAATGCCGGTATGAGTAGCGAAAGATGGGTGAGAATCCCATCCACCGTATGACTAAGGTTTCCTGAGGAAGGCTCGTCCGCTCAGGGTTAGTCGGGACCTAAGTCGAGGCCGATAGGCGTAGACGATGGACAACAGGTTGATATTCCTGTACCACCAAACCACCGTTTGAGCAATGGGGGGACGCAGAAGGATAGGGTAAGCATGCTGTTGGTTATGCATGTCCAAGCAGTGAGGTGTGAGTGTAGGCAAATCCGCACTCTGTAACATTGAGCTGTGATGGCGAGGACTTAGTCCGAAGTTCCTGATTTCACACTGCCAAGAAAAGCCTCTAGCGAGGTGATAGGTGCCCGTACCGCAAACCGACACAGGTAGTCGAGGAGAGAATCCTAAGGTGAGCGAGAGAACTCTCGTTAAGGAACTCGGCAAAATGACCCCGTAACTTCGGGAGAAGGGGTGCTCTTTTGGGTGTATAGCCTAGAAGAGCCGCAGTGAATAGGCCCAGGCGACTGTTTAGCAAAAACACAGGTCTCTGCAAAACCGTAAGGTGAAGTATAGGGGCTGACGCCTGCCCGGTGCTGGAAGGTTAAGAGGAGTGCTTAGCGCAAGCGAAGGTGCGAATTGAAGCCCCAGTAAACGGCGGCCGTAACTATAACGGTCCTAAGGTAGCGAAATTCCTTGTCGGGTAAGTTCCGACCCGCACGAAAGGCGTAACGATCTGGGCACTGTCTCAACGAGAGACTCGGTGAAATTATAGTACCTGTGAAGATGCAGGTTACCCGCGACAGGACGGAAAGACCCCGTGGAGCTTTACTATAGCTTGATATTGAATTTTGGTGCAACTTGTACAGGATAGGCAGGAGCCTTAGAGCCCGGAGCGCCAGCTTCGGAGGAGGCGTCGGTGGGATACTGCCCTGGTTGTATTGAAATTCTAACCCATACCCGTAACCCGGGTAGGAGACAGTGTCAGGCGGGTAGTTTGACTGGGGCGGTCGCCTCCTAAAGTGTAACGGAGGCGCCCAAAGGTTCCCTCAGAATGGTTGGAAATCATTCGAAGAGTGTAAAGGCAGAAGGGAGCTTGACTGCGAGACCTACAAGTCGAGCAGGGTCGAAAGACGGGCTTAGTGATCCGGTGGTTCCGCATGGAAGGGCCATCGCTCAACGGATAAAAGCTACCCCGGGGATAACAGGCTTATCTCCCCCAAGAGTCCACATCGACGGGGAGGTTTGGCACCTCGATGTCGGCTCATCGCATCCTGGGGCTGTAGTCGGTCCCAAGGGTTGGGCTGTTCGCCCATTAAAGCGGTACGCGAGCTGGGTTCAGAACGTCGTGAGACAGTTCGGTCCCTATCCGTCGTGGGCGTAGGAAATTTGAGAGGAGCTGTCCTTAGTACGAGAGGACCGGGATGGACACACCGCTGGTGTACCAGTTGTTCTGCCAAGAGCATCGCTGGGTAGCTATGTGTGGACGGGATAAGTGCTGAAAGCATCTAAGCACGAAGCCCCCCTCAAGATGAGATTTCCCATTACGCAAGTAAGTAAGATCCCTCAAAGACGATGAGGTAGATAGGTTCGGGGTGGAAGCGTGGCGACATGTGCAGCTGACGAATACTAATCGATCGAGGACTTAACCAAATATGAATTTGAATATTTCAATGTCTTTTATTCAGTTTTGAGTGAACAAGCACTCATTGTCTAGTGATGATGGCGAAGAGGTCACACCCGTTCCCATACCGAACACGGAAGTTAAGCTCTTCAGCGCCGATGGTAGTTGGGGGTTTCCCCCTGCAAGAGTAGGACGTCGCTGGGCACTATAAAAAGTCGTTACCGAGTAATCGGTAACGACTTTTTTTGTTGTGTAAAATTAATGACCTATCTCATAAAGAGATAACTCTTAATTGTGAGATTTGGTCTCGGGTATATATGAATTGGTCTTGTCCGCAAGGGAACTGGTCTCGAGTTGGGGCGGAATAGTCTCGGGTAGAGCACAATTAGTCTCAAAGTGCCATATTCTAACTTACTATGGATAACAATTCAAGAGACCATTATCTGCCTCTGAATTGCTTTAATCCTATATTGAGTAGTGGTTGCTTAAGCATAATAATTAGTAACTCTTATGCTAAAAATGCTTGCTTTTATGAACAAACTAATAGCTCTCTTAGCAAAACTAGTCACCCTCTCCCGTACTTTTCCAATAAATCGAACGATACTGAATCTGCAATAATCCCAATCACTTAAAAAATTATCCTCGATCGTCTTCAAATAGTTGAAAATATTTCCGAGTGTGCGATAATAAGTGACAAACGCATGGCAAAAAGGGGTGTATTTAGTGGATTCTTCAGCAATCTTGATGGTTTTAATCATATTTTCGATTAATATTGTGTACGTTACTTTCTTTACATTACGTATGATCCTTACATTAAAGGGATTTCGTTATATTGCTGCCATGATAAGTGCAGTGGAGGTCATTATTTACATAGTGGGTCTTGGGCTTGTTTTGGACAACTTAAATGAGATTCAAAATCTAATTGCATATGCGCTTGGTTATGGAACTGGAGTAATAATAGGAATGAAAATAGAAGAGAAAATGGCACTAGGTTATATTATGGTCAATGTTATAACAACCAATGTCGATACGGATCTGCCAACAGTATTAAGAAATGAAGGATATGGTGTGACGGATTGGATAGCCCACGGGCTAGATGGTAATAGAGTTGCGCTCCAAATACTAACACCACGAAAATATGAATTGAAATTATATGCAAAGTTAAAGGAAATTGACCCAAAAGTGTTTATCATTGCATACGAGCCGAAGTCAATTCATGGTGGCTTTTGGGTGAAGAGTGTTAGGAAAGGAAAGTTATTTTCATGAAAAAAGAAACAGTTTGGTTTGAAGTAGAAGAAAATGAAACAATCACAGATTGTATGGAAAGAATGAGCAAACAAGGTTTTCAAGTTGCAGGTAGAAGAGAAGAACCTCTTTTTGCAGAAGTGGATGGACAACCTGTGCCAATTAGACAAATAATCCTGTTAAAAGGAATTAAAGAAGTAAATTAATAAAAATATATATGAAAACCGAACGTTGTACCTATTTTAAAACAAAATGTTCGTTTTTAAATATTGACGTGACTCATAAGAATTGTTAAAATATAAATAGAAATGAACGGAAATATCCCCATATATGCTAAAGAATTGGCTTTAGCGTCTCTACCATGTCACCGTAAATGACAGGACTATGCGGGAAAGCAACTTTTGGACTCTGCTAAGAGAATGTGATTATGTATGTTAGTAGTCACACCAATTTGGCAATTTTGTTCCTTGAGTAGACTGCTTTTCTTGCGAAGAGAGTAGTTTATTTAAGGAATTTTTTTATGCCTAACTATTAATAAGCTTCGCCGAATACGCCAAGGTAAGATTGATGGGAGGACGAGAATAATGAATGTTAAAATTGGTGTAATTATGGGCAGTGCCAGTGATTGGGAAACGATGAAACACAGTTGTGAAATTCTTGAAGAACTACAAATCCCGTATGAAAAGCAGGTAGTTTCCGCACATCGTACGCCTGATTTAATGTTTGAATATGCAGAACAAGCGAGAATACGTGGGATTCAAGTAATCATTGCTGGAGCCGGTGGTGCTGCTCATTTACCAGGGATGGTTGCAGCTAAGACAACACTTCCAGTTATCGGTGTTCCTGTTCAATCAAAGGCACTTAATGGACTGGACTCCTTATTGTCGATCGTACAAATGCCAGGCGGAGTACCAGTTGCGACTGTAGCAATCGGGAAAGCTGGAGCAACGAATGCAGGTTTACTGGCTGCACAAATTCTTTCTATTACAGATAGAGATGTTGAAAAACGTCTTGAAAATAGAAGAGAAGCTTCGAAAAATAGCGTTTTAGAAAGTAATGGTGAGTTACAATGACAAAAGTAATTTATCCGGGGCAAACAATCGGTATTATCGGTGGTGGACAACTTGGACGAATGATGGCTTTAGCTGCAAAAGAAGCCGGGTTCAAAATAGCGGTACTAGAGCCTACGATGGATTCTCCTTGTGGACAGGTCGCGGATATCCGCATTGTTGCACCATATAATGATGAAGCAGCATTAGAAGAGCTTGCAGAAGTAAGTGACGTAATTACATATGAATTTGAGAATATAGATTATGCAGGATTGAATAGACTAACGGAAATTGCTTATGTCCCTCAAGGTGCGGAATTAGTTAAAATTACGCAAGATCGAATAAATGAAAAAAAAGAAATTCAGGCTTCTGGTGTGCCAATTGCAAAATTTGTCGAAGCTAGTACTTTTGAGGAACTAGAACAACGTATAGAAGAAATTGGATTTCCTTGTGTTGTAAAGACTGCAAGAGGTGGATATGACGGTAAAGGGCAACTGAATGTGCATTCAAAGGATGACTTAAACAATGCAAAAGTTCTTTTTGAACATTCCGCTTGTATTGGAGAAGCATTTGTTTCATTCGAAAAGGAAATCTCTGTTATTGTCCAAAGAAATGGAGCTGGGCAAACATATTGCCTGCCAATTGGCGAGAATATTCACGTGAACCATATTTTGCACGAAACGATTGTTCCAGCAAGAATTGAAGCAACACTTGGTACAAAAGCAATAATAGCTGCAGAAACGATTGCAAACCACTTAAATTTAGTGGGTACACTAGCTGTAGAAATGTTCGTCCTAGAGAATAGTGACATTGTAATAAACGAATTGGCTCCTAGACCACATAATTCTGGACATTATTCAATAGAGGGTTGTAATGTTTCACAGTTTGAACAGCATATTAGAGCAATTTGTGGATGGCCGCTTCGTGAACCGAAGTTATGGACTGAAACAATAATGGTTAACATACTAGGACAACATGTAATTCCTCTAACTAACTCTATTAGTAAATATCCAAATTGGTCTATCCACTTGTATGGTAAAAGTGAAGCAAAGACTAATCGTAAAATGGGGCATGTGACAATACTTTCTACTAATATAGAAGAGACGTTACAGGAAATCGAACAATCTAAAATTTGGTTATAAAAAGGAGCAATTTAAATGATAGAACGTTATACACGCCCCGAGATGGGAGCAATTTGGACGGAAGAGAACAAATACAATGCATGGTTAGAAGTAGAAATATTAGCTTGCGAAGCATGGGCTGAAATTGGCGATATTCCTAAAGAGGACGTTGTAACAATTCGTAAAAACGCCTCGTTCAATGTGGACCGTATTTTAGAAATTGAACAAGAAACAAGACATGATGTAGTAGCATTCACTCGCGCGGTTTCTGAAACACTTGGAGAAGAGCGTAAATGGGTACATTATGGTCTAACTTCAACAGATGTTGTAGATACAGCTCTTTCGTATTTAATAAAACAAGCGAACGTTATTTTACGTAAAGATATTAAAAACTTTATCGAAATTCTTGAAAATAAAGCAAAAGAACATAAATATACAGTAATGATGGGACGTACGCATGGAGTGCATGCAGAGCCAACTACTTTTGGACTTAAACTTGCGCTTTGGACAGAAGAGATGAGACGTAATTTAGAACGTTTTGAAGCGGCTGCTAAAACGATTGAAACAGGAAAGATGTCAGGCGCTGTAGGAACATATGCGAATATCGACCCATTCGTAGAACAATATGTTTGTGAAAAATTAGGATTAGTGGCATCCCCAATCTCCACTCAAACATTGCAACGTGACCGTCACGCACAATACATGAGTACACTTGCATTGATCGCAACTTCTATTGAAAAGTTTGCAACTGAAGTACGTGGGTTACAAAAATCGGAAACTCGTGAAGTAGAAGAGTTTTTCTCGAAAGGGCAAAAAGGATCTTCTGCAATGCCACATAAAAGAAATCCAATTGGCTCAGAAAATATGGTAGGACTTTCAAGATTGATTCGAGGATACATGATGACTGCATATGAAAATGTAGCGTTATGGCATGAAAGAGATATCTCTCATTCATCAGCAGAACGTGTTATTTTACCAGACGCAACCATTGCACTTAACTATATGTTAAATCGTTTCAGCAATATTGTGAAAAACTTAACTGTGTTCCCTGAAAATATGAAGCGAAATATGGATTCTACCTTAGGATTAATATACTCTCAACGCGTGCTTCTTGCACTTATTGACAAAGGTCTAGCTCGTGAAACAGCCTATGACACGGTACAACCACTAGCGATGCAAGCATGGGAATCTCAAACTGCTTTCCGTACATTTGTGGATGCCGATGAAAAAATCACTTCTTTATTAACAAAAGAAAATTTAGATGATTGCTTTGACTACAATTATCACATTCAGCATGTAGATATGATTTTTGAACGTTTAGGGCTAAATTAATCGCACATTAGCGGATTCGGGAAATTCATTCAGCTAGCAATCAGTTGGGAAATACTCAACTGATTGAAGCTTCACTTTATGGAGGGGTTACCAGTGGAAAAAGGTCGTCTATTATACGAAGGTAAGGCAAAACAATTATTCGCAACAGAAGATGAAAATATCCTTTTTGTTTCATATAAGGACAGTGCTACAGCTTTTAACGGAGAGAAAAAAGAAGAAATAGATGGAAAAGGCAATTTAAATAATAAAATTACAACGATTCTATTTCAACAATTGAGAAAAAACGGAATTGAATCTCACTTTGTAAAGCAAATTTCAGAGAATGAACAACTTGTACGAAAAGTAGAAATTATCCCTCTAGAAGTGGTTGTTCGAAATGTAGCAGCAGGAAGTCTTACAAAAAGATTAGGAATGGACGAAGGAATACTTCTAAAACATCCAATCGTTGAGTTTTATTACAAAGATGATGCACTTGGAGATCCATTACTGACAGATGCACATATTGAATTACTTGAACTTGCGACACCTGAAGAAATAGAGACACTTAATAGAAAAGCACTGGATATCAACAAAGTGTTACAGCCAATATTCAAAGAAATTGGTGTAACTCTAGTAGACTTCAAACTAGAATTTGGGAAAACTGCAAACGGTGAAATTTTGCTTGCGGATGAAATTTCCCCAGATACTTGCAGACTATGGGATGACGAAACAAATAACAAACTGGATAAAGATGTATTCAGACGTAATTTAGGAAGTTTAACAGAAGTTTATGAAATAATACTTTTCCGCCTAGGAGGATTATCAAAATGAAAAAAGTTAAAGTATATGTGACGTTACGTGAAAGTGTTTTAGATCCACAAGGTTCTGCAGTTATGGGGGCTCTTCATTCCATGAATTACAACGAAGTGAAAGATGTACGGATCGGTAAATATCTAGAGCTTCAAATCGAAGAAAGCGATCGGGATTTGGACGTAATCGTAAAAGAAATGTGTGAAAAGCTACTTACAAATACAGTGATCGAAGACTATCGTTACGATGTTGAGGAGGCTGTAAGCAAATGAAGTTCGCAGTAATCGTTTTTCCAGGATCGAACTGTGATTTAGATATGTACCATGCGATTAAAGATGAGCTTGGGGAAGAAGTGGACTATGTTTGGCATGATCAAACCGATTTAAGTGGATACGACGGAATATTATTGCCAGGGGGCTTTGCTTACGGAGACTACTTACGTTGTGGTGCAATCTCTCGTTTCTCAAATGTTATGTCTGAGGTTATTAAAGCAGCAGAAGCAGGTAAGCCAATTTTAGGCGTTTGCAATGGATTCCAAGTATTAACAGAAGCAGGTCTTCTACCAGGAGCACTTCTACGAAACAAAAACCTTAAATTCATGTGTCGTACTGTAGATTTGAAAGTTGTTAACAATGAAACACTATTTACTTCTGAATACGTAAAAGACGAAGTGATTCAAATTCCAATCGCACATGGTGAAGGAAACTATTATTGTGACGAAGAAACGCTTGCTAGTTTAAAAGAAAATAACCAAATCGTTTTCACATATGCTTCTGAAAATCCGAATGGAAGTATGGAAGATATTGCAGGTATTATCAATGAAAAAGGAAATGTCCTTGGTATGATGCCTCACCCAGAACGTGCTGCAAATGACATTATGGGCGGATCAGATGGAATAGCGCTATTCAAATCAATCGTGAAACAGTGGAGGGAATCACATGTCAGTCATGCTTGAACCAAATCCAACGCAAATTAAAGAACAAAAAATATATGCTCAAATGGGGATGTCAGACGAAGAATTTGACATGGTAGAAAAGATTTTAGGTCGTCTACCAAACTATACAGAGACTGGATTATTCTCAGTTATGTGGTCGGAGCATTGCTCGTATAAAAACTCTAAACCAGTATTACGCAAGTTCCCTACGAAAGGTCCGCAAGTACTACAAGGACCAGGAGAAGGTGCTGGGATTGTTGATATTGGCGATGGTCAAGCGGTTGTGTTCAAAATGGAATCACATAATCACCCATCTGCAATCGAACCATACCAAGGTGCTGCAACTGGTGTTGGTGGAATTATTCGTGACGTGTTCTCCATGGGAGCCCGTCCAATAGCACTGCTAAACTCGCTTCGTTTCGGCGAATTAAAAACACCTCGTGTGAAGTACTTATTTGAAGAAGTAGTAGCAGGGATTGCAGGATATGGGAATTGTATCGGTATTCCGACAGTTGGTGGAGAAATTCAATTTGATGACTGCTATGAAGGGAACCCGCTTGTAAATGCTATGTGTGTTGGTTTGATCAAACATGAAGATATTCAAAAAGGTATTGCAGCTGGTGAAGGAAATACAGTAATGTATGCCGGGGCAAAAACAGGCCGTGACGGTATACATGGTGCGACATTCGCATCAGAAGAATTAACAGAAGCTTCAGAAGAAAAGCGTCCAGCCGTTCAAGTTGGAGATCCATTTATGGAGAAGCTATTATTAGAAGCTTGTTTAGAAGTGATTAAATCGGATGCAATTATCGGTATTCAAGATATGGGTGCTGCAGGTTTAACTTCCTCATCTGCTGAAATGGCTTCAAAAGCTGGTTACGGCGTAGAAATGAACTTAGATTTTGTACCCCAACGTGAAACTGGCATGACTGCATATGAAATGATGCTTTCGGAATCACAAGAACGTATGTTAATCGTTGTGAAAAAAGGTCGCGAAGATGAAATCGTCCAGATTTTCGATAAATATGGATTGGATTGTGTAGCCGTCGGTAAAGTGACGAACGATAAAATGCTTCGTTTGCTTCATAATGGTGAAGTAGTGGCAGAAGTCCCTGCGGATGCACTTGCAGAAGAAGCACCTGTGTATCACAAGCCTTCATCTGTCCCTGCTTATTATACTGAATTCCAAGCCATGGAAAATGTAGAGCCAGCAGTTTCGGATTATAAAGAAACTTTATTAAACCTATTGCAACAACCAACGATTGCTTCAAAGGAATGGGTTTATGATCAATATGACTATCAAGTTCGTACTAGCACAGTAGTTACACCTGGTTCAGATGCTGCGGTAGTTCGTGTACGTGGTACAAATAAAGGCTTAGCGATGACAACAGATTGTAACTCAAGATATATCTACTTAGATCCAGTTGTAGGCGGAAAAATTGCAGTGGCAGAAGCAGCACGTAATGTAGTATGCTCTGGTGCAAAACCACTTGCGATAACTGACTGCTTGAACTTCGGAAATCCAGAGAATCCTGAAATCTTCTGGCAATTGGAGAAATCAGCAGATGGTATTTCCGAAGCATGTATCGCACTAGAGTCACCTGTTATTGGTGGGAATGTTTCATTGTACAACGAACGCAGTGGAACAGCAGTTTATCCAACGCCAACAATCGGTCTTGTTGGACTAGTAGAGGATTTGGCGCATGTAACGACTCAATTTGTTAAACAAGCAGGAGATATTGTTTACGTAATTGGTGAGACAAAAACGGAATTTGGTGGATCTGAACTTCAGAAATTAGTAGAAAAGCGTATTTTCGGTCAAGCACCATCTATTGACCTTCAAGTAGAAGTAGCACGCCAAACAGCACTTCTTAATGCAATCAGAGCAGGGGTTGTACAATCTGCACATGATCTTGCGGAAGGCGGACTTGCGGTAGCGTTAGCGGAAAAAGTATTTGGTGCTAAAGGTCTTGGAGTAGAAGTCACACTTACAGGATCTCCAACAACGGCATTATTTAGTGAATCTCAATCACGTTTCTTAGTAACGGTTAAACCTGAACATGTAGAGAAGTTTGAAGAAATCATGCAAGATGCAGTTCGCATTGGTGCAGTTACAGACGCGAATAAAGTTATTATTTCCGACGAAGATGGAACTGAATGGATTAACGGTTCTGTTGACGAATTCCGTTCTGCTTGGAAAGGAGCAATCCCATGCTTGCTGAACTCAGAGGCTTAAACGAAGAATGTGGCGTTTTTGGAATTTGGGGTCATCCAGATCCTGCACCAATTAGCTATTATGGCTTACATGCACTTCAACATAGAGGGCAAGAAGGTGCTGGAATTGTTGTAACAGACGGAGAATTTTTACGTGCTGTTAAAGGTGAAGGGCTAGTGAACGATGTTTTCAGTAATGGGAAACTTGAAAAGTTAGAAGGAAAGGCTGCCATTGCACATGTTCGTTATGCAACGGCAGGTGGATCTGGAATTGAAAATGTGCAACCATTACTTTTTAATTCGACTACTGGTAGTCTTGCCATTGCGCATAACGGTAATATTGTAAATGCCAATCGATTGAAGCGTAGTTTGGAGCAGCAAGGAAGTATTTTTCAGACAACTTCCGATACAGAAGTGTTAGCGCATTTATTGAAAAAGAGTCGTCATACTTCTTTAGAGGAACGTGCAAAACAAGCACTAAAACTATTAGACGGCGCATTTGCATTTATAATTCTTACTGAAGATGAAATGATGGTAGCGCAAGATCCTCACGGTATGCGACCGCTTTCTTTAGGGAAACTAGGAGATGCATGGGTTGTAGCATCCGAAACGAGTGCGTTCGATTTAATCGGAGCGGAAGTTATTCGTTCAGTAGAGCCAGGAGAGTTACTTATTATTAATGATCAGGGCTTGCGATCTGAGCGTTTCTCAGAACCAGCAGAACGTGCGATTTGCACGATGGAATATGTGTATTTCTCCCGTCCGGATTCTGATATTGACGGTATTAATATTCATAGCGCAAGAAAACGCCTTGGTATAGAGTTAGCAAAAGAAATTCAAGTGGAAGCTGATCTTGTTACAGGAGTACCGGATTCTAGTATTTCTGCAGCAATCGGATTTTCAGAAGCAACAGGTATTCCATATGAATTAGGTCTTATTAAGAATCGCTATGTTGGACGTACGTTTATCCAGCCTTCGCAAGATTTACGAGAACGTGGTGTGAAAATGAAACTATCGCCAGTTCGTCAAGTGGTAAATGGAAAACGAGTTGTAATGGTGGATGATTCAATTGTACGTGGAACAACTTCACGACGCATTGTGAAAATGCTAAAAGATGCTGGGGCGAAGGAAGTACATGTTGTTATTAGTTCACCTCCTCTAAAAAATCCATGTTTTTATGGAATTGATATAAGTACAGATGAGGAATTGATCGCATCTAACAATAGTGTGGAAGAGATGCGCGAGTTAATAGGCGCAGACTCGCTATCATTTTTATCTGTAGAAGGCATGGTATCAGCAATTGGCCGAACGGATGAAGGGAAAAATTGCGGACATTGTTTAGCTTGTTTTACAGGCGAATATCCCACGCCAATTTCTCCAAGTACGAAATTACCACATGAAAAAGAGCTTGTTCGATAGGAGGATCCTACATGTCAAAAGCATATGAAAAAGCGGGCGTAAATATTGAAGCTGGCTATGAAGCTGTTAAAAGAATGAAGTCTCATGTCGAACGGACAGCTAGAAAAGGAATCATGGGGACTTTCGGTGGTTTCGGCGGGATGTTTGATTTATCTTCATTGAATTATAAAGAACCTGTCCTTATTTCTGGGACAGACGGTGTTGGCACCAAGTTAAAACTAGCGTTTATGACGGATTCACACGATACAATCGGTGTGGATTGTGTGGCAATGTGTGTAAACGATATCGTGGCTCAAGGAGCTGAACCATTATTTTTCCTGGATTATGTAGCGGTAGGAAAAGCGGTTCCTGAACGTATTGAA
Source organism: Psychrobacillus sp. L3 (assembly GCF_042945595.1). Taxonomy (GTDB): domain Bacteria; phylum Bacillota; class Bacilli; order Bacillales_A; family Planococcaceae; genus Psychrobacillus. The sequence goes on along the minus strand of NZ_CP168493.1, from coordinate 3,215,312 downwards.
CAAATCGTAAAAGGTGTCGCTGATGGATGTGTTCAATCAGGAGCAGCTTTAATCGGTGGCGAAACAGCTGAAATGCCAGGTTTATATGAGGAAGACGAGTATGACTTAGCGGGATTCGCTGTTGGAGCTTGTGAAAAGTCTAAAATCGTAACTGGGGAGAAAATTGCTGATGGAGATGTGCTAGTTGGTATTGCTTCTAGTGGTGTTCATTCGAATGGATATTCTCTCGTGCGTAAAATTGTATTTGAAGATAAACGATACTCTACGGAAACGGTAGTGAAGGGTTATGAAGAGCTTGGAGCAATAGGAAAAGCACTTCTTACACCAACAAAAATTTATGCGAAGCCTGTAAGGGACATACATCATGAACTTGCGATTCACGGAATGGCTCATGTAACTGGTGGCGGTTTTTATGAAAATCTACCACGTATGATGCCTGAAGGTTTAGCTGTAGAAATCGATTTAGGTTCATGGGAAGTACTCCCTGTTTTCCATTTCTTGAAAGAAAAAGGCGAGCTTACTGATCGTGATTTATATAATGTTTTCAATATGGGTATTGGATTTGTAATAGCTTTATCTGCAGAAGAAGCGGAAAAAGCAATTGCAATTGCGGAATCTCATGGGGAAAAAGCTTATATAATTGGTCGAGTTGTGAAAGGTGAAGGTGTTTTATTCAACGGAACGCATGATGGGAGTTTAGTGTAATGGCTCGAAAACCAAAATTTGCAGTCTTTGCATCAGGAAGTGGAAGTAACTTTCAAGTTATTCACGATGCAGTAAGTGATGGTACTTTGGCTGGACAAGCAGTGTTAGTTATGACCGACAAACCTGGTGCCTATGTAGTAGAACGTGCTAGACTTGCAGAAATTGAAACTTTAGCAATTAAACCATCCGAATTTCCATCAAAGGAAGCATACGAACAAGTTATTTTACAAAAGCTTTCGGAGCTTGATGTCGAATGGATTGTTCTTGCTGGATATATGCGTTTAATTGGGAGTGTATTACTCGATGCATATCCAAATCGAATTATAAATATCCATCCATCCTTACTTCCTTCATTTCCAGGAAAAGATGCAATCGGACAAGCGATGACACAAGGAGTAAAGGTAACCGGGGTTACAGTTCACTACGTAGATGCTGGCATGGATACAGGTCCCATTTTAGCCCAGCAGGCAGTGGAAGTTGTGGCCGGAGATAGAGAAAAAACAGAAGAACGAATCCATGCAGTAGAACATGCGTTATATACGAAGACTTTACAAGACTTATGGAGCCGGTAATTATACCGGCTTTTCCAAATATGAGGAGGAAATATTGTGTCAAAACGTGCGTTAATTAGTGTTTCAGATAAATCAGGGATTCTTGAATTTGCGAAAGAGTTGGAACTGCTTGGATATGAAATCTTATCAACTGGTGGAACTAAAGCATTTTTAGAACAAAATGGTGTAGCAATAACTTCGGTAGATTCCGTAACAAACTTCCCAGAAATCCTAGATGGTCGAGTTAAAACATTAAATCCAATGATTCATGGTGGATTATTAGCAAAACATGACGATCCCTCTCATCAAGCACAACTTGAAGAACATAGTATTACACCGATTCAAGTAGTATGTGTAAACTTATATCCTTTCCGCGAAACAATTTCCAAGTCAAATGTTGCATTTGAAGATGCAATTGAAAATATCGATATTGGTGGTCCATCAATGCTTCGTTCCGCTGCTAAAAATCATCAATATGTAACAGTGGTAACAGATGCCTCAGATTATACAGAAGTATTGGAACAATTAAAAAAAGCTGGTGAAACAACAATTGAGACACGTCGTAAGTTAGCTGCAAAAGTTTTCCGCCACACAGCTGCGTATGATGCATTGATTGCTAGCTACATGACTGATTTAACTGGCGAAGATTTCCCAGAGCTTTTGACCCTTACTTATGAACGTAAACAAACATTACGCTACGGTGAAAATCCTCATCAAGAAGCAGCATTTTACAAACGCCCTCTTGGATCTGATTTCTCGGTTGCTTCTGCAACCCAATTGCACGGGAAAGAACTATCTTATAATAATATTCAAGATGCAAATGCTGCAATTCAAATCGTAAAGGAATTTGAAATACCTGCTGCAGTAGCTGTAAAACATATGAATCCATGTGGAGTTGGAACAGGCGAAACAATTTCGGCAGCTTTCAATAAAGCATATGAAGCGGATTCAACTTCTATCTTCGGTGGAATTGTCGCTTTAAATCGTGAAGTAGATGCAGCAACTGCAAAAGTATTAGCAGGTATTTTCTTAGAAATTATTATCGCTCCTTCATTCTCAGAGGAAGCAATTGCAATGTTAACAGCGAAGAAAAATATTCGACTTCTAACAATATCTTATGAACAAACGAAAAAAGATGCATGGAACGTAGTATCTGTAGAAGGGGGATTATTAGTTCAATCTCCTGATACATATGGATTAAAAGATGCCGATGTGAAAGTCGTTACAGACCGAAAACCTACTGCTGAAGAATGGAAAGCATTAGAGCTTGGTTGGAGTGTAGTAAAACATGTGAAATCGAACGCAATTGTTGTTTCAACAGAAGACATGACAATTGGTGTAGGTGCTGGTCAAATGAACCGAGTGGGATCTGCTAAAATTGCACTTGAACAAGCTGGAGAGCGTGCAAAAGGAGCAGGACTAGCATCGGATGCATTTTTCCCAATGAACGATACAGTAGAAATAGCTGCTAAAGCTGGTATCACAGCAATAATTCAAACAGGTGGCTCTGTTAAAGACCAAGATTCTATTGCCAAAGCAAATGAATATGGAATTGCGATGGTATTTACTGGCGTTCGTCATTTCAAACATTAAGGGAGGCATACCTCATATGAATATTCTCGTGATTGGTAGTGGCGGCCGCGAGCATGCTATTGCAAAGCAGTTCAATAATTCTCCTTCTGTAAATAAAGTATTTGTAGCACCAGGAAATGTTGGTATGGCAAATGATGCACAAATCGTCCCAATAGATGTCATGGCATTTGATGGACTTGCACAGTTTGCAAAAGATAATGCTATTGATTTGACGTTTGTCGGGCCAGAGCAACCACTTGTGGCTGGAATCGTGGATCACTTCAGTAAGCATGGTCTTCGAATCTTCGGACCTACTAAAGCAGCAGCACAATTGGAAGGAAGTAAAACATTTGCTAAAGAGCTGATGAAAAAGCACGGTATTCCAACTGCCGCTTATGAAACTTTTACAGATGTGGACAAGGCGAAAGCTTATATTGAAAAAATGGGTGCTCCAATTGTTGTGAAAGCTGACGGTCTTGCTGCAGGAAAAGGTGTAGTAGTTGCCATGACCGTGGAAGAAGCGAACACTGCTGTGGAAGACATGATTGGCAATCAATTATTTGGTGAATCTTCTTCAAGTGTTGTCATTGAGGAGTTTTTAGTCGGAGAAGAAATTTCATATATGTCATTTGTACATAATGGACAAATTTATCCGATGGTCATTTCACAAGATCATAAACGTGCATATGACGGAGATAAAGGGCCAAATACCGGTGGAATGGGTGCTTATTCACCAGTTCCTCAGATTGCTAGCGAAGTAGTAGAATTAGCTTATAATACAGTAGTAGCTCCAACTGTGAAAGCAATGGAACAAGAAGGCACACCGTTCACAGGTATTTTATATGCTGGTCTTATTATTACGAATGAAGGACCGAAAGTAATCGAGTTTAATGCTCGATTTGGAGATCCGGAAACACAAGTAGTTCTACCTCGTATGAAGAGTGATTTCGGCGAGTTTATGATAGCGTTAATGGATGAAAAACCTTTTGAATTGAAGTGGTCTGATAAAGAAATGCTTGGTGTTGTCATTGCATCTGCTGGTTACCCAAATGATGTACAAAAAGGGGCAAAGCTGCCTAATCTTTCAACTCTTGAAGAAGCAGGTCTTCACATCTTCCACGCAGGCACTATTGATGGAGCAGATGGATTTATAGCAAACGGTGGTCGTGTAATTTTAGTAGCTGCAAGTGAATCCACATTAAAAGAGGCCCAGCAAAAAGTATACGATGGTTTAGCCAAATTAACTTGGGATGGTTTGTTCTTCCGTTCAGATATTGGTTGGCGAACTTTATCATAATCTATGTTCGCTTTAGAATGAATGATAAAATGAGAAGCAGGACCTAACTTTAGGTTTTGCTTCTCATTCCTATGTAACAATCACTTAAATTTCAATATAAGGAGATCTAAACGTACAAATAAAATTTCTATAAATTAACAAAGAACACTTTGCTTTACTAAAGTGATATGCTATATTTATTTTTACAAGTACCCTAAAAGGAAGGAGAATGGATGGTATGCAATATCCAATTTGGAAGATAGAAGAAATTAGGCAGCAACTAGAAGTGGTAAGTGGAATAAAGGCTCCAGATATTCTTATAAAAAATGCAACATACTTACATAGTCATTTAAAAAAATGGATTACCGGTAATATTTGGATTGTAAAGGATCGTATTGTATACACGGGAATAGAAATGCCACTTGTTTCTGAAAAAACAGAAGTGTTTGATGCAAGCGGACAAAAAATTGTTCCTGGTTATATGGAACCTCATGTGCATCCATTTCAGCTCTACCACCCACAATCGTTTGCTGATTATGCAGCACAACGTGGAACTACCGCCTTCATTGCAGATAACTTAGTATTTTTTTTAGCACTTGAAAATAAGAAAGCGTTTTCAATAATGGACCAATTAAATAAACTACCTTTTTCCTTTTATTGGTGGGCACGTTTCGATTCACAAACAGAGTTAGAAAACGAAGAGGAATTATTTACCTCTAAGTCGATAGGTGAATGGATCGAAAGACCCGATGTGATTATGGGTGGGGAGTTAACAGGATGGCCAAGACTACTTTCTGGTGATGATCAGATGCTGTATTGGATGCAACAAGCAAAAATGCATGGTATGAAAATAGAAGGGCATTTCCCAGGTGCATCGGAGCGAACGCTTGCACGAATGCGTCTACTTGGAGCAGATGGTGATCATGAATCTATGACAATTGAAGAAGTAGAAAGACGCATTCTTCACGGATATGCAGTGACGCTTCGTCATTCTTCCATTCGTCCTGATTTACCAATTCTACTAAAAGGTATTTTAGAAAAAGATCTTCATATTTTTGATCATTTAATGATGACGACAGACGGAGCTACCCCTTCGTTCCACTTAGATGGCGTGATGGATAAATGTATTCAGGTTGCATTAGATGCTGGAGTAAACCCGATAGATGCTTATTTAATGGCATCGTTCAATGTTGCCAAATACTATAATCTATCCAACTTACATGGGGTTATTGCTACTGGAAGATTTGCAACGTTAAACTTTTTAGAAGATGAGTATAGTCCAGTGCCAATTAGCGTTTTATCAAAAGGAGAATGGTTAAAACGTGACGGTGAAAAAGTGCAGGCACTAACACCTGTCGATTGGTCAGATATGCCTCCCTTAAATTTAGATTTTCATTTAACGGATGATGATTTTCAATTCTCCATGCCATTTGGAATTGAAATGGTAAATGACGTTATCACGAAGCCATATTCTATTTCGGTTGATACAACAGAAAATGAACTTTCAACCAATCATGATGAAAGTTTCCTAATGTTAGTTGATCGTAATGGTAAGTGGAAAGTAACAACTCTTATTAAAGGTTTTGCTACATCTGTCAAAGGATTCGCATCCTCTTACTCTAATACTGGTGATATACTACTAATTGGGAAGAATAAAAAAAGCATGCTAAAAGCTTTTGAAGAGATGAAGAAGATGAATGGTGGAATTGTCCTAGTAGAGGACAATCAAGTCATTTGTTCTATTAAGCTTCCTATAGGTGGGGGACTCTCCGATAAGCCTATGGAAGAGTTAATAGAAGAAGAATTGCTATTAAAGAAAGAGTTGGCAGCTAGAGGATTTAAGCATGGGGATGCTATTTATACACTGCTATTCTTGCAATCAACGCATTTACCTTATGTTCGAATTACGCAAAGAGGCATTTTTGATGTGATGAAAAAACAAGTACTATTTCCAGCACTCATGAGGTAGGGGGAATCTTATGTTCAAAAAAAGGGGTTTTATAGTTTTATTAAGCGTTCTATTATTAGCTGCATGTACTAAAAAAGAAAAAGTACAGGAAGAAATAAAAGAACAAGTTGAACCAGAAAAAGTAGAGGAAGTAGTAAAGGAAGAGGCAGCACTTCCTTATTTTGCTCCCTTCACGGGGATTGGCTCGGAAGTTGAAATGAAACAAAGACCAATCCTTGTTACAATGAATAATCATCCGTTGGCACGACCGCAATCAGGGATTGTAGAAGCAGACATTGTGTATGAAATGTTGGCAGAAGGAAATGTGACGAGATTTCTTGCACTCTATCAAAGTGAGATACCAGAAACGATTGGGCCAGTGAGAAGTGCACGTGACTATTTTGTTAATATTGCCAAGGGTTTAGATGCATTTTACATTGCACATGGATATAGTCCGGATGCAAAAAAAATGTTAGATGCGAGAGTTGTGGATAATATTAATGGGATGCAGTATGATGGTATTCTATTTAAAAGGTCAAAGGAACGTAAGGCTCCACATAACTCCTACATTTCCAAAGAAAACATTTTTGTAGGTGCAGAAAAAGTAGGGGCTTCGATAGAAATAAATAAAATTCCACCATTTTCTTTTTATGATTCTGTAGAAGATGCGAAAATTGGAAATCCCGCATCTAGTGTAAGTATACGTTATGGATCAGGGACAAGCTTTGAAAATCTATATAAGTACTTACCAGATGAAGGACTGTATGAAAGATCGACAGCAGGAGTCTTGACGAAGGATAAAGAGTCGGAGGAGCTTGTTAAACTTTCCAACGTGATCTTCATGGAAATCCCGCATAAAACGATTGATAATGCCGGTAGACAAGATCTTACATTAACTGACGGTGGAAAAGCTTATCTTTTCCAAGCTGGGATAATGAAAGAAATCGAATGGCAAAATGTTGATGGTTTCCTTATTCCAATGGAAAATGGAGTTCCTGCAAAACTTGTAAAAGGAAAATCATGGATAAGTATTGTTCCGACGCACCCGGGAATTGAAAAAATGGTAAATTTTTTACCATAGTAAAAGATAAATCAGAGGGGAATGAAAAAAATATGCAAGTAGAGAAAATAAAAGGACATCAAACCGACCAATTATTTAAAGCAGTTTTAGAATTAAATAATATGGAAGAATGCTATCGTTTTTTCGATGATTTATGTACAATAAGTGAAATTCAATCACTTTCCCAACGCTTTGAGGTTGCTCATTTATTGAGATTGAAAAAAACATATGAAACGATTAAAAAAGAAACTGGTGCAAGCACGGCAACAATTTCACGAGTTAGACGTTGTTTCGACTATGGAAATGACACGTATGATGAAATGCTTGGCCGTCTATATCCTGATGAACAACCTTTTCAAAATCCTAGAAGATAACGAAAGCGATAACCACTATCAGTATTAATAGATAGACTTAACTGAACAGAAGCCTCTGTTCAGTTTTTTTGTTATAATAAGGAATGCTAACTAACGATTTGTAGGTGGAAAAATGGATTATAAAGAATGGCGACATATATTTAAGTTGGATCCAGCGAAGGCAATCGACGCGGATGCTTTAGAAAAGATTTGCGAATCTGGAACAGATGCTATCATGATTGGTGGCTCCGATGACATTACGCTTGATAATGTCATTGATTTATTGATGCGTATTAGACGTTATGCTGTTCCCGTAGCGCTTGAAGTGTCGACTATTGAGTCGATTACGCCTGGTTTTGATTATTATTTTATACCAAGTGTTTTAAACAGTGTGGAAACAAAATGGGTAAAGGATTTACATCACGAAGCAACAAAGGAATTTGGAGAAGTGATGAACTGGGAGGAAATTATTCCGGAGGGATATTGTATTTTAAATCCCGATTGCAAAGCGGCTAAAATTACGAATGCCAAACAACCAAAAACAAATGACGATATTATTGCTTACGCACAAATGGTTGAGCATATGTTTAAATTTCCTATTTTCTATATGGAATACAGCGGGATGTATGGTGATATCGAAGTGGTTAAAAAAGTAAAATCTAGACTAGTACACACGAAACTATTTTATGGTGGCGGCATCCAGAATGAAGCACAAGCAAGAGAAATGGCAGCGCATGCGGATGCCATTATTGTCGGAAATCGAATATATGAAAATTTAGAAGAAGCACTGAAAACAGTACATGCTGTTAAGTAATATTTGTGTAATATGACATGGAGCAGTATAATAATTAGAACAAACGTTCTTTAAAGGGAGTGTAATATGGAGCTCATAGCAAAAAACTTATTAAACGGGATGAATAAGGAACAAGCAAAAGCAGTTAAAAAAACGGATGGCCCTCTACTCATTATGGCTGGAGCAGGTTCAGGGAAAACACGTGTATTAACGCATCGAATTGCTTACTTAATAGTAGAAAAAGAAGTATACCCTTCCAAAATACTTGCCATTACCTTTACGAATAAAGCCGCACGTGAAATGCGTGAGCGAATTAATAGCATTTTAGGTGCTGGAACAGGAGAGAGTATGTGGGTATCCACGTTTCACTCGATGTGTGTTCGTATTTTAAGAAGAGATATCGACCGAATAGGTTATTCAAAAAACTTCTCCATTTTAGATACGACAGATCAGTTATCGGTTATTAAAGGTATTTTAAAGGAACAAAATATTGATTCGAAAAAATATGATCCACGATCGATGTTAAATGCGATTAGTAGTGCTAAAAATATTTGTATAGATGCAGCTACATTTAAAGCACAAATGAACGAATTAAATCCATTTGAAAAAACAGTTGCAGAAGTTTATATAGGTTATGAGAAGCGTTTAAGAAAGAACCAATCTCTTGATTTTGATGATTTAATTATGACAACTTTAACCCTTTTTAAACGAGTTCCAGAAGTATTAGAGTTTTATCAAAATAAATTCCAATATATTCATGTGGATGAGTATCAAGATACCAATAAAGCACAATATGAATTAGTACAAATGCTTGCCCAAAAATTCAAAAATATTTGTGTAGTGGGTGATTCCGATCAATCCATCTATCGCTGGCGTGGTGCGGACATTCAAAATATATTATCATTTGAAAAAGATTATCCGAACGCAACCGTTATAATGCTAGAGCAAAATTACCGCTCTTCACAAAGAATCCTACAAGCAGCAAATGACGTCATTGGTAATAATACAAGTAGATATCCAAAAGTACTGCGAACGGACAATCAAGAAGGCGAAAAAATTCAAATGTTCCGAGCATTTAATGAGCAACAAGAATCACAATTTGTCGTACAAACTATTCAAGAGTTGCTAGAACAAGAAAACCGTACGTTGAATGACTTTGCTATTTTGTATCGCACGAACGCACAATCTCGTGTGATGGAGGAAGTACTCGTCAAATCGAATATGGCCTATACGATTGTAGGAGGTACTAAATTCTATGATCGAAAAGAAATTAAAGACTTACTCGCGTATCTCCGTTTAATCGCCAATAACGATGATGACTTGTCGCTTGCACGAATTATAAATGAACCAAAGCGTAATATTGGAGCAACTTCTTTTGAACGCATCGCGATGTATGCACTAGAGCAAGATCGTTCTATTCTTGATGCTTTGAATGAAGTAGATTTCATGGGATTACCTGCACGAGCAGTTAATTCAGTTGTTCAATTTCAAGGACTTATTCAAAACTTTACGCAAATGCAAGAGTTTTTATCTGTGACAGAAATAGTGGAGCAAATATTAGATAAAACGGGTTATCGTACAATGCTGAAAAATGAAAAGACAATCGAAGCCGAAAGTAGACTTGAAAATATTGAAGAGTTTTTATCCGTAACGAAAGCATTTGAAGAAAAAAGTGATGATAAATCCCTTGTTGCCTTTTTAACGGATTTAGCACTTATTTCCGATATTGATAAGCTAGATGAAGAGGAAGATACGTCTCAAGGGAATGTTATCTTAATGACGATGCATGCTGCAAAAGGACTTGAATTCCCAGTTGTTTTCATCATAGGAATGGAAGAAAATATTTTTCCTCACTCCCGCTCCATTGGGGATGACGATGAGATGGAAGAAGAACGTCGACTTGCCTATGTAGGAATCACTCGAGCAGAGGAAAGATTGTTTATCACATGTGCTCAGTCTCGTACTATTTTTGGACGAGGTAGTTTCAATAGTCCTTCTCGTTTTATCGGGGAAATTTCCGAGGGAATTATCGAAGTGGTAGGCGGAATGAATGAGAATATGAAAGGCGCGGCATCTTCTGCTAAAGCAATGCCACAAGCAAGAAAAGCAGTAGTTACTCGTCCTGCTTATAATGAGTCAGGTGGAGAGAAAATAGGCTGGCAAGTGGGAGATAAAGCGGTGCATAAAAAATGGGGCGTGGGTATGGTAGTAAGCGTTCGAGGTGAAGGTGAAAATACGGAGCTCGATATTGCATTTCCAAGTCCAACTGGTGTTAAACGATTGCTTGCAAAATTTGCACCGATAGAAAAAGGATAATTCACTTGGTGGAGGAAAACCGATGGAAAAATTAGAACAACGAGTACAAGAGCTACATAAGCTTTTGTATGACTATGGATATGCGTATTATGTGTTGGATGAACCGATTGTTCCTGATGCTATTTATGATCAGTATTTAAACGAATTAATTGTATTAGAAGAACAAAATCCAAATTTAATATTACCAGATTCGCCTACACAACGAGTTGGCGCTACTGTTATAGATGGGTTTCAAAAAGTAACGCATAGGAATCCGATGTTGAGCCTATCTAACGCATTTAATGAAGAAGATATACGTGATTTTGACAACCGAATTCGTGGCATGATGGATGAATCACCGACCTATGTATGCGAGCTGAAGATCGACGGATTAGCAATTTCGCTTCTGTATGAAGATGGCGTTCTTTCTCGAGGTGCTACTCGTGGGGATGGGACAACAGGAGAAGACATTACGAGTAATATAAAAACAATCCGATCCATACCTCTAAGATTAAAAGACAAAGTAACAATTGAAGCAAGAGGAGAAGCTTATATGCCAAAATCTTCGTTTAGAAAACTAAACGAAGAAAGAGCTGAACGGGGAGAAGAATTATTAGCTAATCCTCGTAATGCTGCAGCAGGATCTCTTCGTCAATTGGATCCTAAAATGGCAGCAAGTCGTAAACTTTCTTTTTTTGCATATGGAATGGGTAGCGACGGGGAAGTACAAAATATTGATCAGCATTCCGATGCTCTTACCTTTATGAAAGAACAAGGTTTACCGACCAATAAAGAGACTAGAAAGTGTTCTTCGATAGAAGAGGTACTTGGATTTATTCAAGAATGGACAGCTATGCGAAATGATATTCCATATGAAATAGATGGTATCGTTATCAAAGTGGATGATTATGCACAGCAAGAGGAGTTGGGGTTCACAGCAAAAAGTCCCCGCTTTGCAATTGCTTTTAAATTCCCTGCCGAAGAAGTCGTAACTACTATTATTGATATCGACTTAACGGTTGGACGAACAGGGGTTGTCACACCGACAGCAATACTAGAACCAGCGCAAGTGGCAGGATCTACAGTCCAACGTGCAACATTGCACAATGAAGATGTAATCCGTGCAAAGGATATTCGAATCGGTGACCGAGTGATTATACGCAAGGCCGGCGATATTATTCCAGAGGTAGTTGCAGTCATTTTAGAAGAACGAGATGGTTCTGAAATCCCTTATGAAATGCCAACAAATTGTCCTGTATGCGATAGCGAATTAGTAAGGATCGAAGAAGAGGTTGCCTTACGTTGTGTGAATCCTCAGTGTCCAGCACAAATTCAAGAAGGTATTTACCACTTTGCATCAAGAAATGCGATGAATATTGAAGGTCTTGGGGAAAAAGTTGTGGAGCAGTTATTTAGAGAGCAACTTATTGTAGATGTATCAGATCTTTACAAATTAACAGTAGAAGATTTAGTGAATCTAGAGCGAATGGGATTGAAGTCTGCAACAAACCTAGTAGTTGCAATAGAAGCATCTAAAGCAAATTCGATGGAACGTGTATTATTCGGACTTGGTATACGTCATATTGGAGAAAAAGCTGCCAAAATTTTATCGGAAACATTTCATAGTTTCGATGCATTAATGCAAGCAACGGGAGAAGAACTTACTGCTGTTTTTGAAATTGGGGATAAAATGGCAAATTCACTTGTGGCATATTTTGAAATTGATGAAGTGCAACAGCTAATTGGAAGATTAAAAGAAGCAGGACTTACATTGCGATATACAGGTAAAATTGTAGATGCTACCACCATGGAGAATAGTCCATTTGCACAGAAAACGGTTGTTCTTACAGGAAAGCTCGTTCAATTAACACGACAAGAAGCAAAGGAAAGAATTGAAGCACTTGGTGGAAATGTCGCAGGTAGTGTAAGCAAAAAAACGGATATAGTCATCGCAGGAGAGGATGCTGGCTCAAAGCTTGAAAAAGCTACAAGCTTAGGTATCGAAATCTGGAATGAACAAAAACTATTAGATGAACTAGAGGAATAGAGGAGTTTGAACATGGCAAAAAAAATAATAGGAATCTCAACAATGATTTTATTGCTTATTGTCTCTGGATGTACTCCTTCTATAAAAAAAGACACAGAAGTCATTCAAGACACAGAGCAAAAAACAACGAAAAAAGTGATCATACCAAGTTTACAATTAGATGATACTTACTACCGGACGCTATTACCATATGAGGCAAGTGCAAGTAGAGGATTAGTCGTATCGAATCTTGCAACTAAGTACGATATGAAAGAAGTGGAATCAGGTCTACTTCGAATTTCTCAAAAGGAATTTTCACCGGACAAGTATTTATTTCAAGAAGGTCAATACTTAGATAGAAAAACAACTATTTCTTGGTTAGCAAGAAGCAGCCAGACGAGCGATGGTTTAAATCCAAGTGATGAAGGACTAACAGGTGAGGAAAAAGCAAAAAAAGCGCCTGTTTATATTACGCATATTGTGGAACAAGACTATTTGAAAAAAGAAGGCAATACTGTAACGCTTGCTGGTATTTCACTGGGGCTTGCTTTGAATTCTATTTACTATTATCAAAAAGAGGCATACGGAGCAACATATGAGGAAGCGTTATCCCAAAAAGAAATTGAAGAAAATGGTAAGCGAATTGCGGAAGAAGTAGTTACTCGTATGCGTCAAAAAAATGAAGCTCTTGCAAATGTTCCGATTGTTGTTGGCTTATTCAAACAAAATAGTAGAAATGCAGTAGTTCCTGGAACGTATTTCACGTATAGCGTCGCTGCTAGCGGAAAAAATGTTTCTGATTGGAAAGCTATTGATGAAGAATACCTTCTATTTCCTACAGCTGAATCAGAAAAAAAATATCGAGATCTAGATACTATTTTCCGCAATTTTAAACAAGATGTGGAGACATACTTTTCCAATTACACAAGTGTTATTGGAACAGGATATTTTAAAGACAAACAGTTGCAAAAATTGACTATAACAATTCCTATTCAATTTTATGGAACAGCAGAAATAATTGGTTTTACGCAGCAACTTGCCGGATTACTAAAAGATCATTTTGATACATCGATGAATGTGGAAGTCAATGTGAAGTCGATGAACGGAGCAGAGGCATTATTGATCAAAAAACCAGGCGACGAAGAGCCGTATGTGCATATATATTCCCAATGAGCATACTAAAAGAGCCACTCTGTTCAACTAGAGTGAAAAATGATATGATATTGCTTATGGTTATTGAATTCGGAGGTGTGAAAATTGGCGAAGATTTCAAAAGAAGAAGTAAAGCACGTAGCACATTTAGCACGACTTGCAATTACAGAAGAAGAAGCTGAAAAGTTTGCTCATCAGCTTGCAGCAATTACAGACTTTGCAGAGCAATTAAAAGAATTGGATACTACAAATGTAGTACCAACAACGCATGTCTTACCTTTAGTGAATGTTTTCCGTGAGGATAAAGCGATTAAAGGACTAGATCGTGAAACGATGATGTTGAATGTAAAAGAACAAGAAGCAGGACAAGTAAAAGTACCATCTATTATGGATTAATAGTTGTAGGAGGGAATATAATGACGTTATTTGAACGTTCGGCAAAAGAACTACAAGCTCTTTTACATAACAAGGAAATTACTATTGCTGACTTGACAAAAGAAGCTTATGAACGTGTAGAAAAGTTAGACGGTGACGTAGAAGCTTTCTTAGCATTAAATAAAGATAAAGCAACACTTACTGCTGCAGAGTTAGATCAAGTTCCTTTCGAAGAGCGTGGACCATTATTTGGTTTACCTATCGGAGTAAAAGATAATATTGTGACAGAAGGTTTAGAAACAACTTGTGCTAGTAAGATTTTAGAAGGATTCAACCCAATTTATGATGCAACTGTAGTAAAAAAATTGCGCGCGGCAGGAATGGTTACAATCGGCAAATTAAACATGGATGAGTTTGCGATGGGTTCTTCAAATGAAAACTCGGCGTATAAAACAACAAAAAATCCATGGGCATTAGACCGTGTACCCGGTGGTTCTTCTGGTGCATCAGCAGCTGCAGTAGCCGCAGGAGAAGTTCCATTCTCATTAGGTTCTGATACAGGTGGATCTATCCGTCAACCAGCTTCTTACTGTGGAGTTGTTGGGATGAAACCTACTTATGGTCGTGTTTCTCGTTTTGGTTTAGTTGCATTCGCATCTTCACTTGATCAAATTGGACCGATCACTCGCAATGTAACAGACAATGCACTATTACTTGAAGCAATTGCTGGAGTTGATCCTCATGACTCTACTTCAGCAGACGTAGAAGTACCCAATTTTGCTGCAGACTTAACAGGTGATATAAAAGGGCTTCGAATTGCTGTTCCAAAAGAATATCTAGGTGAAGGTGTAAGCGAAGCTGTCCGTCAATCAGTGCTAGATGCATTGAAAGTTTTAGAATCACTTGGAGCAACTTGGGAAGAAGTTTCATTACCACATTCTAAATATGCTTTAGCAACATACTATATTCTTTCTTCTTCCGAAGCTTCATCTAACCTATCTCGTTTCGATGGTATTCGTTATGGTTTCCGTGCAGAAAATGTTCAAAACTTAATGGATCTATATAAGGAAACGCGTTCTCAAGGATTTGGTGATGAAGTAAAACGTCGTATTATGCTTGGTACTTACTCTTTAAGTGCAGGGACATATGATGCTTACTATAAAAAAGCACAACAAGTGCGTACACTTATCAAAGAAGATTACGATAAAGTATTAGCAGACTACGATGTAATTGTCGGGCCTACTGCACCAACACCAGCATTTAAAATTGGTGAGAATGTGGAAGATCCATTAACGATGTATGCAAATGATATTTTAACTATTCCTATTAACCTTGCAGGAGTACCAGCCATTTCGATTCCTTGTGGATTTGAAAATGACCTACCACTTGGTTTACAAATTATCGGAAATTACTTTGATGAGTCAACCATTTATCGTGTAGCACATGCTTATGAGCAAGCGACAGATTTCCATAAACAAACTCCTCAAATTTGGGAGGGAAAATAACATGAACTTTGAAACAGTCATTGGGTTAGAAGTACACGTAGAGTTAAAAACAAACTCTAAAATCTTCTCAGCAGCACCGAATCACTTTGGAGCTGAGCCAAATACAAATACGACAGTAATCGATCTTGGATATCCTGGCGTGCTACCCGTGTTAAATAAAAACGTAGTCGATTTTGCCATGCGTGCAGCACTTGCATTAAATATGGAAATCGAACAAAATACAAAATTTGACCGTAAAAACTATTTCTATCCAGATAACCCGAAAGCATATCAAATTTCTCAATTTGATAAACCAATTGGCAAAAATGGTTGGGTGGAGATTGAAGTTAACGGAGAGAAAAAACGTATAGGTATTACTCGTCTTCATATGGAAGAAGATGCTGGTAAATTATCACATGCGGATGGATACTCTTTAGTCGACTTTAACCGTCAAGGTACTCCATTAGTAGAAATCGTATCAGAACCTGATATTCGTACGCCTGAGGAAGCATATGCTTACTTAGAAAAAGTAAAATCCATAATCCAATATACAGACGTTTCAGACTGTAAAATGGAAGAAGGGTCCCTACGTTGTGATGCTAACATTTCTATCCGTCCATATGGCCAAGAAGAATTTGGTACAAAAACAGAGTTGAAAAACTTAAACTCATTCAACTATGTACGCAGAGGCTTAGAACACGAAGAAATTCGTCAAGCGGAAGTACTTTCTTCTGGTGGAATAATTGAACAAGAAACTCGTCGATACGATGAGAAAACAGGTAAAACAATTCTTATGCGTGTTAAAGAAGGTACAGATGATTATCGTTATTTCCCAGAACCAGATTTAGTAGATCTTGTAATTGATGATGCATGGTTAGAGCGAGTACGTGCAGAAATTCCAGAGCTACCAGATGCACGTAAACAACGTTATATCGAAGAAATTGGTTTATCTCCATATGATGCACATGTATTAACTTTATCAAAAGAAATGGCTAACTTCTTTGAGGCAACAATAGCTGATGGAGCAGATGTAAAACTTTCTGCTAACTGGTTAATGGGTGAAGTTTCTGCGTACTTAAATGTAGACCAAAAAGAATTGAAGGATATTAAACTTACTCCATCAAATCTTGCGGGAATGATTAAGTTAATTTCGGATGGTACTATTTCATCTAAAATAGCAAAAAAAGTATTCAAAGAACTAGCTGATAATGGTGGAGCAGCAGAAGAAGTTGTAAAAGCGCAAGGCTTAGTGCAAATTTCAGATGAAGGAGCACTTCGTGAAATCGTAACGACAACATTGGATGCTAACCCACAATCGATCGAAGACTTTAAAAACGGGAAAGACCGCGCGATCGGTTTCCTAGTCGGTCAAATTATGAAAGCAACAAAAGGACAAGCCAACCCACCTCTTGTAAACAAAATTTTACAAGAAGAAATTGTAAAACGATAAAAAATAAAGGATGATACCAGCTTCTAAACTGGTGTCATCCTTTTATTTGGAGATAAGTCCATATCACTCGGGAAATAGTAAAATCATCTGTGCTTCTTATAAATCGTTTATTGTATTTATTAACCCATCAGACGAGATAGCAATAGTTTCAACTGCCTGGTTTAATTCATTTAAAATTTCAGAAATAGTTGCAATTTCTGTGTTGGATTGTTCACTTTGAATTTTTATTCCTGACATTGCTTGAACAATGTTTTGATAGGATTCAGACATTTGTTCGTATTTATCCGCACCATCAGCAATTAGATGGTTCATTTCAGAAACTGATTGGGTTATATCGCTAATACCATCGTCTGTTTCTTGGATTAATGATTCTACGCTTTCGATTGCTTTTTTTGTGTCTTCAGAGAGTTTTCTTACTTCAGAAGCTACTACTGCAAATCCTACACCATGTTCACCTGCACGGGCTGCTTCGATGGCAGCATTTAGAGCAAGTAGGTTTGTTTGATTTGCTATAGATGTAACTAAACCGACAATATTTCGAATTCTATTAGAAGAGTCTTGGAGTTGTACCATTTTTTTCTGTAAAGCATTAATACTTTCAGTAATTAATTGCATTTGTTCCAATTGTCTAGTTAGAAGGATTTGACCGGCTTGTGATTTCTCCTCCGTATCTTGTACGAAAGATAGATTTTGGTTAGTAGATTCTTTTATATTTGTTGCTTGGTATGATAATTTATTAATCGATGCACTTGTTTCTTCACTAACAGCTGCTAGATTCTCGGCAGTATCATGTACCTCGATTTTTACTTTATCCTTCTGCAATTGTTCTTCTATTCGCATACGCATGTTCTCAGCTTCGTAAGCCTCCAAAACTAATTGCTGCTCAAGATTTAAAATCTTACTAATCGCAGCAAGTGCATCACGTTTTGCTGAATCTGAAATAGTTAGTGTCATGATATACTTTAAGAATTCGTAGTTTAAAGTTTCAAAAGCAGCCATATACCACTTAGGCTCCAACCCAATTTTTACGTGAACATGAGCAATTATCTTTCTTTGGTTCAGATAATTAGAGTCGATTACACCACTAAACATTTCTAAAAGATGACTATATAGTGTTTTTTTCAGACGTTCAACACTACTATGGGTCGTAATTATATCCATTAGTTTCGATTCAGACTCTAAAGATTTATAGAAAGAAGTTACTGTAACATCTAATATTTGTTGAACAAATGGTTGTAAATGGTGAAGTATTGCAAGATCATTTTTCGTGAGATGAATCATCGAAATTTGCTTTTTTATTTCAGATTGATCTGGAATGTCTAATATAACTGGTATATCTTTCGTAAAATCAATACTGTTGTTGAAATTTTGCTTTTTTTTGAAAAGAGTCACTTTATATATTCTCCTTTTGGTAGAAACTAAGAGGTTAAAGTTTTCTAAATAGATATTTTTGAAATCCATCGCAGACATTTTAACTGTTCTTCTGTTTCCATTTCTCCGTTTTGAATTTCTAATGAATGAATTTTCCACTGCACTCTAGTCTATTATCGTCAAAATAGGTTGGTTATTAATGCAGATGAAATAGGTTAAAGAATATAAAGTTAACTCTTTTTTATCTATTAAGTTGATCAATGATAGTTCGATTTTCTCTAGCATTGGAAAAAAGTATTCAGGCGCAAATCTACTATGGATTGAAGATTATAAAAACGGTAACCAGGGTTAATAGGATAACAATAAAAGATGACTTCCAGATTTAAAATGGAAGTCATCTTTTTAATCTTGAATCACAATTTTAATGGGCACAAACTATTGTTGGAAACTGGGAAATTCAAATCATATTCGTCATCGCGGTATACCAAATTCAAAAAAAATTGCAATAAATGGCTTAACGAGACCACTGGTTTTCTGAAAGTGACAAATGACAAGTTAAACATGATCAATCAATGTACTAACACGTTTAATGTGAATTATTAATAGTTATTGTATTAAACCCTACCCTTTAACTTAGTTAGTATTAGTCAATCAGTCTTGGCATATTTTCAAGCTTTGGCATTCTGAACCTTGCAATTACATCAACTGGAGAAGGCTTGCAGCATTGACACATTTGTACGTCTCCTGCAACTGACATTAATAAGTAAGCATCCGTGTGGCTTAAGTTCCACTTATCTACTAACAAATCTTGCATATCTTCACAAGCAATTTGAATCGCTCTGTTCGTGTCTGTATGAGAAGCTATTGTATACCAATCATCTTTGGTTTCAACTATTGGCCTATTTATCTTAGTATTAGGAAGAGTAGAAATAGTAGTTTCAACTTCACCGGCAATTTCTACACCAGTACCGCAAATTTCTCCATCACCCATGGAAGCATGAATGTCTCCTAATCCAAAAAGAGCTCCTTCTACATTTATAGGTAAATAAACTTTAGAACCTTTTGTGATAACATGATTATCGATATTACCTCCATGATCACCAGGTAATCCACATGGAACTTCTTCGCTCGCTGGAGCACATCCAATTACACCTATCATTGGTTTTGCATTAAATGAGATATCGTCATTAAAATGAATTTTGATGTCATTCTCTACCTTCACAATTTTTGTTTTTGTTTCTGCCCTATGAATGAGAACTCCAATTTCGGGTAGAGTGCTTATAACACCCCAATTTCGGACTTTTATATCATGTATTTCTACTTTTAATGTTTGACCAGGGGATGCACCTTCAATATAAACTGGACCAGTAGCTGGATTTACTTTAGAAAAATCGATCGTAGTAATAAGATGTTCATCGGACTGAATTTGGTTTGTAAAGCAATCGAAGGTTTGAAATAGAACATTCTCTCCAGATTGGATATGCAAAACAGGCTTATGATCTTTATTGAAACTATAAACGGATTGTTCTCGTTTTAAATAATGCATGGAAAGCCTCCTAAAGTAAGTTGTTGAGAAACACTTTAGAATATGAATAAATATAAGTCAATATGTTTTTTGAATTTTTAAAATTTACAATGTTTTATTGGTTATTTTTTTAAGATTTTATGATTCATTATTTAAACTTTCATTCAATTAGAATTGTCATAATAAAATAAGTCAGAAAATTTGAAAAAGGAGGAATTGATTTGAGAAAAACTAAGGCCGTACTGATTATGTTCGTATTATTACTATCTTTTGTCATAGCAGCATGTTCAGATGAGACCAAAAGTTCCACAAGCAGTAAAACAGGAGGCGGGGATAATACACTTAATTTCGCACTTGCGGGTGATATTGTATCATTAGATCCCGCATACTCTTATGATTTTACAACGAATCCAGTAGTTACACAGATTACTGAGGGGTTATTATACTTTGATGCAGAAGGACAAATACAACCTTTGCTTGCTGAAAGTTGGGAGAATCCTGATTCAAAAACATATATATATAAGATAAGAAAAGATGTGAAATTTTCTGATGGAACACCAATGACTGTAGAGGATGTACTATTTTCAATGGAACGTATTAAAGATCCAGCTACAGCATCCTACGTTGGTTGGATGTATGCTAATGTTGATAAAATAGAACAAACCGATGATTGGACAATTAAAGTAACTTTAAAGCAACCAGATACTTTATGGCGTTATGTGCTAGCTACTACTGGTGGTCACGTTGTAAGTAAGACTTACTATGAATCACATAAAGATAATTTTGGAAAGCCTGATGGCGGAGTTATGGGGACAGGTCCATTTGAGTATGTTGAATGGAAAACTGGATCTGAAATCACATTAAAGAAAAATGAAAACTACTGGGATACCTCGGGTGGTCCTTATTTAGATAAAGTAGTTTTTAAAGTCTTACCAGAAGGAACTACCACTGTAACAGGTTTAAAAACTGGCCAAGTTACAGCAACTATAGGTTTACCATTAGATTTAATTCCAGTTGTTCAAGAAATGGATAATGTGCAAATAGATATGGTAGATAGTTGGTTGAATGACTTTGTCGTAATGAATATGTCTAGACCACCATTTGATGATATTAATGTACGCAAAGCAATGAACTATGCTTTAGATAAACAAAAAATTCTGGATGAAATCGTAAAAGATTCAGGTTCTCCTGCAAAAGCTGTTCCAATTGCACCAGCGACTTGGGTGTTTGAAAAAGATGCATGGCAAGCAGGTTATGACAAACTTCCGGACTACTCTTTTGATTTAGAAAAAGCAAAGGAGTATCTAGCAAAATCTAGTGTACCAAATGGTTTTGGCGCAACAATTTTAACAGAAGGAAATACTTTAAAGCTTAATACAGCACTTGCTTTACAAGCTGCAGTTAAACCTTTAGGAATTAACCTTGAGATTGAAAAAGCTACAAGTGAAGAGGTTAACACAAGAGCATTTAGTGGTGAACGTGATTATGATATATTAATGCAATCATGGGGAGCAGATTTCCCAGACCCGGTAGGGAATTTACAACCAGTATTCCACTCTAATAATCGAGGGGATGGCGGCTCAAATTTTTCCAATTATAGTAATAGTCAAGTAGATCAATATTTAGATAAACAAAGTGTTTTAACTGATGATAAAATTCGGACTGAATTAATGATAAAAGCGGAAACTATCATTGCAGAAGACACGCCGTGGATAATGATTGACCATCCTAAACAAATTTTAGCCTCGAATAAAAATCTAGAAGGCTATAATATTACAGGCCTTTGGTATTGGGATTCATTTACCAAAAATATGAAATTCAAATAAAAGGAAGACGAGGATTTTTCTCGTCCCTTTTATTTTTTATAGTTCTTATTTGTTTTCTAGGTTATAATGAACTATATTTTCTGAATATTCCGAAGGTGTTGATTACAAGATGGTTTTAACTCAGCCAATGTTTACTTTTCTAATAGTTTTTGGAATTGTTGGTGGTGTGGTAAGTTTAACTACCATTGTTTCTCTTCTCATTTTTCAAAATGAACATGAGTTTTTAGTTATTGAAAAGAAAAAAACAGAGCTAGAAAATTTATTGAAGGAAGCACAACTTAGTAATTTAGCTTCTCAAATTCACCCTCATTTCCTTTTTAATTCTTTAAATGCAATTACTTCTTTGATTCGTTTAAAACGAAATGATGATGCTGAAGACTCGATTTTTGCAATCTCTTCACTATTGAGATATACCATTCAAGATTCTCAGCAGTTGGTCAAGTTAAAGGAGGAAATTGAAAGTGCTCAAATGTATTTGAAGATTCAAAAACTGAGGTTTGGAAATCGATTGGATTGGAATATTGAATATACGGAAAAATTAGAGGAAGTAACAATTCCTATGCTTACAATACAACCACTTGTAGAAAATGCTTGTAAGTATGGAATTGAGCCTAAAGTAAATGGAGGGAATATCAACATTCAAATTGAAGAAGTAGATAAAGTAATTCACATTAGGATTCAGGATAATGGTATTGGAATGTCAGAGAACACTTTAAATGAATTTAATCAATGGAAAGAAAATAAAATGGAATCTAATCTGCTTGGAATTGGGATTAAGAATACTTATCAACGTATTAAGCATTATTATGGGGAACGAGGAGATTTTTCCATAAAAAGCTCAACTGAAGGGACAATATGTTTAATCACATTAAAGGAGGATAATTCATTTGAAAATACTTTTAGCTGATGACGAGCCATTAGAGTTATTAAGTTTGAAGAAGCTATTAGAAGACGGTGGAGAATTTGATTTAGTGTGTGCACAAAATGGTTTGGAAGCTATTAATCAATTAGAGAGGAAAGATGTAGATATAGCCTTTCTTGATATTCAAATGCCTGGATTAAATGGTCTTGATGTACTCAAAGAGATTCAAGTAAAGTGGCCAAAAACAGTCGTTTCTATTGTAACCGCATTTAGTGAATTTAAGTATGCAAAACAAGCACTGGAACTAGGGGCAAGTTGTTATTTATTAAAACCATTTTCTGTGGAAGAATTTAATAAAACTTTATTGAAGATGAAAAAAGTATATAAAAAGCAACTAAACTTAAATTCTTTTGTCATACAATCGATTATCGAACGGGATATTTTCGGTGAAGGGGTAGTTTCTTTTGATGAGAAGGTTAAACACTTTAGCTTTTCTCCGGAAATAGTCTTTTTGCTAAAGAAAAGTGAGTTTGATAGTTCAGAACAATTGAAACGGGACTTGAGTGTTTATAATGTGTTAATTGCACCACAGCCAATTGGAGATTTTCAAGTATTACTAACAGATTATGAACATTTAGAGGTAGTTAAAGAAATATTAGTCCAATCTAATTTAGAAAGTTCTCAACAAATATATTTCGGTATTGGCAAAGGTAATACTATTAAAGTAGCGTATAGTAATGCTTTAAAAGATTACTATGAGCAAAATAAAACTGTATTCACTCAATTCATGAGATACATGCAGGAAAACTATAACAAAGATTTGACGGTTTCTAAAGTAGCAAAAAATGTTCATGTGAGCTCATCTCATTTAAACCGTTTATTAAAAAAAGAGTACGGGATGACGTTTACAGAAATTTTGTTAAATGTGCGAATAAATAAAGCAAAAGAACTCCTATTAAAAAATTTCAATGTTGAAATAGTTTCTGATATGGTTGGATTTAATAGTTCTGCTTATTTTTCTGTTTGCTTCAAAAAATTGACGGGTGTTTCTCCGAGCCATTTTAAAAAAGAAACTGGGTGATAAGTATTGGGTACAAAAATAATTAACCTACTTATTCCTTGTATAACACCAGTTATGTTTTTTTTAGCGGCACAGGTTGCATATGATTTTGGTGTAGGTGGTCTAATGGGATTTTCTATTATGTTGGCAATTTCATTTTATGTAATATATTTATTAAAAAACAGGAAAGCATATAGAATGAATGATCCTTTATTGAAAAAGTTAGTTTACTCTTTATATTTTATCGAGACATCATTAAGTATTTTCCTAGTTGGGAAAATTATTATAAGCGAAGCGGCTACTCAATATTTTCAAGTTATCATTCTCATTCTCATTTTAGTGGCAACTATCTTTGTATTATTTCTAAGAAAGTTTGAGGAAAAATGGATATCAACAAGTACTATTATTTTGGGGTTAATAGTCTCATTTCTTATACCAACACTTGTCTATTTAAGGGTGAGTATTCCAACGGTATATTCTGGTCTACATTTTCTGTCTAGGGATATATTAACAATAAATTTAAATGAATCAATTTTCTTAATACTAGGATTTGGAATTATTCTTGTCGCACATCAATATGGTTACCATATCGTGTATGAAAATGTAAAGGTAGGGCATAAATCGAGATCGTTCATTATCGCAGGACTTATTTCAGCCAATGTATTGATAGCTTTTGGTTCGATTTCTTTTTTAGGGAGAGCTCAAGCTGTATTACCAGATTTAAGTGATAGAGTAAGCATGCAAGTGATGAGTAGGTTTGGTGGTCAATTTGGTCAATTATTGTTTGTTAGCACTTCAATCTTCATCTCCATTTATGTTGTTACACGTCTATGGAAGACTATGCAAAATGAGTCATCCAACCATCGGTCACTATCCTTTTTTTATTATCTACTTTTTCCGCTAATAATAGTTGTTTTTTGGGATTTAACATTAATTGACATATTTTTATTTTTCGGATTAATTTGGGGACCATTATATTCAGTCATTATTTGGCCAAGTGAAAGTAGTGTAAAAACAAGAATTTCATTTATTGCGGGGCTAGTTTTAAGTATTGTTTTTTTCTTGTTGTATGATGTGATTATAGGAATACTAGTAGGTACAATTAGTTCTATACTCTTTATGAGAATATTGAAGTTGAATTTGTATTTTAAGAAAGCATAAGGACTATTCCTTATGCTTTTTAATTTTAATGAAATATTAAAGAAAAATTGATTGAAAATTTAAAATAGTATTCTGATTAAAACGGTAAAATAATAATTAACATAAAACTTATTTATATAAATGATAAAAAAGGATGGTGGGTACGTTGTTTTCATACATTATTAGACGTCTATTGGTGTTATTACCGGTGTTGTTCTTAGTTTCTATATTGGTATTTGGAATGTCACATATAAGTTCCACAGACCCTGCATTAGTTATGGTAGGAGGTAAACAAACTTCTCCAGAAGTACTCGAGAACATAAGAGAAAAATATCATCTAAATGACCCTGTTTGGAAACAATATATGATTTGGATAGGAAATGCGGTGCAAGGTGATTTAGGAGAAAGTTTTAAAATGAAACAATCGGTTTCAGGAATGATTGCTGACCGCTTGCCATTGACCTTGCAACTTGTTGGAATGAGTGCATTATTTACAATCATATTAGCTATACCCTTAGGAATTCTTGCAGCAGTAAAGAAAAATACATGGGTAGACTATTTAACTTCATTAATTTCTTTAGGTGGAGTCTCCTCCCCCGTTTTCTTTACAGGTGTATTATTAGTTCTCTTATTTTCGTATAAGCTTGATATTTTACCAGCATTTGGGACTGGTGACTCTTTTATGGGGAACTTTAAATACTTAATATTGCCATCTATGGCACTTGGTTTGAATATGTTGGCTTTGAGCTCAAGAATCACCAGAAGTGGAATGATTGAAGTATTAAATACGAATTACATTCAAACGGCCATTGCAAAAGGAATTCCTAAACGCGTCATTATTTTAAAGCATGCTTTTAAAAATGCACTAATCCCTCTATTAACAGTTACCGGTTTACAGCTCGGTTTCTTAATAGTAGGAACTGTACTAGTAGAGTATACTTTTGGGCTCGGAGGAATCGGAAGCTTAATTGTTAACGGAGTACAAGCGAGTGATTATCCAGTTGTTCAAGGAACGACTCTGTTTATGGTAACGGTATTTTTATTAATTAATTTAATTGTAGATTTGCTTTATGCAGTCGTTGATCCAAGAATACGTTACTAAAACGATTATCGGAGGTGAAAAGGATGACACAAGTAGGAAGTATAGGTAGAAAACCTTTTATAAAATCTAAAAAGTCAAATGTGTTTAAGTCTTCCTTCTTCAAAAATTATCTCGCAGTTGCAGGAGGAATCATACTTGCTGTTATTGTTTTACTTGCAGTATTTGCGCCATTATTTGCACCTCATGAGCCAAATGCTCAAGACTTATCCATGTCTTTACAATCTGCTTCTAGTGAACATATCTTTGGGACAGATAAACAAGGAAGAGACATTTTTAGTAGAGTTTTATTTGGCGCAAGAACTACTTTATTAGGAGCAGTCTTAGTTGTAGGAATTTCATCAGTAATAGGAGTTCCGCTTGGATTAATTGCTGGATATTACGGAGGAAGAATTGATAATTTAATTACTCGTATCTTTGATGTAATCCTTGCCTTTCCAGCTCTATTATTAGCTTTTATTATTGTAGCGGTATTTGGAAAAGGACTAGAGAATGCGGTCATTGCACTTGGAATTGTTTATATTCCAATGATTGCCCGGCTTGTCAGATCTGTAACATTAGTTGAAAAGGAGCAGACCTATGTAGAAGCAGCCAAAAACTTGGGTTTCTCTAATTCTCGAATTATTTTTAGACATATACTACCGAACTGTGTTTCTCCAATTGTTGTGCAAGCAACTATCGATCTTGCATATGCAATTCTTGATTTAGCGGCGATGAGCTTCCTTGGACTTGGTGTTCAGCCACCAACAGCAGACTGGGGTGCTATGTTAGAAGAAGGACGTGAATATTTACTTATTTCACCAAATACAGCACTTGCTTCAGGCTTCGCTATTATGATAACCGTAATTTCATTTAATCTATTCGGTGACGGACTTCAACAACATTTTGATCCAAAACAAAGAAAAGTGTAAACCAGTGATAGATTGGAGGAAGTCAAAATGAACAAATTATTAGAAGTAAAAAACCTTTCAACTAAATTTAAAACAGATCGTGGAATAGCACACGCGGTTAGATATGTAAACTTTTCGATTGATATAGGTGAAACAATGGGACTTGTTGGGGAAAGTGGTAGTGGGAAAAGTGTAACAGCTAAATCCATTCTTCGATTAGTTGATAAGACAAGAGGTACTATTTCTGGTGAAATTCTTTTAGAGGATTCTAATTTACTAGTAAAAAAAGAAAAAGAAATGCAAAAAATTAGAGGGAATAGCGTATCAATGATTTTCCAAGATCCAATGACCTCGCTTAATCCCTTATTCACAGTAGGTGATCAAGTAGCTGAAGTATTTCGATATCATAAAAAAATGAAAAAAAGTGATGCAAAAAAAGAAACGATAAAACTTTTGGACCTAGTAGGTATTCCTTCTCCTGAAAAAAGATATATACAGTATCCACATGAATTTAGTGGGGGAATGCTGCAACGTATTATGATAGCAATTGCACTTGCTTGTAGACCAAAGCTACTAATTGCGGATGAGCCGACTACAGCATTAGATGTTACCATTCAAGCACAAATTTTAAGGTTAATAAAAAAACTACAAAAAGACTTTTCAATGGGTGTACTAATGATTACCCATGATTTAGGTGTTGTTGCGGAAGTATGCGATAAAGTGTCTGTTATGTATGCGGGGGAGATTGTAGAGAGTGGAGATGTACAAACAATTTTCAAATCACCAATGCATCCGTATACACGTGGGTTAATGGAATCGATTCCTAAATTGGGAGAAAAAGCTAAGATGCTTAATCCAATAGAAGGTTCACCTCCTGACTTACATAAAGACATTATAGGATGCCCATTTGCTGAGCGATGTAAAAACAAGACCGATTTCTGTTCATTGGAAGCACCTAAACTGAGAAAACTAGACGATGGCCATTTAGTGTCTTGCCACTACGCTGAAAAGCTATTAGAGGAAAGGATGGTTACTGTATGACAAATACACTATTGAAAGTAGAAAATCTAGAAAAGTACTTCCCAACAGGTAAGCGAAGTTTCTTTGGAAAACAGGAGCAAGTTCTTAAAGCAGTTGACAACGTTTCATTTGAAATAAAAGAAGGTGAAATCTTTGGACTAGTTGGGGAGAGTGGATGCGGGAAGTCTACTCTAGGGCGCTGTATTACTCGAATTATAGATCCAACTGCAGGGAATATTACTTTTGACGGAGAAAACATTACAGAAGCCGATGCAACTAGATTAAAGGTATTACGAAGACAAATGCAAATGGTTTTTCAAAACCCTCATTCTTCGCTGAATCCTAGAATGACGATTAGGCAAGCATTTTCTGAAATTCTAAAGGTTCATGGTCTAGCAAAAGGAAAAGAAACAGTAAGAATGGAAGAACTTCTTGAAAAAGTTGGACTTCCCAGTAACGCTTTAGATCGTCATCCTCATGAATTTAGTGGGGGACAGTTGCAAAGAATTGCTATTGCTCGTGCACTTTTAGTAGAACCTCAATTTATCATGGCAGATGAACCCGTTTCTGCGTTAGACGTTTCAGTACAAGCACAGATTTTGAATTTATTAGTAAAGTTAAAAGAGGAGTTATCTCTTACGATACTCTTTGTTGCACATGACTTAAGTGTAGTGGAACATGTGAGCGATCGAGTTGCTGTAATGTATTTAGGGGAAATTGTTGAGATGGCTGACGTAGAACAGTTGTATAAAAATACCCTGCATCCTTATACAAAAGCGCTAATGGCAGCAATTCCGATTCCTGATCCAAATGCAAATAGAGTAGATTTAATTTTGGAAGGAGATTTACCAAGTCCTATTGATTTACCAAAAGGGTGTCGTTTTGCCAGTCGTTGTGTGTCTTGCATGGAAGTTTGTA
This sequence comes from Psychrobacillus sp. L3, assembly GCF_042945595.1. Taxonomy (GTDB): domain Bacteria; phylum Bacillota; class Bacilli; order Bacillales_A; family Planococcaceae; genus Psychrobacillus. Next base: position 3,186,561 of record NZ_CP168493.1, on the reverse strand, counting down.
AAAAAATAAGCCCTTCTTTAAAGGAAATAAACTTAGGGCATTTTGTCGCTTGTCATTTATATGAATGAGGAGGGGAAGTAGTGTACAAAATTTTACCTATGACAAGATTAGGATTAGCAACAATTCAACAAAACAGATCCAAAGTAATCAAAAAGGTAAATGAGTTGTTATATAATGATGAACTTGTATATCGAGTGGAAGAAAAGATTAGATGTATTACAGAAAAATTTCCAGAGGGCCATTTGCTATTTCCAGGGAGTATAGTTGTATCAAGCGAAACTTTACTAGAAAAATGTCAAACAGATTTAACGAATGAGGATATTACATCTTCTCTTTCACGACTAAATTTAGTAAAGAAAATTGCTTTTTTTGATGGGCTCAATTGTGGCTCGTTTTGTTCGGATCCATTCTATTTGTTTTTTCAAACTTTTGGACTAAAAGTAGATAGAATTTCTGACGCAGATATTAGAAATGGAATATTAAACGAATATGAATTGTTAATCGTCCCAGGGGGTCCAGACGCTGGGGAGTCATACTATGAAGGGCTTGGAGAAAAAGGGTATGAAGAAATCCGTGAGTTTGTGAGCAATGGTGGTAAGTATTTAGGTTCTTGTGCCGGAAGTTATTTTCCACTCATGGCTGAACCGAATACAATTCCATCAGATGTTTGGTTAAATATGATTCCAGCAACAGATTTACATGGACTTGATTATTGGCGTACAGGTACTGGTTTCGTACGAGTCGAATTTGAAGACGTAATGCATCCAGTTGCATTAAATGTCGCAATGGGGAATCCGAGTACGATTGATATGATTTATTGGGAAGGACCTGCATTTGAATTATTGGAAGGTGCGGATATACATGTCATTGCAAGATTTAAGGACTTTATTGCATCTGGGAAATCTCTCCCATCTTGGAGTTTAGAAAACAATGAAATAGCAGAGAACGCAATGAAATGGGCTAATCCTTTAACTTCGGAAAGATTTGATGAGCACTTAAAAGGATACCCAGCAATCATTGAAGCACCGTACGGAAAAGGACATATGGTTCTGTTTTCCCCACATGCAGAGTTCGGAACATGTGGTACTGATCATTCAATGGATGAAAACCCAAATTTTCTACTTTTGATGAATAGTATTTATTATCTTTCAGGAAGAGGAGAATGAATATGGAAACGTTAACTTGTGAATCAGGAATTATTTACGAATTTAATAAAAAGAATAATTACACGAAAAAGGTTACATCTGGATCCACACTCCGGATAGAAACTTACGATTGTTTTAAAAATCAAATTCAATCGGAAGAAACAGTAGCAGAAGAAATTGACTGGAATGAGATTAATCCAGCAACTGGTCCAATTTACGTGGAGGGTTCGGTTCCAGGTGATATTTTAAAAGTAAAAATTGAAAAAATCGAAATAGGAAATCAAGGGATAATGGTAGTTGGTCCAAATTTAGGAGTGATGGGACATCGTATAGAGAAGATGTCCGCAAAAATTCTTCCTATAGTAGATGATAATATCATATTTAATGAGATTAAAATTCCTTTGAATAAAATGATAGGAGTAATTGGAGTAGCTCCAGCTGGTGAAGGTGTAAATTGTGGGACTCCGGGAGCCCATGGTGGCAATATGGATAACAAAATGATTACTGAAGGTTCAACATTATACTTTCCGGTATTTGCCGAGGGTGCACTTTTTAGTTTAGGTGATTTTCATGCTGCCATGGGAGATGGGGAAGTAAGTGTTTCCGGTGTAGAGGTACCTGGAGCTGCTACAGTTACATTGGAAGTGATTAAAGGAGAAACACTTCACCATCCAATGCTAGAAAATGATGAAGTGTTTACACAAATTGTATCTGCTCCAACATTAGATGAGGCAACAAAAATTGCAACAGAAGAAATGATTCAAAGAATAGTAGAGAAATCGACATTATCTATTGAGGAAACTACTATGTTAATGAGCGCAGTTGGTCAAATTGAAATTTGCCAAATTGTAGATCCATTAATGACAGTACGTTTTGTCGTTCCAAAATGGTTATTACAGCAAATGAACGTAATTCTTATTGAAGGAGAGAAAGGATGACATCATTAAAGCGTTATTTAAAAGAGTTAAATGACTTAGTTGCTGTTTCAGGTGAAGAAGATGAAGTTGCTAACTATATAAAAAAAGAATTTGAAAATACTTCTTTTCAATCCTTCGCAGATGGTTTGGGTAATCTCACGTATATTAAAAAAGGACAAAGTGGAAGCCTAAGCCTTTTATTAGCTGCACATATGGATGAAATCGGCTTTATCGTTACATATATAGATAACGATGGATTCGTCTATATTGGTCCAATTGGTGATCATGATGATCGAATGGCAATAAACCAAGTGCTTCAAATAAATACAGAAAAAGGGATAGTGAAAGGTGTAACTGGTACAAAACCTGCACATGTATTAACTTCTAGTGATATGCAAAAAGCGATAATGTTGAAAGACATCTTCTTAGATGTTGGAACTTCATCTAAAGAAGGCACAGAGAATCTTGGAGTTGAAATTGGTGACTATATTACTTTTGATAGAGAAGGACAGTTTTTAAATGGTGGACCAATTTTCACGGGAAAAGCCGTAGATAATCGCTCAGGTTGCGCAATACTTATTGAAGTGATGAAAAGAATTGAGCATTTAGATATCCAACCTACAGTTTATGGAACTGCTACAGTTCAAGAAGAAACAGGAATCCGTGGAGCAGCACCAGTCGGATATACTGTTCAGCCGACAATCGCACTAGCTATTGATGTAACACTTGCAGGTGGTTTACCGGGACATGAAAAGCAAGAATTACCTGTTTACCTAGGCAAAGGCGCTGCTATAAAGTTTTATGATGAAGGTATTTCGGTTCCGAAAAAGTTATCTCGTAAACTTGTGGAAACAGCAAAAAAGTATAATATACCATATCAGCGAGAAGTTCTTCTTAAAGGTGCTACAGATGCTAGGGCGATTAGTGTCTCTGGAAACGGAGTCATGACTGGTGCAATCTCAATTCCTTCTAAATATATTCATTCGGGAGTAGGTTGTGTTCATATTGATGATATGGAGAATGTAGTAGAATTAATCGTTCGTTTTATAGAAGAAATGACGGAAAGTTTATAAACACAACAAGCGCACGTTCGTAAATCGAGCATGCGCTTGTTTTTGTGTACAACGACTTATTTGAAATACCTTTCTGAACACAGTATACTTAGTAAAAAGGAGGTTTCTCAAAATGCCTACTGAACAACAATATTTTGAAAAAGCTAAACCACTTGCACAATATATGGATGACATGACAACAAAAAAAGAAGAATCTTTTCGTATATATAATCAGTTCGAAGTTCCAGCGGATGATGAATTTATTGCCGTATTAAAAGAATCTGCACCACATATACTAGTAATAACAGAAGACTGGTGCGGTGATGCGATGCTGAATAATGCCATTCTACGTAAAATTGCAGAAGCAGCTGGAATCGAAGTTCGTGCTGTATATCGGGATGAAAATGTGGATTTAATCGATCAATATTTAACGAACGGAGGTCGCTCCATCCCAGTTTATTTATTGATAAATAGCAATGGAGAAGTTATTGGCAAATGGGGGCCTCGAGCTGAGAAAGTGCAACAATTCGTTGCAGAAGGTCGAGAAAAGCTACCTTCTAAAGAAGACCCTAGTTTTGAAGAAGTGCAAAAAGCATTTTATGAACAAATGACGAAAGAGTTTATCGACAATAAAGACTTTCATTTAGCTGTATACGAAGATATTCGAAATAACTGGCTACAAGCACTTCAAAATTAAATGATGGAAAACTAAATGAAAAAGAGTCGGCATCAGTCGGCTCTTTTAGTAATGGAATGAAACTTTCAAAATAAATTAGTCACTATGTAATAAAAGAAATGGTGAGGTAGGAAGGGAAATCTGTATGAAACGTGCACGAATCATATATAATCCAACTTCTGGTAGAGAACTTTTTAAAAAGAATTTGCCAGAAGTATTGGAGGCTTTAGAAATTGCGGGATTTGAAACATCTTGCCATGCGACAACAAGCGAAGGAGATGCTACGATTGCCGCGAAGAAAGCAGTCCAAAATGGCTTCGACTTAATCATTGCTGCAGGGGGAGATGGAACATTAAACGAGGTTGTAGCGGGTGTAAGTGAATTTGATAAACGACCAAAAGTTGGTCTGATTCCAATGGGAACAACGAATGATTTTGCTAGAGCAGTTCATATTCCTAGGGATATCCAAAAAGCTGTGGAAATCATTATTAAAGGAGATACCATTCCAGTCGATGTTGGACTTGTAAATGACCGTTATTTTATTAATATTGCAGGTGGCGGAAAAATCACGGAAATTACATATGAAGTACCTAGTAAGTTAAAAACAATACTAGGGCAACTTGCATATTACCTGAAAGGGATTGAAATGCTACCATCTATTAATGCAACAAAAGTAAAAATCGAATATGACGATGAAGTATTTGAAGATGAAGCGATGATGTTTTTAGTTGGACTTACCAATTCAGTAGGAGGCTTTGAAAAGCTTTCACCAAGTTCAAGCATTAATGATGGGAAGTTTACATTATTAATTTTGAAAAAATGTAATATCGCTGATTTTATTCGGCTTGCGTCGTTAGCTATTCGTGGTGAACATTTAAATGACCCACATGTTATATCCACAAAAGCAAAACATATTCGAGTTACTTCAGAAGACAAAGTACAGCTGAATCTAGATGGTGAATATGGTGGAAATATTCCAGCTACCTTCGAGAATTTATACAGACATATAGAGGTTTTTGTACCAATCGATGAAATTCGAGAAGAGGACAGACCGTAAAAATAAACCCAGCATTCCTTCGTGATTGCTGGGTTTTTATAGTACTTTATACTAAGCATACATATTTGTCACATTAACCCATGGAAATGTTGGAAATAAGACAAGGATCGTTATTTTAAAGATTCTATTTTAGGGTAATATAGAGGCAAGGGGAGTGGAGCACATGTATAAAAAACAAGAAAAGTACTTAATGTGGCTTGCTTTTATTGTTGCAGGAATAATGATGTTATCGATTATCGGGAGAATATTTGGAAGTTAAGGAGGAATGAAGTGTGGGAAATACAGAAGCAGTGTTTTTTAGTCGTGTATTAACTGAATTGACCTTATCTTTTCATATTATTTATGCAACCATTGGCGTAGGTGTACCGCTTATGATAATGATTGCACAATGGGTTGGAATCAAAAAGAATGATGAACATTATATATTACTTGCAAGACGATTAGCGCGTGGTTTCGTTATTACAGTGGCTGTTGGTGTTGTAACCGGAACAGCAATTGGCTTACAACTTTCTCTATTATGGCCAAACTTTATGCAATTAGCGGGAAATGTAATAGCACTTCCTTTGTTTATGGAGACGTTCGCATTTTTCTTTGAAGCTATTTTCTTAGGTATTTATCTATATACTTGGGATCGTTTTGAAAATCAAAAGAAGCATTTATTATTACTTATCCCAGTTGCTATTGGTGCTTCTGCATCTGCGGTATTCATTACGATCGTAAATGCATTTATGAATGCACCTCAAGGGTTTGACGTATTAGATGGAGAACTTATTAATATCCAACCTTTAGTTGCTATGATGAATCCAGCAATGCCAACAAAAGTTGCGCATGTACTTGTTACTGCGTATATGACAAGTGCCTTTGTTCTGGCATCTATCGCAGCATTTCGATTACTAAAAGGTTCCAACCATATTTATCATAAAAAATCTTTATTTTTAATGATGAAATTAGGGCTTGTTTTTGCCATTGCAACAGCAATTATCGGAGATTTTTCAGGTAAGTATTTGGCGGAATACCAACCTGAAAAATTAGCAGCAGCAGAGTGGCATTTTGAAACGCAAGAAGGGGCACCGCTTGTATTATTAGGAATATTAGATGGGAAAGAAATAAAATATGCTTTTAAGGTTCCATATGCGCTTAGTATTTTAGCACATGATAATCCGTTTTCAGAAGTAACTGGACTAAATGATTTCCCTGAAGACGAAGTTCCACCACTTTATATTCACTATATGTTTGATGGAATGGTCATGATCGGTATGTTTTTGCTATTCCTATCCATTGTTTATGTGTTTGGTAAAGTAAAGAAATTTAAGTTCATCTCTTCAAGATGGTTACTTTGGGTTGTTGTAATGGGAGGACCTCTCGCGGTACTTGCTATTGAGCTAGGATGGTGGCTTGCAGAAGTAGGCCGACAGCCATGGATTTTAAGAGGATTTATGCGTACATCAGAAGGAGCAACTACAAGTGAACATGTAGATATAATGTTAGTTCTATTTGCGGTATTATATCTTGTATTAGGGGTAGGAAGTATCGTAGTGTTGCGTAGAATGTTCCGAAATAATCCAGTTGAACAAGAACTGGAAGATCGACATGCTGAAAAGGGCGGTGATTTCTCATGACACTTGAGATTGTTGGTATTTCCGTATTATGGATTTTCTTGTTCGGTTATTTAATCATCGCCTCCGTTGACTTCGGAGCAGGTTTTTTTAATGCTTATAGCTTGTTAACGGGAAGACAACATATTTTGACGAACATTATCCAACGTTACTTATCTCCTGTTTGGGAAGTAACAAACGTATTTTTAGTGTTTTTTTTCGTAGGGACAATTGGATTTTTTCCGAAAACCGCTTTTTTTTACGGTACAACATTACTCGTACCGGCAAGTATAGCAATTATCTTATTGGCAATTCGTGGCTCGTATTACGCTTTTGAAACATACGGTTCTCGTGGGCATAAAGGATATTCATTTATGTATGGTTTAGCTGGTTTGTTTATACCAGCATCACTTTCGATTGTATTAACGATATCGGAAGGCGGATTCGTATCGATGATAGACGGTCAACCTGTTCTTGACTATTGGGGGCTTTTCACGAATCCATTAACATGGAGTATTGTAGTTCTGAGTGTGGCTGCTGTATTGTATATCTCCGCTGTATTTTTAACGTGGTATGCGGACAAAGCAGGTGATTCGAAGGCAACTAGTTTAATGAGGAAATATGCGCTCATCTGGGCTTTGCCACTTATGATTACAGCTACAGGAATAATAGTAGAATTACGAGATCATAATGCAGAACATTATAATCGTATGATTGATTTTTGGTGGTTATTTGGCATTTCGGCTCTTATGTTCATCGGTACCGTATGGTTTGTTTGGAAACGAGAGAAGTACGGTCTAGCACTTAGCTTATTAATCGGACAATTTGCACTTGCCTTTTTTGCTTATGGTATTTCGCACTATCCATATTTACTGTATCCACACTTAACTCTTTATGATGGATTTACCAATCCAACGATGGCCATTTCCTTAATTATTGCGTTCATCGCAGGACTTGGATTATTAATTCCTTCCCTGTATTTGTTGCTAAGACTATTTTTGTTCAATAAAGACTATGTTCGTGGAAAAAGAGACAATCACGCATAAGGAGGAGCAACATGACAAATTTTCTTATTTTTTATGCACCATTTATCGTTGTCATTGCCTCGATTGTAGTAGCATTCTGGGTAGCACCGAAGGATAAATCAGTTTCAGAATAATAAATGAAAGGAACCTCAGATGATGAGGTTCTTTTTTGGATATGATAAAATAGGGAAAGAATATGTTTAGAGAGTTGGAATTTACTATGAAATACGATGTTTTATTATTTGATTTGGATGATACATTACTCGATTTTGGTATGACTGAACTCAATGCACTTCAACATACATTTGAAGAATATGGATTGCCTAACGGTGTAGACGATTATTTAGTAAGCTATAAAGCGATTAGTAAAGTGCTATGGGATGATTTAGAACAAGGACGTACAACTATGGCAGATTTGAAAGCAGAGCGTTTTAAACGACTATTTTTAGAATATAGCTTAAATCTAGATGCGGCTGCTTTTGGGCAGAAGTATATTGAAAGCTTAGGAAAAGAAGTTCATATGATTGACGGAGTGGATGAAATGTTTGCCAGTCTTTCTGGCTGTAGATTTGCCTTACTCACAAACGGTTTTAAAGAGGCACAGCATGGAAGAGTAAATGGATCATCACTTAAAGGTATGTTTGAGGCCATTATTACTTCAGAGGAAACAGGATTTCAAAAACCCCAGTCCCAAATATTTGAATATGCGCTTAATAAATTGAACATAACAGATCCTTCTCGTGTATTAATGATTGGAGACTCGCTAACATCCGATATCCAAGGTGGGAACAATTTTGGACTGGACACTTGTTGGTTTAATCCTCATTCAAAGGAAAATACGTCCGGAATCCAACCTACTTACGAAATTCAAGCATGGAATCAATTAATGGAAATCGTTCGTCCACATTTAATGGAAGTATAATAACAAAGTGATTGTGTAAGTAAATAGTGGTACATTTCCGTAAAATACATGATTCAACTGATTTACAAGCTTGCGTTATTTTTGTTTAGTGAAAGTAAATTTGGTATGATTTCTTCATGTGCAACTGAAAGGGCGAATATATATATGATTTCAGAACAAATTGAACAGTTTCAACATATGAAAAAGAATATGACACGTTTAATGCTCATGTATAAATTTGCATTAGCTGAATTAGAAACAAAGATTGAGATTCTTCAAGAAGAATTTTTAATGATTCACGATTATAATCCAATTGAACATATAAACTCGAGATTGAAGGCTCCAGAAAGTATATTGAGTAAACTTAATCGAAAAGATAAGGGAATTTCAGTAGAAAGTATACGAGAAAATGTGAGAGATATTGCGGGAATGCGTGTTATTTGTTCATTTATCACAGATATTTATCAAATTTTTGAAATGCTAGAAAGCCAAAGTGATCTGAAGATTTTAGAAGTAAAGGATTATATTCAGCATCCGAAGAACAATGGTTATAAAAGTTTGCACCTATTAATAGAAATTCCTGTTTTTATGACTGATTGTAAGGAACTTGTGACTGTAGAGGTTCAAATTCGTACAATAGCAATGGATTTTTGGGCAAGCCTTGAACATAAAATATTTTATAAATATGATCAGTTCGTACCTGAAAGAATGTTAAAAGAGCTAAAAGAAGCGGCAGATTCCGCATTTGCGTTAGACCAAAAGATGGAGCGACTTCACAATGAAGTTAAAATAATTAAAGATGAAAATAAACTTGAATCTGTGGATGAACTTACGAAGTTAATGATTAAAAACCAACATGGAACAATTCCAACTGCTTTCTTGGAAATGCTAGATAAAGTGTAAAACAGACGTCACAATGGCGTCTGTTTTACACTTTTTAAAGGATGCTTTATACCAAATAGACATACATTTTTGGTATAATGGAGGAATCAAAACTAGAACGGAGAAATAAAGTGAATACACCAGTAACCAAAAATGATCGAATCACAGTTCATATAGAAGACTTAACGCATGACGGAGCAGGGGTTGCAAAAGTCGATGGATACCCACTATTCATACCAGGTGGTCTGCCAAATGAAACAGCAGAAATCCATGTGTTAAAAACATTAAAAAACTATGGCTTTGCAAAATTAATAAATATCGTAGAGCCATCTCCATTTCGAGTAAAAGCTCCATGTCCAGTATTTTCAGAATGCGGAGGCTGCCAACTGCAACATATGACATATGAAGGACAGCTTGTCTGGAAAGAAAATATGGTGCGGAATGTCTTGAAGCGAATCGGAAAAATTGATGCCCCTGTTTTGCCAATTAAGGGAATGGAGAAACCATGGGAATATCGCAATAAATCACAAATCCCATTCGATTTAGAAAATGGACAAGTAGTGGCAGGTTTTTATCAATCTAAATCGCATCGTATAGCAGATACGAATACATGTTTAATCCAATCAGATTCGGCAGATCGATTGCTACGTGCTGTGAAAGTAAAAGCATTAGAGCTAGATTTAGTCCCATACAATGAAGAAAATAGAAAAGGCCAATTACGGCACCTTGTCGTTCGTAAGGCTCGTAAAACAGGGGAAGTAATGGTTGTTTTAGTAACCAAACATCCGAAGTTATCGAAAGAGGATGCCATAATTGAATTCATTCAAACAATTGAACCAAATGTAACGTCCATTATTCAAAACGTGAACAATCGCAATACGAATGTTATTTTTGGAGATGAAACAAATGTACTTTGGGGTAAAGCGGTTATTGAAGATCGAATAGGGGATGTACGATTTGAAATATCTGCTCGTTCATTCTATCAAGTAAACCCAGAACAAACGGAAGTACTTTATAAGCAAGCCCTTGACTATGCACAGCTTTCAGGAGATGAAACAGTAATCGATGCATATTGCGGAATTGGGACCATCTCCTTATTTCTAGCACAAAAAGCAAAACAAGTGCTTGGCGTAGAAATCGTTCCTCAGGCAATTGAAGATGCAAAACGAAATGCAGAATTGAATGGCTTCACAAATACGTATTTTGAGGCAGGACCTGCAGAAGAAGTTATTCCAAAATGGTATAAAGAAGGTAAGCAAGCAGATGTACTAGTAGTGGATCCACCACGAAAAGGATGCGACGAAGCATTGCTAACTACGATAATTGAGCAACGTCCTAAGCGAGTGGTTTATGTATCTTGCAACCCAGCTACGCTTGCCCGCGATTTAAGAATTTTAGAAGATGGTGGGTATAAGACGATGGAAGTACAGCCAGTTGATATGTTTCCGCAGACAACACATGTGGAGTGCTGTGCGTTGATAGAGTTGAAATAGCTTAGCGGCAATAGGTTCAGCTATTTTCAGTTGAATAGTGAAGTGTGTTTTATATTCCCTCGGATGAATGGTTCGGGGGATTTTTTGATCCCCGGGGGTCTTACTCTTACGCGGAAAAAAGGTATTTTGTAATTTTAATCCACAAAAATCTTTAGAAATTGCGGTCCAATTCGCAGCGTTATTTGGCAGCTTAATATTAGTATCAACAAATATTCGCGGAAGACCTACGTTGCGTTAAGCCCTTAAGAATCGACTTTTAAGTGCCGTGTAGCCAAACGACCTAGTAGGTCTGCTAAACGGACCGTATTTGGCTCCGCTAATCTTCTCCTAATTGTCGAGTGACTGATCGATTCCACTACGATTTCTTCTAAAAGCTTGGGTTTTGACTAAAGAACGATTTCAATTTTTCGTTGACCCTCTCTCCTAAAGAGGCTTACAAGAATTAATATTTTCACCAAAGAAAAGTCAGTGAGTTTTTTCACATCATAGTCCATAAGCGGACAAGCTAAAACATTAGTAGGTAAATTAGATAAATATTGACGGAAGACTAAATTTTTGTGTACACTTTTCATGTGTGAACTTTTGATTGTGTAGGGAACTGATTTAGTTGTCGTTTCTTTACCTACATTAGGAGTTTTTTGTATTTATTCAAGTAGTGAAAGGTGCCAGGTTCTAAAGCGATTCTAAATTGTTTTTGAACCTGGCACCTTTCATTAATGTATATATGATATTGCTTCCAGGAAAACTGGTTTTTCAAGAGAAAATTTGCTCGTATACTTAAGGGTGACTTGGATAAATAATGTTTCGCAAAATTTACAAGTTGTATTATAGAATGCGGCATGAAAGGTGGATGCACATTTGGATGACACAATTTATATTTCGCCTGATGATATGGAGATAGTTGATATTGCGGACTATTGTACCGAGGTGGATGAACATTTTTCTTCTATACCAGAAGTTGCAAAACCTCTGCTAAAAAGTGCAAAAGCGGCATTAACTAAAATTGAAAAAACTCTCTATTCCGCACCAGCATTTATAAATGTGGTTAAGTCGAGTGTTCCGGTGGAAACATTACAAGCTATTTTGACAGATGAGCAGGAGTCTCAAATTGCCAAAGGGATTCTTAAATTGATGACAAGAAAAGACGGATCTTTGATGGCTAATCTTGTGAATCCAGAAACCAATAAAATAGTTTCTAAAGTATCTTTAAAAAGCGTAAAAGTTTCACCGGAATTATCTCAGGCAATGACAAGTTATGCAACGCAAATGCAAATGGCACAAATAGCAGAACAGATTCAACTTGTGCAGATTGCAGTCGAAGAGGTTCGACAGGGACAAGAGTATGATAGATTGGCCACGGCATATAGTTGCCAACAGAAACTGTTGCAAGCAATGGTAATAAAAAATCCGGAACTGAAAGCAATGGCTTTATTGCGAATTGCGTCAGATGCAGAGGATAGTAGAAATCTGTTGATGCAAAGTCAAAATGCTAATCTGACATTCATAAAGAATCAGCCGGAATCGTTTTGGGGAAAACTTGTCTCCGGTGCAGCGCCAGAAAAAGTAAACTCAAGAATGAATGAAATCCGAGAGAGCCTATATGCAGTAAATATGGTTTCGCTATCAGAGGCAATTGCTTATCAGGAAATGGGAGAAACTGATGCGGCGCAACGGAGTCTCCAATATTATGCTGGATACATTCAAAAGACCTATCTCGAAACAAAAGGCTTAGTTGAGCGGTTGGATTTAATAGACCCCTCACCTGGAAGTTACTGGTCTAAAACACTACCAGACATAAAAAAGAAAATTCAAGCGTTACCTTCTATTACGGAGTACAAACTTTTAGGAGGCGAAGAAGATGGAGAATAGACAATGTAAAAAGAAGAAATGCAAAAGATCTCTTCCGGATGGATATAAACATAAATACTGTGAGAATTGTAGAAATGACCAGGTTAAACAGGTCAAGAATGCTAGAAATGCAGTACTAGCTGTTGTTGGTAGCACGGTAATTGCAATAGTAACAAAAGGAAAGATTAATCTTAAGAAGTGATAGTAAGTTTAATTGTGGACGGTCTGACGGATATTGGAGGTTTATCAATATGTTTCCACAAAATAGAACTGCAAGATGATATTCATTCTGTCATATCGTCACATGTGGAGACGGTAGTATTGATAACAAGGGTAAAAGAGTAGAAAAAAGTGCCAGGTTCTAAATTGTTTTAGAACCTGGCACCTTTCATTCAATAAAAGCTCCGTCTTAATTGCAAAGTCGTTTGAGTGTGTGTTCCGTATATTCCATGTCCGTCCTATTCTTCTCAACAGCACTAGCAGTTAGAGTAGAAATTATAGTCCCGCGCTCCCTACACTAGAAAGGTACTCAAATTAATCTGTGATTACTGCCTGTTAGCTACTCTATGAACAACTATCTCGATCATAGCTAAATCTCGTTTCCAGCCGCTAGGTGAGGGTATTTGACGCTCACTTAGGGAAATCAAGAAACCATGTGTGACCATATTCATAGATAAACATTCTTAATTAGGATTATCTACCACTTTCAATGTGTTATAATATTATGAATATACTGTAATATGAGTGGGTGTCCAGTATCTAGATTACGAGGTGAATGAGAAAACTAGTGAATAGGCCTGCTTGAGGAAGGAGGACTTTAAATTTGTAGAGAAGGCGAGGTTTGAGTTATGAAATCTAAATTGAAGTACATTGCTCCATATGCTTTAATAGCCTTAATAGTCTTTTTTTCATGGCTGCTAACTCATCAAGATAATAAGTCCGACGAATCAAGTGTCAACGATAAAATTACCCATATCAGAAGCTTTCATTTAAGTTCTGATTCGACCAAATTAAAAACGGTTGCTAGTGGAACTGTTTTTGTCAAAGGTATTGAAGGGCTGATTAAGGATGTTCAAATAATTGCACGAATTGAGATCGATCCTGCTGATTGGGGCGGCGTTGCTTTTTATATCCCTGATAAATGGCATGTCTCTAGTATCTTAAATAGCTATCCTGAGAACAAAGTCCAATCTAAACCCACAGATAATGTATCAACGTGGACCACAGCAAAAAAAGATTCAAAATGGAATACGATGATAGAAATTGGACGAAATCGTAGTTATAAATCTATAGGAGGCGGCACAGGAACGGTTGTCATTAATATACAACCTGATTATAAGGCAATATCAAAAACAGATGTATTCACAATAGGAGTTGAGGTCGGCTCCAAGGAAGAAGACGGTGGTATTAAGATAATGGGGACGGATTCTGTAGAAGTACCTGTATCAATGAGTAGAGATGAGTAGTCGAGATTAATTTAATAAAGGGAGACGATATTATGAAGGTCGTATTTGGCAAAAGAGCAATCCGAAGCTTTAACGTAATGCTAGTTGAATGTATGCTGGTTGTAAGTACTTTGGGGAAGGTGAAAAGTGCCAGTTTCTAAAACGATTCCGAATTGTTCTAGAACCTGGCACCTTTCATTAAATATATCGATTTTACTCTAATAGTTGAGGTGGTTAATTTGTTATTAGAAAACAAAACGGCCGTTATTTACGGTGCGGGAGGCGCGGTTGGCGAAGCGGTAGCCCGCGCTTTTGCCAAGGAAGGCGCGAAAGTCTTTTTGACAGGGCACACGCTTGAAAATGTATATGCCATTAAGGAAGAGATTACTGCAGCCGGAGGTGAAGCATATGCCGCACATGTGGACGCGTTGAACAAACAAGAAGTTGAAAATCATCTTGATCAAATCATTAGCCAATTCGGTCAAATCGATATTTCGTTCAATTTAATCGGATTTAGTATTTATATGGGAACGCCGCTTGTCGAGATGACTCAAGAGAAATTCATCTATCCAATCGAAACGGCGATGAGCACCCATTTTATCACAGCAACAGCTGCCGGTCGGCATATGGCTAACAAGGGTTCAGGCGTTATTTTGGCTCTGACTGCGCATGTTTCCCGAATACCGGTCACCAAGCAAGGCGGATTTGGCGTAACAGAAGCGGCGATCGAAGCTTTGTGTCGCCAGTTGTCCGTCGAGCTAGGTCCGCAAGGGGTCCGTGTGGTCTGTTTGCGATCGGCGGGTTCGCCGGATACTCCCGGTGTGATGGGAGCGATGAAAACCCTTGCGGAAAAAGCCGGAATAACCTACGAGCAGATGTTGGAGGAAAACGCCAAGAGCACCATGCTTAAACGGATGCCGAGTTTGGCCGAAGTCGCGGATGTGGCGGTTCTCATGGCATCAGATCGCGCCCGAAGCATTACCGCTGCGGCTACGAATGTGACTTGCGGCGCGTACGTGGATTAGGCAGCTTTCTTATTAAAGTAATGTGCTGCGCTTAGCACTCCTCACACGTTGAGTATGTGGCGTTGATAGAGTTGAAATAGGTTGGTGGCAATGGGTTTTGTGGATTTAAGGTGAATATTGAAATGTGTTTTATGTTCCCTCGGACGAATGGTTCGGGGGATTTTTTGACCCCAGGGGGTCTACTTTTAAGTGGAATTGAGGAGCTATTTTAAAACCTCAGACAAACAGAAATGCGCCCACTATAAACCGGTGGGCGCATTCCTTTGCTTCTATCTAGGGCTCGTTACGTCACAGCCTCATCATCAAAACTCAAATCGTCCATCAAGCCATAAGCCATCCTGGACAAATTTTGTTACCTTTTCAAGCCAAGCAAGCTCTACCCGCATTTGATTATGTGTGTAATCTTTGATGAGGTGAAAAGCAGGTGGTGTCTTATTTTCCAACTGCTCCCACACCTGATCATAGTGAGCAATTTTTTCTTTCAATTTTGCAACCTGTTCCGCTAGCATATAAGCTGATTTCTCAAGATCGGTATATTTAATGAAGATGACCGAGGAATAAATGGAACGGATTCCTTGAAAGTCAGCTAAACTTTTATAGATTTTTTCCTTCAATACTTCTCTACCCTTATCCGTAATCCCATATACAGTTCGAGCAGGGCGGTTCTCTTCATGAACAACTTCAATCATTTCGATACAGCCTTTTTTTAGCAAGGAATAATTGTGTACATACCTGGCACCTTTCCCACTTCGTTAATGAATGTCTTGAATGATTTTTTCTAGGAATTCACCCATTCGCTTAACGGCCGGTTCTGAAAAATCAAAACTGACCCCAGTTTCTTTATAAATAGCTGCGATGGATTGATTGTAGTCCGCACCTGCACCTTTTTTAAAGGATTCGACAGCTTGCGCTGGATTTTTCCGGTAATTCTCAAGTAATTGAAGTGCCCCCAGCATTGAGATGGAGTATTCAATATCATAGAAAGGATATTGAATAAAATGAAGGGTGCCTGCCCAGCTCATCCCAATTCCCTCTTCAAACCCAGAAGTATCGACAGGGTTTAAGCCATAACGTTTTGAGATTTCAAAGAATTTTTCATCACGCTCTTTGGCAGTGTGTTTAGGATTCGTATACACCCAATGCTGGAAGAGGTCCCCTGACAATGGGCCGAATAACATGGTAAATGCCCGTCTTAGCTCTTCACGTTGTGCACTCTTAAATTCCTCTTCTTCTGGATAAAATTGATCCAGCTTATCCAATAAGAGCAATTCCATCCCATGAGAATACAGTTCAGCAACTTCTGCTCTCCATTGGTATTCTTCAATAGGACCGCGCTCCGACTGGAGGTATCCATTCACCGCGTGGCCCATTTCATGAATTAATGCGATAAGAGAGAAAAAGGATGGACTAAAGTTCGCAAAAACAAAGGTATCCCCTGATACGGGTAAAGGGACACAGAAACCACCTGGGCTTTTTCCTTTGCGATCTCCAAGATCTAGTAATCCATGCTCCCTCATGTAATCGAAACGGTCTGTGAAATATGGGTCTGTCTTCCTTAACATCTCAGCAACACCATCCAAAAGGGTGGATACCTCGGAGTATGGTGGGTTTTTCAAGAGTTTAGCGGTGTTATCCCAAGGGCGATAGGTATCGACACCAAGCTTGGACTTAAAAACATCTGCAAGCCTGTTCCAAGCTGGGATAATATGCTTTTCTACATTTTCATGAAAGTCATAACAATCTTGAACACTATACTCACGATATTTGGTTACAAATATATAATCACGATAATTTTCAAAGCCTGCATTTAAAGCGATTTGATGGCGTAGTTGAACGAGCTCATCCATGATGGCATCCATATCGGGCTTAATTTGACGATAGGCATAACTTATTAAGTGATAAGCCTTTTCTCGCACTGCTCTGTCTAGATGATCGAGTTGGGATTGGATAAACGGAAAAGGCTTTTCCTCCCCCTCCCATTCAACTGTTAGCCCGCCCATAATTTCACTATACTTCGTACAGAGCTCTTGTTCTTTTACAACTAATGGAATATTTTCTTCTCTGAACAGTTTAACTTTGGACTCGCGAACGCGTCGCATTAAGCCGTAACGGTTTTCATCCAATTCATTGAGATACGGAGACTCACAGCATTTCTCATTCAGTTTTGCTTCATATTTCATTAAAAGTGGTTGGATGACTTGCTGATCGTGAAGATAAGTTGACTTGATGTCCACATCCTCTGTGTTTCGATAGAAGTCGACTTGGTGACCTGTAATTGCTTCCGTGATTTTCATCATTAAATCCTGTTCGTCTATTAACCACTTTTCTAGTTCAGAAATGGATTGAATCGGAACCTCAAGCAAACTTCGCATTTGAGCTTCGACCCCTTCTACATTTTGTAAATCAATTACTTCTTTATAATAATTATGACTTATATCTTGTGTCATAGATAACTCTCCTCCCCCTTTAAATTATTTTAATTATCTCAATAATTATATTACAGATTTCTAATCATTAGACTTAGCTTTTTCAAAAATATCAACAACGGATGCCTTAATGGAAGGTGATAGATTCTGCTTTTTAACTGGATAAAGCTCTATAAAACTAGTGTAAACTCACCAAACACCCCATGTGTTGCCACATACACTCCACACATTGTGAAGCGGTCGCGTGGTTGGAGTTAGTATAAATACTAAGAACGGATTCTTAATAAAGGAATTCGTTCTTTTTTATATAAATGATAGTTAAGGAGGGATGCTAATGAGTGCAGAGAGAGATTGGGGAAGGCTAATGGAGGAAGCGAATGAACAGCCAATTCAGTTAAAAATAAAGACAGGATTAAATTTCAATTTAATTTCAGATGATGAATTTTTAATTGTGAAAAACTCAGAACTTGCACCATCTACAAAATTAAAAATGCAACGTAAAATTCAAAAAGAGAACTTCATCAAGGTGTATCCTTATTTTGAACGTAAGAAATCTAATGAGTTTGGTTTAAGTAAAGAAATGTTAAAAAACACTGTAAATTCTGTGTACATTTTTGCTGCTATCGAATATTCACTTCATCCCGATTAAATAAAGCATAACAAAACGCATCCTCACGAATAAAGATGCGTTTTGTAATGCTGACCAAAAGGCTAAAAACCAAACTTACTCAAAATAAACGAGTAACACTCGGCGAGTTCACGCAACTGGTTGAAACGACCGGATGCGCCGAAGTGGCCTGCACCCATGTTTGTTTTTAAAACAAGTGTGTTGTCATCTGATTTTAATTCGCGCAGGCGAGCCACCCATTTCGCTGGTTCCCAATAACCGACACGCGGGTCATTTAAGCCTGTCGTTATATACATATTAGGGTATGGCTTAGCTTCTACATTGTCATACGGACTATAAGATTTCATGTAGAAATAATCGTCCTCGTTTTGCGGGTTACCCCATTCATCCCATTCTAAAGTTGTTAATGGAATCGAATCATCTAGCATCGTTGTCAAAATATCGACAAACGGTACTTCTGGAACAATTACTTTAAAACGATTGCCCGCCATATTAGATACGGCACCTA
The DNA here is from genome assembly GCF_042945595.1 of Psychrobacillus sp. L3. Classification (GTDB taxonomy): domain Bacteria; phylum Bacillota; class Bacilli; order Bacillales_A; family Planococcaceae; genus Psychrobacillus. Next base: position 3,167,938 of record NZ_CP168493.1, on the reverse strand, counting down.
CTAACAATCCACCAGCACTTCCACCTCGAGCTGCGATGATTTCGGTTGTTGTAAAGCCTTGCGCGATTAAATAATTCGCTGCATCGATAAAGTCCGTAAAACTATTGCGTTTTTTCTGCATTTTGCCGTTAAAATACCACGTACGCCCTAGCTCTGAACCACCGCGCACTTGCGCAATCGCTATTATCACACCTTTATCAAGCAGCGGTAGACGATAAGCGCTAAAAAATGGATCGCTACTATACCCATATGAGCCGTAAGCATTTAAAATAAGTGGCGCTGGACCATTGTCGAGCGCATTTTTTTTATAGTGAAGAAGTATTGGAACATTCACACCGTCAGCTGCTGTTGCCCAAACTTGATGCTGCACGTATTGCTCACGGTCATAGTCGCCTGTAACAGATGCCTCTTGCAATACTTCCTTTTCCCCTGATTCAATATCGATTCGTATTGTCGTTTTCGGTGTTAAAAATGATTGGTATTGAACTAAAACTTCTGAAGCTTCATAGTCTTGATATGGAACAAGTGATACCGAATAAATTACTTCATCCCAGTCTAACTGAATAAGAGAATCACCCTCGATACGCCAAACTTGCTCTAACCCATTTTCGCGACCCGTAACATAAACATGGTGTTTAAATGGATAAATATTTTCGATAAAACGATTCTCGTCGTACGGAACAACAGCCGTCCGTTCATTGAAGTTTTCCAGTGGGCAACGAAGTAACGTGAAGTTCAATGCATTTTCATTCGTTAATAGTAAAAGTTCGGCTTCCCAATGCTCTAAATCGTATTCGATGCCTTCGCGGCGTGCTTCAAATAACTGAGGTGCTAATAACGGGTCATCCGCATCAATAATTTGCACTTCTGTTGTCATCGTTGATTTCGAAACTACGAAAATAAAACGATTACTTTTTGATTTTTTAATAAATAAATTAAACGTTACGTTCGTTTCTTCAAATAAAAGCTCATCGGACGTATATTTAGTACCAATTTCATGACGCCAAACTTGATATGGACGCTGTAATTCATTAAGCTTCACATAAAAAATATATCGTCCGCAGTTACTCCATTCAACGCTACTGTATATATAAACGTTTGGAATTGTATCTTCTAACAGCTCACCCGTATACAAATCTTTCGCAAATAACGTATAGTTATCTGTTCCGTTGCGGTTTTCTAAATAGGCAACATAGCGGTGATCTTTAGAATAACGCTGCTCAGTAACGCTTAAATAGTCATGACCTTTAGCAAGTTCATTTTCATTTATTGTAATTTCTTCCTCAGAAGATGCTAATGCTGCACGATTTTCTGCGCGTTTACGTGCGAAAATGGGATATTGTTTTTCTTTTTCTAGACGATAGTAATAATAATAAGGCCCTTTTTGAATGGGGACTTGACTTTCTGAGGCGGGTACACGTGCCACCATTGCTTCATATAGTTCAGTTGTTAAACTTTCCAAGGGCTTCATGACCTCATCATAATAGCTGTTTTCGTGCTCTAAATAAGCGATGACTTCTGGATTTGATTTATCTTTCATCCAATAATATTCATCATGTCGAACGTCCCCGTGCAGTTCGAATGTATGAAGATTATGCTTTGCAATTAGTTTATTCAAATTCAATTCTCCTCCCTGTATATAAATATAATTTCGATATGTTTACTTAAATTCCTCTAAAAATACATTTGTAATCTATAAATAATATTTCTGCACACCTTAAATTACATTGCTAATACTTGGGTGAATCCTCTAATAAAACACAAAAAAGAAGGGATAAAAATTCTTTATTTAATAAAGATACAGGTTGATGTTCAGGTAAAATACTCCAGCTTCTCTTTTGGAAATAACAATTCAAAAATGATACAAAGAGTGGTAAGCGAACTTCATATGATACGGTTCTATGTATGTTTTACTTCATTTCAGTCCTTCTAAAAAGTACTTTATAATTTTAGCGGTTAAACCCTAAATTGTATAATGCTCTCAATCAAAAAACATTCTTTCATTGAATTAGCTTTCCATTGGTTTGAGCATGCTAGAGTTAAATTAGTGATTTTCATGAAATAACAATATAAAGAAAAATTCCTCTACAAATTAATCTCGATTTGTATGAGGATTATTAATTTTATGAAACAATCTATTACTAACTACAAATGATAAGTTTTATTCACATAATCAATTTTCATCTGCAATACATGTCTAACAAAATCTCTTTTCACTGTGCACATACCCTCCTTAAGTCTTAGTTTTTTGCGTATTTTAGAGAGAGGGGAAAGGTTGTATAAATTGTCCTCTTTGATCAATTTATAGGGGGGAGGGATGGACATGTTGTTTTTTGAAAATGAAATAAAGAAAGTAAGTAAAAAAGTGGGGCCGTCGGGATGGAGTGCAATGAGATTACAAGACCCACGCATAAATGGGCAATTACGGAAGGAACAGATTGCCAGGGAGACGGAAGCAAGGAATGTAGAGAATCGTCGAAATCGCTTATTGAATGGAGATGACTGATTAGAATAAAAGACTTTGCTTCACCGAGAAGGTTTTGCTACTCTTTTAAGGAAATAAAATTCTCAAAGAGCGAAAGTTCGAGAACTAATCAAAGATTCTCGAACTTTCGTTTTTTCAATTCAACATGTTAAAATTAGAGGAAAATCCGTAGAAAATTCAGGATTAACTCTAAAATACAGGTGATGAAATGATACATAACTACTTAGGTGAGACAATGCAATTTGATATAACATACAAAAAGCGGACAACTATAGGCATTACTATGGATCACTATGGAAATATTGAAGTCCTTGCTCCGAAAGGGACGTCCAACGAAAGTGTGATTCAATTATTAGAGGACAAATGGGAACTCATTCAGCAAAAATCAAAAGAACAGAAGGATAGACTGCTTGGGCCACAGAAGAAGGTCTACGAACATGGTGAGAGCTTTCTTTATTTAGGAAACACCTATCCCATAAGGATTTATCAAGATATTAATATCAAGCAAGACCATGTGGTGTTTGAAGGAGATAAGTTAAATATATACGTGAAGCAGCTAGATGATGAAAAAATAAAACAAGCTTTAAAACGGTTCTATTACCAGCAATGTAAAGCTTTAGTTGATAAGAGTATCTCCTCTTATCAAAGCAACTATAAAGTAAAACCACGTTCTATCCGTATTACTGATAGCAAAGGTAACTGGGGAACCTGTGATTCAAAACTGGAGTTAACATTTAATTGGAGGCTGGCAATGGCACCTCTTAAGGTAATCGAGTACGTAGTCGTTCACGAAATGTGTCATATGGTCCATCTGAATCACGACCGCTCCTATTGGCGCCTTGTTGGAAAAATAATGCCCGACTATAAGGAACAGGAAAAGTGGTTAGAGTTATCAAGTTGGAAAATGACTATTTAACAGAACCGTCCATGTTTCTTATCGGGGGAAGTGGAATATGTAGCAAAAGAGTTTAATATTTTGAACTCTCAAATCCTACCATTCATTCCTTTAGAGAGTGACATGCTTAGCAGTGTATTATTTCTATTTATATCAATATATAGAAATAATAAATTTGTTGTAAATACTTTTACAAAATAGTCTAATAGAATAGGTTTGACGATGAAAAAATATAAATTTGACATGTTTATAGTTATGGTTATATAATTATGTCAATAATTTAATAGACCTCACTAATTATGTTTGTGAGGTAGAGGTGCGATATTTATTAGTGCTTAGTGAAGTCCGAGAAGACGAAGAAGCTATGCAGAAGGAAATGTCGCCGAAGTATATAATGAGTTCTCGCCATTATGTGCTGGGTCTGTAATGAATAATTACAGGACTGTCTTAATAAATTTTCCGATTTATTAAGTTGAGCTATCTCAGAAAGAGATAAAAGGGTGAGGAATTTGGAATGATTACATCGTTTTCCGGGTTCTATCTCGGAAAGGTATATAGTCTTTTTTTATTGCCTTTAAGAGATCCCTTAGCGTATAGGGAATCTCTTTTTTTTTTTTTAAAATGAATACAGTCTATCTAGGCTAAATATGGAGGAACATATAATGGAAAAACAACAAACACTTTATTATGATTTTATTCCGACGGGTGAAGAAAAAATGAAATTAGATCCAGCAACAACAGCGCTTTTAATCGTTGATATGCAAAATCAATTTATTAGCCGTGATGGGTTGGATGCACAAATTGCACGAGAAAAAGGCATGTTCGATAAATGGGAATATTTCTTTGACCGTATTGATAACGTAGCGATTCCAAACAATAAAAAACTGTTGGATTTTTTCCGTGCAAATCGATTAGAAGTAACTTTCGGACGTATTGCATGTCATCATAAGGATGGACGTGACCGTTCACCTGTACAACGTCGCCCAGGTTGGAACAATATTTTATTACCAATCGGTGATCCTGGTGCAGAAATGGTAGATGAATTAAAACCACTGGATGATGAAATTGTGGTAAATAAAACGACAGATAGTGTTTTAAGTGGTACAAACTATGAGTTTTTACTTAGAAACATGGGTATTGAAACAGTTGTATGTACAGGTGTTGTAACAGATCAATGTGTTGCATCAACTATACGAAGCTTAGCAGATGCTGGCTTTGAAGTAATTTTAGTAGAAGATGCTTGTGCAGCAGCAACAAAACAATTACATGATGCAGAAATTATGATTATGAATCAAATTTATTGCCAAGTAATGAGTACAGAGGAAACCATTCAATTTATTTCAGAAGAAATTGAACAACTTGCAGTAGTTCAAGGGTAGAGAGGGAGCTTTTAAATGAGTAATGTTCAAAGTAATACAACTCAAGGAAATGTAGCTCCGCATTTTAAACGTGTTCTGACGCTGAAAGATTTAGTAATCTATGGTATTGCTTTTATGACGCCAATTGCACCGGCTTATATATATGGATTTGCGGCACAATCAACAGGTGGTATGCTACCGTTAGCTTATTTAGTCGCAATGGTAGCGATGATGTTTTCTGCATATAGCTACGGTCGAATGGCTGCTGCGTTTCCAATTGGTGGTTCTACGTACACATACACGCAACGTGCGATTAACGCACATTTAGGATTTTTTGCAGGATGGGCGATGTTTATGGATTATGTATTGGTTCCATTAATTGTCTTCATGGTTGGTGCATCCTATGCGAATGCATTAATTCCAATGATTCCATACTGGGTGTGGGTATTACTAATCGCCAGTATTATTACTTTTGTGAATATCATGGGAATTGGAATAGCTGCGAAAGCGAACCAAATTCTTGTAATCTTCATGGGGATTGTTGTTGTTATTTTTGTGATTTTCTGTATGAAAGTGGTTGTTGGTGAAGATGGTGGATCTTCTTTAATTTCGATTACACCATTCTTTAATGGTGAGACGTTTGCAATGACAGCGATTATTTCTGGTGCAGCGATGGCCTGCTTCTCGTTTTTGGGATTTGACTCAATCACAACATTATCAGAGGAAGCAGTGAACCCAAAAGAGGATATTTGGAAAGCGGCCATTCTTTCTTGTTTAATCGGTGGGGTTATTTTTATCGTACAAGCTTATGTTGCACAGTTAGTATGGCCAGATGTAAATAGCTTCAGCTCAGCAGATACAGCTCTATTTGATATTGCAAATGCGGCAGGTGGTGCACTGCTTGCAACACTTTACACAGTAGCTATTATCGCTTCAACATTTACAGCTGGTATAACTGGTCAGGCAAGTGCTTCACGTTTAATGTTTAGTATGGGACGTGATGAAGTACTTTCAAAGAAATTCTTTACACATTTACATCCGAAATATAAAACACCAGTTTATAACATTTTATTATTGTGTAGCATTAGTATTGTAGGTGCGATTTTTTTACCAATTAATTTGGTTGCTGAATTAATGAATTTTGGTGGTTTAGCAGGTTTTATGCTCGTTAACTTATCCGTAATTGTGTATTATTATTTCCGTAAAAAAGAGAAGAAATTCATTCGTTACTTTTTAATTCCTGCCCTTGGATTTTTGATCTGTTTCTACTTATTTATCAATCTATCACCGATGACGTTAAAAGTAGGATTTATTTGGTTAGCTATCGGTTTTGTTTATGCGCTATTTAAAACAAAAGGATTTAAAAAATATCCGCCAAGTTTTAAAGAGATGTAGTTAATAGTCAAATATCATAAGCAGTATATGTGAGGTATCACTTCAACAAAATGATTAAAACAAGTGTCGTATCAATTTCAAATTTTAAAAAAGTGACGAAAAAGAACTCAATTTTCGTCACCTTTTTTATGTGCTTTGAAAGAACTTTTAACTATGGCTGCAAGAAGAAAACAATGCAGTCAATTTACTAAACTTTGACTGGAATGTTGAAAAAATAGAAGTGTATTTATTGTTATAAGAAGAGGGGTTGAGCCTATCTTCACTATCGAGATGATGTAACTATTTTGGTTTCCTTAGACAATATTATTAAGATGCTTATAAATGGATAATAATGATATATTAATTTGAATAAGATATATGTCTTATGAGCGACAAATTATAAATAAGAAAGGATTATTCAATATGGCAATCATTACTTTTCTCATTGTTGGCTGGATTCTAAATTGGTTTAAATTCGAACGATTGATTATTCAAGCTTTTAAGGAACTATTTAGCAAAGATATAACAAAGGCAACCTATTATTTTCTGTTTTTTTGTGTAGGGGTTTTAGGTGAAATAGTTTTGCTCTTTCAAGGTGCTTACTATGAATATTTCTTACATGGATGATCTAAGTATTGCAAAGCGATTCTGTGCCAAGAGGGTATACTTTTTTGCAATTGAAAACAGTAGTTACGTATTTTAACTGAGAAATAAATATGGTGCCAGGTTCTAAAACAATTCGGAATTGTTTTAGAACCTGGCACTTTTCATCCTAAACACCGCAATATTGGTTAATTACGTGATATAATAGATAATCAGCATAGAACTATGTACAGTGAGCATAACTAGGAGGTTTATAAATGGATAACAACGATATATTAATTAGACTAAGGTATGCTTTAGATATAAAAAATAAAGAGATGCTAGAGATATTTAAACTTGGTGGTATGGAAGTAACAAAAGACGAATTAGTAAAGATACTCACCAAATCAAAAGATGAGTACGATGATGATGTTGAGGTAGAGGAAACGGAAGATCAGATCAAATGCAATAATAAGATGTTAGAGTTATTTTTGAATGGCTTCATTACTTTTAAAAGAGGTAAACAGGATGCAAAACCAGGACAAGATGAAAGATCTGTTCCACCTGAAAAGAGTGCTAATAATATGCTTCTAAAGAAATTAAAAGTAGCATTACAATTAACAACGGAAGATATGCTGGATATCCTTGATGAGGGCGGTATCGCAGTATCAAAAGGAGAACTAGGTGCAATTTTACGGAAAGAAGGACATCGAAATTATAAAGTATGCGGCGATAATTTCGCACGTAAATTCTTAAGAGGTTTAGCTGTGAGACATCGAGCATAATTGAATAGCAAAGTAACAGCATTGTTGAACTTAAATGTCTCTTTCTTCGGAAAGGGCTTTTTTTGTATCAATTATCCATGCCGCGATAAAATCAAGATTATTGAGAATCCTTTTTTATAATTGTATGATGAACTACGTCTATATAAATACATTTCATTTTTAAAATAGGAGGCAATGATGATGGAAATTGGAATAACAACATTTGTAGAAACAACACCAGATGTACATACTGGAAAAGTAATTAGCCACGCTGAACGTATACGAGAAGTTGTGGAGGAAATCGTGCTAGCAGATAAGGTAGGATTGGATGTTTTTGGTGTAGGAGAGCATCATCGTGAAGATTTTGCGTGTTCTGCACCTGCTGTTTTGCTAGCTGCAGCTGCATCACAGACGAAACATATTAAACTGACTAGTGCCGTTTCCGTATTATCATCTGACGATCCAGTTCGTTTATATCAAGAGTTTTCAACAGTTGATGCAATATCAAATGGACGTGCAGAAATAATGGCAGGTAGAGGTTCGTTTATTGAATCATTTCCTCTATTTGGTTATGACCTACAAGATTATGATGAGTTATACGACGAAAAACTAGATTTATTATTGAAAATTAGAGAATCAGAAAAAGTAACATGGAGTGGTAAACATCGTCCATCTATTAATAATTTAGGTATTTATCCTCGACCTGTTCAAACACAAATACCTGTATGGATTGCTAGTGGTGGAACACCACAATCTGCTGTGCGCGCAGGTGTTCTGGGGTTGCCACTTGTTCTAGCGATTATTGGTGGAAGCCCCTTACAATTTGCTCCAATCGTCGAATTATATAAACGAGCGGCAAAACAAGCTGGTCATGACGTTTCGAAGTTAAAGGTAGCTTCTCATTCACATGGTTTTGTAGGTGAGACAACTGATAGTGCAAAAGATAAATTTTATCCACCAACTGCGCAAGTGATGAATGTTCTTGGAAAAGAACGCGGTTGGGGAACGTATACGCGCAAAACCTTTGATGAAGCAAGTAGTTTAGAAGGTGCTTTATATGTTGGAGACGTAGCAACAGTAGCGGAAAAAATCATTTTCCTTCGTAAAAATGTTGGGATTACACGTTTCATGCTCCACGTACCAGTCGGTTCCATGCCACACGAAGATGTATTAAGAGCTATTGAACTATTAGGAACAGAAGTGGCGCCAATCGTAAGAGCTGAAATCGAACGTTGGGAAGCGGAAACGGAAAATACATTATAGTTTATATGAGCTTCATATTTACCTTGTCCCATCAGCAGTTCGGATTGTAACTATATATTAATGGAAATCGTCTATTTAACTAACGTATTTTCTGGAGGGGAAGAAAATGAAAAAATCATTTGGTGTGATTCTCTTATTATGTGTCTCGTTGTTCGGTTGTGGAAGTAATGGGAGTACTAATCAAGTGCAACCAGAGAAACAATCTCCCGTAGAAAATAAAGTTGCCCCTGTCGAAGCGGAACAAAGCGGTTCTATCTTATATCAAAACACGGAATACGGTTTTACATTTAAGTTGCCAAAGACTTGGGAAAATTATTCGATTGTTGCGGACAAATGGGAAGGACTAGCTATTACTTCATCAGACGGTGAAAAAGTTGTAGAAACAGGTCCAATAATTTCAATCCGACATCCTAAGTGGACTTCTGAAAATCCACGTCAAGATATACCTATCATGATTTTTACTTTAAAACAATGGGATTTACTGCAGAAGGAAAAATTCCATATAGGTGCGGCACCTATCGGACCATCTGAGTTAAACCGTAATGAAAAATACGTCTTTTCATTACCTGCCCGCTACAACTTCGCATTTCCAACTGGCTATGAAGAAGTTGAAAAGATTATAGAAGGTAAACCATTAGAGGTAGGTGGTGTGTAAAAGCAGGAAAGCGGAATTGATACAAAAGCTACAAACTACTCGCAAAAGTTCTTTATAGTTTAGATATTAAAAATGAAACTAACGGCTGAATCTACACTTTCGGCCGTTTTTTACTTCAATAAATACTGACCACTTCACCTACTTTTAACTATACCTACTTTTTTCGAGATGAGTTTAGGAATACTAAAGAAGGTAATACGTGCATTATGGCGAATTAAATACTATCTATTGAAATGATAGAATTAGATTGAATCATAAGATAAATAAAGAGGGGGATATACAATGCAAAATAATTATAAAAACTGTCAAAGTTGCGGAATGCCATTAAAGAGTGATGGAAATGGTGGAGGAACTGAAGCAAATGGACAAAAAAGTAATAGGTATTGCAGTCATTGTTATGAAAAGGGGGAATTCACGATGCCAAACATTACAGTAGATGGGATGAAAGAAAGAGTAATGGATAAAATGGTAGAGATGAAATTTCCGAAGTTTCTTGCTAAAATTTTCACAAGAAATATTTATAAATTAGAGAGATGGAAAGACTAAAGATATATAAGAAGATGCAGGGAAAAATATACCGTGGCAAAAAGATTAAAATGGACTCCTGATAGACGTTCGATATGCACCTAAAGAGATACAGGAAGAAGTATACAAAAAAGGATTGAATCCTTACATACCGGAATAGATGTACAGTTACAGTCAAATTACATTTCAAACCAGCTACAACGACATCCATGTCATTGTAGCTGGTTTTTTATTTCTTTTTGTATTGTAAAAAGAAATGTTAAGAAAATAAAATAGATTTGAAAATAATCTTCCATTTATTATACGTTTTTAAATTAGCAAAAGAGGGTAAAAAAGTCTATGTGCACACTGCAAAATCGAGAATTTAATAAGAATGGACTTTACAGTAGAACTACTCTTGAATACTGAATTTATACTAAATATTGTATTAATCAGAACTTTGACATTTGTAATATCCTTCACTTTTCAGGGCATAATAAAAATTATGGCGCAAATGACGTGTCAAATTGACGTAATAAACATAGAATCCGCAAGAGCCAGCTACATAATTTGGGTGTTAAGATACTTAATTCGACATAGCTTCTATTTTATGTTGAATAATATTAAAACATCGTGGGGGTACCAGTTTGGACTCGGTTTTTTTTACTTACATTAGATATTTTAACTTTTTCATGTTTCTATTATTCGCATGTATGTATTCTTATCAGATATTTTATATGTTTGTTGCATTTAAGGCAAAACAGAATAAGAGTTCTGAGATGCAGAATGTTCATTCTTATAAATACGCTGTGATAATTCCAGCACGAAATGAAGAACTAGTCATTGGACAACTGATAAAAAGCATAAAAAATCAAAAGTATCCCGAGGTATTGATAGATATTTTCGTTGTTGCAGATAACTGTACCGACGATACAGCCCAAGTTGCTAAGAAAGCAGGAGCTATTGTCAGAGAGCGTTTCAATAAGAGTCAGGTTGGAAAGGGATATGCCCTCGACTATATACTAAAAATCATCGAAAGTGAGTATTCTTCCAATAAGCATGATGGATATATTGTGTTTGATGCGGATAATCTCCTTGATGAGAATTATATAACGGAGTTGAACAAAACATTCAATCAAGGATACAGAGTAATCACCAGTTATAGAAACTCTAAGAATTATGACCAGAACTGGATATCTGCAGGATATGCACTTTGGTTCCTACATGAAGCTGAATATCTTAACCTTCCAAGAATGGTTCTAAACACTAGTTGTGCGATTTCTGGAACAGGATTTCTGATACAAGCAGACTTGATCAAAGAGAATGGAGGCTGGATTCACCACCTACTTACCGAAGACATCGAATTTTCTGTTTCACAGATTATTAAAGGTGAAAAAATTGGATACTGCAGAAACGCAATATTTTATGACGAGCAACCAGTCACCTTCGCTCAGTCATGGCATCAGCGTTTACGTTGGGCGAAGGGTTTTTACCAAGTCTTTTATAAGTATGGAAAGGATTTGATTGGTAATACTTTTCGTGGAAAGCGTAACAGGTTTTCATGCTTCGATATGACTATGATGGTTATGCCAGCTGTTCTTATTTCCAGTGTTTGTATCGTGGTAAATGGGTTATTCTACTTAGCAATTTTTTTAGGAATATTTGATGGTAAAGAGCTAACACATGCAGCCTCTGTCGGAATATTATATTCTATTAGTTGGTATTACGGAGTACTGTATATACTTGGTTTAATAACAACGTTAACGGAATGGAGAAAAATTCATTGTTCAGGTTGGAAAAAAATAACTTATACAGTCACTTTTCCATTATTTATGTTAACCTATATTCCGATTTCTGTCGTAGCTTTGTTTAAGCATGTTGAATGGAAACCAATTGCTCACACCGTAGTGAAATCTCTTGATGACGTACGATAAGGGTAAGATTTAATCTTCCAAAAAAACACCGAACCCCGAATAATGGTCACTTATGAAAAAGAGTGACCTTTTCGGGGTTTTTTACTGCTTCAAAAATTGGTTAACCAATGTGACACACTTAGTGTGGATGTATTTAGGAACTGAAAGTAAAAAGTAAAAAAAATTACTAAAAGTAAAATTATTAGAGTCTACTGTTTTAAATTATCTAGTAATATAATTTAATTAGTAAAATAATTTATTGTAAAATTTTGATTTAAAAGGGGAGAGGCACAATGGAAAAGAAAAATCTCGAATTAGCTATTCAATTACGTCATGAATTGCATCAACATCCCGAACTCTCGAATCATGAGGCTTGGACAAAACAACATTTAATTAATTTTTTGAAAACGTATACAAAATTAGAAATCGTAGATAACGGTAAATGGTTCTATGCGGTTTATCGTGCTGGTGAAGGTAAAAAGAATATTGCATATCGAGCTGATTTCGACGCACTTCCAATGCCAGAAGTTATTGACATTCCACATGCTTCTCAGTTCCCAGGAGTTTCTCACAAATGTGGACATGATGGACACTCAGCGAGTCTTGCAGGTTTTGCACTTGAAATAGATCAGAAAGGTGCAGACAAAAACATCTTTTTCCTTTACCAACACGCAGAGGAAACGGGAGATGGTGCTGCAGAGTGTGTAGCTTTTATCAAGGAGAATAACATCGAAGAAATCTTTGCTTACCATAACATGAGTGGGATGCCTTTTAAATCGGTCAACGTAATCGATGGAACAACACAATGTGCATCCAAAGGAATGACTATTCATATGGAAGGTGCTCCTGCCCATGCTAGTCAACCGGAGGATGGAGCAAATCCTTCTTTCGCTATTGCAAAGGTTATTGATGCCATTCCTGATTTCATTTCTCCGGAGAACAACGAAGGTATCGTTCTGTGCACCGTTATTCAAGTAGACATCGGTGAAAAAGCATTTGGTTTATCAGCGAGCAAGGGCGACTTGCTATTAACAATCCGCGCATTGTATGAAGCGGAATTGGATAAACTTCAAAAAAACCTTGAAGATCTTGCTCTTGACCTGGCAGAAAAATATGACTTAAAAGTAAGTTTCTCTTACAACGATACATTCCCGGAAACTGTAAACCACAAGGAAAGCTCGGATAAAGTACGTAAAGTTTGCCAAGAGAAAGGGTTCCAGTTAATTGAAATGAAAGAAGCATTCCGTGCCTCTGAAGACTATGGCCACTACTTGAAGCAAACAAAGGGTGTAATGTGCTACATCGGAAACGGAGAAAATTATCCTCATGTTCATACTTATGAATATGACTTTCAGGATGAAATAATAGAAACAGCAGTGGAACTTTTCAAAGGACTGGCTACATTGTAAACTATACTGCAAAAAATTTGAAAAGAGCTGTTTCATTTACCTGAGGCAGCTCTTTAAAATAATTACTATAAACGTATAGAAGCATTTTACTAAAATATACTATGTGCATAGTTTAGTAAGTAATAAACAACGTAAATCCAACTTAAACAACCGTGAACAATTGCCCACCCTATGGATTTGTATGCGGTGTACGAAATAACCATAGAAAGGCAAGTTCCAAAACTTATTCCCTTTTTAATGACATTAACTGTTTTTTGATTGCTCCTATTTTTCATATCCAAATCCCCCGTTTCAAATAAAATCTCACTGGTATAAAGAATATATTCTTAAACCTGAGAATCAATGCTAAAAGAACTAATTTAGAGGAGTACTTTTCAGGGGAATATAAATAGTCGATTTATTATATTCAAGTATGACATTAGAAAAGGGATTTTGCGTATGGAAGACGAATAGTAGATAGGAGAAAAGAAAAATGGAATCAGAAGAAGGGAAGGTGAAAACTTGGAACCCTCGTTTCAGATATTTTCGATGCCACATTTCATCGCAATAATTGCACTATGCTTTTTAAGCATTCTAGTATTCATGACAAAAAAGAGATGGTCGATTTCACCGAAAAAAATCCTGTTAATTGAACGTCTATTTGCATTGTCTTTATTGACTATGGAAATCCTTTATCACGTTTGGCTCTATCAAACTGGAAGGTGGAATTGGAGTAACTCATTACCACTTGAATTATGTAGTATTAGTTTGATTTTGACGATTGTCCTTTTATGGACAGGGTATAGGCATGTATATGAATTTGTCTTTTTTGCTGGCATTGGAGGAGCTCTTCAAGCAGTAGCAACGCCAGTTTTAGATCTTAGTTTTCCTCATTTTAGGTATTTTCACTTTTTTTATACCCATTTCGGAATAATATTAACGGCACTTTATTTCACATAGGTGAAGGGTTACCGTCCTACATTTAAAGGAATTATTAAAACGATGGTTGCACTAAATATATTGCTTCCATGCATATTTGTGTTAAACATTCTTCTTCATGGGAATTATATGTTTTTGAGAAAAAAACCAACAAGTGGCAGTATACTTGATTTTTTAGGTCCATATCCATGGTATATCCTATCATTAGAAATTGTTGCGTTTTTAATTTTCGTTTGTTTGTGGTTAATATTTCGAAAAAGGAGTACTAGAGCTGAATATAATAGATCAAAAAAAGTAGCCACATGAAAGGTTTTAACATGGCTACTATTACTATAATATTTAGGAAACTCCTTGAGTAAAAAATTCTATTAGAACTAGGGGACAACCACTCTTTTTAAGCGCTTATTTCTTCCACTACTTTTCTTTATACCACCTACAAGTGAAAGATGCTTGTAGTTTCATATAATTATAAAGCTTGAGAGCATGTCGGCCTTCTTGAGTATAGGGATTTATTTTGGGATGCAGCTGGCGGAGAAATTCACGATCGCATTCACATGGATTTCTACCTCTACTATAACATTCGTCATGTGCTTTACAAACTGCATCTACCTCATTTATAGGAGCTCCGGGTCCATTGCAACCAGGTCCACACCAGTTATATCCTGGAAATACACAGAAACGCAACTTCCTATTTCTTCTCCGTGACAAATCAACCACCTCCCTTAAATATCAATGACTATCTAATATAAGCTATTCAATAGTCTGCTAAAATGTATAGTCTAGTACCTAGAAGTTTCAAAAATATTTGTAAGAGTTTCAGAAAGCAAAACTAAACTTTAGAATCACGCTCAAACTAATTCTGTCGTAGTGCAGCCGATGTCCTTAGAGAGCACTTTACACTTTTCTTATTATATAGATTAGTATAAAATAGATGGATTAGTCTGAAAATTTAGTATTTTATAGGAGGGGTGTACTAAGTTGCGATTGAATTAGTGAGAGATTATTTCGAGAAGTTTGAAATGGCACATAGAATTCAAGAATTTGATGCATCAAGTGCAACAGTAGAGCTTGCAGCACGGGCATTGAATGTAGAACCAGCGCGCATTGCAAAAACATTGTCTTTTAAGAAAGATGACAGTTGTATTTTAGTAGTTGCTGCAGGGGATACAAAAGTTGATAATGCAAAATTTAAGGCGACCTTTGGAGTGAAAGCTAAGATGCTTTCTCCTGAAGAAGTACTTGAACAAGTAGGCCATGCTGTTGGTGGGGTTTGTCCATTTGGGATTCCAGAAAATGTATTAGTATATGTTGATGAATCTGTAAAACGCTTTAAAACCGTTTTTCCTGCTTGTGGTAGCAGTAATAGTGCTATAGAACTTACTAACGAAGAATTATTTACATATGCTAACGGTGAGGAATGGATAGATGTTTGCATAGGATGGGAATAAGGGAGGTTGGTAGAATGTATGTGCATAAAATATTTAATTCTCTATTATTAACTGCTTTAATCAGTGTGACGATGTTAATAAGTGCTTGTAGTAGCGGATCCAATACAGAAGAAGTTCAAACGGAAGAAATGCTAGCATATTTAACTAACTATGATGAAAAAACAAAGTCATTAACGTTTGATGAGATAGAATGGATTGATGAATCTGATACCGAGAGAATAAAGGAATTAGGATTAGATCCAGAGTCAGATTTTCCTAGTGGATTTCAGATTTATAATGAGTCAGAACAAACAAAAAGCTTAAAAGTGTCGAATGATGTTGAAATGGATGTGGTGAATGGAGCTAATCTTCAAGAACCATTGAGAATAGATATCCAAGAGCTTGCTAAACGTATTCAAGTATACAAACCTCTATTTTATTTAACAATAAACAATAATGTAATTATAAAAATGTCAGAAAAATACACACCATAATTAAAACACATCTTTACAAGGACAAAGGAGACTTATATGGACATCACTTTTAAAACACCAGCAGGAAGGTTTAATTATCGCGTAGCAGGATTGCTAATTCATGAAGGGAAATTGCTCATTATGCAAGATGAAAATCAACCCTACTATTATGTTCCGGGCGGTCGAGTTATGTTGCATGAAAAAAGTGAAGATGCGATGAAACGAGAAATAGTGGAAGAGCTCTCAATGGAAGTGAATATTAAGCGGATGCTATGGGTGAATGAAAACTTTTTTGTGGAAGATACATTGGATGAGCGATTTCATGAAATATGCTTTTTTTATTTATTGGCGCTAAAAGATAAAGAAATCCTGAAAAATGGCGATGAATTTGTTGTAAATGAAAATGGGAAAAAACATACCTATTATTGGAAAAGTTTCGATGAGTTGCAAGATATTAATGTGTATCCACTTTTTTTGAAAGAGAAGATAGCAGATTTGCCTTTTTATATAGAACATATTTCATAGATAGATAGCGATTAATGCGAGAGTCGATCAATCTTCCACATAGACGATGAAATGGCGAGCATTTAAATGAGACAGTATTAATCACCTTCAATTTGTTCATGCTAGAAAAAGAGGAGGTGTGATACTATGACTCAAGTTGTTCTTTGTGAAGTCAATAACTGTACGTATTGGGGATCTGGAAATAAATGCAGTGCAGACGCAATTTATGTAGTAAGTAGCAAGGGTAAACAAGCATCTAATAGTGAAGAAACAGATTGTAAAACATTTGAACCAGATGCTTAAACTGCTATGACCTAGAAAAAAGCTCATGGACATTATGTTCATGAGCTTTTTTAGAGGAATGCATTGTTAATAAGTAGTGATTTTGAAGAATTGCTGTAGAGCATAAATCCAGCGTTGCCACCATGTGAAACTATCTTGAAATTTGTCCAAATCCAAAGTGTACATAGCGTCTTCATTTTTCCAAAGACGTTCAAAATATTTTTCCATTTCAAGAACAAGTTTGCTATCGTTTGGTGCGATTACACGTAAATTATTTTCTAGATTATAATTATCTAACGTCCGTTCCGTATAATTAGCCGAGCCATTTGAAATGATCGTGTGTTTCTCCGTTTGAATCCATATAGCTTTCGTATGATACTGGCCGATAACAGTGTTGTACCATCGAACATGAATCTTTCCTTTCGTATCCTTCACCATCTTCTGAACAACAGGCCGATTCGGTATTCCTGATTTTTCTTGACCGAATGAGTTTTTATTTGGATCAAGTATGAGATTTACTTCTACACCACGATTTGCCGCATTAATGAATGCAGTAACTACATCAGGCTCCGCTACAAAGAACATGCCAAGCCAAATCTTATCCCCTTTTTTTGTCTTTGCCAAATCTTCGAGCAATGCATCTGAGATCTTTTTCTCCGTTAAGTATTGTACTGCGTATTGTCCGATTTCTTGATTTACCTTTACACGAGGAAGCTTGGGACCGCCCGAAAATAAAGAAACAGTTTCTTCCGATTTTAGGATATCATTCAATATCGAGCCCGTTACTTTCAAAGCAATATTTCCATGGTATCCGCTTGAATCATGAGGATTGGAAGATGTAACTAGCGCTTCCTTTTCCGTTACTACTGCTTTTCGATGGTTTGCTTTGACGTTGAGTAGAGTTAAATAGGAAGCGATGGTCATTTTCGGTGCATCACTTGCCATTGCATTATCAATCCAACCTTTTCCTCCCAAATCAAACCACTGAAAAAACATTCGGTATATACCTGAATAGATAGGTGTCGAATCACGCAAGGGATCTAAATCGGTATATACTATTTCTACTCCAGCTTCACGCATTTTCTTAAACCACTTATTTTCATATGACCCATATCCACGGTTTATTGGATCAGTTATAAAAACTACAGGCATATCAGGGTTCTCTTTCTTTTTCTTTGCTAAAGCTATTGAAAGTGTATCTGCAATATTGGGGAATTTTTTATCTCCGTCATAGTAACCATCAAATAAGAAAAAGTCGACAACTACAAATTCTTCAGCTTGGTTGATCATGTTATATACTTCATCAAAAATATGATTTTCATGAACCATATCTGTTCCTTTTCTGTCCTGTGAATACGTCAAGTCTGTGATAAACTCTACCTTATCAGTTTTATGTATCTTGCCCGCAAATGAAACACCATCCGGAAGAGGCTTATACGTGTTCCATAAAATCACTGCAATATAAATAAGTGCAAACACACCAATAACACCCATAATAATCCGCTTTCGCTTACTTCGTGGTTTATGAGTCTTCTTAGCCATATGTAGTTCCCCCTAGAAAAACTTGTTTATTATTGCTATTCCCTGACTTTATGAAATGCAAACAGAGCTATATATTATAAGAGTTTTGGGAGGATGATGGAGATGGAACTAATAGAAATACGAAGGAAAATTGGTTGAAGATAGTATTTTTAACGACAAATGAAAATGGGAGAACAACAATTGCAGAGAAGTTTGTTGCTTCCAATGCATTGTCAATCGTACAGTCTGTTTTTGAAACGGGATGGATTACGAAAGGAATTCAAGTGGGCGATAATATAGTAGGTTTTACGATGTATGGATATTGTGAAGATCTATCTAAATATGAGTTGTGCCGATTTATGATTGTTAAAGCATATTAAGGTTAGGGATATGGAAAAGCTGCTATTCCACTTAGATTAGATGAAATGAAAAAGATCGAAAAATGTGATGCAATTTATTTATCTACAGAGCCTGAAAATGAAAAAGCGAGAAAACTAGGATACGAAATGAATCTAAAATTATCGTATAGGAACAAAAATACATGTGTAATATTATATTAAGCGAAACTGTCTCAATGGCTAATATGCGATTGGAAAAGTTTCTGTTTCATTGACAACTTTTTTTATTCATGATAAAATTATCTCGAATTAAAGATATTTGAATTAAAGATAAATAGGAGGAATAATATATGAATCACTTAAAAGGTATGCACCATGTAACAGCGATTACAAGCAGTGCAGAAGAGAACTATAAATTTTTCACGTATATGTTAGGCATGCGTTTAGTAAAGAAAACAGTGAACCAAGATGATATCCAAACATATCACTTGTTTTTTGCCGATGATGTAGGTGGAGCAGGTACGGATATGACGTTCTTCGATTTTCCTGGAATTCAAAAAGGTACACATGGAACAAATGAAATTTATAAAACATCTTTCCGTGTTCCTAGTGATTCAGCATTAGATTATTGGGTAAACCGTTTTGATCGCTTGGAAGTCAAACATGCTGGTATTCAAGAACAATTTGGAACAAAGGTACTTTCTTTCGTCGATTTTGACGATCAACAATATCAATTGATTTCAGATGAAAAAAACGAGGGCGTTGTAACTGGAACACCATGGCAAAAGGGACCGATTCCTTTAGAGTATGCCATTACTGGCCTAGGTCCTATTCATATTCGAATTGCCGAGTTTGATTATTTAAAAGAAGTGATGGAAAAAGTTTTATTATTTAAAGAAATAGCTCAAGAAGGATCATTCCATTTGTTTGAGGTTGGAGAAGGTGGGAATGGCGCTCAAGTAATAGTGGAGAAAAATGTAATTCTTCCTCGGGGACAACAAGGATTCGGAACGGTTCACCATGCAGCATTCCGTGTGGAAGATCGAGCGGTTTTAGAAGAGTGGATTGAGCGTATGGCGAGTTTTGGATTCCAAACATCCGGTTTTGTGGATCGCTTTTTCTTCCAATCACTATATGCAAGAGTAGCACCAGGGATTCTATTCGAATTTGCAACGGATGGTCCTGGATTTATGGGAGACGAACCATATGAAACATTGGGAGAAAAGTTATCATTACCTCCATTTTTAGAACCAAAACGTACACAAATTGAAAGTTTAGTTCGCCCAATTGATACAGTAAGAAGCACAATTGAATTTGTAAAAGAATAATTAATAAACAAGCCCATTTCCGCTAAAGGAAGTGGGCTTGTTCTATTTATGTTTGTAAATAAATGGATGAGCGAGACTAAATAGCACAAACCCGAGACTGATTAGTCTATATCCGAGACCAAATTAACCAAATCTGAGTCAAGCAATAATGGGCAAGCGTTTCCACAGTAAATGGAGCAACTCCGAGTTTATCGAGACACAGATTCAAAACAATAGCCTTCGTTCGTTTAAAAAAGTTGCAGGGATGAACGCATAAAAGTTTACGAAAATCTATATTAATTAGAATCTAATATTTTCATTCTTCACAGACGTTACAAAATAACTATTTAGGGTATAAGGATTAAAAGGTGAATACACTAAAGTGAGGAGGAAAGTTTAGTTGATTCGATTTAATAAGGTCTCCAAAGTATTTAAGGATGGAACAGTAGCATTGAAAGATGTATCGCTAACCATTCCAGCCGAACAATTAGTAGTAATTATTGGTCCAAGTGGTTGTGGAAAAACAACTTTAATGAAAATGATTAACCGACTTGAAATTCCAACCTCTGGAGAAGTTTATGTGGATGGTAAAGCAGTATCCTCCCTAAATCCAGTGGAACTTCGAAAAACAATTGGTTACGTAATTCAGCAAATAGGCTTGTTTCCACATATGACAATTGAAAAGAACGCATCGCTTGTGCCAAATTTAAAGGGGTGGCCAAAAGAAAAAACAGCGAAGCGGATTCGTGAACTAATATTAATGGTTGGGTTGGATCCGAAGCAATATTTAGCTAAATATCCGCTGGAGCTAAGTGGTGGGCAACAACAACGTATTGGAGTGGTGAGGGCTTTAGCTGGCAACCCTGATATTGTACTAATGGATGAGCCGTTTAGTGCCCTTGATCCGATTAGTCGGGAGCAATTACAAGTGGAAATGAAACATTTACAGGAAAAGATAAATAAAACAATTATTTTTGTCACACATGATATGGATGAAGCATTAAAAATTGCAGACACAATTGTGGTTATGAGAAGTGGGAGAATAGAGCAAATAGGTACCCCAACCGAATTAATAGAAAATCCAATCAATGAATTTGTTAAAAACTTTATAGGGATAGAGCGTATCAATCGAAAGCGCCTGCTTGGAAAGCGTAAATTACAAGAGTTTATCTATTTCTTTCAACAAGAAAAACAAAGCCCGTGTTTAGAAGTGGAAGCAAGCATGTTACTAGAAGAAGCTATTGCTTTATTAGAAGAAAATGGGGCAAAATGTTTACTTGTAAAAAAGGTAAATGAAAAGTTAGGCTATGTCACTCAATCCGTCCTTCTCCGTGCGATGCTTGCAAAGGAAGAGGTGGTATAAGTGCAGAAGTTCTTTGAAACAATTCAAAGTAGATCCGATTTGATTCTAGAAGCATTTGTTCAACATATTTATTTATCTTTTATCGCACTTGCAGTAGGCATTGCCATCTCTCTTCCATTAGGTATTTTTGTTGCAAGGTATCGAAAGTTTGCGGAGCCAGTAATAGGAATCACAGCCATTTTTCAAACAATTCCTAGTTTAGCGTTATTCGGTTTTTTAGTTCCACTTATTGGGATTGGAGCAAAAACAGCATTAATTGCATTGATTATTTACGCACTTTTACCCATTTTGCGTAATACATACACTGGGATTACTAGTATAGATGGATCGATAATAGAAGCAGGGCGAGGGATGGGGATGACAAAAAGCCAATTACTCTGGCAAATTGAGTTTCCTCTTGCTTTACCTTTTATAATGGCTGGTATACGAACGGCCACTGTTTTAACGGTTGGAATTGCGACGCTTGCAACATTTGTTGGGGCAGGAGGCTTAGGGGATGTTATATACCGGGGTTTGCAGTCATATAATAACTCGCTCGTTTTAGCGGGAGCATTACCTGTAGCTTTATTAGCTATTTTGTTTGATTTTGTTTTGAAATTAATTGAGAAAAAGTCCACGCCAAGAGGGCTAAATACAGGAGGATGATGGGAAATGAAAAAGAAGTTAGTAGCGATTGGGATTGCAGCGTCTGTTTTATTAGGGGCTTGCTCTAGTTCGAATGAGGCACTTGTTATTAGTGGAAAGCCTTGGACAGAACAATATATACTACCACAAGTTTTAGGGCAATATATTGAAGCTAAGACAGATTATAAAGTGAAGTATAAGGAAGGTCTAGGGGAAGTAGCTATCATGACACCCGCTCTTAAAAAAGGAGATATAGACTTATATGTCGAGTATACAGGCACCGGATTAAAGGACGTTCTAAAAGAGAATTCAGAAGTTGGGGAAAGCTCGGGAAGTGTGTTGGACCGAGTGAAAAAAGGGTACGAAGAAAAATTTGAAGCCACTTGGTTAAGTCCACTTGGGTTTGAAAATACGTACACATTAGCTTATACGAAAGATAAAAACTATGATGCAAAAACATATTCGGATCTTGTCCAAGTCTCCAGAACAGGAAATATGGTATTTGGCGCACCGCATGCATTTTATGAACGTCAAGGAGATGGGTTTGATGATTTTATAAACTCCTATCCCTTTACATTCACAAAAACGGAAAGTCTCGATCCAAATGTAATGTATGAAGCATTAAAAAACGGGGATGTGGATGTTATTCCTGCATTCACAACAGATGGACGAATCGAACGTTTTGATCTTCAAACAACCACAGATGACTTAGGATTTTTTCCAAAGTATGATGCTGCTCCTGTCGTTCGATTACAAGCATTAAAAAAGTTTCCTAAGCTTGAAAATGTCTTAAATGAACTCGCAGGAAAAATCTCAGAAGAAGATATGTTAAAGATGAATGCACGTGTAGATATTGATGGAGATAAACCGGGAGACGTTGCGCATGATTTTTTAGTGGAAAAAGGACTAATTAATAAATAACTAAAAAAACACCCGATTCTAGTTTAAATAGAATCGGGTGCTTTTGGGTTAAATTAGAGCTTTAAAATTTAAGCGTTTATTTAAAGCGGTAATAACTGGAATACCTACTGCTAATACGGCGAATTCACCTGCTGCAACAGTTAACCATGTGTAAAGGAAAGGTGCGTCAAATGCAAGTTGTAATTCGAATGCAATGATAAACGTCATAACCGTAAAGATTAACGTATTAAATACCATATGTGGAATATGCCCTTTAATAAACTTCGATGCAAAAATAGTGATAGATAAAGAAATCACAGAATGTGCTACCCCAAAAATGAGGTCATATGCCGCCATTGGGGAGAAAATATTTGTTACAAATACACCTAGTACAATTCCGAAAAAGAACTTTTTATTGAAAACGACAAGGTGGTTAAACATTTCGGAAATACGAAATTGTACTGCTGTAAATCCAAAGGGTGCTACTAGTAACGATACAGCAACATATAAAGCAGCGATAATCCCGCTTGTTGCAAGAGTTTTTGTTTTCATTATTCATTTCTCCTTAGTTTTTTTACGTGGGAGGTTCTCGAACCACGTTATTTGTAATGCACAATTGCTAATTATATGTCACTAATAGTCAATTTGTCAAAAAAATTTTCCTTTGTTAACGACTATGTTAAAATAGGGTTCAGTTATGTAATCTATTTTATTGCTCATAAAAGACAAAGGGGAGATCTTCAGTGAAGTCAAATAAATACACACTTGATCGATTCGAAGATGGATTTGCGATATTTATGGATTATCCAAGTGAAACAGAAAAGCTACTTGTCCCTTTCTCAGAGATACATACACTCCTTAAAGAAGGAGATATCGTTTCGATCACAGTAATGGAAGATTCGTATCAAATTGACCAATTAGAAAACGAAACGATGAACCAAAGAGATAAAATTCAATCCTTATTGGAGCAATTGAAGAACAGTGAAAAATAGCATTTCTATCATTAAAAGTTTATAAAATTATCAAAAAAAACGTGACTAACATGAATGTTTCGAATTTCATGTTAGTTTTGGTGCCTGGCACTAGGTTAGAGGGATGTGTCCCGTAGGAAGTTTTTGACGATATGATGATCGGGTTCGTATGTTTTGAGTGCATACCCTTCTTTTTGTAGCCATTCGATGATTTGTGGTAGGGCTTTTGTTGTTTGGCTTCGATCGTGTAGCAGCACGATGATGTCTCGGTCTCCTGATTTGTAGGATTTTTCGATTCCGGCTTTTACGTTTTTCACGATTTGGTCTGCTTCTTTATCAGTGTATTTCCAGTCTTTTGAATCGACGTCCCAATCCCATAGTTTGTAGCCTTTTTTAATTAGTTCTGTTTGCATTGCTGCGGTAAGATCAGGTTTGCTGCCATATGGTGTACGGACTAGTTTTGCATCATTACCAGTCATTTGTTTGATAAGTTTTATACCTTCGTTCATTTCATTGATGAAGGACTTGGACGACTTGTAAACTTTCTCTTTGTCATGGGTCATGCTATGTGTTCCAATGTAGTGCCCATCTTTTACAACGGTATCGATAATGGATGCATTCTTTTTCATGTAATTTCCGACAAAGAAGAAAGTTCCCTGGACGTTATATTTTTTTAAAGTTGCATTGTTTATAGTCGTAAATTTATTTGGACCGTCGTCGAACGTTAAATAAATAGTTGCTTTCGCTTTTACTGCTGCTTCTAGTGGAGGAGGGATTTTTTGTTTATTTAAGACATGGTTTAAATAAATTTCATAGTCCTCATGAGACATATGTCCATAGTCATCTCTATATATTCGCTGTGTTTTCTGTCTTTGAAAGTAATGTACTTTATAACCCATTTCTGTTGCGATATAGTTAACACTGATGAAAAGTTTTCCATTCACTTTAACGATCGGAAAAGAGCTATGCGGTGCTCCATTTTTAGCTGTTATTTTCGAGCTTTCATTATAACTAATTTCAATTCCATTTTTCCGAATATAGGTAATACCTTTATCTTGTTCAAATGGAATATCTAAAAATGCAGCAATTTCTTCAAGTGGAACTTTCGTATCTTCATTAATTACTTTGATGTCACTAAAATCGAGCAATTGATCGCTGAGTCCTACGTGATAAGTGATAGCCGTTTTTGCTTGGGCAATGGTTGTACAAACAATAAAAAACACTAAAAATGCAGCGCAAATGATAGAAAATTTTCTAATAGCATTTACCACCCGTATATTATTTAGATTCTCACCTTGTAGTATATGTATATTGCAAACAACTTATGAAAAATCTTGTCGTGGGAGGAATTTTAATGGAAACTGAATTGTTAAAGGTATTTGATGGAGATAGAAATGAAATAGGTGTTGCAACCCGGGAGGAAGTACATAAATTAGGATTATGGCATGAAACATTTCACTGTTGGTGCATTAGTAAAGAAAAAGGAAAAAATTATATCTATTTGCAAATTAGAAGTGAATCGAAAAAAGATTATCCGGGATTGTTGGATATCACGGCTGCTGGGCATTTACTAGCTAATGAGACAGTACGAGATGGAATTAGAGAAGTGGAAGAAGAACTTGGAATAAGCGTTTCTTTTGAGGAGCTACTTTCTCTAGGAATAATAGATTACTCTGTCACATCTGGAAACCTTATTGATAAGGAGCTAGCGAATGTTTTCCTATACGATTGCTCTTTAAGTTTTGATGATTTTGCCCTTCAAGTAGAAGAAGTTTCTGGAATTGTTCGAGTAGAGCTTAAGCACTTTGAGGCGCTTTGGTTAGGAGAATTAGAAGAATTACATGCAGAAGGATTTGAAGTGATTTCAACAGGAAATAGAGTTTCTATTAAAAAGAAGGTTACAACGAATAACTTTGTTCCTCATGAAAAATCGTATTATGAAGCTATTATCCATGGAATCTTTGAATACTTTGGTTAATAGCTTTTCTATTTATCATTTTTTATTACGACATAATTCTACAAATTACTACTTAATTCGAAAAATTATGATTTTCCCATTGCTTAGTTCTAAAGGAATAGTTATTATGAAATGAGACGATAGTATTATTATATTAAGAATTTCATATTATATAAATATAATGTCATATTTTTGTAAGTTAATTGCTTGGGAAAATGTACTTGTATCATTTAAATGTTTAGAAAGAGGGGGAAATGAAATGAAAAATATGAAGATTGGGATGAAGCTATTAATACTCATTATTGCAAACATAGTTTTTCTAGCAGCGGTTAGTGTTGCAGGATTTACTTATATGAAAACAATGGCTAATAATAGTGAAGATATGTACCATAACCGGCTAATACCTATTAAAGATCTTATATTAATACGAAACTATAACCGTACTATGGAATCATACGCTTTGGAACTGATGATTACGGATGATAAGTCTATGAAAGCTGATTTACAAAATAAACTAGATGAAGTCATAACCCAAAACAAACAAACGCTAAAAGAATACTTTGAAACTGGTCTCGATAGTTTCGAAAAGGAAAAATACGAACCTTTAATGTATAACTTTAATGTATATGAAAAAGAACTTGCTTATGTAATTGATCTAGCAAATAAAGGTCAGAAACAAGAAGCGTATAATTATTATGTGGCGAAAGTAAAAGAAGTGAGAAAAGTGATATCGGACAATTCTAAGGAACTTAGTGAGTACAATATAAAAATAGCTGATCAATTAAGTAGTACGAATAAGAAATCGCAACAACAAGCAAAAAAGATAATGATTACATTAGCAATATTCGCAATTATTATCTCTATAGGTATAGGTATTTATATTTCTCGTATAATTACAAAACCAATTACATCGATGCAACAGCTTATGAGAAAAGCTGAGAATGGTGATTTTACCATTCGTGGAGATTACAAATCTAGAGATGAAGTAGGTATGTTATCTTCTTCTTTCAACTCAATGCTTATTGGGTTGCAAAATTTGATCGGACAAGTTGCTCAAACGTCTCAACAAGTCGCAGCTTCTTCGGAAGAATTGACTGCTGGAGCCGAGATGACGAACAAAGCGACGGAGCATATTGCAAATATTGCCCAAGAGTTAGTGCTTGGGTCAGACCAGCAAATGACGAGTGTTTCAGAAACAACTTCTTCCATAAACGAGATGTCTTTAGGTGTTAATCAAATCTCTACAACAGTGCAACATGTTACAGAAATAGCGGATGAAACTACTGAAAGAGCACGTGAAGGAAATGAAACAATTGAAAATGCAATTGAGCAAATCAATTCGATCAGTGAAACTGTAAAGGGACTCGGTAAATTGATCGTAAACCTTGGAAATCGTTCAACTGAAATAGGCTCTATTATTGGAGTCATTACCGATATATCTGCACAAACAAATTTACTAGCTTTAAATGCGGCAATTGAGGCAGCAAGAGCAGGAGAAGAAGGTAGAGGATTTGCAGTTGTTGCAGACGAGGTAAGAAAACTAGCGGAACTATCTTCCAATTCAGCTAATAAAATTGCTGAACTTATCACTGCAATACAACAAGAGACGCAATTTGCAGTGAAATCAATGGATAAGGCAACAGAAGAAGTTCAGCAAGGAATTCTAACTGTAAATAATGCTGGTACTTCATTTGGACAAATTGAAAAGTCTGTGCAGGAACTTACGAATGATATGCACGAAGTTTCTTCTGCTGTGCAGCAAATGGCAGCAAGTACAGAGCAAGTATTAAGTTCAGTTAATCTTGTCCATAAAGTAGCTACGGCTACTATGGCGGGCACAGAAGAAGTATCATCAGCTACTGAAGAACAACTTGCATCGATGCAAGAAGTTGCAGCATCGTCCAACGCGCTGTCAAAAATGGCGGAAGAACTGCAATCACTTATTTCTAAATTTAAAGTGTAAGATAGAAACACTCATACCTCCACTAAATAAATGTGGAGCGTATTGGGTGTTTTTTATAAGAATGCTTTCTATAAGCGTTATTAATAGGAGAAGAAAAAAACCAACTTTCTCAGTAGAAAGTTGGTTGATCTTTTTTTATTCAAGGATTTTTATAGTTACTGTTTTACGTCCCCATTTATATGCGTCGCTTGTGGAAGAGAAAAATACGTCAATTTTGTTCCCTTTAATGGCGTTTCCTGTGTCAGCTGCGATGGCATAACCATAACCTTCTACAAAAACTTTTGTCCCAAGTTTAATAACATCTGGATCGACAGCAATTACTTTTACGTCTGGATTTCTTTTTAAGTTAATACCTGTACTTGTCACTCCTGAGCAACCATTACAATTTGCAGTGAATGCACTTGCTGAAACTACTATTTCTTTCACTACTTTATCTTCCGAGTTAGAGCGCGAAGGATTTTTAGTTTTTGTTGTTTTTTTATTAGAGGCAACTACTAATTTTTGATTTGGTTGAATATTATCTGATTTCAAGTTGTTCCAAGATTTTAAGTTGGTAATAGACACTTTTTGCGATTTTGCAATTTTATATAATGTGTCCCCTTTTTGTACTGTGTATTGTGAAGATGCGGCTAAGCTTGTATTTGCCCCGCTAACCAATAATGCAATTATGATGATGAGTGTTCCAAGAACTTTTCTCAAATACTCTACTCCTTGCTTTTTAGTCTAGGTTCATATTAGCAGAATTTTATTACAGGAATATTACGGCAGTTTACCAAAAGCATTACAAAATTGATTATCAATATTACAGTATGAAAGTAATGTATAATGGAAAAGATGCTTATTTTTTATCGGGAAGGGATACTATATGAAATTTTTAAAATGGTTTTTAGTACTAGGTAGTATGTTATTGTTGCCCTGGATTGTATGGCTTCTTTCGGATGAAAAGCAGCTTCATGTTGCTGTTCTAAACAAAACAGTGCCCGAAGGCGATATTAGCGGTCACCAAGGATTCTATTGGTTATTAAATTATATGAAAATAAAAGATAACACGAACAAGTCGTACAATTCCAAACAAGACTTTTTTGGTTTATCTTTTGCAAATGGTACATATAAGGAAGAAAAGTTACCTTCTGATTTATCAGATTTTGACTTAATAAATGTAATAGATACATATGGTGTAGACAAAGAGAATGTATCAAGTGGGATGACTGATGAAGAGTGGACATCTATACAATCTTCTAATGAAGACAATGATACAACGCTCGTGATGGAATATAATTCAGTGTCCGCTCCGACGAATGATCGAGTAAGGGAAAAAGCGACAAAATATTTAGGTGTAAAACAAACAGGATGGATTGCAAAATATACTACTTCATTGGCAAAAAAGGATGGGGAAGTTCCCACTTGGGTATTAAATGATTATAAAAATACCCATAATTCAGAATGGACATTCGAAGGTGAAGGGATAATTTTTCATCAAGAGCTTACAGGGAAAGTAGAAGTACTTTCAGTTAATGCTGGAACACTTAATGAACAAGGATTACATTTCCACATGACAAATTTAGGGAAAAAATATTTTTCTTTCAGTAAAAATCATGTATACACCGACTGGTTTGATATAGTTGTTCCAATAGATGGTGCAGATGTACTTGCAGAGTTTAAATTAGATACGACTAGTGAAGGTGAAAAAATTATTCAGAAAATTGGTCTCCTTTCTGAAGTGCCGGCAATCGTAAGAAAAAAACAAACGCTAGCAAATAGTTATTATTTTACCGGTAGTTTTAGCAATGTTGAAAAGGTTCCAAGTCTTTATCAATATAAAGGGTTTACGAAAGTAAGAGAATGGTCGACGATTGACTTTTTGTTTCCTGGTGATAGTTTCTATTGGCAAGTATATGTTCCAATTATGAAATCAATTCTTCTTGAGGTAGAAACTAATATTGGAAAAAGGGAGCAAAAGGACAAAGTCATTGCTACATTAAAGACCAAAGAAGGATTAATGTATAATACACGAATCAATGAAAATAGATTTGAAGTGTATCGAAATAACAAATGGGAAAGTATTACGATAAAAGGAGTAAATCTTGGCATGGGTAAACCAGGGGCATTTCCTGGAGAAGCTGCAATTAGTCGTGAAGAATATGCACGATGGTTTGAATATATTGGAAAGATGAATGCGAATGCGATCCGTGTTTATACCCTTCATCCACCTGCATTTTACAAAGCACTTAAGCATTACAATGAGACACATAAAAATCCAATATATGTCTTTCATGGAGTGTGGATTGATGAGGCCCCATTAGAGGAAACATTAGACGCATATACACCAGCAATCACAAAGGAATTTCAACACGAATATAAACAAATGGTGGATGTTATTCATGGAAATGCAGAAGTACCAACAAAAGTCGGTCATGCGCACGGAACTTATGACACGGACATTTCTCCTTATGTCATTGGCTGGATGATTGGAATTGAATGGTATCCAATTATGGTGGATAATATGAAAACCAAATATGCAAATCTTACTCAGTATAAAGGCAACTATATAGAAACGAGTGAGGCAGAAGGATTTGAAATTTGGTTAGCAGAACAAATGGATACGTTAATGACTTATGAAGCTCAACAGTATAAATGGACACGTCCGATGAGTTTTACGAATTGGGTATCCACTGATAATTTAGACCAACCAGCAGAACCTTTAGAGCAAGAAGATTTGGCTTCCGTTGACCCAAATCATATGCATATAAAAGAGGGATTGGATTTGCCGGGCTTATTTGCTTCTTACCATGTCTATCCTTATTATCCAGACTTCTTAAATCTAGATGAAAAATATACAAAATACATTGACCAACGCGGAAATAAAAACAACTATGCAGGTTATTTACATGACTTAAGAGCACATCATTCAATGCCTATCCTTATAGCGGAATTTGGTATTCCAGCTTCCCGAGGTATTACACATTTAAATCAGTTTGGTTGGAATCAGGGAGGACATTCGGAAAAGGAACAAGGCGAAATTTTAGCTTCCCTTTATGAAGATATATTAGCTGAAGATATGATGGGAGGACTAGTATTTAGTTGGCAAGATGAATGGTTTAAGCGTACGTGGAATACGACGGACTTGGATGATCCAGATCGACGTCCTTTTTGGTCAAATCTACAAACAAACGAACAGAATTTTGGATTATTAAGCTTTAACACGCTAAAAATAAAACTAGATGGAAAAGTTAATGATTGGAAAGGGATAGATCCGATCTATCAATCGACAGACGGCCCAATTCAATCTGTTTATATAACAAACGATGAAGCATATTTATATGTACGAATAGACAAAAAATCTAGTAATAAGGGCGAAGATTGGTTTAAAAACAATAAAGTAAATATATTGTTTGATGTATCACCAAATAGTGGTGCAAGTACTGTAAATGAAAATCCACTTATTCAAACAGACCGTCCTGTGATCGACTTTTGGGCAAACATAAAAGATAAGACTAAAGCTAATTTATTTGTAAATTCGTATTATGATGCTTATTTGTATCAGTACGGACATGTACTAAATTTGTTACCTGGAAAAGAATCAATTCCAACGACAAGTTCTGGTGTCTTTAATCCAATTAGATATGCGTTAAATAAAGGAGTAGTTAGACCTGATACCGGGCAAAAGATTCCATTTGAAGGATATGAAACGGGGAAATTAGTTTTTGGGAATGGGAATCCGAAAGATTCAAATTATAACTCCCTTTCAGATTATTTTGCAGATGAAAAGTCAGGAGTTTTCGAAATGCGTATTCCTTGGTTACTGCTAAACATAAAGGATCCTAGTAGTAAAGAGGTCTTGCCAGATATGTACAAAGATGGTTTGGAAGGAAATGTGGAAGTAAAAGATATTGGAGTAGCCTTTGTTTTTGAAAGCGAAGAAGGTGTAACGTCATTTCCAGATAGAAAAAACAATAAAATAGAGACAGATAAGATCGCCAGATACAATTGGGAAAAATGGACAAGTCCTTATTCTAAAGAGCGATTAAAACAATCTTACTTTATATTACAACAAGAATTTAAAATGATTAAATAGAAAAACGTCCAGTCGGTATCGAGACCGCTGGACGTTTTTCGTTATCTATTATCAGAGGATATCCCTTTTCTCTCCATTTTTCCCCATTCCGCTTCCTTATGGCGAAATGATTTTAAGAGACCTTCTAATCGCCATATTACAATAAGGGGTCGGTACCAAAAGGATTCGGTTAAAGCCCAAAAAAATAATGATATTAAATGCCTTACCTTTGGGTATTTAAACATCGTCAATTCTTCTAGTAGAATGGATAAGGACGAAATAAAGGAGCCATATAATATTGTAACAAGCAAGATGATGCCAATGACGTAAGTATCTAAGAAACCAAATAATAGACCGCCAACAATTATGAAAAACCCCAAGATTTCCACAACTGCTCCTAAAAGTTCAACCATAAAAAAATAAGGGAAAGCAATAAATCCGATTAAGCCGTATTTAGGATTTAAAAACATTTTTTTATGTGCAAACAATGTTTCAGCTAATCCACGCTGCCATCGAACTCGCTGAGATTTTAAAACTTTTAGTGAGTCTGGAGCTTCTGTCCAACAAACAGGATCGGGAATGTATTTTAGTTGTAGGTCTAGGCTTTCTTCCTTAATCATTCGATGAAGCCGAACGATGAGCTCCATATCTTCTCCTACTGTAGCCACTTTATAGCCTCCAGATCGGATAACTGTTGTTTTGTGAAAAAGTCCAAATGCACCAGAAATGATTAGTAATTGATTAATTTTTGTAAATCCAAGTCTGCCGATAAGGAACGCACGGAAATACTCAACAATTTGTAGGATAACTAATGGATTTTTCGGTAGATCAATTGTTTCCACCTTACTTCGTGAAATGGTAGTCCCATTTGCAACCCGAACAGAACCACCAACTGCAATCGTTTTGCCCTCTGAATCGATTACAGGTTTCATCACCTTCAATAAAGCATCATTTTCTAGAATAGAATCTCCATCTATCGCACAGAAATAAGGATATTTTGATACATTGATTCCGCAATTTAGTGCATCTGCTTTTCCACCATTAGCTTTAGAAACGACTGTCACTAAAGAATAGATGCTCGATTTAAATGTTGCTCGAATGGGTTGGGTATCCATATGTTTGCGAATTGCTAAATCTACTTGTTCTAGTTTAAGTTCTTCTATTAATTTGGCAAGAGTATCATCTTTAGAGCCATCATCTACCACGATAATTTCATATTGAGGATAATTTAGTGCTAATAAAGAACGGACAGTACTAACAACACCAACAACTTCGTTATACGCAGGAACTATAATTGAAACGGGAAAAGTTCGTTCACTTATTGCAATATCTTCTAATGACTCCGTTTTAATCAGTTTTCCTTCTCTCAAAACATTTTTGATAGAAAGTAAAAACAAAAAAATATAACTTAGTGCAGTTACACCCATGTATATAATGACAAAGTAAGATGTGGCTTGAAATAGAAAAATAACAAAGTCTCTCAATTTGCACTACCTCTCTTTCCAGACGTAAGCCACTGTTTAGCCATATCTCTTGCAAAAGAATCAGTATGGCTAGATTCTACTTGGACAAGTTTTTCTTCTCCGAAAATATTTAGTAATGCTTCAGCAGCTGCATTGCGAACCCACCATTCTTCATCGCCTATTAATATTTCCAAATGGGCTTCAAATTGATCAGCCAATAATGCACCTGCTACTCTTGTTGAGAATAGTCGTTCTTCCCAAGATAGTGATTGAAAAAAAGGAACAAGTAAACCGATATCTTTCATATAATTGAGTCTATACAATCCTTTTAGTGCTTGTATGCGCATTTCCATGTTTTCGCTTTGTAGTTCTTTTTCTACCATCCATTGGTATTTAGTTTTTTTCATTAAACTAATAATATTAATGATAGCGAGTTGACAGGTAAAGTTTTTCATGTCATTTGAAATATGGATGGCTTCTTCAAAGTTTTCTGTATCAAACCGAGAGAAAACATCTAGGTATTGACTAACTTTAGTGTCAGGTGATTGATTCAAATAATAGACAAGTGTTAAATCATTTATAGCAGCTAAGGCCAGTATAGTTTGATTTTTTTCTTCGTCCCATTTGTTTAAATTTTGTAGCATCTTTTGTAATACTGGAAGTAGAGAGACAATTTTAAAATCCTCAATGAAATATAAGGTATTTACTCTAGTTGGCCAGTTTCCTTTTAATAATCGCTTTTTATAATGTTCCGTAAAGATGGAGATAGCAGCATCTTGTAACTTTCTTTGCATAATTGGATCATTAATATCTGTAATTGTTTCACTAAATATTCTTTCTGCAACTTCTATATTTTCAGGATTACATAGCTTATCTGGTAATGGTCGTCCTTCCTCATAAAGGAAATCTACAAATTCATTCAACGTCGCTTGATACAATTGTTCTTGCTTTTTATTTTTGCGATTTCGCTTTGTTTTTTTAATACTTAACAAAATAAGAAGAAGCAATTGACAACCAAATAAAATACCTACAGCATAGTAGAAATAGATGAATTCTATAGTCATGTAAATAACCTACTTGCGAGACGTTGAATACGAACGAGAACTTCTTGGGGATGGAACGGCTTAACCATATAATCATCTGCCCCTTTATTTAAAGCGTGTAAAATATCCTGATCATTTGTTCTCGAGGTTAGCATCGATATAATAATTCGATCTGAAGGAAAATTAGCTCGAATTTGATCCAGTACTTCTAACCCATCCATTTTTGGCATTACAATATCAAGCAATATAATATGGTAATCAGAAGGGTGGTACCAATCCGATTGTATAAACTCATAACCGTTTTCATGGGATTTTACATCTATTACAAAGCGTGGTGATTTCCAAGATTGGAATTGCTTTTGTAACATTTTGTTACTAAGTCTATTATCGTCTACAATAATTACGCGAACAGTCGGTAAAATGGAAGTGGTATCCATGTTGTTAAAAGAAATACATTTAGCATCATTTGTATGCTTTGCAACACTTAAAGCTTGTTTGGCATTTTCTACTAATTGATCTATTGAGTCATAGCTTCTAACCCATTCAGCAATCCCTGCATGGAATGAGAGATGAAAAGGGAGATTATCATGCTTATATATTACACTTTGTGAACTTTGCTTTAGTTGATTTGTTTTCCAAAGTGCCTTATCTGCATTTGTATCGCTTTGTAAAATTATAAAGGTTGCTCCATGTAGCCGGAAAAAGAAATCTTCTTCGGATAATTGAGATTGTATGAATTTACTAAACTGTGAAAGTACTTCATTTGTATACGTGTAACCAAATGACTCATTCATTTTTTGGAAATTTTGAATATCTAATAAGGAAATCGAAAACGCTTGGTTGGAACTATCGAAATCCTGAATCATAGTGGATGCTTTTTTCTCAAAGCTTAGTTGATTTAATGTACCAGTTAGCGGGTCTGAAGACTGAAGGGACACAATAGAATTCCTTACCTCAATTAAATTCGCAATGACTGCTTCTAATAAATCATTTTCTTCCGTAGGGAAAATTAAATCAAAAGCACCGTTTCGTACATAATTCGCTTTCTCTTCTGTATATTTATTTTCTATGTCTAAAACGACTATCGGGACCAAACGCTTTCTGGATTGTTCCTTCATTTGTGTTAAAAATTCAATTGTGGTCATATCAGTTAATTCAGTAGATACACAACAAAGATCGATTTCGTTTATCTGAAATTGTTGTATTCCTATTTGTCCCGTAGTAGCTATTAGGACAGTATATCCTTTGTTCTCTAAGTCCATTTTAAGTATAGAAGCGTCCGAAATATTATGAAGTACTAATAAAACAAAACCAATATTGTTCCTTTTTTGTGGAATTGGTTTACTTGTAAACATAAGTAGAACCTCCTTTGTATAGTAGATTAATAGTATTCTATTATAACATTAATACTTTTAATGCTCTCACCTGGACATTTGATTTGTGTGAATTATAAGTGACAGAATGCGTGAAAGAATTGTAGCAAAGAACTACCGAATCGTCTCTTCCATTTGTATGAACATTTACTTATACACAATTTTTTAAAGATTAGACATCAATGATGGAATATTTGGATTATAATAGGGTTAAAAGGAGTGTTTCTAATGTTAATAAAACCAAAAATGCTTCAAGCTGGAGATAAAGTAGCTACTATTAGTTTGTCATGGGGTGGAGCAGGAGAACCCGATTTGAAGTGGAGATATGAGCAAGGGGTAGAACGATTAGAAAAAGTTTTTGGATTAGAGGTCGTGGCTATGGCTAATAGCTTAAAAGGCGGAGATTATTTATATGAAAATCCAAAAGCGCGTGCAGAAGATTTAATGAATGCATTTAAAGACCCGACGATTAAAGGGATCATCTCGAATATTGGTGGAAGCGAAAGTATTCGACTATTACCATATATTAATTTTGATGTTATCCGTGACAATCCAAAAGTGTTTATTGGCTATTCGGATTCAACCGTGACACATTTATTTTGCCATAAAGCAGGAATTTCTTCTTTTTATGGTCCATCTGTGCTGGTGGACTTTGCAGAAAACGTGGAAATGCACGAGTATACTGTAGAGGCATTGAAAAAAACTGTATTCTCAAATGATGTAATTGGAGAAATAAAACCAGCAACTGAATGGACTAGTGAACGAGTAGAATGGATTATAGAGAACAAGCATACACAAAGACGAATGAATTCGAATAAAGGCTATGAATTGCTTCAAGGTTCCGGACTAGTGCAAGGTAGATTAATCGGCGGCTGTATCGAAGTGTTAGAATTTGCGAAAGGAACTTCACTTTGGCCAGAAGCATCTTATTGGAAAGATAGTATTTTATTCTTTGAAACTTCGGAAGATATGCCAGAGCCGACTCTTATCGAATATTGGTTGCGGAATTATGGTTCTCAAGGAATTTTACAAAATGCAAAAGGAATTGTTTTTGGAAAACCTCAAAACGAAAAATATTATGAGGAATATAAAACATCTATTTTGAGAATTATGAAAGAACTTGATTTGAACGAGTTACCGATTCTTTATAATATGAACTTTGGACATACAGAACCTAAATTCGTTCTTCCGTATGGAGTTATTGCAGAAATTGATTGTGAAAATGTTACATTTTCTATTTTAGAAAGTGGAGTTGAGTAATAGATGTCTTCTTATATTGTAATAGGTGGTGGGATTTTAGGGGCTTCAACTGCCTATCATCTTGCGAAAGAAAACGCAAAAGTGACACTCGTGGATCGAATGGATCTAGGACAGGCAACTGATGCTGCAGCAGGCATTATTTGTCCGTGGATTTCACAAAGAAGAAATAAAAAATGGTATGAGCTTGTGAAAAATGGAGCGAAGTATTATAGCCAACTTGTTGAGGATCTCGAAGATTTAGGAGAGACAACTACTGGTTATAAAAAAGTAGGAGCAATTGCACTTCAAAATGAGGAGAAAAAGTTGCGTAAAATGTTAGAAAGAGCTATAGAAAAGCGTGAGGATGCCCCAGAAATAGGCGAACTTAAAATACTCACACCAGAAGAAACAAAAGCACTTTTTCCACTTATTTCAGAAGATTTTTCCTCTCTCTATGTAGAAGGAGCAGCACGTGTAGATGGCCGTGCGATGAGAGATGCATTAATTCGAGGGGCAAAAAAGCTAGGAGCAGAAGTAATTTATGGAGAAGCGGATATTTCTAATGGGGTTTTATTGATAGATGGAAATCCTTGTGATGCGGAGGTAATCATTTTAACAACAGGGGCTTGGGGGAATGAACTTCCTTCCAAATTAGGGGCCGATATGAAAGTAAGTTTTCAAAAAGCCCAAATTATGCATTTTAGGATAGAAAACAAGGCTACTGGAGATTGGCCAGTCGTATTACCTCCTACAAATCAGTACTTGCTCGCATTTGATAATGGGAAAGTTGTGGCTGGTTCCACATATGAAGAAAATACAGAATACGATATAAGTGTAACAGAAGCAGGAAAATTAGAATTAATAGAGAAATCTACTAGTACTGCAAAAGTATTGGAAACTGCATTTATCGAGGAAGTGCGAGTAGGATTCAGACCATATACACCAGAATTTCTTCCTATTATAGGAAAGATACCTGGTTTTGAATCCATTTATTTTGCAAATGGCTTGGGAGCTTCGGGATTAACTGCTGGACCATTTGTGGGAGCAGAGCTAGCTAGATTAGTTTTAGGAAAGAAAACTGTGCTGGATTTATCAGTATACGCACCGGTTTGAGTTATTAAAGGGATGGGGGAAAAGGGATGAATTATTCTCAAGTGGAAGAAGAAGTAAATGATATGAGTGTGGTGGAAGCCTTAGAAAAAAACTTAGCTATTATTCGTTTCGACTTAAATCGACGAGTTGCATACGTAAATGATAACTTTGCAAATGAACTTGGCTATACGAAGGATAAGGTGATGGGGATGAACCATCGAGAATTGTGTTTTCCTAAGTATGCAAGCACTCTTGAATATGAACAGTTTTGGCGAGATTTATTTGCAGGAAAGACCCTTCATAATAAAGTAGAACGTAAAGATGCAAATGGAAATAGTGTGATGCTTGAAGCAACATATATGCCGATATTTGGAGAAAGAGGCAAAGTTTTAGGCGTAACAAAAGTTGCTACTAACGTAACCGACCGACATCAAACGATTATGGTTGTCACAAATGAATTAAATGATATGTCAGAAGGACTAAACGAACGTGCGGAAGCAGGCATGAAAAGAAGTCAAGAGCTCTTGGAGACGATAGATGAAATTGCAAAGGGTGCGAAAGAAAGCACAGCTACTTTGGGGAGTTTACAAGTTCAAGCAGACTCTATTCGAGGTATTGTGCAAACAATTAGAGAAATTGCTGCTCAGACAAATTTATTGGCATTAAATGCAGCGATAGAAGCTGCACGTGCAGGCGAGCATGGGCGCGGATTTAATGTCGTTGCACAAGAGGTACGCAAACTAGCAGCAAGAGTGGAGGCTTCTATAGTAGAAGTACGTGAAAATATTGAAGGCATTGCAAAGCAAGTGAATAAAGTAACGCAAAGTAATGGGAAATCACAACAAAGCATTGAAAAAAGCCAAGACGAAATTCGAATTGCATTAGAAGAATTTAAAGAAATCTCCAAAGCATCCGAAAAACTAGAAGCGCAAACTGCCCATTTCGTAAAACTCATCTAAGCATTTATGACAAGTATGTTACAAGTGCCTGGCACTAGTAACACCTTTGTAACAATGGGATGGTTCTGAATATTTTCGCCAAAACATGCTACACTGTATAGTGATATTGGAGGGGAAGATGTTGAGTAATCATTCGATTGGTTATATTGAAATTAAGCGGGAAATCGATTTTTTTTATCAAATGCAGCATATTGAACTGCAATTTGAGCTCCAACTAAATTTGGGTGGAATTACTTCTGCGCGACATCAGTTTGAGCTTGAACATGTTCTTGATGTCTCGCATAAACCATTTTCTTTTGGCGGAGGTATTTTGTATTTACATACAAACCAAGGTGTTTTTCCCTACAATATTCAAGAGGATCCCGCCTATTTTATCCATGCCTTCAAGTCTTTAAAAAGCAATAAATAAATAATTTCAAATTAAATATTGCACTGAATTTTACGAATCATCGAACATTTAAATGTATTATTGTAATTGACCTCTATCGTGCTATAATGAGAAATATTCTAATAGCACTTTCTCGTATAATCGCAGGAATATGGCCTGCAAGTTTCTACCGGCTTACCGTAAATGAGCTGACTATGAGTGGCAATACAATAATAGAGTTATGGCATCTTTTGTCATATTCTTTTATTTCTGTTCGAATTTTCAGCTCGAATGGCATTGTTCCACTCCTAATATGGATGGACACAATGTCTTCGAGCTTTTTTGTGTTCGTCAATTTAAAATTGAAGGGGATCCTCTAATTATGAAACTATTAAAAGAAAAAATCGTGCAGCATGGTAAAGTTCTATCCGAAAATGTATTAAAAGTGGATACGTTTTTAAATCATCAAATTGACCCAGTATTGATGCAAGAGATTGGTGAAGAATTTGCTAGTCGTTATAAAGATGCAGGGATTACTAAAATAGTAACAATTGAATCATCTGGGATTGCACCTTCTATGTTTGCTGGTTTAACACTTGGAGTTTCTGTTGTTTTTGCAAGAAAACGTAAGTCTTTAACCCTATCTGATAATTTATATTCATCACAGGTACATTCTTTTACAAAAAATGAAACGAATGATATTTCTGTTTCGAAGGATTTCATTGGTAGTGAAGATGTTGTTTTAATCATTGATGACTTTCTTGCGAATGGACAAGCGGTGCTTGGTTTGTTGGATATTGTGAAGCAAGCAAATGCTAAAACTGCTGGGGTTGGAATTGTGATTGAAAAAGGATTTCAAACTGGTGGTGAACTTATTCGGGCACGTGGAATTCGCGTAGATTCACTTGCGAATATTAAATCGTTAGCAAATGGAAAAGTGGAATTTTTTGAGGAGGATTCCACTAGATGAACAATACAATGAAAAATACCACACTTGGTATCCAACATCTTCTTGCCATGTATGCAGGGGCTGTTATGATTCCATTAATAGTTGGGGCATCGTTAGAGCTCCCATCTGATCAATTAACTTATTTAGTTGCAATTGATATTTTAATGTGTGGTGTAGCGACCATCTTGCAAGTAATGAGTAATCGATTTTTTGGAATTGGTCTTCCTGTTGTATTAGGATGTACTTTTACTGCGGTTGGTCCGATGATCGGTATTGGAAAAGAGTATGGGATTTCCTCTATATATGGTGCTATTATCGTTTCTGGTATTTTTGCTATTGTTACTAGTGGAGTTTTTGGTCAACTTGTGAAGTTCTTTCCCCCAGTTGTTACTGGTTCTGTTGTAACGATTATTGGAGTTACTCTAATTCCAGTTGCTATTACGAATATGGGTGGAGGCCAAGGAGCAGAAGACTTTGGGGCGACTTCAAATATTCTATTAGCATTTGGTACTTTACTTTTTATCGTGTTACTTTACCGTTTTTCGACGGGATTTGTTAAATCTGTTTCTATTTTACTTGGGTTGGTTGCGGGTACAGTTACATCCATAGTTATGGGGAAAGTAGATTTTACAGCTTTTAAAGAGGCTAATTTTTTTCATATGGTACACCCTTTTTATTTCGGGACGCCTACATTTGATTTGGCGCCAATTATTACGATGATTTTAGTGGCAATGGTTTCGTTAGTTGAATCTACTGGCGTTTATTTTGCCATTGGAGATATAGTAGATAAAAAAATATCAAAAAAAGAATTATCTAAGGGGTATCGTGCGGAAGGTATTGCTGTATTACTAGGTGGTATTTTTAATTCATTTCCATATACTACTTTTTCTCAAAACGTTGGACTCCTACAAATGTCGGGAGTTAAATCCAAAAACGTTATTTATATTACAGGTGGTATGCTGATAGCACTTGGGTTCATTCCTAAAATTGCCGCAATCACAACGATTATCCCAGTGTCTGTACTTGGCGGTGCGATGTTGGCTATGTTTGGAATGGTTGTATCACAAGGAATTAAGATGCTTAGCAAAGTAATTACGGCTACGGACTCCCAAGATAATGCGATGATAATAGCTTGTTCCATTGGGATGGGACTTGGAGTATCTGTAGTACCTAACTTATTTGAATCTCTTCCATCTGGCATTCAAATTTTGACAAGTAATGGGATTGTTGCAGGAAGTATGACAGCAATTATATTGAATATATTATTTAATATGCTTCCTTATAAGAAAGTAAAACAGCTTAAAACTGAATAAATTTTACCTTGAATATCCCACATATTCTAAGGTAAAATATGTTGAAATGTCGCCTACTTTTCTATGTATTTAGATAAAGGAGGCGACATTTTTTTATGCGAAAAAGAGTACATTTAAGAAACACAAATGATGAGGATATTTTAGTTGGGTTTACATTTAAGCAAGCATTTGACTATTTTTACTCTGCAAAGAAATCAGAGGAAATGAGAAAGACTACTTTAATAACTTATACAGAACACTTCAATTTTTTTATGAGTTGGCTAAAAAATTCTTCTTATGATATTACACTCGTATCTGAATTATCTGTTCAAGTAGTACGTGACTATATTAACTATATGAGAGAGAATCATTACAACTTTAAAAGTAAAGTAAACGGATTATCTTCCCAAACAATCAACGCAAGAATTCGTTTTTTAAAAACTTGGTATTCCTTCTTAGAAAAAGACAAGCTAATAGCTGATAATATTATGTTTTCAATTAATTATTTAAAAGTAGATGAGAAAAAATCGAATTTACTTACAGAAAAAGAGATGAAAATATTACTAAATACACCAGACAAACGTTTTATGTCGCAGTGGAGGGATTTAGTGATTATGTTTGTGCTATATGATTCCGCTTTAAGAATATCCGAAGCTATATCACTCAATCAGTCGGATATAGATATTGTGAGAAGGCAGATTATCTTACCAGGGGAGAAAGCCAAAGACAGAAGAATTAGAGTTGTACCAATTTCAAATCACACTATAAAGCTACTTATTAAACTTATAGATGAGAATAACAAAAACTTTCCAAATTGTAATGGAGTGTTTCTTAACTGGTTTGGTGAAAGGATGGCAGTAGATACTTTTAGAAGAAATTTAAAGCGGTATGTCGCTAAAGCAGGGATTACAAAAGAATTTTCTTGTCATGATTTCAGACGACAATCTGTAACTGAAATGTTGAAGAATGGAGCATCTGTATTCGCAGTGCAACGAATAGCAGGGCATTCGCAGATATCGACTACAAAGCGTTATGTTCATTTTGATGAAGATGTAATTAGAGAACAACACGACTTATACAGTCCAATAAATAAATTGAAGTTTTAGTATGCACAAAAGTGGATTAAGTCCTCAAATTTCCATAGGAACAAAGGCAATTGAGTATTGAAAATTACTACAAGATTACCATGTTTCTAAAAGAATTCAATCATTTATTTGATTGGATTCTTTCTTTTGTTCCTATCATTCTTTATCTTCTAGGAGCAGCTACAAATACAACTAGCCAGTCTGATGCAAACTCTCTCTTATGATTGAAGGACGGGGGGGCGTTTACAGGAAAGTGGGTTATATCATTGATTGTACATGCTTGGACTGATGCAGATAGAAAATAGGAAAAAAATTAAATTACGATACGAAGGTAAATTGAATAAGTTCAGACTTTAAATCACCTTGTTGTTCAAAAGTGAAAATTCTACTTGTAGATAAGCCTACCAATGATGTAATAAGAAATAATTACTGAATCCCTTAAGTGGGACAAAAAGAATAATCTCTCTATATCCCACCCCAAACATGTATGTATAGCCGAACAATAAATATTGGAGATTTTGTACCTTATGATTACAAACAGTAGTTTAGATGATAGCTTTTTCATTGTGGATTAATCACAGTAAATACGTTATAACTTTTGGAAAAACTGAGAGAAATAATTAGGGGCATATATCATGTGTATTTGTATTGCAATGCAATAGTAAAATATCCAACGATAAACAGTAACTATTTAAAAGTGGAGTTATTTGAATTGTACATAAAAGTTGAATAAATCCTAAAATGATTAAATACGGAAAAGTTGTGTCTAAAATGTGTCTAAAACAAATGGGTTTGAGAAAAAGAATTAAAAACTTGTGTTAAATCAATAATTATTAAACAGCTAATGCCTTTAGAGGATACAACGGTGAAATTAATAACGAATGATTAA
This sequence comes from Psychrobacillus sp. L3, assembly GCF_042945595.1. Lineage (GTDB taxonomy): Bacteria > Bacillota > Bacilli > Bacillales_A > Planococcaceae > Psychrobacillus. The sequence continues at coordinate 3,124,383 of NZ_CP168493.1, read as the reverse complement.
GGTTTTGGAATATAGTAATTCCTTAGCTTTTATTTTGTATTCCCGTTAGTTAAATCTAAAGGAGAAATAAATATGCAAAAAACAAATGAGGTACAAGCAACAGAAGATTTTACAGTAAAGGTTATGTTTGATAGAAAATATTTTAGTCAAAAACCAAGCAATGATGATGCGAAAGGTATTAACTATCGTATTGCTTATGGTTTAACAACAGTGACTATTAAACAATTGGCAGATGAAGTTGGTAGGGGTAGGGCGTTTATGGCAGGTACATTAACTGAAAAAAATGGTGTACTTAGGCGTTCAATTAATAATTGGCACTCTCAACAAGTAATAGCACTAGATTTTGATGATGGATTTACATTAAAAGCAGCATTGAACGATGAGTTTATTCGTTCAAACGCTGCTTTTTTATATACATCTTTTAGTCATTCAGAAGCCTTACATAAGTTTAGAGTTGTATTTTTTCTTGATTCAGTCATAACGAAGTATACAGAATTTAAAAGTGTTATTAGGTATCTTTTTGCAAAATATCCGCAAGTAGATAAGGCTTGCAAAGATGGAAGCAGAATATTTTATGGTGGTCGAGAAGTGTATTGGATTAAAGAGACAAATAGATTAAATAGTAAGTTTTGTATTACTGAATCCCTTAAGTGGGACAAAAAGAATAATCTCTCTATATCCCACCCCAAACCCCCTGCTTCGCCCAAAAAGAAAAATACTCGAAAATCTAAACCTAAAATACTTAGTACTTCTAATATTGAACTAATCAAAAACAAAGATGTACAAGGTATGAAAGAGTTAGTAAGTATTGAGCCTAGAACGTTGAAGCAATCAAAATTTGAAGACTTTTTAAAGCAAATGAGTCTGCCAGAGTACTTAGGTATTTACAATTATAAATCATTTAATGATATCTTCCATGATGAGCTAAATCCAAGTGCATCTATATATAGTATCAAGTGGTACTGGGCATTGGTTATACAAGTGCTTCTCAAGTAGTTCTCCATTTTTAGGTTCTATTATTAACGTAACTGCGCAAATTCAACAATCAACAAGAGAAGAAGCCTTAACATTCCTTTGCAGTGTATATGAAATTACAAATGTTAATGCAGAAGCGATTGAAGAGCACAAACAACGATACTTTCAGTATATTGATTATCTTGCATCTGATATGTTAATAGATGAATATCCGAACTTGTATAAACTATTAACACGAGGTAAAAGTTTAGGTGCATTAGTACAGCTTTTGTCATATGTTAGCAATAATATAAATGATGAAAAAGCTATTCGTAACATCGCATTCCATAAAGTTGAAACATTTGCAAAGGAATTGTGTATCGGTAAATCTAGCATGGGACGTAAGATAAACTTATTTACGATTTTAGGGTTTATGAAAAAGTTGGATAATAGTGAAATTGAAGAAGGACTCTTAAAGAAGCTAGAACAGAAAAAGAAAGAAAATAACTATGCTTATCGCAGTTCAGTATATGAGTTTCCAATTTTAAATATGGAGCAGTTAAGTGATATGGAAGATTTTGCGGCAGCCTGGTTAGATAGTGGTCTTTCAATAAAAACAGTCACATTTGAAGGGATATACAGAAGTTTTGGTAAGGAAGAGGCAGAAAGATGTTTCCCTCAAGATAAAGGGAAGGTTATTTCTGATTCACATGATGAAAACGTAATGGAACTTCATCGAGTAATTTTAAAGCAAGTAAATGAGCGTGGATGGACTACTAAGAAAGATATTATCGAAGCTGTGAAGTTTAATGGTAGAAATACGAAATTGAAAAAAGAAGATGTTTTGAAGATAGCATTAAAAGAAGTGTTAGATACTTATGGGTTAGAAAATATTCCCCTCAATAAAAAGCTGAAGGAAGAAATGAACATTACTGAAGAAGAAATGTCTCTACGTAGCTTTCCGAAGATTATCCGTAAAATACAATAAGTACTTTATTTTGCTTTAAAAAATCAATTTTGTTGTAAAATAAATAGGAAGATTGAAATTAATAGAGGTTTCTTAAACATTGAGTACTGACATTTTAATAGGCTATGTTAAAGGTAAGGTTGATTTTTCGTAAAATGGAATTATGACAACTACCCTATATATATATAACTGGATATTTATGTTAAAATAAATATAAGATTGTGAAAGTGTTCACTTCAACTAACGCAGCAGGTTAGTTGAAGAAGGAATCTAATAAAGAGCATAATTAAATAACACATTAGACCTTCGGATGAGGTGGAATATTTAAAAAATTGATACTATTAATGTAATCATTCAAAAAGAGGTGTTATATTTGATAAAAGGCTTATATGAAGCACATTTGCCAGTGAAAAATTTAGACATTTCATTGGAATTTTATAAGAAATTGGGTTTGAAAATGGCTTGGCGTGATGAAGACACTGCTTTCTTTTGGATTGAAGAAGGTAAAAGCTGGTTGGGTTTGTGGGAAGGGAATGAGTATCAAACTCCATACCACCCTTCTTTACGACACATTGCTTTTCAAGTTTCATATGAAGATTTAAAAGAGTCTTTAAAATGGTTAGATTCTATCAAAGTTGAGGGTGTGCCATTTGGGGGTAGAAAATCTATTGAACCATTTATTCGACCACATCAAGGGAATGCCTCAGTTTATTTTAATGACCCAGATGGAAACAGTTTAGAATTGATGTGTTATGTTGAAGTTCCAAATAATTTAAAACATATTACAGAAAAGTTGTCCTTTGAAGATTGGGAGAAAATAGCGAAAATAGATTAAAATGATAGAAGGCATAATATATTTTTCTTAATACTTCATTTAACAAGGATAAAATTATAGATCATTGAGCTACATAGGTGGCTCTTTTTCTTATTAATCTAAAGCAGCAGGATAGTGGAACAAAATGATTTTTTTGAGGGTGAAGGATAATAATATTGAACGGAGGAACTAAATTGGAATATGTTTTAGATCATGTTGGAATTGCTGTTAGAAGTATTGATGATGCTCTTCCCTTTTATCTTAATGTATTAAACGGATTATTAGAGGACCGTTATACAAGTGATACACCTGGTGTTGAAGTACACGTTGCTGTTGTCAGAACCAATGATAAAGTAATTGAATTACTGGAACCAACCAACAAGAACTCTCCAATGGCTCGGTTTATAAAGCAACGAGGAAAAGGGGTGCATCATATTGCATATCGAGTTGACGATTTGGACAAAGCAATACTCGAGGCTAGTAAAAAAGGAGTTCGTTTTCTAGAGGACACACTACGTACTAACACGCGTGGAAGAAGGCTCATTTATGTTAATCCCGCATCAACTGATGGAACTTTAATTGAACTTTGTAGCTATTTGAATAACTAAAGAAAAATTAACTTGAATTTTCTTAATTGGTAGAAGCAATTCAAAGAAACAATATGGGGAATTAACGTGAACTTTAAATAAACTATAACGTTGTTCAACTAACGGTGCAGGTTAATTTAAGTGCTATTATTCACAATCTGTATTATTAAATGTCCTTTTCCTCCACACAAAAAGACTCCCACCACATGAAAAAGGAGAATGAATTCATTATGAAATCATCCCCTCAAATAGTTTGAATATGCTTATACTGATATTATTCATCAATGACTTGCTAAACGTTTTTCAAAATCCGCCCTAAACAACAGAATAGCATCAATATTTACAGCAAAATCGTGGTCACTGATATTAAAATTAGTTGTAAACTCGTCAGACTTCTCACGAACCATAATTGTCGGACGGATATTGTCTCCAATAGCGTCCTTAGTTACGGCACTTCCATAGAAATACCAGTTAGTTTGAGTAGGCACATTTGCTGCATTCTTAGATAAGTCATTTTTTATTAATTCGCATAATTGAACCATAAAATCTTCATTAAGCTTAATGGTTTTTCCATGCTGACCATCAACAGATATATCAGCATATCCATACCAAATATTCCTGCTTGTATACTTTCCGTCATTTGAAGTGTATGTTTCATCAAACAAAATCTTCATTTCATTACCCTCCGTTAGTATAAAATTTCTTTACACTATTATACACCAATTAGAAAATGCAAAATAGCTTGCCGTTAGTCTCACTAAACTTGTAAGAGTTAGGCAAAGCTAACGTCATGGTAGGGTTCATCCTAAAGTTGTGAGTTAGAATGGTGTCTAATTGGAATGTATTTTTGGACATTAAAGGCGGTCACCATAACAACGGAAAAAGGGATGAGTGCACTGCATGATCCTGTGTTTCTTATAAACAGTATTCAATTTTTAATTGGAGTTATTATCCAGTTCATTTATCTAGCATTGATATTCGTGATTTCCATATTTAAACCGTGGGGCTAGAGGACAAAGAAAAATCGGTCAAATCTGGTTTAAAAATAAAGGCTACCCAATCTTTGTGAAGGATTACACTTAAAGTAACGGAGTGCTTTAGTAAAATATCGTAGGGTTACCATAGGGAACTCTTTTTCTTATTAAACTAACGGGGTAGTTTAGTTGAACAAGGGATTAACAAGTATAACTATTTGAAAAATTTGAATGATGTTATAATTTGTATGTAAGGGGGAGATTTGAAATGGTGAAAAATAAGGGTTTTGAATGGTTTGGTTTTATTATTGTTATCGTATCTATATTTGCTAATGGTTCTTTTCGTACAGATGGTATTACAACTGGTACGGGAATAAACTTAAGTGTAATTGGAATAATTGTGGGTGCAATTATTGCTTTTACTTTTTTCTTTATTAGGAAATTTGGAAATAAAGCAGTAAGTAATAAATCGGTAAATTAACATTTTATTTTATCGCAATTTTTTCACTAATGGGTGCTTTACTTCAATAAGAGAAAGAACAATTACTCTGTTCCTCTAGGGTTATATTTTATCTTTTATTTCTTCTCTTTAATTGGATTAAAGTTATTAATATACCTAAATTTATTGCTATTAGAATAGGAAATCCAAAGTAAAGAACGTAAAGTATCCAGTTCAATGCATCCTTTTCAGAAAGTAATTCCATTTTATTCACCTCAAGTAAGCGTATGAAGAAAACTATACTAAGATGCACATTACGACCATAATGAGAGAAGGTGCTTCTTCAAGTAACGGGTGCTTTAGCAAAATATGACCATCATTTGGATGGTCTATTTTTATGTCCAAAACATTAAGTTGATCTCAGATATGCTTTGTGAAATGTTACACTTAAACTAAAGCAGCAGTTTAGTTGAATAAAGAATGTCGCTGCCTGTCCCATATAAAGACGTTTTAACCAATATAGAAATGCTTAATGATGGTTTCACAACAAACGTTCAGCAATAGCTTCTGAGCGTATAATTCCTTGAATTTAAAACATTTTCCGTTAAAAATGGGAATAATTTAAAATAAAATAGCATCGAGTGAATATTGTCCTGCTCCCGTAAGAGCTACACCAATTGCTACAACTAATACAGTATTCATATCCATCCTTTGTAATCCAGTAACCATTTGGTCCGTGAACTTTTAAAATCCCTCCTACCATTGTTCCAGCAATCACAATGCCTGCAAGTGGGGTAAGTAACCCTAACGCAAACATAGCTCCACCACTTTCGCCTGAGGGATCGAAGCGACCTCGAGCGGCTGGCGCGAATGCCTAGACACTGATAAAAAAACTTATACTTTCTTATTTAAAAAAACAATATGTGCACTTGATTTGCACATATTGCCTTCAATTTTATTAGCGAATTGTTTTCAATGCAGTTGTCCAAGGGATAACTTGGTCTAACATTTGGTTTACAGAAGCTGCTTGCACTTCAGCTGGTTTGAATACTGTACCGTTTTCGAAGTCAGTAAATAGTGATAACGCAGGATGTACACGGACATGTGCTACAAGTAATTCACTTAAAATACCGCGTAAATGCTCTGCAGCACGTGCACCACCAACTGAACCGTATGATACGATACCAGCAGCTTTGTTATTCCACTCTTCACGTAAGTAATCTAAAGCATTTTTTAATGCACCTGTGATCGAGTGGTTGTATTCCTGAACAATGAATACAAATCCGTCACAACCATTAATGCTCGCTGACCAAGCTGCTGCGCCTGATGCATCGCCACCTGGTTCTCCTAATAGTGGTAATTTGAAGTCTGCGATGTCAATGATTTCATATGAAGCGTCTCCGCGTTTGTCTGCTAGTTCTTTTACCCATTTCCCTACTTGTGGACTAACCCGTCCTTCACGTGTACTACCTAAAACAATCCCAATTTTCAACATTTTATTTGCTCCTTTAATTATCTTTATTTTATTTGTTCGTTGAAGAGTTAATCAAATTCATTCAACTATTTCCATAAATCTTTAATCTACTGGAGTTACGAATTTACCATCCCGATAATCCTGATAAGCCTGTTGTATTTCTTCTTCTGAATTCATTACGAAAGGTCCCTTTGCTACAACAGGTTCTCTGAGAGGTTCACCTGCAAAAAGAACAAGTCGTAATTTTTCGTTTGCAGAAATGTTAATACTGCTCATTTCCCCATCATTTGCGGAGCCTAGCCACATTGCTTGCCCTTTTTTCCCCTCAACTTTATTTTCACCAAATGTTCCGCTTCCTTCTAATACATAAATATAGCCATTATAGGTGCCAGGAAGGTCTTGACTAATGGATGCTCCTTCTTCCAACACCATTTCTACAAACGTGACAGGTGCGTAATTCAGGGTGTTCGATACAGTATCTCCAGAAGAACCTGAATATACTCGAATTAAGGCACCGTTCTCTTGTCTAACAGGCATATCTTTTGCGTACATATTTTGATAACGGGGTTTTACCATTTTATATTTACGAGGTAGATTAACCCAAAGCTGAAGAATATGAGCTGTTTCACCGTCAAGTGGTGATTCATTATGAATCACTCCTCTGCCAGCAGTCATAAATTGGAAGTCCCCTTTTTCTAGGATTCCACCCTCCCCCGTAGCATTGTCATAATGAGTAAGTTTTCCGTCAAGGATAAATGTTATGGTCTCCATACCACGATGAGGATGTTCACTAAATGCTCCTTTTTGAAATTTATCTTCCATTAGTAAAAAGAATGGGTCATAATCTACCCAGTTGCCAGGTTCAAGGATAGGACTTGCGGTATGAATATTGCTATTTTTTTGTTCGGTTACTGTCCATACTTTTTTTATTTCACGACGTTTAATATTGTCGGTATTCATATTATTTGCCCCCTTTTCATATTCATCATAAACCCTTATAATCAATAATGTAAGTATGCACTTTGAAGTAATATAGTATACAAAAAGATACTATTGGAGGTAAAGATGAAAATAATACCTGAAAATTGTAAAGTACACGATGCTCTTTCCATCTTGATTGGGAAATGGAAGCCCACCATCTTATTGTATCTAATGTGGGAAGGCACAATGAGATATGGAGAATTAAAAAAAGCACTTGTCGGCATTACCCCCAAAATGCTAACAAATCAATTACGAGAACTAGAGGAGGAGGGGATCATAAGTCGAAAGGTATATCGTGAAGTCCCACCTAAAGTGGAATATTCTATAACTGAGTATGGAATGACATTGAAGCCGACTTTAGATTCAATGCACGAATGGAGTATGGAACATAAAAATAGAAAATCGGAAATTGAAAATACAACGGATTAACATTTCCTTCCTTGTGATAATGAAGTCATAAATACATTTTCTAATTTTGTTCTTCAACTACCATGGAAGAACGTAATTCATTCATTGGATGGGGGATGGACGAAATTTTGATAGTATATTTAAGGGAAGTCAAAAGAGTTAATTATGACAAGAGAAATAGTAATCTAGAGGTCTAAAAAATGAAAATGATATTTATCCTTCTTCAACTAACGGAGTGCTTTACTTCAAGAAGGATTTGCAATTGAGAGGAAGTGAAAGTTGATGGATAGGGAAAAGAACCTTTACCTTTATATTGCCATTGGACATATAGGCACTTTATTAATAATAATTGCTTGTGTAAGGTACATTTTAATCATAGATGATATCACGGGACGTGGACTTACAATGTTTGGACTTATTTTTATCATAAATAGTTTAAGATTTATGGAATCCAAACTTCTTACAGTAAAAGAAAGACGAATTGTTGATTGGTCATTCTTTAGTGTGACGGTAATAATTTTTATAATTGGTTTCACTTTCGTATAAATATCATCTTAATTGAATCATTTTCAACTAACGGGTGCTTTACTTCAAGAAGGAGTAAAGCATTTTTTACTTACGACGCTGTTTAGTTGAATAAGGAGTAGGTATTTTTTTAATCGAATCAAAGCACTTTATTAAACATAGGAGGTAATCTTTTGGATAAAAAAACAAGTCTAATTTTAGGGTCGTTATTCTTTTTAACTAGTGGACTAATTTTTACGATTGAACGCTTAACTGCATATATTTATTGGTCAGCACAAATAAATACTGGAACGTGGGATACTATTCCACAAACAATGCCATTATCCGATAACCTTTTTACAGGGCTATTTTTCCTTGTTGGAATTGTATTTATTATTGTGTCTTTCAAGAAGGAAAGGTAATTAAACTAACGGGTGCTTTACTTCAATAAGGAGTAGAGCCTTTTTTACTAACGGGGCAGTTTAGTATAACAAGTACTGACTTGAAACATTGTTTTTATGTTAATTAATTTAAGGGGGCGATTTATTGAATAAAGTAGCTTTGATATTTTTATTAATGGTTTTCTTGTTGATTGGTTGCCAAGTAACAGATTCCAATACGATTACATTGGAAGAAACGCTATCTTCATTTGAGGAACAAGAAATGTCACTTATAGACAGTAAAGTTAACGATAAAAACATTTTTGTAATGAAACTTAACGGAGTCAGACCTTCTGTTTATGAATTGGATGGTAAGATGTTATCGGTTTATATCTATGATTCAACTAAAGAACGAGAGAATGGTTTGGAGGATTTTCGTAAAAAAACGGAACTTGCCAATTTGATTTCATATAAAGTGTATGAAGTAAAAAATGTGATTCTTTTTTATGTGTATGAAAAAAACCTAAATAGTGAAATAGACAGTAAGATACAAAATGTTGTGAGCAAATTAAGTGAGGGTTAGTTCATTTTGTGTTAATTTTCGTGGTAATTACAGCAACAACAGTAATATACATTTTCTTATTCAACTAACGGGTGCTTTACTTCAAGTAGGAGTAAAGCCTTTTTTACTATTAGGGCATTTTAATTCAATAAGTCTAATGGTTATTTGTGGTAAAATATATAAAAAAATGTTGGTTAATTTATTAATATTTTTTAAGTAGGGAGGAAAAATGTATGAAACTAAGATTAACTTTGGGGATATTTTTGACGTTAACCCTAATAGGATGTTCTAATACTACTCAGAGTGTATCGGAATATCCAAATTCTTCATTAAATAAAAATCAACAAACATCAGTTAATAAGAATTATTCCAAAGATGACGCAATAGCAACATTTAAGGAGAATAAAGATTATGGTAAATATGAAATAACTGATTATGTATTAGTGAAAGATGATAAATTACCAATGTTAAAGGCGGTTATTTCTTTTTACGATAATATAGATAATAATAGTTGCAATCTTGCTTTTATTTACGGAGATACGATTCAAAAAATGGGTTTTGCAGAAAATGAAGTAGATGGTGTAAAAACTTACGAATTTGCTGATAATAGTCGGCTAACTTATGTCGGGGATGGTACGGTAACAACATCAATTCGTAAAATAGAAACAAATGAAATAATAGACTATAAAATTACCTTCTCATATGAAGAGTCAACATTAACAACGAATTTTAATGTTGTAGCGGAGAAACCAACAAAATGAGTGAAATTGACAAATCTATATCTTATGAAGAGATTGTGAAATTATACACTTAAACTAACGGGTGCTTTAGTAAAAAAAGACCTCAAAATAAAATGAGCATGGAGATACTTTTCCAAGCTCATTTTTTATGCACATTTTTAAATCAACCTTTACCTTTAACATAGCTTTTTAATATATAAATTTTAGAGCGAAATAATCATTTAGGTTGTTTCGTTTTTTTAATGACGCACCATATTATTTAATTCGTTTGAAGTATAATAATGCGACTGCTCCATTTTGAGCTAAAGAGCCAATGAAATCACAATTTCATTGACAAAAAATGAGCTTGAAAATATTAAATGCTCCTCGTAATTTAACAAAAGCCCCCTTCAGCTTAACTATGAAACCCGAAGATAAAACTTTTTAATTTTATGTTGGCAATTTTATTGAATTCAAAAAATTCTGTTACAACCTTTTTATTATTGTAGATAAATAGTAGAATAATAGCGAAGGCTAGTTCTGTCTAAATTGAAAACTTAAAAGTTAAATCATTTTGAAAAGAGGGCTAACGTGACAATTCCTAATTCACAACTAAGTACATGGTCTAATGAAGGGGCAACTGCTACACCAAAGGCACTACGAGAAAAAATTGAAGGGATTTTGCGAGGAGAAAAATCCCTCATTACGAATAAAAATTCTGTATCAATATATCTTCAAGGTTCATATAGAAACAGTACAAATATATATGGAAATAGCGATGTAGATATTGTTGTACAAACAAATAACGTATTTTATGGTGATTCATCTGAACTTTCAAGCGAGAAGAAAGAAATATATGCTTCTCAAACAAATTCAAGTCAATATACATGGGCAATCTATAAGAAAGAAGTTCTAGACACTTTGATAAATTATTTTGGTTCGAACCTTATTGAAATAGGAAATAAATCAATCAAAATTAATACGGGAAATTATGAGGCTGATGTGGTCCCTTGCATTCAGTACAGAAAATACATTGACTATGGGTACTCGACAGATTCACAAATTTTTTTAGAAGGCATGAAATTCTATACTACAGAGGAAAATAGGGAAGTTATCAATTATCCAAAACGCCATTATTCATATGGAGCTGAGAAAAATCAACAAACAGGAGAAATGTATAAAAAAACAATAAGAATTTTCAAGAATATAAAAAGCAGATTAGTTACTTCTGGGAAGTTAGATAGAAACACTGCTCCTTCTTATTTTGTTGAAAACCTTTTATACAATGTTCCAAATGATAAATTTATTAGGAATGATTTTAGTCAAACTGTATTCAATTTATTGAAATGGCTAGGTGACAATAGAAACAACTTATCATCATGTATTTGTCAAAATAAAACCATCATTTTGTTTGGTGTTGCTCAAGAACAGTGGAATGAAATTGATGCCAGAAAATTTATTAATGAATGTATAACATTATGGAATGAGTGGGGTAACTGATGCATCAGTATAGTATTGATTATGATAGAAAATTAATTTATTTTATGTTAGTTATCATTTCAATTTCCTTAACAAGTTTTATTAATTATGTTTTTACTATTAGTCATATCGAAATATCAGTTATAGGTTTTACTATATTCGGATTAGTATTTCTACTCTTCGATAAATACTTATGGAAATGGGGTATCTTTTATAAAATAGGTATAATAAAGACTCCTAATCTTAATGGTACATGGGAAGGGACACTTTCCTCCTCATATCATGAATTTAAATCAGAGATGCCAGCATGTATTGTTATAAAACAAACGTGGACTCATATTTTTATTTCAGGAATTTTTAATCAATCAAAGTCTTATAGTATTAGCGCAAATTTAGATATTAATAATGGTGCAAGAACGGTATTAAGGTATGTGTATTTGAACAAAAATAATCTGGTGAAATCTGATGGAACTATGGGTGAGCACAGTGGAATGGCAACATTAGAATTTACATTAGATGAGGGTGAGTTAGAAGGGAAATATTATAATGAGCCACCTCAAAACGTAAATTACGGTGTACTTAAATTACAAAAACAAATCAAAAAGTAATCCCTTTTGAAACAAGTGTTTTTTTTGTCTTTGTAGATACTTAAAAATGAAAGGTGGTGATTTTATATATGAATAAAAAAAAGTGATTTAAAGTATCTTGAAAGAAATAGAAAAGGAAATGAACCGAAACAAGCTGATTACAAACTTGATTTATTACAATGGGCTGAAATCTTTACCAATTAATATTTTAGCAAAAAATAAGTGCAATATAATAATTCATTAAAACCTTGAAAAAAGGAATATAAACAAAGATATAGAGGTGGTTAAATGGTTAATTCTCAGAGTCAACTAGAACTAGAGAAGTTATTTCACAACGATATGATAAACATATATAAAAACGGGAAAAAGATTGGTTACAATGCTTTGATATTCCTACAAATGATTAATACCCAAAAAGGAATACATGTTGCAAAGAAATTAATACATAGCAACAAGCCATCTGAGGGGTTTACAAACTTATATTTAAAAGGTGGATTAGATGGGCTTGCTTTAACGGTAGAGGCTTTAATTCTTAAAGAAGAATACATATCATTGTTTAGTGAAGATGAAAGAAAGACTGCAAGAGAAAGATTGAAGGAATATGGGTTTGAGACTTCAAATGCTCAAATAGAGAATGAGTTAGAAGAACATATAGAAGCAAGTAGCATTAGAATACACGAACCAGATAAAAATAAGAGTAAATTTAATGAATTCAATTATGAATTATTTATTAAAAGACTACAAAATCAAGAGTATCAGATTGGTGAAATAAGAAAATATTACATTATAACTGTAAAAGTAGAGATGGAAAATACTTTGCCTAAATATCTAGTTTATTTGCTTGAAAATAATGAAATAATAAATCGAATAGAAGTCCAAAGTGAAGTAACAATGAAATTATTAACAACAGCAAAAAAAGAAGGTATTATACTATTACATCAACAAAACCCTTTAGTAAAAATAGAAGATGTTGCAATGGTACATTACAAACAAGGTAGACAAAACAGCAGTGATTGGCAAAAGGATAATAAAGATGTTTTGGTTGTCTTGTTCGAAGAATATCAATCAATTTTAAAAGATGCTATTTTAAAGGTTTCAAGTGATGACATTGATTCTGAAATGTCAGAAGAAGATGAATACTATAAAGATGGTGCTACTAAAACCTATCATGGTAAACGATATGAGCGTAACCCTAATAATAGGGCTAAAGCAATTAAACATCATGGATTAGATTGTGCTGTATGTGGTTTCAACTTTGAAAAATCCTATGGAGAACGGGGTGCGGATTTTATTGAAGTTCATCATGTAAACCTATTAAGTACACTTAAAGAAGAAGTTTTAATTAATCCAGAAGTAGATTTGATGCCTGTGTGTGCAAATTGCCACAGAATGATTCATAGACGTAAAGATAATGTATTAACTATTGATGAGTTGAAGGGAATTTTTATAGCATTACGAAGTAAAATGGAAACCGAAATAAGTAATTAAAGGAAGGAGGAGTCAATGATATTATCAAGAATTTTTAAAAAGGTATCTAGAGGAGAAACACCACAGGAAGTCTCCGTTGCTAAAAAAAGTGATATCAAAGAGAAAAAGTCAAATATTACTTCTACAAGAATTGGTGAACTTGGAGAATATAAGATAAATATACAACTTGACCAACTACCTAAGAATAGTAAATACCTTAGTGATGTGTTAATTCTCAACAGCAAGGGAAAGTCAGGATATTCACAAACTGACCATGTTATCTTTACTCCTTATGCAATATTTGTAATTGAGACTAAAAATTACGCTGGTACTATATATGGTGATAGAAGCAGGGCTAAATGGAGTGTTAATGGAAAGTTTCCGATGATGAATCCATTTAATCAGAATTATGGTCATATACAAGCGATTAAAACGGTTCTAGATATAATCGAAGATACACAATTTGTTTCAATGGTGTCATTTACTAAAAGATGTACATTTAAAGTAAATGAGGAATTAAGAAAGTTACAATCAAATGATTTAATTGTCTACGATACGGAATTATCTGAGTTTATCACAAGAAAGATTAATGTACTTAAACTTCAGAATCCAGAACCATTATATTCAAATGAAGAATTACAAGATTTATATAATAAATTAAAGAATGCTAACATATCTGATTCTCAAATAAGAGATAAGCATGTTGAAAAATTGAATGAAAAGGATAGGAAAGAGATTGTTAAGAATGAGGAAGATATATTAGCTTGTAAAACGTGTGGGAAGGTAGTTTCTGAAAAGGTTAATGCATATTGTTTAACAAACAAGACAAGGTTTAAGGGTAATATTTATTGTTATGAACATCAAAAACTAATTAAATAAAAAAAGAGAGAATCACTCCTTGATATATTAGGACTTCTAACTAAAAAGATAGAAGTTCTTTTTTTATAAAATAATTTCGCTAGTACAGAAGTTTCAACTTCTGGACTTATAAAGTTATTGATAGGAATGGTCTGATATTTACTCTTTTATTAGTCTATAAGTTAGTCTATAATTAAAAGTATAAAACATAATTAACTTTTAGACAGGAGCGAATAACATGTCAAACATAGGTTATGCAAGGGTATCGACAGCAGGGCAAGACAACGGATTAGAAACACAAAAGGTACTACTTGAAGAAGCAGGAGCAACAAAAATATTTCATGAGAAGATAACAGGTACGAGTACTATGCAAAGAACGGCATTAAAAGAATGCTTAGATTATTTGAGAGAAGGCGACACGTTAGTTGTTACTAAGATTGACCGACTAGCACGTTCAATAATCGACTTGAACAAGATTATAGAGGAACTTAAAGAGAGTGGAGTTAATGTACAGTTTTTGAAAGAGAACATGACATTTGAAGCGAATGGTAAGTCTAATAGTTTGGGTACTCTATTATTTAATATATTAGGTTCATTTGCTCAATTTGAGCGTGATTTAATTGTAGAAAGAACAACAGAGGGAAGAGAACGTGCTAAAGAACAGGGTAAACATATGGGAAGAAAAGCAGGATTTTCACCAAAAGTAATGCAGAAAGCAATTGAGCAATATAACAATCGAGCGGAAAACAAAATGAGTGTGACCGACATATTAAAATTGAACGGAATACCTAAAGCATCTTTTTATGTAGAGTTAAAAAAGCACGAAACAGAAAACTAATAACAAATAGACTCTTTTAAACAATAATATTGATATTGAGACAAAAAAAGACCATCATAATTTGATGGTCTTGTTCAACTAAAGCACCCGTTAGTTTAAGTACATTTATTCACAAACTTTGCCCTTTATTTGATTGTTAACTGCAATGTTTTCATTTTAAAACTGTCTCGGCTGGGGTAAATGCTTCCCATGGATTAAATTTCGTTGTTATTGATGAAATAAACCAATTCTCTTTAAATGGTTCTAAATTCTTTTCCACGATTATAATCTTCTCCCCACCACCAAAATCTCCATATGATGCCCATAAATCATATTTAATGGTATACCGCATTTTGGATTCGCTAAGCTTTTCTACTTTGGTAAAACGAAAGTTACTAACCGAAGGGCTTGACTGACCTGTTATCCAGTGAGTTTGCTCAAATTTACTCCTTGATTGTTTTCGAAGCGAAGGGGACAACATCGCATATTGAACAGCACCACTTCGATTATTCACGCCAAATATCCACAATTCAACGGCTTGTTTTGGTTCGCCTACCATCAAACCATTCATAAAAGACATTAACTGGCTTTCTAAAGGAGTGAGTTGTTTGCCTTCAGTAATTTTTTCCTCAAAGGAAGGAGGAGTATCGTTCATTTTTGCATTTACTGTTCCATAATACAACCCACAAATTAGTATACTAAATAAAACCAATAGAAGAGGTTTACTTTTATCCAATTCCATCACCCTAAATTATATTTAGGTTTAGTTTGTCCTCTTTAGGTACAATCATTCCTTCTTCAACTAAACTGCTCCGTTAGTTCAATAAGAAAAAGAATTTACTCCTTCTTGAAGTAAAGCACCCGTTAGTTGAATAAGAAAAATTGTGTTTGATTACAAAAATAGAAACAGCTTTCCAGTATACAAGTTCCAAATAGAATGAGTGACGATTGAAGGTATGACGGATTTAGTTTTTATTGCAATACAAGCAAGAACAACCCCTGCAATAAGTGATAAGAATAAGTAGGCAGGATGGAACAGAGAAAAAATTACTGAAGTAATTACTACAGCCCATATTGGCTTCACTACTTTTAATAGAGCAAATAATAGTACCCCTCTAAAAAGAAGTTCCTCCCAAATTGGAGCGAAGATGACAGCCTTTATTAAAGGATATTGTTTTAAACCCTCAAGCAAACCATTTTTGTAATAAACGATGAGACTTCGGTCCATTAAAATTTCGTAATGAATGCTTAACCTTAATACTATGTAGGGAATAAAAATTCCCACTAACATATATAGGTAAGTCAAAGGACTTTTAAATGGCTTGAAATTTATTAAAGGGACAATCAGACTTCTAACTGAACTAAAACTTAACGTTAGCAAAATAAAAATAAGCAACCAAACAAGTGCGCCAAATCCGTTAAACAACTTACTATTAAAATAACTCACCCCATAGCCTGTTAGCAGAAGTAAAACTGTATACAACAAATTATTTAGTGTATTATTCTTTCTGTTGCTAATAATCATCTTTATCCCCCTTGTTTTATTGAACTAACCTGCTCCGTTAGTTCAATAAGGTTATCCTGTAATTTCATTCTTAAAACTTTTAATAGGATTTTGGATAAGCTTTTGTTCCATTAGTAATTCTAACAAATTCACCCTACTTCTATCTAAGTGAAGTCCTCTTATCCCAACTCTGTGAGCGCCTTCAATATTTTCCATTTTATCATCTATAAATATACTTTCTTCTTTTCTCGCTTTTGCATGATTAAGTGCGATATTATAAATTGCTTCTGCTGGTTTTTCTTCATGAACAAAGGCAGAAAGAATAATAGAATCAAAATATTTACGAATTCCTAACCTATCAAAAATCCAGTCCATGCTTGGCATTGCATTTGAAATAACAGCTAATTTGTACTCTTTACTTAATTCCTCAAGCAAACCTTTTACTTCTGGAAACAGTTCACAGTGACCTGCAAAATGAGTAAAGAAAAATAATTCACTAGTTAGTTCACTTTCTCCAAGTTCTTCTGCAATAGTTCCATAATATCGTTTATAGTATTGTTCTTCTTCATTCCAATTTGTAATGAAAGACAGTTTATTATGTTTTGCTTTCATAATAGCAACATCAATTTTGGATTTTTGATAACCCCTTTCCATCAATATATATCTTATTCTGTCATCTCCTTTTAAAAAGGTATCAAAAAGAACACCACCAGCATCAAAGAAAATTACTTTCACTTCATTTTTTGTTTGATTCATTTTAATTCTCCTTTATGAGTGATATGAATTTATTTTTAGTTTAATTTGCCAGTTCTTTAAAACTCCTTCTTTAACTAACCTTCCCCGTGAGCCATCCATGAAGCTATGCTTCACCACAAAATATGTAAGAAATTATCGTTCTTCCATGGTAGCTGAAGAAGACTATTCACCTTTTCTTACAAAACAATTTACTACTGATATCAATAAGCCCAAAAATGAAATAGCGATACCTATCTTTGTTCCACTTGAATAGCCAAGTCCTGTTGAACTAAATGCTAATATTATTGAAATACCAAATAGTATAATTGAAATTCCTAAAAAACCAATTTTCATGTTCTACCTCCTCATATGAGACTATATTCAATGAAATAGAACAAAAATCCTTCTTCACCCAACCTGCCCTTTTAGTCAACTAGAATATGTACAGGAATCTTTGACAAAGCAAACAAATAAGAAACAGAGCAGGAATATAAATTTGTATTGCTCTTTTATATTATGTTGTGAATTCAAAAGAAGAGTTACAAAACTTCAAAAGAAATTATTGTTTTTGCTCTCTTTCTATTCATTTGAGAGGGTGTTCTTTTAGTATCTACACTTGTTTTAAAAAAGAATTTAGTTTATATTGGAAGAAATATGATAGTGAAATGTAGGCGACTATCAAAAATGTGGGATTATTAAAGTTGTGTAATCATTGATATATCAAGAATTTTAATAAAAGTAGTAGTAGTAACTTTTTCTCAAAACGTTGGACTCCTACAAATGTCGGGTGTTAAGTCCAAAAACGTTATTTATATTACAGGTGGTATGCTGATAGCACTTGGGTTCATACCTAAAATTGCCGCAATAACAACCATTATCCCTGTGTCTGTTCTTGGCGGAGCGATGTTGGCTATGTTTGGAATAGTAGTATCACAAGGCATTAAGATGCTTAGCAAAGTAATTACGGCTACGGACTCCCAAGATAATGCGATAATAATAGCTTGTTCTATTGGGATGGGACTTGGAGTATCTGTAGTACCTAACTTATTTGAATCTCTTCCATCTGGCATTCAAATTTTGACAAGTAATGGGATTGTTGCAGGGAGTATGACGGCAATTATTTTGAATATATTATTTAATATGCTTCCTTATAAGAAAGTAAATTTAACAACAAGCAAACACTAAGATTAATTTACCTTCGTGTTTTTTGTGTATTAAATAGGTATGGAGTTAACTCTTAATAATAAGAACTGGTCTCGGCTCTAGTTGAATTGGTTGCGACTTCAATAAAATTGGTCTCACTTGTAAATAATTTAGTCTCGTGTAAGCTGAAACTGGTCTCGAACAGCCAGTTTTTGTTAAAGTTTCTTTCTAATATAGTGAAATTTTTCAATTATTCTGTTTCGAAAACCGAAACGTTATGGTAGGATTGTATAATCTATAAGATGTGAGGAACAAATGATGAGAATTAAAGATTGGGATCGAAGTTTAAAAGTAAGGCTATTTGGAGAGTTTTTTAGTAATTTAAGTTTTTGGATGGTATTTCCATTTCTTGCGATTTATTTTGCTGCGGAATTTGGAACGAGTATGACGGGAATTTTACTTGTAATATCACAAGTATTTGGAGTTGCGGCAAATTTGATAGGAGGGTACTGTGCGGATCGTTTTGGTAGAAGAAAGATGTTATTCTTTTCTGCTACTTCTCAGGGTATTATGTTTATCCTATTTGCATTTGCCAATTCCCCATGGTTGAACTCGCCAACGATTAGTTTCGTAGCATTTGCTCTTGTCGGTGTAGCTGGTTCATTTTATCACCCAGCGAGCCAAGCAATTGTAGCGGATGTAGTACCTGAGCATCAAAGAAGTACTGTTTTTTCTATGTTTTATACATCTGTGAATATTACTGTAGTAGTTGGTCCTCTTGTCGGAGCAGTTCTATTCTTTCAATATCGTTTTCTATTACTTTTAGTAAGTGGATTTATCTTTTGTATAGTTGGGCTTGCCCTTCGTTTTTGGACAGAAGAAACATTGCCAAAAGAAATGAAAGAACAGATGGCAAATGACGAAAGTAATTGGATACAAGTAGTAATCAAACAAGTGCAAACATATGGATTAATAGTAAAAGATAAAGTATTTTTCCTATTTGTTGTTGCTGGCATTTTGCTCGGTCAAACATATATGCAATTAGATATGTTAATACCAGTTTATATGAAAGAGGCAATTGATAAGCAAGTGCTAGGGAATTTATTTGGCCGAGAATGGGCTGTTACCGGGGAAGGTTCCTTTGGTATGTTATTATCAGAGAATGGATTATTAGTTGTCCTATTCACTGTTGTTGTAACAAGATGGATGTCGAAATATCCGGAAAAGTGGGTGTTTTTCTTTTCCTCATTTTTATATATGGTTGCGATGTTCGTTTTCCCGATGACTGCAAACTTCTGGGTGTTCCTCCTTGCGATGGCAATATTTACATTTGGGGAGTTAGCTACAGTTGGATTACAAGAAAGCTTTGTATCTAAATTAGCGCCAGAAGATATGCGAGGGCAATACTTTGCTGCAGCGAGTCTACGTTATACCATCGGACGAACCATTGCTCCACTTGTGTTTCCACTTGTAACATGGATAGGTTTTAGTTGGACTTTTGTCATTTTGGCTATTTTAGCACTACTTAGTGGGTTCATTTATTTGATAACATTTAAGGAATACAATAAAAGACAAAACGAAATACGTTTATAAATTGGACAAGGGGTGCTCTCTAATGAGAACACCCCTTGATTTTTGTATAGGTAAAACATAACTTTTGAATTTTAAATTTCATCCCGAACAAGTTCGGGGAATAATTTCCATGAAAGGTTCCTCTTTCAATGCCGCGGTAAATTGTTCCACTGGTTGCCTTCTAACCTAAGCAACGTAAACCCTACCTTCTTTTACGTCCTTGCGACCCTGTAGTCGCGCCAGTGTGAATAAGTATTATCAAAAACACATAAAGCAGAATGCCAAGTTTCTAAGATTTATGTTATACCAAAATTGTTAACATTCTCTATCATCTCATAGTGATGGAAGTTTGTCAATTATATAATGAAAGAATTCTATTTACCAATATTTTTTCCTTTAAAAATGCATGGTATACTAGTTCAATCAAACTATTAGAAATGTAGGTGTAAAGATGGAAGTTTGGGACATATACAATGAAAATCGAGTGAAAACAGGAAAGACACATATTCGAGGAGATGATATGCAAGAAGGAGATTTTCATCCAGTTGTCCATATTTGGATTATGAATGAAGAGGGGCAATTTTTAATCCAACAACGCCAACCATGGAAAAAGGGATGGGCCAATATGTGGGACTGCGCAGCTGCAGGAGCTGCAATAACGGGTGAAACAAGTGAGATGGCTGCGATCCGAGAGACAAAAGAAGAACTTGGACTGAATTTGGGAATGGAAAATGCGGAAATATTATTTACCGTAAAATTTTCTAGGGGTTTTGACGACCATTGGCTTGTGAAGCAAAACGTCGATATAAATGATTTGAGCCTACAATACGAAGAAGTAGCAGATGCAAAATGGGCAACAATGGATGAAATTAGAGAACTAGTCAAAAGCGGAGAATTTATTCAGTATGAAACTTTGGAACCTTTATTTGAATTAATTCAGTCAAGAATTTCATTAAAGAAAGCAGCACAACAAGATACAGAAGCTTTGTTTGAATTACAGAAAAAAGTTTTCACACCGCTTTATGAAAAGTATGAAGATCATGAAACTAGCCCAGTGTTTCAAACACTTGAGCGATTTAAGGAGCGTTTAAATACAGGTGATTTTTATAAAATAATGTATGCTAATTCCTTAGTAGGAAGTGTACATGTATATGCGAAATCTTCCGGAGTAATGCGACTTCATATGATAAACATATTAGAGGACTACCAAGGGAAAGGTATTGCTCAACAAGTCATAGCTCGATTAGAAAGCATGTATCCTGAGGCGGTTAAATGGGAGTTAGATACCATTTTAGAGGAAGAAAGAAACTGTTATCTATATGAGAAAATGGGTTATATTAGAACAAAAGATAGATGGAAAATAAACGATAAAATGACACTTGTGCATTATGTGAAAATTGCTAATTTGAATCATATGAAGGCTTTATAAACAGAGATGCTTGAAATTGATCTAGCTCTGCCATTTAATACTAGTAAATATGTCTCCACATATTCCAAGAGGGGAGATGGAAAAGTAACTGCCATAAGATTATAAAAAAAGTGTATTTGGAAGTGACGTAGACACTTCCAACTACATAATTCTAAAGGTAATCGGTGTTGCAACTGTTTCTTCCAAAGCACTCGGTAAATAGTAAAGAAAAGATGCACTTATCTTATTGTCCAATTGAAACAGGTGCAAAGAATTCGTTATATAGCTCTTGTAATATCTTATTTTCGTTGCTTCTATGAACACCAAAAGCTAAGCTTACTTCGGAAGATCCTTGATTGATCATTTCGATATTGGAGCCGGTTCTTGAAATTGCTGTTGCTGCACGAGCAGCGAGGCCAGTATTGTTATTCATTCCCTCACCTACTATTACAATCATCGAAAACTCATGACGAAAATGTGCTTCTTCTGCATGAAGTTCTTCCTTCACGCGCTTCATAATTCTTATTTCTTTTTCAGTTGTTAGTTGATGACTTCTTAGTATTACGGAAATATCATCCAATCCAGAAGGAGTATGTTCATAGGAGATATGTTCTTCTTCTAAAATTTGCAATAACTTTCTTCCGAATCCAATTTCACGGTTCATCAAATATTTGCTCACATATAAAATAGAGAAGCCGCTATCAGCGGATATTCCTGTAATTGGACGGTGTTTCCCTTTTCTTTCTGCAACAATTTTTGTGCCAGGGGCAGAAGGATTATTTGTATTTTTAATACATACAGGTATGCGGGCTTTATAAACAGGCATTAAAGCTTCGTCGTGGAAAACAGAAAAACCAGCATAGGAAAGCTCTCGCATCTCTCGATAAGTTATTTCTTCTATTTCTATAGGATCATTCACCACTCTAGGATTGGCGCAAAATACCGAGTCTACATCCGTAAAATTCTCATACAGATCTGCATGAACTGAAGCCGCTAAAATGGAACCGGTAATATCTGAACCTCCCCGATCGAAGGTGCGTAGCAGACCATCTTTTGTAAATCCAAAAAAACCTGGAAACACAACGATTTCATTGCTATTTTTAAGCTCACTTAAATTCTCATACGCTTCTGGTAAGGCAAGTGCTCTCTCGGGAAAGTCATTTACAAGGAGTCCTGCGGTTTTTGGGCTAACATACTGAGCGCTTAGTCCAATGCTAGTAAAATATGTAGAAATAAGTTTGGCGTTATTATCTTCGCCACTTGCTTGGATATTATCAACGAAATATTCGACATCTGACGAATCGGATGAAATACGCAAACGTAAATCTTCCTCAATCACGTCACATATTGTTTGTTCTAAATCAAGTCCTAATGCAATTTCTTTGTATCGATCTAACACAAATTGAAGCTTTATTTCCACTTCTTCATGATTTAATGCCGCAGATGCTAAATCTATCAACAAATCTGTTACTTTTTTGTCCGAATCAAAACGTTTACCAGGTGCAGACACAACGACAAATTTTCTAGTTTGATCTGACTTAACAATTGCAGCTACTTTTTTTATTTGATCTGCACTGGCGACAGAAGTTCCCCCAAATTTACTCACTTTCATTTCATCATATCCTTAATCAAATTTTTTGTGTGTACTTCTAGAAAAAACAAATGATTTTATACAGTGTACAAACTATCTTGCATAACGTCAATATATTTAATAAAAAAATCATTATTATTTATAATCATTATGAACGATTTACGATCAAATTGAATTAAAGTTCGTAAATTAGGTGTAATATGATAAAAATTTTAAATTTTATCAAGAATAGTGCGTTAAATGCAATTGAAAACTTTTTGAGTTATTTTTTTCTGGATTTAAATAGCGTAACATCAAGCTTTTTTTACCTTGTTAGAAAATGATAGCGTTTTCAAATTTTTTAACTATATTGACAATTAAAAAGAGTGTGCGTATGATGAGTTTAATTCAATACGACTTAAACAATTTTGATGGAGACAAGCTTTATATTTTTGGAATCTGAAGAGAGCTGATGGATGGTGAAAATCAGCGATTTCTAATGTAGAGTAGCACTCTTGAATTGGTGAACCGAACCTTCAAGTAAGTTCATTCGTCTCGTGCGCGTTAAGCATGTGAACTAAGAGGCTGCATATTTTTGCAGTGAATTTGGGTGGTACCGCGTGAGTTTATTACAAGCTCTTCGTCCCTTACATTTTGTAGGGAGCGAAGGGCTTTTTTGTATTGAAAGTAAGGGAGGAAATATATTTCAAAATAATTCGTCATGCAACTACAATCCCAAAATAGATAGAATAAAAGGAGAAGACAACTAATGACATACAATATTTTAATCAGTGACCCACTAAGCGAAGATGGTATTTTCCCGTTAAGACAAGCAGAAGGATTCAACATTGTTGTAGATACTAGTCTTACACCAACACAACTTGCAGAAAAGATTGTTGGCTTCGATGCATTACTTGTTCGTAGTCAAACACAAGTAACTAGAGAAATTATTGAAAAGGGAACAAACTTGAAAATCATTGGTCGTGCGGGAGTCGGAGTAGACAATATCGATCTGCCAGCTGCTACTGAGCGTGGTATTATTGTCGTAAATGCACCAGATGGAAACACAAACTCTGCTGCTGAACATACAATTGCCATGTTGATGGCACTTGCACGTAATATCCCACAAGCATTTCATTCCTTAAAAAATAAAAAATGGGATCGTAAAGCATTTATAGGAGTAGAAGTAAAAAATAAAACCTTAGGTGTTGTAGGCTTCGGACGAATTGGACAAGAAGTTGCTGCTCGTGCAAAAGGGCAACGAATGAATGTTATTGCTTACGATCCGTTTTTAACATCAGAAAAAGCAGAAAAGTTAGGCGTTCAATTCGGTTCAGTGGAAGATGTCATCAAAGCAGCGGATTTTATAACAGTACATACCCCGCTTTTGAAAGAAACACGTCATTTAATTAATAAAGAAGCTTTTGAGAAAATGAAAGACGGTGTACAGATTGTCAACTGTGCACGTGGTGGGATTATCGATGAAGATGCATTATATGATGCAATTGTTTCTGGGAAAGTAGCCGGAGCAGCATTAGATGTATTTGAAGAAGAGCCGTTTGTAGATCACCGATTACTAACGTTACCACAAGTAATTGCAACACCTCACTTAGGTGCAAGTACTGTAGAAGCACAAGAAATTGTTGCAATCGACGTGTCATATGATGTTGTCAGTTTCTTGAATGGCGGAGTCGTTAAAAATCCAGTTAACCTTCCATCGGTATCTAAAGACGTGCTAGCAAAAATCGAGCCATACTTTAATTTAGTTGAAAAACTAGGATCATTTTTGAGTGATTTAGCGGACGGAGTGCCCGAAGAAGTAAACATCACTTACTCTGGAGAACTTTCAAATATTGATGTACGTCCACTATCACGAAATGCGGTAAAAGGTCTTTTGAAAAGTAAGCTTGGTGAGTCAGTAAATGACGTAAACGCTAAGTTCCTTGCAGATCGAATTGGCATCGTAGTGAACGAATTGAAAACGACGAAAGCAAAAGGATTTACAAGCTTAATTACAGTCGAAGTAAAAACAGCGACAGAAACGAGAAAAGTAGCTGGTACGTTATTAAATGGACTTGGAGCTCGCATATTACGAGTTGATGATTTCATTGTGGATGTGGTACCAGATGGTCATCTCTTATTCATCCGCCACAAAGACCAACCAGGCGCAATAGGGCGTGTAGGAACACTTTTAGCTACAGAAGGTGTGAATATAGCAACGATGCAAGTGGGCCGTTCAGAAGTAGGTGGAGACGCTATTATGATGCTTTCTATCGACAAGCATGTCAATAAATCAGGTATCGAACAGCTAAAAGGCTTAGCAGATATAACGGATGCAACCCCGATAGATTTATAAATGGAACTACCTTTATTCAAAAGCATCTACCGACAGCGTATAAGCACCTAAGTGTACCCTTATCGACGTATACCCGATTAATCTTAAAAAATTCCGATCTCACCAAAACAAAAAAACGGGCACCTATTCAATTAGTAGACTGGGTGCCCGCTTCTCAAATTAAGCTATTCAAGGATAGTGAATAGCTCATGCAAGTTCGCTATTGTATAAGTAGCTTTTACTTCTTTGCTAGCTGGTTTCTTTTCGCGGTTGATCCACACAGATTTAATACCAACTTTGGATGCACCGAGAATATCGGTCATTAAATTATCTCCGACCATTAATGCGTCATCTTTATTAACTCCAGCTATCTCTAATGCATGTTCAAAAATTGATGGATCTGGTTTGCCTTTTCCAAATGCTCCTGAAATGATAATTTGATCGAAGTAAGGAGTTAATTCTGGAGTAATTTCTAGTTTCATATTCTGTAGGCTTGGGGAGCCATTCGTTATTAGGAAAAGTATATACTTTCCTTTTAACAAATCTAACACTTCAAATGTTTCTTCATATACAAAAGGACTTTCTTTTCGCTTTTGTGGGAAATACTTTGCCAGTTCTCTTCCGAATTCCGCATCATCAATACCTAATCTATTTAATCCTCTTGTCCATGCTTCTCGTTGATAAACAGGTGCTATCGCTTTCAACTTTTGAAACCCTTCGCTTGGATCATCGAAAGTTCCCCATAAGCCTTCAAATGGGTTTATACCGATCATTTGCGTAAATGTTCTTGTTTCATATGTATCATATAATTCACTCGCTTCATCGCGGACGGATAACTCTAATGCTTTTGAATCGATATCCACTTTCGTCGCCGCATACTCACAAGTTTTTTGAAAAGCAGTTTCTACACTTTTTTTATCCCATAATAATGTATCATCTAGATCAAAAAAAATAGCCTTCATTTTCAATATACTCCCTTCCTTAACTTACTTAATACTTTACCTCAGTAAAGCGAAACTGTCACTAGAGCGCAAGCGAGTAAGCGAGCATTTATCATATCCAAAACGTGAATAACTACCACCAACGCTTAAAACAATGGAGTATGCTAAATGGTGTTGCAACAACATATTTGCAACACCATTTAGCATACTTTAATTTCATAAACACCTTTGCTTTTGTTACAGATGAGCATAGTATTCTTCTATTTGTGGTGGAAAGTTGTTTGCATCCAACGAATGAAACAAACGCAACAATTCCATTAAAAAAATGATAGTATAACAAGGTTTTTGGAAATATTTGTAGAATAATAATCTATAATGAAAGAAAAAACAAGTAGCCTAAATAATAAACGAGAAGGGGATGATATTTATGGAAAAAATTAGCAATTATATAGTTGATATACTGTTAATATTGGTACCTTTTATATATGGGTATTTAGTAAATGCACTGATATTACCGATTTATCCATTCACCATGCAATTAGTATTTCTTATTTTTTGGTTTTTTGTAGGTATACGCTTTTCAAAATGGAATATATCAAAATGGAAAAGTTTTTTGATAGGAAATTTTTTATGGTTGATTTCATTTGTTCTATTCATTTGGCAATTTATTTTATTAGATGGTGTTGCAAGAAATATAAATATTGCATTATTAGCACAAAACTACTTGCTTCCATTTGTTTATGGAGCAGCGAAAGTACTTCCATTTATACATAGTGGTACAATAATTATGTTTAATGCGTATATTTTTATGTTGATAGCATTTTCCATTGGATTTTTTGTTAAGAAAAAATAACTGGGAGGATGCTTATGTTTTTAAAGAAAATTACTGTATTACGCGATGAACCAAACATGGAAATTCGGTATCCATTTATAGTACCTACTATAAATAATTTAACGGAACTTAATTAATAGAATATGAAATGACTGGTCATTATCAAATCACAAAGTATTTTTTAGACAATCGAGAAAAATTCTTAAAAGACTTACTGGAAAATGTATAATGTGAAACTTTATCTCTATTAAAGGCGTTATATACAATTATGGGAGTGAAATAAATGAGCGTAATCGTACAATATATAGATAATATGCTTTTTTTCATTTGTATTACGCTTCCGTTTATATTTGTTTGGCGTTTCATTAGATGGAGAAAAAGAGGGTTTAAGCTACAAGAAAGTTTACACGAAGTGGGAATTTTTTTGCTTATTTCCGTTCTCATTGGTGTTTTTTCACAAACGATTGTGCCGCGGCATGGTTTGATGAAACCTACATTGTCCAATGTGAATTTTGAGTTATTTCGTGTCTTTAGAGAAACGTATAATGCTATTAAGTATTTAGGTTTTTGGCAACCTTTTTATATTAACTTTCTTGGCAATATAATTCTTTTCATGCCCATTGGTTTTCTATTACCCCTTCTTTTCAAAAGAATGGAGCAATTTCCTTATACGATCATTGTAGGATTATGTATTTCACTCTTCATTGAAATAACGCAACTTCCTCAAAACAGAAGCAGTGATGTAGATGATTTATGGCTGAATACACTTGGTGCCCTGATTGGGTATATTGTTTATTTAATGATCGAAAAGAGATTTCCTACATTCACAAAAGTTTTTAAAAAGCTAAAGGAGAGAAGTTTATAACTTCTAGTGCCGGGTAAATAGTAAACGAACGAAAATGTAAGGAGAGTAACATGATGATGATACCTAAAGAATCGAAAATGGAAGAAAAACGAGATAACATGATTGAAGACCTTGTAAACAAAGGCATATTTAAAATCGACGGAAAGCAGTTATATGAGCTCAACTTTTATGAATTAACAAAAGAATATATAATAGAAGAAGAAAGCTAAAAGTACCTAAAGAAATAGGTACTTTTTTTTATGTCGACACACTATACTGCATAGGTAATATCCATGAGAAAAATGTGGTACACTTGATTCAAACACAGATGAGGTGGAGTATAAATTGACTTTTTTACAAGATTTAAATGAAACATTACAAGAAAAATGGGCAAAAGCAAATTTTGCATTTGAAATGCCTATCCAAACACAATTAATACCACATATGCTTAATGGTTCAGATATAGTAGCAGAATCTCCAACCGGAACGGGAAAAACGTTAGCGTATGTTCTTCCCTTATTACAAAGGGTAGATCCTACAAAGAAACAAATTCAAGCATTAGTCATGGTACCTTCACAAGAATTAGGTATGCAAATAGTGGAAGTCTTTCGTGAATGGGTAGTAGGGACAGGTATTACTGTTGCTCAATTAATTGGTGGGGCAAATATTCAAAGACAAATTGAAACCTTAAAAAAGAAGCCAACAATTATAGTAGGAACACCAGGACGATTACAAGAACTGGTGAAAGTAAAAAAATTAAAAATGCATGAAGTCAAAATAATTGTCTTAGATGAAGGAGACCAATTATTAAGTCGAGAACATCGCACAACCGTAAAAGGTTTAATAGATGCAACCCTTGAAAGACAACTAGTTGTTGCTTCTGCTACGATTACCGACGAAATAGAGTTAGTTGCAGAAAGAATGATGAAAGATCCAGTACGCATTCAAGTGTCTGCTGAAGAAATTCCTTCAAAAGGTGAGGTCATTCATAGCTTTGTGAAAACAGAAACACGTGACAAAACAGAGCTTTTAAGAAGAATCTCCCATTTAGAAGGAATGAAGGGCCTTGCATTTGTAAATAGTATAGACCAGCTTTTGATGAAGGACGCGAAACTTACTTACCGTGACGCGCCAATAGTATCCTTGCATTCTGAAATGAAAAAAGAAGAACGTAAAAAAGCATTAGATGACTTTAAAAATGGAAAAGTAAGTATACTAATTGCAACAGATGTAGCAGCAAGAGGACTCGATATTTCGGGCTTAACGCACGTGATACATGTGGATGTACCGCATTCGATTGAGCAATACTTACATCGTTCAGGACGTACTGGACGTGCTGGAAAAGATGGAGAAGTATTAACATTATTAACATATGCTGATGAAAAAACGTATAAAAAATGGACGAAAGAGCTCCCGAGTAAACCAGTACAGAAAATTTGGTATCGTGGTGAATTCATTGAAGGATCATCGAAAACGATTGAGAAGAAAGGGAGATAAATATGAATTTCCAACAAAAGCTAGAAGAATATGCAGAACTAATAATTAAGGTTGGTTTAAATATTCAAAAAGATCAACCCCTTCTTATTAGTACAACCACGGACACGATTGAATTTACAAGACTAGTCGTGAAAAAAGCATATGAAGCTGGTGCAAAACGAGTAGACGTAAACTACACGGACGAAGTAAATGCACGAGCTTTTTACGACCTAGCACCTGAGCAAGCATTTCATGAGTTTCCTAAATGGGCTGCCATGCAAAGGGATGAGTTAATCGAAAACAAAGGGGCATTACTATGGATAGATGCGGATAATCCAGATCTACTTGAAGGTGTTTCCATCGAACGAATTACAAGTTTCCATAAAGCAAGTGGAAAAGCGTTAGAAAACTACCGAAAAGCAGTGATGAACGACGTCATTACTTGGTCTATCGTTGCAATGCCATCACCAAAATGGGCTGCAAAAGTATTTCCTCATTTAGAAGGAGAATATCAAATGCAAGCACTATGGGATCTTATTTTCCAAGTAGTGCGAGTAGGTGAAGGAACAGCAGTTCAAAAATGGAAAGAACATATTGACCATTTAGAGAGCCGCGCAGCATTGTTGAACGCAAAACGATTTAAAAAATTACACTATAAAGCGCATGGTACAGATATTCAAGTGGAACTTCCAAAAGGACATATTTGGCTTTCTGGTGCTAGTAAAAATGGACAGAACGTTCCTTTTATTGCAAACATGCCAACAGAAGAAGTATACACTGCACCTCTTAAAACAGGAGTAAATGGTTATGTGAGAAATACGAAGCCGTTAGTATATCAAGGAAATATTATCGATAATTTCACGTTAACTTTTAAAGATGGAGCCATTACAAAAGTTCAAGCGGCTACTGGAGAAGAACTATTACAAGAACTAGCACAAACAGACGAAGGTGCAAAATATTTAGGGGAAATCGCATTAGTTCCTCATGAATCACCAATTTCTGCATCTAACGTTTTATTTTTCAATACCCTTTTTGACGAAAATGCATCCAACCATTTTGCTATTGGAGAAGCTTATCCTACTTGTGTGGAGGGTGCCCGTGGTTTAACAAAAGACGAGCTTGAAAACCTTGGACTTAATACTTCCATCGTGCATGAAGATTTTATGATTGGTAGCGCAGATATGGATATACTAGGAGAGTTAGAAGACGGAAAGGTAGAACAAATTTTCCGAAAAGGTACTTGGGCTTTTTAAGGAGTAGATTCTAATGAAAAAATGGATAGCTTTAGCCGTATTACTTTTCCTCCCATTTTGCTCCATTATTACGGAAGCAAAAGGGGGAGGAGTTTATATTGCTTTAGGGGATTCTATAGCCGCAGGTCAAACACCAAATAGAGCAATTGATGCAGGATATACAGATTTAATAGCACAAGAGTTAATGCGGTCTCATCAGCTTGCCTATTTCTCGAAAGCACTTGCATTTCCGGGTTATACGACCGCAGACGTGTTAAGAACTGTTCGTACGAAAGAAGCGAAGGAATTACTAAAAAATGCAACAGTTGTCACGATTTCAGCAGGAGCAAATGATTTGCTTAGACTTGTTCAAGTAAATCCTTCTAATGGGTCAGTCGCATACAAGCAAATTCAAGTAAACTATGCGCTAAACAATGTGCGCAAAAATATTGATGATATTATTAAAGAAGTTCAAGCAGTTACACCGAAAGCAAAAATAGTTGTAATGGGCTATTATTTTCCTTATCCGCATGTACATGATGCACAAAAGGAAGGCATCAAGAAAGAGTTAAATACAATGAATGCTATTTTAAAGACCGAAGCTAATGCAAATGGAGCAACTTTTGTAGCTGTGGATGAGGCCTTCAAGGGCCATGAAAAAGAGTTATTACCGAATCCATCTGATGTTCATCCTACAATGGAAGGGTATCGTCTTATAGCTAATGCTTTTTTCAAACAGTATAATGAACGTTTACAGGTAAATAAAAATGAACTACCAGCTCCAAATCCTTTGACTTTTGAACAAATTCTCGAAAAACAAAAAGAATCCATTAAAAAACCTGTTTCAAGAATACAAGGCTTCGATCATTATTTGTCTTTGACAAAGTTAAAGCCCTATATATAGAAAAATCTGCTCCCAATCTACTGGGAACAGATTTTTTATTTGACAGTTTTTCTGGATTTCATTATTTTGCGTACGATTGGATAGACTATTGGCGCCAATTTTATAGCAGTTTTAACTAAGTTTTTTACTCTCATTTTTATCGCTCCTAAGATTTTATACTGTATTATTAGATTCCCATTTTTACAGTAATATAAACATTATCTCAATACTTTGACACCTTGAATAATATTCCAAATAAGAGTAATGATATAAATAACTAAATATAAGAATACAAGTAATAGGGGTCCTGAAGTCATAAAGAAGGAAGGTTGATTGAAAGAACTATAAGACATAGAAAACACACTGGAATAGATAACGATAAATAAAATAATCATAAAAATAAAAGGGATTAAATGTGAAATGAACGAACGTTTTGCGTGCTGTTTCACTTTCGTATCATGCGTAATAAAGAATACGATAATTGGCAGTATTAATGGCGCAAACAACACACTAAAATAGGATAACGCTGATAACAGTTTATTATTATCCATAAGAGTTTTTTCTCCTTTCCAATTAATAGATTAACAACAATTGAGTGCGGCACAGGAGCGTTGGATAAAGTAAATTTTCCAATTAGCCTTGGATAAGTTAAAATTAGTCTCACTTTCTGATGAATTGGTCTCGGGTATAGGACAAGTGGTCTCTCCTCAGGGTAAACTAGTCTCGAAGTGCCATAAAGTGTAAATAAGTGCACCTGATTAAGTAGCTCTTTATTTCTAAAAAGCGTTTTGTAGTTAGTGTGCACATAAAGGACACTTGCGTTTTTCTTAAGAGATAAGAAAGTATATGGATTTTCGTCCTGCGAAACCAGTGTTCATAGTACTTTAAAGAATTAAATAATACCGCGGATTTCCGTTTCAGGTGGACGCGTTCCGCGGGGTGAGCGATGAGCCATCACCGCCGCTACGCGTTCGATGTGATGGCTCATCTGTCTCCGAGGAACGAAGGCTAAGAGCGCCACATCGTGTGGCAACGCCTTCGTGACCAACATCCTGTTGGCCTCCGTCTGGAGTCGCCACCTTTCACTACAATCCATTAAGTAAGTAGTATCTAACAAGAAGATTTAGCCAAGCTATCGCTAAGAGGATAGAATTAGTTTAAGAAAACGTAGTGATCATGAATCCTGTAATCGTTGTTGAATAAGAAATGCTATTGCTTTTTAAAATTTTGGTGAAATTTTGTGCATCCAGATAAAATGTAGTTCTCAATCTAATGTTCATAGGATTTAAATGTCATCTATCTTACTAAGCAATTATAATTCGCCCCATACATACTAGTTGATTGGAGCGGAGGCGGCGACTTCTGCGGGAATAGCATGAGCGGAAGGCCCCGCAGGATCGCAGTGACGAGGAGACTGAAGCCATGCCCGCGAAAAGCGTCCGCCATAGCGGAAATCAGGCGGTTTTTCTAATATTCATTTCACTCAATAATAAAAGAGACTAAAATATTTTTATATTTTTCTACGGATGAAATAGAGACATATTCTTTTTCGCCATGCCAATCCGCTCCAGAAGGGCCGAACTCAATAGCTCCCGCTCCATTTTTTGCATAGAAACGAGTATCTGCGGAACCATGTTGGCCGAATAAGTTAGTAATAGAATTCGTCCATTTTGTTGTAACTTGTTGAAGCTTAAGAACGTGTGAATTGTTTTCTTCTGTAGTCACTGCTGGTTCACAAGCATGAACAATTACTTCACTTCCAGGGTAATGTATATGAGCAGCATTTTTAATTTCCGCTAAAATTTCTTCCTGTTTTTGACCCGGAACAAATCGAATATCATAGCTCATGAGACATTCATCCGGAACAACATTGTATCTGTCTCCTGCATGTATTTTCGCCAAATTTAGAGATGGATAATCATAGAACTTATTACTTGCGGTTAAAAAAGGTAGTTTTCGGATTTCTTTATCGAATGCATAAGCTTGTTCAATCGCATTTATCCCTTCCCAAGGGCGACTGCCATGACTGGATTTACCTTTCAATGTTACATTCAACTGGATAATTCCTTTTGCTTGAAGACCGATATGTAAATGAGTTGGCTCTCCGCAAATGATGAAATCTCCGTTAAATCCTTGGTCCACTAAATATTTGGATGTATCTCCATCTGTTTCTTCATCGGTTACAATATGAAGTTGGATTCTTTTCGTTAATTTTTGTGGAATGAAAGAAAGTTCATAGAAAGCTTGCATCATAGCAGCAACTCCTGCTTTCATATCCGCTGATCCTCGTCCGAATAATTTGTCACCTTCTACATATGGATTAAATTGTTCTGCATTTCCGGGAACAACATCGACATGACCGTTCCATATAATACATTCATCGCCACTTCCTATTTCTGCGACGAGCATCATTTTAGAATTACTTTCATAAATTTTTGAGACAATTCCTCGATCTTCTAACCAAGTTTTGCAAAATAATAATGCTAAATTAGCACTTTCTACATCATCACTTTTTATGCGAATTAGATCTTTTAATAACTCAAGCATGAACAATACCCCTTCCTCATATAATATTTCTATTAGTATAACAATTAACAACATAGGGTTGCATTACTTATTTTATTGGGCTACAATGAATTCGAACTAAATAATTCATAACCACAAGGGGCGTCGCTTACGCGGCTGAGATAGTACCCTTCGAACCTGTAAGTTAATGCTTGCGTAGGGATGTGGATGGAAACTGACAATCGCGCGATGTCTGGGTCTATCCCAGGGTCGTTTTTTTGTGGTCAAAAAAGGGGATTACAATGAGAAATCAACGTGTATTGTTATTAATAGAAATCGCTATTTTTGCAGCTCTAGGGTATGTATTAGATATGATTGGGTTTGGTATGCCGCAAGGTGGATCCGTTACTTTTGTACTTGTTCCAGTTATATTAATCGCTTTTCGTCGTGGAATTGCTGCCGGACTTTTAACAGGATTTTTAATTGGGTTATTACAAGTAGTAACAGGTCGTTTTTATGCAGTCCCATTATCTTTTGGGTTTGTGATTATCCAAGTATCAATTGATTATTTTATTGCATTTATGGTTGCTGGATTTGCTGGGGTATTTAGACCAGCATATATGAAAGCACTTGAAAATAAAGATACGAAAAAAATGGCGATTGCCGTTATCTTAGGAGCATTCCTTGCTGCGTTCCTTCGCTATTTAGCACATGTTACATCTGGTATTGTATTTTTTGGAGAATATGCTGGCGATCAAAACGTAATTCTATATTCATTAATCTATAATGCTACTTATATGATTCCGGTATTTTTATTCGCTGCATTCATTTGTACTATCTTGTTCGTAAAAGCACCACGCCTTCTACTGCCGAATAACGCGTAAATATGATATGATAATTGTACATTCAAATGAGAAGGGATCTTTTAAGATGATTGTACAAACAAATGAAGAGTTAGAAGCGTTAAAAAAAATTGGCCGTATTGTGGCGGAAATTCGCGAAGCGATGCGAGCAGCAACAAAACCGGGTATAACTACAAAAGAAATCGATGAAATCGGTGGGAAACTATTTGAACAAAATGGTGCCATTTCAGGACCTATGGGAGAATATGATTTTCCTGGTTATACGTGCATAAGTGTAAACGAAGAAGTGGCGCATGGTATACCAGGATCACGTGTTATTAAAGAAGGAGATATTGTCAACATTGATGTCTCCGGCTCATATGATGGATATTTTTCGGATACTGGTATTTCATTCGTCGTTGGAGATGGCTACGAAGAAAAAGAAAAACTATGTGCCGTAGCTGAAAGTGCATTTAATCGTGCTATGTTAAAAGTGAAAGCTGGATCTCGTTTAAATCAAATCGGGAAAGCTGTAGCTAGAGAAGCAAAAGAGAATGGTTTGCATGTTATTATGAACTTAACTGGGCATGGAATAGGGAAATCGCTTCATGAAGCTCCTCAGCATGTACTGAGTTATTATGATGCTTGGGATCCAACGATTTTAAAAGAAGGAATGGTTCTTGCAGTAGAGCCTTTTATCTCTCAAAAAGCAGAACATATTGTTGAATCAGGAGATGGTTGGACTTTTGTAACACCAGATAAATCGCTAGTCGCTCAAATTGAGCATACGATTGTCGTTACGAAAGAAGGACCGCTTTTATTGACAAAAATAGATTAATAAAAGCGCAAGGTGTCTGTTTAGCCGCGACCTCGAGCGGCTGGCGCCTGGATAGAAAAAAATGCCTTGGAAATTAAGTTTTCCGAGGCATTTTTTTTATGAAAAATATTCCTGCTATAAGGACACAACTTAAGAACATAGAAGCAGCGGTGATTAATAATTCATCCAACAAATGGTGAACAGCTATACCGATAAAGGACCAAATAAAAACAAGTACGATAACGGGATCATTATAATGGAATCGAATATGCAGGGCAATTGCAGTAACTACTGTTAGAAAAATAACTGCCCAAAGCGATTTTGTTATTCCCAAACCACTAAATTCAATGAAAGTAAGATAGTAATCGATATTTACAAATGTATCAACGAATATCCATCCTAGATAAATGGAGATAGGTAGTCTCACCATCCAAGATAGTTCCGTAGTCGAGTACGTATTATATAGTAAAAATAAGATTCCTATTAACGCGAACAGATCGAGTAACGAAAATAAAAATAATTCATAATGCCAAAAATAGGTCCAAAGAATGTTTAGGATGGAACTACTCACGAATAGGATGACTCGTTTTGCAGATACCGTTTCTCCACGTTTATATTCTTGTATAATATGCCATATCCAACACGCTAATAAAAAATAAATGGCAAACCAGATAAGCAAAACGAAGCTTGCAGTTGTAAATAAAGCTGGAAGCCTATTGGCTATTTCTCTAGTTGTATGATGATTTAGTGGCAGTGTATTTGCAAGTATATTTATCGCAACGGTAGAGATCAAGCTTATAATCAAAAGGATTATTTTAAACATACGCATCCCTCCTATCCCTATAGTATACCTTTCAATTATTATTACGAACAACTGATTTGTGAATGTTTTATGGCAAAAGCGGAATAATCGAATAACAAAACATGGTATAATAGTATTCGAACTAGTATGAATTTTAGGGGGAAAAGTAATGGTAGAAAAGTTATATCCAATTACGTGGGATCTAGATTCATTTTTTGAAGGAGGAAGTGTCTCAAAAGATTTACGGATACATTTAGATGAAGTGAAGGAAAAGCTGAAGATATTTGAAGAAAAATTAAAAAGCTTTACTGCTCCAACTTCAAGCGAAGCTGCACAGGAATTAGAAAATATTATTAACGAATTAAAAGATATTGCAACTAATTTATCAGAAGCAGGAGCGGTAATTGGTTGTTTTCAAGCGCAAGATACAACAGATAAACATGCAGCACTTTTAGAAGGAGAAATGGGAAGTATATATGCAAAGTTCTCTTCTTTGATGCTTGTTATCCAGCAAGTTTTAAGTAAGACAGAGGAAACAGTTTGGAATGGCTTAATGCAATCCAAGGAACTATCAGAGTATACATTTGTCCTTAATGAGTGGAGAGATGAAGCGAAAAAGATGCTCTCTGAAAAAGAAGAAGACATGATTACAACTCTTGGAGTAGATGGTTATCATGCTTGGGGTCAACTTTATGACTTATTAGTAGGAGACATTAGAGTAAAAGTTAGAGTGGATGGAGAAGAAAAAGAACTTTCCGTAGGGCAAGCAAATAATTTAAGTTCCCACGAAAACGCTACAACTCGAAAAGAAGCTTTCGAAGCATTAGAAACCGCTTGGACTGAAAAAGAAGAGTTCTTTGCAAAAACATTAAATCATCTAGCTGGTTTCCGATTAGCTGTATATGAAAAAAGAGGCTGGGAATCTGTGTTACAAGAACCTCTTGATATCAATCGAATGAAACAAGAAACATTGGATGCAATGTGGGGTGCAATTTCTAAAAATAAAGCTCCTTTTGTCGAATATTTAAACGTAAAGTCGACAATGCTAGGGGAAAAAGGAATGCATTGGTATGATTTAGATGCACCAGTAAGTGCTTCAACAGAAAAAATGGATTATCAAACAGGTGCGGAGTTTATCCTTAAGCATTTTAAAGAATTTGGTCCGAAGTTAGAAGCCTTCACTAGAAATGCATTTGAGAAAGGGTGGATTGAAGCAGAAGATCGCCCAAATAAGCGTCCAGGTGGCTTTTGTACAGGTATGCCAGTTTCGGAAGAATCTCGTATTTTCATGACATATAGTGGAACGATGTCAAATGTTTCAACGTTAGCACATGAATTAGGACATGCCTTTCATTCATATGCTTTAAAACCCGTTCATTGGATGAATCGTCAATACGCCATGGGTGTTGCGGAAACAGCCTCAACTTTTGCGGAAATGATCGTTGCAGATGCAGCCGTAAAAGAAGCTAAAACGGATGATGAAAAAATTGCTTTATTAGAAGATAAAATTCAACGAAGTGTTGCGTTCTTTATGAACATTCATGCTCGTTTCTTATTTGAAACAAGATTTTATGAGGAACGTAAAAATGGAATAGTTTCTGCAACAAAATTAAATGAATTAATGGAAACTGCTCAAAAAGAGGCTTATGGAGATGCACTCGAAACGACTCATCCACATTTCTGGGCTTCTAAACTTCATTTTTATATTACAGGGGTACCGTTTTATAATTTCCCATATACTTTTGGTTACTTATTTTCATTAAGTATTTACGCAAAAGCAATTAATGAGGGAGCAAATTTTGAAGAGAAATACATTGCTTTACTTCAAGATACTGCAGTAATGTCAGTAGAAGATTTAGCGATGAAGCATCTTGACGAAGATATTACAAAAGAGGCATTTTGGATTAAGGGCATTAACCTTTGCATTCAAGATGTAAATGAGTTTATACAATTAATAAATGCAAAAGGGTGACGATGCTTGATCTATTTAGAAGGAGATACATGTTATTTACGGACATTAAATGTAAAAGACGCACCTAGTCTAGCTGATCTCGTTTATAGAAACAAAAGATATTGGTCTATTTTTGAACCATTACATCGAGAGGAGTATTATACAACCGTTGTGCAAAGGGAAAAGATTCGAGAGTCGCTATTATTAATGAATGAAAAAAGAGAATTTAGTTTTGGCGTGTTTGCACATGGTACTGATCAAATGATTGGTAGTATTTCTTTGTATAGTTTAAAAAGAATGCCTTTTTCAAGTGGACTCATCGGCTATTCGATCGATGAACAATTTATAGGGAAGGGTATTGCTTCAGAAGCCGTCCACATTATAAAGCTATTTGGGTACGACCATGTCCAATTAAATCGAATTGAGGCTTATGTATCTCCAAGGAATCTTGGATCTATAAAAGTATTGGAAAACAATGATTTTCAACGGGAGGGCTTACTTCGTAGTCTTCTATTTATAAATGGAAAGTGGGAAGATCACTATATTTACGCTTCCATTAGTGAAGAATATCGATAAATTTCTTATATAAACAAAAAGTTGGCTATTCACTTAGGTGAATAACCAACTTTTTTGTCGATTTCCTGGGAAATAATTAGTTAATTTGTATAAAGTGCACCGTCTACTACTAAATCTAGTCTACCAGTATTTGGATCAATGATTAGACCATGGACAGGAATATCCTTAATCATTAAAGGATGATTCCGTATCATTTCAACGCTATGTAAAACACTTTCTTTTACATCTGAAAAACCTTCTAACCATTTTTCAATATCTACTCCGGAGTGTTCTAATATATCAAAAATGCGGGGATCTATACCTCTAGATGTCATTTTCTCTATAATTTTTTCGGAATGAATAGAACTCATACCACAGTCATGATGACCAATAACATATATTTCATCTGCCTGAAGTTCATAGACGGCTACGATTAAGCTACGCATAATCCCACCGAAAGGGTGATTAATAATCGCTCCTGCACTCTTTACAATTTTGACATCACCATTTTTAAAATTCATAGATTTAGGGAGCATTTCTATAAGGCGAGTATCCATGCACGTTAAAATAACAACTCGTTTGTCTGGAAACTTCGTAGTTAAATAAGGTTCATATAGTTTATTTTCAACAAAATAATCATTGTACTTTAACACTTCACGTAAATTAGGCATAAATTTCCCCCTTCATATTCTGTCTTTTTATTCTATATGAAAACAGGGAAGATTTCCTCTAATTTGTTTCTACTCATTTCGCTACTTTTTGTTTTCGTTCTGATACAAAGAAAGATTTTCCTGTTCCAATCGCAACAGATTGAAGAGGTTCTGGTGCAATGTGAACTGGTACTTCAATAACGCTGGATAGCCATTCTTTAATACCTTTTAGTAGTGCCCCTCCACCTGTTAACACAACTCCATGGTCGACGATATCCCCTGCAAGTTCGGGTGGACATATTTCAAGGGTTGCACGAATTGCTTCTAATATTGTATCAAGGGACTCTGCCAAGACACCCTGTATTTGGGTAGAAGATAGATGGATTATTTTCGGTAATCCAGTTACAACATCTCTTCCTCTTACATCCATTTGTTCTACTTCATGCGGTAGCAAGGCATGGCCAATTGTTTTCTTAATTTCTTCAGCAGTTGGTTCTCCAATTAATACATTATATTCTTTGCGAATAAAATGAATAATCGATTCATCCATTCTATCTCCTGCATCCTTCACAGTGTTAGAAGCAACTACCCCTCCGAATGAAATAATACCAACTTCTGTTGTACCTCCACCAATATCGACTATCATACTTGCAACTGGTTCATTCACAGGAAGGCCCGCTCCAATTGCTGCTGCAACTGGTTCTTCCATTAGTTGAACTTCTTTTGCTCCGCTTTGTCTGACTGCATCTTGAATTGCTCTACGTTCGACAGAAGTTGCACCTGATGGCGTACACACAACAACAGATGGCTTTCGTAATGAAGTTCCAAGTTTTTTACTTGCACTCTGCATAATGAGTTTTAATAATTGCGTCGTAATATCAAAATCAGCTATGACCCCGTCTTTTAACGGGCGAATAACTTCTATGGAAGCAGGTGTCTTTCCAATCATTTCTTTTGCTTTATGTCCAAATGCAATAATTTCTCTCGTTTTTGTATTAACTGCCACAACTGTTGGTTCATCTATAATTATGCCTTTACTTTTCGTATATACTAATGTATTTGCGGTGCCTAAATCTATTCCAATATGAGCATTTGAAAACATATATATCTTCCTCCATTCAATCATACTCAATAAG
The DNA here is from genome assembly GCF_042945595.1 of Psychrobacillus sp. L3. Lineage (GTDB taxonomy): Bacteria > Bacillota > Bacilli > Bacillales_A > Planococcaceae > Psychrobacillus. Next base: position 3,083,679 of record NZ_CP168493.1, on the reverse strand, counting down.
TATAAAGGATAAAAGGTGTATTGCCATGTGTTACATTATGGAAGTTTACAAATGTTTCATTGGTTTAATAGATCAATATACATAGGGATGGCGATTTATATAATAGAATAGTATGTAATGGTCACTAAAATGACATCGAATTGACTTCAAAATGAAAAGAAAAAAACATAAAAAAACAACCGCAATTTCTGCGGTTGTTTTGAATTATTTGGAAGGTTTTGGATCTACTAAAACTGAATCGTGTGAGTTCATAGATTTTGCGAAGTAGTGCATAATTGTATAACCAACAATACCTGTAACTGCTGCAAAACCAAGAACTGTAACTGTGAATAAGCCCATTATTAAACACCTCACTAGTTATATTACTATCATTATAGCTTAAAAGAATATAAAAGTTAAGTAGTATTTTATAGAAATCTACTTAAAAATAGTTAGAATGCCCAGTTACCGTTGCGGAAGATTGGTTCTGTCGTTCCATCTTCTTTCACACCATCAATGTTCATTTTATCGGAACCAACCATAAAGTCCACATGCGTAATACTATCGTTTAGCCCGTTTTTAGCAAGCTCTTCGCGACTCATAGTTTTGCCACCTTTTAGACAAAATGCATATGCACTACCAATTGCTAAGTGATTGGATGCATTCTCATCAAAGAGCGTGTTATAAAATAATAAGTTAGAATTAGAGATTGGTGAATCATGCGGAACAAGGGCAACTTCACCTAAATAGTGAGAGCCTTCATCTGTTGCAACAAGATCTTCCAACACCGTCTGACCTTCTTCAGCTTCTACTTTTACAATTCGTCCATTTTCAAAAGTAACAGTAAAATTATCAATAATATTCCCACCATAACTTAATGGTTTCGTACTAGAAACGTAACCAGCTACCCCAGTTTTTAAAGGAACAGTGAAAACTTCCTCGGTTGGCATATTTGCCATGAAATCGTCACCTTTTTCATTGACACTGCTCGCTCCACACCATAGATGCCCTATTGGAAGTTCAATTGTTAAATCAGTTCCTGGAGCAGTATAGTGAAGTTTTTTGTAGTTTTTGTCATTTAAATAATCTACTTTCATGTGAAGTAGTTTATCGTGCTCTTTCCATGCCGAAACTGGATCTTCTAAATCAGCACGTACTGCTTTGAAAATAGCATCCCAAAGTGCAGAAACTTGTTCTTCTTCTACGACATTCGGAAATACCTTTTTAGCCCATTCTTTTGAAGGAGAAGCAATTACTGTCCAGCTAATTTTATCAGATTGGGTATATTGGCGATATTTACTTAATGCTGTCCCAGCTGCTTTTTGGAATGCAGCAATTTTACTAGTATCCACTCCTTTTAAAAGGTCCGGACTTTGGCTCATAATGCTCATAAATGCAGCACCTTGCTCAGCTAATAATTCTTTTTCTTGTACTTTCCATGATGGGAAGAAGTCAAAAGATTCTTTAGGAGCTAGATCATAGCGTAAGCGAGTAATTTCATCGTCTGAAAAGTCTACAAAAACTTGATTGGCACCAACTTCATACGCCTTTTTTGTAATTAATCGAACAAGTTCCACACTGTCGATAGAAGAAGCAATAAATAGGTTCTGACCAGATTGAATATTAACCCCTACTTCTACAGCAAGTGCAGCGTACTTTTCAAGCGTTTCATTAAATGATGACATATACATACTTCCTTTCTGTGTTTAACTTCATAATATCAGTTTTCAGTCTATTGTAACAATACATATTAAAGGTAAAAAGTCGGATATTATTCATAAACTATGAAATTATATTATCGGAAAGCAAGTTTATTATTAAAAAAAGTGCAAAATAGCCGAAATAATGAGAGAAATAGAATTTGGGGGTTAATAAATGGATATATCGACGGTTGTTGGTCTCATCATTGCGTTTGTTTCATTATTAGTTGGGATGTATTTAAAAGGAGTTGGTCCAGGAAGTTTATTAGTTCCTGCAGCTATCTTAATTATTATATTTGGAACAATTGCTGCTGTAGTAATTGCATTTCCAATGAATGAATTGAAAAGGGTACCAAAGCTATTTGGAGTGCTATTCAAAGATAAAAAACTTGCAGATGATAGTGAAGTTATTAAAATGTTTTCTAGCTGGGCTGATTTAGCACGTAGAGAAGGATTACTTGCATTAGAAAGCAAGATTACGGATGTAGAAGATCCATTCTTAAAAAATGGATTAACATTAGCAATTGATGGACAAAACGCGGATTATATCCGAGATGTACTAACAGAAGAAATCGATGCTTTAGAAGACAGACATATTAGTGGAGCTTTAATATTTTCACAAGCAGGTACATATGCCCCTACACTAGGAGTGCTAGGAGCAGTTGTGGGACTAATCGCAGCCCTAAAAAACTTAAATGATATTGATTCATTGGGTCATGCTATATCAGCAGCTTTTGTTGCGACATTACTAGGTATTTTCACTGGGTATATTATTTGGCATCCATTTGCAAATAAACTTAAACGCAAATCTAAGCAAGAGGTTCGTCAAAAAACGATGATGTTAGAAGGTATTCTTTCCGTGCTAGAAGGAGATGCCCCTCGAGTAATTGAACAAAAATTAGCTTCGTATTTGTCTATGTCAGACCGCAAAAAAATAATGAACGAAAGCGGGGACGGAGACTTTGGCAAAGAAGCATAAAAAGCATAGGGAAGAAGAACATATTGACGAATCATGGCTAATTCCATATGCGGATATATTGACATTATTATTAGCTCTTTTTATCGTACTTTTTTCTATGAGTACGATAGATCAAAAGAAGCTTGAGCAGATGTCCGAAGTATTTAACCAAATTTTTGATGGTGCAAATGGCTTAATGGATAATTCTTCTCCAATGGAAGTACCAATTACATCAACCGAAACAAGTGATAATGACCAAAGTTCAGCTTATATTGAAGACCAGCAAGCATTATCAGCTATTAAAGCTAGTGTAGATGAGTATATAGCAGTCAATGCACTAGAAAAGCAATTCGCAACGAAATTGACGGATGAAGGGCTTCTCGTTACTATCCGTGAGAATATTTTATTTGATATGGGAAAAGCACAAGTAAAATCTGAATATCGCCAAATTGCCGAAGACATATCGGATCTTCTAGTATTCGATCCTCCTAGAAATGTTGTTATAACAGGACATACAGATAATATTCCGATTTCAAGTAGTGAGTTTTCATCTAACTGGGAACTAAGTGTCATGCGTTCAGTGAATTTCTTGAAAATTTTAGTTGGTAAAGGAACCATTGATCCATTGTACTTTAGTGCAAAAGGTTATGGTGAATTTAAACCAGTTGCTTCTAATGATACTGTAGAGGGCCGTGCCAAAAACCGACGTGTAGAGGTGTTAATCCAACCACGTGTGTTACAAGATGGTACTTTAAACGATGCACCAAAATAAGAAAAACGTAAACTGATAACAACTTGGAGTTGTTATCAGTTTTTCTTTTGACTTTTTCAAACAAAAGTTTATAATTAAAACAAAAGTTTGGAAAGGAGGTTCATTATTGTGCAACCAAAAGAAATACAAATTTTACAGTACCTTCGAAAAAATCCGTATGCGTCTCAATTAGAAATAGCAGATAATCTTAATATGTCCAGACCAGCAGTAGGTAATATTATTTCCCAATTAATTAGGAATGGACAAATAACAGGAAGGGCATACATACTTCCTGAAAAAAATGAAATCATTTGTATCGGTGGTGCAAATCTAGATCGAAAATATTCAGTTAAAAATAAATTACAAATGGGTACTTCTAATCCAACTACGAGCTCGCAAAGTGTTGGAGGAGTTGCAAGAAACATCGCTGAGAATTTAGGTAGACTTGGACATAGTGTACGTTTGTTATCAGTAGTTGGGAATGATATGGAGTATCAAATAATAGAGAAAGCTTCTAGTAATTGGATGAACTTATTTTCTGTAGAAAAACTTGCTAATTATTCTACGGGCACCTATTCTGCCGTATTAGATAGGCAAGGCGAGATGCTTTTTGCACTAGCTAATATGGAAATATACGATCAACTATCTGTTGAATACATGAAAAAACAAGAGTCTCATCTTTCGAATGCACAACTATTAATAGTGGATATGAATTGTCCAAAAGAAGTTATTGAATACTTACAAACACTTGCAATGGGAAAAAATATCTCGCTCGCAATTATTCCTGTATCTTCTCCTAAAATGGAGAGAATGCCGGATAACTTGCATGGAATAGAGTGGATCATTTTAAATCGAGACGAGGCTGAAGCATATTTACACATGAAAATTGATGATGTATCAGCATGGAAAAAAGCTGCGCAAACATTTGTACAAAAGGGTGTCAATCATGTGGTTATTACAAATGGTAGTCAAGGCGTAATGTATTCGAGTGAATCCAGTTATTCGACATACGTTCCTGCGATGCATGTAGATCATGTAGTGGACGTCACTGGAGCTGGAGATGCTTTTGTCTCAGGAACGCTTCATGCATGGTTGGAAGGAAACGACCTAAAATCGGCAATAAATGCTGGTATGGTAAATGCGAGTAAAACATTACAATCTGCAGAAACTGTTCGTACAGAGCTTTCTAAAATTACTTTAAATAATGAATTGGAGGAATATTTATTATGAGAGAATTTTTAACATTTTCAAAAGAAGTAGAAGAAGGAATGGCAGCAGGGAAAGCAATTGTTGCTTTAGAATCGACAATTATTTCACACGGAATGCCTTACCCACAAAACGTAGAAATGGCAAGAGAAGTGGAGCAAATTATACGTGAGAATGGTGCCGTTCCAGCGACAATTGCCATTATGGATGGAAAGATTAAAATAGGTCTTTCAGAAGAAGAGCTAGAAACACTAGGCACAAGTAAAAATGCACGAAAAACTTCTAGAAGAGATCTTCCTTATGTAGTAGCTTCTAAAGAAATTGGAGCAACAACAGTAGCGACAACGATGATTTGCGCAGAGTTAGCAGGTATTAACATGTTTGTAACTGGTGGTATCGGTGGAGTTCATAGAGGTGCAGAAATGACAATGGATATTTCAGCAGACTTAGAAGAATTAGCTTCTACAAATGTTGCTGTAGTATGTGCAGGTGCGAAATCTATTTTGGACATAGGTTTGACACTTGAATATTTAGAAACTAAAGGCGTTCCTGTTGTTGGATATCAAACGAATGCATTCCCAGCATTTTATACGGCAACTAGTGCATTTAATGCAAACTTCCGACTGGATGAACCACAAGAAGTTGCAAAAATGTTAAAAGTGAAATGGGATTTAGGTTTAAAAGGTGGGGCTATCATAGCAAATCCAATTCCAGCAGAGCATTCTATGGAAGAAGCATATATTAACGAAATTATTGAGAAAGCTTTAAAAGAAGCAGAAGCAAACGGCATTAAAGGGAAAGACGTAACACCATTTTTACTTGGAAAAGTAAAAGAATTAACAGAAGGAAAAAGCTTAGAATCGAATATTGCATTAGTTTACAACAATGCAAAAGTTGGAGCTAAGATTGCAGTTGAATTAAATAAACTATAAAAAAAACTTCCCGAGAACTTATCTCGGGAAGTTTTTTTTACTTACGTAAGTTTCCTAACTCTGCTGCAATTGCTTGCATTTCGCTTGGACTAAACGATTCTCTTTTTTTCACCATTTCATACAAGTAGACCAAATCTTCGTATTCCGTTGCATTAAAATTCTCTGGTTTCATAGCATCTACGTTAACCATGCGAAGTTTTTCTTTTATTGTTTCAATCATATACGTAACATTTTCAACAGAGGGCTGTGATAAATTCATTTTTTGTTCCTACCTTTCATACAATAGTAGTTTTCCCCGCTTTAACGGGCAGTATGATTCCAATGTAAATTGAGAATGAATCCGGTATTGCAAACGGAAGTTTAACTACCCGTTAAGCCCGAATGGCATCAATCCGTATAATTCGTATTGAAGTTCTACTTTATCATTTCACGCTCCGCGTAGATTGTCAAACACTAAATAGATTTAGTAACTGTAGCTGTCCGCCTATGTTCCAATTACTTTTAATACTCTATGAAAATATGTACCTTTCTATGTAATTTGTTCTTGTTATGATATTCATAAAATGCTGCTTGTTAGTCAAGACATTTTTTTAATATAAGTAAATTATTTGTTTTATTACGCTTAGTCACGGGTATAATTAAATACATATACATTCAAATATGGAGGTTATCACATGAGTGAAACTAAATTAGTAAAAGGGATAGTTTATGGAGCATTAATAGGTGGAGCGTTAACCATGTTAGATAGGACAACAAGAAATGGAGTTGCTAAGAAATCAAGATATCTCGGAAGGCAGATTCAATATTACAGTAAAAATAGACAAGAATTAATAACGACCATTGAAGAACAACTAACGAAATGGAAGTCGTTTTACGATCAGTTTGCTTCCGATGCGACGTACATATCACAAAAAGTAAATGAAGTGAAAGAAATTACACCTCAAGTCAAAACGTTACTATCGGATACAAAAGAAGTATTCACTCAATCGAAAGAAGAATACAAATCAATTGTCATCCCTGAATCTGATGAAAATATCGTGAAACAATAGTTGAAAAGAAAGGAGAGGATGAAGTGGAGCGTAATCGTATAAAAGAGGACTTACAAGAAGAAAATACTTCATCCTCAACAACTTGGCGTGAAAATATTAAGTTTTTATTTATTAAAAAGAAGAATACCCGCAGTACGGAAAATCACGATTTAACAACTTGGTCTGGATACTTTAAACATTTACTCAATCATATTCAGAGAGCAGATATCACAGGATTAGGTGCTCAACTTTCCTATTTTTTTCTTTTGTCATTATTTCCAATGCTTATTTTTATCATGACGTTATTGCCTTATATAAATTTGGATGAAGCACAAGTATTTCGCTTTCTAGAAAACTATGCGCCAAAAGAGGTATATACGCTTATTGAGGGTACTCTGTCAGATGTATTAAGAAGTCGCAATGGGGGTCTGTTGTCTATCGGAATCATTGGAACTATTTGGTCGGCATCCAAAGGCATGAATGCCATTGAGATTTCTTTAAATAGATCGTATGAGTTGGAGGAAACAAGACCTTTTTTTATTGTAAGAGGTTTATCAGTTGTTTTTACTTTACTTATGATAGTGCTACTTATCATTGCACTAGTGCTACCCGTGTTTGGGCAACAAATTGGAACTATTCTATTTTCCTATTTCGGATTTGAAGAAGGGTTTCTAATAGTGTGGAATAATATCAGATGGATAATCAGTCCCCTTGTTATTTTTATCGTATTCGCCGCATTATATTGGATTGTTCCAAACAAAAAGTTATTATTAAGAAGTGTACTTCCAGGTGCAGTTTTTGCTACATTAGGGTGGATTATTGTTTCCTTAGGATTCTCTTATTATGTTAGTAGCTTTGGCACCTATTCTTCCACTTATGGAAGTATAGGAGGAATCATTGTTCTGATGTTGTGGTTATATTTATCGGGAATTATTTTATTAGTTGGCGGGCAGATAAATGCAGTCATGCAGGAAAGAAAGAATGCATTTAGACAGAAAAAAGCAAAGGGTTTCTAAGACCCTCTGCTTTTAAATATTTCTATTTAGCATTCTTAACCCATTAAGGATAACTAAAATCGTACTTCCCTCATGTCCAATGACTCCTAGTGGTAGATCGAGTACTTGAAGAAAGTTTGAAATGATCAATAGGGCAATTACAGAAATGGAAAGTACAATATTTTGTTTCACAATACGTCGCATTTTACGTGACATCTTCACGGCATACGCAATTTTGGATAAATCATTTTTCATGAGTACCACATCCGCAGTTTCTAACGCTACGTCTGTTCCTTCTCCCATTGCAAATCCAGTTGTTGCTGTTGCTAGGGCAGGGGCATCATTTATACCATCCCCAACCATTCCTACAAATTTATGTTCTTCTAATAGTTCTTTCAAATGCTGTACTTTTGTTTCAGGTAAACATTCTGCGATGTATTGATTAATACCTGCTTCTTTAGCAATAACTTTAGCTGTTTTATCATTATCACCAGTCAGCATAACGGTTTTTATTCCTAATGATTGCAACAGTTTAATCGCTTCTTTTGCTTCTTCACGAACTGTATCTTTTAAAGCAACAGCAGCAGCAATTCCTTTTTCATCGCGCATAAAAATAACTGTTTTTCCTTCTTCAGCAAGTGAAGCAGCGACTCCATCTTGGAATTCAAATGCATCTATTTTATTTACAAATTCTGGTTTCCCAACTAATATTGTTTGTTCTTCCATGACTGCTTGCAAGCCAAAACCAGGTTTATCTTCAATATGAATAAGTGGTAATTGGCCAATTCCTTCTGACTTCGCATAGGTAGTTATTGCTTGTGCAAGAGGATGGTTCGATTGAGCTTCAATTGTAGCAAGCATAGTTAATGTTGCAATTTTATTTAAATCTTCCCGGACAAAGAACTCTGTCACTACTGGTTTTCCTTTTGTAAGTGTTCCTGTTTTATCGAACGCAATTGCTTTCATTTCACTAACATTTTCTAAATGCATGCCACCTTTAAACAAGATTCCGCTTTTTGCACCATTTGATATTGCTGCTAGTGTTGCCGGCATAATAGCTGCCACAAGTGCACAAGGAGAAGCAACAACCAATAAAACCATGCCACGGTAGAACGTTGTTTTCCAGTCCCAATCAAGTACAAAATGTGGGAGGAACATCATGAAACCTACCGCCATTAGAACTACTTTTACATAGGTACCTTCAAATTTTTCGATAAATTGCTGAGCTGGAGATTTCTCATCCTGAGCTGTTTGAACAAGTTGAATAATTTTATGAAAAAGCGAGTCCTCATTTGCTTTTGTCATTTCCATTGTAATAGCACCACTTATGTTCACAGTTCCAGCGAACAATTCGTCGTTGACTTGTTTGGATACAGGAATGGATTCTCCACTAATTGCAGCTTCATCAATTGCCGTAGATCCACTTTTGATGATTCCGTCTGCAGGTATTCTTTCTCCAGGTTTTACGACTAAAAGATCCCCGATAACGAGTTCATTTACAGAAACGCGAGTAGTGGAATCATCACTATTTAACCGCCAAGCTTCTTCTGGTTGAAGTTCCATAAGCGATGAAATTTCCTTTTTACTTTTGTTCATCGTATATGTCTCAAGCGCACCGCTAACACCGAAAATGAAGATTAATATGGCGCCTTCTGTCCAATAACCGATGATTGCAGAACCAACTGCTGCTAAAATCATGAGCATTTCCACATTTAGTTTTCTTTCTTCAATTGTGGATTCAATACCTTCCTTTGCTTTAGCAAATCCCCCAATGCCGAAAGCGAGTATATAAAAAAGAATAGAAGCAGTTTCCTGATCTGTTCTTCCAAGCCACCAAGCAATTAGAATTAATACTCCTGAGAAAAGAGCAGCAATCAGCTCGATATGTGGGATAACCGATTTGAAAAGAGGTTGATTCTCATTTGTTTCCTGAATAGTTGCCATGTAAATACCCCCTTGATAATGAATTTCAGTCTTAATAAGCTTCTAAAATGACGAAAATGGATTCCCAGGAGGAAATCCATTTTTATATTCATTACTACTTTATAATTATTATAAAGTAGAGTTATTTTAATGTCAATAGTAACAATTAGTTAAAAACTCGCTCTTTATAATCAGATAATTTTTCCAATGAAGACTTATCAACATCTGCATGCAAGCTATTGCCATGAGAGTCCATTGTTACGACAGCTGTGAAATTTTCAACACGTAAATGCCACATTGCTTCTGGAATACCAAACTCCATTAAGTCGACGCCTTCTACACCTTTAATGCAGTCAGCATAGTATTGGGCTGCTCCACCGATTGCGTTCAAGTACACGCCGCCGTGCTCAGAAAGTGCTGCAAGTGTTTTTGGCCCCATACCGCCTTTACCGATAACTGCGCGAATACCAAACTTTTTCATAATATCTCCTTGGTATGGCTCCTCACGAATAGAAGTAGTTGGGCCAGCTGCACGTACATGCCAAGTTCCTTCATCGTCTTTTTGCATAACTGGTCCACAGTGATAAATTATTTGTCCATTTAAGTCAACAGGTGCATCATGACTCATTAAGTGATGGTGAATTGCATCACGTCCTGTAAACATACGTCCAGTGATGGAAACAACGTCTCCTACTTGTAGTGTTCGAATTTGTTCTTCGGTAATAGGAGCTTGAAGTTCTACCACTTTTTGAGTAGCTTCTTCTTTAGCTTCTTCTTTAAATTCGATTTTTTCTCCTTCTTGGTAATGCCATTCGATAATTTCTCCAGTAGTTGGGTTGATATTAATCGCCATACGACGGTATGCCCAACAGTTATATGCAACTGATACATAGAAACTTGCTGGAATGCGGTGCATTACACCAATTTTACAGCCAAGTAGCGTTGCTTCTCCGCCGAATCCCATTGTACCAATTCCTAATGTGTTTGCTTTTTCTACAATATACTCTTCTAATTTTGCAAGGTCTGGGTTTGGATTTGTATCTTCTACATGACGAAATAATTGTTCTTTTGCAAGGTCATACCCAGAAGAACGATCTCCACCAATACCAACTCCTATAAAACCTGCAGAACAGCCTTGTCCTTGTGCTTGGTATACAGAATGTAAAATACATTTTCGGATGCCATCTAAGTCACGACCAGCGCGTCCTAAACCTTCTAGTTCAGTTGGTAAGCTATATTGAATGTTTTTATTTTCACATCCGCCACCTTTTAAGATAAGCTTCATTTCAATATAGTCTTTTTCCCATTGTTCAAATTTCATGACAGGGATACCTTCACCTAAGTTATCCCCACTGTTAGCACCAGTTAATGAATCTACTGAGTTAGGGCGAAGTTTTGCATCTTTTGTTGCAGTCACGATAGCACGTTTAATCGCAGCTTTAATTTCTAATTGGTTTACGCCGATTGGTGTTTTAATTTTGAACGTTGGTAACCCAGTATCTTGGCAAATAGGCGAGACTTTATCATCCGCCATTTGAATATTGTTCGTAATTGTATCTAAACTCATAGCCGCACGTGTACCGGCATTTTCAGATGCTTTCGCTTTCTTAATAGCGCGTCGTACATCTTTTGGTAAGTTCGTAGATGTTTCCGTAATTAAGTCATAAATACTCTTTTCTAATTGTTCCAATTGCATCATGAAACGCTCCTTTAGGTATGTAAGTAATAAACATTTACTAGTATACTATTTTATTAGTTTGAAAAAAAGGGCGGAGTATCGCTTAACCGGGGCTAACGTCGTGCTATCCTAGTGGATCCGCGCTTAAATTTCTTATCCACCCATAGCCGACGGGCTATATGCTCCTAGAGGTGTTGTATATGCCCCTAAAGCTAGTGCATCTGCTCCTAAATTTTTTATCTGTCCATAAAGTCGTGCTATCCGCTCCTAAAGGTGTTATATATGCCCCTAAAGCTAGTGCATCTGCTCCTAAATTTTTTATCCGCCCCTAACGGCGTGCTATGTGCTCCTATAGGTGTTGTATATGCCCATAGAGCCAGTGCATCAACACCTAAAAGTGATTCTGACCTCTAAACAATGAAAAAAGAAGTTTGGAAATCGATTATTCCAGACTTCTTTTAGCTAAGATCTACTCTTTATTATTTTTAAACTGCTCCATTTTTAACTCTAAGTCATCCATCATTTGAATAAGACGGTCAATATCTTCGAGTTCAGTCGTTTCAGGTTCAATTGAATCTAAGACTTCTAAAAACATTTGCAGTCGATCTTTTAAATAAGATACTTGTTGTTCTGGATTTGAAATTTGTTTGCCCACAGAATAACACCACCTTTTCGTAAGTATAGAATAAAGGAAAACGAAAAGAAAAGATAGGTATAAAGAGTTATTTTAATAATTTGTCTGTTTTGAATATTTACACTTATCAGTTTATATGATAAAGTATCTATAAGGCATACATAGAAGGGAGGCCGTAGTGAATAGTCGAAAACCATTCAACCAATAGAAGGAGGGGGTTCAGACATTTCACCGGCAATAATGCCGCAAATGCAATTATGAGTACTCAAAAGGATACTAGTTATATGTAAAAGGCTCAGTCTATCTATTGCAGATACCGACTGGGTCTTTTCTTGACCAGTTTTTTATATAAAACGAAGGTATTGTCTGATACACTACTGATTAGAACAACTTTGAATATATTAAAGAGGTAATGTATGCAGCAATTTACAGTAGTGGAAAGAAAAAGGTTTTGGATACTCGTTACGATTGTATCGATTTCAGGATTTTCACAAGGAATGTTATTACCGCTTATATCCGTTATATTTGAGCAAGACGGAGTAAGTGCTACACTGAACGGGTTAAGTGCAACAGGTCTTTATATCGGAACATTATTAATATCACCATTTATTGAGCCACCACTTCGAAAGTTTGGGTATAAGCCAATTATTATGATAGGTGGGCTTATTGTAATTATATCGTTAATGCTCTTCCCTATTTGGAAAAGTGTCGCATTTTGGTTTATTTTAAGGTTATTAATTGGAATAGGGGATCACGCTCTTCATTTCTCGACACAAACATGGATTACAAGCTTTTCTCCCGGGCATCGTTTAGGAAGAAATATCGCTATATATGGCCTTTCTTTTGGGGTTGGCTTTGCAGTAGGCCCTTTGTTTGTCCAACTCGTCAATATTTTTCAAGGATTGCCATTTATCATATCGAGCCTCCTTTGTTTAGGGGCATGGATACTCATTTTCTTTGTTAAGAATGAAAAACCAGAGATATTTAAAAGTTCTCCTGCCTTCGAAGGAACTTGGAAACGATTTGGAGCAACTTTTGCGATTGCATGGGTTGCATTTATACCGCCATTTTGCTATGGATTTTTGGAATCATCATTAAATGCTATTTACCCAGTTTATGCACTTCGTAATGCGATTGAAGTAACTAGTTTGTCCTACATACTAGCAGCATTTTCAATGGGAGGGGTTGTTTCACAATTACCTCTTGGTGTATTAAGCGACAAAATCGGGAGAAGAAAAGTACTTATCATTATGCTTGGACTAGGAGCTATTACCTTTGGAACTGCAAGCTTTTTTGAAACGTCTACTTTAACAATTGGAATTTTATTTTACATCGCTGGAATGTTTGTTGGATCGACTTTTTCACTTGGGATTTCTTATATGGCTGACTTAACACCAAAAATCCTTCTGCCAACTGGAAACTTAATATGTGGAATATTTTTTAGTATTGGAAGTCTTTCAGGACCATTTCTAGGAGGTCTCTTCATCCAACTATTCGAAGGAGTTAGCTTTTTAGTATTAGTCGCACTTCTACTAGGAACTCTTTCCTGTATTATCTTTTTTGCCAATCCGCAAAAAAGTGGAAAAACGTCTTTGCTTTAAAATTTAGAAAGCACTACTGGTTCATGTACCTCTTTCAAAGAGTATACAGCGGAAACAGTAGTGCTTTTTTAATTGAAGTCTGAATATTTAGCGTTTGTAAGTATACAAATGTATCCAGTTATGTATATGATAATCGTAATAGTTTAAAAGGAGAAGGAGGATATTGAATGAGTAAAAACTGGTTACCATATGTTTGGAAATTATTATGGGTTGTTGGGTTAATTGCTTTATTGCTTATCAGTAATGAATTGTGGATAAAAGTAAGAAATCATGTTGCAACTACGTTTTATATGACCCCTTCAATTTGGTATTATGCTACTGCCGCTTTTGTTATAGGTGTTTATATTTCTTTACTTTTCGTAAACGTACGGGCAGTGAAATGGAATTGGCCGTTAATAATCTGTGTAACTGTTCCTTGTTTCATTATTGCTTTTTATTTTCCAGTAACTTATTCGATTGTTCAAACTACTGCATCAGATCCGGGTAACTTTTCTGTGCCTATTCCAAATTGGATAATGAATATAAACTTTGTTGGAATCCTTGGAATTCCATCCCTTGTCGCTGGTTTAACCTTGATGGTTGGGATGTTTGAACGTTATGGGAATCAAAAATGAAACGATACTACGTATTAATTAGCTGTTTACTAGTATTTTTAATAACCGGATGCAGTGAACAGACTATGACTTACGAAGGTGAGTCAACTAATTGGAAAGTTATTTACAAGATTATTCAAAATGAGAAGGAAGTTAAGCGACAATCAGTAGAAATTCAATCCATTGGTGGAATTCAAAAAAGTAATATAACTTTTAAACAGACAAATCCTCGTGGTTCAGGATGCGAATCTTATTTTGATTATGACATTGAAGGAGATAAAAAACTTATTCGAGGATGCTTAGATGAACCTCGTCTAGACAATAAAGATGATTCTTTCGATGTCTTCATAGCTTGGGATGGCCAAGAAGAGAAGATTGATTTAAAGAAAAAGCAAGCCAATTAATTATTGTAATCCGTTCTATTGGCAGAAGGATTAATGCTCCTTTTTGTCTCCATATTGAACTAAAGCATTTAGGAGGGTGTCCAATATGGAGACAATATTGCGTAACTTAAAAAATAGAGGAATTCTAATTGTAGTTTTATTTCTCATTATGTTGGGTATCATTATCTTGACTATCTTTGATAATAGGACTTATTATCCATCAGATGTATTAGGGGATTATGCTGATATAAATGCAGAAAATCCATTTGTAAGCATTGAAAGTATCGATGTAGAAACAGAGGATATATTCACATCAATTAAAATTCCAGAAAAAAAGCAACAGGAACTTATAGAAGCTTTTAAAAATGCGAAATTTAAAAAAGTAAAAAATGGCTCAAGTGATTACGATTACCGAATCAATATTACATTTAATACAGGATATGCAATGTATGTTGATTCAGATAAAAAATTACTTTGTATCATTGATACGCACGGAGATAGGGACGAATACTATACAATCGAAAATGATAGTGATTTCTTCAAGATATTAAAGAGTTCTACGGAATAATAAAAAAGTACCTACTAAAAACACAGCCTTGATAAATAAGTATTTTAAAAAGCCCAATTCATATTTGAATTTGGGCTTTATTTTCGTAATTCTGATTCGCGGTCATATTTTTTAGTTCTTTAATTCCAACAACGTTACCGCTTCTACATGTGCAGTTTGAGCAAACATGTCCACTGGTTGAATATATCTCACATGATAAACTTTTGTTAAAGCTTCTAAATCCTTTGCAAGGGTAGAAGGGTTACATGATGTATAAACAAAACGTTTTGGCTTTATATCTAAAATTGTTTTAAGCAATTCATCGTCAAGACCTGCGCGTGGTGGATCTACTGTTAATACATCTGGAACAAAGTCTTCGTTTTTCCACTTTTGCAGCCATTGTTTTGCAGTACCGTGCACATATGTTGTATTTTTAAAGCCATTACGTTTTGCATTTCTTTTTGCATCTTTAATCGATTCCTCGACAATGTCCATACCACGAACTTCTTTAGCATTTTTCGCAAGCCATAAGCCGATTGTTCCAACGCCACAATAAGCGTCTACAACTGTTTCAACTCCTGTAAGTGCTGCTGCTTTTTCGATTTCATTGTATAAATGCTCGGTTTGTTCCGGGTTTAACTGGAAGAATGCGCGAGCAGATAGATCGAATGCTAATTCTCCTAGCTTTTCATGAATCGTTTCTTTGCCATGTAAGTTAAATGTATTATCACCAAAAATAAGCGATGTATCTTCTGCATTTATATTTTGACTGATGG
Source organism: Psychrobacillus sp. L3 (assembly GCF_042945595.1). Classification (GTDB taxonomy): domain Bacteria; phylum Bacillota; class Bacilli; order Bacillales_A; family Planococcaceae; genus Psychrobacillus. The sequence goes on along the minus strand of NZ_CP168493.1, from coordinate 3,067,995 downwards.
AAACAATATTAGCATCTATTGCGCGTATTTTTTGCACAAGTTCTTCTTTATGTGGCATTTTCTTTTGTGTTGTAACGAGCGTTACCTGGATTTGACCAGTTTTCATACCTGTACGAACGACTATTGTACGGATAATTCCTTTAGAGTTTCTACCATCGTAAATAGGAATATTTAGCTCTTGCAAGTATTTTTTTATTTCATTTGTAATATGTGTAGTAGCTGGATGCTGTACAGCACATTCGTTAATGTCGATTAACATATTCGATTCTTCTGCATACAATCCTGCGATTACTTTATCGCCTAATGGTCTTACTTGAAACTGGGATTTGTTGCGGTAATGCCATGGATTGTCCATTCCAATGGTTTTTCTAACTTCAATTGTTGGAGCTAGATCTTTTACATAGCGTTCCAATGCTTGCACAACCAAATCTCTTTTTTCAATCAGCTGTCTATCATAGGACATATGTTGTAACTGACACCCACCGCATGCATCATATACTGGACATGGTGGTGTCACTCGGTCTGGAGATGCTTGTCGGATTGTTTTAATACTTGCTTCCGCGTACTTTGGTTTGGCTACTGTTACTTCTGCGGTAATCACTTCACCAGGTAAAGCCCCTTTTACGAATATGGCACTACGTTTGAAAAAGCCGACGCCTTCTCCATTGATCCCTAGTCTTTTTATCGTTAAAGGGAATTGTTGCCCAACTTGAATTGTTTCTAGTTCTGTCATTCCTTCACGTCCTTTATAATCTTCCTTCTATTATAAAGGACAAAATCATTGTTGGGAAGAAAGCGGAATATCCAGATTATTCATGTTTAGTTCATCTAGCGTTCCAAATGTATAACCCATCTTTCTAGCTTCCTTGATAAACATAGGAAGACCTTCCGCATTATCAGGTGAAACAGTATGCATTAAAATGATTGCTCCTGGGTGAATTTGAGACATTAATTGATCATAAGAATATTTACCGCCTTTTTTCTGATCTCGATGCCAATCAATAAAAGCAATAGACCAAAATATATGCTGATAGCCGATTTCGTTTGCAGCTTCTAACACCTGCTCATTAAAAATACCTTCAGGTGGTCGCGTAACAGTTGTTCTCTTTAGTGGGGTTAATTCACTTAAACGTTGGTCAAACTTTTGTAATTCTTTTTTTACGCCATCTTTTGAAAGTCTAGCTAAGTTTGGGTGCCCATAGGAATGGTTTCCTATTTGATGGCCATCCTGAATCATTCGTTTTACAAGGTCTGTTGCACTCTCTAAATAATGACCAGTTAGAAAGAAAGTGGCTTTAATATTTTCTTGTTTTAGCGTATCTAAAATACTCTCTGTATAGCCATTTTCATAGCCATTATCGAAGGTAAAATAAATAATCTTTTTATCAGGAGTTCCTTTATAAACTGCTCCATGTTTTTCAAGCATTGCATCTAGCTCCGCCCCAGCCTCGGCTGGTACTTCCTTTGTCGCCTTTTTTAATCCCCAATGTATTTCTTTTGATTGTGCAGAGAACGGCTGATAGAAAAACCCCATACTTAAGACAAAAGCCGCTAATACTATTCCAAACACATGATATTTCCACATAAAAAACGCAACCTTTCTTTTTGGATAGGTTGCGCTAGACAGTTTCATTTATTCATTTATAAATATCGCTTAAGGCATTTGTCAAATCTGGGAATTGAAAATTAAAACCGTTTTCCGATAAAACTGTTGGTAGTACATGTTGCCCTTCTATTACGAGCTGGCTTTTTTCGCCGAGTGCTACTTTTAAAGCGAAAGAAGGAACAGGGAAATAATATGGCCTATTTAACACAGTTGCGAGCGTTTTTCCAAATTCATTCATTTTTTTTGCATGTGGAGCAACCACATTAAAAGGACCATGTAAATCGTGTTCAATTGCAAAAAGTAAAGCATTCGCAACATCTTTCACATGAACCCATGACATCCAGTTTTGCCCAGAACCAATTGGACCTCCGACAAACATTTTATATGGTAATGCCATAAGAGGAAGAGCACCTTCACTTTTTCCTAGAATTATACCGAATCTTCCGGAAGCTACTCGAACGCCTAATTGCTCAGCCTTCTTTGCTTTTTGCTCCCAATCATGAACAGTTTTTGCTAGAAAGTCCGTACCGATTGTAGTTGATTTTTCTGTATATATTTTGTCCTCAGAGGCCGGATAAATTCCTATTGCACTAGCATTTACGAGAACTTTTGGTTTTTGTTTCAAAGCTTTTATTATTCGGAGCACTTCATCCGTTGCTTGCATACGACTATCATAAATTTTCTTTTTTTTGCTCTTCTGTCCATCTGCCATTATTAATAGATTCACCAGCCAGATTGACGATTGCATCAATTCCTTCTAATTCTTTTTCAGGTTGAGAATTTTCCGATAGCCATCCAATAGAAGTTGCGTCATTTGATATATTATTTTTTATACGAGATAAAATAAATACATGATGGCCTTTTTCCACAAGAAGCTTCGTCAGTTCATTTCCGACAAACCCTGTACCCCCGGTAATTGCTATTTTCATTATCCTAACCTCCCTTAGTGCTATCTTAGCATGCCTAACAGTTATCACCTATGAATTTATACGCTATAATGATAGATGAGGAATGGAGAGGTTTAGTCATGCCGATTATTACAAAAATAGGTCGACAAAAAAACAATAATGAACGATATAATTTATATTTGGATGAAAAATATGCTTTTAGTGTAGATGAAGCAGTTCTTATTAAGTACCAGCTTTCAAAAGGGAAAGTGATAGAAGCTTTTACTATAGATGAAATCGTTTTTGATGATGAAGTAAGAAAGGCTTATAATAAAGCGATCAACTTTTTAAGTTATCGTATGAGAAGTGAACATGAGGTAAAGAAAAAGTTGCAAATGAGTGAATTTGGTGAAGCGGTTATTTTAGAAGCAGTTCGTAAATTATATGATCATGGTTTTTTAAATGACGAAAGCTTTACAAAAGCTTTAGTGAATACACAAAAGAAAAACAGTAAAAAAGGTCCTACAGCTATCCGACAAGAATTAAAGAAAAAAGGAATTAACAAAGATCTTCAAGAAGAAGTATTGGCAACTTATTCCGAAGACGAACAACTTACGATTGCGAGGACGCTAACCGAGAAAATAATAAACCAAAACGTAGATAAAACACCAAGACAAATAAAACAAAAAGTGCAAGATTCACTGCAAAGAAAAGGATATAACTTCACCATTATTTCCCAAGCAATAGACTCCTTTAAACTGGATAAAGAACAGGAAGAATGGGAAGATATCATTGCCACGCAAGGAGATAAAATTTGGAGGAAATATGCATCTAAATATTCGGGATATGACTTGAAAAAGCGAGTAAAAACAGCACTTTTTCAAAAGGGTTTTCCAGGGGAGCAAATCGATTTATATATTGAAAAAAAGGAGCTGGAACAACAAGATGAGTGAAAAAAAATATAGTGATATGACTGAAAATGAATTACGAACAGAAATTGCAAATTTAAAAGAGAAAGCCAGAAAAGCAGAACAATTAGGAATTGTAAATGAGTATGCTGTTTACGAAAGAAAAGCAACGATGGCACAAGCATTCTTAACTGATCCAGCTTCTATTAAACCTGGTGAAATGTACCGAATATCTAGTGATCCTGGTATGTTCTTTCAAGTGGAGTACCTTAAAGGAAGATTCGCTTGGGGATATAGATTGGGCGGAGATAGATACGAGGAAGCATTACCGATATCTCTACTACAGCCATTAAAGGAAGGAAAATAACATGCAAGATAAAATAGATGCATTAACAACACAATTAATTGAAAAAAACGAACAGCTATCTGCCTCAAAAGCACGAACTTGGATTGAGCTTCTTTGGTCAGATTTCGAATCTTCCTATGCTCGAGCAGGTTATGATTATAAAGGGGCAGCGGTAACCGAAATGGTCATTACAAAATGGATTGAAGGGTATGGAGACCAGCTCCATGAATTTGCTAGCTCCAATGAAAAGTACAAGCATCTTCTTGAAGCGGATGATTTTCTAAACTAACAAACGCTAGGAACAGGTTGATTTCCGCGGGCGGTCCGTGAGCCTCCTCGCTTCGCTGTGGGGTCTCACCTGGCTCCGAGGAACGAAGGCTAAGAGCGCCACATCGTGTGGCAAAGCCTTCGTGACCAACATCCTGTTGGCCTCCCGCTGGAGTCGCCGCCTTTCGCTCCAATCAACAGTGCAAAAAAGAAAGACAATATGCTTCTGGTAATTTCCTTTGTTTAATAAAGTAACAAGCGGAAATATAGAAAAAAATAAGAAGCATCTATTGATAAAGAAGTGTTGAGCGGATGAAATTGACTCTTCGTCCGCTTTTAAAAGAATAGAAGAGGATTTATTCTCTCATTATCCAAACCTTATGCACCATGTCTCTTCATATTTCAAGAGGGCGACGGATAAACAACCGCCACAAGATTACCGAAAAAAATGGATCGTGAAGTGAAGCAGTCACTTCACGATCCATAATCTCTAACGGTAATAGTGTAGCTTATGTTTCTTCCAAAGCACTTTGGAAATAGTAAAGACCAGGTGCACTTAAAGGGCGCTTGCGCTTATCTTAATTAGGCATAAAATCAAGTTTCTTTCGCAGTTTATCTTCGCTAAATATCCAACCTGTATAAGAGTTAACGATTTCTAACTCTTCATTGAGATGAGCTACTGCTACAAATGGGTAGTAATCATTGCTTCTATACCTTAAATCGATTAAGCGGACTTCGTATATATGGTCAAGTTTCGTGATTTCCCATCGGTAGATAGGAGAAAAAGAAACAAAAGCGCTTAAGTTTTTGTCGGTCATAGCTGCTTTAAATAATTCGGAGTCAGGAATTGGCACCCGTTCAAACTTATCGTAAATCGTAATGGATCGACCGTATGCCCTGCCAACATAATGGTGCGTTTCTGAATTTGCTGCAACTCGCCACTGAAAAAACTTTATCGTAGGTGCAATTATTATTTGTTTTGCATTTGGAATCGTTCGTTTTACGGCATTTTTAACCGCAGCTTGAACGGCAAAACGTAATATGTAATAGCAAAAGATGATAGCGTACATAATAAGAAACGTAGGTACTGGTTTTGCACCGAACATCCAAAATAGTAACCCTACTATATGCAAGCCAAAAATAATCGGATCAAATGTATTGATCACACCAAGTGCTACCCATTTCCTTGAAAAAGGTCGAATCGCTTGGGTTCCATAAGAGTTAAAAATGTCGACAAACACATGCAAAAAAACAGCTAAAAATGTCCATAGCCATAGATGAAGAAAGTTTGCATCTTGTACGAATAACCATATAACTGACGAAATAAGCAAAGGCCATAAAATAACCGCGGGTATGGAATGTGTAACTCCACGATGATGTCTAATATACACCGCATTATTGCGTAGTTTTAAAACTGTATCTATATCAGGAGCTTGCGAACCGATAATTGTGCCAGCAATAACTGCTGCTGTAGTTATTGAACTACTTGCAACAATTGGATCAGCTAGTGCTAATCCTCCAAGGGCAATGCCCATTACGATATGAGTACCTGTATCCATACGACCAACTCCTTTTTGGACAACAAGTTATTTTCATCATAAAATAAAATAAGAAAAATAACAAAGCCCACACTATTATATACCCGATTATTCTTGTCTATAATCGCAAGGAAGGATTTTACATTGAACGATTTATATAAAAAACAAGTAAGAAGTGCTTTAGTCTCTTGGTTTGAAGAAGAACAACGTGATCTACCATGGCGAAAAACAAAGAATCCATATAAAGTTTGGGTTTCGGAAGTGATGCTTCAGCAAACAAAAGTTGATACTGTTATCCCTTATTATGAAAGATTTATCGCAAAATATCCTTCGCTTGAATCACTTGCGAATGCAGAGGAAGAGGAACTGCTGAAAGAATGGGAAGGTTTAGGTTATTATTCAAGAGCTCGGAACTTACAAGCCGGAGTAAAAGAAGTGATAGAAGAATATCATGGTATCGTTCCATCTACTAGAAAAGAAATATCTACTCTAAAAGGCGTTGGTCCGTATACTGCTGGAGCAGTTCTTAGTATTGCATACGGTGTGCCAGAACATGCAGTCGACGGAAATGTAATGCGTGTGCTTTCCCGGCTTTTATTAATAAAAGAAGATATTGCAAAACCAAAATCAAAAAAAATATTTGAAGAAGCAGTTATGCAATTAATCGATGTAGAAAATCCCTCTGCATTCAATCAAGGATTAATGGAGCTTGGTGCATTAATATGCACGCCTACAAAACCTAAATGTTTACTATGCCCCGTAAGAGAAAATTGCACAGCTTTTTTTGAAGGGATGCAAGAGGAATTACCGATTAAAACGATTAACAAAAAAACGAAAACTCACAAAATGAAGGCAGTAGTAATTGAGGGAAAAGACGGGAAAATTTTACTTGAAAAACGGCCTTCCAAAGGTTTGCTTGCGAATATGTGGCAATTTCCGATGGTTGAACTCCCAAATACTTCCCATACAGTCGAAGAATTAATCGAGCATGATTACCAAATAAGAATTGAAAAGGGTAAAGAGATAATTACCTTTAATCATATTTTTTCCCACCTAAAATGGGAAATGGAAAGTTATGAAGCAAAGTTAATAAATGATATGGAGTTACCAGTGAATTGTAAATGGTTCACAACAGAAGAGATTGTAAATCAACCAATGCCTGTTCCAGTATTGAAAATTTGGAATGCATGGAAAGAAAGGAATTTGTAAATAATGACGACTAATAAAGTGGCACTAGTAACAGGGAGTAGTAGAGGATTAGGTAAAGCAATCGCTATCGAGCTTGCAAAGAATGGATACGATATCGTTGTAAACTATGCAAGAAGCAAAACAGCTGCGCTTGAAACGGTGCAAGAGATAGAAGCACTTGGAAGAAAAGCACTCCTTGTTCGTGCGAATGTTGGAGATGTAGAAAAATTACGAGCAATGTTTGAAACAATCAAAGAAGCGTTTGGTCGATTAGATGTATTTGTAAGTAATGCGGCATCTGGTGTGTTACGTCCAATTATGGAACTAGAAGAGTCCCATTGGGATTGGACAATGAATATTAACGCAAAAGCAATGCTTTTTGGTGCACAAGAAGCAGCTAAACTAATGAATCATGGTGGGAGAATTCTTGGAATTAGCTCGCTTGGTTCGATTCGCTACTTAGAAAATTATACAACAGTCGGGGTATCGAAAGCAGCTATAGAATCCATTACAAGATATTTAGCAGTAGAATTAGCTCCAAAAGGAATTGTCGTTAACACTGTTTCTGGAGGAGCATTAGATACGGAAGCTTTAACACATTTTCCTAATCGTGATGCGTTATTAGAGGATGCACGTGTAAATACGCCAGCAGGAAGAATGGTGGAAATAGAGGATATGGTAAAAACTGCTATGTTTTTATTATCTGATGACTCTTCCATGATTTGTGGGCAAACGATTATTGTCGATGGCGGAAGATCATTAAAATTGTAAAAATAGCATGAATATTATCATTAGAAGTGCACATGATATATGTGTACGGAGGTGAAATCCATGAAAAAGAATAACAGTAAACAACCAAATGCAAATCAATACAAAACCCCTGAGTTTGCATCTGAAACTGATGTTCAACAGGTAAAAGAACAAAACCGTCAATCATCTCAAAGCGCTCAAGCTCAAAATCAATCCAAATCTTCAGAGTTTGCTTCAGAAACTGATATTCAACAAGTAAAACAACAAAATCAACAAGCAGAGATGAAAAAACAAAAAGCTAGTAGTTCTTTTAACCAAACAAAATAATTACATGGATTCACCGAAATCAGCGAGGGCTTTTTGCCCTCGCTGATTTTTTTACTACAGTTTTTTGGAATGGATTGCTATAATAAGAAAATAAGTTTAAAATTCAATTTTGCGCTTGATGAAAAGGTGGCTAAATCATGGCGATTCCAACAGAAGGAGAAACTATACAAATTCATAGCTACAAGCATAACGGCCGTATCCACCGTGTCTGGCAGGAGACGATGATTTTAAAAGGAACCAAAAACATTGTCATTGGCGCAAATGAACGTACACTTGTAATAGAGGCGGATGGTAGAACCTGGATTACAAGAGAGCCTTCCATTTGTTACTTTCATGCAGAGCATTGGTTCAACATTATTTGTATGCTCCGAGAAGATGGAGTATATTACTACATCAATATGAGTTCGCCGTTTGTCTATAATAATCAACGGTTAAAGTATATTGATTATGACTTAGATGTAAAGGTTTTTCCAGACATGACCTATACAATTTTAGATGAAGATGAATACGAACAGCATAAAATGGAAATGAATTATCCTAAAGAGATAGATGGTATTCTGGATCGTAATGTTGAAAAACTTATTTCGTGGATAAAGCAAAAAAGAGGTCCTTTTGCTCCAGATTTTATCGAGGCATGGACAAGTCGTTATCAATTTTATAAACAGTTAAATGAGTAGACGGAAAACCTGTTGAATACATACAACAGGTTTTTCTGATTTGGAAAGGAAGTAATATTATGGGTTCGATTAAGCGATATATGCAATTTGTAAAACCATATAATGTACAAATATTTATAACGATCGTCATTGGCATTATTAAGTTTGCCATTCCTTTATTTATACCACTCCTTATAAAAATCGTTATTGACGATATTATTGGAGGAAAGGGATTAACATCAGAAGAAAAAATGCATCAACTAGTTTATTGGCTAGGAGGAACTTCCTTAATCTTTTTAATCGTTCGTCCACCAATCGAGTATTATCGACAATATTTGGCACAATTAGTGAGTAACCAAATACTGTATGATATTCGTCAAAAGTTATATATTCATCTACAAAAACTAAGCTTAAAGTATTACTCAAATACACGTGCCGGGGAAGTTATTTCAAGGGTAATTAATGACGTAGAGCAAACGAAAAATTTTGTTATGATCGGTTTAATGAACGTCTGGTTAGATTTAGCAACCATTTTAATTGCCATTGGAATTATGTTAACTATGAATGTGAAGTTAACGCTTGTTACATTGCTAGCATTTCCATTTTACGCATTTAGTGTGAAGTATTTTTTTGGTAAATTACGTGATCTTACAAGAAAACGTTCGCAAGCACTTGCAGGAGTCCAAAGTTATTTACATGAACGTGTTCAAGGTATGAGCATTATCAAAACATTTACGCTAGAAAAACACGAACAAAAATTATTTGATAAAGCAAATGGAGAATTTTTAGACAAAGCGGTGGATCAAACGATTTGGAATGCAAAGGCATTTGCTGTTGTAAATACAATAACAGATATTGCACCGTTACTTGTGATAGCATTTGCTGGCTATGAAGCAATTTATAATGGACTTTCGGTCGGGACGATGGCCGCTTTTGTGGCATATATTGAACGTTTATATAGTCCACTACGACGTTTAGTTAATTCATCTACGACACTAACACAAGCTTTTGCATCGATGGATCGAGTATTTGAGTTAATGGATGAAGAATACGATATAGTCGATAAAAAAGGCGCCTCTATCTTAGAAAACTCTACAGGAGATGTCACTTTCTCTAATGTGTCTTTCCAATACGAGAAAGATGGAAATACAATATTAAATAATGTGGATTTTCATGTAAATGCGGGACAAACAGTAGCATTTGTTGGGATGAGTGGTGGAGGGAAATCGACGATAATTAGTCTAATCCCTAGATTTTTCGATGTAACAAGTGGCAGTGTACAAATTGATGGAAAAGATATACGTGACGTAACGATTGAATCTCTTCGAAAACATATTGGAATCGTATTACAAGACAATATTTTATTTAGCGATTCAGTTAAAACGAATATATTAATGGGAAATCCAAATGCTTCCGATGAAGAAGTAATTGAAGCGGCAAAAGCGGCTAATGCACATGATTTTATCATGGAGTTACCAGAAGGTTATGAGACGAAAGTCGGGGAACGTGGAGTAAAACTTTCTGGTGGACAAAAGCAACGTGTAGCAATTGCACGAGTATTTTTAAAAAACCCTACGATTTTGGTTCTAGATGAGGCAACTTCCGCATTAGATTTAGAGAGCGAATCATTAATTCAAGATTCGTTAGAACGATTGGCGAAGAACCGTACAACAATAATAGTAGCTCACAGACTTTCGACTATTACGCATGCAGATAATATATTTGTTATCGAAAATGGAGAAGTTGTTGAAAATGGGAATCATACCATTTTAATGAGCCAAAAAGGTGTATATTATAACCTCTTTCAAATACAACAATTAGATAAGTAAAACAAATAAAAAGCACTCGATAAGTAAACTCATACTTATTGAGTGTTTTTTGGTATAACTTATCATTGGATGGATAACTAATAAAATGTATGAAAATACAGATAGATTTGGATATTGACTAAGTAGAAAGGCATATGACTTTTGAATAAGGTATTGCATAAGTCTAAAAATTGTGTAAAATGTCTAGTATAGCACTTTAATAATAAGAAAATTCGGATTGTTACGAAAAGAGGGGTCATCATGCAGGAACGTGAAATAATCTTAGAAGTGAAAGATCTTCAAACTTCCTTTTTCACAGATGATGGTGTTATTCCATCCGTAGATTATATCGACTTTCATGTAAGAGAAGGAGAAGTTCTTGGAATTGTAGGAGAGTCAGGCTGTGGGAAAAGTGTTACATCGCTTTCGATAATGGGTCTTGTTCCTAGTCCACCAGGAAAAATTACAAATGGTCAAATTTTATTCAAGGGGAAAGATTTAACGAAATTGACTGAAAGAGAAATGCGAAATATACGTGGAAATGAAGTAGCGATGATATTTCAAGAACCTATGACATCATTAAATCCTTTATTCACAATTGGTAACCAATTAATGGAAGCGATTACATTACATAAAAAGGACTGGAATAAAAAGCAAGCCAAAGCAAGGGCAGTAGAAATGTTAAAACTAGTAGGATTACCGAGAGCAGAAGAGTTAATGAGAGACTACCCACACCAACTTTCTGGAGGTATGAGACAACGTGTAATGATTGCTATGGCATTAGTATGTGATCCGAAAGTACTCATTGCGGATGAGCCAACGACTGCACTTGATGTAACGATTCAAGCGCAAATATTAAAGCTGATGAGAGAATTGAATGAACGCTTAAATACAGCGATTATATTAATAACACATGACTTAGGAGTAGTCGCAGAAACGTGTCAACGAGTTGTCGTTATGTATGCAGGAAAAGTGGTAGAAGAAGGATCAGTTGAAACAATATTTAATAATCCGCAACATCCATATACGAAGGGGCTACTCGCTTCTGTTCCGGATATGCGGTATAAAAAACAGCGACTGTATTCGATTCCAGGCAATGTTCCAAAGCCAGGTACGATCAAGAATGGTTGTCGATTTGCAGCACGTTGTGATTCTGTGTTTGGGCGTTGTACGGAAGAAAGTCCTTCTTTATACGAAACATCTACTGGACATAAAACGAGATGCTTCTTATTCGATGAGAAGGAGGTAGGAGTAAATGACAAAACCGCTGCTACAAGTTGAAGGGTTAAAAAAGTACTTTCCTACTAATTCGGGATTGTTAGGGAAACAAACTGGTTTTGTAAAAGCTGTGGACGATGTGTCTTTTTATGTAAACGAGGGAGAAACATTAGGTATTGTTGGCGAGTCCGGTTGCGGCAAATCTACTACCGGGCGAATGCTTATGAGATTACTAGAGCCGACAGAAGGTAAAGTAACCTTTGATGGAAAAGAACTAACAAGTATTTCTAGTTCTGAGATGAGAAAAGCGCGTAGAGAAATTCAAATGGTTTTCCAAGACCCGTATGCTTCTTTAAATCCGCGACATACGGTTGAGAAGATTTTAATGGAACCACTCATTGTTCATAATATTGGAAACGCTAAAAGTCGTAAAAAGAAAGTATATGACTTTTTAGAAATTGTAGGGCTTAGCAGTTATCATGCGAAACGATATCCACACCAATTTAGTGGAGGGCAACGTCAACGTATAGGTATTGCAAGAGCATTGATGACAAATCCAAAGCTCATTATTGCGGATGAACCAGTTTCAGCGCTCGATGTTTCTATTCAAGCGCAAGTACTTAACCTAATGCAAGACTTACAGAAAGAACTAAATCTAACGTATATCTTTATCGCGCATGACTTAGGGGTAGTGCGTCATATAAGTGATCGCGTAGGCGTTATGTATTTAGGTAAAATGGCTGAACTAGCTACCAGTGAATCTCTGTATGCAGAGCCTCTACATCCATATACAAAAGCATTACTTTCAGCGGTTCCTGTTCCTGACCCAAAGTTTAAAAGGGAGCAAATTATATTAGAAGGAGATATTCCGAGTCCTTCTAACCCACCAACAGGTTGTACTTTTCATACACGATGTCCTTTTAAAATGGATGTTTGTACAACCGTTGTACCGAAACTAGAAGAAGTGAAGCCAGGTCATTTTGTTGCCTGCCATTTATACAAATAGGCAGTGCAACATTGATAATATAATTTACGGAGGGGTAAATTTGAGAAAAAAGAAAATATGGCCATTTATGCTATTGATGATGTTAGCGATAACTGTAGTGCTTGCTGCATGTTCTTCTGATGATTCTTCAGATAGCAAAGAAAACACGAGTAAAGATAATAAAGAAACTTCTAAGGGTGAGGCTGTATCTACAGGCAACAAAATACTCGTCTTTGGTCGTGGGGGAGATTCAGTATCATTAGATCCTATTGTTGTAACAGATGGGGAGTCTTACAAAGTTACACAAAACATTTTTGAAACACTATTAAACTTTGGAGAACAAGATACAACGATTCATGAAGGATTAGCAACAAAATGGGAACCTTCAGATGATGGTCTTACTTATACTTTTACTTTGCGTGAAGGGGTAAAATTCCATGATGGAACAGACTTTAACGCAGAAGCTGTAGTGAAAAATTTTGAACGTTGGGCAAACGGCTCAGACGACAAATTCCCATACTATGGATCTATGTTTGGTGGCTTTAAAGGAGATGATGGCCACGTAATCGCTTCCGTTACTGCTGATGGCGACAATAAGGTTGTTTTTAAACTTACACGTCCACAAGCACCATTCTTAAAAAATATTGCAATGAGTCCATTTGGTATTGCAAGTCCAACTGCATTTGAAAAAGATGGAGATAAATTTGGTGACAATCCAGTAGGAACTGGTCCATTCAAATTTGTTGATTGGAAACGTAATGATTCTATTACAATTGAAAAATTTGATGGTTATTGGGAAAAGGGCTATCCAAAACTTGATAAAATTGTGTTCCGTGCAATTCCAGATAACTCAGCTCGTTTAAATGAGCTACTTAATGGAGCAATTGACTTAGCAGATGGAATAAATCCAGCAGATGGCGCAACGGTAGAAGGAGATTCTAATTTACAGTTATTTGAACGACCTTCTATGAATATTGGATACCTTGGATTAACGAATACTCGCCCACCGTTTGACAATGTAAAAGTACGACAAGCAATGAACTACGCAATTGACAAACAGTCTATCATCGATGCATTCTTCGAAGGGCGTGCAGAAATTGCAAAAAATCCAATGCCTCCTTCTATTAGTGGATACAATGATGATATTCCTGGATATGAATACAATCCTGAAAAAGCAAAACAACTTTTAGCAGAAGCAGGACTTGCTGATGGGTTTGAAATGGAATTATGGGCAATGCCTGTTCCAAGACCATATATGCCAGATGGAGCAAAAGTTGCAGAAGTTATTCAAAAGAATTTAGCGGATATTGGCATTAAAGCAAAAATCGTTTCTTATGAGTGGGCAACTTATTTAGAAAAAGCTCGTAACGGAGAAGCAGATGCATTCATGCTTGGTTGGACTGGTGATAACGGAGATGCAGATAACTTCATCTACGTATTACTTGACGGCGACAATATTGGAAGTAATAACTACGCTTATTATGACAACAAAGACGTACACAAGATCCTAATAGAAGCTCAAACAGAAGTAGACGAGAATAAACGTATTGATTTGTATAAGCAAGCTCAAGAAATTATTTTTAAAGATGCACCTTGGGTACCTCTTGCTCATTCAACTCCATTACTTGCAGGGAAAGCGGATTTGATAAACTTCTTACCACATCCTACTGGATCTGATAAATTAACGAACGTCGACTTTAAGTAATAAGCTTGAAGGGGAGAGGTCTTCGTGATTTCTCCCTTTTCTTATTTATAAGAGAGAGGTGAAGACAATGCTTCACTATATCGGAAAAAGACTATTACAATTAATTCCTGTTTTGCTCGGTATGACTTTTATTGTCTTTATGATTATTCGGGCTATTCCTGGAAACCCAGCTCAAGTTATATTAGGACAGTTAGCATCGAAAGAAGCGATAGAAGCTTTAGAAATAAAGCTTGGATTAAACAATCCTTGGTATACGCAATATTTCGATTATTTGGTTGGTCTTTTTAAAGGTGATTTAGGGGAATCGATGCGAACGGTTCAACCTGTTACGAAGGAAGTATGGCCTTATTTAGCAGCTACTTTTGAATTGGCATTCTTTGCTATACTTATTGCTGTAGTTATTGGGGTTAATGCAGGCATTATTTCTGCGTGGTTCCAAAATTCATGGTTTGATTATTTGGCAATGGTAATAGCGTTAATTGGCGTATCCATGCCTATCTTTTGGTTAGGTTTAATGGAACAATGGCTTTTTGGAATAGAACTTCATTGGCTTCCTACATCTGGTAGAGAAGAAGTAAGGGATCCTGTTTCAGTTATGACAAACTTATATGTACTTGATACTATCCTAAATGGACGATTCGATCAGTTAGGACAAGTATTGAAGCATTTAGTATTGCCTGGTATTGCACTTGCAACCATCCCAATGGCTATTATTGCCCGTATGACAAGATCTAGTATGCTTGAAGTAATGCGTGCGGATTATGTTCGAACTGCACGTGCAAAAGGACAAAAGATGTTTTGGGTTGTATATAAACATGCGTTAAAAAATGCGATTATTCCAGTATTAACCGTTATAGGTCTTCAAATGGGTCTGTTACTTGGAGGAGCGATATTAACAGAAACCATATTTAGTTGGCCAGGTATAGGTAGATATATTTATGAAGCTATCCAGTTCCGGGATTATCCTGTCATTCAATCAGGGATATTAATTGTAGCGTTTATTTTTGTCATGATTAATCTTTTTGTGGATATTTTATATGGCCTTATCGATCCGAGGATTAAATACGACTAAAAGGAGGAATAGATATGTCTGAAATGGTTCCGAATCCGCCAATTAATACCGTCACACTTCCAGAGAAAACGACCGGACCTTGGTTCGATGCTTGGCGGAGTTTTAGTAAAAACAAAGTTGCACTTGTTGGAGCACTAATCGTTCTTTTCTTCATATTTCTAGCACTTTTCGGTCCATTATTTACACCACAAGGAATAAATGATCAGCTATTAAAAGATCGTCTATTACCACCTTCTAGTAAGTATTGGTTCGGTACGGATGATTTTGGTCGTGATATTTTTTCACGTGTTATTCACGGAGCAAGAATTTCGCTTGGTGTGGGATTCTTCTCTGTAATTGGATCAGTTGTAGTCGGTAGTATTTTAGGTATAATTGCTGGTTATTATGGAAAATGGGTAGATACGATTATATCTCGAACTTTTGATATACTGCTAGCATTTCCAAGTATATTATTAGCCATTGCAGTTGTTTCTGTATTAGGTCCATCTTTACGAAATGCATTAATCGCAATTGCTATCATTAATATTCCTAACTTTGGTCGACTCATTCGTTCAAAAGTATTGAGTATTAAAGAAGAGGAATACATAACATCTGCTAAAGCAATTGGAATGAAAGATATACGTATTTTGTTTTCTCATATTCTTCCTAATTCCATGGCTCCTGTAATTGTGGCGGGTACGTTAGCTATAGCGTCGGCTATTATTGAAGCAGCTGCTTTAGGGTTTCTTGGATTAGGAGCACAAGCACCGGCACCAGAGTGGGGAAAAATGTTAGCGGATGCACGAGTCGTTTTACGTACTGCACCATGGACGATGTTTTTCCCGGGAATTTCAATCATGTTAACTGTTTTAGGGTTTAACTTAATGGGTGATGGTCTACGTGATGCACTTGATCCTCGCATGAAAAATTAAAAAACGTGTCGCCGACCTAACTAGGTGACACATTTCAGACTGTAGACAAACTAGATGAAAATCGAGTTTATCTACAGTCTTTTCTTTTAAAATAGCTCCTTTCGTAAGATTTGTTGTTTTATGATAAATGAAAAATAAGGAGGTTCTTTAAAAGTTGTGGATAATATTGGTGATCTTATTTGCGTTGTATGTAATTTACAGTCTATCGATTATTAAACATCTACTAAAATTGATTGTAAAACATCTTGACGTTAAAGAAAAAGAGATAGTTATCATTAGTAATGAAGAAATTGAAAAGGAATTAGAATATGAATCGTTAAAATAGCAACAGTCTATACGAAAAGTTGTTTATTGCCGATTAATGAAACTTATCCATTGTTAGGAACGTATACGAATCCATTATCCATCCGGATATCCCGCTAGTTCAATATCATAGGTTGTCTCGAAAGTTCAGGTTCGTAAAAATATTCTAGGGGTTCAGGTGTTTCCTGTTCTTCAATAATAAATAAAATTATGAGTAGTTGAAACAGGGAGGGTGTCTGTGAAATATTTATATGTGATTATCATACTTACTATATTGAATATGAGTGGATGTTCTAATAATGAGTCTGAGAATGATATTAAACAAGAAAATGAACAATTAAAGAAAGAAAATGCAAAATTATCAGCAGCTAAGGAGGAATTAGAATTAGATGTAAAAATAGCTAGCTTGGAAGCATCTAGGAAAAATGATCAATTAACTAATAAAATAACTACATTACAATTCGAAAATGAAAGGCAGAAGGATTTAATTAATCGTTATCAGATGGTATTTGAATTTCCCATTTCGAATAATCGTACCATCGCTGATACTTTAAGTATCTTTTCCCCTGATCAAGTAGAAATAGATAACCAAATCGCTGATTTAATCGTTTCAGATATAAACACGGAGGCAATTAATGACGCAACTGCTTATTTTATAAAATTCACTGGTGAATTTGAAGTCAAAGGATCCATTATTCGTGGAGGAAGTGATTATTCCTTTATAGTCAATGAGAATTTAGAGACCATGCCGCACACATTCTGGCAATTTGAAAAAGGAGGTATCTTCTTTGATATTAGAAATGATGAAGATTTAAGAAGATCATTAGGCGACAAATTAGATGCGTTACCTGAAGATGGTCAACTAGATATAGTTGCAGTTTTTACAAATTACTCTTATAACGAAATTCCTGAATCGGACTCTTTTCCAAGTTATGCTGAATTTGTTAGATTAGTATCAGAGAACTGAACTTTGAATTGAATTAGTCTTGGGTCTAGTGCAATTGGTCTCGCTTAAGGGTAAATTAGTCTCGAAGTGCCATAAAGTGTTAAAAAATGCACCTAGTTTTGCAATTCTTGAATTCTAAAAAGCGTTTTCTCATTAGACTTGGCACTAAAAAGAAATAGATAGCCATCTATTAATAAAGAAGCGTTGAGCGGACGAAATTGCATCTTCTTCCGCTTTTAAAAGAATAGGAAAGTTTCTAATCTCTCATTAACCAAACCTAATGCATCATGTCTTTAGATATTCCAAGAGGGCAACGGACAAACACCCGCAACAGGATTGCAGTAAAAAATGGATCGTGAAGTGATGTAGTCACTTCACGATCCATAGCCCTAAAGGTAATAGTGTAGCCAATGTTTAGTCCAATGCACTCCGGAAACGGTAAAGACCAGATGTACTTATAGGACGCTTAAGCTATCCTTAGTAAGGAGTTTCTTCTATTTGAACAGTTAACTCCGAGTGATGAAAATTTTGATAGGATGTTATTAGTGTATCTATATGTTCTAATTGCTCTTCGTATTTTAAAATAGATGATAATAAATGAAGTAAATGATAAGTTGAAAACTCTTCTTCAATTCGAGTCAAGGCTATTTGTTGTACAAAGATATCCATCACTTCTTGCCTCTGCAAAAATGCTTCAGAACCGTTCCAATCCATATGTTCTGGTTTTAACTTTCCGATGAATTTCAAATGTAATTGTTCATGGTAGGTTAAAAGAGCATCTAACCGTTCTTTTATCATCATTCGAAAATGCTCTGGAAGTCTTAAAAGTTCATTTTCATGGAGATGCAGCCTTTTTAAGACATCCAAACTTCTGTAGGAAGCAGTGATCAGCTCTCGGTAAACAACTAACTTTCGACCTTTTGTATGAATAGCATTTTTTGTATAACCGCGTTCTTCCTTAAAAAATAAATAAATTTGATCAATTCTACTAAGACGACCTTTTAGTTGATTGATTGACTGTTTAGTAGAACTGTGATCGGAAGCCTGCCTAACAGCAATTCGAATCCAACGAATAATTTCATCTTGCGTATAATGAATCGCATTGAATAGCTTCGTTTCAAACTTGGGAGGTAAGAATATTAAATTAACAATAAATGCGGATATAACACCTACAAGAATAGTAGAGAATCTTATTAAAGCGAATGTAATAAAGGCATCGCTTTGCACTTCCATTATTGCAATTACAGTTACAAGTGCTAAAGAAATTGTTTTTTCAAGTTTGAACTTTAGCATAATCATAATTGCAATAATTGCAGCAAATCCTACCGCTATAAAATGATTCCCAAAAACAAGAGCGAAAATTACAGCTATTGCTGCTCCAATTAGATTAGATTGTACTTGCTCAATTACAGTCAAATAGGATCTATAAATAGAAGGCTGAATTGCAAAAATCGCAGCGATTCCTGCAAAGACAGGACTAGGTAGCTGGAGTAAGTCCGCAATGAATAATGAGAAAACGATCGCTACTCCAGTTTTAAATACGCGAGCTCCTAATTTCATTTAATCCTACCTTTCATTTCATTCATAATTGTTGCAAATGAGCAAATGCTCGGTCAACCGCAATAATCGTTTCTTTTATGTCTTCATCTGTATGAGCTGTTGTGATAAACCAGGCTTCGTATTTAGAAGGTGCAAGATTAATGCCTTGTTCCAGCATTAACTTAAAGAACTTACCAAACATCTCTCCGTCTGTAGCTTCTGCTTGCTCATAATTTACTACTTTTACGTCCGTAAAATAAACAGAAAGTGCACCCTTTATACGATTGATAGTAATCGTTATATTATTTTTTTCAGCAGCATCTAAAATGCCAGCTTCTAAATTTGCGCCAAGTCTATCAAGTTCTTCATAAACGCCAGGAGTTTGTAAAACTTCAAGACAAGCAATCCCTGCTTGCATAGATCCTGGATTTCCAGCCATAGTTCCAGCTTGGTAAGCAGGTCCAAGTGGGGCAACTTGTTCCATTATTTCTTTTTTACCGCCGTAAGCTCCAATTGGAAGACCTCCACCAATAATTTTCCCAAGAGCAGTTAAATCAGGTGTTTGGTCGAGCATGGTTGACGCGGCACCATAATGAAAACGGAAAGCTGTAATTACTTCATCATATATAACTAAAGTGCCTTTTTCTTTAGCAATCTTGTGAACAAGTGGTAGGAATCCTTCATTAGGCTCTACCATCCCGAAATTCCCTACAATTGGTTCAACTAGAATACAAGCTAATTCTTCGCCCCATTTTTCCATAGCTACTTCATAAGCCTTTGGATCATTAAACGGAATTGTAATCACTTCTTCGGCAATCGCTTTAGGTACTCCTGCAGAATCGGGAGTACCAAGTGTAGCGGGACCTGATCCAGCTGCAACTAATACTAAGTCTGAATGTCCATGATAACAACCTGCAAATTTCATAACTTTCGTTCTTCCTGTATAGGCTCTGGCTACCCGAATAGTCGTCATGACAGCTTCCGTGCCTGAATTTACAAAACGTACTTTATCCAGGGAAGGGATAGCTTCTTTTAACATTTTAGCAAACGTCACTTCATGTTTTGTCGGTGTCCCATAAAGTAATCCTGTTTGTGCTGCTCTTGTGATAGCTTCTGTAATATGAGGATGTGCATGACCTGTTATGATAGGGCCATATGCAGCTAAATAATCGATATATTTATTGCCATCGACGTCATAAAAATAAGCACCTTCTGCTCTATCCATAACGGTTGGAGCTCCTCCACCCACAGCTTTATAGGATCTAGATGGGCTATTCACGCCACCTACGATATGTTCGAGTGCTTCTGCATGTATTTGTTCCGATAAAATCCGTTGCAATTGTAAAACCTCCGCTTAATTTGTCTTTATCTATTGTAGTCAATTTTAATGAAAAATGCGAAAGAAAAATTGAACAAATTGGTAAAATTCGATACGATAGAGTCAGTAATAGAGGGAGGAAGATCTATATGCATCTACTTGAAGGAATGATTGCACCTAAATTTTCATTGAAAAATGAGAGTGGGGAAATAATCTCGTTAAATGATTTTGCAGGAAAGAAATATGTCTTACTTTATTTCTATCCTAAAGATTCGACGCCAAGTTGTACGACAGAAGCATGTGATTTTAGGGATACGCATGAAGCTTTTAGTGAACTGAATGCTGTCATTTTAGGTGTAAGTGCCGATAATGAAAAAGCTCATACAAAGTTTATCCAAAAGTATGGACTACCCTTCTCATTATTAATAGACGATATACATGAAGTATCCGAAGCTTACGGTGTATGGGGTTTGAAAAAGATGTTCGGTAAAGAATATATGGGAATCGAACGATCTACCTTTTTAATTGATCCAACAGGGACAATTGTAAAGGAATGGCGCAAAGTAAAAGTTAACGGGCATGTGGAAGAAGCACTTAAAACACTAAAAGAAATAGTAAACAGGGGAGAATGAATAATGAAGATATTGTTTTCTTTTTTACCTAACCCTGATCAACAATCAAATTTAATAGAAGAATTTCCAAATGCAGAATTTATCTTTCAAAAACCATTTGATGAAGAAACGTTAAAAACTGCAGATATATTCGTCACTTATGGCGAGGATTTGGATGCATGTCATATTGCATCAGCGCATCATTTAAAATGGATTATGGTCGCTTCAGCTGGATTAGAAAAAATGCCTCTGAAGGAAATAGCTGACCGGAATATACTTGTGACGAATGTAAGAGGAATTCATAAAACACCTATGGCAGAATCGATACTTGCCCATATTTTATCCATAAAAAAATCACTTCCGCTGATTGCTAAAAATCAAAGAAACGAAGAATGGTCTAAAAAAGTGAATTCATCTGAGCTTTTTGGAGCAACTGCTTTAATAGTAGGTCCTGGAGCAATTGGTGGTGAAGTAGGGAGAATTCTGCAAGCTTTTGGTGTTCATACAATAGGGTGTAATCGAAGTGGAGAATCAGCAAATTATATGAATGAAATGATTTCTTTTTCTCAATTGGATGAGTTGCTTCCAACTGCAGATATTGTAATTTCTATTTTGCCTAGTACGACAGAAACTCGTCATTTATTTACTTACGAGCATTTTCATTGTATGAAGCGAACGTCTATCTTTATGAATTTTGGTAGAGGCGATGTGGTGAAAGAGGAAGAACTGCTGCGGGCACTAAAGGATGAGTGCATAGCGTATGCAGTGCTAGATGTATTTGAAAACGAACCACTTCCAGAAGGACATCCTTTCTGGAAGATGGACAATGTGATTGTCTCTCCTCATGTTTCTAGCCATTCTTCACAATATGTCGTAAGGGCATTAGATTTATTTACAAAAAACTTGGCGAAGTGGATAGAGGGAAACAATCGAATGGAGAACATAATTGATCTGGAAAAAGGGTATTAAAAAAGGTTCTTGCTTCCTTGTGTTTTAAATGTTTGACATCTCATGCTGTCCTTCACTATACTTATTATAACGATTATAAACTAATAGTAAATATGAAGAGGGGTGCATTGCGATGACGGAAGTACATTTAAGAGATGCTTTAGATACATTAAAATCAACTGGTGTACGTATTACACCTCAACGCCATGCGATATTGGAATTTATCATCCAATCCATGTCACATCCAACCGCAGACGATATATATAAAGCACTTGAAAGTAAATTTCCAAGTATGAGTGTTGCAACTGTCTATAATAACTTGCGTGTTTTTAGAGAAGCAGGACTTGTAAAAGAGCTTACATACGGAGATTCTTCTAGTAGATTTGATTTCTCTACGAATGATCATTATCATATGATTTGTAATTCTTGTGGTAAAATTGTTGATTTTCATTATCCAGGATTAGATGAAGTGGAGCATTTAGCTTCTCATTTAACAGGTTTTGATGTTAGCTCACACAGAATGGAAATATACGGAGTTTGTCCAGATTGTAAAGAACAAGCAACAAAAGTTCAATAAGAAAACCGAGCGTAGTTGATACGCTCGGTTTTTTATTATCTCTTTCTATTTAAAGATTGATCGAATTCTTGTCCTTCCAGTGTTGGATCAAGTGTTAATGGTTCTTTGCAGTACATACACATATCTACTCTACCTAAAACCTTTGTATGCTTTCCACAGTTTGGGCAAACTACTTGAACAGCTTTAGTAGAAAGTAAACCAATCCATCCATAAACAGCAGTACTTGCTATAATAGAGACTACTCCAAGTATCATGAAGATCGCAACAAGCACTGGATGTTCTTTAAAGATTATTGCACCATACATAATGATGAATCCGAAAAATACAAGGCCCAGTGCAAAAGAACGTATTCTATTTATTTTGTTTTTATAGGGTTTCATTTTCATCCTCCTAATTTCTACATACACTATATCATATTTTTAGTTTAAAATAATGAATTGAACTATTCTTATAGAAGGATATATGAGATAGTTGTCGAAAAACTTATAATAAGAAATAAAGGAGGCGCCATTTTGGAAACATTATTGAGACCCATCTATCAAGAGAGAGCAAGTGAAGCAAATACTTTAGGTATTATTTATGTAGAAAAACGGGAAGAAGTTAGTCCAATTACCGATACGTTTGATTCCATTTTATTTATTTTGACGAAGGACGCCGATCAACCTATTTTTACAAAACATTATACGTTTAATGATAAAAAAGCAGCAATGCATGTAATAACAGAGAAACAGTTAAGAAAATGGTTATTGCTTGGGTCGAATCCTAAGTTAGTAGATTGGTTAATTAATGGTCGAGTTGTTTTTGATCGAAATGAGTATATAGAAGATTTAAGAAGAGAGTTAGATGAATTTCCGATTAACGGAAGAAAAGTGAGGATGGGTATTGAATTTGCAAGGCTAAGTAGAAGATATTTAGAAGCAAAATTGTTTTTTGAACAGCTAAATTTTTTAGATGCATATACTCTTATAGTAGAATCTCTGCATCATTTAGCCCGCTTAGCTGTTTTCGAACATGGAATGCATCCTGAAGTTATGGTTTGGAAACAAGTAAAACAATTAGATCCATCTATTTATAAATTATACGATGAGCTTATTTCTAGTGAGGAATCTTTAGAAAAGAGATTAGAACTCTTATTTTTGGCGAGTGAATTTTTAATCCATTCTAGAATAAAAGAGGGATCACAACATATATTAGAAGTGCTTACTTTGAAAGAATGTTGGACAATTCAAGAGATTCACGAGCAAGAAGAACTGAAAAACTACTCCGTGGATTTAGAAGTTTTTATTGAGTTTTTAGTAGATAGAGGATTTATATTCATCGAAAAAAAGCCAACTAAAAGCGATGAAATCATGCATAGATACTATAAAGTAAAGTAATTTTCTAAAGAGAAAAAAACGGACGATTAATTTGTTCGTTTTTTTTGTTGACAATATTATCGATTTCATTGTATTATAATAAGCGTCGTCAAAAACTTAGTGGAAAGTATGAGTGAAAAAGTTTTTCAATAAATTTCTTGACTCATCGGTTGAAAGATGATAAATTAGAGAAGTCGCAAAAAACGACACAACAAAATGAACGTTGAAAACTGAACATGCAAAACGTTAAGACATACAGCTTGAAAGACTAACTTCGGTTAGCTTGACAGCAAAACAATTTGGACATCATTTAATGATGATGCCAGCAAAACAAAATGAGCTTTTTAAGTTCTCTAATATGGAGAGTTTGATCCTGGCTCAGGACGAACGCTGGCGGCATGCCTAATACATGCAAGTCGAGCGAATGACGAAGAAGCTTGCTTCTTCTGATTTAGCGGCGGACGGGTGAGTAACACGTGGGCAACCTGCCCTGTAGATTGGGATAACTCCGGGAAACCGGGGCTAATACCGAATAATCCATTTCCTCACATGGGGAAATGTTAAAAGACGGTTTCGGCTGTCACTACAGGATGGGCCCGCGGCGCATTAGCTAGTTGGTGAGGTAACGGCTCACCAAGGCGACGATGCGTAGCCGACCTGAGAGGGTGATCGGCCACACTGGGACTGAGACACGGCCCAGACTCCTACGGGAGGCAGCAGTAGGGAATCTTCCACAATGGACGAAAGTCTGATGGAGCAATGCCGCGTGAGTGAAGAAGGTTTTCGGATCGTAAAACTCTGTTGTGAGGGAAGAACAAGTACGAGAGTAACTGCTCGTACCTTGACGGTACCTCATTAGAAAGCCACGGCTAACTACGTGCCAGCAGCCGCGGTAATACGTAGGTGGCAAGCGTTGTCCGGAATTATTGGGCGTAAAGCGCGCGCAGGCGGTCCTTTAAGTCTGATGTGAAATC
This sequence comes from Psychrobacillus sp. L3, assembly GCF_042945595.1. GTDB lineage: Bacteria > Bacillota > Bacilli > Bacillales_A > Planococcaceae > Psychrobacillus. The sequence goes on along the minus strand of NZ_CP168493.1, from coordinate 3,043,252 downwards.
CCACGGCTCAACCGTGGAAGGTCATTGGAAACTGGGGGACTTGAGTACAGAAGAGGAAAGCGGAATTCCAAGTGTAGCGGTGAAATGCGTAGAGATTTGGAGGAACACCAGTGGCGAAGGCGGCTTTCTGGTCTGTAACTGACGCTGAGGCGCGAAAGCGTGGGGAGCAAACAGGATTAGATACCCTGGTAGTCCACGCCGTAAACGATGAGTGCTAAGTGTTAGGGGGTTTCCGCCCCTTAGTGCTGCAGCTAACGCATTAAGCACTCCGCCTGGGGAGTACGGTCGCAAGACTGAAACTCAAAGGAATTGACGGGGGCCCGCACAAGCGGTGGAGCATGTGGTTTAATTCGAAGCAACGCGAAGAACCTTACCAGGTCTTGACATCCCGCTGACCGTTCTAGAGATAGATCTTTCCCTTCGGGGACAGCGGTGACAGGTGGTGCATGGTTGTCGTCAGCTCGTGTCGTGAGATGTTGGGTTAAGTCCCGCAACGAGCGCAACCCTTGATCTTAGTTGCCAGCATTCAGTTGGGCACTCTAAGGTGACTGCCGGTGATAAACCGGAGGAAGGTGGGGATGACGTCAAATCATCATGCCCCTTATGACCTGGGCTACACACGTGCTACAATGGACGGTACAGAGGGTCGCAACCCCGCGAGGGTGAGCAAATCCCATAAAACCGTTCTCAGTTCGGATTGTAGGCTGCAACTCGCCTACATGAAGCCGGAATCGCTAGTAATCGTGGATCAGCATGCCACGGTGAATACGTTCCCGGGCCTTGTACACACCGCCCGTCACACCACGAGAGTTTGTAACACCCGAAGTCGGTGGGGTAACCCTTACGGGAGCCAGCCGCCGAAGGTGGGACAGATGATTGGGGTGAAGTCGTAACAAGGTAGCCGTATCGGAAGGTGCGGCTGGATCACCTCCTTTCTAAGGATAATATCGGAATACAGATTTTTATCTGTATCTTAACGTTTTGCAGTTCAGTTTTGAATGTTCATATATACATACATATATGGAAATTCTAAGAGGGCCTATAGCTCAGCTGGTTAGAGCGCACGCCTGATAAGCGTGAGGTCGATGGTTCGAGTCCATTTAGGCCCACCATACCTTTTAAATTTTGGGGCCTTAGCTCAGCTGGGAGAGCGCCTGCCTTGCACGCAGGAGGTCAGCGGTTCGATCCCGCTAGGCTCCACCAAAAATTTATCATATGTTCTTTGAAAACTGGATAAAACGACATTGAAAGAAACAAATTCAAGAAATTCAATTTATAATTACTTTTGTGATTATATTTTGCGTAGTATTTTTAACTACTATTTTTCAGGGTTTCAATTTTAATTGGAAGCCGAATTAGGTTAAGTTAATAAGGGCGCGCGGTGAATGCCTTGGCACTAGGAGCCGAAGAAGGACGGCACTAACACCGATATGCTTCGGGGAGCTGTAAGTGAGCTTTGATCCGGAGATTTCCGAATGGGGAAACCCACTGTTCGTAATGGAGCAGTACATTTACGTGAATACATAGCGTATCTGTGGCACACCCAGGGAACTGAAACATCTAAGTACCTGGAGGAAGAGAAAGAAAAATCGATTCCCTGAGTAGCGGCGAGCGAAACGGGAATAGCCCAAACCAAGAGGCTTGCCTCTTGGGGTTGTAGGACACTCTACATAGAGTTACAAAGGAATGAGCTAGACGAAGCGATCTGGAAAGGTCCGCAGGATAGGGTAAAAGCCCCGTAGTCAAAAGTTCATTCTCTCTTGAGTGTATCCTGAGTACGGCGGAACACGTGAAATTCCGTCGGAATCTGGGAGGACCATCTCCCAAGGCTAAATACTACCTAGTGACCGATAGTGAACCAGTACCGTGAGGGAAAGGTGAAAAGCACCCCGGAAGGGGAGTGAAATAGATCCTGAAACCGCGTGCCTACAAGTAGTCAGAGCCCGTTAATGGGTGATGGCGTGCCTTTTGTAGAATGAACCGGCGAGTTACGATTACATGCAAGGTTAAGTTGAGAAGACGGAGCCGCAGCGAAAGCGAGTCTGAATAGGGCGAATGAGTATGTGGTCGTAGACCCGAAACCAGGTGATCTACCCATGTCCAGGATGAAGGTAAGGTAACACTTACTGGAGGTCCGAACCCACGCACGTTGAAAAGTGCGGGGATGAGGTGTGGGTAGCGGAGAAATTCCAATCGAACCTGGAGATAGCTGGTTCTCTCCGAAATAGCTTTAGGGCTAGCCTCAAACGTTAGAATCTTGGAGGTAGAGCACTGTTTGGACTAGGGGCCCATCCCGGGTTACCGAATTCAGACAAACTCCGAATGCCAATGATTTATGTTTGGGAGTCAGACTGCGAGTGATAAGATCCGTAGTCAAGAGGGAAACAGCCCAGACCACCAGCTAAGGTCCCAAAGTATTTGTTAAGTGGAAAAGGATGTGGCGTTGCTTAGACAACCAGGATGTTGGCTTAGAAGCAGCCATCATTTAAAGAGTGCGTAATAGCTCACTGGTCGAGTGACGCTGCGCCGAAAATGTATCGGGGCTAAACAAATCACCGAAGCTGTGGATTGATACCTATGGTATCAGTGGTAGGAGAGCGTTCTAAGGGCGTTGAAGTCAGACCGGAAGGACTGGTGGAGCGCTTAGAAGTGAGAATGCCGGTATGAGTAGCGAAAGATGGGTGAGAATCCCATCCACCGTATGACTAAGGTTTCCTGAGGAAGGCTCGTCCGCTCAGGGTTAGTCGGGACCTAAGTCGAGGCCGATAGGCGTAGACGATGGACAACAGGTTGATATTCCTGTACCACCAAACCACCGTTTGAGCAATGGGGGGACGCAGAAGGATAGGGTAAGCATGCTGTTGGTTATGCATGTCCAAGCAGTGAGGTGTGAGTGTAGGCAAATCCGCACTCTGTAACATTGAGCTGTGATGGCGAGGACTTAGTCCGAAGTTCCTGATTTCACACTGCCAAGAAAAGCCTCTAGCGAGGTGATAGGTGCCCGTACCGCAAACCGACACAGGTAGTCGAGGAGAGAATCCTAAGGTGAGCGAGAGAACTCTCGTTAAGGAACTCGGCAAAATGACCCCGTAACTTCGGGAGAAGGGGTGCTCTTTTGGGTGTATAGCCTAGAAGAGCCGCAGTGAATAGGCCCAGGCGACTGTTTAGCAAAAACACAGGTCTCTGCAAAACCGTAAGGTGAAGTATAGGGGCTGACGCCTGCCCGGTGCTGGAAGGTTAAGAGGAGTGCTTAGCGCAAGCGAAGGTGCGAATTGAAGCCCCAGTAAACGGCGGCCGTAACTATAACGGTCCTAAGGTAGCGAAATTCCTTGTCGGGTAAGTTCCGACCCGCACGAAAGGCGTAACGATCTGGGCACTGTCTCAACGAGAGACTCGGTGAAATTATAGTACCTGTGAAGATGCAGGTTACCCGCGACAGGACGGAAAGACCCCGTGGAGCTTTACTATAGCTTGATATTGAATTTTGGTGCAACTTGTACAGGATAGGCAGGAGCCTTAGAGCCCGGAGCGCCAGCTTCGGAGGAGGCGTCGGTGGGATACTGCCCTGGTTGTATTGAAATTCTAACCCATACCCGTAACCCGGGTAGGAGACAGTGTCAGGCGGGTAGTTTGACTGGGGCGGTCGCCTCCTAAAGTGTAACGGAGGCGCCCAAAGGTTCCCTCAGAATGGTTGGAAATCATTCGAAGAGTGTAAAGGCAGAAGGGAGCTTGACTGCGAGACCTACAAGTCGAGCAGGGTCGAAAGACGGGCTTAGTGATCCGGTGGTTCCGCATGGAAGGGCCATCGCTCAACGGATAAAAGCTACCCCGGGGATAACAGGCTTATCTCCCCCAAGAGTCCACATCGACGGGGAGGTTTGGCACCTCGATGTCGGCTCATCGCATCCTGGGGCTGTAGTCGGTCCCAAGGGTTGGGCTGTTCGCCCATTAAAGCGGTACGCGAGCTGGGTTCAGAACGTCGTGAGACAGTTCGGTCCCTATCCGTCGTGGGCGTAGGAAATTTGAGAGGAGCTGTCCTTAGTACGAGAGGACCGGGATGGACACACCGCTGGTGTACCAGTTGTTCTGCCAAGAGCATCGCTGGGTAGCTATGTGTGGACGGGATAAGTGCTGAAAGCATCTAAGCACGAAGCCCCCCTCAAGATGAGATTTCCCATTACGCAAGTAAGTAAGATCCCTCAAAGACGATGAGGTAGATAGGTTCGGGGTGGAAGCGTGGCGACATGTGCAGCTGACGAATACTAATCGATCGAGGACTTAACCAAATAGAATTTGTATACATCAATGTCTTTTATCCAGTTTTGAAGGAATATAAAAAAGATTTCTAAAAAAACTATTGAAATATTCTCTAGTTATGGTATAATTAATCTTGTCTTTCAAGTTAATAGGTCTAGTGATGATGGAGAAGAGGTCACACCCGTTCCCATACCGAACACGGAAGTTAAGCTCTTCATCGCCGATGGTAGTTGGGGGTTTCCCCCTGTGAGAGTAGGACGTCGCTAGGCTTAGTATTATTCCGAAGTAGCTCAGTGGTAGAGCAATCGACTGTTAATCGATTGGTCGTAGGTTCGAGTCCTACCTTCGGAGCCATTTTTGGAGAGCTGTCCGAGTGGCCGAAGGAGCACGATTGGAAATCGTGTAGGCGGCTAACCCTGTCTCAAGGGTTCAAATCCCTTGCTCTCCGCCAGATATTTACTCTCTTAATACATAAAATGGCCCCTTGGTCAAGCGGTTAAGACACCGCCCTTTCACGGCGGTAACACGGGTTCGAATCCCGTAGGGGTCACCAATAATATTTTACCCAGGAGGATTAGCTCAGCTGGGAGAGCATCTGCCTTACAAGCAGAGGGTCGGCGGTTCGAGCCCGTCATCCTCCACCATTAATTTTTAAAACACTTAATTAGTAATTATAATATTGTCGCGGGGTGGAGCAGTGGTAGCTCGTCGGGCTCATAACCCGAAGGTCGCAGGTTCAAATCCTGTCCCCGCAACCAAATGGTCCCGTGGTGTAGCGGTTAACATGCCTGCCTGTCACGCAGGAGATCGCCGGTTCGATCCCGGTCGGGACCGCCATTTATTTTATGAGATTTAGGATAAGCAAGCAGGTCGAGGAAGCAATCGAGTGAAAGAAGGAGCGTACTCAAGTACGTGACTGATTGAACGAGTGCAGCTGACGAAGAGATGCGACGCTTAGCGTAAATCGAAGAGGCTCAGTAGCTCAGTCGGTAGAGCAAAGGACTGAAAATCCTTGTGTCGGCGGTTCGATTCCGTCCTGAGCCACCATTTTTTTCGCCGAAGTAGCTCAACTGGTAGAGCAACTGACTTGTAATCAGTAGGTTGAGGGTTCAAGTCCTTTCTTCGGCACCACTGAAATGTGGAGGGGTAGTGAAGTGGCTAAACACGACGGACTGTAAATCCGTTCCTTAGGGTTCGGCGGTTCGAATCCGCCCCCCTCCACCATTTTTATTTTAGGGGCATAGTTTAACGGTAGAATAGAGGTCTCCAAAACCTTTGATGTGGGTTCGATTCCTACTGCCCCTGCCAATTTTACTGTTAACTTGAATAATGGCGGTTGTGGCGAAGTGGTTAACGCACCGGATTGTGATTCCGGCATTCGTGGGTTCAATTCCCATCAGTCGCCCCATATTCCTAATTAGTTAGCTTTTTTTTATTTGTGGCGGTCGTGGCGAAGTGGTTAACGCATCGGATTGTGATTCCGACACTCGGGGGTTCAATTCCCCTCGATCGCCCCATTGGGGTATAGCCAAGCGGTAAGGCAACGGATTTTGATTCCGTCATGCCCTGGTTCGAATCCAGGTACCCCAGTTTTTTGCGGAAGTAGTTCAGTGGTAGAACACCACCTTGCCAAGGTGGGGGTCGCGAGTTCGAACCTCGTCTTCCGCTCCAACTTTTAAATGGCGGCATAGCCAAGTGGTAAGGCACAGGTCTGCAACACCTTTACCACCGGTTCAAATCCGGTTGCCGCCTCCAATTTTAATATTGTAACTTTTATGCTTTTATTTTGCCGGTGTGGCGGAATTGGCAGACGCGCGGGACTCAAAATCCCGTATCCTCTGGATGTGTCGGTTCGACCCCGACCACCGGTATATTGCACGAAATTCTATTGAAGTTAGAATTTTAATGAAACTCTTATGAATGCTGTTATATCAGCATTTATAAGAGTTTTTTTATTTTAACAAAACTATTATTCCTCGATTTTATATTATAAATTTGGGGTTTGTTTACACATTTTTTACACAATTATCTTTTCTAAGTATTAAAATTCTCTCAATATTCCTTTGTCCAAATCATTCATTTATATTTAAAATAGTTATCACCCCAATACCCGTAACCATTACTTGTCCATGCAACTATAAACAATATGAGCAACGTTTTAGAGCAGGTTAGGGGTAGAGTAGAAGGATACAATCAATGTAATTGAAACATCACCTTACGACGCACTGAAACATAAAGCGTCGTAATAAAAAAACAAATAGCAACAAAGTAAAAGCGCTCCAATCAGGACGTTCTTTTATTATTTAAATCAAAAACGTAGCATGAGCTCGGATTATTCTAATATTTTGAGAGTGGAGTCTGGTAAAGTAAAAAACAGGAAAAAGTTTTATATACAATTAGAAAAAAATGTGATAAAGTTTTTCATAGTAGTAGGAAAGTAGGGGGAAGTATATTGAAATTTGTTACGAAAATACTAGGTTTTGTTGGATTTATGATTTTCCTGTTTGTTTTTCAATCATCGTTTGCATCAGCAAAAGATTTATCAGTAGTAACAGTCGAAAAAAGTGATCACACTGAGGAATTAGTGATTTCTGAAGATTCAATTATAAATGCTGAGAGTAGTATAATTATTCCGAAATTGATAATTAAAGATGGTGCTGAAATTGTTGAAGTGAATGCGACGGTTGCTAATCTTGAAGTGGCTTCTAAAAAAAAGGTAGTACTTAATGGTAAAGGTGATATTAGCAATATAATTATTACAACTGGTAACGAAGTTATTTTAAATTCAACTGGAAATATTAATACGATTGAAGTAATTAATAAAGATACAAGATTAGTAGTAAGTGAAGGTACAAAAATAGCAAAATTAATAATACCTGAAGGTTCAAAAGTAACGGATATTATAACTAATTACGAACAAGCAAAAGATAGGTTTGAGAACATAAGTGATGGTACAGTAATACCAACACATGTATCAAAACATGTACCAGCACCTGCACCAGATCCGGATCCAACACCAATACCGGAACCAGATCCAAACTCTGTAACAAAAATTAGTTCATTGGATATCAATGTAGTTCGAGTGGATGAGTTGACTGGATTCATATCAGTTAAGGCTACTACAACAGTCGCTGAAATTAAAGGAGCAATTACTTCCTTCAATGGTACTAATCAAAGTTATACATTTAGAAAGAATATTGGTGATGATAATTTTGATTATACAGATTCAGATAAATTATCTAATATCTATGTATCTTGGTTGGATGTGGTAGCTGAAGATGGTTTGACAAAAGGTCAATATTTAATAAACGTTACCCAATAACAAATCAAGAACGTCAACCTTGGCGTTCTTTTTTATTCGCTACGTAAACGGAACATATTGCGTCGTAGTAGAAAATTATTAGTATAGAAGGAACTATTACTCTACTTCCAAATATAAAAATCCTTTGTTTGACATTCAAAATTCATTTTAGCAGAGGAAGAAATAAGGTTAGTTAAATCAGTTTGTATTAACTTCGACTATTTGGTATATTATTAGGTATATACAATCGTTGATGTGATTAAGTAAATAAGAATTGTGAGACAGAAAATATGGCAACTTGCTGAGAGCTATATCACCGCTTCTTGTTGAAACCTACCACGGAGATGTTATGCAAACATAACCGAGTCGTTGTCGTTAACCAACGTTTGAGATAGTTCGTTCAATTGACGAACTAATTAAAGGTGGTACCGTGTCTATCCAGTGTAAAGACGCCCTTTTTATAGGGGAGTTTTTACGCTTTTTTTATTTTAAAGGAGGAAAAGTAGATGTCTACACAACAAAATGATTTTACAAAATGGTATATCGACACAATTCAGAAGGCAGATTTAATGGATTACACACCTGTTCGTGGGTGTATTGCGTTTAAACCGGATGGCTTTGAAATTTGGGAGCATATTCAAGCTGAAATGAACAGACGTTTTAAAGAAACAGGACATCGTAATGCGTATTTCCCAATGCTGATTCCAGAGTCATTTTTCCAAAAAGAAAAGGATCATATTGAAGGGTTCGCTCCGGAGCTTCCATGGGTAACAGAAGCAGCAGGCGAAAAACTAGAAGAGCGTTTAGCACTACGTCCAACTTCTGAAACGATGATTGGTCATTTGTATTCGGATTGGATAAAAAGCTATCGTGATCTACCAGTATTAATAAACCAATGGGCAAATGTGTTCCGTTGGGAAAAGAAGACGCTTCCTTTCATTCGTACATCTGAATTTTTATGGCAAGAAGGGCATACTGCTCATGTAGATGAAGAGGATGCACGTAAAGAAACGATGCAAATGCTTAACATCTATAAAGAGGTTGTAGAAGAGCTTTTGGCTATTCCAGTATACGATGGTCAAAAAACACCTTCAGAACGCTTTGCAGGGGCTGTGGATACGTATTCGATTGAAGCAATGATGAAGGATGGAAAAGCTGTTCAAGCTGGGACTTCTCATTACTTAGGTACAAAATTTGCTGAAGCATTTGATATTAAATACTTAAATAAAGAAAACAAACATCAGCATGTGCATACAACTTCATGGGGTACTTCTACTCGATTAATCGGTTCTGTTATCATGGTACATGGTGATGAGCAAGGTCTTGTTTTACCACCACGTGTTGCACCAACTCAAGTTGTTTTAATTCCAGTAGGGCCCTGGAAGAAGAACCCAGCTATTATGGAGAAACTTGATGAGCTTTATGCTGATTTAAAAGCAAAAGGTATTCGTGTGCGTCTGGATGATTCCGACCAATCTCCAGGTTATAAATTCAACGAGTGGGAACTAAAAGGTGTTCCAGTTCGCGTTGAATTAGGACCTCGTGATTTAGAAAACAACCAAGCACTACTTAAAGCACGTGATGAAGGTGACAAAGTAACTGTAGATATTCCTGTTTTAGTGGAGCGTATTGAAGAAGAACTAACAACAATGCAAAGCCGTTTATTAGAAAAAGCTCGTGCATTCCGTGATCTGCATTCACATACAAATGTGGATTCATTAGACCAATTAAAACAACATCTTGCAGACTCGACTGAAAAGGGAGAAATTCCAGGTTGGATTCTTGCAGGATGGTGTGGAGACGACGCTTGTGAAGAACAAGTGAAAGAGGAAACGAAATTTACAACACGTAATATTCCTTTCAATCCACCAGCTGAAAAGTCTACATGTATCAACTGTGGAAATGAATCGAAACATACCGTTTGGTTCGGTCGTGCGTATTAATTAAATAATAGAAACATCTATAAAAAATCAACCATTGCATATTAAATGGTTGATTTTTTATTTATTCAAAATTTCATGTAAGATAAAAGGAATCCAATCGTCTAATTAGTAAAGAAAGGGGGGATCCCTTGGAGAGGAATTTGATAGAAGAATGGTTTGAGCAATACGAAAGAGATATTACAAGTTTTCTAGTGTACTATTCAGGATCATTGGACGTAGAAGATTTAGTACAAGAAACCTTTCTACGTGCATTGAAGAAAATGTCAAGATTTAAAGAGAACGCTCATCCAAAAACTTGGTTAATATCCATCGCAAGAAATATGGTAATCGACTATTATCGTAGAAACCGCGTATGGAATAAAATGAGGCATCTATTTTTCCACGAACAAAATATCTTGTTTGATACAGAGCAACGAATTCTTCTAAATCAAGAAAATGCTAATTTATATAAAGCTATTAATAGACTTCCATCGAATAATAAAGAAGTAATTATTTTAAGAGGGATTTTGGAAATGCCATCCAAGGAAGTCAGTAGCATTATGAAAAGTAATGAGAATAACATAAATGTACTGTATCACCGTTCCTTAAAAATGTTGAAAACACTGCTGGAACAGGAGGGGTATGAATATGGAGGATTTTAATAAACTGCAAGAAGAATTAAAAAAGCTTCCTAAATATTCTCTTGAAATCGATCAAAAAGCTAGAGTTTTACATTCATTAAGATCTAAGCAAAATTCTCCAAAAAAATCTTTCTCCCTAACTCCGATCTTTGCTGTAATAGGAATATGCTCCGTCCTAATTTTTCTTTTCTTTACAAATGAGGCTACTAACAAACTAAATGCACAGCCAGGAACAGTTTTTACATTACCTGATAGAGATCAAGAGGTAGTTGGGGTAGAAGGAAAGATAGGGATTCTTGTTTTTAAGGAGCAATTTGTTGCAGAAGACATGCTAAGAGGATCTAAGCTGATGCTGTACTACTGGGGAGATCCAAATGCTCTCGTTGGAAAGAAATACTTGGTCGAAGCGGAGAATAAAAAAGGGAAGAAAGTGGAATTGTCGCGAGGGGTTCTCTCAGCTGGCTTATATAGTGAGGATGCGCATACGTTAGCTAGCTTTCCCCCATTTCCAACCGAAGGAGAATGGCAGTTATCCTTTTATGTAGAAGATGTTTTATTTGACTCATTTACTACTTATGTGTACCCACCGTTTCCTAAAACAGAGCATTATACTTTACTTGATTCACCAAAGGAGCTTCCCGTTGGTGAAATATTTGAGTTATATATAGAAAGCACAATTGGTGAAAAAGAGGAAATTGACGTTCAACTAATTGATAATAAAGGGAATCTTATGGAAGAGACCATTTTTCAAAGAGAAAGTTTGGGTTATAGAAACTCACAGGAAATTTACTTATATAAAGGTGACATCAAGTTGAAGGACCATGGATCTTGGAAGCTCATAATTGACGGAGAGCAAACAGGGCTTTTTAACAATTAGAATAAAAAACATCCTTTCCTACAGAAGGAGGGATGTTTTAATTTACAAACACACGACGATTATGAATAGAGCGCTTATAGGAATTGCGGTAATAATTCTAGCTACTCTTTCTGTAGTTATATCTTCCATTCGTTAAAATCATTGTGTAACACAATAGCGTTTGCATCTCCACCATGAATTTGGTTAAACATTGTACCCATAGATTCAACTAGTTTACGACCTTCTTCTAAATTAATAGAAGGGCGTAGGAAGACAATTTGGATAGCATTCGTAGTTTCTTCCGTGACAGCAGTCCTTACCGAGTCAACAAACGGGCTGCCAAATGGTCCGGTGGTATCTGAAAGTGCAAGTATATTTTGTATATTATTTTCTCTGCCATTTAGTCCTTCATATGTTGTTTCTTCATTGCCAAGAGAAAAAGTCACATCTCCTTGAATATTTTCTAAATCGTATATTCCCATTGGTATTTCATATCGCATGGAGAAGAAATTATTTAAATCAACAGCAGAATGCAAAGGTGTGATATAATTTTGTTTTGCAATTCGTCGATATAATGCTTCAACAGAAGGACGGTATCGGTTAGGATCTGCACCTATTTTTTTCCATAACGTTCGCCATTCTTTAATTCCCTCAAATTCTGTTACGGACTTTTCTTCCATTTCAAAGAATAGTTGCTCCTGAAATAATTGGAGACGTCCTTTAAGCATTTGGGGAGAAGAGGTAACGACAATTTTGGTATAATGAATAATGCCTATTTTAAGAGTAGGCTCGACTTGCAATAAAGAATTATCTAGTTTTATTATCATAACGACCGTCCTTACACATATTTTCTTAAGTTTAGCATAAGAGAGGAGAACTTTTGTGAATATAAACCAATTTCAAGAACATCTAATTGAATATGCTGCTTCCATTGGAATTGATAAAATTGGGTTTACTTCTGCTTCTCCCTTTCATGAATTAAAAAATAGATTAATTCGTCAACAGGAGCTAGGGTTTGCTTCGGGTTTCGAAGAGCCAGACATAGAGAAAAGAACGCATCCGGAGCTTTTGCTTTCAGAAGCGGAAAGTATTATAGCAATTGCCATTGCCTATCCATCGAAAATGAAAGATGCTCCGTCAAGTACAAAAGGTGCTAGGCGAGGAATATTTGCAAGAGCATCATGGGGGATGGATTATCATACCGTTTTACGTGAGAAACTTGCACTTTTAGAGTTATTTATACTAACACATATGCCTGATGCAAGGTTGCGCTCCATGGTTGATACTGGGGAACTTTCTGATCGGGCAGTGGCGGAGCGAGCAGGCATAGGGTGGAGTGCTAAAAACTGTGCGATTATTACACCTGAGTTTGGGTCGTTTGTCTATTTAGGTGAAATGATTACTTCGATTCCTTTTGCGCCAAGTGAGCAAATGGAGGATCAGTGTGGGGAATGTAGGCTTTGTTTAGATATATGTCCAACTGGAGCTTTAATCGAAGGCGGACAATTAAATGCACAGCGTTGTATTGCATTTATTACGCAAAAGAAAACAATGGTTCCAGATGAGTTTCGAGCTAAAATAGGGAATAGAATTTATGGATGCGATACTTGCCAAACGATTTGTCCGAAAAATAAAGGGAAAGCTAATTTACATCAAGAAGCGTTTAAGCCAGACCCAGAGCTTGTAAAGCCATTACTGCTACCATTATTAAGTATGACAAATCGATCGTTTAAAGAAACATATGGGCATATGTCCGGAGCCTGGAGAGGGAAGAATCCGATTCAACGTAATGCGATTATTGCGCTTGCACACTTTAAGGAAGCTTCGGCAGTACCAACGTTAATCGAATTAATGGAAAAGGATGCTCGTCCCGTTATTCGAGGAACAGCGGCATGGGCAATCGGTAAAATTAATACAGACGATGGACAAATTGCATTGAAAAAAGCGGAACAAACAGAAGAAGTAGAAGAAGTATTAGATGAAATTAGAAAAGGGTTACAATTTTATATATTGGAGAAATAGGAAGTGGTCAAGTATGAGTATTAATATCGTGTTATATCAACCGGAGATTCCGGCAAATACAGGGAATATTGCGAGAACATGTGCAGGAACAGGGGCGAAGTTACATTTAATTCGACCGCTTGGATTTTCAACAGATGACAAAATGTTAAAACGAGCAGGACTTGATTACTGGGAGCATGTAGATATTACCTATTATGATGGATTAGATGAATTTTTTGAGAAACATCCGGCAAAGGAATATTATTTAATTACGAAGTTTGGTGCAAAACCGCATACAACTTACGATTTTAGTGACGTGGAAAAAGATCACTTCTTTATTTTTGGACGTGAGACAAAAGGGTTGCCTCGTGAATTTATTGATGCACATCCAGACCGGGCTTTAAGAATTCCGATGAACGATAATATTCGATCATTGAATTTATCAAATACTGCGGCAATACTTATTTATGAAGCTTTACGTCAGCAGAATTATCCAAATTTACATTAAAAAAACGGACAGGTCTTTTAAGACTTGTCCGTTTTTAGTGTTATTACTTGTCAGAAGCACCTGGTTTGTCATCGTAACCTGCTTTAAAAATTGCAGCAAGGAACGCTACAATAACACCAAGAATAAGGATAAGATTCATATTGAGTTCCTCCTCTAATATATTATGAACTAAGTATACCCTACTTAGTATTAAAAAGAAATATTACGGGAAAGTGAAATTATGTCTGAATTGTTTCTATTGAAAGTTGCAACCTATGGAATATTCTAATACCATTATGAAAAGGAGTGATTTTTTAAATGAGCAATTTGAAAAATGGTCCAGAAAACGGTTCAATGGCAACAAATATGGAAGAAGTGAAGCTACTGGGAAAGCAAATGGAAAAGCTGCGAGATGATAATGAACTTGAACTAGATAATCGCGTATCAGATCCAGCGCAAACAGATGATACATCTTCTATGAAACAAAGAAAAAACGACTGATACCTCATCAGTCGTTTTCCTCAAATGAAAGGATGAATACATTGGAATTACATAAGAATTCAACAAAGCAATTAGCAAATGGGGTAGAGATGCCACGTATAGGTTTAGGTGTGTATAAAATGACGGAGCCAGATATTGCGCTACAAGCAATTTCAGCAGCTTTAGATAGTGGATATCGTCATATTGATACAGCATCCGTTTATGCAAATGAGAAAGAAGTCGGAGAAGCAGTACTTAACTCTAAAATAAATAGAGAAGATATTTTCATTACGACGAAAGTATGGAATAAAGATCAAGGGTATGACCAGACGCTAAAAGCATTTGAAAAATCATTAGAATTATTAGGACTTGATTACATAGATTTATATTTAACGCATTGGCCAGTGAAAGAGACTTTCATAGATACGTATCGCGCAATTGAACGTTTATATGAAGAGAAGCTAATCCGTACTACTGGTGTATCTAATCATCATCAACACCATTTAGAAGCAATTGCTGCAAGAGCAAATGTTAAACCAATGGTCAATCAAATCGAATGTCATCCTCGTTTAACACAATTTGACCTTCGGGAATATTGCCAAGAACAAGGAATTGCGATAACTTCATGGTCACCACTTGCAAGAGGCGGATTACTTAACGAACCGACATTACAGCGAATTAGCGGAAAATACGGTAAATCCCCAGCTCAAACAATCATTCGCTGGCACTTACAACATGATTTAGTCGTTATTCCAAAATCAGTGACGCCTGCTAGAATTGCAGAAAATTTGGATGTTTTCGATTTTGAATTATCGTTTGAAGATATGAAAAATATCGATGCACTAAACTTAAATGAACGTACTGGAGCAGACCCAGATAACTTTAGTTTTAAATTTTAAATTGGTAGTAGGAGATATTATATAAGCAATGCAATCCTCTTTCATGCGACGAGCTTGCGCAGGAGCACACGCCTTTCATGCGACGAGCTTGCGCAGGAACACACGCCTTTCATGCGACGAGCTTGCGCAGGAGCACATGCCTTTTATGCGACGAGCTTGCGCAGGAGCACATGCCTTTTATGCGACGAGCTTGCGCAGGAGCACATGCCTTTTATGCGACGAGCTTGCGCAGGAGCACATGCCTTTTATGCGACGAGCTTGCGCAGGAGCACATGCCTTTTATGCGACGAGCTTGCGCAGGAGCACATGCCTTTTATGCGACGAGCTTGCGCAGGAGCACATGCCTTTTATGCGACGAGCTTGCGCAGGAGCAGACCCAGATAACTTTAGTTTTAAATTTTAGCTCTGTTAACCTATACTATTGATTTCCGTTACAGCCGGACGCTTTCTGCGGGGGCGCCGCATTCGCGTCGTTTGCGATGTCCCATCTGTCTCACTCATCCCGCTGGAGTCGCCGCCTTTCACTACAATGAATTTAAATGTTTTAAATTCAAACATTACATCTAACAATACGTATATTTTAAGTAGAAACACTATGGCATGCTTTCTCCAATTAAGAGAATGCAAAGCTATAGTGTTTTTTATTTTTCATTTTTTATTTTTTTTGTATTCAGAAATATTTACCAAATGTGAAACTTTCCATTTAATACAAACGTATTATAGTGAACTGTTTGGCTTGTCCAGTTTATTAATTAAAAAATAACAGTTTAAATGAGGTTAAAATTATGGGATTATTTTTTGAAAAATTTACGAGAAAAAAGAGTGCAAAGCCTATTGTTATTCTAAGAGCGTTAATGCTTATTGCAATGTTTACCTTTTTGATAATGACATTATTCAATGATTTAAATATATACTTTCTGAAATATGTCTTTGTAATAGCAGGTGTCTTCTCTGTTATGGATGGAATCGAAAGTTACTTTCATAAACAAAGTCGCAAGGTTATTCTAACGGAGATGGGAGTAGGAGTGGTTTATATCATCTTTTCAATTTCAATAAAATAGGGGGAAATCATTTATGAAAATGAAAAAAAGATTTATGATGTTTTTGTGTTTTATCATTAGTTTGGTCTTGTTAGGTGCATGCCAAAAAGATAACGAGGAACCTGCTATTCAATTTTCAAGCGGTTCTGTACAATTAACATCAATTTATTATGGTGATCGATATAACGAGGATGAAGCTCAAATCGAGAAGAAAATTCAATATTTCATGATTGGTAAGCGATTTGATGAACTGCCAAGCGTTATTTATGGTGAACAAATTCAAATACAGGCTCAAAATTTTAGTACGAAGAAATACGAAATTTATGATTACCTATTAGATGGAAAAGGAAATATTATTTCTGAATATGAAATGACTCCAACTTTAGTAAAAGTAATGGAAAAAGGCATGGCTATCTTCACTTTTGAACCATCACACAATGCAAAAGTATATGCCGATTATGCAATTGACCATCAATTAGCTCATTGTATTTTAATAAGGTCAAAAATTTACAAGAGCGATTTTGCATTTGCGACTTTAATTTTAAGTGAAGAAGAAATATAAGCATTTTACTGAGTTTTTTATTTATTGCTAATAAGTTACCTTCCTCCATGGAGAAAGTGAGGTAGAGAAGTATGACAATATTGCTTTATTTCATCGTTTTTATGGTTATTAGCTTGATTGTTAAAGCGGTATTACTGGTTATTTACAAAGACAAAGAAAAGTTGGATAAGGGATTTATATTTCCTTATATTAGGTTGAGTTATAGAAGAAAGATGATTCGAACGCTATGGACTTTTCCTTTAATTCTTGTTGGACTTATTGTTATATATCTTTATGGAGAACTAAATATTATGTGGAATCTAACTTTATTAATGGTTACTTTGTTTCTTACCTTTTTACAACTAGCGAACAGTTATAAAAAATGGAAAAAATATGAATGTGGTTAATCCAAGGACCTTTTTAACTGATTGGCAGAATAGGTAGAAAAGAAGATTGAAATAAATCCTGTTAATAGGAGAGAAATCCATGCCAAATCAGTTTCACCATTTAGCAAGAGCGGTCTTTACTCAAAAAAATAAAGTATTACTTGCACAAGCAATAGGACATACAAATACATTTTTGCCAGGTGAACATATTGAATTTGGTGAAAGTGCAAAAGATGCACTGATGAGAGAGATCGAAGAAGAACTGGGTATTGAATGTGAGGTGGTAAGTTTTCTTGGACTAGTAGAACATAAGTGGGAGAAAAAAGGTATATTAAACTGCGAAATAAACCAAGTTTTTGAAATTAAAAGCGACCAATTAAATACAAGTAATAATCCAAAATCAAACGAACCTCATCTAAAGTTTTTCTGGTGTAATGGAGATGAATTGGATTTTAAAAACTTACAGCCATACCCATTTAGTGCTCTAATAAAAAACTATTTAGAAGGAAATAAAGATGTTTGGTGGGAGAGTACATTAAACTCAGAAATTGATGATTCAAACAGAAATTAGATTTTTCATCTACAACTTTCTTAAACAAGAGGGAAAGAGCAATGATGAATCAACAGCTTCTAATTGTTCCAACTTGCAGGATAGCATCATTTTAAAAAAATGTAGTCTAAGGGGAGCGAAAATTATGGGATACATAGAAGGATTAAGGCAAATAGTTGGTCATAGACATTTAATATTGTAGGTGCTGTTACTGTTATTATCGATGAAATGGGAAGGTTATTACTGCAACAACGAAAGTTTCCAAATGGTTATTGGGGAATTACTGGAGGGTTAATGGAATTAGGAGAATCTACCGAAGATGTTGCCAGAAGGGAAATATTTGAAGAGACTGGTTTACAAGTTGATAAACTAAGCTTAATAAATGTTTATTCTGGACCTCAGAACTACATAAAAGCAGAAAATGGCGATGAATTTTATATAGTTACAGTTGCTTATTATACGGATGGTTTCGAAGGAGAATTAAACATTGATGAGTCTGAATCAATAAAATTTGAGTTCTTTTACCCAAATGAATTGCCAAAGAATATTGTTAAAAGCCATAAAGTTATTTTAGATGAATTTTTGGCTAAACATTATTCAAAAGAAGTTCAAGTAAATAAATAAACTTGTCTACAAAATGTGGAAATGTTTTTTACAGAGTGGCAAGATTAATTCAATAGTGTTGTTATTAAAAACAGGGGATTTCCCTGTTTTTTGTTGTTAAGAAATTTTTATAAAATTTAAGCCAAATACTGAACAATTTTGTCTAATGGGTGTAAGGCAAAAAGGAAAGAGGGTGTATTTTAATTAATAGACTAGTAAAAAAAGCTCAAAAAGGTGATGATAAAGCCTTTTTAAAGCTCTTCCTAAAATATGAACAGGATATCTATCGAATGGCTTATGTATATGTTAAAAATAAAGAAGATGCATTAGATATTGTTCAGGAAGTAGCATATCGTTCGTTTAAAAAAATACATACATTACAAAAACCAGAGTTTTTTAAGACATGGTTGATCAAAATTGCCATTAGTTGTGCTATTGATTGTTTAAGAAAAAATAAAAATGTAGTTCAACTAAAACCAGATTATGAAGGTTATATAGCTTCAAATGTTGAAGATATTCCCCTTTCACTATTCCTACATCAATTGTTAGATGAATTAAATGAAGATGAAAAAAGTATTGTCATTTTAAAATTCTATGAGGGTTATTCATTTAAAGAAATAGCGGATATGCTAAATATTCCATTAGGAACATCCAAATCAATATTGTATCGTTCATTAGATAAACTTCGTATACAAGCTAAGGGGGCTGGTATTTATGAATAACAAAATACAGCAAGAATTAGATAGAATTGAAATCCCTAAAGAATTACGCGAACGTTCAAAGCTCGGTATAAAAATAGCAAAATATGAGCTACCAAAAAGAAAATATAAAAAAGCCATTATTATTCCACTTGTAGCATCAATATTTCTTGTCTTTTCAGTCGGAGTAGGTGCAGCTTCGATACCAAGTTTCAATAACCTAATATCTATTGTGAGTCCAAAAATAGCATTATTGCTTCACCCTATTGAAAATACAAGTGAAGATGCTGGTATAAGAATGGAAGTAGTCGCTGCTATGAATGACGATGAAATGGCAGTCATTTACGTTACCATGAAAGATTTGACTGGAAATAGAATCGACGAAACTCTTGATCTCTATGATTATTCATTTACAGGAGCTCATATGTTTAACAGCCAAATTGTAGATTACGATGAACTTACTGGAACAGCCACCTTACGAATTCAAGGAAATGGAAGTAATAACCTTAACGATAAAAAAGTAAATTTTCATATCGATTCCTTTCTAAGTCATAAACAAATATTTGATGAAGTGAAGGTACCTGCAAATCTTGTAGAGATAAAAAACAAAATACCCGAAACGATGCGATTAGATATGACCCACATATCAGGCGTGGGTGGGAAGTTAATGGATGAATTAATAGAACAAGAAACAATACAAATTTTAAAACCAGATAAGATGACACTCTTTCTTCCGAAAATCGAGTTTTTTCATGTATCCAATATAGGGTTTATCGATAATCGTCTACATGTACAAGTAAAATGGACAGGAGATGATATGGATAGTCATGGATACTTCTATTTTATCGATAACTCTGGAAATAAAACTAACTCCTCTAGTATTTCTTTTGGAATTGATGAGTTAGGTAATGCAACATATGGCAATGAGTATACTGATTTTATCTTTGATATAGATCATGTGAATCTAAATGAGCAAACACTACTTGGGCATTTTGTATCTAATGGCAATTACACAGTAGGCAACTGGAACACTACATTTAAAGTGCAGTCTGTTGATGAAGAAAAACATGTGGTCTTTAATAAGGATTTTGGAACGTGGAAAGCAAATCGTATTTCTATTTCGCCATTAGGAGTTACTATAGACGGAAATGGCGAAATAAATAATTCAAGTCAAATAGAAGTAATTGCAAAAATGAACGACGGAAGCGTTAAAATATTGGATTCTTTCTTTATTTTTAGTGAAAATAAAAAGGTAAAGGTAAAATTCATACCTTCTTTACCTTTAGATATTTCAAAGATTGAGTCACTTGATATTGACGGTACAAAAATAGATTTTTAATACCTAGTGTAAAGTATGAATTTGTAAATGAAACTGTATCTTTATAGATAATATAGATTTAATATTGGCGTTTCTGCTATTAGCAGAGACGCTTTGTATTACCGTTTGTTTAACTGTCAAGAAACTGTAATTTTGATGTATGAAGAATTAATTAGAACAGTAAATTAAATGAGTTTTTTTAAAGAATGGAATAGTACAAGTTATTTTTTGAAAAAGGAATAATTTTCATACTTATAGAATATATGAGAGAAGACTTCTGGGATTTGAAGAGCTATTTAGATGTTATTTCCATATGGAGAAATGAGTCAGCGCTATTGTGTATAAAAAGGAGATGGAGCTATTGAAGAAGAAATACAATCTACTTTTCATATTAGGAATTGTAGTTGGTGTTCCAATAATGAATGGAATACTAATATGGCTAGGGATACCTACTTATGACCATTTACTTGAAATAACTCTAGGAAAACCGAACACGCTAAATAGAGTGATAGCAATTCTAGTAACAGGAGCACTCATTTATTTAATCTATTTAATTCCTTTTGGCATATTTAAACGAAAGAAAAAATCAATTTGAGTGGCGAGTCTAAAATAGTAGGTAGAGTAATTCGCAACAACTGATTATAATGGGGGAAAATGTGAGAGTATTACTCAGTTTAATTTTTTTTATAATGTTCACTTTGGTTGGTTGTGCCTTGAAAACAGAAACACTTCCCGAATTTTATGAGAAAGATCTTGATGATGTAACAAAAATAGTCATAGTAGATGGGAGTACGGGATATAAAAAAATAATGATAGATAAAGTGATAATACAGGAATTTTTAAGTGAAATAAAAGATATAAACTTTATTCCAGAAGAAAATCAAGAACAAAGAGAGGGATGGCGTTATTCAATTACTCTTTTCCAAGATGATGAACAAACTTTCCAATTTGGGATTACACATGTAAATAAAAATTACTATTATACAGAACCAGATATGCTTCCAATTGTTGATAAATTTTATGAAAACCTTGATGTTCAAGAGGAATAATTCTTTCGTTTAATAAAAGATGACATCCTTTCATACAACCTCATCGAATAATGAACGACCAATAAGAAAAGGGGGAAAGGTATTGAAGTTGAGAGTATTATTTTTTGCAACAGTACTATCCATATTTTTTATTGTTGGTTGTTCGAGCAAACAAGAAATTGGGAATACGAATAGTACAGATAGTTATGAAAATATTAGAGAGATTGCTTGGAACTTTCTTGTAGAAAATGATTGGACTGAAAGAGCAATAGTAAACTGGAAAACGGCGGAAGTAGAGAAGATTATTGCTCGTAATAACTATGCATTCTTAGATGAGAATTATGATGGCAAAGACGTATTAGCAGTTTCTTTTGAAGATAAAGGAAAATTTGTAGTGGGTCCTCCTGTAATACTTGTTGACCCCGATACGAATGAAGTAATTGGCTATATCCTAGCCGAATAATAAACTATTATGAAGTGAACAGTAGATTTTACTGTCGATAATACAAATGATGGTTGGTTAATGCTACCGATACTCTACCTAACAGAAAGTATATGAAATTGACTTTTGTGTACGTTCTAGGTGCAGATGGATTCTAGTAGGGTGCCTATTAGTGATGCCATTTCTAACACTTGACCTTGATTGTTTTTAACTTTTCTTGGCCAATGTATGCATGAACCAGTGGGTAGATAATTAAAGTAGGTGGGATCTGAAAAAATAGATAGCATCTTTTGATAAAGAAGTGCTGAGCGGACGAAATTGTATCTTCGTCCGCTTTTAAAAGAATAGGAATGGATTTATTCTCTCATTAACCAAAACAAATGCATTATGTCTTTACATATTTCAAGAAGGCGACGAACAAACATCCGCCACAAGATTACCGAAAAAAGTGGATTGAGAAGTGACGCAGTCACTTCTCAATCCACAAAAATTCCCCTGGTAATATAGTGTAGCCACTGTTTCGTCCAAAGCACTCTGGAAATAGTAAAGACGAGATGCACTTAAATGGCGCTTGTGCTTTTCTTATTTTCTACCTTCTATCCTCCGCAATAATCAATTCTCCCGTAATCGGATGTGCAAACTGTACTTTAAATGCGTGAAGTTCATAAGTTTTGGTTGGTGATTTTTTCGCTCCGTATAAGTCGTCTCCAACAATTGGATGACCTAGATGGGCAAAATGTACACGAATCTGATGGGTACGTCCTGTTTCTAGAATTGCATGTACTTTTGTAAAATCAGGATTTCTTCCTACAACTTCATAGTGGGTAATTGCAAGTTGACCTGATGGAGATACTCTTTTTCTTGTTGCATGGTGTCGATCCACACCAATGGCAGCTCGAATGGTGCCATTGTTATTTTTTACTTGGCCTTCGACAATCGCTTCATAGGTGCGGACGATTTCTTTGTTTTCTAGCATGCGGTCAAGCATCCCTTTAACGATAGGATTTTTCGCCACAACGATTAGCCCTTTTGTCCCTTCATCTATTCGATGCACATGCTCTCCATAGGCTTGTCCCTTACTAGATAAGTAATGATGAACCGTATTCATGAATGTGTGGTTTTGGCCTACTTCATTTGGATGTGTTGCAGCACCACGTGGTTTTGATGCGATTAGTAAATACTCATCTTCATACGCAACATAAAGAGGTATTTGATCGGAAGAAAGATAATTCGAAGCATCGCCTTCCCATGTAAAAACTAATATATCCCCTTTTTGAAGTGGTGCTTTCCATTGTAATAGTTCACCATTTACATCACTGACTGCTTTTTGCATACGTAAATCATGGATAAGTTTTTTACCAAGCTTCCATTTTTGTTGAAGAATTATATCAATTGTTAGTGCATCCTCTTGTACTGTATAACGAAATGTATGTATCATTTTTTTCTCTCCCTTTAAAAAAGGTCATGTCATTTTGACACGACCGTTTTGATTATTTTAACACTACTTGATCAAAAAAAGCTTGAATTTCATCATCTGGATGAGAACCAAACAATCTAGCTACTTCTTTTCCGTCTTTAAAATAAACCAGTGTCGGTGTAGCCTCTATGGAATAATCATCCCAGCCTTGTTCATATTCAAGTAAATTATATTTTACAATTTCAACCCCATTTTTCTTTGCAAGTGGAGTTAATCTAGGAGTCATTTCTTGACAGTGAATGCATTCTGGACTAAAAAAGTAGACTGTAACTGGTTCGCCACTAGCAATTTTTTTCTTTAGTTTATCGGGCATGATAATGTTTTGGTAGTTTGGATCTTTTAGTAAATCAATAGTAGATTGTTTTAAATTGGTCTTATCGTAAGGGTTGTCCGCTAATTTTGTTTTGTTTGATTGGTTCGTTAATACGATAATTAATATAAAAACAACAACGATTATTCCACCAAATGCAGCTAATCTCTTCATACTACTTTTTCCTCCTTTATACTTCTTAAAACCAATACACTACTAATAATGATTAAAATGAATGCTATAAGAGCTAAAAATGGTATCGTAATAAATCCTAAATAATTTATGTAGTCACTAGTACAAGGTACTCTACCACAAGCAGGTGCGGAATCTTGCATAAAACTTATTTTTTGAATGCTATAGTGATACGCGGATATACAACCTCCGATAATAGAAAAAATGAGCGTAGTAACTGCAACTTTCGCATTTTTTTGTGCATATGCAACACCTAAGATTATGACTAGAGGATACATGAGAATACGCTGATACCAACATAATTCACATGGTTCATACTGTCGTATTTCTGAAAAGTATAAGGAACCAAGTGTAGCAGTTAAAGCCACAGACCACATAAATAACAATAGATTTTCCACTTTTTTTGTCATAGGATGCCCCTTTAAAATACTTTGAACTCAAATCAAAGTATAAGGGTTCTTTAAAAGTATGTAAAATATTTTATCTGTTCAGTAAAGAGAGATATAATAGAAGATACTTAACTATAGAGGAGCGATTAGAATGTCCGAAGAATTTGATCTATCCCAATTTGAAAAAAGTATGATTATAAGACAAACGTCTTTTGCAGATATAGAATCCATTTTAGAAATCCAACGTCTTTGTTTCCCTGGAATGGATCCATGGGAAGTAGCGCACTTACGTAGTCACTTAACTATTTTTCCAGAAGGACAATTAGTTGCAGAACTAGATGGCAAAGTGATTGGTTCTTGTTCGAGTTTGATTATTAACTTTGATGAGTACGATGATCGCCATTCTTGGTCAGATGTAACGGATGCTGGCTATATTACAAACCATAATCCTGACGGGTATAACTTATATGGCATCGAAGTAATGGTGCATCCGAATTATCGTAGAATGAAGGTAGGGCAACGTCTATATGAAGGAAGAAAAGATATTGCCAGACAGTTCAATTTAAAATCGATCATAATTGGTGGGCGTATTCCAAACTTTCATAAACATTCACAGGAAATGTCGCCAAGAGAATATGTGACGGCTGTATCAAGACATAAATTATATGATCCAGTACTTACATTTCAGTTAATGAACGGATTTACATTGATGCGTATCAACCCAAACTATTTGCCAGACGATAAGGCATCCGTTAAATACGCTACATTGATGGAATGGAATAATGTTGATTATATCCCACTTTCAAAGCGTCATTTTAAAACGAGCTATCCAGTTCGGATTTGTGCAGTACAGTATATGATGCGTAAAATTAATTCGTTTGAAGAATTTGCAAACCAATGTGAGTACTTTGTAGATGTAGCTTCAGATGCACAATCCGATTTCGTTGTGTTTCCCGAAATTTTTACAACGCAATTAATGTCATTTTTAGATGAACCTTCACCAAGTCAAGCTGTTCGTAAGTTAACGGAATATACACCGCAATATATGGAGTTATTTTCCGATTTAGCTGTGCGTTATAATATTAATATTATTGCGGGGTCCCACTTTGTGGAAGAAGAAAATGAAGAAATCTATAATATTGCATATTTATTTCACCGTGATGGTTCTATTGACAAGCAGTATAAAATCCATATTACACCGAATGAACGTAAATGGTGGGGAATTAGTGCGGGGGATTCTGTAAAAGTATTTGATACAGATTGCGGAAAAATTGCTATTCAAATTTGTTATGATATAGAATTTCCTGAACTTGCTCGGATTGCAACGGATATGGGTGCGAATATTATTTTCACTCCATTTTGTACGGAAGATCGTCAAGGATACTTACGTGTTCGTTACTGTGCACAAGCTCGAGCAGTTGAAAATCAAATTTATACGGTCATCTCTGGTACAGTAGGAAACTTGCCGCAAACGGAGAATATGGATATTCAATACGCACAGTCTGCTATTTTTGCACCTTCTGATTTTGAATTTGCACGGGATGGAATTGTTGGCGAAACAGAACCTAATTTAGAAATGGTGTTAATCGGGGATGTCGATTTAGAAATTTTAAGACGTCAACGTCAAGATGGGACAGTTAAGCATTTGAAAGATCGCCGCCATGACGTATATGAGATTGATTATAAAAAGTAAGGAATGGGGTTTCATGAAATGTCATATAAACAGTTATTCGAACAATGGAATAGCTTTTCTGAATTAGAGCCTATTTGGAAAGAGAATCTTCAGCTATTAGCAAAAGATGAGAAACAATTAGAGGATGCATTTCACCGTGATTTGGAGTTTGGAACTGGTGGAATGCGCGGGGAAATTGGAGCAGGAACGAATCGTATGAATACATATACGATTCGTAAAGCTACCTCCGGATTAGCTGGATATATACAAGCAGCTGGAGCGGATGCGATGAATCGGGGAGTAGTCATTGCATATGATAGTCGCAGATTTTCTCCAGAGTTTGCAAGAGAAGCGGCTAATACACTCGCTTCAAATGGCATAAAAGCTTATTTATATAGCGAGCCTAGAACGACACCTCAGTTGTCTTATTCGGTTCGAAAACTACATGCATTCATGGGGATTGTGATTACGGCAAGCCATAATCCTCCTGAATACAATGGATATAAAGTATATGGAGAAGACGGTGCCCAGTTAAATTTGAAGGATGCAGATGCTGTCATTCAATATGTCAATCAAGCTGGAGATGCGCTGTTAATCAAACAAAACGCTATTGACGAAACCTTAATTATTCATTTAGATGAAGAATTAGATAAAGCTTATATGAATGAATTGAAAACAGTGCAAGAAAATCCATCCCTTGCTGCAACTACCGAATTAAAAGTAGTATTTACTCCACTACACGGGGCATCTGGTCATACTGTCAGCCGCATATTAAGTGAGTGCGGATATAAACATATCCATTATGTAGCAGAACAAATGGAGCCAAATGGTGAATTCCCTACAGTGAAATCTCCAAACCCGGAAGAACATAGTGCTTTTGAATATGCGATTCATTATGGTGAAAAATACGATGCCGACATTCTAGTTGCTGCAGATCCTGATGGAGACCGTGTAGGACTAGCAGTGAAAACAGAAGAAGGATATAAACTTTTAACAGGCAATCAAACAGGTGCCATTTTAATCGAATATTTATTGACACAAAGAAAAGAAAAGGGCACAATGCCTGCAAAAGGTCGTGTTTTTAAAACGATTGTGACCTCTGATTTAGGAAGAGTGATTGCGGAGTATCACGGTGCAAGTACAGAAGATGTATTGACAGGATTTAAATTTATTGGTGAAAAGATTAAGCAATATGAGGAAACGAAAGAATTTGAGTTTTTATTTGGCTACGAAGAAAGCTATGGCTATTTAGTAAAAAGTTTTGCTAGGGATAAAGATGCGATACAAAGTATACTAGCAATAATCGAAGCTGCTGCTTACTATAAAGGGCAAGGTTTGACTCTAGTAGATGTATTACATACCTTATACGAAAGACATGGCTATTATTTAGAAGGGCTAGTATCTGTCACGAAAAAAGGGGTAAGTGGGTCGAATTCGATTAATAGCTTACTAGAACAAATTCGTATGAATCAGTTAACCGAAATTGCTGGGGTTGCGGTGCAATCACATGAGGATTATTTAACTTCATTACGAACGTTTACAGACGGTCGAGAAGCGGAGCCGCTTTTATTGCCAAAATCGAATGTAATCAAATACTTCCTAGCCGATGGTTCATGGGTATGTGTAAGACCAAGTGGAACGGAGCCTAAGATTAAATATTATTTTGGAGTGACAAGTGAGTCCGAGACAGAAAGCATTGAAAAACTAGAAGCATTGAAACATGCATTTACTGATGAGATGAATCGGTACTTAAAAGAATAAATCATGAAATCCGGGAAAGTACTACTTGTGCTTTTCCGGATTTTTTTCAGTCAAAAGTATGATGCTTAGTTTTTACAGTCATGTAACAATAAATGATAAGATGAAATACATAGGCAACAAGTACATGGAGGAGTTTAACATGCAGTCAAATGAACTCTCAAACATAGGATTACTGAAAGAAATTGCAGAGTTTCTAAATGAAGAAACAGATATGGAACAAATGCTACA
Source organism: Psychrobacillus sp. L3 (assembly GCF_042945595.1). Taxonomy (GTDB): domain Bacteria; phylum Bacillota; class Bacilli; order Bacillales_A; family Planococcaceae; genus Psychrobacillus. The sequence goes on along the minus strand of NZ_CP168493.1, from coordinate 3,015,773 downwards.
AGGAGCACTTCAAAAGCTTTTAGAAGGTACTCTCTTTGAGACAGGCTGGATTTTCTTTATTGATAAAAAAGGAAAGCAACAGCTTATTGCACATGACAAATTACCAAATGCACTAAAGCGGAATGAGTGCATGCATTTGCAAAAAGGTGGATGCTGGTGTGTTTCCAGATTTCAAAACGGTGAACTAAAGAAGGCATCTAATATTATTGAGTGTAAACGAATTGTCAATGCAAGAAAGAAGAACAATGAAGACACAAATGACATCACACATCATGCAACCGTTCCTTTACAATCTGGACAAGAAAGTTTTGGTCTTTTGAATGTTGCTACACCAAATACAATTCGATTTTCAGAAGGTGAACTTGCATTACTCGAGTCTGTTGCCTTTCAAATTGGATCTGCTATTAAGCGAATATACTTGACGAAACAGGAGCAGCAAGTAGCGCTTGTGCAAGAAAGAAATCGTTTAGCACGTGACTTGCATGATTCCGTCAATCAATTATTATTTTCGGTCACTTTAACTGCACGTGGCGGAGTGGAAATGACGGAACAACAAGAAATAAAAGACACATTTAAAGAAATACAATATTTAACGCAAGATGCTTTAACTGAAATGCGCGCACTTATTTGGCAGCTTCGTCCGAAGGGGTTGGAAACTGGAATAATGGAAGGCATAAAAGGTTACGGCGATATATTAGGATTAACACTTACTGTCAATGTGAAAGGTGTCATAAACTTACCAGCAAGTATGGAAGAAACTTTATTTCGTATTACACAGGAAGCATTGAACAATATTCGTAAACACGCTGGTGTGTTAAAGGCGGAGCTCTATTTAACGGTTACCCTTACAGATGTATTGTTAGTGATAAAAGACGAAGGTTGTGGATTTCATATAAACGAATCGAAGAAATTGCCTTCTATTGGTTTACAAAGTATGCGAGACCGAGCATATTCCGTTGGAGGAACAGTTGATTGGGTGACGGGATGGAATAAAGGAACGGAAATTTTAGTGCGTTTACCTTACTAGGAGGGAATTACATGATACGAGTATTAATTGCTGACGATCATCATGTTGTAAGAAGAGGATTAATGTTCTTTTTAAAGACCCAAAAAGATATGGACATTATTGGAGAAGCGAAAAATGGTAGAGAAGCAGTAGAATTAACTGAGATCCTTAAGCCAGACGTTGTGTTAATGGATTTAGTGATGCCAGAAATGGATGGCATCCAAGCAACGAAGCATATAAAAGCAAAACATCCAGAAATTCAAATATTAATGCTTACAAGTTTTTCTGATCGGGATCATGTCATACCAGCACTGAAAGCTGGAGCAGCAGGGTATCAATTAAAAGACATTGAACCAGATGATTTGGCAGAAGCTATCCGTAAATTAATGCGTGGGGAAAATACATTACATCCTGATGCAACAACACAACTGCAAAAGAAATATGAACCAGTGGAATTATTGCCACATGAAGAATATTCTTTAACACCAAGAGAACAAGATGTGTTGTCAGAACTTACAAAAGGAAAAAGTAATCGAGAAATAGCATCCTCTTTGTTCGTAACAGAAAAAACAGTGAAAACACATATATCGAATATATTTGCTAAGCTTCAAGTACAAGATCGAACCCAAGCTGCTCTGTATGCTGTGAAACATGGATTAACAGAACCAAGTGGACAATAAGAAACACGGTGCACCGCAAAATTGTTGCAATGCACCGTGTTTTTTACCTTGGAAAATGGAGAATCGATCAATCACAGAAAATCATTTGCTTACTCAATCACCTTTTCCCACTTCATAGCTCCAATCACCCTCGCAACATTTTTAGGAATAAGAAAACGACTCCCAAATTGGGAGTCGCTAACTGTTATTGTTCGTTTAATGAATCTTCCTCTAAGTTTTCATCAGAAGGAGCAATTTTTATTATTTCTAGGTATTGAATATGATGACCATCAATATCTTTCACCATAAATTCAAAGCCTTGTTCAATTATCTTCTCACCTTTAACGGCATCATAGCTTTTTGTCATAAACCAACCGCCAATTGTATCAATGTCTTCTTCGTCAATGTTAATGTCAAGAAGGTTATTTACATTTTCGATCAACATTTTTGCATCGACAATATAATGGTTTTCTCCGATTTTTTGAACTTCCGGAAGTTCATCTGTATCAAATTCGTCGCGAATATCACCGACAATTTCTTCAATAATATCTTCTATTGTAACAAGACCAGAAGTACCACCATATTCGTCCATTAAGACAGCCATATGAATTCTTTCCCGTTGAATTTTAAGTAATAAATCAGCGATCGGCATCGTTTCAATTACACGAATAATCGGTTGCATATAATCACTTACTGGTGTTGTAGCATTTTCAGGATTTTTTATATAAGCAGTTAATAAGTTTTTCATATTCACAAGTCCAATAATGTGATCCTTATCACCATCTGTTATTGGGTACCTTGTATATTGTTCCACACCTATTAGTTCAAATACTTCATTTAATGTAAAATCTTTATCAATCGAAATAATTTCAGTTCTAGGAACCATTATTTCTTTTGCAAGTCGATCGTCAAATTCAAAGATCTTATTTACATATTTATATTCCGCTTGGTTGATTTCTCCACCTTTAAAACTCTCGGAAAGTATCATGCGGAGCTCTTCCTCTGAATGGGCTACTTCCGATTCGGAAACCGATTTTAAACCAAATACACGAACAGCTAAGAAACGTGCAGAGCCGTTCATCCCTCTAATAACTGGATACATTATATGATCAAAGATAATTAAAGGTTTGGCAACAGCTAGTGCTATTTCTTCGGCTTTTTGAATAGCAAATGTTTTTGGAGTTAATTCTCCAACTACTACATGTATAAAGGTTACGAGTGAAAATGCAATGATAAATGAGAGTACAGAGATAACACTCTCTGGAAGAACAAAAAACTCAAAAACTGGATGCAATAATGCTTCTATGGTCGGTTCACCAAGCCACCCTAATCCTAAAGCAGTAATTGTGATACCGAGCTGACAAGCAGATAAATATTCATCCAAATTGGAAACAAGTTTTTTTGCATTTAATGCATTTTTGTTTCCTTCAGCAACAAGCTGATCAATTCTAGTCGTTCTTACTTTAACAATTGCAAATTCACTAGCAACGAAAAATGCAGTGAACGCGATTAAGACAGCAAATGCTGTCAATCGTATGGCTATGTCCAAATAATTACTTTGTTCCTAACCCAAATGGGGGGTAGAACAAAGTGTACACCTCCTGTTTTCTAAAAAATAGTTTATAGTTTTAATAATAAAATAATGCAAAGTAAAATACAAATCTTTCTACTTACAATGGGTATATTTACATTACAACTCTATATACAATGAAATTTACATAAACTTAAAAATCAATTTGCTAGTTTTATAGGATAATAAAAGAAATAATTTCGGGGGATAAATAATTGAAAAACAACTATGTTGAAATAATGAAAGTAGCAATAAAGCTTGGATTAACATCATTTGGGGGCCCTTCTGCTCATATTGGCTATTTTCGAGAAGAATATGTGCAAAAACGAAAATGGTTAGACGATAAATTATATGCGGAAATAGTTGCGCTATGTCAGTTTTTACCTGGACCTGCATCCTCTCAAGTAGGAATTTCGATTGGTTTATTAAGAGGAGGATTATTAGGGGGCATCGTTTCTTGGTTAGGTTTTACAATGCCATCTGTTATTATTCTTCTGCTATTTGCAATGTTTGTAAGTTCTACTGGTTCGTTTGATAGTGGTTGGATTCAAGGACTGAAAATTGCCGCTGTTGCCGTTGTTGCTCATGCATTAGTAGGAATGCAGAAGTCACTTGCTCCTGACCGTACAAGAATTTCCATTGCTATGGTTTGTGCCATATGCACATTTCTCATTCCTACAGCTATTGGACAAATTGGGATTATTATTGCTGCAGGTCTGTTTGGTAATTTTTATTTTAAAAATGAAGTAGTGAGGACTCCTTTAAAGATGCCACTTACGGTCGGTAAAAAGACTGGAATTATTAGTTGGATTTTATTATTTACCTTACTTATTTTATTGCCAGTTTTCAAGCCATTTGTCCAATCTGTTTATTACTCATTATTTGATACATATTTTCGTGTTGGTTCTATTGTATTCGGTGGTGGTCATGTTGTTTTACCAATGCTACAGAGAGAAGTGGATGTTTCACCACAGATATTTCTTGCTGGGTATGGTGTAGCTCAAGCAGTTCCCGGACCCCTTTTCACAATCGCAGGATTTTTAGGACAAGTTACAGCTGGTCCTATGGGTGCTTTCGTTGCTGTCATTGCGATGTTTTTACCCTCTTTTTTACTAGTAATCGGAACTTTACCTTTCTGGTCTATGATACGTGCTAAAAAGGGAATTCAAGGAGCGTTAAAAGGAGTAAACTCTGCAGTAGTAGGAATACTACTTGCAGCATTATATGATCCAGTTTTCACAAGTACCGTGAAAAATCCAATCGATTTTGTTATAGTACTGATAACATTTACTCTACTTAACGTGTATAAATGGACACCTTTTAAAGTAGTATTAATAAGTGCACTTCTTGGAGTAGCGCTACATATAATTTAACAATAAAGTGGCAATTCTAAATCCTTCAGAGGATGCAATAGACTTTTCGAGCAAGCTTCTTAAAAATCTTGGCGCAATACACTAAGGAGAATTTTAAATTATTCCTTTTTTCAAAAAGTATTGACAATGGAAATTTCCATGTGCTAATGTTAAGGGACACTAAATAAATTGGAAATGGAGGTATGAAAAATGATTCGTTTAAAAGATATGACAAACAACTTAATAAATTTTTCATACCTACCATTTGACGTAAAATGATTGTGGAGTAGACATTTTTAGAAATGACTTTGTCTATTTTAAAGCACATTACCGCAATATGGGTAATGTGCTTTTTTGTGTTTATTTACTTCCAAAATTTGGTGTTATTTCTAGGTGAAGGAGTGTTGAGTATGATTATTCAGCGAACAAGACAAATTTTATTAAAGGAATCTCTAGAAGGTGGATAGCCAAATCAGCTTAAGAGAGAAAGAAGAAATGAGGGGTTAAAGTATGTTTTCTGTTTTATTTAAATTGAAATGGTTTTTTAAAGATCATTGGAAGCGATATACAGTCGCTGTAAGCTTGCTAATTGTAGCAAGTGCATTTGAAGTGTTACCACCGTGGATCGTCGGAGGAGCAATAGACACGATTACGATGGGGAAAATGACATCTGAATCGTTAATGCAATATGTCATGTATTTTGTAGGAATTATCATTGTGGGGTATGGATTGAACTTTGTTTGGCAATATCAATTATTTGGTGGCTCTATTACAATTGAGCGTATTTTACGTTCTAAGTTAAATAGAAAATTTTTGAGTATGACGCCAACTTTTTATGAAAAAAATCGTACGGGCGATTTAATGGCACGTGCAACGAACGATTTAAACGCGGTTGCAACAACCGCTGGATTTGGAATTATGACGTTGATTGATTCTACGATGTATATGGCTGCGCTTATACTTGCGATGGGTTTCATTATTTCATGGAAGTTAACGATTTTCGCAATTTTACCAATACCAGTTTTAGCATTTATCATGCAATATTTAGGGAAAATCATTCACGAAAAATATATGGTTTCGCAAGATGCATTTGGTGATTTGAATGACCGAGTATTAGAATCCATTGCTGGTGTTCGCGTTATTCGTGCATATGTCCAAGAACGAGCAGATGAAAAGAAATTTGCTGATATGAGTGAAGAAGTGTATGAAAAAAATATGGTTGTGGAACGAATTGATGCTCTATTTGGTCCGATTACAAAAGTAGGAACTGGTATCAGTTATGTAGTTGCTTTAGGCTATGGTTCTTATCTCGTGTCTATAGGAGATATGACTGTAGGGAACTTAATCACGTTTAATGTTTACTTAGGGATGGCTATTTGGCCAATGTTTGCTATTGGGGAATTAATCAACGTTATGCAACGTGGAAATGCATCGCTTGATCGTGTGCACGAAACGCTAGATTATGAGGCAGATGTGAAAGATCCTGTTAGTCCGATTCATTTGAATGAAGTTACATCAATCGGATTTGAAGAGGTTGGATTCCAATATCCTTTATCGCAAGTGAAAAATCTTCAAAATCTCCGAGTGAACCTTCAAAAAGGTCAAACTCTAGGGATTGTTGGGAAAACTGGTTCTGGGAAAACTACTTTTATGAAGCAATTGTTAAAGGAATATCCAATTGGAGCTGGTCAACTAACGATTGGAGATATCGCAATTACGGATCAAACAAAAGATCAAGTATTAGAATGGATTGGATATGTTCCACAAGATCATGTTTTATTCTCAAGAACCATCCGCCAAAATATTCTTTTTGGTAAAGAGAATGCGACGGAAGAAGATCTAGAAGAAGCAATCCGATTAGCTCATTTCCAAAAAGATTTGATGAACTTACCAATGGGATTAGAAACATTAGTTGGAGAAAAAGGTGTCTCATTATCTGGTGGGCAAAAGCAACGTGTTTCGATCGCTCGAGCACTTATAAAAAACCCAGAAATATTACTGTTAGATGATTCGCTTTCTGCAGTAGATGCAAAAACGGAAGCGAAAATTATTGAAAATATACAAAATGAACGTAGTGGTAAGACAACAATTATTACGACGCATCGATTATCTGGAATTCAACATGCTGACCATATTATCGTTTTAGATGAGGGGCTAATTGTGGAAGAAGGTACTCATGGGGAACTTCTTGTTCAAAATGGTTGGTATAAAGAGCAATACGATCGTCAACAGCTTGAGGAGGTGTCGTCATGAGTACAGGAAAACGACTCTACCATTATGCGTTATTTTATAAAAAACCAATTATCCTTGGTTTAATCTTCTTAACGATAGCAGTGTTTGCAGACTTAACAGGTCCTTTCATTGCAAAGAGAATTATCGACGAGCATATTACAGATGGATCTATTGATCTAAAACCCATCCTAATATTGTTAAGTGTGTTCTTTAGTTTAACCATTGTAACGGCCGTTTTTAGATATTTTATGTTTATTAATCTACAAGTTGGCGCAAATCGGGTTGTTCAGAAGTTACGAAATGATGTATTTCAACATATACAAACGTTGCCAATACAGTATTTTGATAACTTACCTGCGGGTAAAGTAGTAGCTCGTGTAACGAATGATACAGAAGCAATTCGTAATTTATATGTGCAAGTATTATCACAGTTTGCGACTAGTATTATTTCTATTACAGGTGTTTATGTGGCACTTTTCATATTAAATGCGAAAATGGCTGCAATGGCACTATTTGTTGTACCAATCGTGTATGTTTGGATGATTGGCTATCGAAAATACGCTTCAAAATATAATCATATTGTTCGAACAAAGATTGCTGATTTAAATGCGATGTTGAATGAATCGATTCAAGGAATGTCCATAATTCAAGCATTTAAACGAGAAAAGCAAATGGAAAGTGAATTTGAAGAAATGAACGAAGAGCATTACCGTTACCAGAAGAAATTACTTACACTGGATTCGGCTACTGCTTTTAACTTAGTAAGTGTACTCCGCTCCATGATGTTTATCATGTTTATCTGGTATTTCGGAAGCCAGTCAATGGAACCTAATGCGATTGTTTCAGCTGGTATGCTTTATGCATTCGTAGATTATACGACTCGATTGTTTAATCCGATTACAGGAATCGTCAATCAGTTCTCGCAACTGGAGAGATCTCTTGTAGCAGGAAATCGTGTATTCGGTTTACTAGATGAATCAGGAGAGACAGTGAAAGATGAACGGATGGATCGTTACGAAGGAAATGTAGAGTTTCAAAATGTGTCTTTTGCTTACAAGGAAAAAGAATATGTGTTGAAAAATTTAAACTTTGTCGCGAACAAAGGAGAAACAGTGGCACTTGTTGGCCATACAGGGTCAGGTAAAAGTTCGATTATGAACTTATTATTCCGTTTCTATGACCCATCTAAAGGGAAGATTCTTATTGATGGCATTGACATTACGACCGTTCCAAGGCAAACCATTCGAGATCATATGGGAATTGTATTACAAGATCCCTATTTATTCTCCGGAACCATTGAATCAAACGTAAGCTTAAATGATCCACGTATTTCCCGCGAGAGAGTAGAAGCTGCTTTGGATGCAGTAGGTGGAGAACGTGTGTTAAAAAATCTTGAAAAAGGACTGGATGAACCTGTTATTGAGAAAGGGAGTACATTATCCTCTGGTCAAAGACAGTTAGTTTCTTTTGCAAGAGCCCTTGCATTTGATCCAGCCATTCTAATATTAGATGAAGCTACATCCAATATCGATACAGAAACAGAAGAAATCATTCAACATGCCATGGATGTATTGAAAAAAGGCAGAACTACTTTTATCATTGCACATCGACTTTCTACTATTAAAAATGCAGATCGTATTTTAGTATTAGATCGTGGAGAAATTGTAGAGAGTGGCACTCATGACGAGTTGTTACAGCTACAAGGACGCTATGAACAAATGTATAGACTACAAGCAGGAGTATCCCAAAACGTGTAATGCGTTTGGGGTATTCCCTTTTTATTTTCTTGAGTTCTTCTGACGGATATCGTATATTTAGAGAGTCGAAATAAAGGAAATGGAAGAGGAACCGTATAATGCAATGGTTACAAAACTGGAAAACAAAAATAGCTTCATTCAATAAAAACATCCGCTTATTCATGCTCGCAAATATTCTCATTCAAATTGGTATGGGCGTATTTTCAGTTATGTATAACTTATATATTAAAGAGCTAGGATTTCCAGAAACGGTGAACGGGAGTGTAATCTCGATGACTTCACTTGCAACTGCTATTATGTTAATTCCAGCAGGATTTTTAAGTGATCGTTTTGGGCGTAAAGGCATGATTATTCTTGGGACGATAGTGACGGTTTTAACGTTATTTTATCGAAGTATAGAAGTAAGTGAACATTCACTTGTATATGCTGCTTTTTTCACTGGACTTTTTATGGCACTAGTTCAAGTATCGGGTGTCCCATTTCTAGCTGAAAACTCGAATGCTAGTGAACGCATGCACTTGTTTAGTATTCATTTTTCATTGATGACGATTGCAAGTGTTGTGGGTAGTTTAGGTGGAGGAATAGTAGCGGATGCATTGCATATGTATGCTGCCATGTCTGTTCTGGATTCTATTAAATGGGTATTGATCTTGGGCACAATTATATTTGCATTTGGTTTATTCCCTTTATTTAAATTAAAGCCAACAGTGAAAGTAAAAGAATTAGAAACGAAAAAAGTAGAGAAGGAATTACCGAGCAATTTCAAACGTAATATCACCATTATTGTGCTCTTTGGGTTTGCTAATTTGCTCATTGGTACAGGCTCAGGTCTAGTCATTCCCTATCTAAATTTATATTTTTCGAATCGGTTTGATGCATCCAATTCGTATGTTGGATTAATATTATCGCTTGGTTCTGCAATGACGGCAGTTGCCATGCTTATGGGACCTGCACTCGTAAAAAAGGTCGGCCAAGTTCGTGCACTTGTGATTTTTCAGCTACTGTCTATTCCATTTTTATTCCTAACTGGTTATACCACTTCCCTCGTTGTAGCTTCAATCGGGTTTTTACTACGACAGGCATTAATGAATGCAGGGAACCCGATCCAAAGTGCCATAGCAATGGATCTTGTACATGATAAGTATAAAGGACTCGCTAATTCGGTAAACCAGATGGTGTTCAATTTAGGTTGGGCAACAATGGGACCGGTCTCAACTGGGCTCGTGATGGCATACGGATTTTATTGGGGTTATGCATATACGTTTACAATAACAGGTATTTTATATATTATTGCTTCCACTTATTTTTATATTTTATTTGGAAGAAAGAAAATAGGGACTACATGAAGAAAGCGCAGGAATATTATCTTGCGCTAAGACTGTAAATAGACTCGATAAAATTCGAGTTTGTCTACAGTCTTTTTTCTTTTAAAATAGAAAGCAAGAAAACCTGAAACCGGAAAAAAGCATCCGTTTTCCGCGGACGAACCGCCGAGCCTCATGGACAACACGAATTTGGTCATGAAAGTGTTGCCTCAAGAGGAGGTAGAGAGGTTCCCCCTCTACTCGATTAGTTGAATAAAAAAGGAAAAAATTACATATATGAGGTAGTGTGATATTTTGTTAAGATTTAAAATATGAGAAAAAATAAACAAGGAATAATGAAATGGTCGTATTACGTCTTAATTTTGGCAGTAATTTATGATACTTTTTTTAGTTTAAATAGTATTTTGGGAAACTAGGAAACTATCGTAACAGTGCATGCTGTACTTAAGTTACTTTCTAATACATTTCTGATATGGTTTTTAAGTAAAATGACTTTGAAAACTTAAGATAAAAAATGAAGAGGGTTATAATGAAAATGAATGAATGTACACTTTTACCAAAAGATTTGATTAATAAAAATGAAAAAAAGTATTTTTGGATTGTACTTATAATTAGTATCTTATCTTATATTGGCTTTGCTCTGTCAATTTTCGGAATTCTCATTTTGCTAAGTATATCTATAATTTCGTTCTTCCTTCACGCCCTGATGATTGGGAACATTCGGGCAAATGCTGTAAAACTAAGTCCAATGCAGTTTCCCAAAGTCTATGAAACAGCCCAGGAGTTATGTGCAAAAATGGGAATATCTAAAGTTCCGGACATTTATGTTATGCAGTCTGGAGGAGTGTTAAATGCCTTTGCAACCCGTTTTTTCGGACGAAATATGGTAGTCATCTACGCCGAAATCTTTGAACTAATTAATACTAATAATGATGATGAGCTAAACTTTATCCTTGCGCATGAACTTGCCCATATAAAACGGAATCATTTATCTAAACTAATGTTTATTTTGCCAGCAATGTGGATACCGGGAATCGCGGAACTTTATCTGCGGGCTTGTGAATATACTTGTGATCGATATGCTGCCTTTTATACAGGAAATAATGAGGCATCCAAAAACAGTCTGATCATGCTTGCAGTTGGAAAAAACCTTTATTTACATGTCAATCGGGCTGAATATATTGAGCAATTAAACCATGAAAAAGGATTTTTTGTCTGGCTTAGTGAGCTATTATCTACCCATCCGCCATTGCCAAAACGAGTAAACGAGATCAGCCATCTGTTTGGAGAAACAGAACAGGAATTGACTTTGCTAAAAAATTCAAAGTCAGGATGGTTTTTTGGCATTGTATCGATAGTTTCATTGTTGGTTTTATCTGTAGGATTTTACTACCTTGTACGAGAAGGTATCTTGTATGATCCGTTGGAAGAGTTTGAAGAAGTAGCTGAAGCTGAGGAGGAAATTCCGTCTTTTATCGTCGCAGTAGCAAATGATGATTTCAATAAAGTAAATCAGTTGATAGAAAAAGGTGAAGACTTAAATCAAGAAGATTTTAACGATAATACGGCATTAGATTGGGCTGTTAAAGGCGGTAACCCCAAAATGGTAGAATTGTTGCTAAACTCAGGGGCAGATTCTAATTATGAAAGCAGCTATGGAATGACTAGTTTAATGACTGCAGGAGAAATAGGGGACCCGAATATGGTCAAAATCCTTGTTGAAGGGGGAGGGGATCCAAATTACCAAGAGTATAACGGAATGACAGCCTTATTTTATGCGGTATACAGTTCTAATTTGGAAACTGTCAAGGTACTCCTCGATCTAGGTGCTGATCCCAACATAAAAGACTCTCAAGGTATGACTGTACATATGTTAGCAGTCCAGAGTGGTGAACGTGAAATCGCAGGATTTTTGAAAGAATATAAAAAATAAATTTCAGGGTAAAAGTAAGTTGTTAACACATTCTTGGCGTAGGAAAGTTTGTCGGATATTTATGGTTCTCTGGGGTTGGTGTTTTTGTGTTCTGCGCTTCACATCTATCATCTTCTAACATACTTTCACTTCGATTAAATAGCAGACATTTTAACATCGCTTTTAGCAAGCGAAATAGAAATCATACAATCATAATTGTAGGTTAGTTATTTCATATGTTATGAAGAAGCTTGATATATAGGTATTTAATAGAACCCAATTCATATGCGAATTGGGTTCTTTTTGTGTGTTTAATTTTCATTTTATATAAGAGAATAGAATTAGTTAACTTAAAAGGTGTTTGGGCTTTTCTTAAAAGATTAGAATGTACATAAAATTTTTTATGCCATGAACAGGTTGATTTCCGCTACATGCAGACGCTTGCAAGATCAAGTCGCTTTCCTAGCAGCGCGCGAGGCCGGGGTCTTGATTAGTTTGATAATCCCCTAGTAGTCGTCGGCTTCTGCTCCAATTAACAGTACATATAAGAAAGAAAATAAGCTTCTACGAAAGAATGAACTGGTGCTTTCCATTTTTTATCAATTGGGCAAGTGGAACCTGAAAAATAGATAGCATTCATTGATAAAGAAGTGTTGAGAGGACGAAATTGCATCTTCGTCCGCTTTTAAAAGAATAGGAAAGGATTTATTCTCTCATTATCCAAACCTTATGTATCTTGTCTCTACCTATTTCGAGAGGGCGACGGACAAACATCCGCCACAAGATTACCGAAAAAAGAGGATTTGGAAGTGACGCAGTCACTTCCAGATCCTCCATAAAATTCTTCGTTAATAGCGTAGCCAATGTTTTGTCCAAAGCACTCGGGAATTGGTGAAGTAAAGAGCACTTTAAGGACGCTTGCGTTTTATTAGTCATATACATGAAATAGCATCAATTCATGAATCATTTTTTTTACGGTTTCTTCATCAGTTGGAACATCGCCAATCCACTTAATCGTGCCATCTGCTTCATATTCACCTGTATATCTGGTTTGTTTATAGAAGAATGAAATGGACCAACCAGGTAATTGGTTATTTTCAAATAGTCGTTTATAACTAAAATGTTGTAACAAAATAATCATCCTTTCATGTGTCATAATTTGCTCGCATACATTAGTAGAAATGACTAGTGAAGGAGCATCCAATTGTTTGTTGAGAAACTAGAGAAAGCGATTCAAAATGAATATGCTGATTATCATTATTATAAAGATATGTATAATTTAACGGAAGACCCCTACTGGCAAGGTTTTATTCAGCATGTAATTGAGGACGAAAAAAGCCATTATGAAATGTTTCAACAACTCTATTATATGCTGACGGGGACGTTTGTTCAAAATCTAGAAAGACGAGAGCCTTGTATGGATTTAAAAGCATGTGCCAAAGATGCAGTTAGAGATGAGTTAGAAACTGCGGAAATGTATAAAGAAATGTTGCTCCAAATACCGATTCAGCAAGCGTATGCTCCTCTATTTGTTGCAATGCATGACGAAACTGAGCATGCGATACGCTTTTCGATGATGTATAATGCGTTGTAAAATATTTTAGTGTTTGTCCTTCCTCTGCTATAATAAGTGATAAGCTAGAGGAAAAAGGTGAAAAAGATGGGGTTATTATGGACGATCGTATTTATGGCAGTAGTCGGAGCAGCTATAGGTGCAGTTACCAATCACTTAGCAATTAAGATGCTTTTTAGACCACATGAAGCAAAATATATTGGATCTTGGCGGATTCCTTTCACACCAGGGTTAATTCCAAAGAGACGTGATGAACTTGCCAAGCAATTAGGAAACACAGTGATAAATCACTTATTAACTCCCGACATATTTAAACGAAAGTACTTTAACGATGAAATGCAAGACAAAGCGACAAAATTAATCGTTCGACAATTGAATGAAAAAGTTCTTCTTTCCGACAAGACAATTGCAGATTGGTTAAAGCTTGGTGGAATTGAAAACATTGCAACAATGGCAAATAAAAAAATGGATGAGCAAGTGGATATTCAGTTCAAGCAATTAAAAAGTCGTTTTGAACATGAATCCATCCGTCAACTAGCTCCTGCCGATTGGCAACTGAAGGCAGATAGTAAAGTTGGAGAAATTGTTTCTTATATTCTTCTAAAAGGGGAAGACTTTTTCGAATCCGAAGAAGGAAAAATGACCGTAAAAAATTTGATTGATGATTTCCTATCTACAAAAGGAACCCTTGGAAGCATGATTCAAATGTTTGTCGGCGAATCTTCCTCTCTTGCCGGAAAAGTTCAGCCGGAAATTATAAAGTTTTTAAAAGCATCAGGCACTAAAAATATGTTAGAAAATATTGTTCGAAATGAATGGGAAAAGCTGAAAGATCGATCAATTGTGGAAATGATGGACGGTTTTGATTTTGAACCGATTATTAAGAATGTAAAGACATATTTAACAAAGCAGTTGGCAATAGAAGATCGATTAAGTCATAGTCTCGTTCATTATTTTCCGGAAGTAACTGATTGGACACAAACAATATTAGTTCCAAAACTAACTTCATTTGCATTTATGGAAGCAGAGGCAAAGTTAGAAGAAGTATTGCACAAAATGAAATTAGAAGATATGGTAAAAGAACAAGTCGATTCTTTCCCAGTTTCGCGTTTAGAAGATATCGTACTTGGCATTTCGAAACGAGAGTTTAAAATGATTACTGTGCTAGGCGGAGTTCTAGGAGGACTCATAGGGGTTATCCAAGGATTAATCGTATTTATTACAGGTTAAAAAAAGGAGCAAACTAAAATGATCAATATTTATGATGATATTAATAAGTTAGAAGCAACACTACGCCAAACGAATGAATTTTCTCATGTAAAAGCAGCTGTTGAATCTGTCAAAGCAGATGAAGAGGCACTAGCGTTATTCCAAAGCTTCCGTAAAATTCAATTATCCCTTCAAGAAAAGCAGATGAAAGGTGAAGAGATTTCTGGTGAAGAAATAGAATATGCACAAAAAACTGCTCAGCTTGCACAAGGAAACGAGAAAATTTCTCAAATGCTTCAGGCTGAAATGGCCTTAAGTCAAATAATTGAAGAAGTAAATCGTGTGTTAATTAAACCAGTGCAAGAACTATATGAAGGCATTTAAATAATGAAGGATCTCTCACATCCGATTGTGGGAGATCTTTTTTATTTAGCAGGGAAATAATAGAGGATGGCGAATACATAAAGAATGAATGATCATTCACTTGGAGAGGAGAAATAGATATGTATAAAACTTTACTAGTAGAAAGAGAAGGACGGGTGGCAGCTTTAACATTAAATCGTCCTGAGGCAATGAATTCAATGAACGAAGTGATGATGAAAGAACTCGCGGAATGCTTGGAGTCTATTAAGAATGACAATTCCATTCAAGTCCTACTGTTAAAAGGAGAGGGTCGTGCATTCTCCGCTGGTGGAGATATTAAAGCGATGATGAATACAGCGAATCCATTTAATATGGAAGATGTCATGGTAGAACTTGGTCGAATTGCGATGACATTATATACGCTCCCTCAAATTACGATTGCTTGTGTTCACGGTGCAGCGGCAGGACTAGGACTTAGCATGGTCCTTGGATGCGATATAGTAATCGCAGAAGAAAATAGCAAACTTGCAATGAATTTTATTGGAATTGGGCTTGTTCCTGACGGTGGTGGACATTTTTTCTTGAAGGAAAGAATAGGTATCCCAAAAGCAAAACAGTTAATATGGGCAGGGGAAATAGTTAAAGGAGTAGAAGCAAAAGCAATTGGTTTAGTGGATGTAATCGCATCGGATGGATTAGGATGGTCAACGGCTCGGTCTTACGCACAGAAACTATTAGAATCGCCTATTGCTGCAATGATTGCTTCAAAAGAAATATTGCATGCTAGTCAAATAAAAGAACTAGAATTGATGTTGGAAAAAGAAGCGGTTAAACAAACAGCAATGCGTCAAACAGCTGATCACTTAGAGGGAATCCAGGCCTTCGTGGAAAAGCGTAAGCCCGAGTTTAGAGGGAAGTAAATAAGTGGGGAGATCAGTAGTCGTTGATCTCCTCTTTTTAATTGTTGATTGGGATAAATTGAGGTTAATTGGAAAACTGAATGCCTTAGTTGGAATAATTGAGGGTATAGTTGGAAAAAAAGAAGCTTTTGTTGGAAAAAATGCATACTTAGTTGGAAAACTTAGAAGCTGAAGACAATTCAGGGATATTATTTTTTGAAATTGTCATTTAGACTGTAACAATTAGCCTAATGGAACGTTTTAAGTAGGAAGGGAGGTAGAAAGTTGAAGAAAACTAGGCATGACGAATTGGAAGCAGTCTATTTAGCTTTCGCCAAGCCTCTCTACTTTTATTTGTTGAAATTGACCGGCTCCGACATAATGGCGGAAGAGCTTGTGCAAGAAACATTTTATAGGGCAACTTTATCGTTGGATTTATATGAAGGTGGGCAAGTCAAAAGCTGGCTATTTAAAGTAGCACGGAATGCCTATATGGATGAGTGGCGGAAGAAAAAAAGGTGGGGCTGGGTTCCTTTTTATAATCATCTTTCCAATTCTACAGATTTTATTAGTCCTTACGGTGTTCCAGAGGATGAATTATTCGTAAAGGAAGTTGCAGATGAAGTAAAAGATATATTGGAACTGCTCCCTGAAAATTATCGAACCATTCTTTATTTGAGAGAATATGAACAATTTACATACGAAGAACTGGCCGGAACATTAGATATCTCTTTAGATCAAGTAAAAGTTAATTTGTACCGTGCGAGGCAACGATTTAAACTGCTAGTTGAGAGGTTAGGAAAAGATTTTGAAAGAGGTGACAGATATGATGTGGAATGAAGAGAAGGCAGAAAAAATTATTGAAAAATATAAAAATCGGTTTTCTTTAAGATTAACTTTTAAGATAATACGTGTGACTGTTGCTATTTTCCTTTTATATTCTATATATATGATTTCACTGTCCATTTTATATGAAGCTAGCAATATTGGTGAGCGAACTGAATTTTATCAACAGCTGGCAATTGATTGGACTAGTCCGGATTTATCTATTGGAGCTGCACGGAGTTCCTCCAATGAAATTACACCGTTTTTAACACAGAAAATAGAGTTTCCACTTGAAAAAAGAATAGGTAGCGAAGATTATGTTGTTTCACAATTAAAATTGAGAAAAACATTTATTACTGCATTTACACATGTAGAAATAGAGAAAAGTTATCCATACAATTCAATGAAGCGAGGATTTTATTTTGATTTACCTTATCATCCGAACTATGGTAGTAAATTAGATGGAAGTGACTATCCTGGTACTTGGAATACTTTGGAGAAAATTGATGAGGGAAATGTAGCTGAGTTGGCATTTTCTACAGAAGAGTATTACTCTCCAAAAGAAATAGTGCAGCTCTTATCTCCATACGATCTAGATATCGTTTGGATGCCTTTATATACGGGGGAATTGAAGAAATTCACAGAAGGTGGTTGGGGTAGAGGTGGTAATTCAATAGCTTTATACCATCCATGGGGATTGTCATGGGCAAGGATTACCAGTAATGATTTTAAAAGCAGCTCTTTAGTGACAAAGTTGGCGGTAAATTCTGTAGAAGAAAGTCAACAAGCAATGCTCGACAATATGCAAATGATGCTCAAGGGTAATAAAAAACTAGCGGAAGTATTGCTAGATACAAGTCATCTACAAGAAAGATACGACTATTTAAATGAAGAAGGATTCCAAGCGTACGGAGCAGTCGTTACTGGACCAGTAAAAGAGTTGTTAAAACTAAAAGAACTAAAAGAAATTCGCAGTGCTCAATTGGGAGAAATCACTTATTGGAACTGGAATGAATAAAGGAATTTAAAGTTTCAGCACGTAGTATATAACGACCATTCATAGAAAATGGTCGTTTTTTATGGATAAAATATCCTTTTCCAACTAAACACTCGATTATTCCAACTAAAGCAGTCATTTTTCCAACTAAACACTTCAAAGTTCCAACTAAAATTACTTCTTCCTAAAATCAATCTAAAAAGAGGCTAAAACCAATGTGGTTTTAGCCTCTTTACAAATTTCAAACGTGAAATAAAACTAGTTTTCCTGAACTATTTACTAAACGATGAGTCGTTTCAAGCAGTCCTTTTTCTTCAATAGCCGCTTCGCCTTTTTTCTTCGCTTCGTCATCATTTTCAAATGACCAAGTCTCTTCCACAATCAGCTTCCCAGTTGGTTCAAATGCAGTGAATTTATATGTTTTCAAGAATTAACACCCCTTTATTATTCTTGGTTTTATTATACATAAAAAATTAGGAATATCCTATGAAAATATGATAAAATAAGAACAAATATTCGTTTTTGAGAGGTGTATTGAATGGCAGAAATTCGTTTTCTACATATTGCAGATTTGCATTTAGACAGTCCATTTAAAGGGATTTCCGCTATTCCGCAAGATAGATGGAAGGATATACGGGAAAGCACATTCCAAGCTTTTACAAACATAATAGACTATGCAATTGGCAGCAGACCGGATTTCATAATGATTGTTGGTGATATTTATGATGGAGAGAATAGGAGCTTACGCGCGCAGCATTTATTTCAAAAAGGGATGAAAACGTTACAGGCAGAAGGTATTCCCGTTTTTATTAGCTACGGTAACCATGATCACTTAAGTGGAAAATGGGTGAGATTTCAGTTTCCTGATAATGTGCAAGTATTTCAAGAAGAAGTGGAAACAAAGATACTCAATGTAAAAGGAAATAAAGTCCATATTACTGGATTTAGCTATAAGGAGCGGCATATTCGTGAAGCTATGCACGCATATTATCCTGTAGCTAATGGACAAGATATTCACATAGGCATGTTGCACGGAAGTGTAGAAGGTAATGCTGAACATGATGTCTATGCCCCATTTCGTAAAATTGATCTGTTATCGAAACAATATGATTATTGGGCACTAGGACATATTCATAAACGTCACATTCTACACAATGAGCCTCCAATTGTTTATCCGGGTAATACACAAAGTAGGCATAGAAATGAAAGTGGAGTGAAAGGATTTTACGAAGTTTCTATAACAAAAGGACATGCGGATCTACAATTTATACCTTCTTCTGCTTTTATTTACGATGAAATCGAAGTCTCCTGTGACGGAATAATCCATGCAAATGAATTAATTGCTCGAATAGAGGAATCCTTGATAACGTACAGTGAATCCAATGGCAATGCAATAATAGAACTGACACTCACGAATATAGGTAAAGATGCAGAAGAACTTTTGCAAGCTTCGACGAAAGAAGAGTGGCTTTCGATCATTCAAGACAGTCTTAGTATAGAAAATCATTTTATCATCGTTCAACAGCTAAAACTTGATTTACCAAAGGAAACGATAAAAGAAGCGGAAATGATTATGCAAATGATACAAGACTGGAGCACCTCCAATTGGAAGCATGCTTTAAAGGAATTATATCAGCATCCAAAAGGGAGTAGATACTTGAATCCAATCGAAAATGAACTTATGAAAGAAACAATGCAAGAAGTGGAACAGTTACTGACCAAAGTTGTTACAAAAAGGAGGCAATAAACGATGAAAATAGAAAAACTCCATATATACGGCTTTGGAAAGCATGAAAACGTCCAAATAGATTTAAAATCAGGTATGAATGTCTTTTATGGTGAAAATGAAGCTGGAAAATCTACTATTCAGCAATTTATTTTGCATATCCTTTTTGGTTTTCCTCAAAAAAATGCTCAGTTATTAAGATATGAGCCTAAAAGTGGGGCTGCATATGGTGGTAAAGTACAACTTATAGATGAAAAGATGGGACGGGTTGTAATTGAGCGTGTGAAAGGTAAAGCAAGTGGGGATGTGACTTTATATTTTGAAGATGGAACTCGTGGGGGAGAAAAAGAGTTAGATAGTTTACTCCATTCCTATAATCGTGTAGATTTCGAAGCTATTTTTTCTTTTTCCTTACTTCAATTGCAAGGCTTTGATAAGATGACAGAGGAAGAGCTTACGCGTACCTTACTTTCTTCAGGAACAACTGGAATGGATACATTGTCTAACGTGGAAGCACAATTTGTAAAAGAAATGGGCGAGTTATTTAAGCCGAGTGGGAAAAAACCAATTATTAATCAAAAAATAGAGGAACTTAGGGAGATGGAGGAAGAATGGAAGTCCCATTTAGCAGAAGTGGACAAATATGAACCTTCCACTAAACGACTAAATGAGGTTGAAATACTTCTAGAACAGACAAACTTACAAGAAAAAAAAGTTATGTCCGAAATTCACCGATTTATGCAATGGAAGCAATTAAAACCGATCAAAGAAAAGCAAATAAATATCTTAGCTGCTTTAGAAAAAATCCAACATCAATCCTTTCCTTCAGATGGAATACGACGCTTTGAAAGTATAAAAGATAAAGAAATGAATGTGAAAGCCGCAACGGAACAATTAAGTGAAAATCTAGAAAAATTATCGAATAGTAATGCACTACTGACAATAGATCAATTAAATTCTTTACAAACCTTCTTAGCAAATGAAACAGAATGGCATCAATTGAAAGCAAAAAAAGTACAAATAGAAGAGGAACAAACGAAAACTTTGCAAAACCAAATGCAACAATTAGCACTAGTTGGAATCGACTGGGAAAAGAATCTAAACGATATTGTAAGAGCGGATATATCTATTCACCAAGAAGAAAAACTAGTGACATTATTGAAGAAGAGGGAACAACTAGAAAGTGAATTACTTCAAGAAAATCGATTATATCAACTGAAGTCAGAAGATCTTCGCTTGCACCAAGGACGTTTAAAAGAGATAAAACATACGAAATCATCTTCTTCTGGTAAAATTCCTGTTGTTTTTAGTAGTATCATTTTTCTTTTAGGGCTGATTTTAATTTTTCTGCAATCCAATTGGTTAATCGGGCTAACTTTTCTAATAGTCAGTGTGCTTGTTTATGTTGGTTTTTCTTTTGTTCTTAAAACCTCTCATCAATCAAATGATATTAGAACATACGAAAGTTTATTAGCAAAAGAACTACAAGCTTTAGCAACTCAAATTGGTCAGTTGGAGAATACTATACATGCATTAGAATTGGAACAGAAAGAAGTCGAACGGGATATACAATCATTTTTAAGAAACTATCATTTAAATAACCAGGTCTCTCCGAATTTGTTAAAAGAGTTATTTAGTCGACTACGTATGATTCAAGAACAACAAATACAATTAGATCAAATGGATATAAATTTACACGAAGTAAGAAAAAAAATGCAAGGTTTTTTGAAACAGGGAAAAAACATGGTCAATATTCCATTAATTGAAGATATGTTATTCCACCAACTACGAGAGTATTTCTTAAGTGAAAAGAAAAAAGTGGATGAGAATGAGTCTATTCATCAGAAAATAAAGGAGATTACGTTGAAACAAAAAGAGAACATTTCCTTGCTTCAAGCATATGCTCAAAATATTCAAGAGCTTTTCCAAGAAGCAAAAGTAGAATCAGAAAGCGATTTTTATGCTGCTTTCCAATTTTTTGAAAAAAGACTTTCTCTAGAAAAAGAATTGCACCAGATTCAAATTCAACTAGGAAATAAAGAAATGGCATTAGATGATTTTGACGAAGCATTTGAAAGCGAGAGTAAAGAACAACTACACGCTATCCAAAAAAGTCGAAATGAGTTAGTAGAAGAAAAAGCATCTTTACAATATCAGACAAGTAAACTGTTAGTAGAAGATCAGCAAAGTGAGATTCTACAGAAGATAGAACAGAAGAAAGCAGAACTGCATGAATACGTCAAAAAGTGGGTTGCCTTTAAAACAGTCGTAGAAGCGATAAAACAAATGATGGTGCAATTAAAAGAAGAACGCCTTCCGGAAGTTCTTGAAAAAGCACAAGTGTATTTTAGAATGCTGACGCGTGCAGCATATGAACAGCTAGTATTAACGCCAGAAGGAATTTTCGAAGCAATTAAAGCAAGTGGACAACGTTTTAAGATCGATGAACTTAGTCAAGCTACAAAAGAACAAGCTTATATTTCGCTTCGAATCGCACTTGCACAATCCTTAAAAAATAAAGCTCCTTTTCCAATTATTATGGATGATCCATTTGTACATTTCGATCGTTTCCGCTTACAACAAGTGGTACAATTAATGCAGGAGCTACAAAAAGAAGAGCAACTACTTTATTTTTCATGTCATGACAATATGCAATATGTATGGGAAGATGCGCATATTGTACAAGTAGCGACATATTAGCCGGAAGTGGAGGAGATGTGAAATGAAAGGTATTACACAACTACGAGTAGGAGATCCAGTCGATCAATTCTTACTGATTAAACAATCAACAAAAGGGGTTACTACAGTCGGTAAACCATTTATGTCTCTTGTCTTACAAGATAAAAGTGGCGATATTGAAGCGAAATTATGGGATACAAACGATGAGCACGAAAAGTTATTCGCTGCAAGTCAAATCGTTCGAGTTGGTGGAGAAATTCAAGATTATCGGGGGAAATTTCAACTTCGAGTAAAAAGTATTCGACCAGTCAAGTTGGATGAAACAATCACAATAAATGATCTTGTTCCTTCTGCAGAGAAGCCGAAAGAAGAACTGATGGAAGAGCTAATGCAGTATTTCTTTGAGATGAAAAATCCATTAATCCAACGAATTACTCGTCATCTATTAAAGAAACATCAAACGGCATTTATGACCTTTCCTGCTGCGACAAAAAATCACCATGATTATGCGTCGGGATTAATAGATCATGTTGTATCCATGTTGAAACTAGGTAAAGCAATAAGTGATCTTTACCCAACGCTCAATAAAGATCTTTTATTTGCAGGAATTATTTTGCATGATGTAGGAAAGGTATTAGAACTTTCTGGTCCCGTAGCTACAACGTATACAATTGAAGGTAACTTACTTGGTCATATTACAATAATGGTAAATGAGATTTCGAAAGCAGCAGAAGAACTCCAAATTGAAGGGGAAGAGGTAATGCTTCTTCAACATATGGTGCTTAGTCATCATGGAAAAGAAGAGTGGGGAAGCCCGAAACGTCCAATGGTTCGAGAAGCAGAAATTTTGCATTATATAGATAATATCGATGCAAAAATGAATATGCTAAATCGTGCATTAGACAAAACAAATCCTGGTGAGTTTTCGGAGCGCTTATTTGCCTTAGAAAACCGGTCATTCTATAAACCAACTTTTGAATAACAAAAAAAGCGTAAGGGCAAATGACCCTTACGCTTTTTTGATTTAGAATATAATAGTTTGACTATTTAATAAATGTTGCTACTTCTACACTTTAGAGCAAAGCTGTGAGTACGAATTATTTTGAGCTATCCGTTGTACCAGCATCTTTAGTAGTGTCAGCATTTGTTTCTTTTGGAGTATCCGCAGATTTTAAAATGCTGTCAAGTGCAGTTTTTAAGTCTTCATCTTTAATCTTGATATCAGCGTCTTTCATCATTTTTGCTACTTTTGGTAATAGCGTTGCTTTATCCGCTTTTTCAAGTTTCAATTGTTTCTCAAGTTCAGCTTTTTTATCTTCAAATGATTCTTTAATCGTGCGTGTATCAGTTACTTCAATAATATGATAACCGAAATCAGTTTTTACTGGATCACTAAATACATTTTTCTTTAATTTAAATGCCACATCTTCGAAAGCTGGAACCATTTGTCCCTTACCAAACCAACCTAATTCACCACCAGTTGTTTGAGCTGCTTCTTCCGTCGAATATTTCTTTGCAACTTCTGCAAAGTCTTTACCTGATTCAAGCTCAGCTTTCACTTTTTTAGCTGTTGCTTCATCTTTTACTAAAACGTGACGAGCATTAATTTCATCTTTAATCTTATCATATGCAGCTTTCACTTCATCATCTGATACTTTAACATCTTCAGTTAAAGCTTTTTCTTGCAATAAGTTAAGTTTTAAATATTTTTTGTAAGATACTTCTGTATAGCCTTGTTGTGCAATCATAGCTTCGAAGTTGTCGCCTAATTTCTCTTTATCAGCTTTTAATTCTGCATCCACTTCTTCTTTTGACACTTTATACTTCGAGTCAAGTACCTTTTCAATCATTAGAAGTTGAAATGCTTGATCACCAATCGATGATTTCATTTCTTGATATAAGTCATTTTGCGTGATGTCTCCAACTTTAGAAGTAGCAATTATGTCACTGCTATTTGCAGAATTACTACATGCTCCTAAAGCAAGAACCGATGCTGCAAGTGTGAATGTTAATACTGTTTTTTTCATGAAATTCTCTCCTAACTTCTTCGTGCTGCAGTAGTTACTATAACATAAACGAAATAAAAATAAAAATGGTTCCCATTCATTTGCCTACCGAGTTTTTAAAATAACGCATAGGATACATTGAAAAGGAGGTGTTCTAAATGGGTGGAGCATATGGCGGCGGCGGTTACGGAGCTAACGGCTTTGCATTGTTGGTAGTACTATTTATTTTACTAGTCATTGTAGGTGCAGCATTTATATACTAACGAAGGGACGGACTAAGATCGTGCACACGATCTTGGTTCCTCTTTTCCTCCTCATATGAAATAAAAGAAATGACCCATCATCATCTACATGACTTGGGTCAATTTTTTCTCTTAAGTAAAGAAAATATAATCTTTTCTAAATGGTAACTTTCCAAAACTTCAAGCGACTACAGCTTTTCTTAAACTGTATAAACTAATTCCACATAGAAACTAACTAGAAGAATCGTAATTAATATGTTAATTGTACGAAAAATCTTAGGATGTTTTTCTTCTGGAATTTCTTTTGACATTACTAATGCTAATGTCATTCGATTAATTTGTAGCAAATAAAATGCTGAGAATAGAATCATCGTAAGTATAATCATGTCTAGACTCCCTTCATATACTAGTAAGCATATCAAATAAGTAATATAGTTTACAAGTAGTATATATTGTTAAGGATGAGTTGGGGCGATTAATATTTCATATCCCGCATCTGTTTCTTCAATAAGTGCTTGTTTAGGTGACTTACTTAAATTTTTCACATAAATTAAATCTATTAAACAAATACCACAATGATAAGCTAATAAGATTGTAAAGTAATGAGCAAATATAGGTGCTAATATTGCTGCAGTAACAAGGGCTATATTGATAAAAATAAATGGAGCTAATAATGAAAAAATAAATCTGTTCTTATTAATTGGTTCAATTACACGCAATTGGAAGACAGGCAAAATTCCATATCTTTTCTCCGTTATAAATCTTACTTTATCTCTGTATCGAAAAAGTGGGATAAAGTGTATGAATTTATGAAGTGGATAAATACATAAAAATGATAAAATAAATATCCAAAAATAATCGTCTGATTTAGTTGTATTATTGATAATTCCTAATAGTGCATATACGAATGAAAAAACGATAATTACAAGAAGAGAGGACAAAAGAAATAATCGGTCCAAACCGTATTGTTTTTTCACATTAATTGTTTTCCAGCAGTGCAAGTGTAAGCATCTCCTATACGTTGTTGGATATCTTTCAGATACATACAATACGATGTTTGCAAGGAAAAAGCAATACAAAAAATATTAAAATATAAGAGAATGCTTTCAAGTCATTGAGAATCCTCGTTTTTCGCAAATGTTTCATCAATATTTTTAATGGAACGTTCAAATATTTCCATAAAGTCGTCACCATAAATATTCCGAATGACTGCCATTACATCTAAAAATTCTGGAAATTTTCCGTATAGTTCTTTCATTGGAACAGAACCCTCAATTACGGAATGAGGCGTGTCGTGATAGTTTTCATACATATCATCCAACAATACTTTTCCTTTAGCAGTTACATTTACGTATGTGTTGCGCTTATCAGAATCTCTTTTAGAAAAAGAAAGCAACCCACGGACCTCTAGTTTTTTTGAAAAATTAAATGCAGTAGAAACATGCATAACTCCGAACTTTGCAATTTCCGAAATTGTTGCACCCTCTAAATGATAAGATATCCATAAAATATGATGTTCATTAATATTCAAGTCATAAGGTTTTATCCATACTTGCCAATCCTTTTCTACTGCTTTCCATAATGCTTTTGAAAGCTGTGCAATACGCTGACTATAGAGCATGGCTTCTTTCATCGTATAAGACTGTTCTGACATGTTTATCCCTTCTTTCTACATTATTTTCTTTCGAATATTATAGCAAGAAAGTAAGTAAGTTGAAACAGAATAAAAAATGTTATTTATTACATTAAAAAAAGAGGTAATGCGCTAATCACGATCGACTAAGTGCATCCCTCTTTTTTCTTATGGTTTAGGTAATGTTTTTTCTAAATCTTCGAGTGCTTGCTGAATCGAATTGATTTCAGATTGTAGCTGTTCTTGAATGGGAGCGGTTTCACTTTTCCATTGGGCAATACTCATTTTCAAATCATCGATCGTAGCTGGGACTACTTCTTTTGATTCCTTACTTAATAGACTAATGGAATTTTTAAGACTTTGTATATGTGATTTAACATCGGATAACTTGTCCTTCACATCAAGGGAAGTAGACTTTATAGATGATCTCAGCTCGCCACCGGATTGTGGAGTGGAAAGAAGTACAGTAGTCGCCCCTACTATTGCCCCTGTTGCAATTCCAAAAAAGAAATGTGTTGCTTTCATTATATTCACCCCTTGTTTATGTGTATTATTCCTTTCCTTGACCTAATTAAAACATAATTTTCTGTACAAAAAAAGCTTTCCTTCGAAAAGGAAAGCAAGTATTTTAAACAGTAATAGCTGTTTCGAATTTCGTTCTCTTTATTATCTTTCCGATTATTGGATAGATGATGAAGAATGCTACTGCATTAATAGCGATAGCTGGAAGAACTACTGCAACTAAAAGTCCGGCGAAAGGTATATCTGCGCCAATTAAGAAAATCGCACTTGATAAGAAAACCGTACCAGAAACCAATGTACCAACGCAAGTTAGGACAATTGCTACTGCTAATTTATTTACAACAGTGTGAAGTAATACGACCAATCCGAAGAAAACGAATGCAGTGACAAATTTATCGATAATATTCGGAACAAATCCACCAGGGAATGTAGAAAACAAACCAGATATAACACCTGTTGAAACCCCTAGTAAAAAAACACTTTTCACATTAGGAAATAATAAAATTCCTATAAACATCATTGTTAACATAAAGTCTGGTTTCATCCCACCATTAAATCCTGGGATAACAATATAAAGTACTGCTCCGACACCAATCAACATGGACATTAAAACTAAATTTTTTGTATTCAATTCTCATCTCTCCTCAGCTTTTCTAAGCTATTGTTTGTAAGATTCCTCTAACGTATCCTCTTGATCGTTAGCAAGAAACTTATCTATGATTGTATGTCTTTTTTAATATAAAAGCAACTACTAGTTATTTAACTTTTCAAACAAGTCTTTTGCGAGCTCTTGAATAATTTCAGGTGTGAACGTTTTCTCTTTCGTATTCCATGTTGCACGAAAGCCATCTGTTTGATCGTATCGAGGAATGAAGTGCAAGTGAAAATGGAAAACGCTTTGTCCAGCAGGAGCTCCATTATTATTTAAAAGGTTCATTCCAACAGGTCCATATGCTTCTTTTAATGCCGATGCAATTTTAGGAACAACTTTAAATAAATTACTAGCTTCCTCTTCTGATAAATCATATACATTTTCTTTATGATTTTTTGGAATAACGAGCGTATGTCCTTTTGTGAGGGGCATGATATCCATAAAAGCATATACATGCTCATCCTCATAAATTTTTGCACTTGGAATGGAACCATCAATTATTTTACAGAAAATACATTCACTCATGTAAAAACCTCCTATTCATTGTTACGAAAAGTTTAACATATAATAGGACAGGTTTGTTTAACCTTATTCAGCATTTTTTTTGCTGAATAAGGTTAAGGACTCCGGCGGATGTCACAGATTTTGTGAAGGAGTTCATCGAGCGAGCACAGGCCTGCGTGATGCAGGTCAGTTAGGTGTTGTCGCAAGGATGCGACAATCTTAAGCTAACTTCCTTACTTGATCTGGACACAAATACGCCTAGGCGTATTTGATTGAAAGAAGATTTTTCCTACTAGATTTGGTAAACTATTAAGAAGAGATGAGGTGCAGAAATGACAGTATTAGAAGTAAATAATGTAACAGGTGGCTATACGAGAAAACCAGTTTTGCATGATCTAACTTTTTCGATTGGTAAAGGAGAATTAGTTGGATTAATAGGATTGAATGGCGCAGGTAAGAGTACTACAATCAAGCATATTATCGGTACGATGAACGCAACACAAGGAGAAGTTCGTTTAAATGGTAAAATGATGAAAGAAGACCCGGCAATCTATCGTTCTTCTTTTTCTTATATTCCAGAAACTCCTGTCCTATATGATGAATTAACGTTAATGGAGCATCTGCAACTTACAGCAATGGCATACAACTTAGATTCGTCTGTTTTTGAAGCAAGAAAAGACTCTCTTTTAAAAGAGTTTCGAATGGAAAAGAGATTGAACTGGTTTCCATCCCATTTTTCTAAAGGAATGCGACAAAAAGTAATGATAATGTGTGCTTTTTTAGTAAGTCCTTCCTTATATATTATCGATGAGCCATTTGTTGGTTTGGATCCACTTGGTATTCAGTCACTACTCGATCAAATGAAAATGAGAAAAGAAGAAGGGGCATCTGTACTGATGTCGACTCATATTCTATCTACTGCAGAAAAGTTTTGTGATCGAATTTTACTCTTACACAACGGAAAAATTAGGGCACAAGGAACGATGGATGATTTGCGGGCTGTATTTCATATGCCATATGCGACTCTAGATGATCTATATATTGAAATGACAAAGGAACAACAAGATGAAAAACTTGCGTGAAGTATGGAATATACGTTTCATTTTTTATATAAATGAGCTGCAGAAATACTTAAAGTATATTATTTCTGGTCATATTGCGATTGTGCTTGTATTCGCTATAGGAGCAGGAGGATATGCCTATAGTGAATGGCTTAAAACAGCGCCATCTGATTTTCCAGCTTTCTTACTTGTCGCCTTCTTATTAAGTTTATTTTTAATGATCAGTCCTCCTGTAACGTTAATGAAACATGCAGATGGAGTCTATTTTCTACCTTTAGAAGTAAAGCTGAATGAGTATTTTAAGTTTGCTTTAAGGTGGACATACTTTTCTAGTGTCTTTGTTTCGTTAGCAGTTTTTGTTGTTTCCATTCCATTACTTACTAAAATAGGCGGCATGTCAAAAAATGAGATATTTATTCTCTTTTTAGTTGTGCTAGCGTTGAAAGTTTGGAATATTTTTGTGGAATTTAACTATCGATGGGCTGAGAGTGGAAAATATGTATGGATGGACCGTTTCGTACGTTTTCTTTTATTAATGACAGCATTGTACTTCTTAATGAGTGGTTATTACATGATAGCAATAGGGATAGCGATTATAGGATTGGTTTACCTCATTGTTTGGCAAAAGAAGAAGAAAGATGTGCCTTTTCCTTTTGATCATTTTATAGAAGTAGAACAGTCGCGTATGATGCGTTTTTATCGATTTGCTAATTACTTCACGGACGTGCCACATATTAAAGGTAAGAAGAAAAGAAGGAAATGGCTAGATGCTTTTTATGCGTTTGCACCATACGTGCAAAAAAACGCACAGTTCTATTTAGTGTTACGTACATTTATACGAACAGATGATTATTTTTATTTATGGATTCGACTAACTTTTTTATCTGCTTTAGGGGCAATATTCATTCCCTTTCCTGTCGTAGCGATTATTTTTACAAGTGCTCTTGCATTTGCGACTGTTATCCAGTTGAAACATGCACTTCTATCCGGCCATGAATTCCGAATGGATTTGTTATTTCCGATTGACCCGGATGCAAGAAAGCTAGCTGTAAATAAATTACTTCGCATCATTCAATTTGTACAAGCATTAGTTGTTTTACTAGGAATACTCATTCAAGGGGAATATACTCTCCTCAAGATGCTAGTACCAGTAGCCGTTTATATAGTATCAGAACTTACACTTCGCATGAGTAAAAAATAAGGAAAAGGCTGTCAGCGTTTGACAGCCTTTTTCTTATTTTTGAATAAGAAAGTATATGCATTTCTACTAAGTAACTGTCCAGACTCCAGCGCCTTGCCCCTCGGGGTCAAATGTGAAAAAGCTGCTCCTGCGCAAGCTCGTCGCAAACAAGAGCGATTGTGGTGGCTGGGGAGCTGCCTCCTGGGCCCGCACGATGCGGGTCATGTCTGCTTTGCCACAGGATGTGGCGAACTTTGCAGACCTACACTTTTCACATTTGCCTGTCGGGGCAGCCATAGGCGCTTGCGCTTTTCTTATTGTGTTTGATATTTGATAGCCGCTGTACCTAATGTTTTCGCAGCGATAAGCATTGCACGTTCATCAAAATCGAATTTTGGACTGTGATGTGGGTAAACTTCTCCTTCTGGCATTGCACCTGTGAAGAAAAATGTTCCCGGAATTTTTTCCATGTAGTAGCCAAAATCTTCTCCAATCATATGAAGAATTGATTCTTCTACTTTCTCTACACCTGGGACTTCTTTTGCAACTTTCTCTAGAAAATCTGTTTCCGTTTGATGGTTGATAACTGGTGGATACCCTCTGTCATATGTGAATGTATAGGTACAATCAGCTGTCATACAAGTGCCTTTAATTACTCGTTCTAGTTCATGCTCCATCAAATCACGAATTTCTGGATTAAAAGTTCGTACCGTTCCTGAAAGTTTTGCAGAATCTGCAATTATATTAAAAGCATTTTCGGCTACAAATGATCCAACAGAAAGAACTGCGGCTTCGGTTGGATTGACTCTTCTTGAAACTAATTGTTGCAAGTTTACAACTAACTGAGAAGCGACTACGATTGCATCTTTTGATTGATGAGGATTAGCTCCATGCCCACCTCTACCTTGAATGACTATTTCAAATCGATCAGCTGCCGTCATGATAGCACCGGATTTATATTCAATTGTGCCAAGAGGAGTTAATGACCATAAATGAGTACCGAAAATAACGTCTACACCTTCTAAACACCCCGCATCAATCATTGGTTTCGCTCCACCAGGTGCATATTCTTCCGCATGTTGATGGATAAAAACATATTCTCCTGTTAGCTGCTCTTTTAATTCATTTAACGTGCGTGCAAGAATAAGAAGTGCTGCGGTATGCCCATCATGTCCACATGCATGCATGACACCAGCAATCGTAGATTTGTAGTCGACATCTTTTTCATCTTGGATGGGGAGAGCATCAAAGTCTGCACGTAGCGCCACTGTTTTACCAGGTAAAGCCCCTTTGATTCTTGCGACGACACCATTTCCACCAACATTTGCTTGAAAAGAAATCCCTAAGTTTGTATAAAATTCTTGAATATACTTTGCTGTTTTTGTTTCTTGAAATGAAACCTCTGGGTGCATATGTAAATAACGACGAATTGCAACCATATCTTCAAAAGAACTGTCCAGTTTTTCTACTAATTTCACTGCCATAAGTTTTCCCCTCCATTAATTACTTTTAATTAAATTATAGCAGAAAAAAGAAGCCTTTTGAGTCAGGCTTCTTCTGTAGATCTATAAGTAGCAACATGGGGAGGGCTTGTGAAAATATGTTGTTTATCAGTGATATGATCAAAATTCAATGAAATCGATTTTTCCCAAATGTCAAAACTACTAGGACCAGTCCACTCTGTTAAAATAATATACGTATCCATTTTTAATGGTTTTAGCACACGTAGTGCGATAAAACCGGGTTCATTTTCAACTGTACTGGTTAGTTTGGTATACTGAAATTCGAATATAGGGCGGCCTTCATCCGACACAGGAACATGTTGTAATACGAAAAAGCCTGTTCCAGAAAACTTACCGTGAGATTCAAGTATTTCATATTTTTGTGGTACTTGAAAAATTGACTTACCAGTCGTTTCATGAATTAGAATAGTGTTCCCAACACCATATAGAAGAAATAATTCTTCATTTGAATGTTTCTTTTTGATTGTTTTCATAAATTCAGGAGTTCCTGATGTCATATATATGTTCATTTAAATTCCTCCACTCATCGTTAATATTACTTTTCCCATTAAAGTCAATTTAAAAACCATTTCTTCAAAGAAAGACTGGAAATACAGGACAAATTTATGACAATTACACTATATATATATACAATAAGGAAGAGAACGTCTATAGTAAAAACGTATATTCGAACGCAGAACAGTTATATAGAAGAAAGGCAGGAATAGATAATGACAACTTTTAACGATACATTACTACGTGCAGCTCGTGGAGAAGCCGTAGATCACACACCAGTATGGTATATGAGGCAAGCAGGCCGTTCGCAACCAGAGTATAGAAAAATTAAAGAAAAATACTCATTAGAACAAATTACGCATGAGCCGGAGCTTTGTGCATATGTAACACGACTTCCGGTTGAAAATTACAATGTAGATGCTGCAATATTGTATAAAGATATCGTAACACCTTTACCAGGTATTGGGGTAGATGTAAAAATAAAAGCGGGTGTTGGCCCAGTCATTTCGAATCCAATTCGTACAGTACAAGATGTATATAATCTTGGCGATTTATCACCAGAAGATGATGTTCCTTTTGTGTTAGAAACGATTAAATTGCTGACAACAGAGCAATTAGACGTTCCATTAATCGGATTTGCAGGGGCACCGTTTACCCTTTCCAGCTATATGATTGAAGGAGGACCATCTAAAAGTTATAACAAAACAAAAGCTTTTATGGTATCAGAGCCTCAAGCCTGGTTTGCGCTGATGGATAAACTTGCTGATATGATAATTGTTTATATTAAAGCACAAGTAAAAGCCGGAGCGAAAGCAATTCAAATTTTTGATTCATGGGTTGGAGCTTTAAATGTAGCAGATTATCGAATTTTTATTAAACCAGTAATGACACGTATTTTCACGGAACTTCGTGAACTAGGTGTTCCACTTATTACGTTTGGTGTAGGAGCAAGTCATTTGGTTATGGAATGGAACGACCTACCAGTGGATGTAGTTGGACTGGATTGGCGTTTATCTATTGAAGAAGCCCGTGCTAAAGGGATTACGAAGACACTTCAAGGAAATCTCGATCCATCCTATTTGGTTGGGAACTGGGCTGAAGTTGAGAAACGTGCAAAAGTAATTGTGGAGCAAGGGGTAGCGCAACCTGGACACATCTTTAATATTGGACATGGCGTATTCCCAGAAGTAAATCCAGATACATTAAAACGTTTAACTACGTTTGTTCATGAATATAGTAAAGAACTTATTGCTGCAAAATCAAACTAGAGGTGATAATGATGAAAAAAACCATGGGATTAATAGTAATGGCTTATGGAACTCCATACGCAGAAGCAGACATTGAACGCTACTATACACATATTCGTCACGGTCGTAAACCAAGTGATGAGCAATTAGCGGATTTAACTGGTCGTTACCAAGCAATCGGTGGAATTTCTCCACTTGCAAAAATTACTGAAAACCAAGCAAAAGGTCTTTGTGATTGTTTGAATGAAGTGCAGGATGAAATTGAATTTAAATTATATATTGGCTTAAAACATATAGAACCTTTCTTAGAAGATGCAGTCGCAGCAATGCATAAAGATGGCATTACAGAAGCCGTTTCTATGGTATTAGCACCTCATTTCTCTACGTTTTCGGTTAAATCCTATAACGGTCGAATTAAAGAAGAAGCGGAGAAACTAGGTAACTTAACGATTACTTCAGTAGAGAGTTGGTACAAGGAGCCTAAGTTCATCCAATATTGGACAGAAAAAGTACGCGATGCATTTGCACCAATGTCTGAAGCAGAGCGCGAAAAAGCTTGTTTAATTGTTTCCGCGCACTCACTTCCTGAAAAAATTAAAGAATTGGGCGATCCTTATCCAGACCAATTAAAAGAAACTGCAGATTTAATTGCGAAAGCAGCAGGCGTTAAAAATTATGCCGTAGGCTGGCAAAGTGCTGGACAAACTCCAGAACCTTGGATTGGTCCCGATGTGCAAGATTTAACACGTGAATTATATGAAGAAAAAGGTTTTAATACATTTATATATACTCCAGTTGGATTCGTAGCAGAACATTTAGAAGTACTGTATGATAACGACTATGAATGTAAAGTTGTCTGTGATGAAATTGGTGCAACCTATATTCGTCCAGCAATGCCAAATGATCAACCTATATTCGTCGATGCAATGGCAGATGTTGTGTTAAAACATCTTCGTGCATAATCTAAATGGAAAAACCTCTAGCGTATCCCGCTAGAGGTTTTTAGCTTAAAAAAGCTAGGAATCTAAGGGAATCATCGAGTATTTCAGAGAATCTCGAAGTATCACAGAAAATCATGGAGTATCTCAGAAAATCCCGAGGTATCTCAGAAAATCATGGAGTATCTCAGAAAATCCCGAAGTATCTCGGAAAATCTCGGAGTATCTCAGAAAATCCCGAGGGTATCTCATAAAACGCGGAGAATCTCAGGAAATCCCGAAGTATCTCAGAAAATCATGGAGTATCTCAGAAAATCCCGAGGTATCTCATAAAATCATGGAGTATCTCAGAAAATGCGGAGTATCTCAGAAAATCATGGAGTATCTCAGAAAATCCCGAGGTATCTCATAAAACGCGGAGTATCTCACAAAATCTCGAAGTATCTCAGAAAACCTCTATATTCCTTCTATAACCGCTTTTTCTGGCATTATTTACGTTAATTAAATTGCATTTTTTTAGCATATAGTATGCCTCATGTGTCGAGGATAACCGGAAGAATTCCTTGCATTCGATGGTAGTAAGGGAATCTTTGACTAAGATAAAATAATCATTTATATTATGCGTTATAGGGGTTCTGTCATTGGATTCACATTTTGTGCACTTCCATGTTTTATTGGAAACCTTATATAAAATATTGCCGCAAGCCTTGCATAAAAGGCCTTTAATAAGCGATTCCTGAGAAATTTTCCATCTGTCGCAAAGAGATTTACGCAGCATTACATGTTGCTTTGATTGAATTCTCCTAATTAGATCATGAAATTGTGAAGTATCTATCCTATCTTCTTTTTTATTCAATTGATGAATAAATGAGGAGAGATTTTTTCTAAAGAAAATAGGCTCGTCCATTGGAACATGTTCTAAAATTACTCGATTGGAAGAAAAAACGATTGCCTTAAAAATAGGCAGTGGAAAACGCAATTGTTCGAGAGATTGTACATGCCTTTTGATCTGCGAAATAGGACATTCGAATGGAGTCTTTACGCCATCAAGGGTTCGTATAGTTTGGCCGCTATGCTTTTGGAACGTAATGGTTCCGATGATATTTTTTACTTCAATAACGAGTAGATACTTTTTAGTGACAATTAAAGTATCTATCTGAATGTAGAGATGATCATGAATTTTCAAGTGGACATCTGTTAAAATGCAAGAATGGGGAGGATAGTTTACTTCTAACAAAGTGTTATCTACTAATTTTTCACCGAAATAGCCTGCTTCTATTTGATGGAACTTTTTTTCTACCTCCTTTTTAATGGAATGTGATGGTTCTAGTCGCATGAGGAGTCGACTAAGATCTATATGAGATTGGGGAAAATTACGAGAGATAATTGGTATCACCACCTTTCCATCATCATAACAAGAGAGTTAATATTCTCCAAATCGAGATAATTTAATTTTGAATCGTTTTTTCCAATACGATCTTGTGGATTTCAAACTTTTTTCACATATTTCCGATAGAATAGAAGAAAAGGAGGCGAATTTTTGAGAAAAATACTATGCTTATTATTTTTATGTGGAATTCTTGTAGCATGTTCGGATACCACATTTAATCCCATTGATTCGTCTACCGATTTTGTAGCCAGTTTAAATACGATAGAACCATCTATCGATTTCATTTCAGACAAACAAAAAGTAATTCAGACTTGGAAATTGGAAGCTGCTTACACTGGATTTACACTTGTTTCTAAAGACTACATTTTTTTGTACGGATATACATTGAATGAAGCAGTACTTATTCAGCTTTCTACGGGAAAAAAAGTAGCAACGTATTCTATTCATAAAGGAACGTCCTATGCTTATGCAGTTGGAAATTCGATTTATGTAGCGAATGGAAAAGAAAATACGGTGACTTTATTGGACCTAAAAGGAAAAGAAGTTGAAAAAGCAGAATCGGGAAGGTATCCTATGTCGATGATTGCGGATGAAAAGTACTTGTATGTTGTAAACTTTAAAGATACTTTTTTGTCGGTTTTCAATTTAAAAGATTTACAACAAGTTACATCGTGGGATATTCCAACTTCTTCACATGGACTTTATATGAATGACAAAGAGCTTTGGGTAGGTGGACATGGAGCGGGCAGTCAACCGAACAAGGTCATTCGAAAATACAATTTACAGAGTGGAAAATTGCAAGGGGAAATAGAAGCTCCGATGATGCCCATTGGCTTTGCACAAGCATCGAATGGACAAATTTATGTGGTTAGTCATGGTAGTAACTATGTGCGTGAGTTTACAAAAGAAGGCGATCTAATCTCTTCTATTAAAGTAGGAGCAAATCCTTTTTCCATTAATTCCTTCAATGATACGATAGTTGTTGCTGGGTATGATGATCATGAAGTATATTTTTTACAAAATGGAAAGCTAATAAATAAAGTTTCAGTTGGAAAAGGTCCATTTCAGCTAATTACGAGGGAGGCAAGCAAATGACAACCATATTAGTCGTAGATGATGAAAAAGATATGCTTAGACTAATCGAGATGCATTTGCAACAAGCTGGACTTCAAGTAATTCAGGCTGAAAATGGAGATGATGCAATTGAACTTGTCCAAAGTAGAGAGATAGATCTTGTGCTTTTAGACGTCATGATGCCAGAAAAAGACGGTTTTACTGTTTGTAAGGAAATGCGACAGTTTTCCAAAGTTCCAATTATTTTCTTAACTGCGCTCGATGCTAAAAGTGATTTAGTCAGGGGGCTTCAACTTGGAGGGGATGATTATGTTGTAAAACCTTTCACAGCTGTAGAACTTACTGCAAGGATTAACGCCATTTTAAGAAGAACTGGATTTACAACGAATCATGCGACGATAACAAAAGGTTTATTAGTCAATGAGATTGTTGCTAGACAAGTAAAATTAGATGATAAAAAGCTTGTGCTTACATTAAAGGAATATGAACTTATTCGCCTCTTTATGGAAAATGAGGGAAAGGTGTTTTCGAGAGAGCAGCTACTAGAACTTCTCTGGGGGCTTAACTATGAAGGTGGCACCCGAACAGTGGATACCCATATTAAGACTTTGCGTTTGAAGCTCGGAGATGTTGCTGGAAAATACATCGAAACTGTATGGGGCATAGGTTATCGTTTTGAGGTCAATCAATGAAAAAGTTATCCTTTAAAATTTGGATGCTCTTACTTGCCTTTCTTACCATTACCATTATTTTTTTAGTGATATTCTCTAACTTCCTTTATGAAGAACTCTATGTGCAACATACCGAAACGTCTATGAAAGAAGTTGCAAAAAATATCCAACATACATATGGTGGAGGGGTTGTCACAGACGGTTTTATCAAAGAAACGGAAGAATATAATCGGTTTTCCGATATTGAAGTTTTTACTGTACGAAATCCACGGGAACTAAGTGCATGCATTCCGTTTGATATAGACTATGATAGTTTAATCGGAGCAGATGAACGTGCGAAGTTAATAGCAGGGAACCCAGTTACTAAGCGAGGATTTGAGAGCCGCTTCGACCGAGAAGTTGTGTCGGTTATTTATCCCCTTGTAGATGAAAATCGACTAGAAGGAATCATTTATTTATATGTGCCATTAACGAAAATAACGGAACTTGCATCCAATGATGTTTTCTTTTTAATAGGAATCGTCTCCTTATTATTAATCGCAATGGCGTTTATTAGTTTAAAAAGTTTACAAAGAGTGCTGACTCCTTTGGCGAAACTAAAGGAAGCAGCTATTTCAATGGCCAATGGAAACTATGATACCAGGGTAGAAGTTAAATCTCATGATGAAGTTGGTGAGCTTGCACAAACATTTAACCAAATGGCGGCCTCCATTCAAGAAGAGGATGAAAAAAAACAAGATTTCCTCTCTATTGTATCCCATGAATTAAGAACGCCGATTAGTTATATTAAAGGCTATGGAGAAGCATTCGAGCAAAACTTAATAAGCGAAGAGCAAAAAGAAGAGATTTATCACCTCATTGTAAGAGAAGCAAATCGTATGCAAAAGCTGACAAATGATTTGTTGACTGTTTCAAGAACTGAGGATAAAGAAAATGTAGAGATTTCTCCACTCATCATTGCAGAGACTATTCGAGAAGTAATCCATCTCGAACGCTCTAATATAGAAGAAAAAAAATTGAAATTAGCTATTGATGTGGATGAAGAACTTATATTAGCTGCAGATGAACAAATGACGAAGCGAATTCTGATTAATATAATGGAAAATGCAATTCGTTATTCGCCTGTAGGAGCGACTATTTTTATTGCAAATACGAATAGTACTATTACGATAAAGGATGAAGGATGCGGGATTGAGGCAGAGCATTTAATTCATATTACAGAGCGCTTTTATCGAGTAAATAAAGCAAGAAGCCGTTCAGACGGAGGAACTGGTTTAGGACTTTCAATCGCTTCGCAACTAGTCACGATGCAAAAAGGAAAACTAGTTTTTACAAGTGAAGTAGGAAGAGGAACGACAGTGCACATTACATTACCTATTTGGGAGGAAAAATAAACATGAAAAAAATATTAACCGTTTTAGCATTAACGACATTAACTTTAGCGGGTTGTGGCGGGAAAGAAGCAACAAAGCATGATTCTCACTCACATAATGAAGGAACACTTGAAGTAGTAGTAGTCAATATTCAAACGCCAGAAACATTGCCTGTGGGTCAGGAAGTTGCATTATCTGCAAAAGTGACACAAGGTGATAAAGCAGTAGACGATGCAGACGAAGTGGAATTCGAGGTGTGGGAGTCTGGAATGCGTGAGCACGGTACCATGTTAGAAGGTAAATTATCAAAAGACGGTATATATGAAGCAAATTACACTTTTGATCATGATGGCATTTACTATATGTTCGCCCACACAAACGCACGCGGATTACATGTAATGCCAAAGCAAGAACTAAAAGTAGGCAATCCTGATATGAGCAAAGTAATGCCAGACGACAGTGATGATTCAATGGGTGAGATGCATCACAAATAAATACTTGCACATAAAATAAAATAAGCGTATTATAATGACTAGATGACCGTAATGGTCTTTTGGTCATTTTTATTTTAGGAGATGAGTAATGGTGGACCGTAGACAGGAAATAATTCTAGCTGCTACAAAATCCTTTTCTTTATTTGGTTTCAAAGCAACTACCATGGACCAAATTGCTAAGATCGCGAATGTTGGAAAAGGTACTATTTATACTTTTTTTGAAAACAAAGATATCCTTTTTCAAGAAATCGTACTTCGAATGATAAATGAGATGAAAACGGAAGCGCAAAATGTTTTGAAAGAAGAAGCATCGTTTCAAGAAAATGCCCATCATGCACTAATGAAAATGTTAGAATTCCGTGAAACACATCAGCTATTTGCTAAAATAATTGCTGAAGAGAAGGAGTTGCGAACTCCTGCAGTACAGCAAGTTTTGAAACAAATTGAACAAGAGATCGTTTCATTTATTCAAACGAAAATGGAAAAGGCAATTGTAAAAGGTGAAATTAGTAAAGTGAATAGTGAACTTGTTGCTTATCTACTATTTAAAGCTTACTTAGCATTTGTTGTAGATTGGGATTTGACACATAAAGAACCACTTTCTGAAGAGTGTATTGCTAATTTGTTTCAGGACACTATTTTTCGTAGTCTCTTAACTTGAGACTTCTTTTTTTGAATCAAAATGACCGATTGAATAATTTGGTCACACAGTATTAGGGGGATTATAAATGATTAAATCAGAATGGAAGAGTATTTTTAAAGATAAAAAATTGCTAATTTCAATTATTGCAGTTTTATTTATTCCAGTCTTGTATGCAGCAGTGTATTTATGGGCTTTTTGGGATCCATATTCAAATTTAAATAATTTACCGGTAGCTATTGTCAATTCAGATAAGGGTGCTGATTTCGATGGTAAACAGCTTGTACTTGGGAAGGAATTGACAGACAATTTAGAGGAAAGTGACCAATTCCATTTTGTTTCAATGAATAAAGAAGAAGCGGAACAAGGCTTATTAAATCGAGATTATTATTTATTAATCGAAATACCGGAAAACTTTTCTCAACATGCAACTACTTTATTAGATGATCACCCACAAAAAATGGTGATAACATATAAACCAAATGAAGGAAA
Organism: Psychrobacillus sp. L3; assembly: GCF_042945595.1. Taxonomy (GTDB): domain Bacteria; phylum Bacillota; class Bacilli; order Bacillales_A; family Planococcaceae; genus Psychrobacillus. Next base: position 2,975,552 of record NZ_CP168493.1, on the reverse strand, counting down.
CAACTTCCTTTCCTCCCAAATTGGAGCAACAGCAATGGAACGCATTCGTGCAGAATTGAATGAAGAAGTTACTACTACTTATGCGGAACAACTTTTCGATTCGATTACAAAACTGGGGAATGGCTTTTCAGATGCATCAGATGGTGCAGGGAAATTAAAAGATGGGGCATCTGAAGTTAATAATGGTGCAAGTGACTTAAAAGGTTACTTAGAGCAATTGGCAAGTAGCACGATTGAGCTTCGTGAGGGAACAGGAAAAGTTGCAACAGGTATACAATCAGCAACAACTGGTTCGACTGAATTAAACGATGGTTTATCTAGGCTTTCTAATGGTTCGGCCCAATTAACAGAAGGTGCTAGCCAAACAGCAACAGGAGCAGAATCACTAAAAACGGGTATTTCACAGTATACTGCGAGTGTTGAGAAATTGAATGAAAGCTATCAATTACTTAGTGAAAAAGACAAAGCATTGATCGATTCATTAGCACAATTACAAACTAGTTCTTCTACATTAAAGGGTAGTGCAGAGCAATTGTCGAAAGGTTCTTCACAAGTATCATCGGGTATTCAAGCACTATCTAAACAAATTGCGGAAATAAGCACAACACTTCCAGCGGAACAAGTTGCTGCCTTAACAGAAACATTGAAGCAATTAGAGAATGGAAGTACAACTGTAACGACGGGCTTAGAAAAACTATCGGATGGAACAACGGCATTATCAAATGGTACAGCTAAAGTACGTAGTGGAGCAGAACAATTAAGTGCTGGATATGCGCAAGCTAGTCAAGGCGTTGCAAAATTAAATGAATCATCTACTGCATTAGTAGAAGGTTCCACAAACTTAGCAACAGGCACAAATATGCTTGCTGAAAAAATGAAAGAATTTAACACAGGAGTTAAACAGGCATATGCAGGTTCAAATAGCTTAGTTAGTGGTTTAAATCAGTTGAAATCAGGTTCTTCTCAATTACAACAAGGAACAGGAACACTGGCTGAAAAATCTGGGGAAATTGCAGATGGTTCAACAAAATTAGCCGATGGAGCAAAAGCATTAGTAGACGGAACGAATACATTACAAGCGAGTCTACAAGATGCGAGTAACGAAGCTGGAGACGTACATGCGAATGATGGAACCTATGATATGGTAGCCTCTCCAGTAGATGTGAAGAAAGAAGAAATAAATGCCGTACCGAACTATGGAACAGGCTTAACTCCTTACTTTTTATCACTCGGTTTATTTGTTGGCGCATTAATAATCTCCGTTGTATTCCCATTAGTACAAACAGCTGTTAAGCCAACAAGTGGAGCAAAATGGTTTGCAAGTAAAACAACAGTCCTTGCAGTTGTAGGTGTTTTACAATCTTTAATTGTAGTGGCAATTGCATTATTTGTCCTTAAATTAGAAACACAAAGCGTTGGAATGCTCATCCTTACTGCGATTATTACAAGTTTTACGTACTTAGCTATCGTACAGCTACTTGTTTCTGTTTTAGATAATCCAGGAAGATTTGTTGCTATTCTAATATTAATTCTACAACTATCAACAAGTGCTGGAACTTTCCCTTTAGAATTGATTCCACACCAATTACAAATTTTCAATAAGTTATTACCGATGGGGTATTCGATTCAAAGTTTCAGAGCGGCAATATCAACAGGAGATGTAAGCTATTACTGGTATAACAATAGTGTGCTATTAGGGTTCATGCTCGTTTGTTTGGTATTAACATTTGGGTATTTCCTATTAGTGTTTAAAAAACGTTATTCTAAGCAATCAGCAGAAGCTTAAATACGAAAAACGCCTATCTCATGAAAGGATGAGATAGGCGTTTTTAATAATGGCTATGTTAAAGGAAAAGGTTGATTTATCGTAAAATGCATGGTGACGCCTACCCTACATCTGATTAAATTAGCCTAATCATAATTGGATATTTATGTTAAAATAATAATGAGTTTGTGAAGGTTTACACTTAAACTAAAGACGCAGTTTAGTTCAATAAGAAAAGTAGGTATTGATAATTTTAAATGGAAAATTTACTTAAAATTGTAACCTCTATTCGTTTCAAACGTATTAAAGTAAAGTAGCAGGTTAGTTAAATTGTGGTTTTTTTAAAATTTATGTAGAACAGGAGGATGAGAAATTTTGATGACAATAGGAGTAACCGGAGTTATTTTTCTTTTAATCACAAATTTATCGCAAAAAAGAAAGAGTTTGAAAAATATTGAAAAAATTTGATGTATCAAGTAGTAGAGAAGAATAAAAAAAGTATCTAGTATTCATAGTTCCTTAGCTAAAAGGGTTTGAAAAATGAAAATAATAAACATTGGAGTAATAGCAGGAACTATTTTCACATTAATCGTTCAAAGTTCAAGTGCAACTGTAGCAATTCTACAAGGTCTTTATGCGAAAAATCTTCTTTCATTACAAGGTTCTCTTCCAGTTTTATTTGTTTAGGGGCACTGTACATAAGAAAATTATTAAATAAAGAAGGTGATTTCATGCGGAAAATTCCCAATAAACGTGCACAAAGTATGAAGGCTAAACAACGAGCAACTATTACTTTTCGTATGAACGTATTGTTTTTCTCGATATTTATACTTTTTACAATGCTAATTCTAAGATTAGGCTATTTACAAATCGTAAAAGGAGAAGAGTATACAAGTAAATTAGCCCAAACTGAAGAAGTACCAGTAAATACTAGTGTACCCCGTGGTCGAATTTTCGATAGTGAAGGACGGATGATGGTTGATAATCTTCCACAACGAGCTATAACCTATACAAAAATGCAAACAACGAAGTCAAAAGATATATATATAATTGCAGAAAAATTAAGTGTTTTAATAGAAAAGAAACCAAATAATATTACCAAGAGTGATTTGCAAGATTTCTGGCTAAAAAAGTATCCAGAAGAAGCACTAGAATTGGTGTCAGAAGAAGAACGTAAAGAAATAGAAGCGGATGATGAAGTAGAAAAAAAAGACCAAAATAGAACAATCGACCGTTTGACTAGAAGTAGAATTACGGAAGAACAGCTGAATTCTTTTACTCCAGAAGAATTAGAAATCATTGCAATTTATCGAGAAATGGCTTCTGGATATGCATTATCTCCTCAGATTATTAAAGGAGATGACGTAAAAGAAGAAGTTACAGTAGAAGAATTTGCACGTGTCTCTGAAAGACTAGGTGATTTAGAGGGTGTAAATACAATAACAGATTGGAGAAGAGTAAAAACTTCTTCCCTAGCTATATTAGGTTCTACCACATTACCAAAAGTAGGTATTCCAAAAGATCGATTGGATTATTTTCTTTCTCGAGACTATTCTCGAAATGACCGTGTAGGTACAAGTTATATTGAACAACAGTATGAGGAAGTACTCCAAGGTCAAAAAAGTGTGGTCAAAAATTTTACTGATGGAAAAGGAAGAGTTAAAGATATTCAGACAGTTTATGAAGGAAAGCCTGGGAAAGATTTAGTGTTAACCATGGACAGTGAAGTTCAATTAGCGCATGAAGAAATTCTAGCAGAAGAACTACTTAAATTTAGTAAAAACAGTGGTGGTCAATATTTGCAAAATGCTTATTTTATCATGATGGATCCTTATACGGGTGAAGTACTTTCACTAGTAGGTAAAAGAATTGGAAAGAATGAAGAAACAGGTGCAAAAGAAATTAATGACTACGCATTTGGCGCATTTACTAACGCATATGAGGTTGGGTCCACTGTGAAGCCAGGTACTATACTTACAGGTTATCGCGAGGGGGTGTATCCAATCGGAGGCTCATTAGTGGATGAACCTATCCGTATTAAGGATTCGCAACCAAAAAGTTCTGTATTTAACCGATTCGGAAGTGTACGAATGAATGACTTACAAGCGCTAGAGCGTTCTTCCAATGTATATATGTTTAAAACAGCCTATGGAGTTGCTGGCAGTACTTATAGACCTAACCAATCTATTAACTTTGGGACAGATGCCTTTCTTAAAATGAGAAGTGGTTATGCTCAACTTGGACTCGGAGCATTAACAGGTATAGATTTGCCTGGAGAAGTGAACGGAAGTACAGGTGGATTTGAAGATGGTAAGCTGCTAGATTTAAGTATTGGACAGTTTGATACGTACACTACATTGCAACTAGCTCAATTTGTTTCTACGCTGGCTAATGGTGGTAGTAGAATTCAACCTCATGTAGTCAAGGAGATTAGAGAGCCTTCTGAGGATGGCGTCCAGCTGGGTAACGTAGTAAAAGAAATTACGCCAACTATATTAAACACAGTAGATAACACACGCGAGGAAATCGAACGTGTTCGTCAGGGTATGAGACTTGTATATTTTGGTGGAGGAGGAACGGCGAATAAAGCCTTTGGAAATGCTCCATTTACTGGGGGAGGAAAAACAGGCACTGCTCAATCTAGTTACTTTGATGCAGAATTATGGCGAACATTTGATACTGTAAACTTAACCCATGTCGGTTTTGCACCATATGATAATCCTGAAATAGCCTACGCACTTGTTATCCCGCATGCTTCGTTGGAATCAACATATAAAACAAATTTTTCAACTCCAATAGCACGAAGACTTGTCGATAAATATTTTGAGATTATGCAAAAAAATAATGCAACAACCGTAAATGATTCAACTTCAACCTCAATTATAAAACCAGCATTCACAAATGATAAAATAGATGAGTATGAAACAGAAGAATAACTCTTCTAATAAGGAACGGGTGCTTTACTTCAAGAAGGAGTAAAGCCTTTTTGCTTATTGAACTAACGCAGCAGGTTAGTTGAACAAAAAGAACGATACATTTTTGAAACTTAGTATTTATTTAATCGTATATTTATTAATATGTTTAGATGCAAAAAAAGGGGGATAAAACAATATGAAACGAAGATTAATAACCATCTTTATAACATTATTAGTTTTATTAGGTTTGAGTTTCGGTATAACATATTTCACACATACAAAATTCTTTGACTATTCGTTTTTCATTGGAATTGCAGTTACCGTTTGTATTTGGTTTTCTACTTCTAAGGGTGGTTTTGGTTCTCGACGCTTGCATATGTCCATTCAAGGTTCCACAGGTATTAGAATGGAAAATGAGAAGTTTAAGTTTTCACCCAATATTGCTCTCTACACATCTTTGGCATACACCATCATAATAATTGCAGCAACGATTTGTCATTACAGAAGTTATTTCTAAAGGTTTCTTTTAAGCTCCAGATGTAAAAAACTTACCTTATTAAACTAACGGGTGCGTTTGCAGAACAAGGCTAGTCAGAGACAGTCTTCATTGTTATTCAACTAAAGCAGCAGGTTAGTTGTTTAACTAGCAGGTATTATTAAAGGGAGGTCGAATAAGTTAATTTAATGGGTTATTCAAGTAAATGCTAAGTGTTTAAAAGAGAAAGAGGTGTTGAACGTGAAAAAAGCAAAAGAAAAAAATGAATTATTGGAATGGGCAAAAGCAATAGGAATTGCTATTTTATTTGCATGTGGTATTCGATTTTTCCTATTTACACCTATTGTAGTTGACGGTGCTTCTATGATGCCCACATTTGAAAGTGGTGACAGAGTAGTAGTGGATAAAATCGGACCAAAATTGATGGAGTATGAAAGATTTGATGTGATTGTATTTGAAGCAAAAGAAGATACTAGTTATATCAAACGTATTATTGGTATTCCTGGTGACCACATAGCCTATCAAAATGATGAACTTTTTATTAACGGTGAGAGGTACGAAGAACCCTACTTAGAGGAATATAAAAAAGCTTTGATAGACAATGGTAAACTTACTGGAGATTTTACGTTAGAAGAGTGTCTAGGTGAAATAGTTGTACCAGATGGTTACTTTTTTGTACTAGGAGACAATCGTCTTTATAGCAAAGATAGCCGAGACCCTAATGTTGGATTTGTTTCGAAGGATAAAATATTAGGTACCGCAAGAATTGTATTTTTACCTCTAGATAATTTTAAGATAATAAAATGATAAAGTGAATTGTAAATGAATTAAGTTAGTTGATGTTACTATTCAACAAACGGAGTGCGTTAATCCAAGAAGGATTGACGCTTTTTCTTTAGAACTTATTGAAGTAAAGAAGCAGTTTAGTTCAAGAAGGAGTTCTGAAGACGACTGGTGAAATAACCAATAAGTATATTCAGGAGAAGATTATTTTGATTGGGGTGAGTTATATAATTATTAGAAAGCTTGTTTCAGCGGTAATGGCTTGTTTGTTGGTTATGTTCATCTATTTCCTCGTAGAACAGTCTGGTTTTGTCATCTTAATAGGTGTGTATCTATTACCCATTCTTTTGATTTATGGAGTACCATCATCTATTCTCTCTGATTTCGTTACAAAAAAAATAAGCGGATTGCTTAGAGGAAGTTTGGCATTATTCATTCATTTGTTCCTTGCCGCTCTGTTCGTTTTAATCCCATTCTTAGAAACGGAAAGGAGTTTAAATAGCTTTTTTTTTATTGCCGCTCTTTTATCTTCAAGTCTGTTTTGGTGTATAGATGAGTTTCTTAGGTCTAAAAGAGCTAAAGATATATGTCAAAAGATTGATGATATGAAAATTTATTGAATTTGCATTTATTGTTCAACTAACGGGTGCTTTACTTCAAGAAGGAGTAAAGCCTTTTTTACTAACGCAGCAGGTTAGTTTAAGAACTACGAGCTTGAAACTATCACATTATTTTTTCGTTATAAAGATGAAGGAGTGATAATTTGAAGGGAATTAATGTTATTATTTTTTCTTTACTACTTTTAGTAGGTTGTAGCCAAAGTAGTGTTCAACAGAATACGGAATTAGAAGAATCCATTTATTCCATTGTAGAAGACAAAAATATAAGTGAAATAAACATTAACTCTTTAACAAATTTCGACTGGGATAAAGCTTTTCTATTTGCACCTTATACAACGCAAGAAAGCCTAGAGGAACAATTAGGTGTTGATTTTAAAGACCCAAGCAATATAGTTATGAGAGATGATATCTATTTATTGGTTTTCCTTAATGACAATAAAGTTGTTAATTATGCAGAAATAAATCGTCAACAATCTAATTTTTCCGTAGGGATAAGAAATATCTTACTCCTTCTAATGCTTCAATAAATATTGAAAGGTATTAAAATAGAATTTTCTTATTGAACTAACGGGTGCTTTACTTCAATAAGGAGTAGAGCCTTTTTTACTAACGGGGCAGTTTAGTTCAACAAGGAGTATGTAAAGAAAAGCTCCCAGATACGATTTTGGAAACGGAACTCGACAGTTTTAGTGTGCAATGAAAATTGCCAAAAGACTCTTTGGAAAGGTTTTTTAATAAACTTGTTGAATAATAACTTATGACCACAAAAAAGACGGGAGAAAATTAAATTGAAAAAACTATTTTGTTTAACGCTATTTTTAACATTGGTTTTAGCGGGTTGTAATTCATCAGAATTGAGTATTAGTGAAATTCAAAGTGTCCCTAATAAGGTGCAAGAAGGGATTAACTCTGATTACACACTGCAACTAATTAATGAGGGTGAAAATAATGCGTATATTCTTTTTCAATCTAAAGGGACAGTTACAGCCGAACTTGAAGTGAAAGATAACATATTAAACATAAAGTTAGATAATGCAAATCAAGAAAATAATGAGCTAAAACAGTACGTATATAAACTGACTCGTGGTAAGGCAGAATATGACTCAATTCTTGTTCTAGTTAATGGACAAACTATGCCTTTTGATAACGTCACAGGTTTTAACTGAATAAAAATGTACATATATAGTCAATTTATTAACATTTTAAATCTGTCTCTTAACTTCAACTAAAGGGTGCTTTACTTCAATAAGGAGTAGAGCTTTTTTTACTAACGGGGCAGCATTCCTGTTTGAAAGATGTTCGGGGTCTTGCAGAAAAAAGAGCCCTCTAGTATGATGCTGAGTGTCAACGACCATTGACCCATCATCTATAAGGAGGACTCCTAAATGCATTCTAAAATGAATAACAAAATTAATCAATTGACTGAAAATACACTCGTCGTTGGCATAGACATAGCGAAGTGCGTGCATTACGCCTGCTTTGTCGATGAACGAGGACGAGTGATAGAAAAGGCCTTTGCGGTACATCAATCAAAAGAAGGATTCGAAAGTTTGTATAAAAAGATTCGACAAACGATGCTGGAAACACAGAAAATGGAAGTCATCGTCGGTATTGAACCGACAGGTCACTACTGGATGAACTTAGCTTATTTTTTAGATCAATACGGCATTCCACTCGTCATGGTAAATCCAATGCACGTCAAACGTTCGAAAGAACTGGATGATAATCTACAGACGAAGAACGATAAAAAAGATGCGTTAGTCATCGCTCGTTTAATGAAAGACGGTCGCTTTAGCTATCCGCGTTTATTAAAAGAGATAGAAGCTGAACTGCGCATCGGATCTACCCTTCGTTCCAAGTTAACAGAGGATTTAGCTAGTATTAAAAATCGAATCAGACGTTGGCTCGATCGCTATTTCCCTGAATTTACTCGAGTCTTTCCTACTTTCGGAAAGATGGCACTTGCAGCACTAGAAAAAACGCCAATGCCTCAGGAACTTCAAGGAAAAACAGCGGAAGAACTTGTCTTTCTCTACCGTCAGGTAGGGGGGATGAAAGCTCCACAGTTACCGAAAGCCAAACTACTAATCGAAGCTGCGACAAACTCAATCGGACTGACTGAAGGAGCACAGATGGCCAAACATGAAATCGCCACACTCCTACGTCAATATCGCTTATTAGAGACAGAAATTGAAGAAGTAAATAATCGATTAGCTGAAATGGCTAAAACAACGAATGATTATGACGTGCTCGCATCTGTTCCAGGTTTAGGAGATGCGACGATTGTAGACTTACTTTCAGAAGTAGGAAGCTTTTCACTTTATGAGAATCCACGCCAACTCATCAAACTAGCGGGATTAACAATACGTGAAAACTCTTCTGGACAACATAAGGGGCAAAAACATATCTCCAAAAGAGGAAGAAAGAAACTTAGGTACATTCTTTTTAAAGTAATAGTTCCACTTATTCGTCACAATCAAGCGTTTAAACACTTACATGAATACTACACAACACGGAAACAAAATCCCTTACGGGGCAAGCAATCGATGGTAGTGCTTTGTGGTAAATTACTAAAAGTATTACATGGAATTTGTAAAAAGAAAGTTTATTTTAACGAGAAAGCTATGATGAAAGATCTTTACTGTCTCGGAGAGGCAGCGTAAGCATTTCCGATCAGCGACCTATTAAAGGATGACACGGAGAAGCCGGCACTATAACTAACACTAAGACTATGAGTCCCCGGGGCAGCTTAGCTGGCCTCTGCCTTATGAATAGACCGAACGAAGGAATGTAAGCGCACTGACGCTAAGAGACATGGGAGGGTACGTCGTCATAAGTTTCGCAGAGATCCATTGTGCATCACAATAGTGGATAAAAAAGCTAATGATTTCCATTAGTTTTAGCGAAGCGTACGCTCAACTTGGTAATAAAATCTATAAATTCAAGACTCTGTTTATCAGAGGAGAGAAAAATATTTTTCTTTAATCACGAAGTGATGAAAACCGTTGATATCTCAATGTTTATAGAGGGAGGTTAATATAAAAAGGATTTTTGATTGAAAGTGTAGAATTTTATATAAAACCATCTAAAATTTTTTAGAGGATAAATTTAAAAGTATTATGATTCGGGTAGAGGTGAAAGTCGATTATCAATCATCATTTATCAAACATTATTAAATATTGGGGAGGTTGAAGATTATGAAATTTCTGCTTACATCTGCAGGCGTCAATAACAAAAGCATACTTGACGCGTTGGTTGACATGCTGGGCAAGCCAATCGCCGACTCCAACGCCCTGTGCATCCCCACCGCGATGTATGGACACCCCTGGGTCGGCCCAGGGGTCAAAACCTGGCAGTTCATCAGCGGGAATTCCGATAATCCCATGGTAGACCTGGGTTGGAAGTCCGTCGGCGTACTAGAGCTCACAGCGCTGCCAAGCATCGACGAAGACCGCTGGGTGCCACTAGTTCGGGAGACGGACGTCCTGCTGGTGTCTGGCGGCGACGCCCTCTACCTGTGCCACTGGATGCTCCAATCCGGGCTGAAAGACCTCTTTCCGTCGCTGAACGCAGTCTATGTGGGAATGAGTGCTGGGAGCATGGTGATGGCACCTAACATCGGGGAATTCTTCGTTGGATGGACTCCACCCAACGGTGGTGATGAAACGCTGGGACTGGTCGATTTTGCAATGTTTCCGCACCTGGGGATGCTACCGTATAACACGATGGCTGATGCAGAGAAATGGGCCGCCGGGATGCAGGGGCCGGCGTATGCAATTGATGATCAAACCGCCATCAAAGTGATCGATGGAGAGGTCGAAGTTGTATCCGAAGGGAATTGGAAACTGTTTTCTCCCTGATATTACTCCGCCGCTAAACATATCAAAAAACGTAGGCGAGATTCTTGTGATGAAAATGTGATTTCACTTGACTGGGTTTTCACTTCAACCAACGTCAACAGATGAAGTGCAGGTATTGCTTTATAACTTTGGGTCAAAGAATCTTAATGGTATGGGGGAACAATAGAAGTGTTCTAATTCAAGGTAAAAGCAAAGTAGCACGTTAAACTGGTGTGCCCCTAATTTAAGGTTTAAAAAGTAGAAAGATATGCCTAACGGAATCAGGCAATACTGGTTCCGTTAGTTTTTTTGTAAAATCACCAGCACCACGTGTTTCTTCTATGGTTTTACGCATGGAGCGAATACCTAAGGTATATTGGATGCCGTATTAATCTTACGATTCGATAACTAAGAAACCATTAGGGTTGAAAAAATTCCATATGCTTGTTTTGCTGAATTTAGCAACGATGACCGTTTTATACTATTAGGTACCTGGGAGAACGGTTATATCTTGAAAACACTTTACAGCAGTTTTAATACATAGTTAGCTTGGTCAATAAAAACCATTATTGTATTTTGAAAGATTGTGAAATTTTACACTTAAACTAACGAGTACTTTACTTCAATAAGGTAATTGGATTCATGTGGTAAAATTAGTTATTCAATTTAACTTAACGCTTGGAGGGATTTATAGCGATGGAAGCAATTGTGTTATATCTAGCAGGATTGTTTGTTCTATTTACAGTTATCAAAGTAGCTGTGACTAAAGGTATTAACAATTCAATAATTGGAGAAGTGTTTGAGAAACAATATGGAAAAAGAGATAAAGAAAAAGGAATTAGTGAATTGTTGGAAAAATACGGCGAAATAGAAGATGATGTTAAGAAATAAGTTGTTAAACAAACGGGTGCTTTACTTGAAGATCATAAAGCGTTTTCTTATTGAACTAACGTGGCAGGTTAGTTCAAGAGTGTTGTTTAACTTGTGTTCAACAAACGGGCCATTTAATTTAGTAAGGCAGGGAGGAGGTATGTAGTGCTACAAAAGAATAAAGGAATTTTGTACCTGTTAATTACAACGCTTATTGTTTTGCTTTCTGGATGTAACAATAGTGGGAAATTAGTTAAAAATAATTACTTTTTACCTTTGCATGGTGAAAGTCAAACTTGGAGTTTAACTGGATACGAAGTTATGATAACACCAGAAAACTTTAAAGCAGGTAATGGCACATTAAAAATGAAAAATGAAGAAAAATATCTTTCGGATTTTTTTCAATTTGAAACCCATGCTGTTATTAACAACGAAGATTTTACTGTACACTCGAATTCAATAGAGTTTTCAAGTCCAGAAACTGGTGATGGAATTGACATTGCCGAAATAACTACTGGTGCAATCGAAAGTGGAAAGTATTTAAATGAAAAAGGAGACCCTATTTCACTTAAAGAGGTAAATGTTATTTACATGATTGTTAAGTGGAGAGATATAAATAAAGGCGAGTATGCTAATGAAAGAATAGACTTATTTGTTAAACCAAATAAAGAAGAAACTTTCTTGAATTAACGTGGTCTGTTAGTTAGTTTAATTGGTTGGAGATATGTTACATAAAAAACAAGTACCTTCTACCACTAATGGGGGTGATTGTTTAATAAGCGTCTTTGTTCTTATTCAACTAACGGGTGCTTTACTTCAATAGGGAGTAAAGCCTTTTTTACTAACGCAGCAGTTTAGTTGAAGAAGGATTTTTTATGGTACATCAGGAAAATACTGTTTATCTTTCTTCTTAAACTAGCGAGAAAGATTACTTCTATAGGTATAATATGATTATAATTGTAAATATCTCCAATTTACCATACAATAAGGTGGCTTGGAGTGAAATAGATAGAATAGAGGAGATTATTATGAAAAAGAGAAATTTCATCTTTATTTTTGTAACTTTAATTTCTGTAGTTGGTTTGTATCTTCTATTAGATTTGGAAAAGGATTATAGCCAGCTTTCAATTGAAGAGTTACACGATTTGGCACAAAAAGAAGACGCAGAAGCACAAGGAATGTTAGCCTACTATTATCAAGAAGGAATAAATGTAAATATTAATTATGAAGAAAGTTTAAAATGGTATTTAGAAAGTGTTAATAATGGAAATACAACAGCTATGGTCAACTTAGGTTATCTTTATGGAAATGGAATAGGTGTAGAAAAAGATTTAACAAAAGCATTTGAATTGAATTTAAAGGCTGCTAATAGTGGAGATTCAAGTGGGATGTTTAACGTAGGTAAGAAATATGAGATGGGTATTGGAATAGCTCAAGATACTGCGAAAGCTAATTATTGGCTGGAGAAATCCGAATCATCAAAGGGGAAATAAAATAATAGTCCTGTTTCAAATTCGGAACATACAATGCTTTATTCTTGTTCAACTAACGGGTGCTTTAGCAGAACAAGGCTAGTCAGAGACAGCCTTTATTGTTATTCAACTAAAGTCCCAGTTTAGTTGAAGAAGGGATTTTAATGGAAATCATAGAATAGGTTACCTAATGAAGGAGGAGGCGATAGCTTGTTTTTATATCATATGTTCATTGAAAATGATAGTGACCCAAGTATAAATCCACAAAGGGTTTTAAAAGAAGGATTAAATCATAAGACGGCAACCAAATGGTATTCTAATAGCGGTAATCTATTACCAGATTTAACAAACCGTCTTAGACCAACAAATTTACCAAAATGGATTGATTTTAAAGTCGCTTTCAGAGCAGATTTGGAAGTGTATGAAAATCCTTACTATCGATTTCCAGTGTTTAGTGATAAAATTTTAGTTTTTAACCGAGATATATCAAGTGATTTATTTGCTTATAAGGAAGATATATATGATGGTGGCAAAGGACGTTTTGTTGAAGGATTACCTTCAAAGGAAGATTTAATGAAAAATTATTGGGCAAGTATTAACACTCTCGAAGAATTTTTAAAGAATAAGCCTTTTAATAACCCTGAACTTTATATTTTTGAACAAGTTCCTTCAAAGATAATTGACTATATAGTGTAAATTCTCTTCAACTAACGAGTGCTTTACTTGAATATTCGGTTTCCGAAATAATCAATCTTTATTATTAAAAGCCCAATACTGGTATGAAAAACAGCCCCTTTTTGAACAATCTTTGTTCAAAATAGAGGCTATAATTTTCTATTAGAATCGGCATTTGTAGCTGTGTTTTAATCATTATTACTAAAATGTTTAATAGATACAACAATAGACGATGAAATATTAAGTTGAAAGGAAACAAAAAAATCGACTATCTCTTGAGTGTAGAAGAGTCGATTCTTTCATATTACTTAGTAGGTATATCAGTTATTTATTTGATAACAAGAGATCCTCGTATCCTTTCACAGATAATGTGATTTGTTGCTGTTCATTCCAAATGCTATATGGGTAAACAAGATTAACAGTCGACTGGTTTTCTTCCTGTGAAACATTTGCACCTGAACTGGTATAAATTGCTCCATCCTGATCTTTCAGAGTAATATCGAATAGTACGTATTCATCTAATAATTCATCAACTGTTAAGGATACATGCATGGAACCATTTGAGAGCGTTGCTTCATGTAGTTGAAGACCCTCTACTTCATTGTTCGCTACAAATGATTTTTGTTGCACATTAGCTGGTGACAACGAATATGCCCATTTACCATCCACTGTAATGATGCCGTTTTTATAAGTCGAAAAATGAATTTCCTCAATCACTAATTCACTGTTCTCTAGAGAAGGTAACTTATGCTTATTTGATTGTAGTAACAGCTCTAGCGTAAGTATACCATCTGAGTCGTGCGTCGTTTTTGTTTCTATTTCTGAAACAGGAGAAGACGGTTCTTTGATCTTATCTTCTGAAACGAGTGCAGCAATTTCTTTACCTGTATTGTCATTTAATCGAAATTCCACTTGAACATCCATCACATCATTCACATCGATATCAGTAGGCAGTATATATAGTTGCAAGCCTATACGATAGGCATCTGCAAATGTATTTCCTAATGTAACCTTCACATTTTGATTTTCTTGTATTACCCCATTATACTGCGTATCACCATTTGAACTTGCTAACTTAATACCTGCATCTTTGAATCCGAAAGCTGCTTGCAGTTTCGCTAATGCAGCATCATTCGATAAAAATAGCCCAGAGGCAATTAATGCACAAGCCGCTGCGACTGAGACGGGCTTCATCCAACGTTTTCTGTTTTTCTTTTTAGCTTTTGCTCTAATTATCGAATAAGAATTTTGAAATGCATCCTGCACAACCTCCGGCATTTTTTGCTCCTTGTTCACGGCATCATTTAAACGGTCATCTACTAATTTCTTCATGTTAGTATCTCTCCTTCCGAATAGTAATTCAGTTTCAGTTGTTGCTTAGCACGTGAAATTCGAGATTTAATCGTTCCTTCTGATTCTCGTAAACACTCGCTGATTTCCTTTGTACTCATTCCATTTACGTAATAAAGAGTTAATACAAGGCGATAATTTTCACTAAGAGTACTTAGCGCATCATCAAACTCTAAAAGAGACTTGTCTTGATGTGGAATTTTGTGCAAATCAGCATCAACGGTTGGAAGGGAATTTTGCTGCTTTTTCATAAATCTGTAGCAATTGTTCAAAAGAATACGACAAATCCAGGTGTTAAAATATCGAGCTTCTTTTAATGTGTTCATTTTCTCGTAAGCTGTTAATATAGTGTCTTGAATTAAATCTGCAATATCTTCATCTTGTAGGCCAATTCGTTTTGCTGTCCTATAAAGCGTCATTTCATACTGACCAATTAATTGTATAAACGCCTCTTCATCCCCCTTTTTCGCCTTTTTAACAAGAAACTCTTTGGACTTCATGTATCTCACCTCTTTTTGACTGTTCTACACCGTTAGAGGAAGAAGAATCATATTTAGTTGCATTTGATTTAAAGTATTTTGAAATCTGTTAAAGGGGGCGTTGATCCACGAAGGATTAACGCTATTTTTATAGAAAATATTAAACTAAAAGCAGGTTAAATCAACAAGAACCTTATGAATGTTTAGGTTAAATTAGAGCGGGAACCAGAAATGATGATAGTAAGTTTTCTTTTAATCGATTAGATATTAAGTTGGTTTAAATTTAAAATCTTGTTCATCCAAGCATTTAAAGAACTGTTTAATGTTTGGTTTATATAAATAGTTATTGTGCTAACGGGTGCTTTACTTCAATAAGGAGTAGAGCCTTTTTTACTAACACAGCAGGTTAGTTAAATAAAGTCCAAAATCGCAACTCAAATAATTTCAACATTCCGATATATTGTTGTAGTAATTATGATAAAATCATTGGTAATGGAATTTGAAAATACTTATTAGAAAGTAGGAATTGAATGATTTATGAAGCCGATGTTAATGTAAGGAAAAAGTTAATACCTATGTTTAAAAATATTGATAGTACTCTTATTCTTTCATATCTCCAAGGACATATGGGAACTGCTTGGGTAGATAACCTTGAGAATCCAACGGTTGCTCAGATAACTGTGGGGATTTTTGTGTTTTATGCTGGGAATCCCAATATAAAGGAAGCAGAAGAGTTGCTTAATAATCTGCCAGATTTCACTCTAGTAATTGTTGATTCTGACGAATGGAAAAGCCGTATAGAAACAGTTCACAAAGGTGAGATTGAGAAGTTTCAACGATACAGATTTGAAAAGAGCTCAGGGCATTTAGATAGGACACATTTACTGAACTTATTGTCCACATTACCAGAAGGCTACGAAATTAAGAAAGTTGATAGAACTATAGTAAAAGCACCGACTTTCCACGAACTTTCCGAAGACTTTGTTAGTCAGTTTGATTCTATTGATGATTTTATCAAAAGAGGGGTAGGATATGCTATTTTATATAAAGGAAAAGTTGTTTCAGCGGCAACATCTTTTAGTATATATGATGGTGGTATAGAGATTGAAATTGCTACAAATTCTCAATATAGAAGAAAAGGTTTAGCGACTATTACAGCATCTGCCTTGATATTAGATTGTCTAGATAAAGGGAAGTATCCTAGTTGGGATGGAGCAAACTCTGAATCAATTGAATTAGCCAAAAAGCTAGGTTACATATTGAAAGAATCATATGATACTTATTTTATTGATAATATAAAGTAGTTTTAATGAGAAGTTTTCTTCTTCCACTAACGGGTGCTTTAGTTGAAGATCAAGGGTTGCATAGGCAACTCTTTTTTAATGAAATAAAGCAGCAGTTTAGTTCAAGAAGGATTACTTTGTCTTATTGTAGAATTTAGGGTATAGAAAGATTCGAATGGGGATTAAAAGGGGATGTAGTGAGTGGTAGATACTTATCAAAAGTTAGTATCGTATGTAGATGATATAAAGGAACGAAATAATAGCAGTGCATCTTCATTAGTTATAATAAAGGACGGTAGTATTATATTAGAACATTATAGTGGGTTTCATTCTAATTCAAATGCTATACCCATTTCTGAAACCTCAGAGTTTAATGTTGCTTCTGCAAGAAAAAGCTACTTAGGTTTAGCGATAGCCTATGCTTTATATGAAGGTAAAATTAAAAGTCTGGATGACTATGCACTCGATTACTTTGACAGTTTTGATAAGGAACTCCTTGCAGGAACAACTTTAAGGCATTTAGTTACTCACTCTCACGGATTAAACGAGAGAATGGACGGAATTATTTTTAGAGAATTTGCTCCAGGTGAGGGATGGGCTTACAGAGGAATTAACATTTTAATGATGACAGAACTTATAAATAAACTTTACGGTAAAAGTTTCCCTGAATTACTTAATGAGAGGGTATTCCTACCATTAGGTTTTAAAGAAACTGCTTGGCATTCAAGACCAAATGAAAAATTGGTTCAAGTAATTGATAATTCTAACGATATTGCTACATATAAATTAGGTAGTTCAAATGATGGCTTTGACTCAAACCTCCATACCTCAGCTCGAGAATTTGCTTTATGGGGAAATCTTCATTTGAATAATGGAGTAGTAAATGGAAAACAAGTTGTTCCAAAAGAAGTAATTCAATTAGCTACCCGAGTACAAAATCCAATTTATAAAGATAAAGATTTACCACAAAACGGATTGTTTTGGTATGTGAAAGATACACCATCGTTAAGAAGCGAAATTGGAGAGAGAGTGCCTAAAGGTTCCTATCAAATATTAGGTGTAACAGGTCCGACTTTATTAGTTATTCCTAAATATAATCTTGTTGTATCAAAAATGTACAATAAACGATATAACTACGGGGGTAACAATTACCTACATTATTTAAGAGAATTCAGCAATTTAGTTGCTGATTCATTTTAAGAGTAAATGTGTCCTTATTCAACTAACGGAGTGCTTTACTTCAATAAGGAGTAGAGCCTTTTTTACTAACGGTGCAGTTTTGTTTAAGAATGGTAAGGATGTTTTCTAAAAAAAATGTTGTAGGAGTGATTAAAGTGAAACGACCAATTGGAGTTCAAATAGAAGGTTGTATTTATACCAACAATGGTAACGATTTAAAGCATGATGAGTTTTGGAATGCATTTATTGATTTTGTTGAAAGTAACGGATGGAATTTCGGTGGAGGTGGTTCTCAAATAGATTACGAAGGCAAAAAGATAGATGACATTGAATAGTTGTTATTCAACTAGCGGTGTGCTTTATTTCAATAAGGAGTAGAGCCTTTTCCTTATTAAGCTAACGCAGCAGTTTAGTTGAAGAATGTTGTTTAATTTGTGTTCAATAATCGTTCCATTTTATGGAATGACAAATATTCGGAGTTAATAAATGATTATTGCATCCTAAATGAGTAATTTTTAGTGATTCTATTTTAGCGTATACAAGTATGGCATAATTATTTTTGAGGTGATGACATGAACTTATGGGAAGCTTATGAAAAAGTTGATAAACATCTAAATGAAAAATTACTCACTATTCCTCCTTACCCTTGCGTTTCAGGCAAGAGGGTACAAGAATTGTTAACTTGTTTAGAAAATCCAGATCCAGCTTGGGGAGGGTTAGATGGAGAAATATTAAGGATGATAAAAAATCCATGGCAAAGAGCATATCAGATTGAATATAGATTTAAGCCAACAAATATATTTAATGACTTCATGAAAGTAATCGAAAGTGCAACCTATGATTTGATGATAGGAAATTACATTTGTTCCTATTTGAGTTTGGTGCCGGTTGTAGAAGCAATATTAAGAAAATGGTCTAAAGAGAAGTCTAATGAAATTGAATCAAAAAATAAAAAAGGTGACTTTAAAATATATATTTTTGAAAAAAACCTAGTCAAGTATTTAAACGTAAAAAATAATGAACGTCATTCTAATATCAAGTTCCAAAAGTGGATTAGTAATCAAATTAAATATTTTGATTTTATGATTGGAGAAGTATTTTACCTTACATTTAATGCTTCAGAAGAAGGTGTGGAAAAGGAATTTAATAGAAACAGAACTTTACATCTATTAGATAACATTGGGGACTCAGAAGTTTTAAGAGATAATAATACAAGAATCTTCTTATTATTAGATATTATTGCTGAACTATATTTAAGCCTTGATGAAGAACTTTATGCTAATAATACTTTTTATGCTGATTATGAAAAAAATATTGATTTTAACTTAAGATGGAAAATTTATCTTAAAAATGCAATGGAGTCTATAAATTTTACAGATATGACTATAATAGATTTTGCCTTTCTTCAACAAGATAAACAATACGTGTCTGATGAACAAAAACAGAAATTTATTGAGAAAAAGGAATATCAAATACAGTTCATACAATCTAATAATAGATAAGGTGATAATAGTTTTTCGATATTCCACAATCGGGCGCGTTTGTGGAATAAGCGTTTCTGTTCTTATTAAGCTAACGGGGGCTTTAGTTGAAGAACATGGGTTGCTTACGCAACTCTTTTTTCTTATTCAACTAACGCAGCAGTTTAGTGTAATAAGACGTTGGATATTACACAAAATTAAAAAGGGGGAATACGATGAAGAACTTGGGAATAATTTTAATCTTTTTAGGTGTTATTCTTATGGGTTTAAGTGGTTTAGAAAAGGTCCTTATTTTTACTGCATTTAAAGGTGAAATTCATCAAATGCAGGCTATTATTAATTTAACACCATCATATATATGGAGTATAACGAATATTACATTTGGATTTGGACTTATTTCTATTATTATTGGCGTAGTTTTATTTTTTAAAGCGTTTAGAACTCAAAACAATAAAAAATTTCTTTGAGTACCTAAAATCATCTTAAAGTAACGAGTGCTTTACTTCAATAAGGAGTAGAGCCTTTTTTACTAACGCTACAGTTTAGTTCAATAAGAATGATATAATATTATTATCTTAACAACAGGGAGGTATTAAAATGATAAATGGTGGTAACGGAATGTTTACTCTATTAGCTTTATTACCTTTTATTTTTAATTTAGCTCTAATTATTTTTGGTATTTATTTTGTAATTAAAGTAGTAAAATTCATGGATACTAAAATAAAATTAGACCAAGAAAAAAATGAAAAGATTGTTCAATTAATTAAAGTTATCAATCAAGAAAAAAGTGAATAACTACATACCCTTGTTGAAATTTTCAGTGGCATTACCTAATGAGTTGGTAATGCTTTTTCTTATTGAACTAAAGGTGCAGTTTAGTTTAATAAATATTTGGGTTTTTACGGTACATTACAATTTTTCAATAGGGGGGATTTAATGAAAAAAAAACATTTTAAAATGCTAATAATTGGTGTAGGTACAATTGCATTTATACTTTGGATAAGTGGATGGCTTAATCTATGGATAAATGGAATTAGTGTTATTGCCAACGATATTGAAGGTTATCGATTACATTCATATCCAGTTGATGGAGAATATTCTGTTAAGATTGATTTGAATAATATTGATAGTAATGAGGGGAAAGTGCTTTATGATGATGGGGAGAACCAAGTTTACGTAGAAAAAGTATTGGTCAATGGTCAATCAGAAGTATACTTTAGGTCGAGTGGAAATTATAGTTTAAGAGGGGCAACATTAGTATCTGGAAATGAACATGCACGAATCGATAATGGTTTTACATCTATTAATCATGTTAACGCAACAGCAACATATCAAGGTGAATCTTTTAAAATATACCAATCTGGTTCATCTGGTCTAAATTATAGGGATGGAGATTCATTTGGATTTTATTTGTTGTTAACGGATGATAAAGGCGTAGATGTTGATATTGAAAAAGATTCCATTATAGAAGTTAAACTTTCAAATTTATATATGCATAATTGGGAAAAGAAATAAATGCTTGCTTTATAGCTCTCTTCAACTAACGGGTGCTTTAGCAGAACAAGAGGCTGCCGTTAGAGGTAGCTTTCTCTTATCGAACTAACGGAGCAGGTTAGTTGAACAAGAAATGATAAATTAATAACGATAAATTAGGCTAATATGTTAATATAGGGATTAATTGCATAAAAAATAAGGGGGATAATATTTTGAAAAAGATAGTTCTTGCTTTATCTGCTTTTACCATTATAGGAGTAGGAAGTTTAATTAGTTATAATCAGAGTACTAAAGAAAAACAAGAAAATATAGTAATGGCTAGTATAAATCAATCTGATATACCTTTAAATCACAATTGGGTTATTACTTTCGATAAGGGATTGAATCAGGATATTATTAATGAAAAATCTATTTATGTTTTAGATGAGGATAAAAATAAAGTCCCTGTAACAGTAGAAGCTACAGATTCTACAACTATGTTAATAAAATCACCAAGTGAGGGCTATCTAAAAGGAAAATCATATGATATCTACTTTGATAGAGATTTAGATTTGGAACATGTTGGGAATCAAGATATGCCCAAACAATATCGAATACATTTCTCAACGATTAATAATCTATAATTACTATTTAAGAGAAATTGTGAAGGAATGTACTTAAACTAACGAGGGGCTTTACTTCAAAAAGGAGTAGAGCTTTTTTTACTAACGTCGCAGTTTAGTTGAAGAAATGATATTTGAAGTTTAGTGGGAATAAACATAAAAAAGATGGAGGGGGTGTATTTATGTTCAAAAAAAGATTAATTTTAATCTGTGTTGTAATTTTATCATTAGTAATTGCAGGCTGTAATGACGAAAAGCCAATAAAAGAAGAAGTTATTCAACACAATTGGAAAGAAAGTCCTCTTTTTGAATCAGGCAGTTACACAATGATTGGGGAAGAAGGTCGTTTAGGATTTATCTACGATGATAATGAAGGTCTCAGATTTTATCCAAACAAAGAACAAAAGTATATGTGGCACTTTTGGGGAAATGAAGATGAGTTAATTGGTGATTTTAAGGTTTTAGGAACTCACGAAAACAGTGATGAGGAAATAATAATTGTACCAAAAAGGGGAAATTCTTTTCTTAGTCCTAATAATGGTACAGATCAGCACTTTCCAACAAATATGACGTTCCCTAAAAGTGGAATGTGGAAGTTAGATGCTTATATTAGAGATGAAATTTTTGGAAGTGTTTATGTAAAAGTTCATAAGGAATAAATTGCTTATGGAACTAACGGGTGCTTTACTTCAATAAGGAGTAAAGCTTTTTTTACAAACGGTGCAGTTTAGTTGTAGAAAGGGAGAGAAAAAAATGAAAAAAATACTGAAATACACAATAATCGGCATTATTTCTTTTTTTCTGGTTCTTTTGGTATTTTCGAACTTATTGAGATGGGCAAAGCAAGGAGCGTTTTTAAAATACGATAATGGTGTGACAATTGAAGTTTATAATTCAAGTAAACAAGTAATAACGGATTTAAACTTCTATTTTTCTTTTAGTGGTTATCATGTATATCAGGATTTAGGTACTATCAATCAATTAAAACCCGGAGAAAAAACGAGTCGATATAGTCATCAAATAAAAGACACAGGTAATGATAGAAGTTTATACTTACAGTATCCAATTAACAAAACTGAGGCAGAAGTTGAGAGTCTAGCTTATTTACCGTCTTATAAACCAAGTAAGGTAGTAGTTATTTTAGAAATAACCGGAACTGATAATAAAGGGAAACTTTTATTTAAGGTAAGAGGGTATGAAAATGTTTTTGGTCAATATGAATTTGATTTGACTTCCGATAGAGAGTGATTGCATAAATGGTACTGAGGAGTACTTATTCAACTAACGGATGCTTTACTTCAATAAGGAGTAGAGCATTTTTTACTAAAGTAGCAGGTTAGTAGAAGAAGATAAAATCAAGAGGTGAAAAATGGAGAAAACAAATAGTTATACTTATTTTGGAATAGGGAGTAAAGGAGAAATAGACCATAGAGGCTTAGTTGCTTATGAAAGTGGTATTTTTAATCCAGAGGATATAACGAAGCTTCTTGAAATACAACCGTTTAGCTGTTGGAACTATGGTGATATAAGAAAGAATGGGTCGAAGTATTTGTTTTCGGATTGGTCTGCTGAAAAATCTAATGTAGGCAGGTTAGATGTTGAAGCACAATGCATGGACACTATTAAAAATCTAAAAAATAAAATATTACTGCTAAAGGAAATCAAGGAACAATATAATGTACATTATGTAATTATGATTGTTCCCAGTATTTATGGAGAAGAAAAACCACTAATGAGTTTTAATGAAGAAATAATCGAATTTTGCTATTTAACAGGTACAACCATAGAGGTTGATATGTATGTGTTCCCAGATGAAATTGAGAACATATAGATACTAAGCTAACGGGTGCTTTACTTCAATAAGGAGTAGAGCTTTTTTACTAACGCAGCAGTTTAGTTGAAGAAGGAATTATTGTAACTGAACAGGACAAACTAACTCTAAATATAATTTAGGGTGATGAAATTGAACAAAAGTGTTCCTCTTCTAGTGTTTTTATTAGGTATTTTATTTTTTGGAACAAATAATGGAGAAGTTTATGGAGATACAAACGATACTCCCCAATCTTTTGAGGAGATATTTACTGAAGTAGGATACAAAACGGTAGAAGCTGCTTTAGACGAGTTTGAACAACATTTTAATAAAGAACTAAAATTGCCGCTTAGAGCACCACCAATAAGCTTTACCCACCATTTTGGTAGGTTTAGTAATTTAGATGGCGAGATAAATGATGCTTTTGAAGTTATGTTTATAAGTGACCAATTACCTGAAAATCATTTTAAAATTGATGTTCGACCAATTAGGCATAAAATAGGATTTAGTGACAAGTATGTTTCAAAAACCTTCAAGCTAGATAACGGAAGTATTGCAAAGTATATGGAAAAACCATCTATGGGTTTTAATCTGTTAGTGTTCGAAAGAGATGGTTGGGAATATATCTTCAGTATTAATAAAAAAGTTTCTGATAAGGTAACACCCGAAATACTGGTTCAGATAGCTAATTCTATTGATTTCTAAAAAATCCTTATTCAACTACCATGAAAATAAATTTCTTCAAGAAACGAAAAATGACAACCCTTAGAAGGATTGTTTAAAAGCTTATTTCAGTTTTTTAAAATGACGGACATAGTATATCCAAAACCTCACACAATAAAGGAAAAAAAAGGAGGTTCTATTTCTATGTTGAAGTCTGTTTTTAAAGGAGTACTGCTTTTCTTTACCATAGCTTTAACTTGTTCATTAGTCGTTCAGGCAGAAAAAAAAGAACAAGGAGAAATTGAAGAAGGAACTGAAGTTTATCATGTTAAATATAATTACGATGCAATATCAAATTTTTTGGGAATGAGTCTTAAAGCATATGAACAGGACTGGAAAGAAGGTCTTTCTATTGCAGACATGGCGAAGAAACAAGGGATTTCAAGAAGGGATATAGAGGGCTATTTTTATAGTTTCCACTATAATGAGATGCAAAAATGGAGAGCCAAAGGAGTTCTTTCAGAAAAGCATTATTTCCACCTCGTTTATATGTTAGCTGATGAAATCGAGGAATTTATTGACCGTAATCCGAATCGATAATTCAACTAACGGGTGCTTTAGTAAAAAATAGAAAAAAAATACAGTGGGCTTGGAGATACATTTCCCAGCTCATTTTTATGTACATTTTTATTTTCTATGAAATAACATGTATAATCTTGTAACTTAGAATGCGAAGTTCCTCAGCCTTAACTTATCTGCGGTTTCCCAAGTTTCGTGAACACTCGCCAAGATAAGAAGAGGGCGAAGGACAAACTACCGCCACAAGAATACCGAAAAAAATGGATTGAGAAGTGACACAGTCACTTCTCAATCCACAAAAAGTCCCCGGTAATAGTGTAGCCAAAATTTTTTTGCGACGAGTAACCGCAGGAGCAAATGTTTCGTCCAAAACACTCGGGAAATGGAGGAGACAAGATGCACTTAAAGGGTGCTTTCGCTTTTCTTGTTACACCGTTATTTCATTTTGTTCATTCAGCAATGCTTTTTCTAAAAACTTAGCTAGCTCCAGCATGCCATATTTTCCGGCTTTCGCTTCTGCATCCGCATTGTAGTTTGTATTCGTATTCACATCATACGTATATACTGTACCGTTTGCATCAGATATGAATTCAATACCGGCTACAGCAATTTTATTCGCTTCTAGGAATGCTTCATACCTATCGATTTGCTCTATATTAATAGCTTGAATAATTTCAAACTTTGGTTTTTCTTCTTTTTCTTCACCGACCGGGCAAAATAAGTCATCTATTTGGCAGGCATCCGCAGGACATAATTCGAATCCATTCGATGTATCAACACGCACTGCATAGACGAACTTTCCACCAATAAATTCCGCTCTTGTAATAAAGGACTCAGGGGATTGTATATATTCTTGGATGAGTGTGATCCCATCAACTGGGTGCTCATAGGTTTTACTATCTAAGTAGTTTTCAAGGGCTTTAATTGAATGAAATAATTGCACCCCTAATCCTTTGCCTGCACGATTATGCTTCGTTATGAATGAAGACACACCAATTTTTTTAGCAGCTCGTATTATTTGATCTCGTCCTACCGCACCAATTGTTTTCGGGGTACGTATACCTGCCTTTTCTAAAGCGAGTTGTTGATTAATTTTGCTAATTTCCAACTGCAATGCCTTTGTACCATTAAAAATAGTTTTACCGTGAAACTCTAGCCAAGTAAGAATGCCAGCAGTTAATTCAGGAGCATATCGATGGTTACGTGTATGAGAGGATGCACTCATTCTGCTATAAAAAACTCCATTTGGTGGTTCAGAAGTTAAATCTACTATTCCTTCATCTAAATGCCAAAGTTCAAAGGGAAGGTTTAATTCTTCTAATCGATCAGTTAGATGCACTGTCCATTCATCGTTTTCATGTATCACATATATTTTTGACATATTAATTGCCCCTTTGCTTATCTTGTTTAAATTGTTCAACTAGTGGCATCACTTGCTCGGAGAAGCGTTTCATTTCGGTATGTTGTGGTGAAAATTGTAAAATTAATAAATCGACCCCTGCTTCTTCAAATGCGACAATTTTTTTAGCGATTTGTTCAGGTGTTCCGATTAAATCTGGACGTAGCCCACGATTCGAAACCGAGTAATCTTGCAGTTGAATGTCTACATTTAAATGTGACTTGCTTACAAAGTCTTTATAGCCTGCATAGCCAGCTGATCCTTCTGTTACATCAGTAATTCGTGCAAGTTCCTCTTGCACTTCTTTTTCTGTATCTCTGCAAATAATGTAAGCTGCCATCCCAAAATTTTCTAAAGGTTCTTTTCCAAAGTTTTGACGTCGCTGCTTCATATCTGCAATCTTTTCCGCAATTTCTTCTACTGTACCGCCGTGCATAACATAGGAATCGCATGTGTTTGCGATTGTTTGTTTTCCTGTTTCACTTTCACCACCCGCATATAACGAGATATGTTTGTTCCGTACAGGTTTAGGCTCTAAATAGGTATTCTCGTAATCATAGAAGTTACCTTTGAATGAATAAGGAGTTTCTGACCATAAACCCTTTAATACGGAAATAAACTCTTCTGTACGAGCATAGCGCTCATCATGAGCAGTGAAGATGCCTCCATATTGTCTTGCCTCTTCTTCCCACCAAGCAGATACAACATTTAATGACAAACGGCCACCACTAATATGATCGATATTAGTTGCGGTTTTAGCTAACAATGCAGGGTTGTGAAAACCAGGGCGAATCGCTGTTAATATTTCTAGCTTATTTGTCACTACTGCAATAGCAGCTGCAGTTGACCAAGCATCTAAAGCAGGAGCATCTATTCCTTTAATATCATTTAAGTTTAGTTCCGCGATTAATGTTAAGTCGTATCCCCATTGCTCCGCATTTTGAGCCAACTCTTTTACATATTCAAATGAAACGGGCATTGTCTCCTTTTCCACATTTCGTAACCATCCTCCGAAAATCGGTAACCAAAAACCATATCTCATGTAAGAATACTCCTCACTTTTTATATATTCAGAAATATTTAATTAAAAGTAATCCTACCATAATACTATGCTTTGAACAATAGGATATGAGGTTTATTTATTTAGTAATTCGAAACGCGTATAAACAAGAATAAAAATGAATATTAAAGCTGATTAATGTTGATATAAATGAACAAACATGAAATAATAAGAATGTAATGGAAGAAATATTGGGGGAAACCCTAACAAACATGAAATTGGAATAACAATTTAGAAAAAGGGGATGAATAAATGTTTTCCGAAGAAAGACGTGAACAGATTTTAGAGAAGTTGAAAAAAGAAGGTCGTTTGTTAGCGAAAGAATTAGCAAACGAATACAATCTTTCCCTTGATTCCATTCGTCGTGATTTATCGATAATGGAAGATCAAGGGTTACTAAAAAGAACACATGGAGGGGCAATTCCCATTCCTAATGTACGAACGATGCCCCAACCTCCTTATAAGAGGTATGGAGAAGGAACGTTATTTCAAAACGCAATTGCAAAAAGTGCAGCGACTATTATTAAAGAAGGGCAAACTGTATTTATCGGTGGAGCGGCAATCCATTTTGTGATGCTCAAGTATTTACCTATGGATATATCCTTCAGCGTTATTACGAATTCTGTGGAAGTTGCATATAATTTGCGTGAGGTGGATAATATTCAATTATATTTGATTGGTGGGGAAGTGAAGAGTTCAGGAAATATGACGGATGCATTGGCTAATGAATTTGCTTGCCAATTCACGATTGATTTATGTTTTGCAACAGGTGGTGGTTTATCACAAAGGGGCTTGAGCACAGCGACGCCTGAAGTGTCCATTTTCCATAAAACCGTTTATGACAACTCTAAAGAAGTAATAGGACTTATTGAACACTCAAAGTTTGGAGTGGATCTCTTTAGTAAAATGTATCCGCTTCATAAACTAGATAAGATCATTACAGATGAAGAGACCACCAATGATAATATCGATATTATTAGAGCTCAAGGAATTGAAGTAATTATTGCTGGAATAAATGAAGCACTTTCATAAAAAGTAAACGCTTATCTCAAGAATAGTGAGATAGGCGTTTTTTAGTCGTATCGCGTATAGCGTAATTTCAAGGTTGCTTAACGCAAATTAATCTAGTTATAGCGCAAGTTCAAAGTCGATTAACGCAAATTAACCTGGGCATAACGCAAATAAAGCAGAAAAGCCAACTAGAAATGAAATTAATTCTAGTTGGCTTTTTCCCATAATTAAAGGGTATTACATTGATCACATAGGTTTCCATAGCACTCATGCTGCTCTTCTATAGTCTCGCCACATTTAGCACATTTTTTTTCAGGCAGGTTACGGAAAAATTCAATTACGTTTTCTAACATAGTTGTTCCACCTCCATCTGTTATATAACTGTTTAAGTTATACGGATTGTATTATAACACAAGAGCATTTGTCAACATATTATTTGGACTTTCGGTTAAAATAAAATAAAGGAGAGATGAAGATGTATTTTATTGATAATAAAGGGATTACTGACCCACGTATTAACCTTGCAATTGAAGAGTATGCATTAAAAACAATGGATGTAGAAAAAGACTCTTTTCTGTTGTTTTACATAAATGAACCTTCTATCATTATTGGGAGAAATCAAAACACGATAGAAGAAATTAATACTGAATTTGTGGAAAAGAACGGAATTATTCCGGTACGCAGACTTTCTGGTGGCGGTGCCGTGTATCATGATTTAGGGAATCTGAATTTTAGTTTCTTAACAAAAGATGATGGAGACAGCTTCCGTAACTTTAAAAAGTTCACACAACCAGTGGTGGACGCTCTTAAGAAAATGGGTGTTGATGCAGAACTGTCTGGACGAAATGACATCTTAGCTGAAGGTAAAAAAATCTCTGGAAATGCACAGTTCTCTACAAAAGGTAGAATGTTTAGCCATGGAACGCTACTGTTCGATACAGAAATTGATGCGGTCGTTTCTGCTTTAAAAGTAAGCAAAGAAAAAATTGAATCAAAAGGAATAAAATCAATCAGAAGCCGTGTGACAAACATTGCTGAATTATTAAAAGAACCGATGACAATTGAACAATTCCGATCTGAAATTTTGTCTTCCATATTCGGTGGAGCGGAGAATATACAATATTGGGAGCTCACAGCGGAAGATTGGGAAAATATCCATAAACTTTCGGAAGAACGCTATCAACAATGGGATTGGAATTACGGAAAATCACCTAAATTTAATATGAAGCATTCCCACCGTTTTCCAACAGGCGGTGTAGATGTGCGGTTAGAAGTGAATAAAGGGTTTATGGAAGAAGTGAAGATCTACGGAGACTTCTTTGGTGTAGGTGACATGGAAGAAGTAGAAAAATTACTCACTGGTAAACCTTACAGTAAGCAAGCAATTGAAGAAGCACTTGAAAATATTGATGTACCAAAGTATTTTGGTGGTATTTCACTGGAAGATTTAGTTCAACTTATTTACTAATAATTATGGAAGAGTCTAACATATTAACGTATGTTGGGCTCTTTTTTGATATGATAGAGAGAGACTAATTGGCGAGGAGGATCCGTATGTTGACACATCGTATTTTAGTTGTGGAAGATGACCGAAAAATTGCTGCATTACTTGCAGAAACATTACGTAAATATCATTATGAAGTGCATACTATACAAAATTTCGAATCCATTTTAGAAGAATTTGAAGATTTTGACCCTCATTTAATATTATTAGATGTAAATTTACCATCCTATGATGGCTATTATTGGTGCCGCCAGCTCCGTCAATTTACAACGTGTCCTATTATATTTGTTTCCGCACGATCAGGAGAAATGGACCAAGTTTTTGCTTTAGAAAATGGTGGAGATGACTTTATAACTAAACCTTTTCACTATGAAATCGTCCTTGCAAAAATACGAAGCCATTTAAGAAGAACATATGGCGAATATGCTGCAAAACAAGAAGAACGTATTGTTAAGGTAGGAAAACTTCATTTATTTCTAGAGAGAATGGAACTGCATATAGCAACAGAGGAAATACCACTACAAAAGAAAGAATGTACAATATTAGAGCTGCTTATGCGAAGTTACCCAAAGCTCGTTACAAGAGAGCAGTTATTAGAAGAATTATGGGATGATCAGTCATTTGTAGATGAAAATACGCTCAACGTGAATATGACTCGTGTTCGGAAAAAACTCGCAGATTATGATGTCACGTCTACGATTGAAACGGTTCGAGGAGCGGGATATCGATTGATCCTAAGTTCGGAGGAATCTTAATATGTTCCGATTATTTATACGAGAACATGTAACCTTTCTTATTTTTCAATTTTTATTAGTATTATTTATTATGCTCTTATATTGGCTAGATGGTTTTCGAAACTTAGATACAGCAATATATTCAATTGTTATTAGTAGTATATTAACGATTACTTTTTTAGGAACGTTGTTTGTAAAGAAATATTCTTTTTATAAAAAGATTCTTTCCGTTCCAACAAAAATTGAAGTGGTTTTGCAACGAGAAGCTCAATCACCGGAAATTAAACAGGTGGAAATGTACTTGCAGCATATTTACCGGCTTTATCAGAAAGAAGTGCAATTATTATATGCAACGCAAAATAGACATCTACAATTTATGAATAGCTGGGTTCATCAAATGAAAACACCTATTTCCGTACTAGAGCTGATGGCACAAAACGATCATCAAGTCGATTCTATAAGTGTATCCGAAGAAACGGATCGTTTAAAAAGAGGATTAGATGCTGTATTAATGAATGCAAGATTAGATACGTTTGAAGAGGATATGCAAATAGAGCAAGTGGATATAAAACAATTAGTTAGCCTAGTTGTGACGGAAAACAAACGCTTATTTATAGGGCATCATGTGTTTCCGGTGATTTCGATCGATGAAAATTGTATTGTTACATCGGATACAAAATGGCTTCGTTTTGTCATCGCACAATTTTTAACGAATGCTGTGAAGTATACTTTTGAGGAAAATAAAAAAGTTTATTTTGAGACGAAGATTAAGGATGAACATGTCATTTTCTCTGTTCGAGATGAAGGAATTGGTATCCCTACCTCAGATATAAAAAGGGTAACAAAAGCTTTCTTCACGGGGGAAAATGGTCGGAAAACAGGCGAATCTACAGGTATGGGGCTATATTTAGCACAAGAAATTTGCAATCGTCTTGGACATGAAATGACGATTACTACTAAAGTTGGTGAAGGAACGACCGTCTCAATCGTGTTTAAACAGCAAGAACAAGAAGAACGGAGCGAGCAAGATGTCGATATTAACACTAGAAGAAGTGACGAAAGTATATGAGGGAAAGGTAGCTCATCTAGCCATTAATCAACTAAGCTTTGAAGTTGAAAAAGGAGAATTCCTTGCAGTAATGGGGCCATCTGGTAGTGGAAAAACGACATTGCTAAATCTTATTTCCACTATTGATATACCTACTTCGGGGGATATCAGGATTAATGGTACAAATCCTTTACAACTTACCACAAATGATTTATCCCTTTTTAGAAGAAGACAACTTGGTTTTGTGTTTCAAGATTTCAATTTACTTACTGCCTTAACTGTGGAGGAAAACATGGTTCTACCTTTAACGCTTGATGGGCAACCTGTAGAAATAATGAAACAAAGGGTGAAGGAAATTGCAGCCCACCTTGACTTAACTTCCATTTTAGAAAAAAGACCAACCGAAATTTCAGGTGGACAGGCACAAAGAACAGCGATAGGTCGTGCATTAATACATGAACCAACTATTATCCTTGCAGATGAGCCAACCGGAAATTTAGATTCAAAATCTGCAAAGGACGTCTTAGAAATATTATCGCAAGTGAATAAAAAGAATCAGACGACAATTATTATGGTTACGCATGATCCAGTTGCAGCCAGTTACTGCGACCGAGTGCTTTTTATAAAAGATGGTGAATACTTTAACGAAATTTATAAAGATGATCGAAGACAAACATTTTTTCAACGAATTTTAAATGTCTTGTCTTTATTAGGTGGAAATGTAAATGACCTTTCGACAATTCGCTTATCATAATGTAATTCGGAATAGTCGCGTATATGCAGCATTTTTTATGGCGAGTATTTTTTCTGTCATGGTATTTTTTATGTATACGATGTTAATGTTTCATCCGAACATTGAGGACAAATTTTTAAGAGATATTGCATTTGGTGGAATGCTTATTGCAGAGATTATACTCATTATTTTTACATTGTTCTTTTTGTTTTATTCGATGAGTGCTTTTCTGCAAGCAAGGTCTAAAGAGTTTGGCTTATTACTCAATTTAGGAATGGAAAAAAACCAGTTAAATCGACTGATTTTTTTAGAAACGATGATATTAGGTGCTATTTCTATTACAGTCGGTATTTTTTGGGGATTTTCGTTTTCTAAATTTTTCTTTATGGTTATTCGAGAGTTATTTTTACTAGACAGCCTCCCTCTCTATTTGTCATGGAAGCCATTTACATTAACGATTATTGTTTTCTTATCCTTATTTGTTATCATTTCTATTAGCAGTGTTGTGTTCATTCGAAAAAAAGAAATCATTCAATTATTAAAGGGTTATGGGAAGTTTGATGAACAAGCCGGATATGTAAAGTGGAAAGCAATAGTAGGTTTAGTTTTACTGCTAACTTCCTACAGTTTAGTTATACTATCTCTATTAAAGATGTCTTTGTGGATTACTTTTCTTATTATAGTATTGGCTGTAAGTGGTACATACTTATTTTTTACAGATAGTATGTTGTATATCATTATTCTTTTACGTAAAAGGAAGAGCTTTTATTGGCATCCATTTCGCTTAATTGCGTTTGCGGAAGGGGCCATTAAAATACGTGAAAATGCCCGAATGTTCTTCGTTGTAACAATTGTATCCACGATTGCTTTTTTGTCTGTAGGAGTAGTTACTTCCTTTACATCGTTTACAACGCAATATCATGAATTAAATCCCGTGAGCATTTTTTACGCGAGTGAGTGGGATAATCCTTTTGAAGAAAAACATATTATGCAAATAACACAAGAACTACAAAGCGAAAACTTATCCTACGAGCTAGTGAAATTCAATGTCAAAAAACAAACTTCCTCCAATACACATGAAAGAGTAAACCTGATCAAAGAATCTGAAGTGAATAGTTTAGCAATTGCATTGAAATTCCCATTAGTTGATTTGAAGCAAGGTGATGCGTTATTAGTACCGAATACGCAAGAGGATTTTGGCAATCTTACTCAACAAGAGGAACAAACTGTTCTAGAAGAGAGCAGTGTACCAATCCAGTTGATAGGAGAATATAAGCAATTCATTTTTCCAACTTTCGTTATTGAGCATCGAACAATTATTATTAGTGATGAAGATTATCAACTTATCACAGAGCCACTTTTTGGGCATGGACTTAAGGAATCGTACAAAACTTTTTACGCCTTTCATGTTCCCGAATGGCTTAGAACAAAAAATATTGGAACGGACATAGATAAAATATTGGTCGAGTCTATGGGAACAACCAACAAAAATCCAAATCCGTTTTACTTTGTAAATCCAGGTTTAAATTATTCCATCATTCGTTCTACGTTTTCTTTGTTATTATTTACGGGGTTACTTGTAGCAGCAGTTCTATTACTAGCAGCAGGAAGCTTTGTCTATTTTAAATTGTACACAGACCTAGAGCGAGACAAGAAGCAATACGATGTTCTTCGGCGAATGGGGGTAACTGAGCAAGAACTTGTGAAGGTTGTGAATCGTCAATTGATCCCTCAATTCTTTTTGCCATGGGGGCTTGCCATGGTGCATAGTACTTTTTCATTCATTTACTTGCAAGCAGTTTGGGTAGACTTAGCGGCGGTTTCCATTGCTAAAGAGATGTTATTTGTTTTGATTGCTTTCACGGTTATTCAAGTTTCTTATTTTTATTTAATACGCTGGAGATATATAGCGCATATTCAAGCATCATGATTTTCATGGTGCTTTATTTAATAAAAAAAAATTTTTTAATCATTGAATAGTCAAAACTTTATTTATATAATGAATTAATAGATAATGAATGAGTATTCATTCAAGCTTAAGATGGGAGATGAGCAGATGAGTTTAATTTCACGTGTTCAACAAAATGCTACGCAGTATCCAGAAAAAATTGCGTATCATTTTTTGGGGAAAGATACTACGTATGCAGAATTTCAACAAGCGGTCGAACGATTTGCAAGTGCACTTCAACTACTTGGAATTGAAAAGGGAGATAATGTAGGATTTCTATTAGGTAATTCTCCACATTTCCTCATTTCTTTGTATGCAACTATGCATATTGGGGCAACAGCAGTTCCGATTAACCCAATTTATACGCCAGATGAAATTAGCTATATTGTAAAGAATAGTGATGCAAAAGTAATTATTACAATGGACGCATTACTCCCATTAGTTGAAAAGGGAGCAGATATATTTACTTCTGTCGAAAACTATATCATTTGTGAAACACAACCTGACACAGCAGATAAATTAGAAGCATTACCTGATTCTTTAAAAAGTAAAGTGAAATCGTTTACATTGTTAATCAGTAACAGTTCACCAAATGCTGAACCGGTAAAAGTTTTAGACGATGACAACGCAGTAATTTTGTATACTTCCGGGACAACTGGTCAACCAAAAGGTGCGATGCTTACATATAAAAATGTCTATTCGAATGCTCGCGATGTTGCAGAGTATCTGAGTTTCAAACCGGAGGATCGAATCATTGCGACACTTCCAGTATTTCATGTTTTTGCACTTACGGTTGTTGTAAATGCACCATTGTTAATGGGTGCAACGATTTTATTGGTTCCTAAATTTAGCCCACAAGATGTATTCTCTATAGCAAAAGAATGCAAAGCCACCGTATTTGCGGGTGTTCCGACCATGTATAATTTTTTGTATCAATTCCCAGAAGGAAATGTAAAAGATTTTTCAACAATTCGTTTAGCGATTTCTGGAGGTTCTTCTTTACCCGTAGCGTTACTGCATAATTTTGAAGATAAATTTACCGTTCGCGTTTCTGAGGGTTATGGATTATCCGAGGCATCTCCGGTAACTTGTTTCAATCCAATTGACCGAGATCGCAAACCTGGATCAATTGGGACAAACATTGTGAATGTGGAAAATAAAATAGTGAATGAGCTAGGCGAAGAAGTTCCGGTAGGAGAAGTTGGTGAGTTAATCGTGAGAGGACCTAATGTTATGAAGGGTTATTATAAAATGCCAGAGGAAACGGAAAATACAATCCGGGGCGGCTGGTTGTATACAGGAGACCTTGCAAGACAAGATGAGGAAGGGTATTTCTATATTGTCGACCGCAAGAAAGATTTGATTATTGTTGGAGGATATAATGTATATCCACGTGAAGTAGAGGAAGTATTATTTGAACATCCAGGCATTATAGAGGCTGCCGTAATTGGTGTTCCAGATCTAACCTTTGGAGAAGCAGTACTAGCATTCATAGTGAAAAAAGACCAATCCCTAACAGAAGAACAACTTCATGATTATTGCGCTGAAAAACTAGTAAAATATAAAGTGCCTAAACGATTCGAGTTTTTAGAAGAACTGCCTAAAAATACGACAGGTAAAATATTACGTCGATCATTAAAAGAACAAACAATTTAATAGAATAGTAGGCTACTCCCTAAAAAAGGAGTAGTTTTTTTATGAAGTAAGCAGGGAAATGATTT
Source organism: Psychrobacillus sp. L3 (assembly GCF_042945595.1). GTDB lineage: Bacteria > Bacillota > Bacilli > Bacillales_A > Planococcaceae > Psychrobacillus. The sequence goes on along the minus strand of NZ_CP168493.1, from coordinate 2,940,039 downwards.
CGAGTGTCGAAATAAAACAAAGAAGGATATTGAAAGTGAGGATGTATTTATGACGAAGAGAAAATTAGAGGTAAAAGATTTATTTGAACTGCATTCTATTGCAAGCCCTGTACTAGCACCTAATGGGAAAGAAGCAGTGTTTATTCGAACACAAATGAATGAAAAGGATAATAAATACTATGCATATTTATATCATTTAAATATGGAAACAGAAGAAATTACTCAGTGGACATATAAGAAAGAACGCGTATACTCTCCTCAGTGGTCGAATGATGGAAGATATATCGCTTTTCTATCTAATCGAGAAGAGAAGAATCAAGTTTATATTCTTCCAGCAAGTGGTGGAGAATCGAAGAAAGTAACTGATTTAGAAAATGGGGTTTCTAGTTTTCTATGGTCCCCTTGTGGAACAAAAATTTGGTTTTCTGCTACCTTAAAAGAAGGAAGAAAGTGGGCAGATGAACCTGAAAAAGAAGAGAAGAAATTGCCAGAAGCGTATGTTGTAGACAAAATGAAATACCATGCAGATGGAGCAGGTCTTTTACCGAAAGAAATGTATAACCATATTGGATGGATTACGTTAGATTCAGAAGAAATTATTCAATTTACAGAAGGCAACTTTAACTATAATTTACAAGCCGTTTCTCATGATGGAAAGAAACTTGTAATCGGTGTGAATCGTGAAGAGGATCAAGATTTTTCATTCCGCCAACCCGTTTATCTTGTAGATGCGGAAACGAAGGAAGAAACTGAAATAATAAATGAAGATGGATACTTTGGTGGCGCTTCTTTTTCGAAGGATGATCAGTATATTGCATTTGTTGGAATGCAACGAACTTTTCAAAATGCGACGCATTCAGAGGTCTATGTATATGATGTGAACTCAGGGAATCGTCAAGTATTAACGGAAGGGCTTGATGCACCAGTTGGAGATCTTTCCGTAGCAGACTTTCAACAAGGGGCAAGTGCGCCGGATGTCGTATGGACAGATGATAATCATTTGTACTTCCAAGTATCGACTATGGGAGATGTTCGTCTTTATTTCGCTTCATTAGAAGGAGAATTATATCCTGCTACAGGAGAAGACGAGCATATATATGGGTATGATGTGGATGCTTCAGGAACATTTGCTCTTCTGACAATAAGCAACACGATATTTCCCGGGGAATTATTTAAGCAGAATTTGTCGACTGGTGAAAGAATTGTACTTACACACTTTAATAAAAACTTTGTAAATGATGTCGAACTTGTCGAACCAGAGGCTATTGTATATAAAGGTGCTGATGAATGGGATGTGTATGGCTGGTTGATGAAGCCCGCAGGATATGAGGAAGGGAAAAAGTATCCTTTCGTTGTTGAAATACATGGAGGACCTCATGCTATGTACGGGAATACATTTTTCCATGAACTTCAGTTATTAGCTGCAGAAGGATATGGCGTTTTATATGTGAATCCACGTGGAAGTCACGGCTATAGTCAAGCATTTGTGGATGGTGTTCGCGGAGATTATGGTGGCGGAGATTATGAAGATATAATGGCAGGTCTAGATTATGTGTTAAAAGAAAACGACTGGATCGATGAAACAAGACTAGGTATTACTGGAGGAAGTTACGGAGGATTTATGACGAATTGGATTGTTGGGCATACGAATCGTTTTAAAGCTGCTGTAACACAGCGATCTATTTCCAACTGGGTTAGTTTTTACGGAGTATCTGATATTGGGTATTACTTTACACCTTGGCAAATTGGGGCTGACATGACCGATATTAACAAGCTTTGGGATGCATCACCATTAAAATATGCTTCCAATGTGGAAACACCTTTGCTTATTCTGCATAGTGAAAATGATTACCGTTGCCCAATTGAACAAGCGCAACAGTTATACATTACATTAAAAGCAATGGGAAAAGAAACAAGCTTCGTCCGTTTCCCTCAAGCGGATCACAATTTATCACGTACTGGTTTACCGAATTTACGATTAACTCGTTTAGAGCAAATCACTGGATGGTTTGAGAAGTACATTTGAGCATAGAGAAAAGCCCTTCATTTCTAATGTGAAATGAAGGGCTTTTCTGGGTGGATCGATCAATCTTTACGGACAATCGATCAATCTTTACGGACAATCGATCAATCTTGGCTATTAATCGATCAATCTCAGACCCGAATCGATCAATCTATCAAGAGAATCACTTTTTATCGAACCCATTTTTAAAATAGACAAACACTAATCCAATAATCCATATTGGTCCCACGATTAACGCAATTCGTGTTTCTGGGAAGTACGCCATGAGGCCAAGCACTAATATTAGGAAGGCAAGTGCTACATACGAACCAAGTGGATATAATAATGCTTTATAGGTTAGCCTAGAAACTTCCCCTTTAGAAAGGGTTTTACGAAATTTTAACTGAGATAATAAAATAATTCCCCAAGTCCAAACAGCTCCGAATGTAGAGATACTTGTCACCCATATAAATACTTTTTCTGGGACTAGATAGTTCAAGATCACTCCTACTAGTAATAATGCGGCCGAGAACACGATTGCTTTCGAAGGCACGCCAGTTGGACTAATTTTCTTGAATGAGGCAGATGCTTGCTTTTGTTCCGCTAAATTAAATAACATACGACCCGTACTGAAGATCCCACTATTGCAGCTCGATAATGCTGCCGTTAATACAACAAAGTTAATAATACCAACTGCTGGGCCAATTCCGATTTTCTCAAACATTAAGACGAATGGACTTCCATTATTACCAATTTCATTCCATGGATAAATAGACATGATAACGAATAATGCACCAACATAAAACAATAGTATTCGCCAAAAAACAGTGTCAATTGCACGAGGAATGACCGTTTTCGGATTTTTTGCTTCTCCAGCTGTCACACCGATCATTTCAACACCTAAATAAGCGAACATCACCATTTGCAAGGACATCAAAATACCTTTGACACCATTAGGGGCAAAACCACCATTCGACCATAGATTACTAATACCAACAGCAACTCCGCCATTGCCAAGTCCAAAAATTATGACTCCTAGACCAACAAAAATCATTGCTAAAATGGCAACAATTTTAATAAGAGCAAACCAAAACTCAAACTCTCCATATGCTTTTACAGCGATTAAATTAACCATGGTCATAATGACAAGCGCGGCCAATGCCCAAATCCAACTCGGTGTGCTTGGATACCACATTTTCATATAGACGCCTACTGCGGTAATCTCTGCCATACATGTAACTACCCATAAAAACCAGTAATTCCAACCTGTAATATACCCAGCAAGAGGACCTAAATAATCTTTTGCGTATCTACTGAAGGAGCCTGCAACTGGATTATGCACGGCCATCTCCCCAAGTGCACGCATGATAATTAGAATAGCAAATCCACCAATTATGTATGAAATAAGAATTGCAGGTCCTGCTAGCCTAATAGCTGTAGCGGAACCTAAAAATAAACCGACCCCAATAGCTGCACCTAAAGACATTAAGGTGATATGTCGTTGTTCCAACCCACGTTGTAATTGCTGATTTCCACCCAATGTTTATGTCACTCCTTATTATTATGTTATACAACAATCTACCACAATTAAGTATATGAAGGGAACAGTCTATATTATCGATATTGTGATAAAATTAGGTAAATACGAATAGGTTGGGGGCATAGAATTGAAAGAAGTAACAATCAGACCTGTAGTAAAAGAAGAAATTCTGCGATTATGGGAACTTAGTGCAAAGGAATCATCACCAGCATGGAAAAAATGGGATGCCCCTTATATTCCTTACGAGCCGAAAACATTAGAGCAATTTTTAGAGAAAAAAGATCAATATATAAATCAAGAAGACTTCTGGGGTATTTATGTAGACGAAGAACTAGTGGGATCATTATGTTACTACTGGGAGCACGAAGCTTCCCTTTGGCTTGAAATGGGAATAATCATTTATGAACCAGCATTTTGGAATGGTGGGATAGGAACAGCAGCAATCCGTATGTGGATCACGCATTTATTCAATGACCTGCCACTTGTACGAATTGGCTATACAACTTGGTCTGGGAATGATCGAATGATTAAAGTTGGTGAGAAGTTAGGCATGACAATGGAAGCGCGACTTCGCAAATGTTGTTTCTATAATGGGTTATATTATGACTCTATTCGAATGGGAATATTGAGAGAAGAATGGGAAGAAAGAGTATGACGGCTTTATTGGAATTAAAGAAGGTGACAAAAAATTATTGGGATACGAATGAAAAGAATAGTCGCCCTTTTTTATTTGCTCATATTACAGCAACCATACAGCAGCCGGAACGCATTGCTTTACTCGGTAAATCTGGACAAGGGAAAAGTACTTTACTTCGAATACTTGCTCAGCTTGAGTCTATCGATAGTGGTGAAGTTAGATTCAATGGACTTTCTACCAAAGACATGGATACTCGTGCTTGGCGTATGAATATATCTTATGTTGCTCAGCAATCAGTCATGCTTCCAGGGACAATTATGGATAATTTAACAACTGTGAGTAACTTACATAATCGTGCATTTGATGAAAGTTTTGCACGATGCCTAATGAAGGATGTAGGGCTTGAACATTTGGAATGGGAAAAACAAGCAATAGATTTGTCTGGTGGTGAAAAGCAAAGGGTAGCATTAGTTCGCTCCTTATTATTAAGACCTTCTATTCTACTTCTTGATGAAATCACAGCATCTCTTGATCCGCAAAGTAAGGAGTATGTGGAACAGCTATTAATGAAACTCCATACGGAAGAAGGAACGTCTTTTATTTGGGTTACACATGATGCGGAGCAAGCAAAAAAGATAAGTGATCGTATTTGGTATATGGAAGATGGGGAATTGGCGATAGATTCAAAGACAGAACAGTTTTTTGAGAATCAAAGCTTGGTTAGTTCGGTGACATTATGAGTTTATTAGCATTAAGCTTTACCTTATTATTTGTTGTCATAACGATGCTGGTTTCTGTTTGGCAAAAGCTTGATTTGGAGAAGGACATTGCGATTGGAACAGTTCGAGCGGCTATTCAGCTCTTAGCGGTCGGGTATGTCCTTCAATTTGTATTTCAATCGAAGCACTTACTTTTCATTGTATTGATTATTTGTATCATGATTGTCGTTGCTGCTTTAAATGCTGCAAAAAGGGCAAAAGGCATGACAGGAGTCGTTTGGAGGATCATTCTCTCAATTGCAACGATGGAAATACTAATGATGGGACTTTTACTTAGTTTGCACATTATCAAAGCAACTCCTCAATACATCATTCCACTGAGCGGGATGACAATAGGCAATGCAATGGTTGCTTGTGGTTTATTTTTAACGCAATTAAAACGGGAAACGGAAAGCTCCAAAGGGGAAATCGAAACATTGCTTTCACTTGGTGCGACGAGTCGACAAGCTGTGCAAGATGTACTAAAACGTTCCGTCAAATTCAGTATGATTCCAACAATTGATGCTATGAAAACGGTAGGACTTGTCCAACTTCCCGGAATGATGACAGGAATGATTATTGCTGGAGCAGACCCTGTAGAAGCAGTTCGCTACCAACTATTAATCATTTTCGTATTTACTAGTTCATCCGCAATTACTAGTATGCTGCTGAGTGTGCTTTGTTATAAAAACTTATTTACAAAGGACCTACAATTAAAGAATTGGAGGCAATAAAATGAAGCCTATATTAATTGAAGAAACACCTGCGAAAGTTACTGTTACATATGATCCAACACCTTTACGATTGCCATTAAATATTCGGGAGCAGCACCAAAAATATTGGGATACACAAATAAAGCAAAATCCTCACTTACGGAACGGAGAAGTATTTACGATTACACAAATCAATAAAACACCAGAAGAACTCCAAGTAACAGTAGTGAAAACAGACTATAAACACTATTTATACACGATTCGCAATGAAGACTGTTCGTATCCTTGCAAGGTCATTTTCACATGTGTAGCCGTTATCACGAATGATAATCATATAGCGTTCGGGCGGATGAATCAAAATACAGCAACACCTGGACGATTGCAATTTACAGGTGGAGGATTAGAAGAGGCCGATTTAGATGACTCAGTATTTAACTTGGAGAAAAGTATTGGAAAAGAATTAGAAGAAGAAATGGGCTTGCATATTGGATCAGCCTACACTAAATCTTTCATGCCCAAATTTGTGAAGAATAAAGGGACGTATGATTTTTGGGCAGTGATGTTTGAACTTGAAGTCGACTATACTGCCGAAGAAATGCAAATATTATTCGAAAGGCATAATCAGAGTCTTATAGAAAAAGGGGAACAGCCCGAATTCGAGGAATTTCTTTTAGTCTCGCTGAATAGAGAGAGCGTAGAATCATTTATTCAAAATGACCTATCTTTAAAAGAAGACTACTTGGAGCCTATTTTGAGAAAGTATGTAGAAGAATGAGTTATGTGTCACTGGGTTTACATTCAATCTATCTAGAATTTACATAAAAATGCAGTGAGGATTGAATTCCTCGCTGCATTTTTTACTGAAAATCCTTTTAGTTGGAAATTAGATCTGTTTTAGTTGGAATTTTAGAGCATTTAGTTGGAAAAATTGCATGGTTGACTACTTCTACTTGTCATTATGGAGTAAATTCTTAATTAATATATCTACAAACCTCTTTGAAAAACCATAAATGAATAGCAAGAAACCGATTAAAAAAAATAACCAAACAAAAAAGTTATCAAAAAAACCTGGGAAATGTACTAACCCACTTGTAGACATACCTTGGGATGCATACCCAGATTCAATAAGTGAATCGGACACTCTTTCTGCAATTCTTTCTGCTGTATAGAACAAACCGCTAAGAGTCATAAATGTTGCACCTAAAATTTTGTTGAAATTTTTCTTCAATTAGGATTTCTCCTTTCATTGATCATATAAACCTTTAATTTTTTCACATGAATATTGGTATAATTATTTCAAAAGGCCAATTCCATTTTATCCACCTAACCGGCAATTATATCTAAATATTAACGTATTTAAAGGTGACTACAGCATTTTCCAGGGATTTTCTCTTTAAAGAAACATCAGGTTGCTATTGAAAGGAGAAAACATGCTAGAAACAGATATTGGCTTTATTAAAGACAACCTTCATAATCTTTGTACAAATGATATGTTTGTTGGTATTGGTTCTACAAGAAAGGTATTTCGATATAAAAATTATGTTATCAAACAACATTTACATCCTATAGGCTATAAACAGTCTCAAAATGAATACAACATTTTTACAAAATTAAATATGCAAGATCTAACTAAATATGTAGCAGAAATCGTTTATATAGATGAGCAGATCTCTATACAGAAATATTATTCTAACCTGCCATTAATTTCCGAACAATCATATGATCTTGAAATAAGTGAAGATTTAAGATTTACAAAAGAATTGAAAGCTGTAATACAATTAATCGACAAGGAATATGATGGTTTTGATCTAAAGGATAGCGGTAATTATGGCTTAAATGAAAATGGACATTTTGTATTAATAGATTATGGAATGACAAAAACATTATATGAAAGGGAATGGGTACCTCAAGCTGAAGATGGTATTTTACCACAAGTATATTTTGAAAAATGTATGAAATGTGGAGAAGAAAAGGAACTTCGAATTTACGGTGATACGGATCTAAATAGAAGGTGCTTTGCTTGTGGGAAGCAATAGTTTCATACTTAAACTTCTGTGAATATAGAAAAAAATGAAACTACAAAATAGCGTCTATGCAATAGCGACTATTTTTGCTATTGCGTAAATCGCAGATGAATTATTCTTGGTTAATTCTTTTCTGAGCAAGCTCATATTTTACACGCATCTTCCACGTGCCGAAGTTTGTTAGGATGTAAAATACCATGATATAAATTGCTGCAAAGATTATTGTTTCTACTGAAAAACTGAAAAAAGATAGCCAATTAAAATATTTAAATAAATTATATTGAAAGAAATCCAGCTTATATATCGTCATTTCCACAATTATTTTTGTGATTATTCCTGCAAAAAAATACTTCCAAAAATTCAAAAAAACACCCCTTAAATTAATTAGAATTCTTTATATGCATCATCTCATATTTTGGAAATTTGTAAAAGGGCTTCTCCACTTTGGAGGAGCTTTTTTTTATTTGACAATTTCCCTTATTATGATATAACTATTAATATTAAGCCTAAAACAAAGTATTCAACTAGGAATAATATGTTTCTAAAAGGAGTTTGATGATGGGTAGAGAATTTGTAGAAATTTTTGATGAATGGGCATACTCTTATGATGCATCTGTTTCAGGTGAAGATCCGGAATATCGCGATGTATTCGAAGGCTATGAAACTATTTTAAGTGAAGTAGCAAAACGTGTTTCGGGTACGGTTATTGAATTTGGTACTGGTACAGGAAATTTAACTGCAAAGCTAATTGAAGCAGGTATTTCGGTTATTGGTATTGAACCTAATACGAAGATGCGTCAAGTAACTGCAGATCGATTTCCTGCAATTAATATTATAGATGGGGATTTACTTCAATTTAATGTAGTAACAGAAAATATAGATGCAATTGTTAGCTCGTATGTTTTTCATCATTTAACGGATGAGGAAAAAGGAGAAGCACTAAAGACATATGCGAAGCTGCTTCCGGCAAATGGAAAAGTAGTTTTTGCGGATACTGTTTTTATTACAGATGGCGCAAAAAATGAGCAAATAATTAAGGAAAGAAATCGTGGTTTTCATAACGTGGCAGACGATTTAGAAAGAGAATACTATACGACTATTCCAACTTTAACAAAGCTATTTGATGATGCAGGATTTCAAGTAAGCTTTCTAAAAATGAATGATTTTGTTTGGTTGATGGATGCAACGAAAAAATAAGGAGCGATGAAAATGAAAAAAATGAATGTAGAAAGTTTTAACTTAGATCATACGAAAGTTGCGGCACCATTTATCCGATTAGCGGGAACAAAAGAAGGCATTCATGGCGATGAAATTTATAAATATGATATCCGTTTTAAACAACCAAACATAGAACATATGGAAATGCCTGGCTTACATTCATTGGAGCATTTAATGGCTGAAAATATTCGTAATTATACCGGGCAAGTAGTAGATATTAGCCCAATGGGATGCCAAACTGGTTTTTATTTATCTGTTATTAATCATACAAACTATGATGAAATTTTAGAAATTATTGAAAAGACATTACAAGATGTGTTGAAAGCGACAGAAGTTCCAGCGTGTAATGAAGTGCAGTGTGGATGGGCTGCTAGCCATAGCTTAGAAGGTGCAAAGGAAATTGCTGCTGACATGCTTGCGAAAAAAGATGAATGGCGACAAATTTATAAAGAGGAAGCGTAAACGTAAATGAATATCTTTCGTAGTGTACAAGAATTGATCGGAAACACACCTGTTGTGGAAATCACGCATATTCCCATTCCTAATAATTGCCGGATATTTGCCAAGCTCGAATATTTAAATCCTGGTGGTAGTGTGAAGGATCGTCTCGGATTGTCTTTAATTGAGGACGCAGAGAAATCTGGGAAACTTTTACCTGGTGGCACGATTATTGAGCCAACTGCAGGGAATACGGGAATAGGAATTGCGCTTGCTGCAATCGGAAAAGGATATAAAGTAATGTTTGTAGTTCCTGAGAAGTTTAGTGTAGAGAAACAAACATTGATGCGTGCGTTAGGTGCAAAAATTGTTAATACAGATACTGCACTTGGAATGAAAGGTGCAATTGAGAAAGCACGTGAATTAGTGAATGAAATTCCAAATGCTTTTTCGCCATCTCAATTTTCGAACCCCGCAAATCCTGCCACGTATACAAAAACGCTTGGGCCTGAATTATGGCGAGATTTAGAAGGACAAATTGATGTGTTTGTTGCTGGTGCTGGATCAGGTGGGACATTTATGGGGACAGCTACTTTCTTAAAAGAGCAAAAAGTGGATGTTAAAACCGTAATAGTAGAGCCGGTCGGATCCATTTTAAATGGAGGAGTTGTAGGCTCGCACGTGACAGAAGGAATTGGAATGGAATTTTTACCGGACTTCATGGACCGTTCATATTTTGATGCTATTCATACAGTGAGTGATGAAGAGGCATTTGCACATCTACAAGCATTAGCTAGAGAAGAAGGTTTGTTAGTAGGAAGTTCTTCTGGAGCAGCGTTTTATGCGGCAATGAAAGAAGCGGAAATTGCAAATGAAGGAAGTCATATTGTAACAATATTTCCAGACTCAAGTGAACGTTATTTAAGTCAAAACGTATATGAATTATTCAAGGAGGAGAAATAATAAATGCGAGCAAAAACGAAGCTTATTCATGCAGGAATTGTAGGAGACGAGGCAACAGGTGCTGTATCGACACCCATTTATCAAGTAAGTACGTATAAACAAGAAGCAGTCGGAAAATTTAAGGGCTATGAGTATTCACGTACTGGCAATCCTACTCGTAATGCGCTAGAAGTATTAATTAGTGAGTTAGAAGGTGGAGTGGCTGGATTTGCTTTTGCATCCGGTATGGCTGCAACAAGTTCTGTAATGATGCTTTTTAGCAAAGGCGATCACGTTATTTTAACGGATGATGTATACGGTGGGACATACCGCGTCATGACAAAAGTATTAAACCGTTTCGGTATTGAAGCGACATTTGTAGATACGAGCGATTTATCCAATGTGGAAGCTGCTATTTTAGAAAATACGAAAGCTATTTTTCTAGAAACACCTACGAATCCTTTATTAAAAATAACAGATATACAAGCAATCGCGAATCTTGCCAAAGAAAAAGGATTACTTACAATTGTGGACAATACGTTCATAACCCCTTATTTCCAACAGCCAATTGCACTCGGTGCTGATATTGTTGTGCATAGCGCAACGAAATATTTAGGTGGGCATAGTGATGTAGTAGCTGGGCTAGTGGTTGTGAACTCAGAACAACTTGCGACGGATGTACATTTCGTGCAAAATTCAGTTGGTGCAGTGCTCGGGCCTCAAGATTCTTGGTTACTAATGCGCGGCATTAAAACACTTGGTCTACGTATGGAAGAGCATAACTTGAATGCCCAACGTATTGCGGAATTTTTAGATAACCATGAAGCTGTCGGGAAAGTATATTATCCAGGTCTTGCTAATCACCCAGGACATGAACTGATGAAAAAGCAAACGACTGGCTTCGGAGGAATGATTTCATTTGATGTTGGAAGTGAAGCAAAAGCAGATGAACTTTTATCGAAGCTTCGTTATTTCACACTAGCAGAAAGCTTAGGAGCAGTAGAAAGCCTAATCTCGGTTCCCGCTAGAATGACTCATGCATCGATCCCACGTGAGCGTCGTTTGGAGTTAGGTATAACTGATGGGCTTGTACGAATTTCGGTTGGAATTGAAGATGTAGAAGATTTATTGGAAGATCTAGCGCAGGGATTAGCATAGAGAAATAAGGTACACCACTTTTAAGAAGTGGTGTGCGTTCTTTGTTGATAATCTCAGAAAAACGCGGGCGTATCTCATAAAATCTCAAGGGTATCTCAGAAAACGCTGGGTATCTCAGAAAAACGCGGGCGTATCTCATAAAATCTCAAGGGTATCTCAGAAAATGCTAAGTATCTCAGAAAAACCCTGACGTATCTCATAAAATCCCAAGAGTATTCTTGAAAACCCCGTTAGTATCTCAAAAAAATAATAAGAATAGTATGCTTGAAGATTTAGCAAGTATGAAAACACTAAAAAGGGAATTGAGTCTTCTTTGATGACTTATTCCCTTTTTATATTGTTAAATAGTGCTTGTGGAATTCTGTTATTGGTCTGAATAGAATAGAATATGTTTTACCAAAAAAATGCCGTAGCCAGGACGATTCCAGTAATTGCACCAAGAGCGATGCCGACTCCAAATCCATCTCCCCAAAAGAATCCCATACCATAGCCACCAAGACTTCCAGTAGGTCGAATCCAAACCATTTGTCTATTAACTCTAGTAATTTCTCCTTCATGAACTCTACCATCTCGACAAGTAATTCTTACTCTTTGCCCATGATATTTACGACATTGATTATAGCAATAAGATTGATTCATTTTTATCCTCCTTTCAAGATTTTTTACATACAAGTATGTTCTATTAACATATGCCGTTAATAATCTTGCGTAATAGACAATCGTCTAGTCTAATGATTGAGGATGAATGTAATTTCAAGTTTCAAAAGGCAATGAAGAATCAAAAAGAAAGAAGAAAAAAATAAAAAGGATGAGATGTATGTCAGTAATTCAAACGCAGAATTTACTAAATAAATTTGTTGAATTATGTGAAGAAAAGTCTGGGAGAAGTTTAGCTTATATGCAATGTGAGACAATATGTGAGCCACTCATGGAGTTATTTCCTAAAATAAATCCAGAAGTTTTGCAATACGAACTTCTAACTCAAGGATTATTTGAACCAGATGAATGGATTCATATAAAGAACATCGTAAAAGAGATGGAAGAACAAAATATATGGATAATTGTGGAAAAAGAATACAAATACTTAAGAAAATTATGGAAAGGTCCAAAGGTTTCCATCTATATTTTTCCGATAAAAAAAGCTAATCTAAAATCAAGCAAACAAATACCTAGAAAAAATGGAATCGCATATAGAAATGCTCTATTTTTATTTTTATCTACTGAGATTACTATAGAGGAGATAAAGGCATTATTAGCCCATGAATATAATCATGTTTGTCGATTGAAATTTTTAGATTTGATGCCAGATAAGATTTCACTGAAGGATTCACTTATTATTGAAGGACTTGGAGAGTATGCTGTGAAGGAATTACATGGTGAAAAAATGTTAGCTACCTGGACAAAACATTATTCGTTGGAAGAAGCTCTTTATTTTTGGAACAAACATTTTATACCTTCTCTAAATGTTATGGGAATAAAAAATCATCATCGTTTTTTATTTGGTAAAGATAGAAGTCGTCTTCCTCAATGGATTGGTTATCATTTAGGTTATCAGATTGTAAATAGCTTTCAAGAAAACCAAGGTCCTTTTCATAAAGGTGAATTATATACAAAATCTGCAGATGAAATCATAGCAGGCTCCAACTTTCCTATCTAGCGAGGCAACATTTAAATACACGATAACCTATCAAGTGACTGTTTTGAACGGTAAATTGGTTATGTTCCTCCCATAATTCAAAGAATCCCATATTTATGTTTTTCGATTGGTTAATATCATTAATTTCACTTGGAATAAGTCCAGATGGAGTATTTATAATTTCGATTTGAGTAAATCCTGCTTGTTGTAATTTCGATATCCATTCTTCTTCATTTAAAATGTCATTTATGCCGTATAGGTTACAAACTTTTCCTCGTAATTCTTCTGACAGATTTTGTTCAGCAGTCATTTCAATAATTATCATACTTCCTCTACTTTTTAGCACTCTGGAAAGTTCATGTAACGTCTTGGATATATCAGTAAAAACGATAACTGACTCCGCGATAATGAAATCAAACGAACTATCTGCAAAATATAAATTTTGCGAGTCCCCTTCCAGCACATTGACAGAGAAGCCATTCTCTCTAAATCGTTCTAAAGCTTTTTCTACCATTATTGGGTGATTATCAACGGCAGTAACATGACAATTAAATTGTTCGGCTAAGAAAGCTGCCGTCTGTCCCGTTCCACAACCTATATCTAGAACAGATTTTGTAGGTTGAATGTTTACATTTTCCAATAAAGATTGAGTTAAAGAGTAGCCTCCGGGATGTGCACCGCCAATTCCGAAATAAGCTAATAAATCTAAATAATTATTAGACACTTGAATAACCTCCTATATTTATTACAACTATAATATGCAAAAAATATTGCTGTAGATGTATAGGTGTACGCAAATAATCTATTATATTGAAATGAGATGAGTGCCGATTAGGTGCTCTTTTTTATTAGAAGTAAATTAAAGGAGATAATACCAGTTTTGGAGAATACAATTAGATAAAGGAGTGAAATTATGAGCAAGCATTTTTTATCTGTCTCAATTGTATTATTGAGCATAGCTATTTTTTTCTTAGCTTTTCAACTTGGTAAAAGCAATAACCTATCATTAGAACCTAAAGACCCAATATATAATGTGAAGAAATTGGAAAATGGATTACTTACCGCAAAGGAAGTTGCTGCATATTTAAGTATGGATGTAGAAAAATTTAATAAATTAATAAAAAATCAAAACTTTGAAAGAGCAGGTTATTCGAGCTTTGATACGTATAGATTTATTCCTTACATTCAATTGAATGGAGAAAAGTATTTTACTAAAAAACAAGTGGACGAGTGGATAAATTATAATATAACGACTTGGGGAAATATTGATTTTTAAGGAAATAATATGGTGTAGGGGATACAGTTATGAGAGACGTTTTTATAAGTGAAAGTGTATTTTTACGTGAAATGGAAGAGAAAGATTGGCTCGATGTTCATAAATATGCTTCAAAAGAAACGGTTTGTCAGTATCAACCATGGGGTCCGAATACCGAGACGGAATCAAAGGATTTTGTAAAGCAAGTTCTGAGAGATGCTAAAAGGGAAGAAAGAACACGATTTGTTTTTGCGATAATTGAAAAGGAAAATGAAAGAATGATTGGCGCAGGTGAGTTTAATATTCGAGACTATCGAAATAAAACTGGAGAGATTGGATATATTATCAATCCTGATTTCTGGGGTAAGGGTGTAGCGACAATAGTTGCCAAAATCCTGATAGGATTTGGCTTTAAAAAATTCCAACTGCATCGTATTTATGCTACCTGTGACCCTCGAAATATTGCTTCATCCAAGGTGTTAGAAAAAGTTGGCATGATTCTAGAGGGTAGAAAGCGTGAAGATTTATTAATAAAAGATGGTTGGAGAGATTCTCTTGTGTATAGCATATTAGAGCAGGAATGGAAAAAATAATAATTCTAAGAATCTATCATGAATTGGAACAGGATTTAATGAGGGGGATTATGATGAAAAGCAAAGGCAATTTACTTCATACAGTTGAATATTTTACTAAAATACATGATGATTTTTTGAAAGAATGGGATCTTGCCATGCTCACAGGAGATACTTCTAAGGTAGAAATTATGTCAGATAATTATTTCGTCACGTTTTTTAACAGAAAGGATGACAAGCCTTCTACTTTTAATCGTGAAGAAGCAATTGATGGAATGCATCAATCTGTTAATTCGCTTTTAGGAGCTAAAAAGCGATTTGAAAATAGAATTATTCGAATGAGGAACCATGAAAGTTTTGTCGTATTTTATGAACTAATTATTGAAAAAGAAAGTAGGGAACTAGCAAGATTTTTCACAATAGAAAATTGGCAGTACAAAGATAAGAAATGGGAGATAGTTCGGGAGTTAGAAGAACATATCTAATAATAATTACAAAGATTGTTGTGGTTGATCAAAATGATAGAGGGTTGGGAATTGAGACAGATTTATTAAAATTCGTACTTAATCATTTTCCTAAAACATGTTAGTAGCTCCTTACTTCTAGTTCGTATTATGAGATCAAAAGTTTTAGGGGGGGGATGGATTTGGGAAAACACTGGAGGATTGGTGATATGAAAAAAAAGGGAAATTGGCTAAAGCTCATAACTTTTTTTCTATGGGGCGTTCTTTTTCTCTATCTATCGAATTTCTTTGACATTCAAAAAAATAATATCACGTACTTTTTAATAGGTTTTCCCTTGTTTTTGGGCGGTGGATTACTAATCTTTTATTTGTTTGAAAGAAAATCGAAAAATAGTTCTTATGGAGAAAAAATAATTTCTAAGGGAGGAAAAAGAGTATGACAACAACCTATGTTAATTGGGGTGACTCAAAAGTTAAATTAACTTGGAAATGTGATAATCAACTTCCTAATCAGAATTTAATTACTAGTGTCCATGGCTTTTGTTTTCACAATAACAAACTATTATTAGTTGACTTAAATCATAGAGGATGGGATTTTCCTGGAGGTCATCTCGAGTTAGATGAAACTTCTGAGGAATGCTTCAAACGAGAAGCAATGGAAGAAGGTTATGTCAGCGGAGAATGTCATATGCTCGGTTATCTGATTGTTGACCATCATGATAATCCAAAATGGGATGAAAAAAGTCCATATCCAAAAGTAGGATATCAGATTTTCTATCGAATGGAAATTAAGCAAATATACGCATTTGACGCAGCTCATGAGTCAGCGCAAAGGGTTTTTATAGATCCCGATGAAGTTGGAGATTATTATCAAGATTGGAATGAACTATATCAAGAAATGCTAAATGATGCTTTGAATTTTCATGTAATGTAAAAGCCTTTTATCTTAGATAAAACTGACCGTTGATTTGGATGGAACCAAAATAAAATAGGGGTAAATATAATGGCTACTTTGAAGATGTCTTTTTTTATTGCTTCCGAAATCTTGATTTATTTGATTCTTGGTTTGGCTTTAACTGTAAATGGTTTAATTGTAATCTATCAAAATTCTGGTATTCCTTCTTTGGGGAATGTCTGGGTCAATTGGTTTGGTGTTTCATACCTGTTGTATTTTTTCGACACAATGATACGGAGGTTATTTTTCCAAAAAAAGAATGAATTTTATAGAGTACGGACAAAATCTACTGTTTTTTGGATCCTTTTTTTAGTCTCAGTTTACGTAGTTTTTATTCCATTCTATTTAGGAAGAAATCCATTTTAGTTTGGAATTAGTTAATAAAGAAACTCCTATTGTAGTAGTAATGGGTAACTAAAATGATTGTGGGTGAATGTATGAGTAACATTATTAATTACTATCAACAGTTCGATGAATGGGGACGACTAGACAGGGAACCAATTGAATTCCTTGTGAATTGGCATTACATAAAAAAGCATATGCCTAAAATGGGCAATGTGCTGGATAATGGTGCAGGTCCAGGAAAATACTCGATGGAACTGGCTAAAGAAGGTTATAAGGTAACATTGACTGATCTAACACCAAAACTTGTAGAAATTGCAGAAAATAAAGCAAAAGAGCTTGATTTAACAGAACAGTTTAATGGATTTTATGTTGCCGATGCTAGAGAGCTTAACGAACTGGAAGATAATCAGTTCGACGCGTCGCTAATGCTTGGTCCTATGTATCATTTACAAGAAGCAGATGATCGTATTAAAGCTGTGGAAGAATTATATAGAGTGACTAAAAAAGATGGAATTGTTTTTGTAGCCTTCATGTCTAGAATTAGGCATATTTTTTCTTCACTTATATCTCCAGATAATTGGAAACCAAACAATAACATGGATTCCATCACTCAATTTTCTCAAACAGGTTGCTTTAACCATGCGGATGATGGACGTTTTACAGGCGCGTATTATTTTAATATTGAAGAAATAAAACCGTTTATGGAAGCACAAGGATTTGAAACTTTAGAGTTAATAAGTTCAAATGTGGGTGCAATTTTAAATAATGAAAGTTGGAACTATTGGAGAGATAAAGGAGAAAATGAGGTTGAAAAGATTATCAATTTAATAATAGAGCAAGCAGCAGACCCTTATACCCTAGGAGTATCATCTCATCTACTTTACGTTGGTAGAAAAAAAAATTTTATAATACACTGAAAGGGAGTTGATTGAAATGAAATTTGTCATTCATTTTACTACTGGAAAGTCATGGATTCAAGGAAAACCGCATTGGGAGCAGGGGCTTGTTCCTCATAGGATATATGTTAAGGAAGCAGTGGCTAAAGGTATATTAATTGCTGGTGGACCTTTTATGGATCATACAGGAGGATTAATCATTTTAGAAGTAGATTCCTTAGAAGAAGCGCAAGATTTTGCTGATAATGATCCTGCCGTACTGCAAGAGAAGTTTGAGGCGAAGATTTATCCGTGGGAACCTCTAGAGGGAATTTTCAATCTATAAGTTGGTAGCAGTACTATGGGAAAGGGAGAACTCTAAATGCTTGTTAATAAAATAATTAAACCAATTTTATTTCTATTAGTAATTACCATAATGTCGGGCTGTATCAATAAAGAAGTTGGGCCAGCATTAACAAAGGTTAAAGGGGATGGTCTGACCTATAGTGAGTATTTTAAGATGGTCGATGAACTCGATAAGAGAGAAAATATAACCTATTATAAGCCTTTGTCAATTGATGAAATGATGCAAGTTGCACCTGGTACTATTAAGAATGCCGTTCACCCTATTGATTCGAAAAAGGTACCTTTTGAAGTAAATGAACAACTGGCATATCTTGTTACTTCAAAAGATAAAAAGGGAAATTTACAAAATCAAGTACAGTTTACCTATTCTCACAAAAATGAGTATGCTCAAACAGACGAATTTTTCGTCATATCCGTTACAGAACTAGATGGAAGTCCACTAGAAAAATATGATTTTTCAAAACAACAAATCGATACCGTTGGGAATGAGTTAAGAAAAGAAGTCTTAACAGACGGAATACCAATCTTTCATCAAGTGATTACTACTAATAGTGCACTTGTTTATAGCTACTATTCGTACGATGAAAAAGAAAAACGTGTATTAACTGTGGCAACTGCAGCCAATGAATTGTATGCATATTATAATGGTCATCTATATCACGTAGGTTACTTAATGAAAGATAAAAATACGAGAGAAGTCCAAGATGCAATTCTTGAACTAACTCGCGAGTTTGTATTGGGGACATTGTAATGCGAATTCTATTGAGTATTTTTATAGTTCTAATACTGTTGTCATGATGTTCTAGAAAATCATCTTTAGAACTAATAAGCTCATCTGTTGAAATAAATGACAAAGGGACAATTCATATTAGTTCTGAAGAAAAGGAAAGTAAATACATAGATTGTACCCAACTTAGTTATCATTTCGTATTAAAGAATACTGGAATAAAGACTATTGGAAAAGTAGGGAAACCTAATAACGAAACCGATGAGGATAAAATAAAGGTAGTTATTGAACCTAATAAAGGATTGCAAGCGGTTAGCGAAAAGGTGCTGGGTTCTAACCTTTTTACTGAAGGTGGAATTTCTGGGTGTGGTGCAACGATTAGCCCAATTATTAAACCAAATCAAGAAGGAGAATATACTTTTGATTTTAATTTGGGTGCATTAGAGAAAAATCCTGCAATAATGATGGCGGAATTTTTTGATTGCACTGGTATAACGGTTTCTTAAAATTTATAAATTAGCGTCTTCTTCTACAGATCCCACTTTGTAGAAAGAAGACGCTTTTACTTTTTGTGAAATGGCTAAAAAGACAGTAACTCAGATGTTTCCCCTTTGCTAAGTTCAATTGTTTCGATGAACTTTTCGATAGTTGTTGTTAAGTATGTATCAGATCGTCTTATAAAAACGGTTTTAATTTTACTATAATTTTCGGGTAGAGAATGGCATTTGATTAGTCCTCTTGCTTGCAAGTGAGAGACGGCCGATTTTGGGACAAATGTGATGCCGAGACCTGCAACAACGCTACTTAAAATGGTTTCCAATGTGCCAAATTCCATGACTTTTTTAGGGGTAATATTTTCATCTGCGTACCACGCTTCGAGTCTTGCTCGGTAGCCACAACCCTTGCTAAAACATAAGAATGGCTCTTTCTTTAATTGTTCCAAGGATATCGTGTTCAGATCCGATATTAGGACAAGCTCTTCTTGAAAAACATCGTGAGCGATTAAATCAGCATGGATGTCTGTCTCCGTTACAAAAGCACCGTCCAAACGGTGGTTCAACACTTTCTCCTGCAACTTTTCCGTTACTCCAGAGAAAAGGGAAAAATCAACGTTTTTATACTTTTTCGTATAAGTAGATAAAATAGTAGGTAGTTTTATGACGGTTTCTACTGTGCCAATCTCTAATTTTCCAGACGGTTCTTCTTTACTTTGCACCACTTTTTTCATTTCGTTTGTTAGAGATAATATTTTCTCGCAATATACTAATAGTTTTTTTCCTTCGGGTGTTAAACTCATTCCTCGGTTATGTCGGTTAAACAATGGAGTATTTAACTCGGTTTCGAGCTTCTGAATTCTCGATGTGATATTTGATTGTACATAACTTAATTCTTTTGCAGCTTCTGTGACAGTCCCTTTTTCAGCGACCTTTTGGAAAATCTCCAAATCTTTAAACTCCATTTTTAAACCTCCTTCTAACATGCGTTTTCTTTATGGTATCACTAATAATGATATTAAACATCAATATTACTCATTTTACAAGATAGTAGTTTATGAAGTTTAATGTATAAGGGAAAACCGAGAAGGAGATTGTTGTTTGATGAAAAATAATATTTTATTAGGTACTTTTTTATGTTTTATTGCTAGTGTATCATGGGGTGCTATGTTTCCTGTCGCGCATGATGCTTTTAAATATATTGATCCGTTTTACTTTACTATTTTCCGTTATGGAACAGTAACAGCTATTTTAGTAGTGATTCTCTTATGGAAAGAAGGAAAACAGGCATTTCGATTTGAAGGAAAAGGGATACTATTGTGGTTTTTCGGTACAATGGCTTTTACTGTATATAACTTACTAATCTTTTTTGGCGAAAATCTTTTAGGAGGGCCAGGGGTGATGGTTGCTTCTATTATGGAATCTTTGATGCCGATGATATCTATTGTGATATTTTGGGTACTTCATAGAAGAAGACCATTTACGTTTACATTAGTTTGCGTATTACTAGCATTTATTGGCGCTTTGCTCGTTATTACGAAAGGGAATTTTAGTGCATTCTTATCTGCAACAGACAATATCATTCCATTTTTCCTTATTTTATTAGCAGTCATTGGATGGGTTGTATATACAATGGGGGGAAATAAATTTAGAGGTTGGTCTGCGCTCCGTTATTCAACGTTAAGCTGCCTACTTGGAACAGCAACTGCGGCCGTAATCGTTTTTGCATTAACGCTTTCAGGATACGTAAATTTACCCTCTATGGAAACAATCAAAATTGTCAGTCCGCATTTATCCTTCATGATTATTTTTCCAGGAGTTATTGCCTTATTAGGATGGAATATTGGAGTTAGTATCCTCTCTCCTTTAAATGGACTATTATTTATTAACTTTGTGCCAGTTACAACGCTTGTTATTTCCGGAATTCAAGGGAATCAAATTACTGCTTATGAAGTAATTGGCGTTGGGCTCATCATATTCGCTTTAATTTCCAATAATATTTTTGTCCGAATGCGACAGAAGTTTGATGCACTTAAGCAGGTCAAAAGAAGCTTAACAGAAAGTGTATCTTAAATTACCGAATAAAAGTGTTTTCTTCTACAGATGAAATTCTGTAGAAAGAAAACACTTTTTTATTAATCTTTATAAATTTGTTACCTGCATTAAATTCACTATTATAATTCCTCGACTAAATTCTACAAATGCGTAATACTGAGTTCATCTTCCGTTCACCTAGCGATCATATACTCTAGTTATCAAGAAAATACGGAGGCATAAAAATGAATATTGCATGGAAAGAAATGAAGAAGAATAAAGCAAAATTTACGATATTAGGGTCAATCATATTTCTAGTCAGCTTTTTAACATTTATCATTTCAGGATTATCAAATGGGCTATCCCAAGATAATGCAGCATTGATAAAGGATTTACCAGATGGACAATTCTATATGAATGCGGATGCGAATGAAACGTACAATCTTTCGAGAATAGATGTAGATGCACAAGCAGACATATTAAACAAACAGAAGGATGCAATGGCATTTTCGATTCAAATGGGCTTTGTGAACGATACGGAAGATAAGCAGCATAGTGTCGCTTTTGTCACTTCCACAGATTCGAAGTTGTTTGAATCTGTTGGTAAAGGAGAGGTAATCCTAGATCGTTCCATGGAAGACGATGGGATAAAAGTCGGAGATCTCTTAACGAACAATCAGTTTAATGGTGAATTTAAAGTAACGGGATTTGTCGATCAACAAAAATATAGTCATGCTCCTGTAGCTTTCATCAATATGGAAGACTATAAAGAAATTTACCGTACACATGAAATGCAATTGATTTTCATACCAGGTACAGAGAAAGTACAGGATATAGCAGGCTTACAATCATTTTCTAATAAAGATTTCCTTAACACAATTCCAAGTTACAATGCTGAACAGATGTCACTGAATATGATTGTTTGGTTTTTGGTTGTCATTAGTGGGATGTTGTTCGCGATATTCTTCTACATGATGAACGTACAAAAGATTGGGTTATACGGAATCTTGAAAGCGCTAGGTGTTAAAACAAGCCGTTTGTTCGACATGATGTGGTACCAAATGATTGTCATCACCGTGATTGCACTTGTATTGTCAGTTGCGTTAAGCCAAGGATTCGCGACGATTGCACCTGAAGGAATGCCTTTCAGTTTAACACTCGGAACAACTATTCAATTATCAATCATATTCTTAATCATCGGATTTATAGGCGCAACGCTTTCTGGTCTTCAAATTAAAAAAGTGGAACCACTGCAAGCTATCCAACAAGGAGAGGTGTAATATGACAATCTTTACAATTGATGAAGTAACAAAAACGTTCAAAAATGGCGAAGTGGAAGAACAAGTATTAAAAGGTATTAACCTTTCACTTAAAGAAGGCGAAATAACAGCCTTAGTAGGTGCATCTGGATCTGGTAAAAGTACAATCCTTACCATTGCCGCAGGACTGCAACGCGCATCAGATGGCAAAGTAATCTTCCAAGGAAAAAATATGACCAACATGAACCAAGAACAGATTCGAAAAATCAGAGCAAGTGAATTTGGATTTGTCTTTCAATCATCCCATCTCGTACCTTTCCTCACAGTAGAGGAACAACTAATGCTAATGCTAGACGTGTCAGAAACGAAGATGAGCAAACGCGTACAAAAAGAAGAAGTGGAAAAAATACTCAAATTGGTAGATATGGATCATCGAAAAGAAGCTTACCCTGCATCATTATCAGGCGGAGAAAAACAGCGAGTGGCAATTGCCCGTGCAATTATCCACAAGCCTAAAATGCTATTTGCGGATGAGCCAACAGCAAGTTTAGACTCAAAAAGATCGAAAGACGTCATGACATTGATTCGAGAGTTGACGAAGACGTTGAATATTACGACGTTGATGGTAACCCATGACGAAGAGATGCTGCCTTACGCGGATCATATCATTACAATGAAAGATGGATTAGTATTATAATCCGGATTAAAAGCAGTCCTCGAGAGCCAAAAACATTTGGTATTCGTGGACTGTTTTTTTCTATTATTTCATTATCTAAAGTGAAGCATCTTTAACTACAGAAATTTTGTAGAAAGAAGATGCTTTTTCATTTGCTTGGTTTTCAATGCAATAAAATAATTAATTTTATATTTTTATTAACCTTATTTACTAATTTGAATGAAAAAATTAATAATATTAATTTATATATTGATTTTATAAATGGGATGATATATGATGATTACAAATGAAAGGAGGGATTAACAGTTATATGGGATATCCAGTTATTAGTCATTGCCCTGTATGTAGTGAAACGTTAAAAATCACAAAGCTGCATTGCTCTCATTGTCACACAACGATTGAAAATGAATTTGAATTATCCAAATTGGCTTCCCTTTCAAGTGAGCAACTTCGATTTGTTGAAGTATTCCTAACATGTCGAGGCAATATTAAGGAAGTTGAAAAGGAATTGGGGATTTCATATCCAACAGTTCGGGGAAAACTGAATGAGGTTGTTAGTTCCCTTGGATACGAAACAAAGAAGAAAAACGAAGTGGACGAGAAAAAAGTTATTGAAATGTTAGCAAGCGGAGAAATAACTTCGGAAGAAGCGCTTAAGCTTTTAAAAGATGAATAGGGGGAATTAGAGATGAATGCAGAAATTGAAAAAGTATTAAATATGGTACAGGAAGGAAAAGTGGATGCAGCAAAGGCATCTGAGCTTATCCAAGTATTAAAAGTTAGAGAATCTGGAAGTACTACTGCACCAAAGTCATCTTCCTATACAGACAAAATGTTGAAAGTACGTGTTGTATCAGCTGAAAATGACAATGTTAATGTCAATTTGCCAATTAAGCTTGTGAAAGTTGTATTATTAGCTGGTCACAATATTGCTTCGAGTATTCCTCAATCGCAAAAATATGTAAAGGATATCGATATTAGTTTAATTCTTGATGCAATTGAAAATGAATTAGACGGACAAATTGTCGATGTTAGATCTGCAAATGGCGACACAATTTCCGTTACGATTGAATAGAGTACCCATATGCTAAACGTAAAAGTGAAATCAAAAGCAGTAAGACTCTCCATTCCAGTTCCTTATCTGGTGTTAAACATCGGTATTACTATACTTTCTTCACAATTGTTGAATAAAATGATAAACAAATGGACGATAGAAAGTATGAAGGAAAAAGGAATGTCATTTGCAATTCCACAACTTAACAAAAGTGAACTGAAGGAAATTGTGAAAGAACTAAAAAGGCATAGAGGGCTTAATCTGGTTGACGTTAAAGCAAAAGATGGTACAGAAGTTTTTATTAGGTTATAAATTCAAAAGAATATTTTGATGAAAAGACCAATATAATGGTCTTTTTTTTATGCACTTTTGTAAAGTATGAATGAAAATTTGGTTCATTAGGAGAATTTTTTGGCGTAATACTTCATAGTTGATAGCAGCTTCTTCTACTTGTGCGAATATTGTAGAAATTAGTCACTTTTTTTAAAAGATATTACGTTATACTAAGAATATTGAAAAAAGGTTGGTGAATTACATGCAAAAATATATTGGTGAAATAATGTTGATTATTATAGCAATTATATGGGGAAGTGGATTTGTTTCGACCGCCATATCGCTAGAATACTACACTCCCTATCAAATTTTAGCGGGGCGGTTCGTAATTGGTGCAGTTATATTAAGTATTTTCTTTCATAAAAAGTTGAAGAAACTAGATAAAAGTATATTAATGAAAGGAACGTTATTAGGAATTATTCTATATATTGGTTTTGCTCTTCAAACTGTAGGACTGGAATATACAACTCCGTCGAAAAATGCATTCTTAACATCAGTAAACGTTGTAATTGTACCTTTTATAGGATTTTTCTTATATAAGAGGAAAATCGATATGTTCGAATTAATTGGTGCTATTCTGGCCGTAATTGGTATAGCGGTATTATCTCTTAAGTTTTCCTCTGAAATTAATATAGGGGACATGCTAACTATATGTTGTGCGATTTGTTTTGCATTTCATATATTTTATACATCTAAGTTTGTAAAAAATGAGGATCCAGTTGCTCTTACGATTGTTCAAATGATAGTGGCGGCTATTGTTGGATGTACTGTTATTCTGTTTAGAGGGGAATCTTCTTTTTCTTTGGAAACAGAAGGAATGTTCAATCTACTTTATCTAGGCGTTTTTTCAACTACGATCGCTTTTTTAATGCAAACAGTTGCTCAGAAATACATTTCGGAAACAAAAGCAGCAATTATTTTATCAACAGAATCCTTCTGGGGAATGGCATTTTCGATTGTCATTTTAAGTGAAGTAATGACTTTTAAAATGATTATCGGAGCAATTCTCATACTTTTTGCAATTATAATATCTGAAACGAAGTTTGGTTTTTTGAAAAAGAAAAGCATAGAAGAAATAATTTAAGTAAGAGAGCGTTTCTACAATGGATAGAGACGTTTTTTTTTATTACTAAAAAAGGAAAAACCTTAACCAATGAAGAATAGAGAAAAGAAATAGAATAGAAATAAAGGAGGATGCTCATGATACATATTGTGAATGGTGATGCAGTGGGAAATAAGATCCAAGGAATAGATGGAGAAATTATTGTATGGAGAGAAATGTACGATTTTGGACCTTTAAGTTTAGATTGGTCAAAAACGGAGCAAATA
Source organism: Psychrobacillus sp. L3 (assembly GCF_042945595.1). GTDB lineage: Bacteria > Bacillota > Bacilli > Bacillales_A > Planococcaceae > Psychrobacillus. The sequence goes on along the minus strand of NZ_CP168493.1, from coordinate 2,914,235 downwards.
CAAAGGCGTGCTATTTTTTTTGAGGAAAGACTAAGTATTCCTTCTGCGTTTTTTATTTCCAATTGTGAAAAACAAAATCACCTTCTAAATAATATATCAACAAATGATGAAGTTGTTCTTTGGTTTGAGCATGATCGGTATGACCAAACAATGCTCATGTATTTATTAACAGAGCTATCCTCAAAGGGATTTGAAAAGCTATCAATGATAAGTATTGACCGATACCCTGGCATTTATCCTTTCCATGGATTGGGTCAGTTATCTTCCCAGCAATTAATGGCACTAGTAGATGATAAAAAAGAGATAACAAAAGAACAAATTCATGAGGCTGTTTCAGGTTGGATTGCATATAACTCGAATAATAAAGAGGATATTAAAAAATGGATTCAAACAGAAAAGCATTTTCTTCCTTTTCTACTTCCAGTTTTTATAGAGCATGAAAGTTATTTTCCATCCTCAAAAACGGGCCTAAATGAAATTGAATTTTTATCGCTACAACTAATTAATGAAGGTGTAAGCCAATTCTACGAGTTATTTAAAATCGTAACTGAAAAAAGAGTGAATGACGGATTAAGTGATTTGCATTTTGCTGCTATTTTAAACGAATTAATGAAGGGAATGAATCCGTTACTTTCAAGTGATCTTCCATTGCCAAATTATCAACTTTCTTCGTCAAATGCCAAGTTAGAATTAACTTCTCACGGTTTAGATGTGTTAAACGGGAATAAAAATCGATTGGATTTTGTGGGAATCGATTGGTGGATTGCAGGAGTTCATATACAAAAGGATGCTTCCAATTAAGCAGTATAATGAAGAGTCGATTCCTTAACAGAAAGGATATCGACTTTTTTCATTTAATAATAACGTATTGAAAATAAATTAAAAACTTTTGCACATAATAATAAAAATTGAATTAATTTCATCAGCATGATTTCCGCTATAGGCGGACTCTTTCCGTGGGGTGAGCGATGAGCCTTCACCGCCTGTCGTTCCAATCAATAAATTAAGTATTGTTCGTGTTGTAATAATTAAATGCTGTTTATGAAATTAACTCCAATACAAATTATTTTCTTTAAAACATTAATTTCATTGGTCTGTATTAAACGGGTGTTATTTGCGAAAGATAAGGGCGAATCATAGCAATTAACGAAAGGAGTGTTTTTATGGAGAATTTACGAGAAGGTTTAATCCCTACGGTACTTGGAACAGCCGTAACAACTACGGGTGTGGTATTGCGTAATAATAGAAGCATTTCACCGTTAATATCGGGTTCGATTATTGGCTTTGGCTTAGCTCATATTGTATTAGGGGCAATCGATTTAGTCGAACATCGTCGCTAAAGATTCGTAAGGGAAGGCATTATTTCCTTCCTTTGCATAAAAAATAAGGAGGTGTTAATCCATGAGAATTATATCTCGGATTGCTTTAGTATTAGTAATAATCGGTGCGATCAACTGGGGTCTAATAGGATTTTTCAAGTACGATTTAGTCTCCTCCATCTTTGGTGGAGAGACAACAGGATTATCTAGAATTATTTTTGGTCTTGTTGGTTTAAGTGGACTACTTTGCTTACCACTTCTGTTTGACCCAGTTGGAGACGTAGATGTAGTTACAGACAGAGATCATAAAAGCTACAGAAATCCTAATCTTGGTACTGAACTTGGTGAAGAACCAGACTTTACAGATGTAAAGGATGTTTCTAAAAAGGACTATGATAAAGATTAGCCTCCAATAAAAACTGATAACCCTAATACAGGGTTGTCAGTTTTTTTATGCTTTTTATAAATAGGAAAGGAATTATTGTTATACATCACGAAGAATACATAATGGCTTTGTGGAAGGAGAATACAAATGTTTTTTGTAAATGTGGAAGGTGCAATATTTAAAGAGGATAAGTGGCTCTTAATCAGAAGGAGCACAAAGGAAGCGCATGCTGGAGGAGAATTGTCCTTAGTAGGTGGAACTGTAGAACAAGAAGGTGATTCTCAAAATATTTTGGAGAGAACACTTCGACGTGAGTTATTTGAAGAAGTTGGGATGGAAGTGAAAGATCCTATTCAATATGTACGAAATACTTCTTTTGTATTAGCAAATGGCAAAGAAGTTGTGGACATTGTGTTTCTTTGTGAATTCGATAAAGGGGAACCGTACGCAAAAAGTCCGGATGAGGTGGAATCGATTCACTGGATGACGACGGATGAAATTGTTAAAAATGAGGAAATACAATATTATTTGCGCGACAGTATTGTAGCAGCTGAGGCTTTGAGGAACAGAGGAGCGTTTTAATGGAAATTAAATTTAATGAATTTTTCAGAGACGAATTAACCATTCAAGAAATACAAGCAGGAATGGAAGATGGAATAATAACTTCAAAAGAGCTAATCATGTATTACTTACATAGAATCGCAAAATATGATCAAGGCGGATCAAGGATTAACGCTGTTTTGGAAATAAATCCGGACGCCATTTTCATCGCAGAAGCATTAGATCATGAAAGAAAGGTAATGGGATCGAGAGGACCTTTACACGGAATTCCAATATTACTTAAAGATAATATTGAAACAAGTGACTCCATGCATACGAGTGCAGGAACAATAGCTTTAGAAAATCATATTAGTGCTCATGATGCTTTTCTTGTAGAACGGCTTCGCAAAGCAGGAGCAGTAATCTTAGGAAAGGCGAATATGACAGAATTAGCCAATGGGATGTCTTCGGAAATGTTGGCTGGTTATAGCGCAAGAGGAGGACAAGTAAAAAATCCTTATGGGGATGAGAATCTTTTTGTTGGAGGTTCGAGTTCCGGCTCAGCAGTAGCAGTTGCTGCTAATTTCACTGTATTATCGGTAGGTACTGAGACAGATGCTTCTATTCTTAGTCCTGCTACACAAAACTCAGTAGTTGGTATTAAACCAACTGTTGGCTTAATAAGCAGAACAGGTATTATTCCTTTTACATATTCTCAAGATACAGCTGGACCATTTGCGAGAAACGTTAGCGATGCAGCAATTTTATTAGGAGCACTAACTGGTGTCGATACTCTTGATCCCGCGACGCTTAAAAGTGATGGACAATCACTACAAGATTACACTATCTATTTAGATTCGAATGGTTTAAAAGGTGCAAGAATTGGTGTGTTCAAACTTACTTCTAATGAATCGGATGAATATGATGAAGAATTATTTAATTCTGCCATTCAAACACTTGGCGAAGAAGGAGCAATCGTTATTCAAGATATAGAAATTCCTTCTTTCCATAGAGAATGGAGTTGGGGAGTGTCATTATATGAGCTGAAACATAGCTTGGATAATTACCTTTCAAAATTACCTCCGCAGCTACCTGTTCATTCTTTAAGTGAATTAATTCTGTTCAACAAAAGATTGGGAGAAAAAGCATTAAAATACGGCCAAGATAAGTTAGAGAAGAGAGAACATTTTCCTAATACATTAAGAAATCCAGAATATTTGAATGCAAGATTGGAAGATATCTACTTTTCTCAAGAACAAGGAATTGATTTTGCTCTAAAAAAATATGATCTAGATGCAATTCTATTTCCTTCTTATATCGGATCTACCATATGTGCAAAAGCAGGATATCCTTCTATAGCAATACCTGCCGGATATATGAAAAGTGGAAGACCATTTGGTGTAACCTTTGCAGGAACTGCTTTTAGTGAGGGGATTTTAATTAAGCTTGTTTATGCATTTGAGCAAGCTACTAAGCATCGTAGAAGTCCAAGCTTAATAGGAGAAAATGGTGGGGGTTTTAAGGAATGAATATTAAGTCACTAGAAAAAAATAAACATAGTTGGGAAGCAGCAGCAGAACGTTTTTATGGAAGAAATCCATTACCTGAGTATGGACCTATGGCACCACTTGAAGATAATCTTAATCTATTTGGCGATATTACGAATTTAAAAGTTTTAGATATAGGGTGTGGCAGTGGGCATTCATTACAATATATGAATCAGCGAAATGCAGCTGAACTATGGGGCTTAGACCTATCTGAAAAACAAATAAAATCAGCAAAATTATTACTAGAAAATTGTGGTTCGCCTGTTCAATTATTTGAATCGCCAATGGAACTGGATTCAGGGTTGCCACATAACTATTTTGACATTGTATATTCTATCTATGCCCTAGGTTGGACAACAGATTTAGACAAGACATTATCCAATATTAATAAATACTTGAAACAAGGTGGCCTATTTATTTTTAGTTGGGAGCATCCATTGCATAGTCGAGTAAGTAATGAAGATGGAGTCCTAACTTTCAATAAATCCTATCATGAGGAAGGCCCATACGACCATGAGGCATGGGGGAATCCCGCAATTATGCAACAGTTTAAAATCAGTACTTATATTAATACGTTAATTAATCATGGATTTCAGATTGAGAAAGTGATTGAAGATGTTTGGTGCTCCGAAGAAGACATTCAAAGGCATGAAAATAGATGGTACTCTTACGAAAAAGCAAAATCTATACCCACTACGTTAATTATTAAAAGTAGAAAGCTTTAGGAGGATAACTAATTGAAAATCTATGATACTGTTCCATACTTTCTAAATAATTATGAACCGTCCATAGCATTCTTAAAAAGCTACTATGCACAATATCCAGATATCTTTGAAGAGTATTTTGCTTTTCATTGTAAAGACACAGACGAAAGGCATAATGAATCTATTAAAAAATATCCTCAGTATTTTACAGTTATAAAGAAAGTGCACGAAAATATTTTGCCTTTAATTGAAGAAATAGCTGAAGAATATTGGAAGCTTTATCAAATTTCTTTCCCAATCGATATTAATTTGATCGTTGGAGGTTTTGGCTCTAACGCCTACACGCATCGTCAAATCATTCCGAACATCACGTTTGCATTAGAAAAATTATCACCGAATGCTGAACATTTGAGGGTAATCATTGCACATGAATTTGGTCATTTGGCACAAAACATTCTATCGGACCAAGCAGGAATAGATTGGACTAAGATCAAATGGACTAGTCTACTTATTGGGCTTTATCAAGAAGGAGCAGCCACCCATCTGTCTCGAAAGACAGTTGTAAACGTACATCCTTCTATCTATTTTTCTTATAACGACGAGGGCTATGATTGGCTAGCTTTTGCACATGCAAATACAAGCGAAATAAAGAAAGCATTTGCAAATGATTATTTATCTTTAACAAGGGATGAACTATTTCATGAGTGGTTTTCCATCAATGGAGGAAAAATATTTGGTCACAGTAGATTAGCTTATTTTCTAGGGGATTTATTTTTCCAATATCAAATTGAAAAATATGGAGAACTGGCAGCCATAGTAGCGTGGAAAGATGAGGACTTTGAAGAGAAAGCGAAACAATGGTTGTTTCAAGAATAATAACGAATAAGGAGAATCCCATGACAAATACAATAATGAATGACAATTTGGAAGAATATGATAATCCAGTTTCCTATGATATCGAAAATAATGCTTATGTGGGAGAAATCCCATTTCTAATGGAGTGGTCTTCAAAGAAAAGAGGCACCATTATAGATTTAGCTTGTGGTACAGGAAGAATTACAATTCCCTTAGCACAAAAAGGCTTAAAATTAATAGGAGTAGACCTACATGCTGGCATGCTTGAACATGCTCAGAAAAAAGCCGACGAACTTCAATTACAAATTGAATGGTTAGAACAAGACTGCACTCAACTAAATTTAAATTGTAAAAGCCCATTAATCTATATGGTAGGGAACTCCTTTCAACATTTTCATACGAATGAATCTCAAAACATGCTTTTATCTTCTATCTATGCACATTTAGAGGAAGATGGAATTTTTATTTTTGGAACGAGGTTTCCTAGCGCAGAAGAGTTACTGCAACCAGGTACCGAAGAATATTGGAAAACGTATAAAGATGTAACATGTAATAAAGAGGTAGATGTTTATACGATAAGTAACTATGATGCCTTGAGTCAAATTCAACACTATACTACAATTAGGAAGTTTAAAAATGCGGCTAGCATTGTCGTTGATGAAACAAGAACGCATATAAGCTTGAGGTATACATATCCAAAAGAAATGGAAAGGCTACTATACGAAAATGGGTTTGATATTTTACAAGTGAATAAGGATTGGAAAGGTACACCTATTAGTATTGATAGCTATGAAATGATTTATGTTTGTAGAAAGAGGATTTATGAAAAAGAAAAATAAAATATATTTGATTCTGTTCATCGCTATTATTGCAGTTTTTTCATTCAAGTATTGGAATGATTATCGTGAACGAGATTTAGATGATTTAATCCGATTGAAAAAAGGTGATTTATAGGATTTTCAATTACAAATAGAGACTATCCTATTCCAGACGATAACCTTGATGGTTGGAGAACCGAGGATATAGAGCCTGTAGAGGAACTACAAAACTTTTTAAGCCAGTATCGAGTGAAGAAGCAAAAGGAAAATTTCTTTGACACTAATTACAATGGGAAGAAATTTGGATTCACATTCCATCATGATGAATCCAATCCTACTATGGTTACGATGGAAGAAAATTATGTCCATATTTATAATGGGGATTATTATAAAGTAGTTAACGGTCCAATTGATACGGATTGGTTAAATGCATTTAATGAAAAATATAAGAAAATGTATAGTGAATAGCAAGTTAAAAGGAGCTCCCTTAACGGATAACGGGTTCCGTTACCTGTCGCAAACATTAAAAATGTAAGTTAAAATGACCATCAATTTGTATATCATTTTGTTGGTCATTTTTTGTTGATATAAAAGGAGTACATACCAAATATACTTAATAAATGCATAACAAATTGCAACACAATTGGTAAGAGTACAATGGCTGGTGTACGTTTGCATTTTCACCTACAAATCGCCTTCAAATTAACTAACATAATGCCATGGATATACTGAAAAACAATACTATTTAACCTGATTTTAAAAGGTATTCTGAATAGTTATGTTAAAATTAATATATAGATTGTGAAACATTGTACTTAAACTAACGGAGCAGGTTAGTTGAACAAACATTAGGTTCAATGTCATTACGGAAAGCCACTGAAATTATGAAGGATCGGTGAAATTAAGGATAAAAACGTAAATATAAAGGAATATTTGGGGTTTTGAGCGAATATTAGAGTGATGAATCGAATGCAATATACAAAAGGGGATGTATTATGAAAAAAATACTTTTAGTTCTTATTATTTCACTTGGACTTATATCTTTAGCGGCGTGTAGCGAGAAGGGAAAAGTATTCACCTTTCAAGGAGAAGGGGAGAATTGGCGAGCTAGTTATGAAATAACTGACTCTAATTTTTCATATACCATTTTTTATATCGGTAAAGAGAAAGTTCCTGAAACGATCGACTATACTATTTCTCATAATTATAGAGGTAGAAACTTAGAAGTAAAAAACTATTCCTTAAATGAAGATGGCTTAATTCAATCAACAATACCTAATACTACGGAGGATTCATTACATCAAGTGGATGAAAGTATTTCTGTAAAGATAAGTTGGGATGGTAAAGAAGAAGAACTTATTTTACCTCGTAAATAACAGATTTTGAAACAACCAAGAAATAGAACTTATTATTAGGTTTTAACTAACGGGTGCTTTACTTCAAGAAGGAGTAAAGCATTTTTCTTATTGAACTAAAGGTGCAGTTTAGTTCAATAAGCGAAGCACAAAAAGGCAGAGTAATATGAAACTATTTATGCTATTCATACGTACAAGGACTAAAGGAAGGGTGACAAAATGAAGAAAATTAATGTATTTGTTATTGTACTTATGCTACTTTTAATGACCACTTTATTAGCTTATGATTTCTTTCCTGATTTAATTGAATTCATTTATTTGCCTAAATCTCTTGTGATTGTACTGTTGATAATCATTGTATTTTTCAGTATTTTTTCTAACAGGTTTCAAAAAGATAACTCGAGAATAATTCTACTTTGGCAAATGGTTTCAACGGTGTATTTGTTTTTGTTAGTTGTTGCATTTACAGTTCTTGGTGGTATTTCACAAGTAGGAATTTCTTTGAAAAATCCAGCCTTATGGATTGTTATTGCTATTAGTATTTATGAGATATACGAACAAAATAAAAAAGTAAAAGTATCAAATTCGATTTCCTGAATGAAGGCGTACTTGGTACGAAATAGGTGCTTCTTTTATTAACGGAGGATTTAGTTGAAGAACATGGGTTGCAAAGGCAACTCTTTTTTCTTATTGAACTAACTGGGCAGGTTAGTTTAAGAAAAAGAAAAATTATAAAAAGATATCTGGTATATAATTGGAACATGAGAGGGGTGATTATTATGAATAAGCGAAGGGAAGCTACGCCTAAATTTTTAGTATTGATGTCCATTATTTTTGGTTTATGTGTAATTATTCAAAGCGTTCAAGTTATTTACACGCCCCATACAATTGTAAAAGTTGCAAACTTAATAGCTATAATCTTTGTATCTTCAGTAATCGGGTCCTTTATAAGAGAAATATTTATTTTAAAGAAGAAAAAAAATAATTAATTTAACTAACGGGTGCTTTAGTGAAAATCATGGCTGTCTTTGTCATAGCCTTTTCTTATAGTGCTAACGCAGCAGTTTAGTGAACGAAGAAATGGTTTTATTACGTAGGTTACTAATTTCAAAAGAGGTGGTTTGAAAATGAAGTTGAGCGTGTTGTTTGGTATTTTTCTTATAATTAGTTTGACAGCTTGTTCATCAACCAAACAAACTGTTATTTCGGATGAGGTTATTTTCTATGGCGAGGGAGAACATTGGAATGTCAAATATATTTATAATCCTGAATTGTATGATGAAAAAAAGTAAATTGGGTTGAAATCGAAGTGAAAGATTTAGAACTATCGCAGGGAGATTTATATAATATTGACATTGAGTTTGAAGGTAGGGATGGGTTAATTACAGGGAACGTTGGAGGTATGGAAACAAAAATTAAAGGTAACATTATTTCATTTTTAGTTGGTACTGTTAATTTTGAAACATATAAAGAGGATGAATATAAAATCACGATAAAATTCAAAGATAAACAAGATGTTATAAAGTTGCAGTTATTAAACTAACGAGTGCTTTACTTCAATAAGGAGTAGAGCCTTTTTTACTAACGGGGTAGGTTAGTTTAAAAAGGTATCTGTTGAAGGTGACAGATTATCAGTGGGAGGTAAAAAAATGAAAGAAAAAAAGTTTGACATTTTAATGTTATTTCAATTAATTTTTGCAGTCCTTGTTATGTTAATTGGTACTTACGGTAAGGTTACGGAAAACTACAACTTACTACCATTGATGTTAATACTTATAAGTATAATGTTACTTGTAATGGGATTACGAGAATATAAAAGAAATCAGAGTTTATTGCGGGGTATCTTCTTATTATGCATTTCGTTATACATTTTATTCGTTGCGGTTAAAGGGATTATGGTTAATTAAATAGAAGTAATATTCAACTAACGGGTGCGTTAGCAGAACAAGGCTATTAAAAGAATGACTTTATTGTTATTCAACTAAAGAAGCAGTTTAGTGTAAGATGAAATCACCTTTATAAAAGTTAAAATGATACAATTATAGCGGAAAAAAGGGGGGCATTATTATACTGAAAAGTAAAAGAATTTTTTATATGCTTTTTTTACTACTTGTTGTTTTACTTTCGGGATGTAATTCTATTAAGAAGTCAGTTAGTAATTACTATTTATCATTAATGGGCGAAAGTCAGACTTGGAATTTAACTGGATACGAAGTTGTGATAACACCAGAAAGTTTTAAAGCAGGTAATGGAACTTTACATGTGAAAAATGGAAATAAATCTATTGTAGACTTTTTTTATTTCGAAACCCATGTAGTTATTAACGATAAAGACCTAGTAGTGCATACAGGTGGAGTAAGTAGTACTGGAATGGATATTGAAGAGGAATTAACTGGAGCAATTGAAAGTGGGGCATATCTGAACGAAGATGGAACCCCAATTACATTAAACGAAATAAATAATATTTACATGATTGTTGATTGGCGGGGTAAGAGTGAAAGTGCTAAAGAAAGAATTGATTTATACATCAAACCTAACAAAGAACAAACCTTTTTGGACTAACGGAGTGCTTTACTTCAATAAGGAATAAAGCCCTTATCCTTATTAAGCTAACGCAGCAGTTTAGTGGAAGAAGAACTTTTATTAGGAGGTGGATTTTTGTTCAATTATTCTCGTAAAAAATGGATAGTTTGGTTGGTTATTTTTTTCTTAATAGTAGGTTTTTTATTTTATTTATATTTTGAGGAAGGAAAATCTTATAAAAGTAGTGCAATGATTTTTGAAATTGAAAAGAAAGAGCATCATATAAAACCAGGAAAATATATGAAAATGTGGGTTATAGGATCTAATGCTAATGATCACAGTCCAAATAAAGAAAGATATAAGGTAATGATTGAGGACTCAAGGATATATAATTTGTTAGAGGAAGGTAATGAATACTTTGTAAATATTCAAGGTGTAAAAAAGAGGAATCAATCAGAATATATATATACTTTTGGTCAATTAGGTTTGGTTGATGGAACACAATTGACTGGAGAAGGAAAAATTGAATAATTAACTAACGGGTGCTTTAGTTGAAGAACATGGGTTGCTAAGGCTACTCTTTTTTCTTATTGAACTAACAGGGCAGGATAGTTGAAGAAGGAATTTCTCTAAACTTGGAAGAATTTATATTCAAAAATAGGTTAAGGAGCTTGTGAATTATATGGAATCCATTAGCAAAAGCGAAGTGAAGCTACGAGATATCATAGAGGAAGATCTTCCTATCTTTTTCGAACAACAACTAGATTCAACGGCGAACTATATGGCTGCCTTTACAGCAAAAGACCCCACTGATAAGGACGCATTTTTTGACCATTGGACAAAAATTATCGCTGACGAGACCATCACAATTAAGACTATATTATTCAATGGCATTGTCACTGGACACGTCTCGAACTTTGAACAGTTCGGCGAACACGAAGTAAGCTACTGGATTGGGAAGGAATATTGGGGTCAAGGTATTGCAACTAAAGCGTTGTCAGAGTTTCTGGAGTATATTAAGGTACGCCCGCTCTATGCTCGTGCCGCTAAAGATAACCTCGCCTCCATCAGGGTATTGGAAAAATGCGGGTTTAAAATCATCTCTGAAGATCAGGGTTTTTCCAACGCAAGAGGCAAGGATGTTGAAGAATTTATTTTGAAGCTTGAACCTTATGATATGTAATTTAATACCGTACAACGATTGGAGCGGTTCTTGACTAAGAAACCTTCTGTTTTTTAACTAACGGGTGCTTAGCAAAAAGGGCTGTTAATAGACAACCTTCTTATTCAACTAAAGCAGCAGTTTAGTTTAATAAGAAGGGTTTTTTGTGTTTGTGTAGAATAAGTTAATATATGTAAATTATTGAACGAAAGAGGTGCTTTGCTTCAATAAATAGTGGAGCCTTTTTTTACTAACGGGGCAGCATTCCTGTTTGAAAGATGTTCGGGGTCTTGCAGAAAAAAGAGCCCTCTAGTATGATGCTGAGTGTCAACGACCATTGACCCATCATCTATAAGGAGGACTCCTAAATGCATTCTAAAATGAATAACAAAATTAATCAAGTGACTGAAAATACACTCGTCGTTGGCATAGACATAGCGAAGTGCGTGCATTACGCCTGCTTTGTCGATGAACGAGGACGAGTGATAGAAAAGGCCTTTGCGGTACATCAATCAAAAGAAGGATTCGAAAGTTTGTATAAAAAGATTCGACAAACGATGCTGGAAACACAGAAAATGGAAGTCATCGTCGGTATTGAACCGACAGGTCACTACTGGATGAACTTAGCTTATTTTTTAGATCAATACGGCATTCCACTCGTCATGGTAAATCCAATGCACGTCAAACGTTCGAAAGAACTGGATGATAATCTACAGACGAAGAACGATAAAAAAGATGCGTTAGTCATCGCTCTTTTAATGAAAGACGGTCGCTTTAGCTATCCGCGTTTATTAAAAGAGATAGAAGCTGAACTGCGCATCGGATCTACCCTTCGTTCCAAGTTAACAGAGGATTTAGCTAGTATTAAAAATCGAATCAGACGTTGGCTCGATCGCTATTTCCCTGAATTTACTCGAGTCTTTCCTACTTTCGGAAAGATGGCACTTGCAGCACTAGAAAAAACGCCAATGCCTCAGGAACTTCAAGGAAAAACAGCGGAAGAACTTGTCTTTCTCTACCGTCAGGTAGGGGGGATGAAAGCTCCACAGTTACCGAAAGCCAAACTACTAATCGAAGCTGCGACAAACTCAATCGGACTGACTGAAGGAGCACAGATGGCCAAACATGAAATCGCCACACTCCTACGTCAATATCGCTTATTAGAGACAGAAATTGAAGAAGTAAATAATCAATTAGCTGAAATGGCTAAAACAACGAATGATTATGACGTGCTCGCATCTGTTCCAGGTTTAGGAGATGCGACGATTGTAGACTTACTTTCAGAAGTAGGAAGCTTTTCACTTTATGAGAATCCACGCCAACTCATCAAACTAGCGGGATTAACATTACGTGAAAACTCTTCTGGACAACATAAGGGGCAAAAACATATCTCCAAAAGAGGAAGAAAGAAACTTAGATACATTCTTTTTAAAGTAATAGTTCCACTTATTCGTCACAATCAAGCGTTTAAACAATTACATGAATACTACACAACACGGAAACAAAATCCCTTACGGGGCAAGCAATCGATGGTAGTGCTTTGTGGTAAATTACTAAAAGTATTACATGGAATTTGTAAAAAGAAAGTTTATTTTAACGAGAAAGCTATGATGAAAGATCTTTACTGTCTCGGAGAGGCAGCGTAAGCATTTCCGATCAGCGACCTATTAAAGGATGACACGGAGAAGCCGGCACTATAACTAACACTAAGACTATGAGTCCCCAGGGCAGCTTAGCTGGCCTCTGCCTTATGAATAGACCGAACGAAGGAATGTAAGCGCACTGACGCTAAGAGACATGGGAGGGTACGTCGTCATAAGTTTCGCAGAGATCCATTGTGCATCACAATAGTGGATAAAAAAGCTAATGATTTCCATTAGTTTTAGCGAAGCGTACGCTCAACTTGGTAATAAAATCTATAAATTCAAGACTCTGTTTATCAGAGAAGAGAAAAATATTTTTCTTTAATCACGAAGTGATGAAAACCGTTGATATCTCAATGTTTATAGAGGGAGGTTAGTTGAAAAACTAATTAGGAATTATTAATTAATGAAACGAATTCTATAAACAGTTTTTTAATTGGGAGGGAGAATTATTATGTTGTTTCATAATGGGAAATTAAAAGTTCGAAAATTAGAAAAAGAAGATAATGTCCTGTTAGCAAAATGGCTCTCAGACCCGATGGTTCTTGAGTTCTATGAAGGTAGGGATAATCCTTTTGATTTAGAAAAAGTGAATGAAGTTTTTTATGCTCCTGAAGATGAAGAAGTTAAATGTATTGTGGAATATGATGGTAACGAAATTGGCTATATCCAATTTTATCAATTAGATAATGAAACGAAAAAGGAATATGGGTATTTTACCGAAAATGTTTATGGAACAGACCAATTTATTGGAGAGATAGAGTATTGGAATAAAGGAATTGGCACATTAATTGTTACATCTATGATTAAATTTTTAATCGAACATAAAAATGCAGACCGAATAGTTATGGACCCTCAAACAAGAAATACGAGGGCGATAAAATGTTATGAGAAATGTGGTTTTAACAAAATAAAATTACTTCCAAGTCGTGAGCTTCACGAGGGGAAATATCAAGATTGTTGGTTGATTGAGTATCATTAATGAAATATTTCTTCTTCAAGTAACAGGTGCTTTCATTGAGGAAGGAATCGTTATAATTTTTGTTGAGATAGAAGTATAAAGAGAATATTTTTGTGAAATTTTGTTTTAAACTAAGGAGAGAGCCTATTTGAATCAGTTATTGTCTATTGATCCACCTGTCTTAGAGAGTGAAAGCATTATACTCAGACCTTTACAACAAGAGAATGCAAGATACTTATTTTCTATTAGCTACCCTGAAGTATGGACATATATGTTAGGTGAAATTAAATCGGAAACTGAAATGGAAAAACATGTGTCAAAAAAAATTCAACTTCGCAATCAAATGAAGGCACTACCGTTTGTTGTTGTTTTAAAAGAAACTAATGAAATTATTGGAACAACAAGTATTTACCAAATTAACCCGAATCAGAAGTCATGTGAAATAGGCGCAACTTGGTATGCAAGTAGCTTTTTGGGGACTTTTGTCAATTCAGAGTGTAAGTACCTACTACTAAAATTTTGTTTTGAGGAATTAAAGATGATAAGAGTACAATTTAAAACAGATGAGAGAAATGTCCGTTCTCAAAAAGCTATCGAACGTTTAGGAGCTATTAAAGAAGGTATCTTAAGAAAAGAAAGAATTCTTGAAAACGGATATATTAGAAATGCAGTAATATACTCAATTACAGATGATGATTGGAGAAAAGTAAAACAAGTGATAATAGAAAAAAAGCATGAGAACAACATTGTGAAAGAATGCACTTAAACTACCAAGAAAATATTTTTTTCAAGAAATGAAAAATGACAATACTTAATAAGACCCCTGCTTAATGGTTTTAAAAAAAGAGGAGAGCGTACATTAATAAGACTATTGATTTCGGTGGACTACTAGTATTGACTCCTCTAACCATTTTCATTCTCTGTGGTGCAACACTATTTTGTGCTGCATGGATGGTTAACGGACGCTTTAGTGGAAGATCGTTGATTTGTACTGCAGCTATTTTTCTTCTTCAACTAAAGGTGCCGGTTAGTTGAAGAAGTATTTGACTATTGAAGAAATTAACTAATAAATTGATAGGGGTGAGCAACTTGATTATTAGAAAACTTTGTTCGGGATTAATAGCTGGTGTATTGGTCATGTTAATTTATTTTCTTGTAGAACAGTCTGGTTTTGTCATCTTAATAGGTGTGTATCTATTACCCATTCTATTGATTTATGGAGTACCATCATCTATTCTCTCTGATTTCGTTACAAAAAAAATAAGCGGATTGCTTAGAGGAAGTTTGGCATTATTCATTCATTTGTTCCTTGCCGCTCTGTTCGTTTTAATCCCATTCATAGAAACGGAAAGGAGTTTAAATAGCTTAGTTTTTATTACCGCTCTTTTATCTTCAAGTCTGTTTTGGTGTATAGATGAGTTCCTTAGGTCTAAAAGAGCTAAAGATATATGTGAAAAGATTGATGATTTGAAAATTTATTGAATTTGCATTTATTGTTCAACTACCATGAAAATTAGTTTCCTCAAGAAAAGTAAAATGACAATACTTAAGAAGACCCCTGCTAAATCGTTTAAAAAAAGAGGAGAGCGTAAATAAGTCTATGGATTGCGGTAGACTGGATTAGGGTCAGTATCAGTATTGACTCCTCAAACCATTTTCATTCTCTGTGGTAAAGCGCTGTTTTTGCGCTTCATGGATGGCTAACGGGTGCTTTACTTCAAGAAGGAGTAAAGCCTTTTTCTTATTGAACTAACGTGGCAGGTTAGTTCAAGAGTGTTGTTTAACTTGTGTTCAACAAACGGGCCATTTAATTTAGTAAGGCAGGGAGGAGGTATGTAGTGCTACAAAAGAATAAAGGTATTTTGTACCTGTTAATTACAACGCTTATTGTTTTGCTTTCTGGATGTAACAATAGTGGGAAATTAGTTAAAAATAATTACTTTTTACCTTTGCATGGTGAAAGTCAAACTTGGAGTTTAACTGGATACGAAGTTATGATAACACCAGAAAACTTTAAAGCAGGTAATGGCACATTAAAAATGAAAAATGAAGAAAAATATCTTTCGGATTTTTTTCAATTTGAAACCCATGCTGTTATTAACAACGAAGATTTTACTGTACATTCGAATTCAATAGAGTTTTCAAGTCCAGAAACTGGTGATGGAATTGACATTGCCGAAATAACTACTGGTGCAATCGAAAGTGGAAAGTATTTAAATGAAAAAGGAGACCCTATTTCACTTAAAGAGGTAAATGTTATTTACATGATTGTTAAGTGGAGAGATATAAATAAAGGCGCGTATGCTAATGAAAGAATAGACTTATTTGTTAAACCAAATAAAGAAGAAACTTTCTTGAATTAACGTGGTCTGTTAGTTAGTTTAATTGGTTGGAGATATGTTACATAAAAAACAAGTACCTTCTACCACTAATGGGGGCGATTGTTTAATAAGCGTCTTTGTTCTTATTCAACTAACGGGTGCTTTACTTCAATAGGGAGTAAAGCTTTTTTTACTAACGCAGCAGTTTAGTTGAAGAAGGATTTTTTATGGTACATCAGGAAAATACTGTTTATCTTTCTTCTTAAACTAGCGAGAAAGATTACTTCTATAGGTATAATATGATTATAATTGTAAATATATCCAATTTACCATACAATAAGGTGGCTTGGAGTGAAATAGATAGAATAGAGGAGATTATTATGAAAAAGAGAAATTTCATCTTTATTTTTGTAACTTTAATTTCTGTAGTTGGTTTGTATCTTCTATTAGATTTGGAAAAGGATTATAGCCAGCTTTCAATTGAAGAGTTACACGATTTGGCACAAAAAGAAGACGCAGAAGCACAAGGAATGTTAGCCTACTATTATCAAGAAGGAATAAATGTAAATATTAATTATGAAGAAAGTTTAAAATGGTATTTAGAAAGTGTTAATAATGGAAATACAACAGCTATGGTCAACTTAGGTTATCTTTATGGAAATGGAATAGGTGTAGAAAAAGATTTAACAAAAGCATTTGAATTGAATTTAAAGGCTGCTAATAGTGGAGATTCAATTGGGATGTTTAACGTAGGTAAGAAATATGAGATGGGTATTGGAATAGCTAAAGATACTGCGAAAGCTAATTATTGGCTGGAGAAATCCGAATCATCTAAGTGGGATATAAAATAATAGTCCTGTTGCAAATTCGGAACATACAATGCTTTATTCTTGTTCAACTAACGGGTGCTTTACTTCAATAAGGGGTAAAGCCTTTTTCCTTATTGAGCTAACGCAGCAGTTTAGTTCAATAAGGAAAATAAAGGTATAACATTGAATTGGAATAGTTAAGGTGAGATAAAAGAGGGGGGAAATGATTGAAAAGGCAATTTGCACTATTGTTACTTTTATCATTATTGTTGTTTGGTTGTAGCGATGAGGAGAGAGTAAAACCAGATTCGCCAATGAATGCAGCATACTTAATGAAGTATCAAATTGATTTTCAAAATTACGACGGATTCCAATCGTTATTTTATGAAGGTGCAGAGAATTCGATTTCAGAAGTTGAATTTAATCATTTTAAGGACATTTCAACAGAGGATTCTAATTTTAAAGATTACGAACTAATTACAATGGAGAAGGGGGAAATGTTATTGGTTGAATTTGCACCCCTATTAGACAATCAATCGGAATATAAAATTGTAAATGTTATTATTGTCCCAAAGGAATTGAGGCAGATATTCAACCCCTGATTCTTCAACTAATCGGTGCTAACTGTACTTCCAGATGGAGTAAAGCCTATTTGCTTGTTGAACTAACGGTGCAGTTTAGTTCAATAAGAGGTATTTTTATACAATTGTCGAAATAGTTATTACATGGGGAAAAATCAATCCAAGATTTTTGGAGAGGGGAATTAAGTTGAGAAAAATACTCACTTTATTACTTACAATAATGCTTTTAACCGCTTGTTCAAATCAAGAAACTATTAAAGCTACTGGTGAAGAGGACTTATGGAAAGCACACGTAACATACGAAGTGACCGATTCGGAACTCTATGATAGAGGAGGAATTGAATATACAGGAGATGAGGAACTTCTATATGTCACTTATTCGTTAGTTACTGACGAAGGTGCACGTACTGGGGAAATTGAACCTCAAGAGAATCAAACAGCAATATCGTTTGGAACTGGCAGTAGTAATCATCCTCCAGATATAGATAACGCAATTATATCGTTAAATCATGCCTATATAGAAATTAAATGGCGGACTAATACAGGTGAATATGAAGAGAAAATTAACCTCAAAGTTAATTAGTTTTTACAAATTGACATCTCCTTCCTTATTCAACTACCATGAAAATTAGTTTCTTAAAGAAAAGAAAAATAACAATACTTAAGAAGACCCCTGCTTAATCGTTTAAAAAAAGAGGAGAGCGGACATTATTAAGTCTATTATTTTCGGTAGACTTCTAGTATTGACTCCAATAACCATTTTCATTCTCTGTGGTGCAGCACTGATTTTGTGCTGCATGGATGGCTAACGGGTTCTTTAGTTGAACAAGCGTTTGGCATTTAAACACAGGCAATAGCCCAGTTCGAAATTGAACTGGGCTATTTTTTAGTAGACAAAAGCACCGTAATTTACGGTGCTTTTAATAATACATTTTTACTTACAATTATGTGTGTAAATTCTAGTTTTGCGATAGGTAACGGAACCCGTTACTTAACGGAAAGCTCCTTCATTTAATTAAAGATTTCTTTTCTATGAATCCCGTAATTAATCGTTAAAAAAGGTATAGAGAATATCCGCATTTGATGTTTTGCACGAAGCTCTCCTTCTTTTATTTCCTCAAGTAAAAATTGCTCTTGTAGTGGTAATTTAAATACGTATTTCTTAATAGCTAAATAAATCCCCGCATCGGAATCGCTAGATCCTTTACTTGTTAAGAGAAGCTTTTCTCCTTGCTGATGCAATTCCAGTATTCCAATCATTGATGACCAAGGGAGTGGCAAAGCAATATTCATATACGTTTTATTATTCGCTCGATGGGATGAGTAGAGAGCGACAAAGATGACTTCTTTGTTGATTTTTCGTACCCATGCTCTCGTATCGGAGCGACCATCCTCTACGGCAACTATGTCTCCAGTCATTTCCATCTGTTTATTAGAATATGGGAGATTGAGCTGTTCTATTTTCCTACTAATAAGTTTATAAATAGCTGCAAAAGGTTTAAACCAAGCATGCCAGTGCACTTCCGAAAATAGTCTGTATTGAGTTGTGTTTTCATAAAAATCGATGATCGTAGAAGCCATAGTTTCCTTCTGAACATATATATTCATATCATTCACAAGACCTTTGTATGCTTTTTTATCCATATGGTCAGTTAAAATTTGCTCTCCAATTATGTACTTTCCTTTAACTTTGCTAACTGGAAAACGCCAACCTTGTCCTTTTGAAGGAGGTGTGAAAATAGACCAACCAATAATCCCGCACAGGGCGAATAAAATACAATTAAAAAAACCATGAAAACGAAGCATAAAATCAATGCCTATACTAAAAATTCTAGTTGCATACAGTAATGAAAAAATAATGGTAACCCCTAACGAACCGAATGATATAAGCACGAACACTTTTTGTCGTACACTTGCAAAAGTTGCTTTAATAGTTAATACAATGAGCCCATAAATCCCAATAATACAAAGAAGCACGGAAACAACTTCAAGCCATGAGAAGAAGGTTATACCTATTGCTACAATGATCGGTGAAATTAAAATAATGGTACAGAATATTTTATATGCAGTTGTCTTATATAAGCGACCGAGAAATCCTACGAAAATGGGTAATAAGAAAGCAGAATAATGAAAGTGAATTCCTGTTAACCATGTAAGGATAGGTGAGAACCCAGTATCAATCTCAGCAACAGAAGCAAAGAACCAAATACCCCCGATGAATAAATACATCATCCCAGCATCAATCGAAAATTCTTCTAAATGTGCAAAGCCTCGGCGGATAAAACGACCGAATCCATATAAAGCAACGACAAATGTGAAAAGTAGATAAATAGCTGCTAATAAAAGGTCCAACTTAGTATCCGTCGTTATTTGTAAAATAAAAACAGACGCAAATGCTGGTATTGCAAAATAATAATACAATCGATTCTCTTGTTTCAAGATCAATTGTAGAGTGATTGGTACAAATAAAAGCTGAGCAACTGTTAGCATTAAAAAATACCAAGGAGTTACACTAAAAAACATAGTAGCTAGAAATAAAATAATATGCAATAACACAATCCTTTTAAAAGTCATCCGCTCGAAATTCTCCTTCGTATTCAAATAAATTGCCGATTATAGGATTCGTAATGACGACATGTATCGAAAAAACATCTCTTTCTTCTATATAATATTCTTTTACTTGTACAATACCTTGAAAAATTTTAGATAGGGGAATTTCAATTGATCCAAGAACAACTCGCTGTTTTCTTGATTCAATTTGCATATGTCCTTCTTTCGAAACAAAGAAAGCCAGTTCGGAGTAAAATAAACTCGGTTCTCCTAGATAATCTTTTACGATGTCTTCATTAGCATCTAGGCTCATAAGTGCATTAAAATATCTTTTCTTTTTAGGAAACTGAAAGATTCTTTCCCAGTGGACTTGGTTCTCGCCATTTGCCCCAATTCGACTACTGTTTACTATAGAAAAAGGAATGTTTTCTCCTTGCTCAGGAAATAAAAACTTCCAACGAGTTCCTAGCAAAAACAAAGGGAGCAGCCATTTAGGTCCTCCACTTATTTTTTTCATGGTGCCGGTTGCTTTAAAAGGTTTCCCATTAGGAAGTGCATATCTTTTTTGGAGCATTGGCTGAAGCTGATAAAATTGCTCACCAAGTATTTGTTTATAGATAGACATTTAAATGCTCCTTATCTCGTTCGTTTGCAACTTTTAGCAGAAGGAATATCCTTACTCATGAAAAATCCAATAATAGAAAGCCCAAATAAAGTTACGTTAAAAGTTAAAGGATTAAATGGATGACTAAGAATAGTAGGATCTGCATAAATAGCCGATAAGGTGAGCAGAGGAAAAAGGATTAATTGTATTCCTAGTAATCTTTTTTTATTTGAATAGAGTAACCAAATGAAACCAAAGATTATTTCCGCTATGCCAATTGTTGCGACAATGCCAGATGCTTCACTTGTTGTTATAGCTAGTAAGTTTTTCGTCATGGACACTTCTTCTGGGTGCATCATTATCAATTTAGGTACTAAGCCTTGATATATCCATACGAAAAAGAATAAGAGTGTGATGATCCAATGACTGAAAAATCGACTATATTGTGCAGATGGAGATTCTCCTTTTTCAAGCCATCTCTTTAATACATCAAAGCTTAGTGCGGTTGCCCATCCGATAAGTGGTCGGAAAATAAGACGGTCAAAAAATCTACCTATTGCGCCGAAATTAGTTTCATAATCATATTGTGTAAGAAATGTAATCGAACTTTGATCAGGCTTATACTTCCAATAGCCTTTTCCTTCGCGAATGATGGAAATCGCTTGATCCGTTCCAAAGTGTAAGGAGGATGTTCTCGAATCGTCCTTTGCATGAAAAGTACCAACACTTTTTCCCCACCCAGCAATGTTCAAGCCAAATCCAATATTCGTTTTATATTCAAAATGTGCGGTTTATTTTCTTCTTTTGGTAAATAGGTGATAGAAGAAAAGCGGAGATCCCATTGCTCATGTAAGTCTGGTTTCTGCGTTGCATCCCATAACTTTTCCATTTCTGTATTGATAGATGTTTCAACATATATGGCTTTTCTCTTCATTCGATTCACCTCCAGTCAAGCTTATCACAAGATGAAGGAATTTTGGATAATGATGGAGAATAGATAAATAGGTAAAGCTGGATGATTAATTGATATTGATTGGAGAGTATTTAAAATGAGCATAGAAAATCTAGCATAAAAAGCTATAGTTAAAGTATTTAAAATTGGAATAAGGAATTAAGCGAAAGCAGTTATAGTTAAAGATGGGAAATTATTAACTATTAAAATACATGAATATGGTGGAACCTATTAAATTCTGCCTGGTGGCCTGAAAGAGTAGAAAATAATATACCAGGATTATATACGTTAATTGCTACAAAACATGGAGAGCTTTATTAAAGTGAAAATGGAGAGACAAACCATAAAATATCTGGTTTTGTCTCTCTTTCATTTGTATTTAACTAGTTTTATTCACTTGAAAAACGCTTATAACTATCTAATTATTACATTTCAGGCTGAATACCACATAGCTCAATCCGAGTGCCGCATAAACTAGCCTGAGTACCACATAACCTGGCCCGAGTACCACATATTTACCAATTTAGTACTCAAGACTTTTCCAATTTCATCATATAAAACCCACTCCAAGCAAATACAATAGAAGCTACATAAAAAATACTCCCAATCGTCAGGAAATCAACTAAATACCCCGTAACTATAACCGCTAAAGCTGCACCAACAGATGTCCAAATATGATAGCGACCGATTTCCTTGCCTGCAGTCTCTTTTTTAACAGTACGAGCTAGAACTGTTTTTTCCGAATTCTTCTGAACCGCTCCAAGTAATCCCATCACAACTTGAAGGGCATAAACATGCCAAATTTCATAAGCAAGTGGAAAAACGAGCAATATCAGTGCCATTCCCCAGGAATAAATAACCAATAGAATTTTATCTCCCGTTTTATCAGCGAGCTTTCCAATTATGGGGTAACTTAAAGCTGCGGTTAATGCAAATATTCCGTATGCCCAACCGAACTGTGAATAGCTGCTCCCGACATTTTTTAATAGCAACACATAGAACGGAAAAATCATACTTGCCGCCATACCTATAGTGCTCTGATAAACAATAAATCTTCTATAATTCATCCGTTATACCCCTCATAGAAAAGATTCATGAACCGGTGATTAGGATCATATTTTTCCTTCATTTCAAAAAATTCTTCCGCTCTCGGATATGCCTCTTCCAACTGTTCTTTTGTAGGATAGTTATAGTAGGGAAGATAATAGCTTCCATCATGAGCTAACGTAATATCAATCATTTTCCGAATGACTTGACCCGTTTCTTCGATACTGTCTTTACTAGTTCCATGATTTATAAGCAAAACGAGGGCAAACATGTCTTCTTTTGCATAGGACAGGACTGCTTCATCATTCTTATTCACATATCGAATGGTAATGTTCAGCAAATTAAAGTCTTTTTCCATTTGGAGCATTTCTCTTAAGTCATCTATATAGTTGGTAAACTCATTTATTGGTACGAAATATTCTTGCAATATTTCCGTTTTACTCGTACTGTCATATTCCATAAAGGCTGATTCTGAGCGCATCACATTATTTCTTGAAATATAAGAGCCATCAATCTTCTTATTGTATGTTTCTTGTGTTTTCCAAAACATATTCTTTCCCCAATCATTGATACGAGAAAGACCTAGAAAGAATTTTGGGACTGCGATGATGCTTTCCCGTTTTAAAGTAGAGTGTTTGTTTAACAGTGATTGGTCATCGGCCGTGAAATAGTTCGATATATACATATCCTTCAAGTAGTTATCCGGTGCAACCGAAATTCTTGCCAAATGCATTTTTACAGTATCATTTCCAAGAACATTAGTAGCGAAATAATAACTGTATTCATCGTAAGCTAGCGATTTTGTTTGAACTTGATAGAGTTCATCATCCGTCAATTGCAATGTTACATCAAGAATAACACCGAATAACCCGTAACCCCCAATGACCAACCGAAAGAGCTCAGGATTTTCTTCACGACTGACATGAATAATATTCCCTTCTGCATTAAGTAATCTAAATGATTTTACGGATTCAATCAAAGAAGTATTTCGAATATCGCGGCCGTGCACATTCACACTTAATGAGCCACCAACAGTGAAAATATTTTGCGATTGACTAACCATTAAAGCGAGTCCATATGGGTTGGTATAGGATTGGATGTCAGCCCAAGTCACACCACTTTGTACGGTGATAACTTTATTTTCTTTATCAAATGCTAGAATTTTATTATAGTTTTTCATATCGAGTAGAATGCCATTTGGATAGAGGGTTTGACCTCCTTGACTATGCTGCATTCCTGCAATAGAAATTGGATCATCATGCATATTCGCGTCTTCTATAATTTTACGAACTTTCTCCTCATCATCGCTTGATTTCACAGCCTTCATCTTGATAGGTAAAAGCCGCCCATAATCCTCTACGATTGGGTGGGACAATTGAAAGTGAAATAGTTTAAAGGAGCAAATTAATAAGACAGCATATAAAATAATAGCAAAATAGCGATTCTTGAAAATTTGACTCGCCTCCTTTTACAAATGCAACTATATTTTACCATTTGAAGAAGTGTTTTTGCGATATTCTTAAAATTAAATACAATTGAACACCACATAACTCGAATCGAGCACCACATAAGCTAGTCCGACTACCACATACCCAAAGTGTATTTTGTCTTCACTTTTTCCAAGAGGAAACCGAACAAACATACCGTCAAATTGCTAAAAAAAAAGGATAGTGAAGTGACTCAGTCACTTCACTATCCAAAAAAATTATTAGTTATTTTCCTTTAAACACTGGTTTTCTTTTTTCACTAAATGCATTTAAAGCTTCTACTCGATCTTCTGTTGGAATAGTGATTTCGTAGGCTTTACGTTCAATGTTTAACCCTGTATGCAAATCTACATTCATACCGTGTTTGATCGCAAACTTTGCTTGTTGAAGTGCGATTGGTCCATTAGCAAGCATTAGTGCTGCAAAGCTTTCTGTTTCTGCTATTAATGTTGCACGAGAAGTAACTTTAGTTACTAAGCCATACGCTAGTGCTTCTTCTGATTTAAGTCTTTTTGCTGTTAAAATTAGCTCTAGTGCTTTTGCTTCTCCGATAAGGCGTGGTAGACGTTGCGTTCCCCCTGCGCCTGGAATAATGGCTAAGCTTGTTTCGGTTAATCCTAGTTGAATATCATCTGCTGCAATTCGGAAATCACATGCTAGTGCAAGTTCTGTACCTCCACCAAAGGCGTAGCCGTTTAGCATAGCAATAGTTGGTTGTGGAAGATTTTCAATAGCTGAGAATACTTCTCCGATTTTATAAATATTTCGTTTTACTTGTTGAGCTGTTAAATTTTTTCGTTCTTTTAAGTCTGCTCCCACACTAAATGATTTATCTCCAGCTCCTGTGAAAATTACGACACGGATATCTGGATTTATACGGATAGATTCTGTAATATCGCCTAGCTCTCGAAGCATCTCGTAATTAAATGCATTTAAGGCATCAGGTCTATTTAGTGTTACATATGCCAAATTTCCATGCTGTTCATAATAAATCGATTTCATTTCTTTTCCCCCTAAAAATACAATTATTTCCCCATACAAAACATATCATTTTACTAGTAGTCTGTCATCTATAGGTAATGGATTCATAATAGGTCGATTTTCCTTTTCCAATTTGGTACAATTATATTATTGAAATTATAAAGATTAGAGGAATTTGCATGGACATTTTTGTAGCGAGACAGCCTATTTTTACTAAAAATGAACGTATTTTTGCATATGAATTGTTATATAGAGATGGGCAAAATAATTCTTTTCCCGCTCTAGACGGTGATACCGCTACTTTAGATGTGCTTGTACATTCTTTTCTTACAATTGGCATTAATGAACTAGCAGGAGAAAAACTATGTTTTATTAACTTTACGGAAAATTTGTTAGAAAAAGAAGTGTTTGCGAAATTTCCAACGGATCGAATAGTCGTAGAAATATTAGAGGATATTCCTATTACGATTTCATTAATTCAAAAGATAAGAGAAATTAAATCTCTTGGCTTTTTAATCGCTTTAGATGATTTTGTCCTTCAAAAAAATGTTACTTTGTATGATGAGCTATTTTCTATCGTTAACTTCATTAAAGTAGATTTCCTTGAGAGTACATCAACAGAAAGACTAGCAATTGAACAAATTGTAAAAGCGAATTATCCGAATGTAGTTTTACTTGCGGAAAAAGTGGAAACACGGGCGGAATTTTATGAGGCAAAAGCAGCTGGGTATGGGCTATTTCAAGGTTACTTCTTTGCAAAACCAGAAATTGTAAAAGGAACTGTAATACCAACAAATATGGCGCAATATTTTCGAATCATTAACTTGTTACGGGATAAATCTGCTTCAATCGAGGAGGTTGCAGATGAAATCGAACGGGATGTTTCTCTTTCTTTTAAAGTGTTAAAGATGATTAATTCGCCTGCTGTTCGTACGAAGTCAAAGGTACGTTCTATTAAGCAGGGGGTGCTCATGCTTGGTTTAGAAGATTTGAGTCACTGGTTATATGTTTTATTGCTTCGGGAAACAAAGATAAGCTATTCAGGTGATAGCATGGCTCTCATTGAAGCGTCATTATTTAGAGCAAAGTTTTGCGATTTACTAGCAAGACGTAAGTTACTACCAAATGCTTCCGAATATTTCATCATAGGGATGTTTTCTTTAATTGATACATTATTACACCGTTCGATGGACCAACTACTTAAGGAGCTACCTTTTTCAGATGAAGTGGTAGCAACATTGGCTTGCACCGAAACTGTAATGACCCCTTTTTTAGAGCTAGCCATTGCTTGTGATGAAGTTCGTTGGAATGACATGATAGTTGGCGCTGCAATACTTGAAATTGATCACGCCGTATTAAATAATTTTTATATAGAAGCACGTCGTTGGGCTGCTGAAATTTTAAATTAACGCTTTTTACTAAAAATCTCGATGAGCTTTTCACTCGCTCACCGAGATTTTTTTTCATACATTCAATTGGTAGAAAATACTTGATCTAGAATGTTGCATTTTCTTAGAAAAGATGTACAATTAAAAAGAACAAACGTTCTAAAAGGAAGGGAGTGCGACATGCCGCTTATACCGGAAGAATCAATACCATATTTAGAAAACATGATCTATCTCCCGATGGTATTAACAATTTTAGAAAAAGATCGAATTATTTTCGAGCAAGCTCCCTTTAAATTGAAACGTCCATATATATCTATGGTAGAAGAAGCTGCAAAGCAAGTACAAAAAGAATTAAAAGAAACGCATATATATATGAAACGACATAGTATGAAGGTTCTTCGTGGTGAAGGGGATGATATGTTCACTGAGTATATTTTTTTTCATGGTGGGTATGAAGAACATCGTCGTTACCTAAACGTCCGCCTTCGTAATAGAGTGGAGGAACTAATTTCTATGTACTTCACCCTTGTGGAAAAAATTTGTTAATCTTGGAAACTTTTTTGGAAAAATTGATTTCTGGATGTTAAAAATTCGTTATGTGATAGACGGCTCATTCGTTTAAGAAAATGCGTATTTAAAAGATTTGCAAACCCAACTTGTTTACTTAACGTAACGGTGGAGGAATTTACCATAATCTTTTCGCCATTTGTTAATACTACCGTACAGCCTCCCTCACTTGCTTCAAGTCTTTCGATGGCTTTAAGTGAAAACCAAACATTTAAATCCGATTTAGGAGACAAGAGTGGTATTAAAATAAAAGGATTTCCATAGTCATGAGCAACAACTATAGGGAGTTTAAGATAATTGCCTAGCGTATCTTTGGAAAGTTGTTTAGCTTGTTGGAAAGTAGAACCGTAATAGGCGCATGATTGCCGAACAATATCATAAGGCTTTTTGCCTATAATGGTGGATTCTCCTGAAATATTAGTAACCTTCGTATAAATCTTGTTATTTATTCGAATTGGTTGTAGTACCGCAGTTTCAAATGAAACTAGGAAGGATTTATCATCTGCTTTTATTGTCATACATATTCACTCCTTAGTAGTTTATACATCAATTATAGTTAAATATGGAAAAAAATCAAGTAAATATAACGAATTTTTAAAATTTTTAAACTAATCTCAAAATCAAAATTTTCTCAAAATGATTGCAACTCTTGTTTTACTTTTATATAATGGTAAAAAGACATCGGGGTGATGGAAATGGACAAACAATATTCATATGCAGATTTTTTGAAAGCAATGGGTCAAACCGGGAAAGAAAGTTCTGCCGAAAAATTGTTAAATGAAATATATCTTGATATGTTTTTGAACATTGTCCACCGGGAACAAAGTAGTTATCGATTATTAAGATTGATAGATGAGGCCCTTGATCAAAAAGATCAAGTAACATTTATGAAGTATACGAAAGCATTACAACAATTACAAAGTACAAGGTAAAAGCCGCTTATGCAGAGCGGTTTTTCTTTTCTAATTTGAAAAACATACGTTCGTTTTCTTCGTTTTTAAAAGCGAATTATGTTAAACTAAAAACATCTAAACCGTAGGAGGCATACTATGGATCAACTATTCGAATTGCAAGCTCCGTATGAGCCAGCAGGGGATCAAATAAGGGCAATCGAACAATTAGTAGAAGGTGTTCGAGAAGGTAAAAAACACCAAACGTTACTTGGTGCAACAGGTACTGGGAAAACGTTTACGATTTCCAATGTTATTCAACAAATAAATAAGCCAACTTTAGTGATGGCTCATAATAAAACACTTGCAGGACAACTGTATAGTGAGTTTAAAGAGTTCTTTCCGAATAATGCAGTAGAATATTTCGTCAGCTATTATGATTATTTTCAACCGGAAGCGTATGTACCGCAAACGGACACGTACATAGAAAAGGATTCGAGTATAAACGAAGAAATTGATAAGCTTCGTCACTCCGCCACCTCTTCCTTATTCGAGAGAAAAGATGTCATTATTATTGCATCGGTTTCGTGTATATATGGTTTGGGAAATCCTGAAGAATATAAAGAAATGGTCGTTTCACTTCGAACCAACATGGAAATTGAAAGGAACCAGTTACTGCGAAAGTTAGTTGATATTCAATATGAACGAAATGATATTAGTTTTACACGTGGGACTTTTCGCGTACGTGGGGATGTTGTAGAAATTTTTCCAGCTTCTCGTGATGAAAACTGTCTTCGTGTGGAGTTTTTTGGAGATGAAATCGATCGAATACGTGAAGTGAATGCATTAACCGGGGAAATATTAGCAGAACGAGATCATGTAGCGATATTTCCAGCATCTCACTTCGTTACACGTGAAGAAAAAATGCTTCTTGCTATAGAAAATATAGAAAAAGAATTAGAGGAACAGCTTAAAGTTTTACGTAGTGAAGACAAGTTACTCGAAGCGCAACGATTGGAACAGCGAACAAATTATGATTTAGAAATGATGAGAGAAATGGGTTTTTGTTCAGGAATTGAAAACTACTCTCGTCATCTAACTTTACGAGAAGCAGGGGCGACACCATATACACTCCTTGACTATTTTCCGAAAGACTTTTTACTAGTAGTAGATGAAAGCCATGTTTCATTGCCACAAGTAAGAGGAATGTTTAATGGTGACCAAGCAAGAAAGTCGGTGCTAGTAAATCATGGTTTCCGATTACCATCTGCGCTTGATAACCGCCCACTTACTTTTGGCGAATATGAAGACCATGTTCATCAAGCTATCTTCGTCTCAGCGACACCGGGTGCATATGAGTTAGAGCATACTCCTGATATGGTTGAACAAATTATTCGTCCAACTGGGCTACTAGATCCAGTCATTACAGTGAAGCCAATTGAAGGTCAAATAGATGACTTAATCAATGAAATACATGAGAGAGCCTTAAAAAATGAGCGAGTGCTAATTACAACATTAACGAAGAAAATGTCAGAGGATTTGACCGACTATTTAAAAGAAATAGGAATTAAAGTTCAATATCTACACTCAGAAATAAAAACATTGGAACGAATTGAAATTATACGAGAACTCCGTTTAGGAACGTATGATGTATTGATCGGGATTAACTTACTTCGTGAAGGTATCGACATTCCAGAAGTATCACTTGTTGCTATTTTAGATGCTGATAAAGAAGGATTTTTACGCTCCGAACGTTCCTTAATTCAAACGATTGGACGAGCTGCACGAAATTCACATGGAACAGTAATAATGTACGCAGATAGAATGACTGATTCCATGCGCAAAGCAATCGATGAAACAGACCGTAGACGTACCATTCAAATGGAATACAATGAAAAGCATGGAATTACCCCGAAAACAATCGAGAAGAAAATAAGAGAAGTAATTCGTGCATCACAAGTTGCAGAAGAAGAAGCAACTTATGCACAAAAATTAACGAGTGGAAAAGCACTAACAAAAGAAGAAAAAGCGGACTTATTAGTAAATCTTGAAAAAGAAATGAAGGATTCGGCTAAGGCGCTAAACTTTGAACGTGCTGCAGAATTACGTGATGCAATACTGGAATTGAAGTTGGAAGGATGATATTGTGAAAAATCAAGAGATTGTAATACAGGGTGCACGCGCACATAACTTAAAAAATGTAAGTTTAAAAATACCAAGGGATAAGCTTGTTGTAATGACAGGGTTATCTGGTTCCGGAAAATCCTCTCTAGCATTTGATACGATTTATGCAGAAGGACAAAGACGTTATGTCGAGTCCCTATCAGCTTATGCACGACAATTTTTAGGGCAGATGGATAAACCGGATGTAGATGTGATTGAAGGTCTTTCACCGGCCATTTCCATTGACCAAAAAACGACGAGTAAAAATCCACGGTCTACGGTAGCAACTGTAACCGAAATTTACGATTATTTACGTCTATTATTTGCTCGAGTAGGGAAGCCGATATGTCCTACACATGGAACAGAGATTAGTTCACAAACGATTGAACAAATGGTCGATCGATTGAGTGAATATCCTGAAAAAACGCGTATGCAAGTACTAGCTCCCATCGTATCCGGCAGAAAAGGTACGCATGTGAAATTGTTGGAAGATATGAAGAAACAAGGATATGTACGTGTTCGAGTTGACGGTGAGTTAATGGATTTGGATGACGATATTAATTTAGATAAAAATAAAAAACATAATATAGAAGTAGTGATTGACCGAATTGTGATGAAAGAAGGCGTAGCACCTCGCTTAAGTGATTCGTTGGAATCCGCACTTCGAATTGCAGATGGAAGAGTATTAATTGATGTGATGGAAAATGAGGAAATATTATTTAGTGAGCATCATGCATGTCCTATTTGTGGTTTTTCTATCGGAGAGCTAGAACCACGGATGTTTTCTTTCAACAGTCCATTCGGTGCATGTCCAGAGTGTGATGGATTAGGAACTAAACTAGAAGTGGATCCAGAACTAGTTGTTCCCGATAAAACACTTACACTCGAAGAAGGGGCTATTGTCGCTTGGCAGCCAACAAGTTCCCAGTACTATCCCAAATTATTAGAAGCAGTATGCAAACATTACAAAATTAAAATGAATGTACCTGTGGAGAAATTGCCAATAGACCAGTGGAATAGGATTATGTATGGTTCTGGAGATGATCAAATCCATTTTCGCTATGAAAATGAATTTGGACAAGTACGAGACAGCAAGATTCAATTTGAAGGGGTTTTATCTAATATTGAACGTCGATATAAAGATACATCCTCCGATTATATTCGTGAACAGATGGAAAAATATATGGGGCGGCATGATTGCCCTACTTGTAAAGGCTATCGATTAAAAGAAGAAACGCTTGCAGTGAAAGTGGATTCCTTACATATAGGGCAAGTAACGGAGTTTTCGATTGAAGAAGCAAATAGATTTTTTAATCAGTTAACACTATCAGAAAAAGATATGCAAATTGCACGTTTAGTTTTTAGAGAAATTAATGAACGCCTTGGCTTTTTAGAAAATGTCGGTCTCGATTACTTAACGTTGAATCGTGCATCGGGTACATTATCTGGTGGAGAAGCACAACGAATTCGTCTAGCCACTCAAATAGGGTCAAGGCTTACAGGGGTTTTATATATTTTAGATGAACCTTCTATTGGTTTGCACCAACGAGATAATGATCGATTAATCGAGACATTAAAGAATATGCGTGATATTGGTAACACGCTGATAGTAGTGGAGCATGATGAAGACACAATGATGGCAGCAGATTATTTAATCGATGTTGGTCCTGGAGCAGGAATTCGTGGAGGAGAAATCGTCGCTGCAGGCACACCTGAACAAGTAATGAAAAACAAAAAATCACTCACAGGTCAGTATTTAAGTGGTAAGAAATTCATCCCTTTACCAACAGAGAGAAGAAAGCCGGATGGACGATTTATCAAAATTAAAGGGGCTTCTGAAAATAACTTAAAAAATGTCAATGTAGATATTCCTTTAGGGGTATTTACAGCAGTAACTGGTGTTTCTGGTTCGGGGAAAAGTACGCTTGTGAATGAAATTCTTTATAAGTCGCTTGCACAAAAGCTTAACCGATCTAAAGTGAAACCGGGAGCAAACAAAAGCATAGAAGGAATAGAGGAATTGGAAAAAGTAATTGATATTGACCAATCACCTATTGGACGAACACCAAGATCAAATCCCGCTACCTATACAGGTGTATTTGATGATATCCGTGACTTATATGCTGCGACAAATGAAGCAAAAGTGAGAGGGTATAAAAAAGGGAGATTTAGTTTTAATGTAAAAGGTGGACGCTGTGAAGCATGTCGCGGAGATGGAATTATTAAAATTGAAATGCACTTTTTACCAGACGTCTATGTCCCTTGTGAAGTTTGTCATGGAAAACGGTATAATCGGGAAACATTAGAAGTACATTATAAAGGGAAAAATATAGCGGAAGTATTAAAAATGACAGTGGAGGATGGATTAGCGTTTTTTGAAAACCATCCGAAAATTAGCCGTAAATTACAAACTATTGTGGACGTGGGTCTAGGGTATATGGAGTTAGGTCAACCAGCTACGACACTCTCAGGGGGAGAAGCCCAACGTGTAAAACTTGCTTCCGAGTTGCATAAACGATCAAACGGAAAATCATTTTATATTCTCGATGAGCCCACAACTGGTTTACACGTAGATGATATTGCACGTTTACTTGTGGTACTACAACGTCTTGTAGAAAATGGGGACTCCGTACTAGTTATTGAACATAATTTAGATGTGATTAAGACAGCAGATTATATGATCGATTTGGGTCCTGAAGGCGGCGACAAAGGTGGAATGATTGTTGGAGTAGGCACACCGGAAAAAATAGCTGAAACAAAAGACTCTTACACAGGGAAATATTTAAAAACCATTTTGGAACGCGACCGAGGGAGAATGGACGAAGTAATATTAAAAGCGACTAAAAAGAAAAAAGTTGCAGTAGAATCCAAGTGAAACCTTTTTTCCATTTAATCGTATTAAGTAGAGTAAGAAGTTAATCAGACTTTTAACTTAAGAGGAGGCCTTTCACTATGCAAGAAGAACGTAAACGTATTTTGGATATGGTTGAAAATGGCACAATTACTGCACAAGAAGCATTAATATTATTAGAAGCACTTGGCAAGCAATCAACACCTGTAGCTCAGCCAGTAAAACAGGAAAAAAAAGAGGAATACAAATCAACGGAACAAGCTGAATCTCATTCGTATCACAAGCAACAAAACTCTGATTTTATAGAAGATTTGAAAAGGGATTTTACGGTAGTCGGAGAACGTTTTATGCACTTCTTGCAAGGAACTGTAGATAAAATAAAAGAATTTGAATTTGAAATGCCTTTTGGTGAACCTGTAGTTTTCCAAGAAAAGTTAGTAGTAGAGAAAGCAGAGTATGATGACATTTCTATAGATATTGCAAATGGTAAAGTGGAAATTTTCCCAACGGAAGAATCTAATACACATGCAAATGTGACTGTTAAATCTTATAAAAACTCTTCGGAAGAAGAAGCAAAAAATCGTTTTCACAGAGATTTTCTTTTTAAAGCAGAAGGAAATAAATTACGTATATATAGTGACATGAAAACAACATCAGTTCAAGTTGCGCTATATGTTCCTCAAAGAGCATATAATGATATATCAGCTCGTTTATTTAATGGTGATTTTAGGGCGAACCACATCGAAGCGAATTCGTTTAAAGTCAAAACAACAAACGGAAAAGTGAATTTGGAAGAATTACAATTTGGAAGAGCGGATATTGAGACGGTAAATGGATCGGTTCAAGTTCAACAAGTAGTAGGTGATTCCATTGAAGTGGAAACGATTAATGGACGCATTTATGTTGATGGAAAGTTGAAGGAAGTAGCAGGTTCGTCTGTCAGCGGACATGTTATTCTAACGACGAAAGATAAGGAAGCACGTAAAATAGAAGGAACTGCAGTAGCAGGAACTGTCGAATTATATGTACGGAAAGATGTTTCGTTAAAAGGAGAAGCTACTTCTCAATTAGGAAGAATAGATGTGCAGCTTGCAGATGTTACACAACTGAAACAATCCGAACAATTATTAAATAAAAAAGTTGGATTCACGAAAATAGTAGAATCTGAATCAGAGCCTCTAAGGGTTTACGGAAATGCAAAAACTGGGACTGTCCTTGTTCGATATACAGTAGATGGCGAGTAATCAGAAAAGCTGACAGGGGCGTATGCTCCTGTCAGCTTTTCTTATTCCAACTTAGTATAGCGTGCGCCATGGCATTAGAACAAAGATTTCTATAAGAAGCAGATTGTAGTAATGCTGCTTCTGCTCTGTTTGTCATAAAGCCACATTCTACTAAAACGGCAGGCATTTTTGTATCGCGAAGCACGGCGAAATTGGCTCTCTTCACCCCGCGATTGGTACGCTTTGTAGTAGAACACATAGAGTCTTGGATCAACTTTGAAAGTATTTTAGAATGGCTGGAAGGCTTTGTATACGTAAAAGTTTCAATTCCACTTACATCATTCCACGAAGAGCCGAATGCATTTGCATGAATGGAAATAAATGCATTTACTCCTAATTTATTTGCTAATGTCGTCCTTTCGATAAGGGGCACATCTGAAGTGCCTAAATGACTTAGAAGGACGATTACTCCACATTTCTGTAGTTCCATTTTCATTAGTTGTACAACTACTTGATTAAATTCAAATTCTCTCATTTTCCCATCAGGTGTTCGTTTTCCCGGTGTTTCTGGTCCGTGACCTGCATCGAGCATAATTTTCATAAATAAATCACTCCTTCTCATAATAAATAGAAAGAGAAAAGATAAATGGATACTATTAAATAGAATAATCATGCTAAAATAAGAACTATGTAAAACAGTAGCGCGAAAGGAGCCTTATTGTATGCCTCATGTGACGACAAAGGACGTTAAAGAAATGTTCAAACTTACTTTAGTAAGTGGGGAAGAAGGAATTGGTCGGCATATTGCCATTAGTGATATTTCTCGACCAGGGATTGAAATGGCAGGTTATTTCATGCATTACCCATCCAATCGCATTCAACTTTTAGGGAAAACAGAAGTTTCCTTTTTTCAGCTATTAAAACCAAAAGAAAAAGAAGAACGAATGAGCAAATTATGCGCGCCAGATACACCAGTCATTATTATTTCGCATGGAATGGAAGTTCCAGAAGAATTAATTGTTGCTTCAAATAAAAATTCAGTACCCGTATTAACGACAAATATTCCAACCACAAGATTCTCAAGTAAGCTTACCAATTTTTTAGAAAGTCGATTAGCTCCAACAACGGCTGTTCACGGAGTATTGGTGGATATATACGGGGTAGGTGTATTAATCACTGGGAAAAGTGGTGTTGGGAAAAGTGAAACCGCACTGGAACTAGTGAAAAGAGGTCATCGTTTAGTGGCAGATGACTGCGTAGAAATCAGGCAAGAAGGAGAAGACACACTAGTAGGCAGTGCTCCAAAGTTAATTGAGCATCTTCTTGAAATTCGCGGGTTAGGTATTATCGATATCATGACTTTATTTGGAGCAAGTGCAATTCGTAGTTATAAGCGGATCACACTAGTAATCGAACTAGAATTATGGGATGCAGAAAAAACATATGATCGGCTTGGGCTGGAAGAAGAAAAGATGGAAATAATAAATGCGGCTATCACAAAACTTACAATCCCAGTACGTCCAGGACGAAATTTGTCTGTAATTATTGAAGTAGCAGCAATGAATCATCGTTTAAAACGAATGGGTATGAATGCTGCAGAGGACTTTGCAAAACGTTTAGACGATGTGATAAGCCAAAATGGAGAAAATGAATATTAATGAAATGGCAGAAGGGAGTTACATATGATTTTATTGCAAGCAATTAATCCAGTGGCTTTTTCACTTGGACCTATAGATGTTAGATGGTATGGAATAATTATTGCATGTGGCATAATATTAGCTTTTATAGTGGCACAGAGGGAAATGGTAAAGCGAGGGTTTCATCAAGAATATTTAACAGATTTACTGATTTGGGGAGTGCCTTTAGCAATTGTTGGTGCAAGAATATATTACGTTATCTTTAAATGGGACTTTTATAGTCAGAATCCAGAAAAAATTATTCAAATATGGCATGGTGGAATTGCAATTCATGGTGCATTAATTGCGTCGTTCTTAACGGCTTATTTCTTTACCCGAAAAAGAGGTACTTCTTTTTGGAAACTAATGGATATAATGGCGCCGAGCTTATTAATTGGCCAAGCAGTGGGGCGTTGGGGGAACTTCATGAACCAAGAGGCACATGGTGGAGAAGTTACCAGAACTTTTTTAGAAAACTTGAAGCTTCCGAATTGGATTATCGAGCAAATGCATATTGAAGGAATATATTATCATCCAACATTTTTATATGAATCAGTATGGAATATTATTGGAGTCATTATATTAATTTTACTTCGTAAAGTAAACTTACTTAGAGGCGAGATGTTCTTGTTCTATTTAACATGGTACTCCGTAGGGCGATTCTTTATAGAAGGAATGCGTACAGATAGCTTGTATTTAGTAGGGGAATTAAGAACCGCTCAAGTAGTTTCGTTACTTGCGATTGCAATTTCAATTATTCTATTTATATATAGAAGATTAACGATCAAACCTGCAGTGCGTTATCTAGATAAGTAAAGAAAGTAGGGCAAGCTTTGGGCATTATAAAAAGGGGTTTGTTTGCTGGTTTAAAAACGACGTGGGCGTTAAGTAAAATCATATTTCCTATAACCTTAATTGTTGTCATTTTACAATATACACCTGTTCTGCCTTGGATCATTCAGTTCATAACTCCTTTTATGGAGTTAATAGGACTGCGTGGGGAAGCAGCAATTCCCTTAGTTCTAGGAAATGGACTGAATTTATATGCGGCAATTGCAGGAATACTTTCCATGGATCTGACGGTAAAAGAAGTATTTATATTAGCGACAATGCTTTCTTTTTCCCATAATATTTTTATCGAAACAGGAGTTGCTCTTCGTGTAGGGGTAAAACTTTGGATAGTGTTGGTCGTACGATTTGGGTTAGCTATTCTTTCTGCCATTATTATTAATTTAGTTTGGCGTGGTGGGGGAGAAATGGCTAAATATGGAGTAGCAACGGCGACTCAGCATATACCAAATGGATGGGGAGAGATTGTGTACCTTGGCTTACAAAAAGCGACTTTTGGCGTTTTACACTTGGCTGTTATAGTTATCCCTTTAATGGTTATCATTCAATATTTAAAAGAAAAGAATTATTTGCAAAAATTCTCAAAAGCGATTGGTCCTTTTACTAAAATAATTGGATTGAAGCCAAATGCATCCTTAACGTTAGTTGCAGGCTTTATCACAGGGTTAGCTATTGGGGCTGGTGTAATGATACAAGCTGTTAAAGAAGATGGAGTAAGTAAAAAAGATGCAACGATCGCTTTTATCTTCTTAGTTGCATGTCATGCAGTAATAGAAGATACACTAATCTTTATTCCATTAGGAATACCTATTTTGCCATTATTTTTAATCAGGATATTAACTGCATTTATTTTAACGATTATTGTCGCCTTTATTTGGAATAAGGCACATCAGACAAAACAAGAGGACGTGGTTACTTCATGAAAAGAGAACCTTATACTGCTATATTGTTTGATTTAGATGGGACACTATTAAATACAAATGAATTAATTATCGAAACTTTTTTACATGTTTTAGGAGAAAGATTTCCTGGGAAATATGACAGAGAAAGCGTACTGCCCTTTCTAGGACCTACTTTAGTAGAGTCATTCAATACTGTTGATCCTGCTCTAACGGGTTCATTAATAGAGGCATACCGTACTTGGAATATGAACATGCATGATCAAATGGTGGCTCCTTTCGATGGAGTTGTAGATACTTTATACAAACTAAAAGAGCAAGGATACAAATTAGCGGTCGTTTCGACAAAAAGAAGAGTTATGATTGATAGAGGCATTAAACTAATGAAATGCGAAAATCTTTTCGACACAATTGTGGGATTGGATGATGTAAAAAATGCAAAGCCAGACCCAGAACCAATTGAGTTAGCTTTATCAAGACTTGGTGTCGAAAAAGAGCATGCATTGATGATTGGTGACAATTTACATGATATTGTTGGCGGCCAACGAGCTGGAGTAGATACTGCTGCTGTCGCATGGTCCATGAAAGGGGAAGCGTTTCTAGCTACCTTCTTGCCAACCTATATGATTCATCATATAAGTGAATTGATTACTATAGCAAAAGGTCAACCGGTATGAGAAAAACAGAGAGGTATCCTGTTAGTGGGGCAAATTCCCTGTGGCATGTGTATGATACAGTTCCTTTTTGGAAAGTAGTAAAGAATTTTATATTCATACAAGCAGCGAGATACTCACCATTTTTAAGTTGGAAGAACTTTTTCTACCGAGTATTTTTGAAAATGAAAATTGGAGAAGAGACATCTTTTGCGTTAATGGTAATGGTAGATGTAATGTTCCCAGAGCGTATTAAAGTCGGTAATAACTCGATAATCGGTTATAATACGACGATATTGGCACATGAGTATTTAATTGACGAGTATCGAATTGGAGATGTAATTATAGGCGATCGAGTGTTAATCGGTGCCAATACTACTATTCTTCCCGGAGTAACGATTGGTGACGATGCCATCGTTTCCGCGGCGACTCTTGTAAACAGGGACGTCCCAGAAGGATGCTTTGTCGGTGGAAATCCAATGCGCGTGATCTATACGAAA
This sequence comes from Psychrobacillus sp. L3, assembly GCF_042945595.1. GTDB lineage: Bacteria > Bacillota > Bacilli > Bacillales_A > Planococcaceae > Psychrobacillus. The sequence continues at coordinate 2,875,432 of NZ_CP168493.1, read as the reverse complement.
GAAGAAATGTTAGAGCGTAGAAAATAATAGAGTTACGTATAAATATATGAAAGAATCAAGCGACCGAAGTTATTATTTCGGTCGCTTATTTTAAAGAAGAAAGTATATAAGTTTTGATGCCAGAACAGGTTGATTTCCGCTTCAGGCGGACGCTTTCCGCGGGCGGTCCGTGAGCCTCCTCGCTTCGCTGTGGGGTCTCACCTGCACACGCTTTTCCCGCTGGAGTCGCCGCCTTCCGCTCCAATCAACAGTACTATTAAGGAAGGATATACTTCTTCCAATTAATGAATTGGTGTACTTTCTTTTGCTTATCAAGGTAAGCGGAAACTGAGAAAGAATAGGTAGTATCCATTGATATAGAAGCGCTGAGCGGACGAAATTGCATCTTCGTCCGCTTTTAAAAGGATAGGAAATGATTTATTCTCTCATTAACTAAACCTAATGCACCGTGACTATACATATTTCAATAGGGCGACGGACAAACATCCGCCACAAGATTACCGAAAATAGAGGATCTGGAAGTGACACAGTCACTTCCAGATCCTTTTTAAAATTCTTCGTTAATAGTGTAGCCAATGTTTCGTCCAAAGCACTCGTAAATTAAGTAGGGAGTGTTGACGAAATGAAGGAAATAGGATAATATTTAAAATAATTTATTGTACTAGCACTCTAGTGTATTAAAGTAAAATTAGGAGTGAATAAAATGGCTAAGATTCAAATGTTTGAGAAACCTTTAGGAATGAGAGATTCTTTTCCGGAAGTAAATGAGCAGAAGGAATATATTCGTTCGACAGCGAGAGATTTTATTCGGAACAAAGGATATGACTTTATAAAAACTCCATCGGTTGAGTATTTTGAAACAATTGGAAAAGCTTCTGCCATAGATGAATCATCTTTATTTAAATTAGTAGACAATCAAGGAGAGATGCTAGTATTACGACCGGATATGACGACTCCGATTGCAAGAATAGCAGCATCCAAACTTTTAAAGGAAAAAAATCCGTTACGTTTAGCATATTACGCAAACGTTTTTCGTGCACAACAGCGAGAAGGTGGAAGACCAGCAGAGTTTGAACAGTTAGGGCTTGAACTAATTGGTGATTTTAGTGCATATGGGGATAGTGAAATTATTCATACAGCAGTGGAGCTAGTAAAGGCACTAGGAGTGGAGAACTTCCGAATTACGATTGGACATGCCGGAATGCTATCGGCTATTTTAACGAATAATACAAATTCAGAAGAACAAGTAAATTCCTTACGACAGTTATTAGTAGAGAAAAATTTTGTTGGATTTGAACAAATGCTAGAAGATATGCAGTTGCAAAATGCTCAAAAAGAGACTCTCACAAAATGGATTGATTCTACCGTGGAATCTAAGTCACTCGAAGAATATAGAACGTTCTTAACGGATGAACAAGCGTATTTAATCGATCAAGTAAAGCAATTGCAACGTTTATTGGACTTACAATTAAGTGATTCTTCTATTGTATCTTTCGATTTTACACTAGCGAGTCATATGAGTTATTACACTGGTATGTTATTTGAAATTCATGCGGCAGGTAGCGGATTCCCTATCGGAAACGGGGGGCGATATGATGAATTGTTTAAGCAGTTTAATGAAAAAGTAGGAGCAACTGGATTTGGAATTAGGGTGGACAGACTTTTGGAAGTTTTACCTAGAAATGAAATAAAGGAAAAGCATACGCTGCTATTATTTGAAGAAGGTTTTTATTCCAAAGCAAATGAGCTAGCAGAAGAAAGAAGAAAAAAAGCAGAACGAGTAACGCTTCAATATATAGCGGGTGTAAATGATTTGGATGCATATTCGAGAAATTTTGATGAAGTAATATTTGTCTCAGAAGGTGGTTCTTTTTGTGAATGAGTTAACAATTGCAATGCCGAAAGGGCGCATTTTCGAAGAAGCTTATACATTATTTGTGCAAGCAGGATTCGATTTACCTAAAGAAATAAATGATTCAAGAAAGTTAATCGTGGAAGCTCCGAATGAGCGTATTCAATTTATATTAGCAAAACCAATGGATGTACCTGTTTATGTAGAACATGGTGTGGCTGATATAGGGATTGCTGGGAAAGATGTATTGTTAGAACAGCAACGGGATGTCCATGAATTACTTGATTTACGTATTAGTAATTGCTATATCGCTTCTGCTGGCCTTCCAAATACGAAGATGAATGAAATAGCACCAAGAGTTGCGACAAAATATCCGACGATAGCGACGAACTTCTACAAGGAAAAAGGAGAGCAAGTGGAAATCATTGAGCTTAATGGTTCTATCGAGTTAGCCCCAATGATTGGATTAGCAGATCGAATCGTCGATATCGTATCTACCGGTCGAACGTTAAAAGAAAACGGACTAGTTGAATATGAAAGAATTGTAAACATATCTTCACGACTAATCGTCAATCCGGTGAGCTATCGTGTGAAACGGGAACGAATAAAAGAATTCATCGCGCAATTAAAAAATGAATTGAACAAAAGGTAGGGAATCCTATGAAAATAGCAAAGCTTTCCGATACAATTTCACTACAACGTTCAGTGGAACAAGCAAGTGTAAATCATGTGAAAACGGTTCGTGAAGTCATTGATCATGTGCGTCAAAAAGGGGACAAAGCTCTTTTTGACTATACGGATAAATGGGACGGGGTAAAGCTTACCAACATACAAGTGACAAAGAAAGAGATAGATGATGCATTTGCTAACTTTGACCCACAATTGGTTCAAGATTTAGAAGAAGCAGCAGCCAATATTCGTGCTTTTCACGCACAGCAAGTACGCCCAAATATTGATTTCCCATTGGAAAAAAGTTCTTATATAAAATATAAAATTACCCCGTTAGATGCAGTGGGATTGTATGTCCCTGGAGGTACAGCTACTTATCCGTCTTCTGTATTAATGAATGCCATTCCAGCAGTAGTTGCAGGAGTAAAAAGAGTTGTCATTGTGTCACCACCATCAAAAGAAGGAATGCTTCCTGCTTCCGTACTTGTAGCAGCACATATTGCTGGAATAACGGAAATTTACAAAGTCGGAGGGGCCCAGGCTATTGCAGCTCTTGCTTATGGTACAGAAACTATAAAAGCGGTAGATAAAATAACTGGTCCAGGCAATAGTTATGTAGCGCTTGCAAAAAGAGAAGTATTTGGAAAAGTAGCAATTGATATGATTGCTGGACCAAGTGAAATCGCAGTAATTGCGGATCATACCGCTTTTGCAGATGAAGTGGCATCTGATTTGTTAGCACAAGCAGAGCATGATCGATTTGCAAGTTCTGTATTAATTACAACGAGCGAAAGGCTTGCGAAAGAAGTTCAATTAGAAGTGGAGAAACAATTAAAGCAGCTCCCTCGTGAAGAAATTGCGCGAGCTTCTATTGAAAACTTCGGACGTATTTATATTGCGGAAACACTAGCGCAAGCGATCGATGCAGTAAATGAGCTTGCACCTGAGCACTTAGAAATTATGACGGAGCAGCCAGAAATAATCAGTGAACAAATTAAGCATGCTGGAGCTATCTTTATCGGAAGATTTAGCAGTGAACCAGTGGGAGATTATTTTGCCGGGACGAACCATGTACTTCCTACAAATAGCACGGCTAGATTTTCGAGTGGCTTATGCGTGGATGATTTCATTAAGAAAACAAGCGTTGTATATTATTCGGAAGAAATGTGGCAAGAACAATATCCGAAAATAGCTCGGTTAGCAAGACTAGAACAATTAGAAGGACATGCACGTTCTGTTGAATCAAGAAGTTGGAGTAAGGAGAAATTCAATAACTGTTGATTATCATATTTTTTCCAACTAAAACATTGTACGATTAGTTTTCCGTCTTACTGTAGATATAGTGCGTACTAGTTACTCCTGGGATTTCCGCTGCAGGGCGGACGCTTTCCGCGGAGGGAGCGATGAGCCATCGCCGACGCTACGCGTTCGCTTGCGATTGCTCATCTGTCTCACTCATCCCGCTGGAGTCGCCGCCTTTCGCTACAATCTAATAGAGCTTGCTACTTAATCAAAAATGCTGCATTTAATCTAGTCTTAAGTTGCATTTTCTATAGGTTAAAATCCATGATTCGTTTAATGTGACAGACTATCTAGTGATTGGTATCGAATTATTAGAAACGATTATGGTTTGAATGGATAATAGCAACATTATGCAACTGTACTGTGGTGGCCTTAGTAATAAGGGAAATACTTTTTATTATTTGGAATAGCCTTTCACAATATAAAATAGCCAGATCCTTATGCCGTAGCGCGCCGGGCCGCATGAGCCGAAGTCATGAGACCCACTCGGGCGAAGCACGAGTTGGCTCATGCAAGGTGCGGCAAGTGCGAAGGCTTAGCATTTCTTGTGTTAAGACGCACTATATCTAAAAAGCGAACCGAAATATAAAAATGTAAGCCAGTATCTCGTTTTATTAAATAGAAAAAGATGGATAATCAACAGACTTGGAGGAATTCAATTGATTAATAAAAGAACAGCTAAAATGGAAAGAATGACAAATGAAACAAAGGTATTTGTTGAAATAAATCTAGATGGTGAAGGAAATGCGGTAATTGATACGGGCGTACCTTTTATGGATCATATGCTCGATTTATTTACGAAACATGGGTTATTCAATGCAACAATTAAAGCAAATGGCGATACACATATCGATGATCATCATACTACGGAGGACATTGGAATCGTATTAGGTCAGGCCGTGAAAGAGGCATTAGGCGATAAAAAAAGCATTAAACGATATGGAAATGCATTTGTACCAATGGATGATGCACTAGCACAAGTAGTGATTGATATTTCTAATCGTCCGCATTTAGAGTTCCATGCTCAATTTCCAACGCAAAAAGTGGGGAATTTCGATACAGAGCTTGTACATGAGTTCCTATGGAAGTTTGCACTGGAAGCTCGAATGAATGTGCATGTCATTGTCCATTACGGCATGAATACTCATCATATAATTGAAGCTATTTTTAAAGCATTAGCACGTGCAATTGATGATGCTATTACAATAGATGAACGTGTGAAAGGCGTACCTTCAACGAAAGGATTACTTACATAAGGGAGCAAAAAAAAGATGACGTCCATTCAAGTTTATCCAGCGATTGATATGAAAGGCGGAAAATGTGTCCGACTGTATCAAGGGGATTATGAGCAAGAAACGATTTACGGAGATTCTCCATTTGATATGGCTAAAAAGTTTGCAGATGAAGGGGCAACTTGGATCCATCTAGTAGATTTAGATGGTGCAAAAGACGGGGAGAAAATTCATGCAAATGAAATCATTCGGATTGCAAATGAACTTCCTATGCATGTACAAATTGGTGGCGGCATTCGTACGAAAGAGGATGTCCGTTTTTATATAGAAAATGGAGTGGACCGTGTCATTATTGGCAGTCTTGCTATCTCCCAACCAGAACTAGTAGCGGAGTTAATCGCAGAGTTTGGTGGAGAAAGAATTGTTATTGGCCTTGATGCTAAAGATGGTATGGTGGCGACACATGGTTGGCTAGAAACATCCACACAATCAGCGGTTGAAGTAGGGCAGTATTTTGCTTCAAAAGGTGCGAAATATGTCATTTTCACCGACATTGCGACAGATGGTACGCTTCAAGGACCAAATTTAGCTGCAAACAAAGAACTTGCAGAAGCAACAGGTCTATCAGTTATCGTGTCAGGTGGTATTAGTTCTTTAGATGACATTAATGAGGTTTCGAAGTTAGCAAAAGATACAACAGTTGGTGGTGTAATAATAGGAAAAGCACTATATAGTAATCGGTTTACTTTAAAGGAAGCATTGCAGGAGGTAACAAAATGGTAAAGAAAATTATTCCTTGTCTTGATGTGAAAGATGGACGAGTTGTTAAAGGGGTTCAATTTGTAGGACTAAGAGACGCTGGAGATCCTGCAGAACTAGCTGCATTTTATGATAAAGAAGGTGCGGATGAGCTAGTATTTTTAGATATATCTGCTTCGATTGAAGGCCGCGAAACTATGATTGATGTCGTGAAAAAGACAGCAGAAAATATTTCAATTCCTCTAATCGTTGGTGGAGGCATTCGTACAACGGAAAATATGCAGCAATTATTAAATGCAGGAGCAAGTAAAATTTCGATTAATAGTGCGGCGATTAGTAATCCCTCTGTTATTACAGATGGTGCAAAGTTATTTGGTTCCAATAAAATAATTGTCGCAATCGACGTGAAATGGTCCGAGAGGGATCAAGAATGGTTTGTTTACAAGCATGGTGGGCAAAAGAAAACAGACTGGAAAGTAGTCGACTGGTCAAAAGAAGTAGAAAAACTCGGTGCTGGAGAAATTTTACTTACAAGTATGGACCGTGATGGCGAAAAAGATGGGTACGATATTGCAGTTACCAAACTTGTAAAGAATGCTGTTTCAATTCCTGTGACGGCTAGTGGTGGAGCTGGTAATGTGGAACATATTCTAACTGCCTTTACAGAAGCTAATGCGGATGCTGCACTAGCTGCTTCCATTTTTCATTTTAAAGAAACAAGTGTCCGTGAAGTGAAAAATTACGTCCGTGAAAGAGGAGTAGAGGTAAAATGACAAATTTGCAATTTGATGAAAAAGGCCTTATACCTGTTATTGTTCAACATGCTATTACAAGAGAGGTATTAACACTTGCATATATGAATAATGAAGCATATACAAAAACGGTAGAGACGAAGGAAACTTGGTTTTTCAGTAGAAGTAGACAGGAACTATGGCATAAAGGGGAGACTTCCGGGCATGCGCAACAAGTCATTTCGATTCGAAAAGATTGTGATTCTGACGCGCTAGTGGTGGAAGTATTGCCAAATGGAGTAGCATGTCACACAGGCAAAGAAACTTGCTTCCATAAAACAGTTGAGAAGTTCGATGATACAGTTGGTTACAATACAATCACTTCTTTAATCAATATCATTGAAGAAAGAGAAAAAGAAATGCCAGAAGGGGCATACACCACTTACTTATTTGAAAAAGGCGTAGATAAAATTTGTAAAAAGGTTGGAGAAGAGTCAGCTGAAGTGATTATCGCCTCTAAAAATAATGATGCAGAGGAATTGAAGTGGGAAGCAGCGGATCTAATATACCACTTGTTAGTGCTCTTACAAAATCAAAAAGTGAGCTTCTATGACCTCTTACAAGTATTACAAAAAAGACATGAGAGTAAAACACATAAATAATAATTGTTTATGATATACTGAAGAATATACTGATAAGGGACGTTATTACTTCATTCAGCACTTAGGCTGAATGAGATTAATGCTTCCGGCGGATGCCACAGATTTTTAAAGGAATTTATCGAGGAAGCTCGATAAAAATCTGGGCGCACATACGCCGAGGCGTATGTGATACGTCCCTTATTATTTTTCGGAGGATTATCTTGAATAAAAAAAATAAAAAGGTTTTAAAAGAAAATATTATTTCATTTTTGCCTACAGGCGAATACTACTATAAAAAAGCATTAGACGAGCTTCAAAAAGAACAGTATGAAAAAGCACATAAATATTTAAAAAGAGCAGCAGATTTGAGTCCAGATGATCCATTAATATTAATGCAATATGCCATTTTACAAATGGAATTAGATAACTTTGATTGGGCGCATGAACTTTTAAGAAGCGCACATGATATTGACCCAAAAGAGTCAGAAATCGTGTTTTTTCTTGCAGAAGTAAATGCACATTTAGGAAATTTTATGGATGCCAATCGATTTGCAAGAATGTATGTGGAAATGGATATTCGAGGGGAATATACAGAAGAAGCAATGGAAATTGTAGATTTCACAGAGCAAGAAGATTTAGAATCCTTGGAAATGGACAGTCCATCTAGTGAAGCTCTTTTTCAACAAGAAAAATCCAGACGTTTAATGGAGCAAGGGAAATTTTCTGAAGCGGTAGAATTACTAGAATCTTTGATTATTGATAATCCTGACTTTTGGGCTGCATACAATAACTTGGCACTTGCTTATTTCTATGTTGGAGAAGAAGAACAAGCAAAAGCATTGCTTCATAAAGTATTAAGTGAAAACAGAGGGAATATTCATGCCCTTTGTAATTTAGCTGTTATTCATTATTATGAAAAAAATACGGAAGAATTAGAAGAAATTACGGATTTTCTATCTAAGATTAATCCGTATTTTATCGAGCATCGATATAAAATGGGTGCAACTTTTGCCTTAATCGGAAAATACGAAGAAGCCTTTAAATGGTTGAGAAGCTTACAGCGAAAAGGCTTTGAAGGAGATCCAGGATTTTATTTCTGGTTAGCTCATTCCGCATACTTTGCAGGACATGAAGAAATTGCACGAAATGCTTGGAAAGCGTTATTGAAACTGGATCCAGAAAAAGCAGGATTCGAGCCATGGCTACCTCAAATGAAGGAAATAAATGATCAAGGTACGGAACATCAAAAAGAATTCATTTTGGAGAAGCTCCAAAACAAACATGTCAGTGAACGAATCTTTGGATTTTATTTGTTAGGAAAATCAAAACATCGATCAGAAATAATTTCTCATCCTCAATGGATAATTGTAGAAGAACTAAGCACGATGGAAAAATTGTTTTTAGCACAGTCATTAGGACATTCATTTGATGAAAAATCAGTGGCAGAGAAAGCCTTTTTACGAGCAATTGCAGCAACAGATTTACTTTATGAAAAATATAAACCACTTGCGCAATCAGCTACTTATCTGTTTCAAATGTGGTTTATGTTGATAGAAAGTGCACTTGAAAAGGGGTATGACTTTAAAAACCCAAAAGCTTTAGCTGCTGCAACAGAATATATGTTTGAATCATCTCGTTCTAAGAATGTGACGAAAAAGTATTATGCGGATCAATATGGGATTACTACAAATACCTTAACCAAATATGTCAATGAACTAATTCAGTTTTTGCCGCTGTTTAATGCATAAGCAAAATAGTTGAAGCGGGCATAAAAATCCTATAGATTGAGTGTGAGTAGAATTGTAGGGGGAATTAGCAATGACTGAAGAAAAAATTTATGATGTAATTATAATTGGAGCTGGACCTGCGGGTATGACTGCCGCTGTTTATACTTCTCGTGGGAATCTTTCTACGCTTATGATAGAACGTGGAATTCCTGGTGGACAAATGGCGAACACGGAAGAAGTGGAAAACTATCCAGGTTTTGAAACCATTTTAGGACCTGAACTTTCTACCAAAATGTTCGATCATGCAAAGAAATTCGGTGCCGAGTATGCATACGGTGATGTTGCGGAAATCGTGGATGGCGAGCAATATAAAACAGTAAAAGTTAGTGGGAAAGAATATAAAGCATTAGCCGTAATTATTTCATCTGGTGCGGAATATAAGAAGATGGGTATTCCAGGGGAAACAGAACTTGGAGGACGCGGAGTAAGTTATTGTGCAGTTTGTGACGGGGCATTTTTTAAAGGGAAAAGACTTGTTGTTGTTGGTGGCGGAGATTCTGCTGTTGAAGAAGGCGTGTTTTTGACAAAGTTTGCAGATAAAGTAACGATTGTTCACCGTCGCGATGCGCTACGTGCTCAAAAGATTTTACAAGAACGTGCATTTGCCAATGAAAAAATCGACTTTATTTGGAATACGACATTAAAAGAAATTAATGGCAAAGACGGAAAAGTAGCTGGAGTAACATTAGTTTCTACAGTAGATGGATCGGAAAGTGATTTCGAAACGGACGGAGTTTTTGTATACGTAGGAATGTTGCCATTAACAAAACCATTCTTGAACTTAGGCATCTTAAACGAAAATGGATATATCGTTACGAATGAAAAAATGGAAACAGCCGTACCTGGAATTTTCGGTGCTGGAGATGTACGAGAAAAAATGCTTCGACAAATTGTTACTGCAACAGGAGACGGTAGTATTGCCGCTCAAGCTGCACAGCATTATATTGAAAATTTAAAAGATAAAAATGTTGCAAATGTATAATTTAATGTTATTTTAATCCAATTGTAACCTTATTGAAATAAATAAGGTGTATATTAAGGAATATAAATACCCCTTTTTATATAAGAAATATTTGGACAGGCTGTTTCTCGATTTTAATCGATGAAACAGCCTCTTTTTATGAATTTCATGTATAATATATAATAATAAGTAAAGATAGTTTTGGAGTGATTATTCGTGCAGCGAATCGCAAATTTACTCGTATACAAAGATGGGCAAGTTCTTTTATTGAAAAAGCCTAGAAGAAACTGGTATGTTGCTCCAGGAGGCAAAATGGAAGTGGGAGAGTCCATACTGAACTCTGCAATTCGAGAGTTTACAGAAGAGACAAATACAATTCCAATCAATCCTCATTTAAAGGGAATTTATACGATGGTCATTGAAGAAAATAGTAAGCAAATAGACGAATGGATGCTATTTACATTTGTTGCAACGGATATAGAAGGAACCCCTTTTGAAGAAACAAAAGAAGGCATTTTAGAATGGCATGCAGCAGAAGACTTACACTTACTGCCTATGGCTGAAGGTGATCGAACGAATCTGCTATTTGCTATTCGAGAGCAAGGAATACAATATGGAACATTTGTATACACACCCGACTTTGCGTTAATAAAAGAAACGATTCAACAATCCGTGGAGGGAGAAGTAAACAATGGAAAGTCAGCAAAAGCTTGAAACTGAAGTGGTGATTATCACTGGAATGTCAGGGGCTGGAAAGACAGTAGCAATTCAAAGCTTTGAAGACCTTGGTTATTATTGTATCGATAATTTGCCACCGGAACTTTTAGGAACATTTATCAATTTAATGATAGATTCCAATAAACAGCCTCGCAATATTGCAGCGGTAATGGATTTGCGAGGAGGAGAAATGTTTCATTCATTAGCTGATTCGGTTAATAATTTGCAAGAAGCAACTTCTGTTACGCCAAAAGTTTTGTTTTTGGATGCAGAAGATGAGGTATTAGTGAGAAGATACAAGGAAACTAGAAGGTCTCACCCCCTTGCAAACTCTGGACTTCCTTTAGATGGTATTAAAAAAGAGAGAGAATTACTGTCTGATTTAAAGGGAAGAGCACAATTCATTTATAATACTTCCAAAATGAAACCACGTGAATTACGGGAAAAAATACAAGATGAATTTTCAGCAAAAGGAAGTAAAGTATTTACGGTTAATGTCATGTCATTTGGTTTTAAACATGGTATTCCGATAGATGCGGATTTAGTATTTGATGTTCGTTTTCTTCCAAATCCTTACTATATAGAGGAATTACGTTTGAAATCGGGATTAGATGAGGAAGTTTCTAGTTATGTTTTAAAATGGGTAGACACAAAAACACTAATCGAAAAGTTAACAGATTTGTTTTTATTTATGATTCCTCAATATAAACGGGAAGGTAAAACTCAGCTTGTCATTGCATTTGGATGTACTGGTGGGCAACATCGCTCAGTAACCCTTGCTGAATACTTTGGAAAACAATTAAAAGCAGAAGATAAAACGATTATCACGCATAGAGATGTTACAATAAGAAAGGAATGAAGTAATGAGTCGTACTCAACACCAGAAAAAAATAGTTATAATCGGTGGGGGTACAGGATTATCTACCTTACTTCGTGGTTTAAAGAAATTTCCGATCGATATTACAGCAATTGTTACTGTAGCAGATGATGGTGGAAGTTCTGGGCGATTACGAGATGAATATGATATTCCCCCACCTGGTGATGTTCGAAATGTTTTAGCTGCTCTCTCAGATGTCGAGCCTTTAGTGGAGGAAATGTTCCAGTATCGTTTTTCCAATTCTACTGAATTAGAAGGTCATTCTTTAGGGAATTTAATGCTAACTGCTTTAACTTCTATTACGGGTGATTTTGCCAATGCAATTAGGGAAATGAGCCAAGTATTAAAAGTGCATGGAAAAGTACTTCCAGCTGCAAATCAGATAGTAACACTTCATGCGCAATACGAGGATAATACAATAATAACTGGGGAATCAAAAATTCCGAAGTATGGTCAGAAAATAAAGAAAGTGTTTATTACTCCTGAAGATGTGAAACCGTTACCAGAAACACTTAAAACCATTGCAGAAGCAGATATAATAGCAATTGGACCTGGGAGCCTTTATACAAGCATTCTTCCAAACTTATTAGTAGTAGATATAAAAAAAGCAATAATCAGCTCAAAAGCAAAGAAAGTATATATTTGTAATTTAATGACCCAAGCTGGGGAAACGAGTAATTATACTGCGTCTGATCATGTTCAAGCACTTATAAATCATATAGGTGAAAATTTCATCGATACACTTTTAATTAGTAAGGAAGAAATCCCAGAAAATGTGCAATATTTATACAAACAAGAAAAAGCTTCGCCTGTCAAAATAGATGTTGAAGTTTTAGAAACATTAAACATAGAAATCATAAAGAAAGATATTTCGGTGGTTTATGACGGTGCAGTTCGCCATGATTCCATAAAAGTAGCAAAATGGCTAGTAGAGTATGCAGGTTAATGAGAGCTCTTTGAAACTGATCGTTAGCAGTCTCTAGCAAGAAAGGGGGAAACGGATATGTCGTTTGCTTCTGAAACAAAAAAAGAAATGACGCAAGAAGCGTCAGAACCTTGTTGTGCTAAAGCAGAACTTTCCGCACTTATTCGGATGAATGGTTCCTTGTCATTTAGCAATAAAATGCTTAGTTTAGATGTCCAAACAGAGAATGCTGCCATAGCAAGAAGACTATATACATTGATAAAATCTTTGTATCCATATCAAGTAGAGTTGCTTGTTCGAAAAAAAATGAGATTGAAAAAAAATAATGTCTATATTTGTCGTGTCCGTGAAGGGGCAAAGAGCTTATTAGAGGATTTGAAAATATTAAATGAGGGTTTTCAATTTGAATATTCGATTTCCAAAGAACTCGTGAAAAAGAATTGCTGTAAGCGTGCTTATTTAAGAGGAGCATTCTTGGCAGGAGGCTCTGTTAATAATCCGGAGACGTCTTCCTATCATTTGGAAATTTACTCATTATATAAAACACATAGTGATGCACTAGTAGACTTGATGAATGTATTCGAGTTAAATGCAAAAACTATTGAACGTAAAAAAGGCTTTGTTGCTTATTTGAAGGAAGCAGAAAAAATTTCGGACTTCTTAAGCATTGCTGGTGCGCATTATGCATTATTGAAATTCGAGGATGTTCGAATAATACGAGATATGCGGAACAGTGTAAATCGTCTCGTTAATTGTGAAACGGCGAATCTAAATAAAACGATTAGTGCGGCTATTAGACAAGTAGAAAATATACGATTTATCGAAAATTCGGTTGGTCTAGATCAATTGCCAGAAAAATTAAGAGAAATTGCAAGGTTGCGTGTTGAATATCAAGATGTTACATTGAAAGAATTAGGTGAAATGGTTTCGACAGGGAACGTAAGTAAGTCAGGTATTAATCATCGTTTACGAAAAATAGATGAAATTGCAGATGCACTTCGTAGAGGCGAAACAATTTAGTGAAATGGAGCGTAGAATGATGACAGAAAAACATGTGGAAGTAAAATTACCAGCAGGATTACAAGCGAGACAAGCAGCATTATTTGTTCAAGAGGCTAATCGTTATATTGCAGATGTATATCTCGAAAAAGATGACAAAAAAGTAAATGCCAAAAGTATTATGGGAATTATGAGTTTAGCAATAAGTAAAGGGATAACTGTAAACTTAAGTGCAGAAGGTTCGGATGAAGAAGAAGCGGTAGAAGCGCTAGCGAAATTTATTACAAATGAAGAATAGAAAAAACGCCTCACTCGTCATCATTATGGACGAAAAGGCGTTTTTTTCTTTTTCGAAGTTTGACGCAGCTGTTAAGGGGGTTATAGCCACTGTTTATGGGGAGAAAGCGCCAGTTTATGGGCATATACACGCTCAGTAGGGGCAGATAGCCAGTTTCTAGATTCGGAGCAGCTGTTAAAGGGAGTATAGCAGTTGTTTATGGGGAGATAGCATCAGTTTATGGGCTTATACACGCTCGGTAGGGGCGGATTGCCAGTTACTAGGTTCGGAGCAGCTATTAAGGGAAGTATAGCAGTTGTTTATGGGGAGATAGCATCAGTTTATGGGCTTATACACGCTCGGTAGGGGCGGATAGCCAGTTTCTAGGTTCGGAGCAGCTGTTAAGGGGAGTATAGCCGTTGTTTATAGGGAGATAGCTCCAGTTTATGTGTTTACACACGCTCGGTAGGAGCGGATAGCGACTCATTAAGTTTGGAGCGGCTGTAAAGGGGTTTATAGCCGATGTTTATGGGGAGATAGCCACAGTTTATGTGTTTATACACGCTATGTAGGGGTGAGTAGCAATTTTCTAGGTCCAAAAATAGCTATCCTTCTCAAAAAAATACCCAAGGAAATTAAAAATTTCCTTGGGTACGATTTTTATTAAGCTTTTTTCATTTCGCTACGGCTAATGATATGGTCGATTAAACCGTATTCTTTTGCACGTTCTGCAGTCATGAAGTTATCACGGTCTGTATCTTTTGAAACGACTTCTAGAGGTTGGCCAGTACGTTCCGCCATAATGCCATTTAACTTATCGCGTAGGTGTAAGATACGTTTAGCCGCAATTTCGATTTCTGTTGCTTGCCCTTGTGCTCCACCAAGTGGTTGGTGAATCATAACTTCTGCATTAGGAAGCGCATAACGTTTTCCTTTTGCTCCAGCTGTTAGTAAGAATGCACCCATAGAAGCAGCCATACCGATACAGATCGTTTGTACATCTGGTTTGATGAACTGCATTGTATCGTAGATTGCCATTCCGGAAGTGATGCTTCCGCCTGGGCTATTAATATAGATGGAGATATCTTTTTCTGGATCTTCTGCTTCTAAAAATAATAATTGGGCAACGATGGAGTTTGAAACGTTGTCATCAATAGCACTTCCAAGCATGATAATACGGTCTTTTAGTAATCGTGAGTAAATGTCATATGCGCGTTCCCCACGATTTGTTTGTTCAATAACTGTAGGAATTAAATTCATCCTGATTGCCTCCTTCAAAAGTGGTATTGTAAGTTGATTACTGAGAAATATTCTCTCAGTTGTAACTTTATCATACACATTATGGTCAAGGAAGGTCAAATTTTAAGCTTCAAAATGAAAGGTTGAATTTTGCCCGTTCTATTTGTATAATAAATAAGTCGCTTGCCCTTGTAGTGTAATGGATAACACACAAGCCTCCGAAGCTTGTAATGTGAGTTCGATCCTCGCCGAGGGCATAAATTAAGTAAAAAACAAGAAACGCTTTAATCATGGTATCACATGGTTAAAGTGTTTTTTTTATTCATTTTTCCTACGTCTATTAAATGAAACGGCGTAGGATTCATGGCGAAAATGAAGGATAGGATCTTCCGTAAGTTCGATGCCTTCAGCGACAATGGTTGGGTCAAATAAAATTGACTCATTCGGAAATACCGCTTTATTTAAGGTTAATTGACCAACGACAACTTTTTTTCTATCTTCCGGCCAAGGATCTGTTGCATCATCCGTAGCGTCGTTCTCACTTCCTAAACGAATGACTAAGTTAAAAGAAACCGACCCATTTAGTAATCTCTCGTGAAGTTCTTCACTTAAATAATCAGGAGAAGTTATTTTTGCTTCTGGTTTTTTCAGTGAAGTTTCTTTTTGTGAGGGTTGCCACTCATATTTGATCGCTTGGCGTTTTCCTTCTTTATTCACAAAATAAAAAGCGTGTATTGGGTAATAATGGAGTCGAGCATAACTTGTGGGCGGCTGTTTAAACTGTTCTTTCAGCGCAAGTAATATGTTTTTTCTTTCAGGATACTTTTTGATGATATTCATTATACCTAGGCCCAGATCCACTTTATCTATACCGGTTTTGTCTGCTGTTAAAATTTTTAACATATCGATAAAGGTTTTCGGGTCTTTTGTAATAAACATCGGAATTGTGGTGCTCACTAGATGACTATCAGTTCCATTTGCTAGGTGAAACTGGACGGACATACCTTTGAAAGGGGAAAGAAAATCCGCAGCTGTCGGGTTTGGTGGGCTGTTTGAAAATCGGACAGTTACAGGCACAACCTCATTTTGCAGGTGTTCTGCAGTAGTATATGGTATTGCATTACCGTTAGGCGTAAAGGTCGCTTCATAAAACAAACCTTTTGCATGTGCGCGGCGGGCTCCAGGAAACTTTCCCTGAATCTTTTCAAGAGTGTCAATTGCGTCTGTTGGCAAAGGATCATGATGAATAGGATTATCTACTTGAATCACCTCCATTTATCATTCTATTTCAGCTTTACCCCAAAATCTTTATATTAATCAAAGGAGATAGCCTCCATTTTTTTGAAACCATTTAATGTCTTTTTCGTATAGTTAAGTAGGTTTCACATTTTCGATTTAAAGCTAGAAATATATTATACTTAATAAGAGGTGAATGAGATGAAGAAATTATTTGGACCGCTTGTAACTATAATCGTGATTATTGCTATTATTGCGGCTATTTTAATACCGAGTTATAACGGTTTTGTAAATGGAGAAGAAGATGTCAATAACGCATATGCTCAAGTGGAAAACCAATTGCAGCGCCGTTTGGATTTAATTCCGAACCTTGTGAATACAGTAAAAGGCTTTGCTTCACATGAAAAAGAAGTGCTTAGTAATATAGCGGATGCACGTTCGAAATTAGCTGGAGCGAGTACACCAGCGGAGCAGGCAGCTGCAAATGATCAGTTATCCGGAGCACTAAGCAGATTGTTAGTAGTCGTTGAGAATTATCCTAATTTAAAAGCAGATGCAAACTTTCGTCAATTAATGGATGAACTTGCTGGAACAGAAAATCGTTTGTCTATAGCAAGACAAGACTATAATGGGGTAGTTTCAGACTACAATAAAAAAGTAAAACGCATGCCGGGAAGTATTATTGCTTCTATTTTTGGCTTCGATGAAAAAGAATATTTTAAAGCAGACGCAAATGCAAAAGAAGCGCCTGTCGTTGATTTTAAAGGAGATGGCAAGTAATGAGAAAAGTCGCGCGAATGCTCATAGTTGCGCTGCTTCTATTTATTTCCATCCCACTAGTAACGGTAGCAGCATCTAAAATACCAAAGCCTATTCCAGGTGAACTTTACGTACAAGATTATGAAGGATTTTTGTCCCCATCGACAAAGAAACAAGTAGAAAAGCTTGGTCAACAATTAGATGAAGCAACAGGATCACAAATTGTCGTCATGATTATCAATTCATTAAATGGGCAAGACGTTAATCAATTTAGTGTAGATGTCATAAGAAAATTTGGTATTGGGGATCAGAAAAAAAATAATGGTGTTTTATTGGTGATCGAAACAGATCCAACTAAAAAAGGCAACAGAGATGTATATATTTCAGTCGGCCAAGGTCTTGAAGGAGCTTTACCTGATGGGAAAATTGGTCGTATATTAGAGAATTATACGAATCCTTTTCTAGAACAAGGGTCAGTGGATGATGCAGTCCTTTCTACGTACCAAGTGCTATATAATGAAGTCGCAAAAGAATATGGTTTAGACGGCGAGCTTTTGGAGGTGAAAGATCCATCTGCATCAGACGGCGGTTTTTCGATATCTACCATCATTGGAATCGTGGTTGTCATCTATTTTATTTTTACAATCATGAAAAATGGTGGCGGTGGTGGTGGGTCTGGTAGAAGACGCCGCTCAAATATGTTTGGTCCAGGAAGTTTCGGAGGTGGCTTTGGTGGCGGCTTCGGAGGTGGAGGAAAAGGATCAGGCGGAGGTTTCGGTGGCTTCGGCGGCGGTAGTTCCGGAGGCGGCGGAGCAGGACGTAAATGGTAAATTATTAATGGAAAACGTCCTTAATAGGGCGTTTTCTTTGTTGAAATTTCCTTTTTTGTATCAATTTTAATCATTCCGATAAAATCATGAAGAAGTAATGAATGGGGGATTTGGGAATGAAACTAGTAGAGATCAACAAGGATAACTGGCTACGAACGGTTTTATTGACTACTAATGGTGATGGGAAGGCGACCGTAGTAGAACAATTTGTAGCCTCTAATGCGCTATCTATAGTGCAATCGATTTACGAGACTGGATGGATTGCTAAAGGGATAGAGGTAGATGACAAGATTATCGGCTTCGCAATGTATGGATTTGATGAAGATACTAAGAATTACTGGATATGTCGATTAATGATTGATTACAGCTGTCAGAGGAAGGGCTACGGTAGAGCGGTTATACAGATGATCTTGGACGAAATGAAGCAGTTAGATGGTTGTGAAACTATCTACCTATCAACGGAGCCAGACAATGAAGTAGCTATAAAACTATACGAAAGCTTCGGATTCAAAAAAACAGGCAAGATCAATGAAGGAGAAGCGGAGTTTGTATTGAAACTGTGATTGGGGGGAGAGCAGAGGCTCTTCTTTTTTGCTTGTCGTAAACAACCTTTCAACAAGAAAAAACCAACAATCAGTTGGTTTTTTGATTATTCGTTTTCAGCAAATTCATCTAGCATCTGCTTAACCATTTCGTATTTCGCAATATGAGGTTCTGTAGTGGTATACAAAGATGTTCCTTCATCTACCTCGTTTGTTAGGAGAATGTGATATTTATCAACTCGAGGAAGAACTTCAGACCTCTCTTTGCATTCTTGATTTGTTTCCTCTGTAACAGAAAGATGTTCAATAGTCGCCAAAATTGAAGTTATTTGTTTTCTATTGGATGTAAATCTATGAAGATTTCTCTCTGTACTATCAGTCTTGTAAATCTTACCAGTGAAGTAAAGGGTGTCGTTAGTTTGTGTTTTTACATCTTAATCATCACCAACATATGCGATAAAATTCTTTATTTTCTCTTTAAGTGTCACTCCATCACCATCTTTCGTTATATTATATCTGCCTATTTTTCCAGGTTCAGAAGTAGAAAAGATAAATTCTTCTTGCAATGTATGATAAATTTTCTGTCCTTTGCTATTTGTTAAGGAAACTTCTATTTTTGGGCGATAAATATTCGGATGATCCTTCTCCTGTTTAATCTCCACGCTTTCTAAATGCATCTCTATATCTGTATCCTCTAGGAAATAGTCATACTTGAACACAAGATTGGAATTAATTAAGGATGTCAGAACACCTTCACTAAAATATTCACCAAAAGTGTTTGGAAAATAATCCATTAGGTCCGTGTATTCCTTTGATTGTAGAAGTTGATTATACTGCTCTTGGTTCTCCGCTTTCGTTTCACTTTGTAAATTCATCCAGTTGTTCATTAAACGCAAATACTCATCATCAGGTCCATTATATTCTCTCTCCAGCACTGCCATAATCACCTCTTCATTAGAAAGAGGCTTAGCTGATTGCTCTGTCTCTGAGGGATTAGAAATAGTAATGAAGAGAAAGGAGGCAATTGCTATTATTGCTAATGAAATAAAGGCAGGAAATATATTGCGTTTTCTCTTTGTTTCTATTCTATCTTTTAAGGCTAGTAACGAATTGCGCTTTGCTTCCTCTGAACGATCCACATCTTTCATTTCCTCAAAAAACTCATCAAATTCTTTACGTGGTTTCATTTGCAAGACCTCCTTTCTGATGAAACTCCTTTTTAAGTGCCTCAAGTGCTCGCGTCATTTTCATCTTTACTTTTGCCTCGGTCCAACCAAGTATATAGGCTGTTTCTTGAATGGAGCATTCTTGTACCTTTCGCAGGAGCAGTACTTCTCGATAATCTTTTTTTAGCTTACTTAAGGAGTCATACATCAAAGAAAGTTGCTCCTTTTGTTCCAATCGACTCTCTGGTGATAATGCGTTTGTTTCTAAATCATGCTCTTTTTCAAAGGAGAAAAATTGGATGACCCTTTTCCTTCGAAAATAGTCATAGGTTACATTACGTGCTATTTTTAATAGCCAGGTGGCAGTGGATGCCTGCATATTAAAGGCTTTTAGTCCTTTATATGCTTTATAAAATGTCTCTTGTGTAAGATCTTCGGCACATTCTCTATGAAGGACAAGTAAGTATATATAGCTGTAAACTCGATCGCTGTGCTCTCTGTATAGCTGTTCCATTTCCATCTTCTGACCTCCCCTTATTGCTATAGACGAAGGAACAAATAAAAAGTATCACTTTTACTTTAACCTTTTTAGGAAATAATTTGTATTTAATTCTATGTACAAAATAACCCACGATTTTATTGTTCAAAAAGATTATAATAAAACGTATCAAATGATTTTTGGAAGGGATGATATAAAATGATTGTCCAATTCTACACGAGACCAGGTTGTCATTTATGTGAAGAGGCAAGACTTATGCTGAAACTTGTGCAAGAAGATGTAGCGTTTGAAATAAAGGAAGTAAATATAGAAGAAGATGAAGCACTACACGAAAAATATATGCTGATGATTCCAGTAGTTGAATTCGAAGATGAAATTATTCAATATGGACAAGTAGATTACGCAACACTACTGGATGCATTGTTAAAATAGTGGTCCAGATTGTGTGTTTCATTAGATTTTATGCTACTCGCAATATCGTAGAGCATAATCACAATATTCATAAGTATTCTCGCAACATTTCCATGAGTATTCGCAAGTTAAGCATATGTACTCGCAACATAGAAGGTCATACTCGCAATATTTGCCCCGTTATGCCTAGCTTGACAGGATCCGTTTGACCTTCACCTATTTACTGTCTCAATATTTCCCAAAAATAATGCACTAGTATTGCCAATTAGCATATAGTATTGTATGATGATTTTAGAAATTCACTTTTTTTTATGTAAGTGGGACATTTTTTAAGTAAGTGGGACAAAAACGTACCAATAAGTTTGGAAGTGAAATATGGAATCTTTACTCACAGCTCAGTTAAAGCTAATTCCTGAAATGAGTGATTTATTACAAAAAAGGTACCAAGTACTTCAGATGATTCAATTATCTAAAGGGATTGGTAGGCGAGTTTTAGGAGAACAATTAGGTTTGTCAGAAAGAGACACTCGGAAAGAATTAGACGCATTAAGAAATCAAGGATTAATAGAAATATCACGTGATGGAGCAGCAATTTCTCCTGAAGGAACAAAAATATTAATGGAATTAAAAGAAGTCGTTCGCGAGTGGTCAGGGAGATTACAACTGGAACAAACACTTTCAAAAATTTTACACATAAAAGAAGTAATTATTGTTCCAGGAAATGTAGATACTAATACAAATGCAGCCATGCTTTTATCTCAAGAAGCTGCAAAGTTTTTGGAAAGCATTTTGACGGATGACAAAATAATCGCAGTAACAGGCGGTTCAACCATTGCATCCATCTCCAATTTTGTTCAAGATACAACAAAATGGAAAAACTTAATGTTTATCGCAGCTCGAGGTGGAGTTGGGAAAGATGTAACGTTACAAGCAAATACGATTGTCTCGCTTTTTTCCAATAAAACAAATGGATCCTATAGAACATTGTATATGCCGGATAGTTTAAGTGAAGAAGCATACACTACGATGAAGAAAGAGCCATTCATTCAAGAAATGATGGATCTATATGAAAAAACAAGCATTATTATTCATGGAATTGGTGATGCCGAAGAAATGGCTCGAAGAAGAAATTCTAGCGAAGAGGAAATCGAGCGTTTAAAAGAAAAAGGCTCGGTTAGTGAAGCGTTTGGTTATTATTTTAATGATCAAGGCGAAGCAGTTCACCGAATACGAACAATTGGAATTCAGTTAAAACAATTAAAAAATATAGAGCATCTACTTGCAGTTGCAGGTGGTGCCAAAAAAGCAAAAGCACTATTATCCTATTTTAAACAAGCGCCGGAACAAACCGTGTTAGTGACCGATGAAGGTGCTGCAAATGAAATGATGAACATAATCTCACAAACCAATTAGGAGGAATATAAAATGACAGTAAAATTAGCGATTAATGGATTTGGACGTATAGGACGTAAAGTTTTTAGAGAAGCATTAGAACAAAGTGAGTTAGAAGTAGTAGCAATCAATGACTTAACAGATGCAGCAATGCTTGCACACTTGTTAAAATATGATTCTGTCCATGGAATTTTAAATGCGGACGTTTCTTCTGAGGGTGATTATTTAATCGTAAACGGTAAGAACATTCGAGTTTTTGCTGAGAAAGACCCTTCAGCACTTCCATGGAAAGAACACGAAATTGATATCGTTATTGAATGTACTGGATTATTTAGTACAGCAGATAAAGCTGGGAAGCATATTGAAGCTGGAGCTAAAAAAGTAATTCTATCTCAACCTGCTAAAGACGATATGCCTACATTTGTTATGGGTGTAAATGCGGATAAATATAATCCAGAAACAGATCATGTAATATCCAATGCATCATGTACAACAAACTGTTTATCACCACTTGCAAAAGTTTTACAAGATCAATTTGGTATTAAACGTGGCATGATGACAACTATTCACTCATACACAAATGATCAACGCATTTTGGACTTGCCGCATAGTGATTACCGTCGTGCTCGTGCAGCAGGAGAATCTATGATTCCAACTACAACAGGAGCAGCATCAGCAGTTGCGAAAGTACTTCCTGAACTTAAAGGTAAATTAGATGGTATGGCTATCCGCGTACCAACACCAAACGTATCTTTAGTAGACTTTGTTGCAGAGCTTGAAAAAGAAGTAACAGTGGAAGAAGTTAATGCTGCGTTAAAACATGCTTCTGAAAATGAATTAAAAGGAATTCTTGCTTTCAATGAACTTCCATTAGTTTCAATTGACTATAATGGAAATACAGCATCTTCTACAATTGACGGACTTTCAACAATGGTATTAGGTGATAATATGGTGAAAGTATTATCTTGGTATGACAATGAATCAGGTTACTCTTCACGTTGTATCGACCTTGCATTACTTATGGCTAAAAAAGGACTATAATCAGCATAGCGATTATGGATTATAACCTCTATAATGAAAGAGGGTAAAAGGAGCAAGGGTTACCCTTCGCTCCTTATTTTTATACATATAAGGGGGCTTATCTCATGAATGAAAAACAAACAATGAGCGATGTAACTTTACAAGGAAAGCGTGTGTTTTGTCGTGTAGACTTTAACGTGCCGATGGAAGATGGAGCGATTACAGATAATACGCGTATTCGTGCAGCATTACCGACGATCAACCATTTAATCGAGCAAGGTGCGAAAGTAATTTTAGCTAGCCATATGGGTCGTCCAAAAGGCGAAGTGAAAGAAGAGCTACGTTTGACAAAAGTAGGAGAGCATTTAGCTAAACTTTTGGATAAGCCAGTAAAGAAATTAGATGAATCCATTGGTACTGCAGTAGAGCAAGCTGTTTCCGAAATGGCGGATGGAGACGTTCTATTATTAGAAAATGTTCGCTTCCATGCAGGGGAAGAAAAAAATGATGCAGAACTTGCAAAAGCATTTGCTAGTCTAGCGGATGTATACGTGAATGATGCGTTTGGTGCAGCTCATCGTGCACATGCAACAACAGAAGGAATTGCAAAATTACTACCTGCTGTATCAGGCTTGTTAATGGAAAAAGAATTAGATGTTTTAGGAAAAGCTTTATCTAATCCAGAACGTCCATTTACGGCAATTATTGGTGGATCAAAAGTGAAAGATAAAATTGGTGTTATCAATCATTTATTGGACAAAGTAGATAATATATTAATCGGTGGAGGTTTATCGTATACATTCACCAAGGCACAAGGGCATGATGTTGGAAACTCTTTATTAGAGGAAGATAAAATCGAATTGGCGCAGTCTTTTATGGAAAAAGCGAAAGAAAAAGGTGTTTCTTTTTACTTACCAGTAGATGTAGTCGTAGCGGATGAGTTTTCAAAAGATGCCAATACGAAAGTTGTCGATATCGACCAAATTCCATCTGACTGGATGGGGTTAGATATTGGACCGAAAACTGCTGCTTTATATGCGGATGTTATTAAAAATAGTAAGCTGATTATTTGGAACGGGCCTATGGGTGTATTTGAAATGGAAGTATTTTCAAATGGTACGAAAGGTGTAGCAGGCGCAATGGCTGAAACAGCTGGATATACAATTATTGGTGGTGGAGATTCAGCAGCTGCTGTTGAAAAATTCAATGTTGCAGATAAAATGGACCATATTTCAACTGGTGGAGGAGCTTCTTTAGAATTTATGGAAGGGAAAGACCTACCAGGAGTATCTGCTTTAAACGATAAATAATGGAGGAGAATGTATATGCGTAAACCAGTGATTGCAGGAAATTGGAAAATGTATAAAACACTTGCCGAAGCGAAAGATTTCGTTGAACAGTTAAAAGGTAAACAAGTGGATAGCAGCAAAGTGGAAACAGTTATTTGCGCTCCAGCATTATTCCTAGACCAACTTGTACATGTAGCAAAAGATTCTTTTATTTCTATTGGTGCGCAAACGATGCACGAGGAAAAAGAAGGAGCATTTACAGGGGAAGTCAGTGGACATCAGCTTCAAGATTTAGGTGTTCAATATGTTGTAATTGGACATTCCGAAAGACGTCAATATTTCAATGAAACAGATGAATCCGTCAATAAAAAGGTAAAAGCTTCGTTTGAGAATAACTTAACGCCTATTATTTGTGTAGGAGAAACTTTAGAACAACGTGAACAAAATGAAACAGAGAGCATTGTATCGACACAAGTAATGGCTGCTTTAGAAGGACTTTCGGAAGAAAATGTGAAAAATTCAATCATTGCGTATGAACCAATTTGGGCAATTGGAACAGGTAAAACAGCTACTGCAGATGATGCAAATGATGTGTGCCAAGCAATCCGTGAAACAGTTCTAGACGGATTTGGAGAAGAAGTTGCAAGTAGCGTTCGTATTCAATATGGCGGAAGTGTAAAACCGGAGAATATTGAAGAATTACTTTCAAAAGAACATATTGATGGCGCGCTAGTTGGTGGAGCAAGTTTACAAGTAGATTCATTCGTGAAGCTATTGGAGGCTGGTCAAAATGCCTAAAAGTCCAGTTGCTTTAATCATTCTGGATGGATTTGGATTGCGAAATGAATCGTATGGAAATGCGGTTGTTCAGGCAACCAAGCCTAACTTTGATCGATATTGGGCAGAATACCCGAATGCTACTTTAATAGCATCAGGTGAAGCAGTAGGCTTGCCAAATGGTCAAATGGGTAACTCGGAAGTAGGTCATTTAAATATCGGGGCAGGAAGAATTGTTTATCAAAACTTAACTCGAATTCATAAATCGATTCGTGAAGGGGATTTCTTTTTAGAGCCTAAACTTATAGCGGCAATTGAACATGCGAAGAAACATGGTGGGAAACTGCACTTATTGGGATTACTTTCAGACGGTGGGGTTCATAGTCATTACACGCATTTATTCGCATTATTAAAATTGGCAAAAGACCATGGGTTACAAGATGTATTTGTTCATGGATTTTTAGATGGTCGTGATGTCGGACCACGTACTTCAGTTGGGTATGTAGAAGAAACAGAAAAGCAAATGAAAGAAATCGGTGTAGGTAAATTCGCATCGATAAGTGGTCGCTATTATGCAATGGATCGCGATCATCGCTGGGATAGAGTAGAACTTGCTTATAAAGTGCTTGTTGACGGAGTAGGAAATACGGCTGAAACAGCAACGGCAGGTATTCTTCAATCATACGAGGAAGATATTGCAGATGAATTTGTTATTCCTTTCGTTATTGAAGAAGTTGGAAAACCAGTTGCGACAATTGGCTTGGGAGATGCAGTAATATTCTTTAATTTCCGACCTGATCGTGCGATTCAATTATCTTTAGCATTAAATACACCAACTTTTGATAGCTTTAAGTTAAGTGAAAAGCATCCAACAAATTTAAAGTTTGTGACGTTCACGCATTATAGTGATGACGTTGTATCGGATGTTGTTTTTGAAAAAGCAAACTTATCTAATACAATTGGAGAGGTTCTTTCCGCTCATCATAAAACACAACTACGCATTGCGGAAACTGAGAAATACCCACATGTAACATTTTTTATGAGCGGTGGACGTGAAGAGACATTTCCTGGAGAACAACGGATTTTAATAAATTCTCCAAAAGTGGCTACGTATGATTTGCAACCCGAAATGAGTGCATATGAAGTAACGGATGCACTTTTAGCTGAAATAGCAAATGACAATTTCGATGCAATCATACTAAACTTTGCTAATCCGGACATGGTTGGTCATAGTGGAATGCTAGAGCCAACGATTAAAGCGATAGAAGCAGTGGATGAGTGCTTAGGTAAAATAGTAGATGCCATTACTTCAAAAGGCGGATATGCGATTATAACAGCAGATCACGGAAATTCAGATGAAGTAACTACACTAGAAGGTCAGCCAATGACTGCACATACGACTAATCCTGTTCCTGTTATCGTAACAAAGAAAAATGTTGCCCTTCGTCCTAACGGAATTTTAGCCGATTTGGCACCAACCATGTTACACTTATTAGGGATAGAAACACCGCCTGAAATGACAGGTAAAACACTAATCGAAACGGAGAGTTAAAAATGCCAATTATTACACAGATTCAAGCTCGTGAAGTATTAGATTCACGTGGGAACCCAACAGTAGAGGTAGAAGTTTTTACAGAAAGTGGCGCATTTGGCCGTGCAATCGTTCCTTCTGGAGCATCTACTGGTGAATATGAAGCAGTAGAACTTCGTGACGGTGACAAAGCAAGATACCTAGGTAAAGGTGTTCTAAAAGCAGTAGAAAACGTAAATAACATAATCGCGGCAGAATTAGAAGAGAACTTTTCAGTTTTAGATCAAGTAGAAATTGATCATGCAATGATCGATTTAGATGGCACAGAAAATAAAGGAAACCTTGGTGCAAATGCAATTTTAGGAGTTTCCATTGCTGTTGCCCATGCTGCAGCAGACTATTTAGGACTTCCTTTATATCAATATTTAGGTGGATTTAATGCGAAGCAACTGCCAGTTCCAATGATGAATATTGTAAACGGTGGGGAACATGCAGATAATAATGTAGATATTCAAGAATTTATGGTAATGCCAGTTGGAGCAGAATCATTCCGTCACGCACTTCGTATGGGTGCAGAAATTTTCCATAGCTTGAAATCGGTATTAAAAGATGCAGGATTAAACACAGCTGTTGGAGATGAAGGTGGATTTGCGCCAAACTTAAAATCAAATGAAGAAGCATTATCTACTATTATGACTGCAATTGAAAAAGCAGGGTATAAACCAGGAGAAGATGTCCTTCTAGCAATGGATGTAGCAGCTTCTGAGTTGTTCAATAAAGAAGATGGTAAATACCATTTAACAGGTGAGGGCGTTGTAAAAACTTCTGAAGAAATGGTTGCTTGGTATGAAGAACTTTGCGAAAAATACCCAATCATCTCAATCGAAGACGGCTTAGATGAAAATGACTGGGCTGGACATAAATTACTAACAGAACGTTTAGGGAAAAAAATACAATTAGTTGGAGACGATTTATT
This sequence comes from Psychrobacillus sp. L3, assembly GCF_042945595.1. Classification (GTDB taxonomy): domain Bacteria; phylum Bacillota; class Bacilli; order Bacillales_A; family Planococcaceae; genus Psychrobacillus. Next base: position 2,848,036 of record NZ_CP168493.1, on the reverse strand, counting down.
CGTTACAAATACGAAAAAATTGGCACAAGGAATTGAACAAGGCGTTGGAAACTCGATTCTTGTAAAAGTAAATCAAATTGGTACTCTTACAGAAACTTTTGACGCAATCGAAATGGCGAAACGCGCTGGCTATACGGCTGTAATTTCTCACCGTTCAGGTGAATCAGAGGATGTAACAATTGCCGATATAGCAGTTGCAACAAACGCTGGGCAAATTAAAACAGGTGCACCTTCTCGTTCGGATCGTGTAGCCAAATACAACCAATTACTTCGTATTGAGGATCAATTATATGAAACTGCTCAATACTTAGGTAAAAAAACGTTCTACAACTTAAAATAATGATAAAAAGCTACTTAACGAGTGAATCGTTAAGTAGTTTTTTATAGAAATTATTCTAATAAACACCTGCAAAGCGGATTTAGCTCGCATTCGCACTCTTTTAACATAATTGTAAAATAGAGAGTTAGTGGAGTCCAAGAAATGGTTATTCCAACTTACCAAATGATATTTCCAACTAAAGCTTCCGTTTTTCCAACTAAATTGAATTTCCCTTTAAAAGAGGGCATCCATGTGAATGCTGTTTTTTATTTAAGAACAAATAAGATGTAATCTATTTCTATTAACTTTATTCATAAACAAAAAAACAGTGTGTTATATTTCTTGAATAGCATTATATTATTGATAGACAGTTGTAACTTCTAGTTGTTTTTGGTAAAATTAAAGTTGTTGTGAATGTTCTTATCAGGAGGTGGAATAAATGCATGAGTTTTTATTAACTTTATTAGTCATCGTATCGCTTGCATTAATCGTTGTTGTATTGTTACAATCGGGGAAAAGTGCTGGTCTTTCGGGAGCCATCTCTGGTGGAGCTGAACAACTTTTTGGAAAACAAAAAGCTCGAGGTATGGACCTTGTATTACATAGAGTGACGATAGTACTTGCAGTGTTATTTTTCATTCTAACTATTGCTGTAACCAAACTTTAAAACAGATTCGTACCGCCTGACCGACTTCTGATTGGTTAGGCGTTTTCTTTTAATTATTACATAATTTATTTCTAGCTTTTAGATTGGAGGGATTTATCCATGCGAATTTCAACGCCAAAACCTTTTTTCTTTGAAGCAGGGAAACGTGCAGTATTACTTCTCCATGGATTTACAGGCAATTCGTCTGATGTTCGAATGCTCGGACGCTTTTTAGAGAAAAATGGATACACATCATTAGCGCCACATTATAAAGGGCATGGAGTACCACCTGAAGAGCTTCTTGAAACTGGTCCAACTGATTGGTGGCAAGATGTGATGGCAGCATATGATCATTTAAAGGCAACTGGCTATGAGGAAATTGCGGTTGCTGGTCTTTCTCTTGGTGGCATATTTTCATTGAAATTAGGGTATACAGTTCCTGTGAAAGGAATTGTTACCATGTGTTCTCCAATGTCCATGAAAACAACGGACATTATGTTTGAAGGTGTATTAAAATATGCAAGAGAATATAAGAAGTATGAAGGAAAAACAGAAGAGCAAATCGAAGAAGAAGTAGAAGCAATTCGTCAAACGCCGATGGAGACATTGTCAGAGCTAAGAGAGTTTGTTTACAACGTGAAAGATCATGTCGATCATATTTATGCACCACTCCTTGTTACACAAGGTAAGAAGGATGTAGTCATTGATACAAATTCCGCAAATATCATTTATGATGAAGCGGAATCCATCGATAAAAAATTAAATTGGTATGAAAATTCAGGTCATGTCATAACACTTGGTTTGGAAAAAGAACAATTACATGAAGATATATTAAACTTTTTAGAGTCACTGGATTGGAATGTGTAAAACAACCTAAAAGTGCACACGCTGAAAAAGGAGGGATGTAACATGGAAAATATGAAAGAAACGCTACTCGAATTAATGCGCTCTGAAGAATATAAACCGTTAATGATAAAAGAAATCGAGAATCATTTTGGGCTTACGCATTCGGAGGAATTTAAAGAATTAGTGAAAACACTAGTTCAAATGGAAGAAAAAGGATTAGTTGTCCGTTCAAGATCGAACCGATATGGTATACCATCACGTATGAACTTGATAGTTGGAAAGTTTATAGGACATGCAAAAGGCTTTGGTTTTGTTGCACCAGAAGAAGAGGGAATGGATGATATTTTTATTCCACCAACTGAGGTAAATGGAGCTGTAAATGGAGACAAAGTGCTTGTTCGTGTGTCGCTTGAATCTAGCGGTGACCGAAGAGAAGGATCGATTATTAAAATTACGCAAAGAGGTACGACTCAAGTTGTTGGAACATTTCAAGATAATAAAGGATTCGGATTTGTTATTCCAGATGATAAGAAAGTTCCAATGGATGTATTTATTGCAAAAGGAGATACACTTGGAGCGATTGAAGGGCATAAAGTAGTTGTAGAAATTACGGATTGGCCAAATGAAAGAAAATCTGCAACAGGGATTGTCAAGCAAATTCTTGGCCATAAAAATGATCCTGGTGTCGATATATTATCGATTATTTATAAACATGGTATTACGATTGATTTTCCAAAGGAAGTAATCGATCAAGCGGAATCAGTACCAGATGCAATTGACGAAAAAGACTTGGATAATCGTAGAGATTTACGTGAAGAAGTAATTGTAACGATTGATGGTGCCGATGCAAAAGACTTAGATGATGCGGTTACCGTGACTAAATTCCCGGATGGTACATTTAAGCTTGGTGTACATATTGCGGACGTAAGTCATTATGTAACAGAAGGGTCACCACTTGACCGTGAAGCATATGACCGCGGAACAAGTGTATATTTAGCAGACCGAGTTATTCCAATGATTCCACATCGTTTATCAAATGGGATTTGTTCGTTAAACCCACATGTGGATCGATTAACATTGTCATGTGAAATGATCATTGATGGTTCTGGTATGGTGACATCGCATGAGATTTTCCAAAGTGTTATTCGAACAACAGAAAGAATGACTTATACGGATGTATACAAAATTTTAGAAGAAAAAGATGCTGCATTAATGGAACGATATGAGCCGCTTGTGCCAATGTTTGAAACAATGGCTGAGTTAGCAGCTGTATTAAGAGAAAAGCGAAAAAATCGTGGAGCAATCGATTTTGATTTTCCAGAAGCAAAAATAATTGTTGATGAAGATGGTTGGCCAACGGATGTTGCGATACGGGAACGTACGGTTGCAGAACGTCTAATTGAAGAGTTTATGTTAGCTGCCAATGAAACAGTAGCGGAACATTTCAAATGGATGGATGTCCCATTTATTTACCGAATCCATGAAGATCCTAAACCGGAAAAACTGCAACGCTTTTTCGGATTTTTAACAAACTTTGGGCTTGTTGTAAAAGGGACAGGAAATGATATTCACCCGAAAGCATTACAAGAAATTATTGAGTCCATTGAAGGCATGCCAGAAGAACCGGTAATTTCTACAATGCTTTTAAGATCGTTACAACAAGCGAAATATCATGCTGATTGCTTAGGACATTTTGGTTTATCAACAGAATATTATACGCATTTTACTTCACCAATTCGACGTTATCCCGATTTAATCGTTCATCGATTAATTCGTACGTATTTAGTAAATGGAGATGTATCGCAAACAACGATTAGTCATTGGGGTGCGATTATCGATGATATTGCAGAACATACGTCGAAACGCGAAAGACGTGCAGTAGATGCAGAACGTGATACAGATTCACTGAAAAAAGCACAATATATGGCGGATAAAATCGGCGAAGAGTTCGAAGGTATTATTAGTTCTATTACAAACTTTGGTATGTTCATCGAGCTTCCGAATACAATAGAAGGTCTTGTGCACGTAACGAATATGACCGATGATTATTACCGTTTCGATGACCGTCAATTGATGATGATCGGTGAGCGTTCAGGGAAGCAATTCCGAATCGGTGATGAAGTGACGATTCGAGTAGCAGATGTGAAAGTAGAAGAATCTGCAGTTGACTTTGAAATCGTCGGCATGAAAAAAGCATTCCACCGTACTAGAAAAGAAGCACCAAAAGTAATTCACGCGCAGAAAAAAGATAGAACTCCTGCTAAAAAAGGAGCTTCTCAACCAGGTCCGAAAACAGGAGTCAATCAGAAAAAGAAATTTTACGAAACGGTTGCGAAAAAATCACAACGACGTAAACGACCGAAGAAAAAATAAAGGAGCGATTAAGTCGCTCCTCTCCAGCTTTTGAGAGGTGAATGAGATGGCAAAAAAGCCTGAGGATAAAGTGCTTGCACAAAACAAAAAAGCAAACCATGACTACTTTATCGAAGAGACGATTGAAGCAGGTATTGTACTACAAGGTACGGAAATCAAATCGATTCGAAATGCTAAGGTACAGTTAAAAGATGCATTCATCCGAATTCGGAACAATGAAGCATGGATCTCCAATATGCATATTAGTCCATATGAACAAGGAAATCGCTTCAACCATGACCCACTGCGATCACGCAAACTACTTTTACATAAAAAGCAGATTAGTACATTAATCGGAGAAACAAAACGAGATGGCTACACCATCGTTCCGCTTAAAATGTATTTAAAAAATGGCTTTGCAAAAGTATTAATCGGAGTCGGAAAAGGGAAGAAAGAATACGACAAACGAGACGTGTTAAAGAAAAAAGAAGCAAAACGTGATATGGATAGAGCATTCAAAGAGCGCAATCAATAACGTTTCACTTGAATTTTGACCATATTTGATGTATAGTGAGTATGTAACAAAGCTTATATTCCATAAACGGGGACGTTATGGATTCGACAGGGATAGTCTGAGCTTGAGTTGCGCGTCGGAGGCTCGGCTCCGTAAAAACGGAACTTATAACAACAGGCAAAACAAACAACAACTTAGCATTCGCAGCGTAAGCTCGGATCTGCTTTATCTATCCATCGCCCATGTGGCTAGGTAAAGCTCAACTTTAGTGGGATACGGTTGGCAGTGCCACTTGAGCTGTCAGCAAGAGATTTCCAAGTTAGCGTACATGACGCCCGCTTGTCGGCATAGTGCTACGCGAATCCTAAATAGGCAAGATACACGCGTAGAAGCTTAAGTGTTAGAGTTTCTGGACGCGGGTTCAAATCCCGCCGTCTCCATACTTATTTTTAGCAGTAGAAACACTGTTAAATCAATGTTTAAACAATATTGGGGGTATTTGATAGGAGTTGAACTCTTATTGAATATCCCTGTTTTGTTACTAGGGTAAAATACACTTATTTATATGAACTTAGTTTATAAACCTTCTGATTCCAATTTGGATTAGGAGGTTTTTTTGTGTCCAATATTAGAAAACATGGTGTTTATGTTGTTGAAGAATTAGAGTCGAATTTTATAAAAGGGGGACAAAAACCAAATAAAAGTTGGACACCGATAAGCTATGGAATGGAAATTGTATTTAAACAAATGCAGATAGCTGGTAATAGACCACGTACAATTCAAAGCTATGATTATATATTTAATCAGTTTGTTCAATACAATGGGTTGGTCTTTATCGAAGAAATCAACTCCGATTCTATTTATACCTACCTAGATAATATTGATGTTTCAATTCAGACAAAAAAATCCGTTTGAAAACAATTAAAGCGGTACTAGGGAAGATTTATTTCAACAATTGGTTAAAGGATAACTTTTGGAAGAACATTCATATCAAAGTTGATAAAGAAGTTAAAGCTTCCTCTAAAGAATGTGATATCCAGAAGTTGTTTCATCTAATAGATAAATCAACATTTATCGGTTTTAGGAATGACGCTGCTATCAAGTTAATGTTTCAGACTGGAATTAGGATTCACACTTTATGCGAGATAAAAGAGCGGCATATTGATTTTGAAAAGAATTGTTTAAACTTAGACGGTTCTACATTGAAAAATCATAAATATTTGAAGCTACCGATAGATGACGAACTTGCAGAAATATTGAAGCTACTAATAAAACAAAATGAAAAAATTAAAAAACATTTTAAGACTAGTAGCACGAACGTATTTATTAGCCAAAACGGATTAGCTATGAATACGACTAAATCATCAAACTGTGCCATTGCAAAGCAACTTAATAAATATAGTAAACGATTTGGATTAGAGAACATTAACGCACATGCGATTAGAAGGGGGTTTGCAAAGAATCTATTGGAGAAGGGTGCTAGTGTTCCTCTGATAAGTAAAGCCTTAGGACACTCTGATTTAGCCGTTACCACACAGTATTTGGACTTAGACATAGAAGAAGTATCAAACAGTTTAAAGCAATATCTGTGAACAAATAATAAAGGAAGTGCTGGAAACACTCCCTTTGTTTAATACATTGCACTATAAGTTTTGCGACAAAGTAGTGCGAAACCCATCAACAAATCGACCAACAATCGATAACTGAATATGAGTTAGATTGCCTTTATTTTACTTCAAAAAATGATGAAATGTCAAAGGTCTAGTTTGCTATTGCCTTTTTTAGCAAAAACTCGTTCGTGGAAACCTAGTAACACGAATAAAAAATAAACTTGACAGGTTATGACGTTCCCAAAGCAAACAAACGTCTAGCACTCAATATAAGCGTTCCTTGTTTCGCTTTGAGTGTGAATGGTGTTAGCGACCATTAACGGCTAGGAGTGGAAGAATTGAGTTGTTACGGCAACACAGAACACACCAGAGAGTACGATTTTACAGAATTCCACTATAGATGGAATGTATTGACGATATGACGGAAAAGGCTTTAAATCGAATTGTATGAACTCACGGGGGCAATAGTAGTGTAGTAGGTGTGTTGATTTGAAAGAATCACATTTAACAAGGGCATACATATACGGATACCTCAAATGACGGATTCATGTACATAAAAGATGCAAATGACTGTCTATGTTTCAGATTCTATTAATTTAGTTTCGGAAATGTAGGCAGTCATTTTTGCACCAAGCCGTTGTCCTCAATTCTGGCTTCATGTTGGGGGAAGCACTGAAATAATGCAAGTAAACATGAAGAAATAAATAAAAAAAGAGAACCACCATTATTGGCAGACTCCCTTTTCGGCAACTTAATTAATAGAAATAGTAATTTCAGCATCTTCTAATAGATCATTCATTGGAAGTTCAAGAATAAGGTAATTAACATAACCGAATACTGCTTTTTCGACTTCTTTAGTTATTTTATATTCTATACTTAAGAATTCAAGATGAATGATGTATTTCAATTTCAGTAGGTTAAAATATATATTTTTATCTTGTTTATATGTTTGTCTAAGTTCTAAAACTTCACTTACTTTAATTCCATTTAATGATTTTAAAGCTAACTTCTGGATTAATTCCACGTGTAAATTTGATTGTAAGTTTAATTCTTTTTTCATTTTATATCCACCTTTTTATTGTTTTATTTTGTCTTACAGACCTATAACAACGCTTGGTTCAAAATCAGACACGTTTTTATAAAAAAAGAATAAGGAACAAAATTGGAAGGGTTTGTATCACATTTTGTCGAAGTATTATTTGAAAGGTGAGTGAAGAAAATGAGTAGAAAAAAATTAATGTACAGTATCTTAAAGGAATTGGAACAAGGTAATGAACCAAAACAATCTGATTATGAATTGAATGGTGAACAGTGGGGGGAAATTGCAGTACTAATTAGGGATGAAGGGTATGCGAAAAATATAATGGTGCAATATGCTAATAATACGGTTTATAATGTAGGATTTCATTCAGCAAAGATAACAATGAAGGGTATTGAATTTTTAGAAGAAAACAGTGCTTTATCAAAAACATATAAAGGGATAAAAGAAATTCGCGATTGGCTGAAGCTATAAATTAATTTTAGTTCGTATTCCTACACTGTACTGGAAATGTAGAAGAACTATAAGAAGGGTGGTGTTTAAAATATGCCAAATTGTGATTGGGGTAAACCATGTACTTGTATTGATTGTCGTACCAAAACCTTCAGTATTCCTTGCAATTCTTGCGGTTTCAATACAAGCGTTTCTTATGAAATGAGTCATGATGGGGGTAGTACCGATAGTAAAGGAATCTTTAGTTATGACTTTCAGGAACGAACAGATAAATCATCTGAAATAAACTGTTATAAATGTGGTTATCATATAACTGGTGTTTCTTATTATGAAAAGTTAGAAGAACGTCGAAATGAAATAAAATTGAATGAAAATGTATGTGCGGAATGTGGAATAAGAGAATTTGAATCAATTAGAATAATTCAATATAGAGAATGGAAAAATGAAACATTATGTTTAGATTGTCTTGAAAAGAAATTAATAGTTGAATTACCTGATCCTTCTACCGAAGATAAGAAATTTAAGGTAAGTGTAAAATCAATGACATATGTATTGGACAAGGTTTTGATTCCTTGCATAACTTGTGGTAGGAAACGCTGGTTAAAAGCTGATAATCAGTGGAGAAAGCAATGTATTAACTGCTATAAAAAACATTGTAATTGATTTTGAATTAATATTCGAAAGAATTTTAGTTCAATAACAGAAGCCAAACCAACATATATAAAAAGAAAAGTGGAAGGGACGGCCTTGAACGTATCACGGAACAAGTAACCCTTTCCAATACACATATAAGCGTAAAAATCAGCAATTTAAACAGTCTTCTTACGCTTCATTCTATTGTTGTCAATCATATCAAATTCAGAAATTAAATTTTGATCTGGTGCATTGATTCCCTTCCAAAAAATTCGTGGATTAAGCTTTAAGTATGTTTCATTTTTGCTGGAAATTTTTACGAATGTTTTTTGATTATTCAGCAGTAAAGAAGATAGTGATTTACTCATTTTCTTACTGTCGTTTAAACCTAATAGTTCAGCAATTTCTGAAAGTGTATAGTATTCGATTTCATCAATATCTTTAACTTCAGGATTCTTACAAATAATATTGCTGGAATGGTGCAAATAAGGAACAAGTGCAAAAATCGGATATAAAGAAATAACTGAATATTTCCGTTTCTCGTTTTCCTTTTTAGCTTCATACAGTTCGCGAACCTGATTCACATAGGTTCTTACTAACGTTTTTGGTTTTGCTTTTCCTTTAGTTTTACCATAAAAATTATAAGCTTCATTCCATTTGAAAGCATCCCTTGAAGGAATAATTACTTGATGCTTAGTCAGCTTGTTAAAGAATAATGAACACGTGTTTCTGCTTACTTTCAGTTTTCCCTGACTATCAGATTTAGAAAGCTTTACACCGTTATCAAACGATAAATAACCAGTGCCATTTACTTAGGTTGCAAGGTAAAATATCATAGTCAAATCAGACTTATCAAATTCAGGCGAATGAATTAAATGTTGAATTTGTACAGGATATGACCAAATAAATTTACCAGCTTCAGCATTAAATTCAGCAAATTCTTCTTTTGCTTTTTCGTTTAGCTTCATAAAATCATCTTGTCTTTTGCTTCTTAAATAGTGTTCTTCAGGGTTAAAGCTACCCACTTTTTCACCAGTTTCAGGGTTATAAATTACATAATTGTTTTCCACGTTCTGCACATCCTTTTAAGTTTCATTTACAAACCTAAAACAATGTTTTCACGTGATTCAGACTGATGTTACAAAAATAAAACAAGTATAAAAAATAATACTTAATAAATAAGACAGGTTTAGATTGACCATTTCGACAATCGGGCAAATATGTTATTATAAGAATATATAAATATTATGAATATTTTACTTTGTAACGTAGTATTAATAGGAAGAGAGATAAATTGATGATTATTGATATTCAAACAAAAAAAGAAATTGAAGTTTGCTTTCGCGAATTAACAAAAGCAGATATCGTAAAATATAAACTACAAAGAAAAGATGGTTGGTTTAATTGGAGAGATGAAATAAAAAAAGAAAACAACCAAGTGTTTGGATTATTTGTTTTAGGGAATAATGATGATATTCAAGGTGTCATTTCTATTGAAGAGGTGGGTCAATACGTTTTTGTTTCTTTAATGGAATCATCTCCTCATAACAAATTTAACCAGTCCCAACGAAGATATGCGGGTGTTGGAAAAAACCTGTTATGTTTTGCAATAGACAGAAGTTTTACAGAAGGATTTGAAGGATTTGTAGGGCTTTACGCGAAAAAGAATCACAATGAAAAGTATTATCAAAAATTAAAGGCAAAGTGCACCCATGTAGATAAAGATACAGGAAAACCTTTTTATACTTTCTATCCAAATGAATCCCATATACTTATTAATGACCATTTTGCAGGAGGTGTTAAGATATGTTCAAATTAACAAGCACTGCCTTTTTAGCAATGAAAGAGGATCAAGATGGTGTGATTTCGGACATCGACGACATGGACGAAGCCATTCCAAGCGGAAAATATGTATCACCCAGTCCTAAACCTCCAAGAATTCGATTTAACGACATGTATAAATTCTGTCAAGACAAAGAAATTAAACTGGAAGACTTGACTGAAGAACAAAAGAAACAATTCTTTTATTAAAAAGACCAAAGAACATTTCCTTGGCCTTTTTTTGATTATACAGTTCTTACGCATATATTTTCTTATAACAAATACATTATCCTGGCGAAAACACCAATCAACATTTAGGTGTTTTTTTGTACTAAACAATGTCATGGTCGCTTTTTTTGTGCAAAATAATGGTTCTTGGTTGCTTTTTTTTTGCATGGTTAAAGTGACTGTAACCGTTGGGAGAGTATGGGTGAAGGTACTTTTCAAGTCGTTTGGTGTCTATTACTATAACAAATCAGGTAAAGACGATTCTGAACAAATAATAAGTAAACCGTTACTATTGCTTCGCAAGGGGAAGAAAAGCATTTCCCCATAAAAAAAATACAAAAGATGGTGCTGAAAAGGTGTAAGTATTTCAGTGTAATAGCAGAAAGATATTTGTATAAGTTAATCATCTTGGATGGGGTGCTTTTCCCCTGACAAGTATCTTTTATCTTTTGATTTTGAACTATTACGGATAGATCCGCATTGAACCGTTATGGTAAATGTCATGTTCATGTCATGTTATAGCTGATAAAGCTTGATGTATCAATGGTTTACATGGTGTTTTAAATGTCATGGTGTGGGTGTGTAGCTGGTATATATCAGTGGTGTGCAGTTATAAAGGGGGTTATCTGTTCACAATTTAGACGCATTTTATAGAACTGGTGGGGAACTGGTGAAAAGTACATGAAATGGACTGTCCGTGTGGAAAAGAAAATGTGTGTAAAAGGAATACGCTTGATAGTATTTATTGATTATTAATATTCATTTTCATCTACGAAAAAAGAAACCAGTTTATTAAACCAGTTCCTTTTGCTTTTTCTTATGTCGTTGTAATGTGCTTTTGCTTATACCGGTCATTGCTTCAACTTGTGAAAATGAATTAGTTTCTAATAGTTTTATAGCGTGTTTAATATGTTTACCTTCAAACTTATTCGGTCTACCTTCCTTAAAGTCAGGGTTCTGTTTTGCAATTGCTTTACCTTCTTGTGTACGTTCCACAATCATATTTCTTTCAAGTTCAGCAACTGCTAATAAAGTAGTTAAGAAGAATCGTCCCATTGAAGTATCTTCTAATAGTCCAACATTCAGCACATGAAGCTTTACACCTTTTGCAAATAACATTTCTATAACTTCAATAACTTCTTTAGTATTACGTGCTAAACGATCTAATTTAGTGACTACCAGGGTATCACCTTCAGATAAGACTGAAAGCAGTTCCTGAAATTGTGGTCTATCTGTTTTCGTACCAGTAAACTTTTCTGAACGGATCACTTCGCAACCTTCAGCTTTTAAAGTTTGTAATTGTGTTTCTAAATCTTGGTTTAATGTTGATACACGTGCATATCCATATTTCATTTACATATCAATCCATTTCCATGTATAATTCAGTAATCACTTATGACTATTAGTTATGAATGAAGACGATATGCTGATATTACTACACTTTATGTTCATGGTCAATACTGTTAAGTTGTGATTATGGGAGATATTTATAAAGTTATGATAATGCAGGTATTTTCGATTCATCTAGTGTTTGTTTTAATTCATCATAAATACTTTGTTGACCATTTTTAAATAAATTCCTTTTATCATTTAAAGAATAATTAAGTAAAATCTCTTTTAAGTCTATTAATTCATTTAAACGTTTTTTCAAAATATGTGTTATATCATATGTTGTATCTAAATCGGTATAAATATCTAAAATTTTTATGCCAAATCGATTAGTAAACATTCTTTTTTTATGTTTTGATAATTTTTCATCTGCATTTATAAAGAAAATATTATCTTTTGTTCCTTTAACTTTTGCAGTCTTTTCTAAAATTAATTGAATATCTGGATCACTTATTGAATAGCCTACAATTAAAACTGTAGATACAAGGAACAACGAGGGAATCAATTGATTAAATATAAAAAAATCTTCTTTATTTAGTTTAGAGTATTGACTCTGGGAGAAAATTAAGCTAGAAGCGTCTTTTAATTCTCCATGAACTCGTATAATCAAAGGGTCTTTTTCTGAATTATGAAAAATCAATTTATCTCTAATATCTTTTTCATTTTTATATGAATAAATGCTTGCACCTTTTTTGCCTGATAGCCCCTTTATTTCTTCCAAAGAATTATCTATATTTGTTGTTAAATAGGAATTAGCATTTAATTTGAACAATAAATTTTCATTTGATTCTTCTAAATTAAAACTATCAAAATCATCTTTATTAAATGCATTTTCTAAGCAATCTAATACAATCTCTTCATTTTTATACATTAATAATTCTATTGCATTTAAATAGTCTTTTACCTTTACAAAATCTTTAAATTCCGCTTGTTCTTCTGCACTTAAATAGGATTTCATTTCCTCAAATAATTTATCTACTAGTTCATTCCATAAAGGAAGATTAAATTCGTATGGAATTCCTGCACCGAAAAATATAGTTAAATTATCGTAAGCTAATCCTCTTAATAAAGTTTTAGGCCAATTAAACATTGTCTAGAACCTCAATATTCCTTTGAATATTTTCTGCTATATCTTCAAACGTTCTCATAATTGCATATTCAGAATTTTGCACACTATCTTTAGCCCATTGTTGATTTAAAGCTATCATTTGAGATACTCGTGCAAACGGTGGCTTATGTTGTGCTTGAGATTCAGTAAGCAGACTTATAATTTCAGTAATCTTCCCTAACTCTAAAGAATTTTTGATTTTATTATTTGTGGCAAATTTTAGTGCTTCATTAATTGTCAATTCAATATCATCAAAATGTTTTTGTTGGTATGAAATAATCTTTTGTTCGCGTCCATTTCCACGCTTCGAAGTCTTAGCTCTTGAAATAATATAACCTAAAAATTTCTTATAACTTTCTAAAGAAATGTTTTGATTTATTGATACTGCTGCTAAAGTTTGTTCATCGTAATCATCGATAAGGTAACCTAAAGACCTGTTATATATTTTAATCCAATTAGTAATCCATGTTCCTATATTTTTAATTCCATATTGATTATAAATATCTCCTGTAATAGGTATAACAAAATAATCTACATTCAACAAAACGGAACGATTTAAGGCTCCTAAAGAGGGACTTAAATCTAAAAGTATATAGTCATATTCAACATTTAATTGATTAACTAATTGAATAAACCAGTTGGTCCTTCTAAAGCCACCTAATTTATTAGCCCTTAAATCAGACCAAGCATCACTCAAAGTGTCTTCAAACTCAGATAAACTCAAATGCGAGGGGATTATATCACAGTTAAAATTATTTTTTTTTGCAGATAAGATAGAGTCTTCTACATTTCCAATTACCGCTTCATTAGAGTCCCTCATAGGGTTATAAATATCTCTTATAGTTTTAATTCTATCTAGAGCATTTGAACTATCTATATAAATTCTTTCAACTTGACTTTCATCTAATACAACTTGGGTTGTATTAGATTGGGGATCTAAATCTATAATTAAAACTTTTTTATCTTGTCGAGACAACTGATAAGCCAAAGATGTTGTAATTGTTGTTTTGCCAACGCCACCTTTGTTATTAAATAAAGCTATTGTTTTCATAAATATCTCCAATCTTTTCTTAAAATTTAAGCACTATTAATTATACAACTTTTTCCCTTTTATGTGTATTAAATAGACTATTTAAAGAAAAGAAGAATCTAATCGAGGAAGTAATCTTGTGGATTTCGGAAGATGGATTTGTAATTTAAACTTCAAACCTAAATTAAAATTATATATTCGTAGATACCTTTTCATAGTTATTTGCAAATGTTTGATTTACAACTAATATTAGCTTAATGTATAGCTAATATAAACATTACTTTAAACTAATATTAGGAGAGTGTTACATGAAATCTATCAGTACTTTAGCCGAAGAATTAAAGTTGAAACCGCATATTTTACATGATTAGGAGAAACGAGGATTACTTGGAGAAGTATTTAAGGTTCCGAATGCAAATAATAAGCGTGTCTATTCAGATGAACAAATTGAACGGATTCAATTTGTTCAAAAGATTGTTGAGAAACAGCGTACTTTAAATATTTTGCGTACCGATTATGACATGATTAAAGAAGCTCTTACAGATGAATTTGGTGGAGAAGTGATAAAAAAAGAACATCTTTATCCAGCTGGATCAATCGAGCAATTGGTTGAAATGTTAGCTATGCAGTAACAAGTAATTATAAAGATGCAAGAACAGTTAAAACAATTTGCTTACCCACACATTAGTGAAAATGAACAAGAAAATAGTAAGCAACTAGAGAAAATACATAAATTATTAATGGAAAGTAAAGACCCTGATGAACAAGGGTATTGGTTCTTCGGTTCTTGTGAATTGGATTTCAAAGGGGGGAATCAAAGTTATTTGACGGAAAAAAGTACATATAATGAATTTGTTAATGGGGAAAACATTCGATTAAGCCTAGCATACTATAATGCTAAGGGTGTTCCCGCACGAAAGACGAAATCAGCTCTCAAAAATTATTTTGGTTATTAAATAGTTTGATTTGAAAATCACCTCATCTCTTTAGAATTTTTTAGAGGGGGTGATTTTTTATGTATACTATCTAATAGAAAGGTTATTTTTTCAAATATTATTATTCAACTACCATGAAAATAAACTTCTGTAATTTAGGAAAAAAGGCAATACTTAATAAGACGCAGCTCATTCGCTTAAAAAAAGGGGAGAGCGTCTAATTCAATGGACTATTGTAGGTGGACTGGATTAAGATGCTTCGGATTCTTGTATCGTAACTGTATAACCTAAACTCTCAAGTCTTCGTAAGGAATGCCGAACAGTGGATTGCTGTCTCTTTTTATCAAAGTAGTCTTCGCCTAAGTCTACATACATTTCTTTTCGAGTTAATAGGTAGTAAGCTATTCTCAACATGGCATGTGCTACTACAATTCCTGCTCGTTTCTTGCCTTTTCGTGCTGCTGTACGTCTATAGAGTGCGCCGAGATAGTTTTTAGATCCTCTTACAGAATGAGCTGCTTCTGTTAATGCTGATCTCAGATATTTGTTTCCTTTCTTGGTTTTAGCTGATTTTCTTTTTCCAGCACTTTCGTTATGACCAGGAACTAATCCTGCCCAAGAACACATATGAGCTGCACTGGGAAATTGCTTTTTCACATCTAGTACCAATTTCAGATAAAATTTGTTCTGCCATTCTTGTAGCTATTCCAGGAATAGAATCCAGACGGTCAATATCATCTTGATGTGTGCTTACTCTTTCAGCTACTTCTTGATCTAACATCTCAATTTGCTCTGTTAAAAAGTCTATATGTTTTAAAATAGTCTTTAACATTAAGCGTTGATGAGAATTAATATATCCCCTTAGGGCTAGCTCCAGTTCTTCTTTTTTCTTTTTCATAGTACGTCGAGCGAAGTTTGATAGAATTTCAGGATCTTCTTCGCCGTTGGCGATAGCGTTAAGAATATCTCGTGAAGAAACGCCCATGACATCTGAAACAACAGAACCAAGTTTGATATTTGCACCTTCTAATACTTTCTGCATGCGATTATGTTGCCTAGCGCGTTCTTCAATAATACTTCGACGGTATCGAACTAGTTCTCGTTGATTTCTGTCTGGAATATAACTAGCTTTTAAAAGTCCATGACTAAGGAGTTTAGCAATCCATTCTGCGTCCTTCACATCTGTTTTACGTCCAGGGACCGCCTTCATGTGTTGGGTATTCACAACTAGAAACTCAATATCTTCAGCTTCTAATAAATTCACAATAGGTTTCCAGTAAACACTCGTGCTTTCCATGGCAACATGCGTACAATTATTCTCTTTAATCCAGTCCACTAACTGTAATAAAAAAATAGTTTTAGTTGAAAATGTTTGAATCTCCTTTGCTTCTGGTGTGATAATGCATGCGGTTATATTGTCCTTATGAACATCCATACCACATACTCTTTCAATGACTACATCCATTGAAAAACATCCTTTCTACGGCTCTAATTATTATTGGAGGCTGGTGCAACAATCAGAATAGGATTAATCAACCATGTGTGCTTCCCGTAAGGGAGCGACAGTCAGTGGTGCACCGTGGTCGTTGGAGTCAGACTAATGGATGGGCTCTAACGCACCATAGTTCATCGACCTTCCTCTCCCAGCCGTAGAATCAGTATGGACGGTTTTCCACTATTTTCATTCTCTGTGGTGAAGCGCTGATTTTGCGCTTCATGGATGGCTAACGGGTGCTTTAGCAGAACAAGGCTGTCAGGTAGGCAGCCTTTATTCTTATTCAACTAAAGGTAGAGGTTAGTTCAATAAGAATAAAAAAAGTAATTGAATGAGGTGTTTTTTTGTTTAGTATAGTACATAAAAAAAGTGTAATCTCTGTAATTGTGTTGGTGCTTCTATTATCTGTTGCTATCTATATTTATTTTATGGGAGAAGAATCTAACGAGTTCTATAATAGTAGTTCAATGATTATGTATATTGAGGAAAAAGACCACTATATTGAACCTGGTAAGTATCAAAAAATGTGGGTAGTCGGTTCAAACTCTAATGACAATAGTCAAAACAAAGAGAGATATAAAGTCATGATTGAAGATTCCAGAATATATAACCTTTTAGATGAAGGACAAGAATATTTCGTTTTAATACAAGGTACAAAAAAAGAAAATCAATCTGATTATACATATACTTTTAGACAATTAGGTTTGCCTGAAGGTGCTCAGTTAGTTGGAAATGGCAAAATTGATTAAAATATAACTATTGAAAATTCCTTGTTCAACTCCCATGAAAATTAAAAAACGCTTAAAACCTTTAAAATTGCATAACAAAAGAGACTCAGAAATAGCTTTTTTAAAAAAAGGCTGAGCCTTCAGTATGTTGATATTGAACTAAAAGATAAATCAGCGACCAACTCCATTCTTGTTAGAATAAAGGCAGGCTGGTGCAATAACCAGAGTAGGATTAATCTCCCATGAGTGCTACTCGTATAGAGTGCGACAGTCTGTGATGCACCGTGGTCGTCGGAGTCAGACTAACGGATGGGCTCAATGGCACCATAGTTGATCGACCTCCTTCGCCAGCCGTAGTATCCTATACCCGTTTTTCACATTTTCATTCTCTGTGGTGTAGCGCTGTTTTTGCGCTACATGGGTGGCTAATGGGAGTTTTGGTAAAAAATGATAGAAAAACAGATTGAAAATGTTTCTCCAAGCTCATTTTTCTATATAAAATCAACCTGGTTCAGGTGTGTTACTTCTACTGAGGTTTTGCAATGATTTTAACTGTTATCTTGCACTTAATATCCCTTCAAACTCTTTTATAACCTTCCTTTTGGAATTAGAGTTAAGGTTATCTTTCAATAAAAACTAGCTTTCTTATAAGTGTATGTAGATTAACGAACGTTCGTAATAAGTCTTAGGGCATTTACGATCATTTTTTTATGGTCTTTTCGAGGTTTTCCAAGCGTTCGTAAACGTGTACTTTTACGAACTGTTCTGTTTTTCAATCTTGGAGGTATAATACGATCAAATTTTGAAAGCAAATACTAAAATAATCATCATTCCATACCTATATTAAACCCCTTATCTTATAAAAATCCCTGTAATCAATATCTTTATACTCAAGGTAATATGTTTGTGCCAATTATTGAGTTATAATTTTAAAAACTGATAATAGCTATAGGAGGTTCACATTTTGAAGAATAATGATACAGAGCCCTATGATGAACACAAAAATCTGTCGCAAGAAATTTATTATAACAATTTTCCATTAGATAATAATTTTTTCGACGAAAGAAGTAAAAGAGAGAAAGCATTAAATAGCGCTCTTGAAATTCGTAAGTTCGAAATTGAAATGTACTGGAAACGAGCAACGTACTTCTGGACAATCATTGCTGTAATTTTTACAGGGTATTTTGTACTTATTAATGAAGGTGGATTAGAAAAGTATCCTAATGTAGTGTTTTTGGTAAACTGTGTGGGGTTTATTTTTTCTCTTAGCTGGTTCTTGGTTAATAGAGGCAGTAAGTTTTGGCAAAACAATTGGGAAAGACACGTGGATTTATTAGAGAACGAAATCATGGGACCGCTCTATAAGACAGTAATACAAAAGAAGGGTATAAAGTTTTGGCACATACATAAAGAAGGTAAATATTCTGTTTCTAAAGTCAATCAACTCCTAAGCTTATACTTAACAGCTATTTGGTTATTTATGGGGTTACATCAGCTATTTTGGCCATATCTATCTGAAATAGAATGTCTTTTGTGGCTCGCTCCTTATATGACTCATTTACTAGGTTTTGGAACTTTAATTGCAGCAATTTTGTTATTGGTACTGGGAAAAATAGATCCAGTTGGACAAGATACGAAAGATACTTTTACACAAAATACGAAAGATACTGTTCGTATTAGTAAACGCAAGTTATAAGTGCGAAGCCCTTGAACGCTGGATACCAGTGGCTCAGGTAATTCATTTCTAATTGAGGACTACAAATGGATGTACAATTTTATTTCTAGAGGTCTTCCTTGAGTTTTATATACTTCTAAAGGCCTCTCTTTTCATGTCCTTAGTAACGTGCAAATAGATTTTTAGCTGTTGCTTCTCATTATGACCTTTATACGCACCGTAATTTGCTCGAGTCTACTCCAGTCTGAATTAAAGAGGTATGTGTATGTCTGAGAATGTGTGGAGTATAAGTAAAGAAATAATAGGAAATTAAGGGTATTTGAAAACGAAGATCAAGTAAAAGTAAAGTACAATGAAATTAATGATACATCATTATAGAGGGACTATATGAAAAAAACATAGCTTTGAGCATAGAATAAAATATAACGAAGAATTACTTGTGACTGAAATCAAAATTGTATATTAAACTAGCAAGGACCTTCAAGTTGAAAACGTCAAATATTTATGTAACTAATAGTAAAGCCGTTAAACCTGACTGTGATTTTATTATTTTTGAGAAGAAGGTGCAGTATCTTTATATTGAAAACTTCTTTTTATAAATAAGGATTCATACATTAAAATTTAGACAGAAACTTATTTGAACTGGTTGAGTTTAGTACTGTCTTACATTATTTAACTAGAAAGGAGGTAAAGGAGCAATGACTTTTTTAAAACTTAGAAATGGGAATTACGTTTTTCTCACTCATGAAAAACAAAAAAATATAGATTCATTACTTTTTGAAGAAAATAAAGACTATCCATTAATTTCTTTTAATCATCACACATCAACATTACAAAATAAGCTTAGAACAGAATATTTAAATGCAGTATATTCAGATTCCATTTATAAAATTAGTGAAAGTGAAGACTATTGGAGTATTATTCATTTGGAAGGAGAAGAAGCACAAGAAAATGTGACAGATCTCATAATTGATTATTGCGCAGAGTATCCAAACATGAGGGTGGACAAAGTTAATATAAGAGAATCAATATCTGAAACAATATATCGTAATATGGCTACCTTCGATGATTATTATTATCCATTAGGAAAGCTAATAAGATTAACTACGGTACATGTTGATTTGAAAGGGAACACTTTTTTCGATTTTTTAAAACGGAAAAAAAAATATGTCACTACTATGGACTTATTTATTATGGATATTGAGAGAATAGAGGGAGTACCTAGAGATTTTATTATCTCATTAAAAAATCTTCAAATTAGGTTTGTTAATGGCCACATTAATATACAAATGTTAGCTTTTCAAAACGATTCCAAATATACTAGGTCGGAGCAATAATCCGACCTTAAATCTATTTTTTCCACTATATTGTAAATAGTAATTTACTAATATATATATATTTCTAAGTATCGATAACCATCCTTATTAATACCTAAAAATCGAATAAACAGAGAAGATCTCTTAGCAAACGAGTTCATCAAAAGCTATTTGTATTACTGACTACATTCAGAGAAAACAGTTCTATTCTAAAAATGAATGGATTTGTTTTTATTTTATACAAACTAAGCTTACTAATTCCTGTACATACGCCGCTATTGATTATCCTCAGTGAGGGTATTACTAAAGAATAAAACTGACTAGTTTTGGGCAATAATCCGTCAATAAATATTTGGAATAGTATAAAATTCTATGCGGTTTATAATTTCAATTTGCAGTGAAATTAAGTTTTTTGATAGACAGAGCTAGATTGTTATCATTGTTATTGAATGGGCGGCATGATGTAAGGAAAACTCTAAACCCTTGATATAATAAGAGGTAGAGCATCTTTCATCAGACCGTGGTCATTTTATTGGTCATAAGCGCCAGTAAAACCACTCTAAATATGGAGGTCTCTCATTAATTCACTGAATTTTTGAGAGGCCACTTTTTCTAATCCTCTAGTCAGATGTCCGTATATTTCGTCTGTCGTGGCTACTGATGAATGCCCGAGCCTGTGAGAGATCACTTTCATGTTGACGTTAGCTTCAATTAAAAGCGAAGCATGGGTATGCCGGAATGAATGAGGAGTGATGTGCTTATTTAAGCCGGTCATTCTCGTCATAATCCGTTTTAATCGGTCAGAGAATTGCTTGATTGTACACGGATAAACTTCTGAACATGTGAAGATGAAACCCCGGTCTTTGTATAAGCGTTTATTTTTCTTGATGAACTGATTCTGCTTTTCCTTCAGCTCTTTTAATAAATCCATAACAATAGGTTCGATTAGAATTCTCCTCATGAAACTGCGCGTTTTAGGCGTTTGCAATTCGAAATTCCGCTTATTATTACTTGGATTGTAATAAGTCTTCGTGATTGAGAGTGATGAGCTCTTAAAGTCTAGATCCTTCCACTGAAGTGAAACGGCTTCTCCTATTCGCATACCCGAATAAGCGAGAAAGCTAAAGAACTCGTAATCGCTAGTTAAACCCTCGTCTTTCGCAATTTGTAAAAACAGTTTCAGCTCTTCCTTTTCTAGAAAAACAAGCTTTTCTTCATTCTCTTCGTATTCGAGCTTCTTAGGAAGTTTGTAGTTGACCGTTGGGTTTTTCTTGATATATTCCATTTCTATCGCATAATTGAATATCATTTTAGCAACGATATGGATACCTTTTCTTGTATTGTGCATGTGTTTTGTTACTAGAGAATTCATGTATTGCCTGTAAACTTGTTTTGTAATTTTGTGAATAGGTGTGTGCGCCCAGACACTGATTAAATGTTTTGCAGAGCTTATTCGGTTTCTTGTTGAGCTTTTCTTTCTAGTTTATAGGGAATTACAAAATTACACATTTATAAAGAAGCATATTACCGTTTTTATAGTGGCTTCCAATTATCTGTCACTATCTTGTGACGGTCCTGTTTCATTGGTATGATTAGAGTAGGAATGTTGACTTAGTTAGTGAGATTAAAAATGTACGAAACATTTTGAAAGAAGGCGAAATGAATGTCTACAGCAGATATCGGGTTTGAAGAGAAGTTGTGGCTGATGGCGGACAAGCTGCGCGGCAGTATGGATGCATCAGAATATAAAAATGTCGTATTAGGATTATTATTCTTAAAATATGTGTCAGACTCATTTGAAGAGAAATTTATAGAATTGCAAAATGACGAGTGGGCAGACGCTGAAGATCCAGACGAATACTTGGCAGAGAATGTGTTCTGGGTTCCAGCTGAAGCACGTTGGTCTTACATCAATGAAAACTCAAAGAAGCCAGAAATCGGTCAAATTATTGATAATGCGATGATTGCGATTGAAAAAGAGAACGAATCACTCCGTGGTGTATTACCAAAAGATTACGCACGTCCAGCACTTGATAAAACACGCTTAGGCGAAACAATCGATTTGTTCTCCTTCAAAGTAGGCGATAAAGCAAGCCGTTCGAAAGATATGTTAGGACGCGTCTATGAATATTTCCTCTCGAAGTTTGCGAGCGCAGAGGGAAAAGGTGGCGGCGAGTTCTATACGCCAATGTCTGTCGTAAAGTTGCTTGTTGAGATGTTGCGGCCATACAAAGGACGTGTCTATGACCCATGCTGTGGTTCGGGCGGTATGTTTGTCCAAAGTGAGAAGTTTGTGGAAGGGCATCAAGGTCGTTTAGGAGATATTGCAATTTACGGACAAGAGTCCAATCCAACAACATGGAAACTTGCACAAATGAACTTAGCCATTCGTGGGATTGACGCCAATCTAGGTGAGCACAATGCTGACACCTTCCATGATGATCTTCACAAAGGATTGAAAGCAGATTATATCTTGGCAAACCCTCCATTCAACATTAGTGACTGGGGCGGCGAAAAGCTAAAAGAAGACGTGCGATGGCAATTTGGTACACCACCAGTCGGAAACGCGAACTATGCATGGATTCAGCATATGGTTTCTAAGTTAGCTCCTTCAGGGACAGCTGGTTTTGTACTTGCGAATGGATCAATGTCAACAAGTACAACCTCTGAATTAGAAATTCGTAAAAACTTAATCGAAAACGATCTTGTTGAATGTATTGTTACATTGCCGGGACAGTTGTTCTACTCAACTCAAATACCTGTATGTCTTTGGTTTGTCACAAATAACAAAGGACGTAATGGTAAGCGTGAGAGAAAAGGAGAAATCCTGTTTATCGATGCTCGGAAAATTGGGCATATGTCGACTCGTACATTAAAAGAGTTTTCGGATGAAGATATCAAGAGAATCTCAGACGTATACCATACATGGCAAGGAACGAGCGAAGAAACTTATGAAGACATCGCTGGCTTCTGCAAATCAGCACAGTTGGAAGAAGTACGTCAACATGAATATATTCTCACGCCTGGGCGATATGTCGGGTTAGAAGCTGCAGAAGAAGATGATGAACCTTTCGGAGTTAAAATGACACGATTGACAAGTGAACTATCGGAGCAATTTGTGAAATCAAAAGAGCTCGAAGACCAAATCCGTAAACCGTTGGAGGGGATTGGGTATGGGATTTGAGAATTGGTATAGTAAAAAAATAGGTGAAGTTATTACTTTAAAACGTGGTTATGATCTCCCTTGGAATAAGAGAACGTCAGGGGAATATCCGATATTATCTTCTAGTGGAGTTAGCGACTTTCATAACGATTATAAAGTTGCAGGTCCTGGAGTGACAACTGGAAGAAGTGGGTTGTTGGGAAAAGTTTATTATATTGAAGAGAATTTTTGGCCACTAAATACTTCACTTTATGTCGAAGATTTTAAAGGGAATGATCCTAAGTATGTTTATTACTTGCTACAAACTATTGGTTTAGATAATTATAATGCAGGAAGTAGTGTGCCTACTCTAAATAGGAACCATGTTCATTTGCTGGAAGTGAATATACCAGATGTTAATTATCAAAAAAGGATTGGTGCATTTCTTTATAGTTTCGAAGAAAAGATTTCATTAAACAATAAAATTATTACTAACCTAGAACAACTCGCCCAAATGCTCTTCAAACGCTGGTTTGTCGATTTTGAATTTCCGAATGAAAACGGAGATCCCTACAAATCGAGCGGTGGTGAAATGGTTGAGAGTGAGTTGGGGATGATACCGGCTTTATTTAAAGTTCAATTCCTGTCACAAACTGTGGAGTTTTTAAGTGGAGGAACGCCTAAAACAAAAATTGAAGAATATTGGAATGGAGATATTCCTTTTTTTACACCTAAGGACAGTACTGGCTCTATTTACGAAACAGAAACAGAAAAAAGTATTACACAACTGGGTCTATCTAAATGTAATAGTAGATTGTATCCGAAAAATACGATATTTATAACTGCAAGAGGTACTGTTGGAAAACTAAGTATGGCTAACACAGACATGGCTATGAATCAATCTTGTTTTGCGTTGAAACATAAAGTGGATAATCAATACTTTCTATACTTCATGATGGAAACTTTGTTAAGACAAATTATTCAAGGTTCAAATGGAGCTGTGTTTAATGCAATTAATTTACGCGACTTAAATACTCTAAAGGTTGTATATCCCATAGATCATTTAATTTCTCAGTTTGAAGAGGTGATTAACCCTATTTTTGAAATGCTAAGTAATAAGGAATATGAAAATATTAACTTAATAAAGTTACGTGACACTTTGCTTCCAAAACTCTTATCAGGTGATTTAGAACTACCTGATGAAATAGAGGTTCCAGTTGTTCAATAATTATATGAAATACCATGAATCCATAGCGAAGGAATTTGAGGCAAGTCGTGACCGAGTTCGTTATTTTATAAAAGACGCTCATCATGCTGAAGATGGTAGATATAAAGAGATATTATTAATGAATTATTTACGGAGAGTTCTACCATCGAACGTATCCGTAGGAACAGATTTTGTAAAGAATGGTACAGAAATTACAAAACAAATTGACTTAATTATTTATAATAATAGCATTCCTACACTATTTTCAGAGGGAGATTTTGTAATAGCGATAGCCGAGAGTATTTATGGAATAATAGAAGTGAAATCAAAACTTCCTCCTGGTGAAAGATGTAAAAGGGCTATTGAGAATGCAAACCATAATGGGAGAATAATAGACAGAGAAATTTTTAATGGGATTTTTAGCTATGAATCAGCATTCGAAATTTCGGATAATGTACGATGTGTAGGGGCTTTAAGAGAGTGCTTAAGGGAAAGTAAAGGATTTATTAATCATATTTCATTAGGATCTAAATACTTTATAAAATACTGGAATGAAGGAAATCCGGTAGAGAATGATAGCATCAGTAGCTATTCATTCTATAAATTGAATAATTTGTCATTTGGATATTTTATATCAAATCTTATTGAAACAATTTATAGTGAAAGTATGGATAGAGATATAGAAAGTAATTTAACTAACTTCCTGTACCCTATAGAAGAGGGAAAAGAAACTAGACGACTCAGGAATTTGGAGGTGAAAGTAGATGTACCAATTTCATGAAGATGAGTTGGAGCAAGCTTCACTTGAATGGCTGGAGAGCTTAGGATATGAAATTAAGAATGGCCCAACGATTGCTGCAGATGGCGATTATCCGGAACGAGAGCACTATACAGATGTTGTGTTGAATGGTCGGCTTGAAAGTGCACTCCAGCGTATTAATCCTAACGCAACGATGGAGACGATTAAGCGTGCAGTCCAACAAGTCACAATGGTACAGTCGCCGAATTTAATCGTCTGCAATCAGGTTTTCCAGAAGTATGTGACGGATGGAGTCGATGTAGAAGTTAGGACGGCAGACGGTCGCAATACAGTAGAGAAACTATGGTTGTTTGATTTTGAAAATCCATCGTCAAACGACTTTTTGGCTGTGAACCAGTTCACTGTAATTGAAGGAAACAATAATAAACGTCCAGATGTCGTTGTATTCGTCAATGGGTTGCCTGTTGTTGTTATTGAGTTGAAAGATTCAACAAATGAAGCAGTAGGGATATCAGAAGCGTATCACCAGCTGCAAACGTATAAGCAAACAATCCCTTCATTATTCCAATTCAATTCTTTCCTAGTAACAAGTGATGGTGTCAATGCTAGGGCTGGCTCGCTTACGGCTGATGAAGAACGATTTATGATGTGGCGCACGGCAGATGGTGAAACAATGGCGCCTTCTTCTATGCCACAACTAGAAGTCCTGATTCAAGGCATGTTCCAGCCAGTTGTATTGCTCGATCTTATGCGGCACTTTATTGTGTTCCAAACAGATGGTGAAAAGACGGTTAAAATTCTCGCTGCCTATCATCAGTATTATGCAGTGAATAAGGCAGTGGAAGAAGCCAAACGTGCTGCGTCAGAAAGTGGCGACCGTAGAATTGGGGTTATTTGGCATACGCAAGGTTCTGGGAAAAGCCTGTCGATGGTGTTTTACACAGGGAAGCTCGTTTTGGCTATGAACAACCCGACGATTGTGGTACTGACGGATCGTAATGATTTAGATGACCAATTGTTCAACACATTCTCTATATCGAGTGACTTGCTGAGACAATCACCGAAACAGGCAGAAAGCAGAAGTGATTTAAAGAAGCTGTTATCAGTTGAATCAGGCGGCATTATTTTCGCGACTATGCAGAAGTTCTCTCCTGAAGATGGTACGAACGAGATGGGAGCGCTCACAACACGCCGGAACGTTATCGTAATGGCTGATGAAGCGCACCGTACACAGTATGGTTTCAGTGCCCAAGTCCAACAAGCTGAAAAAGACGTGTTCACGAAGTATGGCTATGCAAAGTATATGCGTGATGCATTACCAAACGCTTCCTTTGTTGGCTTTACAGGCACTCCAGTGGAATCAGCAGATAAGAATACACCTGCTGTCTTTGGCCATTACATCGATATCTATGACATGACACAGGCTGTTGAAGACGGTGCAACCGTTAAGATTTTCTATGAAAGCAGAATTATTCCACTCAATCTACCTGAAGGTCTTGATTTGGACGGAGAGTATGATGAGATTACAGAATATCAAGAACAATCGGATCGTGAGCGCTTGAAATCCAAATGGTCACGTCTTGAAGCGTTAGCTGGGGCAGAACAACGCATTCAACGATTGGCACAAGATGTTCTGACTCACTTTGAGTCTCGGCAAAATGCGATGTTTGGTAAGGGTATGCTGGTCGTTATGAGTCGTAGAATTGCGATTGACCTTTATCAAGCAATCATTGCACTTCGACCTGAATGGCATTCAGACGAGGATAGTAAAGGCGTTATTAAAATTGTCATGACAGGTACGTCCAGTGATCCGGAACACTGGCAGCCATTCATAGGAAACAAGAAACGACGTGATTATTTAGCACGTCGTATAAAAGATAATAACGATGAATTGAAACTCGTCATTGTACGGGATATGTGGCTGACCGGTTTTGACGTTCCATCAATGAGTACGATGTATATCGATAAACCAATGCGCGGTCATAACCTTATGCAAGCCATTGCACGCGTGAACCGAGTTTTCCGGGACAAGCCGGGTGGTTTAATTGTCGACTATATTGGGATTGCAGCCAGCTTGAAAGAAGCATTGAAGCAATATACAGACAGCGACCGTGAAAACACAGGAATCGATACATCTGTAGCAGTCGATTTGATGCTAGAGAAGTTTGAAGTCATTCAAGACATGTTGTATCAGCATAATTATGATTCTTTCCATTCAGACAAGCCTTCAGTCCGTATGAAAGCAATCACAGAAACGATGGACTTTGTTATTGGTCTAGGAGAAGAAGAAAAGAAACGCTTCATGCAAGTGGTTACTGAGCTAGCGAAAGCATTTGCCCTCTGTGCAACGGAGCCCGAAGCACAAGATCTGAATGCGGAAATTGGCTTCTTTAAGGCGGTCAAAGCAGGCCTTATCAAACTAATCCCTGTCGATGGTCAAAAGAAGACTTCTTCACGAATTGATTCGCAGCTGAACCAGTTGATTTCTAAATCAGTTATCTCGGATGAAGTTATAGATATATATGAATCGCTAGGCATAGAAAATCCCGATATCTCGATTCTATCGGATCAATTCCTCGATGAAGTTCGTGCATTGCCACAAAAGAACTTAGCCGTAGAATTACTCAATCGCTTGTTACAAGGAAAAGTGAAAAACGTCCAAAGAACAAACCTTGTCAAAGCAAAGAAGTTCACGGACATGCTGAATGCTGCGATTAACAAATATAACAAGCGTGCTATCGAAACTTCTAAAGTCATTGAAGAACTAATTGAACTGGCAAAGGAAATGAACGACTCCTATAAAGCTGGTGAAAACAGCGGACTGATTAAAGAGGAAGTTGCATTCTACGATGCTTTAGCTTCTCATGACACAGCAGAGCAAGTTCTTGGTGATGATATTTTGAAAGTTATCGCTCACGAGCTGACTAAAGCAATTAAAGAAAACATGAGTATTGATTGGAATTTGAGGGAGTCTGCAAGGGCTAAGATGAGGATTACTGTTCGTAGGTTGTTGAAGAAGTATGGATATCCACCTGATTTACAGAAGCTTGCGGTAGAGACTGTTGTTAAGCAGGCTGAGTTGATGGCTGGTAACATAAAATGAAATATATAGAATGTTATGAGGTTTTAATGTGACTTTAAATACTTATATAATTTTTGATACAAATACATTACATCTTGGTAAATACAAAGACTTTTCTAAGTATGATTTTAATAAATTTTATCATGATATACTCGGTAAAATTGAGCGACATGATGTAGTTAATAATTTCAAATTAATGATTCCACAAATTGCTGTTGATGAGATTTATAAACAACAATTGGAAGCTTTTGATAAGGTCAAAGAAAACTTTTTGGAAATTAAACAGAAGTGTGAAAATCTTTATGGAATAGAAATGAACATAAATCCTAAATTAAACTACTCTGAATTTCTCAAGGAGGTCAAAGAAAACTTTTTAAAACATAACGACGTTAAAATTCTTCCAGTATGCAATGAGAATCGTTTTAGTAAGATTGTAGAGAGAGCCCTTAATAAACAAGCCCCTTTTGAGGGAGGAGATAAAGGCAAGTCTGATAAGGGATTTAAAGACGCACTTATATGGGAATCGATATTAGAATTTGCTAACTCTATTGATGAACCATGTGAGTTCATTTTTATCACAAATGATAAAGGGTTCCATGCTATTTTGATAAATGAATTCGAAACAATTACGGGGAAAAAGATTACTTTTTATAGTAAAGATGACCAACAGAGAATTGATTTGCAAATAGAGAAGTATTCTGAAGATAAAGTTGTGA
The DNA here is from genome assembly GCF_042945595.1 of Psychrobacillus sp. L3. GTDB lineage: Bacteria > Bacillota > Bacilli > Bacillales_A > Planococcaceae > Psychrobacillus. Next base: position 2,818,992 of record NZ_CP168493.1, on the reverse strand, counting down.
GGAATAAAATAGCAACAGTAAAACAATATATTCTTGACAGTTTAGAAGACTTTATAAATCTAGTAGAAGAAGAGATGCAAAAAAAATTAGAGGTAAATGGATTAAACTGCAATATTACCAAATTTGAATTAGATCCAGTAGTAGTTGATTTAAATGATCAGGGAAGTGATCTATTTCAATTTAAATTACGGGGAAAAATTTTAGCTGAAAAACCAGGAGTATCATATGATTTAATTGTTAATCTAAAATCGTTGGCGGAGGTGGGTAATGAATATTCACTCCAGAAATTGTCCGTTGATGAAATAGAAGCAACACTCTTATCTGGTGACAATGTTAATATTAGAACAAACTTAATTGAGTTCTTATCACATGGGGATGAACTAGAACAAGAACTGCTAGAAAGGGATGAGGACCCTAAAAAAGATTTAAATGATGGTACGAAAATGGCGGATAGAGAACAAGATAGACTAAAGAATTTAGAAGTTATTTATAAGCTAGAGTTATCTAGATATAAACAGATTATAGATGAAAACTCAATCGATATTAACGAAGAAAATTTCTCTGAATTTATTCAATCATTAGAGAATAAACTTAATATAGATTGGTTTAAGTTTCCTAGCAACTTTGCCAAAGTAAAACTTGAAATAAAAAAGTTTTTCCAAAAGAATGGTATAAACAGAGATATACTTGAGGATCTTGTTGAGCTATTTATAGACAAGTTGATAACAGATTCAAAAAAGGTGAGTGAAGCAGCAATTGCGACGCCAATGTAGAAAAAAACATAAGAGGAAACTGCTATCACTTCTCTTGATAAATCAGGCAAAGCCTGATGTTTCGGTTATATCAAGATGAAAAAGTTTGTCACACCGTTGTGACATTTAATCATTTAACTGTCACGGGCGTGAGACAGCTTTTGAATAATGAACCCATCCAAATATCTGGCTCTGCCTGATTCCACACTGAAAGTGGGGACAATTTACCCTTATGCTCTTCTAACTAATATACACATGGATAAACGAGCATTCGAACTAATCGAGTGCTCGTTTATCATTCACTTTTACACTCAGGACATCTCGAATTGTTCAATGTCCTGTTATAGATTCTCGTTTCCCACTCATGCTGGCAGTTAGAACACAGCCACCAAACAGAGAAGTGAGACGCGGGAAAATATTCGTCTGGGCCTTTGTTATATTTTGTTGGATGCCATTCTTTAATCACTGCTGGATACTTTACAGCAAGATTATTATCGGGACTTAACTTTCGTGAACCACATTCACCACAATTATTTCCCCCGTGACTTCTACTTGCGATCGTTGCTGGCCAAGAGTGATTCTTTTTGCATTTCCAATAGACTTTCACATGACTAGCTGCTCGAAAATGAAACGGAGTAAGACCGTCATTTTTTTCATTATCCCATTCCTCTACAAGGTGGGGAAAGTTCTCGCCAAGTGAATTTTCTACTTCCGTTCTTTCCATTAATTTTAGAATTTCAACATTGTCATTTTTTAGATCAATCGTCTTGTTAATTTGAAAAAGGTCTTTGAATAGTTGTTCAATGCAATATGCAACTGACCCATTCTGCAGCAACCTCTGGGAATAGTGTAGCGAGTGAGTTGGTATGATCTATGCGTGAACTTTTGCAATATGGACAGCCTTTGCCAGTGCTCCTAGTCATCGCTTTAACAGGTTTGTCAAAGTGGTGTCCAATCACACACACCCAGTAAAACCTTTTGTTTGATCCATAAGAGATACGAGTGGGTGAATCTTTATTCTTTTTATAATCCTAATATTTCAGTACATCCGGTTTTTGGACAGCGATTGAACTGTTTGAAATACGAAACTCTGTGCACTTTTTACCATCTGACTTGTGAGATAGTTGAGCAGTATAACTGTGGCCATTTTCGCATGTCCATCAAACCGTTCTTCGGCCTTTAGGTGGTACGTCCAAAAGGGGATAGGCTTTCATTTAGCTTACGAGCGATTTCTTCATTACTCATTAGCTGCACCTCAAGTCATGGAATCAATAAAGTGTCCCAATTCCTCTTGTTGTCGTAGTCCTTCATAGGTTTCTAAATCATATTCTCCATAGATTTTTCCGTCCTTCACATAGTACAGTGTATTTACATGCGACATTTCAGAATGGAAAGGATTTTTGCTTAAGCCATCAGGATTTTCGCTTTTACCCTTATTGCGAAAGACGTTGAATTGCAGGGCTGCTTCCTTTTTTTCTAGTAATGCTTTTTCTACTTCATCTAGGAATGGTGTGTCCATTTCATTCGTAATGACGACAAAACCTGCTTGTTGGTCATCAATTATCTGCTGTACATCATCAGTAGAAGCTATAGTCAGTCCACTATTTGAGCTACAACCTGCCGTAAGTAGTGCTATACTTCATGCTATAAAAGCTGATTTTATCAACTTCATATGATATTCCTACTAAGCAGTTTGATATTGAGTTCACATGTTCCTTTCCAGAAAACTGTGGTCACACACACGGTCATTTTTTTGGTCATTAAAGAATGATTCATCATTTAGGATTATTAGTCGATTTTCTGTGAAATGTTGATTTAATAGGGTTTCTTAGTAGTTGTTTTAGAGGATTTTAGTGGCAAGCTTATGGGCGGCATGATGTAAAACCCTTATGAGTAATGAGTGTAATTTTAAGTGAAGATACTCGGAGGAAGTAACCACGTGATTATTAATTTCTTATTAGAGTTAATTTCATAAATACCTATTTCAATTTAAAATACGAATATTTATAAGAAGTTATATTGAAACGTTCGTTTGTTTACATTGGATTTTGTTGATTGAAGTGAAAGGTGGCGACTCCTGCTGGAACAGCACGAGTTGAAAGCCCCACAGGAACGCAGTGACGAGGAGATTGAACCCGTGCACGCGGAAAGCGTCCACCTGGAACGGAAATCAACTTTGTTCGGATTTTGCTACTAATTACTTCATTGTGAAATTGATTCAATAAACTATAAAATCTATTATAGTAAACATATTCTTTGTCGCAAAAACACGTGATAACAAACAAAAAAGGATATAACACAGCCTAGCCGATAAAAACAGAAACATTAATACACTGGTTTTTAAAGTACATAACGGAATGTGAAAATAAACATTCCATCAAATTTGAGGAGTGGTTTATAAATTTCTCTAGAAAGTACGGCAAAAGAGTTTTATTTAAAATGACTATTATAGTTTCTCTTTATAGTACTCTTTCCGGATGGTGTGTCATTTTCATATAGTTAAGAGGTTGTAGCAATTAAGAATTTTTCTTTAGAAAAAAACTGCCGCTCTGATAATACTATTGCTTTATCAATTTGGAAACATCACAATAAATATTAAGGGTTTTGAATAACTTTAAAGCATAGTCAATTTGAATAGAGGTACGATAGTCGTTTTCAATTGCATTAATATAGGATGTTGAACACTCCATAATTGTACTTAACACTTTACGAGATAAATTAAGTTCCATACGTTTCTGCCGAATATCATTTCCTAAAGCAACTAGTGATAGATTACATATGGTTTTAGGGTTATCTCGAGGTATAGATAAGTACTAATTATATTTTCGAACTAAATAATCACTACAGTCTAAATAAAGCCAATCTAAAATTCTTAAAACTTGCTTTCTACCAGCCCATCTAATAACAAAAACTTCACCATTACATTTTTTCACTCCAATATCAGAAGCTCCACAATATGTTCTTACTATTTTTTTAATACCTTCACACATTTCTTTAGTTCCATAAAAACTTACTTTAACACTGTTAAGGCTACTATAATTGATATTTCCATCTCCATCTAACATTGCTCGTATAAAATGTCGATATAAATTTGGAGGCAAATGGAAAGGAAAATCCAATCTTTCTGTCTTTGTATACTTAGGATCAAGATTTAGGTGTTTTCTAATATTCTCACATAATTCTAATGACTTTATTGTAAGAGTTGAGGAATAGTATTGTCGTGTAACCCCATTAAAAGTGGCGTTTGTGGAATAATCATAAATAATATTATTAGAACTTAACCTTTTTCTTAATAAAATCAGATGGTCTTTGTCTCGTCTCTGTAATTTAACACTAAGGATGTTATATGAACTCACAAAACCGTCAGATGCTATAAATGCCAACCAATATGCTTTACTTTCATGGTCTATACTACGGAAATAAGTGTCATTAACTTTATAACTTCTTTTTTTTATAGGAGGGATTTGGATTCTAGTTTGTACCTTATTTTTTCTGAGGATTTTAGAAATTTGTGAGCAATCACAATCGTAGTATTTTGCAATTTCAACGGTTGATTGTCCTGAAAGGTACTGTTCTATAATAATAGGAGTGTCTTCTATAGGTACTTTTCTGTTAAAAGAAGCAGGACGTCTTGATATATTCATTTTATTAAGTATATATAAAATAGCTTGTTTGGACACTTTGTATTCTTTAGCTATTGCATAACTAGATTTTCCGTTTGTATAGGCAGTGGTAATTTCTTGATGTTGTTTGGTGGTTAATTTCTGCTTTCTAATTTCAATTGAATTTTCCCTAAGTATGTCTAATACTTTTTTTTTACTTATATCGTAAACTTTGCTTATAGTTTCTGCACTTTCCGCAGAACTAACGTATCGTTTTATTATGTCTTCTGTTAATCCTTTTTGAGTCATATCGGCTTTATTCCTTTTTATATTTATTTTTCTTTCTATAATCTGCATAAAAAAGGAATCCTATTCATAATGTAGGATTCCTTGTTGCATATTTATTAATTCAATTAATATTATTTTAATTATGAAAGAGTTCGATTTCACATTGGGTTGCTGATTTTTTAAAATATTCACTAACGCATCTGTCATTCCAAATATTTTCTGTTTTTCCCGTAATACCGGGGTAGAGAGTCACTGAGTGAGTGTTCTTACATTTGGTTTGAATGGAAAAATCGGGCAGTGGAGCGAGAAAAGGAAAAGTGGATTGAATATAATGGAGGAATATATAATTAAATCCATTGTTTTACACTTATTATCTTAAGTAATAAAGGTTACTATTGTTTAAAAATTTTACTGTAACCTTTTGTTTTATTTTATGATACTGGAGAACAAGCTTTATTACTTTCTAAATTATTTTAATTTTGCCCCCGCAACGCTAATTTAGTGGTCTGGCATTTAGTTTGGCATTTAACGATTTTAAAAAAGTTCAAAAAACCCTTATAAATGTTGGTTTTATAAGGTTTCCAAGAGATAGCGGTTTGACTCCCGCCGTCTCAATATTTATTTTTAGCAGTAGAAGCACTGTTAAACTAATGTTGAAACAATATTAGGGGTATTTTATAGGAGTTGAACTCTTAGTGAATATCCCTGTTTTGTAATGAATTAGCCTGTGCAACAAACTATTCAAAAATACACTACAAATGCATATGAAAAAACAGGAAGTCAGCAATAGGAATAGTAGCTAGGCTTCTTTTTTTATTAAAATACCCCAATCGGAGTTGTAATAAAAGCATATTGCAGAGGAAGCCATTAAAACAACTTCTAAGGATATCTGCAAAATATTAAGGCTTATCAAAGCAAAGCTAAATCCGTTGAGGTTTCTTATATATCTTTTTACAGTGGCTTCCTACAACTACCTTTTAAATATGGTAATATTGGATTAATGAAAAAACTGAATTGAGGAACTTATCTATCATGATAATCTGAAATATATTTACGTATTCAAAGATTGTGTCCTAAAAGACTAAGGTTGGTGTAAAAATGATCATATACGAATCTACAAAAGAGCAATTCGTAGGGGATATTGTAAATGAACTGCTCATTGACCGATTATACAATTCTTATCAGGAGAAAATTGGTCGGACATCCAAGGCTGAGATTCGCTCATGGGAGAATTCATTACAAAAAATGTCCAATGTAATGCAAGATGGGGACATTCCTAATGATGCCTCTGTAGCAATCGAGTTCAATATTCCTAATACCTCGATGCGTGTAGATTTTTTAATTGCAGGAAACGATGGCAATCAGGATCATGTGGTCATTGTGGAATTAAAACAGTGGGAAAGCGTTGAAAAGATTGCCACTAGAGATGGCATCGTTAAAACGTTTGTCGGTAAAGCGAATCGAGAAACGACACATCCATCTTATCAAGCATGGTCTTACGCAGCACTTATTGAGGACTTTAATGAGAATGTCCAAAAGCAAGAAATCCAATTAAAGCCCTGTGCATACCTACATAACTATCGAAAAGTCGATAATGATCCACTGACGGATGCCCATTATGGAGATCATCTCGAAAAAGCACCTGTTTTCACTAAGGGTGAAATTGAAAAACTTCGTTCGTTTATTAAGAAATTCATTAAAATAGGGGACCAGAATCAACTATTATACCAAATTGAAAATGGGAGAATTCGTCCTTCAAAATCTTTGCAAGACGCATTAAATAACATGTTAAAAGGTAATGAAGAATTCATTATGATCGATGAACAAAAAGTGTTCTTTGAAGAGGCATTTCATCAGGCGATGGATAGTGTTAAAACTGGTACAAAACAAGTCATGATCGTGCAAGGGGGGCCTGGCACAGGGAAATCAGTTCTTGCCATAAACTTATTGGTAAAACTAATTGACCAAGGACTCGTAGCAATGTATGTAACAAAAAACTCGGCTCCTCGCAATATTTACTCTGCAAAACTGAAAGGTGATTTTAAAAAGGCGCATATTGATAATTTATTTAAAGGATCTGGTAGTTTTACAGAAGTAGAAGAAAATGAATTTGATGTACTGATTGTAGATGAAGCACATCGGTTGAACGAGAAGTCCGGGATGTTTCGAAATAAAGGTGAAAACCAGATAAAGGAGCTAATCAAAGGCTCCAAATTCACGATATTTTTTATCGATGAAAACCAAAAGGTCACACTAAGTGATATTGGTAGTGTCGATTTGATAAAACACTATGCTGAGCAATACAAAGCTAACATAATTTCGTGTGGTTTAACATCCCAGTTCCGTTGTGATGGTTCAGACGGCTATATCGCTTGGCTGGATGATGTATTGCAGATAAGAAATACAGCCAATATGCATGAACTAGGGATGGATTATGACGTCAGACTTTTTGAAAACCCAAATGAAATGCTTGCTGAAATTGAACAATTTAATAGAAGAAACAACAAATCTCATGTCATGGCTGGCTACTGTTGGGAATGGCCAAAGCAAAATCGGCAGGACGTCAATCATCACGACATCGCCATTCCTGAACACGACTTCGGTATTAGTTGGAACATCGAAAACACCTGGGCTATCGAAAACTCTTCAGTTAAAGAAGCAGGCTGTATCCATACCGCCCAAGGATTGGAGTTCGACTATGTAGGCGTCATTATCGGCGATGACATGCGCTTTGAGAATGGGAAAATCATCACAGATTACACAAAGCGTGCCAAGACTGACCAATCTTTAAAAGGAATTAAAAAGATTGCTAAAGAAGATCCAGAAGAAGCGCATGCATTGGCAGATCCTATTATTCGTAATACGTATCGGAAATTAATGACGCGTGGTCAGAAGGGTTGTTTTGTATTTTGTACGGATTCTGCGCTGCAGGAGTATTTGAAAGAGCGGTTGAAGAAGGTGACGTTTTATCGGAAGAAAAGGCAGGAGGCGTTGTATTTGGTGGATGAGAGGGAGAGGTATGAGCATTAGAAAGTATTAAAACAAAGGTATCAGGTTTAGAGTTGAATAGAAAGAAATCCCCTGTGTTAGACATAACTTAAATACAACTCTGGATAGTGTCTAAGTTGTATGTGGCGCAGGGAACATAGGCTAATTTTGGCTGGAATATCAACATATATACTGCATTTGTCTCAACATTTTCATTGCTTCGTAATCTTTCATCAAAACTTTTTTTCAAAAATTATAGAAATGCCAGGATAAAAAAGTTCCCTGTGTTAGATGTGGTTTAAAAATAATTCTGAATAGTGTTTAAGTTGTGTGAGGCACAGGGAGCATACACTATTTGTTTACTAAAAAAGTATGGTGATATTAATGACAATTGTACATATACGATGGTTTGGAGCATATAGTCTCGATAATTTTTACACTAAGGACATTGCTTTATATTCAGGAATCTATGCGATTTGTAGAGTATACGGTGAAAAGGAAACGTTGCTCTATATAGGAAAAACTAGCAGAACCTTTTGTCAAAGGATAAATGAACATCAAAAAGATTGGCTATGGAATGTAAAAGGGAAAATATTAATTAGATTAGGGTTATTAGAATTTCCAGATAGCGGAAGATATTCAGCTAAGAAACTAACTGATGTTGAATCATTATTGATATTGTGGCATTTACCGAAAGAAAACACGACATCTACATGCTTTTATCGGGGGAGAGTTGATTTGGAAATTATTAATGTTGGAAGAAGAGGTTTAATTGAAAAAAGGGTTTCAACGAGCAATTTGGATTGGGCATAGGAGATAAAAATAATGATAGAAAAAGAGTTAGTAAACTTTTTTGATTCAATTAAAATTCTAAGGGATAGTAAGATTATCAGATCTGATAGATATCTGGGTGATATTGGTGAATATATTTGTCAAAAGCTTTAAAAATGTGTCCCTGTGACGAAAACATTCACGTTATTTTGAACAAAAAATAAATGTTATGAATTTCATGCTTGTTTCTGAGACAAGGAATAAAAACTATGTACCATCAATATATCTCTCCTCGTCCTTTCGTATTGGAATTTTCCTTTACATATCAAATATTTTTTTGGTATGTCCCAATATTAATATCACCAAAAAGAATATACGACATATTTGTGAATAAGTGCAAATTAGGGGCTTTTCATCTGTATCAACGCTTATTTTATAATATGTCGTATGCCTAGAATTGCCTCCACTGTTATTTGGGATTTATCAATATTCTGATAGAAAAATTATAAGTCATAAATATTTATATTACATAGACTGTGAACTATACTTTGTTAATGAAATTATTTAATAAATGGTAATATGGATGTAATATACTATCTATTCTGGCATTTGAATATTGCATATTTTGTAATATTTTTTTAGATTCTCACTAATTTATAGTTTAGAAGATGGAAACCTATTTGGGAATTAGATTTATTCTTATAAGGAGATGTTAATATGACCGGATTTGCTAAAAAGTCTTTGTTTGAACGAGTGAAGCTCGTTATGAAAGATAAGGAAGAACTTCGAGTACCCATTCTTGTGAAAGAGGGTGTTTCAGCACAACGAGCAATAGATTCATTACAGGAGTGTATAGAAATAGGAACATCTTCAACTACACAAAAAGAATTAATGAACAAAATCAAAATCCTAGAACTAGGATTATCCGGTGAAAAAAGTGTTCAATTTGAACTTATGAATGCGTTTATACCCATTCATATTTTGCATGATCTTCACCTTCAACACGGGGAATGGAAAGCTCAATATGATTTTGTTGTCATAACTCGAAAATTTATGCTCGTAATTGAAGTGAAAAACTATTACGGGAATATTAAAGTTACCGAAAATGGAGAATTTATTCGTAACGTCATGAAGGGGAAAAAGGTAGTTTTTCAAGAAGGTTTTTATAGTCCAATTCGCCAGATTGAGAGACAAACAGAGGTATTACGAACATATCTGCAGGAAAACGGAGTAATCGGAAATAAGACACCGATTAAACAAGTAGTTGTATTTACAAATAACAAAACAATATTGGATCTGCAGAAAGCAAAAGAAGAGGTACGAGAAAGGATAATTCGCCGAGATGGGTTAGTGGAATATATCTCAAAGGAATTGAAAAAGTCTTCCCCTGTAAGCATTTTGGATAATCGGATGTCAGATATGAGTAGTTTTTTAAAAGATTCTCACATAGAAGTAGAACTAGAGAAAGCAACTGATACAGTAGAATTGAAATTGCTAGGAGAAACAGTGGATACTTTAGAAAATGCGCCTATAGAACAACCTCAAAATTCAAGCGGACTAGAGGACTCTTTACGAAAGTTTAGAAAAGAGAAAGCTATGGCATTAGGTGTAAAAGCATTTTATATTTTTTCTAATCAAACATTAGATGAAATCGTTTCTAAACAACCAACAAGCTTAGAAGAACTATCCACTATTAGAGGGATTGGTGGAAAGAAAATAGAAGAGTTTGGGCATGAAATTATTCAGGTTATTAAGGAACATTGAAATGAAATGAAGTAGTAATTAAATTAACTCTTACAAGGAAGCTATAGAAAAGCTAAATGCGCTTGTAAAACTAGATGGAAATAATGTTTTAGACCATTTTGTTGATGTCAACATAATGGTCCATCTGGTTCAGAATTGCAAAGAGAAGTGGAGGATATAATGACATATCCATGTGCTAGAACACGAATTCGAAACAATTCTGAATAGTGTATAAGTTGTATATGGCACAGGGGACATAGGCTAAATGCACTTGCTGAAGAAATTGGTTCAACCTGGTATGTAACTCCATTTCCAACTAGAGGAAAATAAAATTAATACTTGTTTAGTATTAGAAATGGATGGATGAAATGGAATGGAACCTGAATCATTAGAGTCATTTTTATCTAGCAGAGTGATAAAAAATTGTTGTTTGTCCAAGAAGGATTAATGCCCCTTTTTGTTTAGCTTCATAAACTAAAGAGGCGGTTAATAGGTGAAAAATATAATTATATTGAGGGGGGTTGTATGAAGATACATCATGTAATTTTCATAGTTGTAGTCGCATTAGCTGTATATGTCGGAGTAAATATGAACAATGAAAATACAATTGCTATCCAAGGTATTTCTAATGACAATCAAGCGTCTAGTACTTTACCTGTCAATGGTAGTGTGGAACAAACAGAAGCACTGGAAGAACAGCAAAGGGATGCGTTTAAAAGGTTTTACCAAAACATGTATAAATTTGTACATAATTTCGATGAAATAGATGAGAGTACAACGTCCATGGCAGCACAAAACCCTTCTAGAAACCAACAGTACGAATACTTTTCTAAGGTTAAGAATGCAATGGAAGAAGGGCAAAAGTTGCCTTTAACAAGGTTAGTCCCAGGGGGCTTCAGTAATTCTCAAACTAAAATAATGAATGATTCTACGACAGAGCTATATCATGCCTACCAATATAGAAAGTTTGGCTATGAACACTATTTAGAGTACTTAGAAACAGAGAGTCCCAAAGAATACAACACTTCTGTAGAGTGGATAAATAGTGGGAATGACAGCTTGCGGGCTGTAATAATTAACTTGGAAGCCCTTAGAATGGAATTGGGGTATAATGAACTAGAAAACAAGTAATTATTAAAGGAAGAAAATATTAAAAAGAATAAAAAAACATTTTCAATATAAGTTCTGACAAAGAATGTAATCGAAGAGGAATCAATTGGAAGCTTAATTGAAATCTCATTGAATAGAAACGATGTTATTGAATACAAGGACATGTTTAAAGTTAACTAGGAATACTTATGATTATATTTGAAGAATTATAGAGCAAAACTATTTAAGTACGCAAAAATGTGGATTGAAAATGGGTTGAATCAAAAGAAGTAATATATTTTATTACAACTAAAGGCTATGTTAAAGGCAAAGGTTGATTTATCTTAATATGTTAAGGTGACGCCTACCCTATATTCGACTATTTTTATTCCTTATTTGGATATTTATATAAAAAAATTATAAGCTTGTGAAGGTTTACACTTTAACTAACGCCGCAGGTGTGCGGCCGAGCCTAGGTCGTATCATATAGCGGGTGGGATTCCCGTCGAGAAAGAACTAGCCATTCACTCGTAGCGAGTCTTGGAGGGCTAATGGTAACATGAGCCTTTAAGCGTAGACAGTTAGGTGGCGGGCCGAAAGCCAAATGGTTGAAGGGATTGAGCTCCATAATGTTAGTAAATCGAGAGGGCTGATGCCTTACCTGCGGCAGAAAGCTACATTTTATCCATCGTTAAAGGCAAGAAGGATAAAACCTCTCTGGGGTCAGAGACCTTGGCACGTCACACATGGATATGATACGGCAACTCGGGAGACCCTACCGGTCTCTTCCTATAGAAGAGTATGGTGTACAAGCGATAATAAGCAAGGAAACCAAATGCCGTTGTAGGGAGTCGGATAGCAGCGTAGTACCAATGAAGTTGGGTAATGCCGATGGAGGAAAGGCTGCTACCAAGTTATCACCCTTACTAGTGACACATTTACTACACACTGAGGTAGAGATAATAAATGGAAACTAACCTATTAAGGATAGCAGAATAAGCAAATCTGATCGAAAGAGATTAGGTACATCTTGTGAATGGTGACTTGGAGGAGCCGTGTGCGTAAATAGCGCAAGCACGGTTCTGTGAGGGGGGAGGAACACAATCTACCGAAAGGTAGAGAGGTTCCCTTCTACTCGACTAGTTTAAAAAGATTTCTGTTGAAGCTGACAGATTATCATTGGAGGTAAAAAAATGAAAGAAAAAAAGTTTGACATTTTAATGTTATTTCAATTAATTTTTGCAGTCCTTGTTATGTTAATTGGAATTTGCGGTAAGATTACGGAAAACTACAACTTACTACCATTGATGTTAATACTTATAAGTATAATGTTACTTATAATGGGATTACGAGTATATAAAAGAAATCAGAGTTTATTGTGGGGTATCTTCTTATTATGCATTTCGTTATACATTTTATTCGTTGCGGTTAAAGGGATTATGGTTAATTAAATAGAAGTAATATTCAACTAACTTAGCCCATTATGACGCTCATTTGTTCCTCGTTCACTAGAAGTGTAGGGATGAGTGAAATAGACTTCTGTCTTCTCTTTTTCTAGTGAAACAGCAAGTTCCGCAAACTCAGAACCATTGTCCGATGTGATGGTTTTGAAGACAGAAGAAAAACGGTAACCGGACTGTTTCTGCAGTCTCTTCATAGCTTTTGTCACTGCCTCGCTCGCTTTGGCACCGATTTTCATGATGATTTCTTTTCGCGTTTTTCGTTCGGTCAATGTCAACAGTACCTCATCCTGACTTTTCTTGCCGATGACTGTATCTATTTCCCAATGACCAAACTCTTCCCGCTGATCCACAGCAGCTGGACGTTCTTCGATACTTCGACCAAGTACCCGTTTATTTTTACGGGAACGTTTCTTCTTGGTATTAAGGCGCGTTTTCATAGGCAAATCTATATTTCTTACACCAAGGAGTCCCATATCAATATAGTTATAAAGTGTTTTTGTGCAAACGGAAGCACCCTCAAATAAACCGTGAAGCCTCACAAAACCACGGACAGCATCTGGTGACCATTTGTCTTCCAGAATCTTTTTTTCTGCGAACCGAATGAATTCAATAGATCCGTCCAGCTTAAACTGGGCTCCACATTCAGTTCGGTTTTTTTCATATTGGAACTGTCCTGTCTCAGGAAAATAAGCTTGAAACAAGGTTCTACCGGATTTCATTTGCATGACGGTACCTCGCTTCAACTCACGACTAATCGTACTTTTATGACAGCCAACCGCATCAGCAATCGCCTGCATAGATTTTCCATCTGCATGAAGGGCAGCAATTTTACCCCTATCGAAAGGTGTTAGATGATTAAAACTATGTTTAGATGTGGTAGAATGTGTTTGAGCCATAGATAAACCCTCCGTATTGATTGATGTTTTCGTCGACTTAATCATACAGGGTTTATCTGTGGTTTTTCACGTTTGGAGCTGTTGCATTTGATTATACAACTAGCCGAAAAATAATTATCAATAATAAAAGAAAGTAAAAAAAGCATCGATACAAGTAGGGTATTTGAATGAATATTTAAACCAAAATATGAACAAAAGGAAGAAATCGTTAATTTAATAGTAGAGTCTGGATTAGGCATCATAGAATATAGAGATAAAGCATATAGAATTAAATAAAAAAGAGAGATGTTATTGAACGCAAGAATGTGGATTGAAAATAAGTTGAATTAAAAAGAAGTAATGATATTTCGTTAACACTAAATAATCTTGCCTCCGTATTACATTTTTCTAAATCGTAGTCAAAACCGAAGTCTAGGGTTTTTAATAGCAAGTAAAAAAACCTTGGAAACACTGCTGTTTCAGCATTCTTTGCAGATAGGGGTTAAAATCCCGCCGCCTCAATATAGGTATTCATCATATTGAATGCGATTTATGAAATATAAAATCCACGGTTACCGAAGATAATTCGATGATCGTGGCTTTTTGTTTTGTCATAGCGTGTGTCAAAAATTCAGATATTCCTAAATTTATGAAAATAAATGAGGTTAGGGAGGTCCTGGAAAATGTATATAAAAAAAGCATTATCTCAAAAGAGATGATGCTTTTTTTTTTAAGAATTCCTTGTTCCTAAAGAATTCTTGCGGGTTTGGCACCCAATGATAGCGATTGGCTTAAACCAATGAATAACAATCGGTATTGTTGGATGTCAAAAATTTATGATAAAGTTATTGTTAGCTAATCTAGTATAGCATATATTACTAAATGAAACAATGAGCATTTAAAAAAAATAACCATTTATAATTTGACGACTGAGATGTATGTCAGTCCTCTTCTATATGCTTCCTCCACATCCTGCTTATATCCGATTTTCCAAATTACGTGCAGTAGGACTCTTATAAACTCTCACTACGTGAATGACTTGTCGATTTAAAAAATCTGTTTAATAATGAGGGATTGCTTTGGGAGACATTATACAGGGATTTTATTTACTTTAAAAAAGCGTTCGATCATACGATTAATCGACTGTTGATTGGGCTAGAAACAGGGTTAATTCCAATACAAGATGGTCCAAAGGAGACGATGGGTTTACTAACAGAGGAAATTAGACAACAAGTTTTTAATCGTGATAACTATCAATGTCTTTGCTGTGGGAAAGAAAAAAGACGAGGTGTAGCATTGGAAATAGATCAAATTCTACCTATATCTATGGGTGGGGAAAATGTTCCGTCTAATCTACAAGCCCTTTGTAAACAATGTAAAGGTATAAAAAGAGTAAACGAAATAGACTATCGTTCTATTGTTTCTCCTTTATGCTTCCCAAAAGAAATGTTGCTATTTGATGTTACTAGTAGTGATAGTATTGAAAACGCTATTGCAATGATTGTAAATCACAACTATCATTGCAGAGCATTTTGTAGCTTAGATGGTAGTCAAAGAAGTAGCGGGAAAAATTATAAAAAGTGGATAATCAATTTATAGCGTGGTAATGATACACAATGACTAGAAGGGAATTCAGCTAAGTTATTGGCATACATTAATGATTATCTTAGTTGGGATCAAGTAGAGCAAATCATAATTAAAGATTAAAATAACTTCCCGTGATAGAAACATTCATGTTAATTCGAACAAAAGTGAATGCTGTGATTTTCACGTTTGTATCTAGTTGCTTTGCACGGGTGCCAAGTGCGGCCACAATTCACTGGAGAGCGTGAATGGTGTCCAAATCTGTCACCCTTAGTTTATGATGGCTCGTAATTTTCCGGAAAATAAAAGTTTTCTAATGGGACGTCAAAATACATAAACATATCCTTAAAATATGTCTCATCAATCAATTTGCGAAGCACACCTTTGTAATAACCGGGCAAGTTACGAATGTTTTTTCGCTTTGTTGCCATCACTGCAATCTTTAGCGCGCGATAGGCAAGGTCATCAAAAACTTCTTCATCATCTTTGTAAATATCAAAACGCAACATATCACCTGATAAAGATAGATGGATGCCGAAAAAATTGCGTGCTGTTTTTGTTTCGCCAATTGTATTCGAAAGGAATTCTTTCATTCTGCTAAATAGACTTGTGGATAACTTTTTCGATTCCATAGGAGACGTGTTAGTAAGATCTTTAATAGAAGATTTTAAAAATAACGGTTCATTCTCAGAAATCGGCTCATTTTCCTCGTCGTTATGCGGGTTGTCCGCATCCTCCCGACTGTTCATATTCCCCTGGTCATCGAAAGGTAAGATAATATAAATGTTAGCACCTAGTCCGCTCATGACAGGACGTACATAGTGAAGGCGTTGAATAATGCAAAGCTGTTCGAGCTTCCGAATCGCCCGACGAACAGTCGCATTCGACTTGCCGATAGCTGTTTCAATCGTTGCGTGTTTTAAATGGGCAGCCCCATATTTCACCGAATACCTTCGGATCACATCGAGCACAAGTAAGTCTGATTTGTTTAGCTCGTATCGATGGAATGCGCAATGTTTTGCAGCAGCATCATCCATCTCTTCTATTGAATTGAAACGAGCGTATTTTTGTAAGTAGTGAGTCATTAAAATTCCCCCTTTACCTTCTATATAGAATGGAGTGGGAGAAAAGTGGACAAGGGATGCAAAAGTTTTGTATTGTGTCCTTGCGTCAGAAACATTATAAAACAGGAAAGAAATGACGTCTTTTATTTTGCCAAAACAGGAATAAAGGATTTGAGGAAATGACAACGAAATAGATACTGTAAGGAAAGGAATAGAGCTAGGTGCTTTTCATTTCACAAAGCAGGTGGAGTAAAAAAAATGAAAATAGCTAAGTTCATATAATTGTTAGGAGTAGATTATAGGAAAGGCAGGAACGGTTATGATCGTGTGGTTTCGACATTTGCCCCAGATACGTATGGATGTAGAAGAATGGAAACCCTTCATTCAACATGCATGGTTTCGAAAGCATTTCATGAAGGTTGTTTACTTATTAATGGTTGCTTTTTTTCTAGCACCAATTTGGTTTGGGGTAAGCCTAGCTCAATTGACAAACTTCCCCCTTCTGCTAATCATTCTTCTAGTATTTGTCATACATGAAGCGCTTCATATGCTTGTCATACACAAGAAAGGCGACATGAGCTTAACGTTCAGAGGAATCTATTTTTGGATCCATACAGATGCAATTCTTTCTAAAAAGAGATATTTGGTCTTCATGAGCTTACCATTTATCGGATTATCGATAATCCCGGCAATTACTTCGTCCTTTGTATCGGGGGATTTGAAAGTACTCCTGTTATTTATCAGTTGGTTCAATTTGATCATCTCTGCATCCGATATTGTTAATTCAATTTTGATCTTACTAAAACCAAATCAATCTGTATTTTGTAGAGGGTACTATCGGAGAATGAAGTAGTATTTCGATTAGTGATAGAACAAGATTTGGAACAAATCGTGGAATCGTATGTAAGGATCTATTGAGAGAAGAGTGGATTGGCAATAGAGGAGATTGTAGAATGGGAGCCCATCCTTGTTGCTGCAACGTTAATGGAGATAGCGGAATCGGAACTGAAAGAATGGCTAGTGGTTATTGTGAATCAACATTTCCCGTTATAAAAAGTTAGGATCGGGTTGAATTATCATGAAAGTTTCTCACACATACACTGTCACACATCGCTTCCATTTTATGGAGTGATATGATTTCAATGAACGTCAAAGCCTTGATACAACAAGGCTTTGACGTTTTTTTAGTGTCTTGTTATTTGATCTTAATAACTTGACGGAAGTGTAAAATGGGAGTATTCTACATTAGTTGCGAAAAAAAGCTATAGTAAAGTAACATTTATTAAGTTTACTGTCAATAATTTAAATTACTATAAATTAAGATTTGAATTCAAATAAGTAAAAGGTTGGTGCGAAAATGAAAAATCTATTAAGTAAAAAAGATAATCGTTTAAACAACTTTTTTGGGATATATTTATTAGCTGTTTTGATGTTATGGATTAAAACATATATTACTCAAACATCACAATTTAAACTAGGAGTAGAAGGACCTCTTCAACAATTCCTTTTAATATTAAATCCACTAGGTTCAGCATTACTATTTCTAGGAATTTCATTTTTATTTAGAGGAAAGAAAAAATACACATCACTAGTTATAGTTTACACGCTTATGTCTATTCTTTTATATGCCAATGTTGTTTATTACCGATTTTTTAGTGATTTTATAACATTACCTACAATTTTCCAAACGCAGAACTTCGGAGATTTAGGTGGAAGTGTTCTTACTTTAATAAAACCTTATGATATCTTGTTCTTTGTGGATGTATTTGTAATGTTATACCTACGATTCTCAAGAAAAATACAAAAAGAAACAACTCGTTTTGGGTATAAAAAAGGAATAGCAATTATTGTTTTTGCATTAGTAATATCAATCATAAATTTAGGACTAGCTGAAATTAGTCGTCCGCAACTATTAACTCGGGGTTTTGATAGAAACTATATTGTGAAATATCTAGGAATGTATAACTATTCGATTTATGACTCAGTAGAAACTATGAAAGCATCATCACTTAGAGCTTTGGCGGATAGTAGTGATATTACAGAAGTGAATAACTATATACAATCTAACTACGCCAACCCTAATGCAAACTATTTTGGTAAAGCAAAAGGAATGAACGTCATCTATTTACATTTAGAATCATTCCAAAACTTTCTTATCAACTACAAATTAAACGGTGAAGAAGTTACACCATTTTTAAATTCATTAACAAAAGATAAGAATACAATGTATTTCGATAATTTCTTCCATCAAACTGGTCAAGGTAAAACGTCCGATGCAGAATTTATGCTGGAAAATTCTATATTTGGGTTACCACAAGGGTCTGCTTTTATTACAAAAGCACAAAATAAGTACCAATCAGCTCCTAGTATTTTAAAAGATTATGGTTATTCATCAGCTGTATTCCACGGTAATAACGGAAGCTTCTGGAATCGAAATGAAATTTATAAATCATTTGGTTTCGATCACTTCTATGATGCTAGTTATTATGACACGAGTTCTTCAAAAGACATGGCTGAATATGGTTTGTTAGATAAACCATTCTATGAACAATCTGAAAGTCTTTTAAGTGCGTTACCACAACCTTTTTATGCGAAATTTATTACGGTAGGAAACCACTTTCCATATGATATGAATCAAGACCTAGTAACAATTGATAAAGACAATACTGGAGATGCAAGTGTTGACGATTATTTCCAAACAGCGCGTTATACAGATGAAGCAATCAAACAGGCCTTCGATCAATTAAAAAAATTAGGCTTATATGATAATTCGATGATTGTTCTTTATGGTGACCATTATGGAATATCGGATAATCATAATAAAGCGATGGGACAAGTCATGGGAAAAGAAATTACACCATATGAAAGTGCTAATTTACAACGCGTACCATTATTCATACATGTTCCAGGGATGAAAGGTGGAACCAACCATACTTATGGTGGCCAAACAGACCTTCTTCCAACGTTATTACATTTATTAGGAATTGATACGAAACAGTTTGTTCAATTTGGTTCAGATTTATTATCAGAAGAGCATAATGAAGTTGTTCCATTTAGAAATGGTGATTTTGTCAGTCCTACGATTGATTCAATTAAAGAAAAATTTTATGATAATAAAACAGGTTTACCACTAGATGATAGTCAATTAAAGTTAGCAGATACTATCAAAGAAGAAGTGGATCGTAAATTGGAGCTTTCTGATAAAGTCGTGAATGGTGACTTATTAAGATTCAATACGCCAGAAGGATATACTCCAGTTGATCCTTCTCAGTTCAATTACAACAAAGATGCGAATGAAAAATCTAACTAATGGTTGAAATTAGTTTAAATTACATGTGAAAGAAACAACAACGAGCAATTTATTCTTGTATAAGCAACTAAGAAGTTAAAGAATTCATTCTTTCATTAGAATGGGTTCTTTTTTGTCTTTGTACATGTTACATACATAATGTTGGTGTTTAAGAACCTACAGAATCAAATGGATTTTAAGAATGAAAGAGTTAGCCCACATACTTTTAGGCTTACGTATTGCCATCGACTCGCATTAAGTGGTATGTCTACTTTTGCAATACAGAAGATGATGCGTCAAAAGAACATCAATGTGGCGATGACGTAAAGATAAGTATAATGAATACCATTTGGCTATGAATTATTTTACTAAGTTTTTACTGATATATGCAAGGTTAGGCAGTACACTAATAAAGTAAAAAGGTTTACTTCAGTAAAATAAGGTATATTATATTTGTTGAATAGATTCTCTTTAAAGACAAGAAAAGTAGGTGAACAAAGTGGGGAAATATACATTGGATACCAAAGGTCAGGTAGCTGTGGCAAAGTATCATGAAAAACACAAGCCTGCCAAATTTGATAAAAAGCAGCAGCTTGAAAAAATACGTGCGGAGTATTTGAAAAAAAAGCAAAAACAAACAGATAAATAATATGAATGAAAACATAGGAAGACTAAAATCTCCCTATGTTTTTCTTATTCGAAGTTCTTTTTTTCAATTGATGATAGAGTTTATTATTCTCCTAAATTTCAGATTCGGTGACAAAAAACTCGTCATCAGATATCCATTCCTCACTAATTGATTTTGACATTGAAACGACATAGCCATTATTTAAAATAATAACGTTGTAAACAGGGGGTTCACCAGCTACAATTGAGGACAAGAATTACATGATTTGAACGGATTTTTCTGTTTTGATAAAAAGCGTAAAACCCTTATATATCAATGGTTGGCGAGCGTACTGTATGATATTACGAGTAAGCCACCAGCTACGATTGAGTGGGAATAGTATTTAAATAATATTTGTAGAGAATCCTAAAAATGATTCTCTTTTCATTACGCAACCATATGGTAGATACTAGTCCACAGAAGATCATTGAACCAAGTTCGTAAATATGTAATACTCCCTAGTAGAGAAAACGTTGATATAACAACGTTTAGCAGCGTAGATGCTTAAGTGTTAGAGCCTCTGGACGTGGTGGGTTCGACTCCCACCGTATTCATAATATGAAATTATTGGATTTCGCAATCAGCACCACCAGATAAACAGGTGGTGCTGATTGTCGTTTTATTCGTTAACACAAATTATTTTATACTCATTAGTAAAGCTATGAAATAAAACCATGTCCCTATGTCTGTCATCACAACTGTGAAAATTAATAAAATAAAATTGGTACAAAAAATAATTCTGTTTGACAAAAGAGTAAACAGATGGTCTATATTACTCTCTTTTATTTTTCTGTTATACCAATGTAAACAAGTTGACTTTGTATATACATATTTTATACAATTGTAACTCGACTGAAATTTTAGAAAGGTTAGGAGGTAGTATCATAATGAGCACTATATATGAAGCGGAATTAAAGAGATTGCAAGAAGTTTTATCAACACTGGATGAGCGAATACACAAGCTAGAAAGTATTCCAGTTTATCATGGAGATAACTATAGCGAGCAAATTCTTGAAAGTATGAGGGAGTTAAATCGGCAAAACTTACGAATTGGTGCACAAGAGCCATACTTTGGTCGGTTAGATTTTAAGGAAGATGGCCATTTAGAGCCAAATCCATTATATATTGGGAAAGTCGGTGTTTCTGATGAGGAAGCGAGGAAACCAATAGTTATTGATTGGCGTGCACCAGTTGCGAGTATGTTTTATTCCTTCAATGGTGGTGAAGAACTGGCTTTTTATCAATCGCCCGATGGATTGGTAGAGGGTGAAGTCTATTTAAAAAGAAATATTGCCATTCGTAAAAGAGAGCTAGAGCGAGTTATTGATACATATGTAAAAGGAAGTGAAGATGTATCCCTGACAGACGAATTTCTCTTGTACCTACTAGGTGAAAATAAAGATAATAAATTAAAAGATATCGTTTCAACGATACAATCTGAGCAAAATGAAATTATCCGAGCTGAGAAAAATATGCCATTATTGATCCAAGGGGTTGCAGGGAGTGGGAAAACAACTGTCGCTTTACATCGCCTTGCTTTTTTAATTTATGAATATCGTGAACAGCTACAAGCAGATAGAATGATCATTTTCGCTCCTAACAGTTTGTTTTTAGATTATATTTCTGGTGTACTTCCTGAACTGGGAGTAGGTAATATTAAACAAACTACTTTTCCAGATTGGGCGTTACGTCTCTTAGATAATGCGGTGAAATTAAAAAATCCAGAAGAAAAGTTGAATGAAGCTTTTTCAATTAATCGTGATAATAATAAAGTTATGCTCGATAAATTAAAGGGGTCAATCAAGTTTAAGTCATTTATTGAAAGAAGTCTCATTCAATTTGAAGAAAAACTAGTACCATCAACTAATTTAGAACTGTGGGATCAAGCTGTAATAACAGTAAATGAAATGAAGAAGTGGTTATTGGAATATAAGCATTATCCATTAACAAAGCGCAGGGAACGATTAGTTGCACGAATCAAGCGTTGGATAGAGATAGAACTTAAAAAGTTCGAAGGAACCAATGAGAAAAAGCTATTGAAAAAAGAAGCTAACAATAGATTAAATGCATATATGAAGTTTTGGCCAAAAATGAGTGCTTTATCATTTTATACATCCTTGATGAATCGAAAAGAAATAATAGAACTATTACCTGAAGCGCTTGTTCGAGAAACAGAGAAGAATTGCCGAAAAAAAGAAGTAAATGTAGAAGATTTAGCACCACTCCTATATATTCATCATCAGTTAACGGGAATAGAAGGTAAACAAAAATTTCATCATGTTGTCATCGATGAAGCACAAGACTTTTCGCCGTTTCAAATTTATATATTAAAAGAGATTACAATAGGTAATTCTTTTACTATTTTAGGTGATTTATCTCAGGCAATCTATAATTATCAAGGTATAGAGGACTGGAATGACTTTAAAGAAGTGTTTCAAGAAACGGGTTATTATGAACTGACGAGAAGTTACCGTTCTACAAAGGAAATTATCGAATTTGCAAATGAGGTCATTAAGCATGCCGAAGTTCCAGTAGGTCTAGCAACACCAGTTTTTCGTAGCGGTGAAAAAGTGAAAGTGATTGCTACAGATGATCAAATTACCGAAATCGTTAAGGTACTACAAGATTTACAAAAAGAAAATCTCAAGACGATTGCGATTATTGGTAGAACAGATGCTGAATGCCGTTCAATACATGAAAAGTTACTAACAGCAGGGATTAATGTGAACGTCATTGAAGCAAATCAAAGGAAATACGAAGGTGGTATTTCTGTCGTACCGGTGTATTTAGCTAAAGGGTTGGAATTTGATGCAGTGTTACTTATGGATGTGGATGCAAGTCACTATAAAGATTCAAAGTATGATGCCAAATTATTATATGTAGGCTGTACTAGATCTCTCCACGAGTTACGTATTTTCTATTCTGGTGAAGCTTCACCATTAATTCAAGGAATACCAAAAGAATTTTACGAAAGTAATTAATAGATGTTTGAAGAGGATTACTCAGTGATATGTTTGAGGGTCCTCTTTTTTGCGTTAATTTAGCGAGAGTAGTTGGTCTTCTTGGGGGAAATGTAACTTTTAAAAGCTTGAACTAACTTCCATATGTCAGAAATAATCATGTTGACACAGGGAATAAGTTTCATATTTATTTTATATTTACAAAAGATATTTCATAAAGTATTATTATGCTATACGATATAACGTAAAGCATAATACCGTGTGACATAATATATTAAAATGCGAAAGAAGGAGTGTAAGTAATGGCATATAATGGGGGACCGATGACTGAAGCAATGTATTATGTACTACTGGCATTAATGCATCCCAATCACGGGTATCAGCTGATGCATGCAATTACAGAAGTTTCGAATGGCAGATTAAAAATGGGGCCGGGTACACTTTACGGAGTACTCTCACGGATGCAAAAAGATGGCCTTATTTCATTGTCAGAAGATGATGGTAGAAGAAAGACCTATCAAATTACAACAGAAGGTGAACATGCATTAAGAACAGAGTATAGTCGATTAAAATCCCTAATCCAAGATGGAAATATTTTAGAGATAGGTGATGAGAATGGATAAGACGGTTCGTAAACTTCGTCCAAGTGATTATTGGAGAATCGGTGAACATGAAAGCTGGTTTCAAGACATGGCAGCAAACGGATTCCATCTGAAAAAGATGGGGTTACGTTTTGCTCATTTTGTTAAAGGTGAACCGAAAAAAATGAGGTACAGAATAGATGTAACAATAAAAAAGAAGATTACACCAGAACAGATCGAGATGTATGAGGATAGTGGATGGGATTATGTGACAGGCTATCAATATTTTCAAGTATATTCATCACCTGTTGAACGTGATGCACCAGAGCTACATACAGACCCAGCCGAGCAATCTTTTACATTTAAAGCACTGGGCAAAAAATTAGTCTTTAATGCTGTTATGGTTGTTGTCGCATTACTTTTAATCATTGGCATGGAGGCTGCAATTTGGTTTCTTGATGGAACACCAACCTTTGTTTTAGTTGATGGGTTAGCTGTTCAACAAACGATTTTATCTATTCTAATTGTATATCTGGCCTATATTTCACTGCAAGCAGCCATATCCATCCGTGCTTTACGTAAAGATCTGATTGAGGGAAAACCGATTAATCATCATGCCCCATGGAAGAAGCACTATCGATTAAATTCAGTTCTCGCATTCCTATTTACAATCGTTGCTGGATTGAGTGCCATCGTTCCATTCGGACAACTTATAAAAAATGATACACAAACATTACCAGAAGCAAAACTTCACTTACCGATTGTCAGATTAGCAGATGTAGAGCAGAATCCTGCTTTGGTTCGGGGAGAACCTTATATGATTGACGATGTTGATTGGGGCAACCGGTATACGTATAATTGGAGTCTGTTAGCACCAATCCAATATGAATCAAATGAAAACGGGGTTGTTCCCGGAAAAATGTGGGGCGACGGGAGTGGCGAATATTCCCCAAGTATTCATACAAGGCTTTATCAGTTAAGTGTACCAGCTTTAGCAGATAATCTAATTGCTGATTTAATAAAAAGATTTAATTATGAATATAGCGATGCTGATTTTGTTGAGACAAAGCATGCAGACCTCGATCTTTTGATAGTTCATGAGAACGATGAAATTAAAGAAGTATTTGCTTCGAAAGGAAAAGCTGTCATATATGTTCGTTATTATGGTTATGCGGATATAAATTCAGTAATAGAAAACCTAGTAGATAAGATTAAGTTGATTACGGAGTAATACTTGAATTCTATTTGTTATTGGATAAAAAGAAATTTACCAGTAAGGAAGAAACATCGATTTAAAAGAATTACTAAATACTTGTTTGATGAATTAATATTAAATAGCTTATTTGTTTTATCTTGTTGTTCTCTTATTGCGAGTGGTGTGCTGGTAATACCCCGTTAATCGGTGATCTTTTGGTATTACTAGATCTAACCTTGTTCTTTATTTAGCTTCGGATGAATCATGCTACTCAACAGGCTCTGAGTTCGTGATCGAGGGTGGACTAACAGCAATGTAAGCGCGACAAATAGAAAACTCGTATTTTTATCAAACTTTTGATAAAAATACGAGTTTTGTTTTAAGGTGATAATAATGTTTCTAGCCTGTTTTTAATCTAGTCTTATTTCCTTTTTACTTATATGGAAGCATCTTGCTCATCCACTTGTTCGGCCCTCCGCCTAGATTTCTACACTTAAAGGCTAATGTTACCATTAGCCCTCCAAGACTCGCTACGAGCGAATGGCTAATTCTTTCGCGACGGGAATCCCACCCGCTATATGATACGACCTAGGCTCGGCCGCACAACTACCCCGATAATTTAAGTGAACAATTTCACAATCTTTTTTGCTACATCTATATCTTTCCAGATTACTATTTGACTTCCTGAAATTGTAAGGAAAATTAAATGGACGTAAAAAAAGCACTGCTAAAACAATGCTAGTTTTACCATAATGTTGTGTTACTTGTGTAGATATTTCTGCTGTTAATTGAGTATTTTGTACCGATCAACTGAACAGGTTATTCATCCAGATACTTGTTCTTTTTCTCGATTTTTTATGCAGTTCTATTGCTTTGTTACTGGATGATTTTCTATTAATAAATACAGGAAATCATTATTTATTCTATTCAATTACTTTTTGTAAGCAAATGTATTGCGTTTATCTAGTAACTATATTATAGTAGGTTACGTAAAGTAATTGGATTTGGAGGGTATTTATGAAAAAGCAACAATTGGCAACACTTATTTTACGTGTCGTGTTTGGATTCACGTTCTTAATGCATGGCATAGCAAAATTCCAAGGAGGTATTTCAAATACAGTTGGATATTTTGATTCGCTTGGTATACCAAGCTTTCTAGCATACGCAATTGCAATTATTGAATTAGTTGGTGGGTTATTATTAATAGTTGGACTAGGAACACGTGTAATCGGCGGCCTATTTGCGGTAATAATGCTAGGAGCAATCTTCTCAGCGAAACTATCGTTAGGATTATTAGGCGATGGTGTATCAGCTGGATACGAATTAGAATTAGTCTTCTTAGCAATCGGTGTTTACTTCACCTTAGCTAACCCGATTAATTTATCACTTGATGAAAAACTGTCACCAAAAAAAGATAATGATTTGAGGTATTAATATGAGCTTTATAAAAAAAATATTTGGATTAAATACAAATGAAGAGCAAACAGGAGGAAATGACATGATGAAAATTGGTATTGTTTTAGGAAGTACAAGAGAAGGACGAGTTAGTCCACAAGTAGGGGCATGGGTAAAAGAATTAGCAGATAAACGTGGAGATGCAAACTACACGATTATCGATATCGCAGAATACAAATTACCGCTTTTAGGCGAAGCAGGCGGGGATGCATCCGGTGCAGCAGCATGGTCAGAAATCATTTCTAAACAAGACGGATTCGTATTCATCGTTCAAGAATATAATCACTCTATCACAGGAGCACTTAAAAATGCATTAGATTACCTACGTGAAGAGTGGAACAACAAAGCAGCAGGTATCGTATCATACGGTTCTGTAGGAGGAGCTCGTGCAACAGAACATTTACGTGGAATCTTAAGTGAATTACTTGTAGCGCACGTTCGTGTACATCCGGCATTATCATTATTTACAGACTTTGAAAATGGTACAGACTTCAAACCAGCTGCTGTACAAGCAGATTCAGTAAACCAAATGTTAGATCAAGTCATCCCTTGGACAACAGCATTAAATACAGTGCGTAAATAATTCCGAATTATGGAAATCTCTACAAATCACAAAATGTACATGAGTGCATGTACATTTTGTGATTAATATTAATAAGTTTTGAGCAAAACGCTATCAAGTAGATAATGAGGACATCGTAATTTGTCCCTGACATTTCTTCAAGTGATTTTGTTGGAATCCAATTATTCTTATATTTTACTACTAGATCCGACACTTCCCACCATAAAAATACTTCACCTAATTAGGGTATGTTCAGTCGCTTGTATCTTATGTATAAAGGGAATGCCATATTATAAAAAGTAGTTTGTTTGATTTTGTCTAGATTCAGTATCTACGAAATGTTATTTCTTCAAAAGTAATTATAGGGAAAGGTTGATTTTCGTAAAATGGTATGATGACTCCTGCCCCCTCCATTGGATATTTATGTTAACATCCGAATTAACATGAATGTTGTAATTTTCATGTTTGTTTCTGACAAATGGAATAAATGTACAGGCAGTTTTCTATATACATTTCACCATATTTGATGAAATCGTCCAATAACGTTTTGAGTTGAAATGACGCTAACGAAGGCGTGTGAATCGATTTGTCTCACAATTTTTTTCAAGTTTGCCAATTCCCCTACAACTGTCACACAAAATAAGACCGTTTTTTGATCATGGGTATATCCACCAGTTGCATCCCACATCGTTGTTCCGCGTTGTAACTTCACATTGATTTCGTGACTGACTTCTTCGCCGC
Source organism: Psychrobacillus sp. L3 (assembly GCF_042945595.1). GTDB lineage: Bacteria > Bacillota > Bacilli > Bacillales_A > Planococcaceae > Psychrobacillus. Next base: position 2,791,323 of record NZ_CP168493.1, on the reverse strand, counting down.
TATTAGTAATGATTAAGACAGATACACGATTGACGTGACTTAAAATGATTTCATATGTTTTCATCGTTGCAAACATTGAAATAATCGTAAATAAGGCGATTTCACCACCAAAAATAAAACCAGAAACGATGACAATTAGTACATTTACAACTAAACTGGCTTTTCCTATAGATACATTGTAGTATTTCGTAATGACCCTAGACAGAATATCAAGCCCACCTTGCGAGCCACCTCTTCTTAAAACAATTCCGCACCCAATTCCATTAAGTGTACCGCCAAAAATTGCAGCGAGGATTGTATTATCCGTCCATAATTGTTGAACGGGGAAAAGATATATAAAACCAGATAATAAAATGATGGCAATCATCGTAAAAATACTAAACTTTGTCCCTAATAATTTATAGGCAAGCACCATTAATGGGATATTTAATACAAAATAAAATACGCCAACATTAATCGGGAAAAAATGATGAATAAATTGAGCAATCCCAGTTAAACCACCAGATAGTAATCCTGCGGGAATAATCAACATATTAAGTGCAACAGCAGAAACCACTGTACCAATAATTATTGAAAGCAAATCTATAACAATGGATGTGCTTTTTTTTTCGGTAGTTGACATAAGTATGCACTCCTTTAAAAGAATGGTGAATGACTGTGTTTATTCAATTATTTATGAGGCTTTAATATTTGACTAAAACTTCTGCATCCATTCATCTATGTTGTATCTACGATCATTTTCTTATACATTAAACTCCAAAGTGATAAATACCTTTCAGAATAGAATGATTTTAGGAATGGGAATGCAGCTTGGAAAATCTATGAAAATTACATACTGAAAACCAAACTCGTGAATTATCTAAATTGAGCAGTTAAAATCATGTCCCTATTTCAGAAAGATTCATGTTAATTCGAACAAACGTGAATGTTGTGATTTTCATGTTTGTTTCTAACTTAGGGAACAAATTTAAGAAATTCCAAAATTTTGCCTAACAAAAAATAACAATGCAAAATTCTAAAAATTTGTGTTAAAATAAAATATCAGTCTACTTAATGTTAAAATAAGTATATATTATTTTTATGAGGAAAAGTGATTGTGCATTTTTTATCATGGGAGTTTTAAGAAAATTTTGGGGGATAGTATGATGAAAAAATTATTAGGTAAATGGAATCGAGTGAGCCTGGTTAAAAGGATTGTTATCGGTATTATTGTCGGTGTTATCTTAGCTGTAACCATTCCTGATGGCGCAAGTTGGATCTCCATTTTTGGTTCTTTATTTGTCGGTGCATTAAAGGCAGTTGCGCCAATATTAGTATTATTCATAGTGATGCATGCGATTGCCGTACATAAAAGTGGTAAGAAAACGAATATGAAATCGATTCTTGGTCTCTATGCAATTGGTACATTCCTTGCAGGGGCTGTCGCAGTAGTTGCAAGTTTTTTGTTCCCAATTACACTAACACTAACGACAGGAGCAGCAGATCTATCTCCACCAGAAGGCATTGCTCAAGTTATTGAAACATTACTATTTAACTTAGTTTCCAATCCAATTGCTGCAATAGCAAATGCTAATTATCTAGGTATATTAATGTGGGCAGTAGTTCTTGGTCTAGCACTAAAAAATGCGAATCAAAATACGAAAGACATGTTAGGAAATTTTTCGGATGCAATTACTAAAATAGTACAATGGGTGATTAATTTAGCGCCCCTTGGAATTATGGGACTTGTTTTTGATGCAATTGTAACAAGTGGTCTTTCTGCTTTACTCGATTATGGTAGATTAATCTTAATTTTAGTAGGGTGTATGTTGTTTATCGCGCTTGTAGTAAATCCGTTAATCGTATTTATCTATACGCGAAAAAATCCTTATCCACTTGTTTTAATGGTTTTAAGAGAAAGTGGTATTACAGCATTCTTTACACGTAGTTCAGCTGCAAATATTCCGGTAAATATGAAATTATGTGAAAAACTTGGCTTAGATGAGGATACTTATGCAGTGTCAATCCCTCTAGGTGCTACTATTAATATGGCTGGTGCAGCCGTTACCATTGCTGTGCTAACTCTTGCAACAGTAAATACGCTTGGCATTCAAGTTGATTTTGTCACTGCACTTATGCTTTGTGTTGTAGCAGCTATCTCTGCAGCAGGTGCATCAGGTGTTGCAGGCGGATCACTTTTACTTATCCCACTAGCATGTAATTTATTTGGAGTTCCAAATGATATTGCTATGCAAGTTGTTGGTGTTGGTTTTATCATCGGTGTTGTTCAAGACTCTTGTGAAACTGCACTGAATTCATCCTCTGATGTACTGTTCACAGCTACAGCAGAGCACGCTAAAGAACGTAAAGAAGCTAAAGTAGTTACTATGAATTCTTAGGATCTACGATATTAGAAGAAAGAATATAGAATTTTATGGTTTCCCCAAGCATAAAGGTATTCATCTGATTGAATGCTATCTATAAAGGTTTAAAAGCCACGATTACCGAAGAAGACTCGGTGATCGTGGCTTTTTGGTAGTGAAAATAAATACTTTCCCTACACAAGAAACATTCGCGTTAATTCAAAAAAACGTGAATGTTTTATTTTTCATGTTTGTTTCTAAAATAATGACAATTTAGTTCGACAAAAAATGACAAGTAATATATAATGTGATAGTAATATATAAGCATGATATTAGTACTATTTTTTTCTAAAACTGAAAAAGGCAAACTTATCGAAAGGTAAGGACGCAAAGCTACGAGTCTAAAATCCTTCTTGGATAACGATAGTCGGGTTGCCAAGAATAATTACGATTATTTGGCTATCCTATCTATATCTGGGATAGCTTTTATTTATTGCACTCTTACGAAAAGAATGGATAAATGTCAACGATGAAGTAAAGCAGACTATAACGAAAAAGGAGATCAAAGGATGATAGTCGTAGATAAAAAGAAGTATAAAATGGCAATTGATGAGGTTGCGAAGGAAGTTCATGTACAGGTGCACGGATTAATGAAAGAGGAAGATGTAGAAGGTTACATGATAGATTTACAGGATACGATTAATAAAGTATCAAGACAAAACTATACGTTTGTTGTCGATGGTACGCACCAAACACCAGTACCATCAAAGGTTGTACCGCAGTTGGAACAAACGATGCAATTTTATTCTAGCTTAGGATTTAAGGATATCCTTGTAGTAAAACCTTCTTCTAAAATTGCTCAAGTGCAAGTTAGGAATGCACTTGAAAGAATTAAGTTCACAGGTACATTTATCGATAAAGTAAATCATTCTATGTGATGTTAGGCCCAATAGAAAGGGAATTTTTATTTTATAATTTGAAAGGAAGATCAATAAGTGCAAACAACACAAGAATTGTATACTTATGAAATTATAACGAAGGAACAAACAGATTTAATTCAAAAAGCAGCTGAGTGTCTAGCTCGTTCATTCATCGGAATGGATGTTTCAGGGAAATGGGTTCAGGAACCGATGGTAGGTCAATTAAATATAGGTTATGAAGATTTCTATGCGTTTACCAAGGATTATTTAGACTCTACAATAGAGCAAGGATACTGCGCAGTGGCTCAGAATATTAATAATCATGTTGTTGGTGTGCTTGCTGGAGATACAAATGCACCAGAGATTATCGGAGAAGATATATTTGAAGGTTCTTTTTATGATATGAATGTAATTCTTCGTGTTCTGGAGGATGTGGATAAACGTTTCATGGAAGATTATAAAAAACGAAACGGAAAAGAAATAAAAGATGGAGAGTTATTACACCTGTTTATGTTAGGAGTAATAGCTGAACATGACCGTCACGAAATTATTCAGCAATTAGGAAATACATTGATAACAAAGGCATCAACACAAGGGGTGAAGGCTGTTTTAGGAGAAGCAACAAACCCGAAGTCAATACGTGTAATGGAAAAATATCATAATATGAAAAAATATAAAGATTTAGAAGGAAATTATATTGTTCATAAATATCAGGATAATAGTAAGCTGATTGGTATTCCTACAAATGTAGCGGATGGAACATATATCCTTATAAAAGAGCTTTAAAATATTCATAAATATTAGGAGTTAGGGGATTTATTTATAATGGAAGCTATTATGCTAGGAATAATTGTTATCTTAATGGTGGTATCGGTGTATTTTGCGTACCGATATTTTTCACTAAAACATCGTTCTCATATTCATAAAGAAATAATAAATGGAATGAAAGAAATATCAGCGGGTAATATCACAAGCATAGTCGATGAAAGAAGTACTGATCATGCTGTATTTAATCAACTTATTGAGTTTTTTAGCAGTGTAAGGGAAAAGTTCATTTCATTTTCAAAAAATGTAAATGAAAAAGGAGAAAATCTCGCTGAAATCGGTGATTATGCATCTGAGAAAGCAGATATAGTTAGAGCGGCAATTGATGAGGTAGGTAGAGGATTACAGAAACAATTAGTAGCTACAGAAGAAAGTGCCGAATCTATGGAAGAAATGTCACAGGCTATCGAAGAATTATCAGTGAGATCAAATCAAATTTCAGAACAATCGATTACTACATTAGAATTGACGCAAGAAGGAAACGAGAAGCTAAAGGATTCCTTAGGAAAAATGGAGCAGTTTAATCAAACGGTAAATACAACATTCGATGCAATAAATAAACTCGGAGAAAAATCTCACGAAATCGGAACTATTGTAAAAGTGATTTCAGGGATTGCAGAACAAATTAATTTATTGGCACTGAATGCGGCAATAGAAGCTGCCCGTGCGGGTGAACATGGTAAAGGATTTGCGGTTGTTGCGGATGAGGTTCGAAAGTTGGCCGAACAATCACGCCAGTCTTCTATTGAAGTATCAAATATTGTTAAGAATATACAAGAAGACACTGACATAGTTGTCAACTCAATGCAGCAGGGAACAGAAGAATTTAAAGATACAAATACGACTATTGTAGAGGTTGGAACCATGTTCGAAAAAATCCTATCTACTACAAAGATCATTGCTGAAAATAATGAACATTCTTCTGCAAGTACAGAAGAATTATCTTCTTCTTCTCAACAGATAATGGCAACAATTGTTGAGATAGCTTCTATCTCTCGAGAATCTGTTGAAATGTTTGAGGAATTAATAGAAATTAGTGATGATGAGCTAAATACAATGCAAAAACTTGTTCAGGAAGCAAAGAGTCTTGTAGAGTTAAAAAATGATGTAAATAAATTACCACTTACATGAAATCATGGTTTTGAAACTGCGGATGCTAAAGTGGGTCAAGATGCTTAAAATAAGGTCAGTGTAGCAGTATAAAGATATTCACCATGCTGACTGATAAATATGAGAGTGCTTCTTATAGGTTGATCCAACTTGTGGGAAGCATCTTTTTATGTGGGAAAAACTGTAGCAGTGCTATCCGGTTTTTTTCTGATTTTTAAAAAATAAAACTACTTCTAGTAAAAACATCAAGGAGGTAAAACAATGAAAGAAGTACAAAAATTATTTCCTAGTATGGACGGGAATGACTTTCAAAGAGAGGAAATATTGTCCTACTTTAGGACAATATTAACGAAAATAGATGAATTAAAGGATCCTAACAAACTAACTCTAGGAGAAATGCCCGAGTACACGGAGGATTATTATAATCGTGTCATTCAAAAGGCAGGTGTTCCGAAAACGGGTGTGCCGATGGAGGAAGTGATTCAGGATCTTCTAAAATTGGTAGAAGGACACCGATACGTCAATCGAAATTATGTAGCCAATGCAGCGCCACTTCCGAATATTGCCAGTATTATCGGAAATTTAGTAATGGTGCTAGTCAATGGGAACAACCTTTGGGATGTGGAAGGCCCAGCAGCGGCTACAGCAGAAATCGAAGTAACTAGTATGTTATCCAAACTTATCGGATACGATGAAAACATCAGTGCAGGATATACAACTTGGGGAGGACAAGGGGCTGTCTTTAACTCTTTACGTCTTGCCATTGCTCGTTACGCGCCATCCTCTAATCGAAATGGTGTACCGCAAAATCTTTATTGCTTCTGTTCAGAGCTCTCACACTACAGTCTGTATAAATCTGTAGAAGCAACTGGGATTGGCGTAGAAAACATGATTCGCGTGAAAGCTAATGCTGATCATTCTATGAATCTAGAAGATTTAAAAGAAAAAATGGAGCATGTTATAGCAAATGGCGGCGTTCCTCTTTATGTTCTTGCCTCAATGGGAACTACTGATACATTTGGGGTTGATGATATTGAGGGAATTAAGCGGATAGCGGAAGAATTGGAACGCACACATTACATATATCCAATCTATATCCATGCAGACTCTGCTATGGGTGGCATGTATACATTCTTTAATAATTACGACTTTAAAAGTAATCCTTTGCGATTTGAAGAAAACGTTAATGAAGTATTGAAATCCTATCAACAAAAGTTTAAACATATCAAGCTTGCAGATAGTATGGTCTTTGACTTTCATAAGCTTGGACAAACGCCATATATTACTAGTTTATTTTTAATCAAAAACAGAGAGTATCTTAAGTATGTTGATTTAGATGCAGCGGAAACGCCGTATGTTGGGAATCGAGGTTATGGTAGCTATCATACAGGTTACACGCTCGAATGTTCGCGAATGGGAAGTGCTTTGGCGATTTATGCGTCTTTATTAGCATTTGGAATCGAAGGCTATCAAGAGCTTTTAGCTAACTATATTCGTGTCAATATTGCATTTAGAGAAACGTTAATAAAAGAAGTTTCGAATGTGGTGATCACGAATGAGGTTTCGCCGATTACAACATTCCGTTTTTATCCTGAAAAGAAAAAATGGAATGATGAATTGAACGGAAGTTTAACCGTAGAAGAAATGACGGAAATTAATCAATTTAATGACGAGTTTGCTGAGGTAATTGGTATCGAACGTGATACCGTCTTCTTTGGAAATACCAAAAAGCAGTGTCTCGTGAAAGCAGCAAACTCAAACAAGCGGATATCCGTATATGCGCATAAATTTTTTGCAATCTCGCCATACACAACAATAGAAGAAGTCGACCGTTATGTTGGATTTCTAAAAGAACACTTAGAATTTTTTCTGAAAACGAGAAGTAATGAGAACGTATTAATAGGATCCTAACCGCCGCATAATGAAATAAATATCATCTTTGTGTTAGATACAAATGTGATTTTCACGTTTGTTTCTAACACAGGGAACAAAATAAGATCACCCCAACCTCTTAGTTAGAGCCAAAAAGGCGATTTATCTCACGTAATGTGGATAAATCGCCTTTTGTATTGTTAAGCATATAAAGCTAAATGAATCATTAGTTCAATTCCAGCTGGTATGGCTGCCTCATCAATATCAAATTTCGGATGATGGTGAGGATACTGGCTATTTTCACTTTGCATCCCTACGTTAATAAAGGCACCTACTTTTTCTTTTAAGTAGTACGCATAATCTTCCGCTCCGAGTACTGGATCAAATGGTAAAAACACCTCATCACCAAACGTCTTTTGGATGATTTCTTTTGCAACTTCACATGCTTCTGGATGATTGTATACTGGAGGCGTGCCTTCGATGAAATGATAATGGCCAGTTGCGCCAAAGCTTTCACAAATAGATTTCGTCAGTTGAGCAGTTTTTGTATTCATCAACTCAGCGCCTTCATACGTTAAAGCTCGAATTGTACCCTGTAAATGTACTTTATCTGGAATGACATTGTATGAATTTCCAGCCTGCATGCCTCCAAATGAAATGACACCTGCATATAAAGGATTTAAATTTCTACTAATAATCGATTGGAATGCCTGTATCAAATGAGTTGCGATGTAGATAGGGTCTACTGTTTCGTGTGGACTACCCCCGTGTCCACCTTTTCCTTCAATAACAATGTCAAAGTCATCGCTAGATGCCATTGCAGGACCAGTCGCAAAACCAATTTTCCCGAGCGGCATATTGGACATATAATGAATGCCGTAAATGACATCGACTCCTTCTAAAACGCCTTCTTCGACAAGCTGCTTCGCCCCGCTCGGTGATGCTTCTTCAGAACTTTGGAAGATTAAAACGATATTATTTTTTACTAAATGCGGGTTCGTACTCATCCATTTCGCGACTGCGAGTAAAGTTGCCGTGTGTCCGTCATGACCACAGCCATGCATAACGCCAGGAACCGTTGAAATATAAGACTTATCTCCTTCTTCATTCAGAGGAAGTGCATCCATATCCGCTCGAAGTGCAATCGTCTTTTTCCCTTCAGTGCCTTTAAAATACGCCACAATATTTGGAGCAGAAAATTTAGGATTAATTGGGATACCAAATTCATCTAATTTCCCTTTTACATAGGCAGCTGTTTCATACTCTTGACCTGACAGCTCAGGGTACATATGAAAATGTCTGCGTTGCTCAATTGTCCAAGCGATTAAGTCTGAATCTACTAGTTTTGTTTTATTCATAATAATACCTCCGTTAGTCTTTTTATTATGCCGAGAAAAATTAAATTCAGCAAGAGTTTGGCCTCTTGCTGAATAGTTAAAACGGTCCGTAATGAATAACTTGAGCAATAATTAAGAAAAGAATTGTGATGACTATTTGAATCAATAGTAAAGGGAACACCCATTTTACCCATCTAGTATAGGGTATTCCTGCAACAGCAAGTCCAGCAAGTAATACGCCTGAAGTTGGGAAAATAGAATTGGAAATACCATCCCCAAGCTGGAAAGCAAGTACTGCAGTTTGTCTTGTTACTCCTACAAGGTCAGATAAAGGTGCCATGATTGGCATTGTAAGTGCCGCTTGCCCACTTCCTGATGGGACAAAGAAGTTGAGAAAGAGTTGTAAAAAGAACATGCCTATTGCGTTCGGAATAGGCGATAGCTGACTTAAAAAGGTTGATGCGTAAAATAAAACAGAATCAATAAGTTTCCCATCTTGGATTACAACGAGAATTGCTTGTGCAAATCCAATGATTAAAGCACCACCAATAAGGTCTTTTGCGCCGTCTATGAAACTATCTGCCATTTTGTTCGGACTTAGTTTACCAACAACTCCGATAATAATGCCAAAAAGTAGGAACAAAGAGGCGATTTCAGTTATATACCAACCTAATTTGATAACTCCGAAAATCAATACGACAAAGTTCAGTAAAAAGATGGATAAAATCCATTTATGGCGAGTGGTTAGCTTAACAGTAGAACCGACGCTCACTTGACTTCCTTTTTGAACGTTTCCAATAAATTTCTTTTCAGGATTGGCTTTGATTTTTTTTGCGTAACGGTAAACGTATATGACTCCAGCAAGGTATAGCGTAGCGAATAATACAATACGGAGGCCGATCCCAGAGAATGTAGGCAACTCGGCAATACTTTGTGCGACCCCAACATTAAATGGATTTAAGATTGCACTCATGAATCCGATATTTGCTCCGATTGAAACAATGGCAAAACCAACCATTGCATCTAGCCCTAAAGCAATCGCGAGTGGGGTGATAATCGCAATATATACAATGGTCTCTTCAGCCATCCCCATTAATGTGCCGCCTGCTCCAAAAAACAACATAAGAACAGGGATTAGCAGTAATTCTCGATTGGAAAGTCTGGCTGTTAAATTTAATATCAATGCATCGAGAGCGCCTGTTGTTTTTAAAATTCCAAAAGCCCCGCCAATAATTAGTATGAAAAAGATAATGCCAGCACCATTGACCAAGCCGGTATGAATACTAGTAAAAATATCAAAAAAACCGACTGGAGATGAATCTGTAAAATGAAAAGAATCAGGATTGACAATAGTACGACCGTCTTTTTCTACTCGATCATATTCCCCAGCTGGCATAATGTAAGTCAAGATAGCCGAAATGACAATCACAAAGAATAGTAATACAAATGCATTAATGTTGAGAGCTTTCTTTTCTTTGCCTTTAGAATGATTTTGGTGTGTAACTTCGATGTTTTTCTCCATCCCATAAGCTCCTTATAAGTTTATTTGTGAATTTTTATACAGTTCATTGTAGGTTATATTCATTTGATATGCAATATATTTTTATAAAAAAATAAGATTACAAAAATAACTATAAAATTTCATATGAGGGATAAAGAAAGGATATTTCATTTCTAGCATAGTATTGAATTATGTATTTAGAAAAAGAGAATACTTTTCATCGTAGGGAATATATACATATTAGGAATCAAAGTACACACTTTCTGTTAAAGGGGGAAATCGCATGAATAAGTCAATAAATGATAAGTTGTATGAAATGAGAAATAACCTAGTAAATGAAATTACTTTATTAGATGATGTTCAATTTAATAGTGAACCTGAAAAGAATATGTGGAGCATTGCACAAGTTTGCCACCACTTAGTTTTAGTGGAAGAAGCATCTATAAAGGTTATTACATTGGGATTAAAAGAGATGGATAGTACTCCAAAAGAACGAAAAAAAATTCACCATATATTAATAGATAGAACGAAAAAGTATAAAGCTCCGAAAATCGTTGAACCGGATGTAGGACCATTTGAAGTCCAGCAAATAATCGATTTGTTAAACGATTCGAGAACTAAATTGATGACTTTTCTTAGTACGATAGAAGATAAATCCATATTGGCAGAAAAATCAATGAAGCATCCTGCTTTAGGTGAATTACCTCTGGATCAATGGATCGAACAGATATATGGGCATGAACAGCGGCACATCGAACAAATAAAAGAGATAAAATTACTTCTAGCTGCTAAGCACTAAATTGATGGTTATATACAGTTTCTTGTTTGAGTAAAGGGAAGTTATTTATTTAAAAAGGAATGCTTGTTTCTGAATCTAGGAAAAGTTAACAAAAATAAAAAAGAGGTAAATCCTTGTATTTTCAAGGGCTTACCTCTTTTTAATATCCACTTCGAAGTCGATAGATTTCCAATTCTTTTTTGGATGTTTTTTCGAATGCGAACTCAATTTCTCCTTTAAGTGCATTTACTGAACGATTCAATTTATTTGCCTCCTTTTTAATAGCTTCATCTATCTATATAATGAGACAAATCATCTCAAATAATAAAAGAGAATATGTAAATTTTTTTCAATAAATTTAATTAATACTCGGATTCAGAAACATTCGTGTTAAATCAAATAAACGTGAATGTTGTGATTTTTTGACGCTGGGAACAAATTTAAAAAGTGGTATAATTAGAGAAAACAGGAGGTATGATATGGAAATTTTGATTCTAACTGTTATATTTGGCTTAATATTAATAGGTGTACTTTCATTTCCCCTCTTTATACGTAGGATACTAATAAATACGTCACAAAATTCGAACCCTAAACTTTCTATAAATTCAGAGCAGAAGATTGAGCAAAAACTAGATAGGATTATTGAATTATTAGAGAAAAGTAATTCTAATTCGTAATAAAAATACTCTGCTCCATTAAGCAAATATCCTGAGTCAGAAACATTCATGTTAATTTAAACAAACGTGAATGTTGTGATCTTTGTGTTTGTATCTGACACAACAAACAATAAGGGGTAATGGGAATTACTTTGAAGTTGGTATGGATGATTTTTGGCCATCCCATATATTACACAATGATAGAAATCTGAAAAGGGAGCAGCTGGAATGTCTAATAAAAGAATTTTATATTCACTGGCCCTGTCTATTCACCATTTTTAAGTACGAACTTAGTTGGAACAGAAGAAGGCAAACAAAGTGACCCTTTCATATTGGCTATTTACGCCATATTAGGATTGGTAGCTATAACTGTATTCTATATAAGTAAAAAGAAAAAGAATATGAAGTATTTTTCATTTGTGGACATTCTGTTGTTTCTTATAAGTGGGTTTATTACTTTTTTCCATCCAATTGGTCCTTCAAGTATTGTTGTAGTCATTATCGTGCTGCATTTATTTTTGTACTGGAGATTTACTAAAGATCTTTCTTCAAAAGCAAATAATTAATTTTGAAAACCCGGGATGCTTTTTTGGCCACAACCGGGTTTTATTGTACAACCAGCAAGGGCGAATTCCATTGCTTATGGGATTGAAAGTATTGAAAGTTATTATAATGGAGAACCTTTCTTTTGAAAAATATTATTTATTTAATGGCATTAGATTAGCTTCACTTTTCAACGAACGAACAGTAAAATCCAGATCAAAGCGTTTAAGCTAGGATCTGGTTTTTATTATTTATTTAAACTGAAGAATCTTGCCCAGCCACTTGACTCACTCGCTGTTTCTTAGACTGCCTAAAATAAAGCAATTCATAAATACATGGAATCACAATCAGCGTAAGTAAGGTTGCCATGGCTAACCCGCCGATAACAACAATTGCTAGGCTTTGTGATACTAAACTTCCTGTTTCTGCTTGTTTCACTAGTAGTGGAAGCATTGCACAGATGGTTGCAATTGCGGTCATGAAGATTGGTCTCATCCTTGTTGCTGTTGCTTCAATGAGCGCTTCACGAATAATCATTTTTTGTTCATTTTGTTTTACTCGGTCTAGAAGCACAATCGCATTTGTTACTACAATCCCAATTAGCATCAATGCTCCTAATAGTGCTGTAATATCAACTGGTATTCCGCTAATAAGAATTCCTAAAATAGCGCCAATTGCTGCAAGTGGTAGGGAGCAAAGAATTGCAATTGGTGCTTTGATTGACTTAAATGTGATGACCATTATTAAAAACACAATTCCAATAGAGACAAGCATAATGAGAAATAAGTCTGTAAAGTCTTCTGCTTGTTGGCTACTTGATCCTCCAACTAGAACCTCCACATTATCAGGTATATCCATTGCTTCTTGTTCTTTATTATCGCCGAATATCTCTAGATTTACCTTACTTGAGATTTTGGATAGCTTCGCAGGATCAACGGATGCGGTTACACGTAGATATGTCTTCCCATCTTTATGGAACTGGTTGGTGGATCGCTCTTCACTTTGTAAGGTTGCAATAGATGAAATCGGGACAATTCCTGTTTCGGTCTTGACTGGGATATTTTCCAAGTCTTCTGTTGTTATCATATCTAGGATAGGTTCTATGAATACCATTTTTTGTTTATCATTTAGTTTAATGGTGCCGATAGGTGTTTTATTTATCATCACACCAAGTTGTTGTGCGATTTGTTCTGTGTTTCCATTTGTTGGATCTACTATGAGGGAGTGTACGGTTTTCTTTTTATCTTGATTGGTCGTAACTTCCTCCACACCATCAATGTCCTGCACTTTTTCTTTAATAGTTGTTGCAGCTTTCTCGAGATCGGCTACATTTTCACCGACTACATCAATGGTGATAGTTGTACTTGCTCCTCCCATCATAAAGGAAGCTGAACTTACTTCTAATAGGGCATTAGGATATAGACTCTTTTTCTTTTCTATTTCTTTTACGATGAAGTCTGTATCTTTTTTGTCGTCTAATAAAATACTGAAAGTTGCTTCCGTCGGTGATCCAACCCAGCCATATTGTGCTGCTTCCGATGGAGAACCTACCTGTGAGAATACATGTTGTACATCATTCATTGCTAAAATAGATGATTCAAGTTCAATTGTCTTTTCCTTCACTTTTTCTATTGGTGTATCATTCGGATAACTTAATGTTACCAACACATAGTCAGCAGATGAGCTATCAACTGCCCCTTTTGGAACGACAAAATAAGCACCAATGGAACCGATAAACAGGAAGATGGAAATGCAGAAGATAATCCATTTGTGATTTAATGACCACGTAACTATTTTTGGAAACTGAATAGCTGGTTTATGTTCGGGAAGCTTCGTATTCTTTAGTAATCCCGCACTCATTATCGGAACTACAGTTAATGCGACGATTAAAGAAGCAAGCAAGGAGTACGTAACTGTTAAAGCGAATGGTAAAAGGAATTCTTGAAGTCCTCCATTCAATAAACTCATTGGTAAGAAAACGGCTACTGTCGTTAATGTAGAGGCAGTAATAGCTACTCCAACTTGTTTCGTTGCATCAATAATCATTTGTACTGAAAACTTCTCTGTTTGCATTTTCCGGAATATATTTTCGATTACAACTATACTATCATCTACTAGACGACCAACTGCAACTGCCACACCGCCAAGCGTTAAAATATTTAAAGTCACGCCAGACCATGATAGAAGTATTAGGGTGAAGCAAAGTGATAAAGGAATCGATACTATGGTTATAAAAGTAGTACGGATATTTCGTAGGAAAATCATAATTACAATTGTCGCAAACAATGCACCAATCAGTACTTCCTTTATCATCGTTTGAACAGAATTTTTAACGAGATCAGCAGAGGAAATGTAAAGAACAGATTCCTGCTGTTTATAATGTTTATTGATAGCCTTTGTTACTTTTTCAACTTCTTTGCTAATAGTCACAGCATTGGAGTGACTGTCCTTTGTGATGCTAATATCTAAGCTATCCTTTCCATTGAAACGACTAATGAAATTCGCATCATTTGTTTCCTCGACTGTTGCGATATCCTCAAGCTTCACATTTGGTGCAACAGTTAACCCTTTCAGTTTCGCCATGCTTGTTATATCGCCAATTACCTTAATATTGCTTGTTTTTCCGTCGATTATCTTCTCACCGATTGATACAGCGGTGTTTTGACCTTTAAGAATACCCATAACCGCTTCAAGAGGAATCTGCTTTTCAGCTAATTTTTTATCATCCAACTTGATGGAAATAATCGTATCTGTAATTCCATATACATCGACATTGGATACCCCTTTGATTTCTTGATAACGAGATAGAAGCTCTTCACGTGCAAATTCCATATTTTCTGTAGTCAAACCATCTTCAAACGAGATGGCAATGTTAGCGATTGGAATCATTGACGTATTAAGCTGGGAAATTATTGGCTTAGATATATTAATAGGCAAAGCCACATTGCTTAATGCATCTGTCACATCCTGTTTCGCTTGTTTCATATCGTATCCCGCCTCAAAGAACAGGTCCACTTTAGAGAATCCGTCGCCAGTTGTAGAATAAACGGATTTTTTGCCATCTAGTCCTCTAACGGCTCTTTCAATAGGCATGGTCACTTCAGATTCCATCGTTTTTGAATCCGTTCCTTGCCCCATGGCAATGATGGTGACTTGTGGATTGTCTGCTGAAGGTAAGAACTCCATTGGTAGTTTAAAATAACTGACCACACCGACAATTAATATTAAGAGGCTTAATACAGTAACTGCTGCTTTGTTACGAAAAGCCCACTTGGTAAAACTCGACATATGAAAACTCCTCCTTAAAATTCAAAAGTTTGATAAATAATATGAAGATAAATGCGAGATGAAACATCTGAAGACTTACTATTTTTTCAATTCAATGTATGCTCCCTTCTTTCAATGTTTAGTTGTATCTTCATTGTAAGAAATGGCAACATATTCCGCACTGAACCTTAGATTTAACTTTCACTACGGCTAAAGGCTGACAAGTTTAATTTATAACAAAAAAGCTACAATGACCGAATATTACCGGTTACTGTAGCTTTGCATTTCATCTAATTAGGACCTGCTCAGGAATTGTCATCTATAGCAAGGTATCTTCGCTTAATATCTTTTTTGGGGAAAGTGATTTTTAGTGTTTCATTGTGAAAAGAGGTGATTGTTTCTTTTTCGGAAATTGAATATGGGAGGGGGATAACGTGCTCTCGTCGTTGATAAAATTGTTTTCTTCCCGTGTGGTTCTCATAATTGACTTCTTCTAGAACGGAATTCTCCACTCCAATTCTTAACTGATTACCGATGATTTCTAATTGAATTTGGTTCTTCGTACAACCTGGTAATTTTGCTTCAATAATCACTTCTGAGTCGGTTTCATATGTGTTAATCCAGTGCGGGTTAGCGCTAAGATGAGTGTCTATATGCTTAAAGAATTGATTGAAATAAGAATCCATCCCATTTATCAAATTCAATAGGGAGAATGGTTTGAAATCCATATCAGACATTCTAACGAGCTGATCGTTATTCTCCTTTGGGAGGTTGTCATTTCCAATGGTCATTTTTACTCCTCCTTTTATAAATGCTATTCATGAAATAGATTATGTTAGAAAGGACAATTGGTTGTGGGCGTTTCATCTATTAATGTTGCAACTATAGCAATGATTGCCGAACCTTTCCACAAGACAGGAAGGAATGAAAAAGTGTATCGTAGTAATTGTGTATATGAAAAATATAGGAGGACTACATATGAATACTAAATACGAAAAAATCTTTCAATCTTTTACTTTTCCTTCAGGGATAGAGGTAAAGAATCGAATAATGATTGCTCCAATGACCACTTATTCATCACAAGATGATGGAGAATTATCCGAACAAGAGCTAGCTTATTATAAGGAGCGATCAGGCGGGGTTGGGGCATTTATTACAGCATGTGCTTATGTCAGTATAGATGGAAAAGGATTTCCTGGTCAATTCAGTGTCGATGATGATATTTTCATCCCTGGACTGAATAAACTAGCGAAAACAATTCAATCGAATGGAACAAAAGCGATTCTGCAGATTCATCACGGAGGTAGACAATCACCACCAACATTATTGCCAGATCATCAGCCTATTTCCGCGAGTGCTATTGCAGCAGAAAGGGAAGGTTCACCAGTCCCTCGAGAAATGACAGAAGTAGAAATACAAAATACTATTAAAGCTTTTGGTGAGGCAACGCGACGAGCTATTGAAGCTGGATTTGACGGAGTGGAAATTCATGGTGCCAATACATATCTACTACAACAATTCTTTTCACCACATTCAAATCGAAGAGAAGACCGTTGGGGGGGTTCTCTTGAAAAAAGAATGCAGTTTCCTTTAGCTGTCTTGGATTCTGTAAAAAAGGCTATTTCTGAACATGCTAAAAAACCATTTATGGTAGGGTATCGTATATCACCTGAAGAAGGAACAAATCCTGGCATTACGTTGGAGGATACGCTCCAATTTGTTGATAAGCTAGCAGATCAAGCACTCGACTACTTGCATGTATCTGTCATGCATTTCTGGAATGGTTCATTCCGTGAGAAAAATGAATCCCAATCAAGGATTATCAAAATTTATGAAAAAGTTGGCAGCCGTGTCCCGATAGTAGGCGTTGGTTCACTTCATACACCAGATGAAGTAGTAGAGGCATTAGAAACAGGTGTCCCGT
Organism: Psychrobacillus sp. L3; assembly: GCF_042945595.1. GTDB lineage: Bacteria > Bacillota > Bacilli > Bacillales_A > Planococcaceae > Psychrobacillus. The sequence goes on along the minus strand of NZ_CP168493.1, from coordinate 2,774,248 downwards.
TAATCGCATTAGGCCGAGAATTGCTTATGGAGCCAAAATGGATTGAAAAAGTGGAAGCTGGACAGGAAGATCAAATACGTACAACTCTATCCAAAAATGATCAGAAGGAATTAGTAATCCCGGACCTATTATGGGAGCGTCTAGTGAATGTAAAAGGTTGGTTGCCGGTAGAAGAGTAAGTATTTTCGTTGAAGTGTGGCTAACACCTAGAACAAGGTATAAAATTTTATTGAAATAATGGTATACTAGTGTACTTAGGTAGATTAGAAAGTTATGGACCTAATTGAAATGAAGGTATCCGAAACCTCTCCTTTGGTTGTATTCGGAAACGCTGACGGAGGTGTCAATATGAATAAAAAATGGACTATTGAAAGTATCCGTGAATATGTCACGAAGAATTCAGATAGTGTATTACTGTCAAAAGAATATATAGGATACTCGCAAAAACTTCTATTTAAATGTTCTTGCGGAAATAATTTTGAAAAAACTTTCACTAAATTTAAAGGTAACAATCAGAAAAAATGTACAGACTGTTTAGCACCTAGGCCGTCTCGTTAAATCTTGCGAATTTATAGAAAGAGCTGTCGAAAATGCATTTCGGCAGCTCTTTCGTTTTTTTTTTATGAGAAAAAAAGTGGCCAAATAAATAACTAGTTCTTGTCTTATAAAGCTTTGAATTATTCATGGCATTTTAAAAGGTTTTAGAAATTTTTTATAGAAATAAACATATATAGAGTAGGGAAACATAAAGAGAGCAAGCTTGTTATTAGGAGTAAGTCATAATAAAAGAAATATGTTGAAATAAATGTAGTAAATGAAAGGAGTAATGCACGATGAATTTTATTACATCATTATTCGATTCACATATTGACTTATATATTAGACTAATTGTAGCAACGTTTATAGGGTTTTTAATTGGTTTGGAAAGGGCTATTAAGAATAAGCCGGCGGGGATTCGAACGCATATATTAGTCTGTTTGGGATCAACACTTGCAATGATTCTATCGACGTTAAATACAGGTGAAAATATGGATCCTATGCGTTTAGCAGCTCAAGTAATTAGTGGGATTGGGTTTCTTGGTGCGGGTGTCATTTGGTTAGATAAGGATAATGTAAAACGTGGTCTTACTACTGCAGCGAATCTTTGGATTACTGCTTGTGTTGGTTTAACAATTGGTTATGGAGCATATGATTTAGCTATTATAACTGCCATTTTAATGTTTATTGCGATGAACTTACCGAAATTTGTGGAGAAAATGGGAATATTACCATCAAGAGAAAAAGAAGAAGATGATAGCGATGGAGAATAGGAAGACATTAATTTTAACGTGTTAATAATATAGATAGTAATTTTTTGAATGTTGTTCTATTCTATATTAAGAAAATAGAATCAATTTATGAACAGTATGCAGCAATTTTATGGTAGAGGGATGGATAATGTGGAGAAAATTATTAATGATTCAAGTGTTCAAAAAGAAAATCAAAATATGAATAATATAGATGACTGGGTGGCTCATTATCGTACCTTTTCTAAGGAAGGTAAAAATGCTTCTTATATCCCAGCTTTAGAGAAGGTCAACTCTTCCAATTTAGGTATCACCATCATAGGGCCTGATGGGACCATGATAAAGTCTGGTGATTGGAATGTTCCTTTTACTTTACAAAGTATTTCCAAAGTAATCAGCTTTATCGCTGCATGCATGCACCATGGTATTCCTTATGTATTAGATAGAGTGGATTTAGAACCAACTGGTGATCCATTTAACTCCATTATTCGTTTAGAAATGCATAAGCCAGGAAAGCCGTTTAATCCGATGATCAATGCTGGAGCCATTACAGTTTCCTCCATTCTTCCAGGACAGACTCCAAATGAAAAATTAGAATCTATCTATTTATTAATGGAGAAAATGGTTGGGAAACGACCTACATTAAATGAGGAAGTGTTTGTCTCAGAATGGCAAACAGCAAATCGAAATAGAGCTTTAGCCTATTATTTAAAAGAAACAGGCTATTTGGAAATAGAGGTTGAGGAAGCTTTAGAGGTATATTTGAAACAATGTTCGCTTGAAGTAACTACGGAAGACATCGCTATAATAGGATTAATCTTGGCGCAGGATGGATATCATCCAATCCGAAAGGAACAAGTTCTACCTAAAGAAGTAGCCAGATTAGCTAAAAGTTTAATGCTGACTTGTGGGGTTTATAATGCTTCTGGTAAATTTGCTGCTTATATTGGAATACCAGCAAAGACCGGGGTATCCGGTGGGATAATGTCGGCCGTTCCTCCACGTGTTAGAAATGAAGAATTTCCTTTCCAAGAAGGATGCGGAATTGGCATTTACGGACCAGCCATTGACGAATATGGAAGCAGTGTAGTTGGTGTTATGTTATTAAAGAAAATAGCGGATACATGGGATTTAAGTATTTTCTAAAAAGCAGCTTATTTAAAGGATTATTATAATAGAAGGAATTATAAAAGAGCTCTACAAATTTCAGATTATGCAATTTGTAGAGCTTTTATCTATTGTTTAGGAGTGTATCGTTTATGAAAGTCACTGATACTGCAAAATTACATTTAGAAAAATTAGAAGTTATTGACATACCACATTTAATAGATCTATCCAATTCTGTAGGATGGGATTACGACCAAGCTGAAATTGAAACAATAATGTCTTCGGGAAAAGTTTATGGATATAAAAATGAAATAGGTGAAATTGTATGTAGTGCAGCAATTATTGAATACGATTCAAAAATAGCGTCAATTGGTATGGTAATCGTTAGACAGGACTATCAAGGGGTGGGACTAGGGAAAAAAGCTACACATAAATGTATAGATTCTATTCCAAATAGTACGACGATTATGCTAATTGCAACCGAGGAAGGAAAACCTATGTATGAAAAAATGGGTTTTAGTTCAATAGATTCCATCCAAAAACTGATTTGTGATTTCTATGAACCTTGTGTTGCTAATGGCTTACCTAATAATATTAAGCCATTTAATGAGAAAGATTTAACATCATTAATACAATTAGATATTGAGGCTTTCGGTGATAATAGAAGAACATTTCTTACTAATAGAATAAAGCAGTCAAAAGAAGCTTTAGTTATGAAGAGTTCGGATGGAAAAGTTACTGGTTATGGTCTCTCAATAGCAGGACCTGTTAATCTAATATTAGGTCCTATTGTAGCTCCAGATTCTGAGACAGCATTAGCATTAGTTAATGAACTAGTGAAAGATCATCATGGTAAATTCAGAATCGATGTACCTTCTGGAAATGAAGATTTTATAGCTCAGTTAAAAAAATGTGGTTTTTCAAGAGTAAGTAAACCTCCTATTATGATTAAAAACTCAAATGAATTACCCGTAAGAAATAAAACATTATTTGGAATAGCCGCACAGATCTTTGGATGAGAAACCTTTTCTAGCCTTGCAGTCAACATTCAGAGAGATGTTGGCTTTTTTCTTTTTTATGAAACTAATTCAATATATAAACGTATATAAATTTAAGAGGGAAAATTTAGAAAATAAAGATACCTAGTTTGATTTAAACGGAGGGGTATTATGAGAAAAATAATTACTTTATTAATTACTATAGTAAGTTTAGGAATTGTAAATTGGATTATTACATTCTTATTTAATGCTAGTTTTATAGATATTGCAATTCCTTTTGCAGTTGTGGCATTATTTTCTATTTATTTGTTCACGATGGAAACCGGGAGGCTAAATCGACAAATGGATTTGGAAGTTCAAGGTTTAACTGCTCAAAGAATGGAGTTTATTAATCGAATAAACAGTGTGTCGTTTGTTTTTTTAGGATCTGTTATCTATTTTTTCTTAACACTTGTAGCTACTTTCTTCATATATAGGGAGTATTTTTTCAATTGATATGTTTAGGGGTAGATGGGAAAGTTCTATAATGAGTAGCTTTGTAAGCGTTTTATTTAAATTTTTGCTCGGTTTCATAGGTATTATGTTAATTAGCTGTACACCAGTGCTACTCACAATAAACGATACTTTTGATTTTTCCAAGTATTTTAATACTTTTGTTGGGTTATTAAAGGATTTAGCCGATCCATCTAACTGGCATTTGAGTAATTTTAATTCTTCCACGTTTGAGAAAAGAGAAATATCTTTCCTCAAATATTTTAAGGGACCTTATCTATACTCTTTGTCCGTTCTAATTATATCTATATTGTTGTCATTTTTTACTGCTCTTATATTGGCGTTTATAACGATGTTATCAAATAGAAAGATAAAAAAAAACGTTCTACAAATAACCAAAATTTTAGAGTCATTTCCTGATTTTTCATACGTCTTTCTTATTCAAATGGTTGTAGTTCAAGTATATATAACAACCGGATATCGGATTTTATCTTTTTATAGTCTAGGCGGTAATTTGGTATATGTTGCCCCTATTGTATGCTTATCAGTTATTCCGACACTATTGTTTTTCAAACTTTTCCTTTTGTTATACAAAGAGGAGTTGAACCAGCCTTATGTGGAATTGGCAAAATCTAAAGGTTTGACTAAGGTAGAAATATTAATATGGCATTGTAGTCCCAACGCTTTGAAAAGTGCATTTTTTCAGTCTAAGTCAATTATTTGGCTTACTTTATCCTCTTTAGTTATTATTGAATATCTGTTTGGGATGAAGGGAATTCTTTATTATTTAAGAGCAGATTTTAGCCCAACAGGTTTAACTTTTATTCTTTTCTCTGTTTTTGCACCATTTTTTATCTTTTATTCGTTCGTTGAGGTACTTGTAGATAAAGGAAATATTGAGCGCAACGTCATTTTTGAGAAATTTAATTTGCCATTTTTACATAAGCAACAACTGCGTTCACTACTTAAGATTAGCAATATAAGAAACAGCCTATCATCTATTTTTATGAATCGATCTAGTAATCGATTCAAGCGATGGGACATAATCCTGCCGCTTTTAATCGTGCTTGGGCTGCTATCTATTAGCTTTTTGTACACCATTTTATTTCATGATCAAATCGATCAAATTAATTATATCTATAATGAAGATGGAAAGTTAATAAGCAGGGCACCACATCCGCCGTCTAAAAATGTATTCTTTGGGACAGATCCATATGGTTATTCTATTTTGCAACAGTTATTAGTGGGAATGAAATACACTATACTGCTCACTTTAATTATTGCAACGATTGGAGTAGTTGCGGGATATTTATTGGCGATTGTATATGTATTTTATATGAATAATAAAAGCCGAAAAGTGATAAATGCGATTGCAGATGGCATGCATTTTCTACCATTAACTTTGCTTGTATTTATCTTGTTAAATCCGGTACTTATTAATTCTACAGGGGTTTGGAGTACTACATTAACGGAGCGATTAGTGGTGCAAATATTAATCATGTCAATCATTGTCTTACCAGTCACAACGAGTTCAATTGGAAATGAAATGAATGAAACCTTAAAAAAAGAGTATGTTCAAAACTCTGTAATTATGGGGGGGTCATTAACTTGGGTCATATGGAAGCATATTAATCCACAGTTATGGACAAAGCTAGTTTTATTTTGGACTCAGCATATTGTACAAGTGCTTCAAATGTTTGTTCATTTAGGAATACTTTCGATTTTTGTAGGGGGAGCGGCTTATTACGCAGATACACCTTATCGATTAAAGCCTGATATATCCGAGATTTCTGGGATGATAGCAATTTCTAGAGATGTTTTTGTAACCAAACAGTTCTGGATGATTATTCCACCTTTATTCGTTTTCATGCTCTTAATCTATTGTTTTAATTTGATTGCAGATGGAATATCTAAGAAATCAATCGCAAAGGGTATGTAAAAGTAAAGGAATAATTCTGTTTATATATTACTTTAAAATAATATTTTTAAGCTGTCCAGGGGGTAATCCCTTGTGGCAGCTTATTTTTATTGCTATTAACTTGTCCTACACTTTATTTTATTGGTTCTTTTTTAGGTAGGGAAGTGAATATACTCTCTTAGTAGCTCTATGTTTTAAATTTTAAAGGAGGCTGCTTGTTGGAGAACATGAAAGATATAATCCTGCAGCAAACCAATCATGACTTCTATCATCGTGTGGGCAAAAGGAGCGTTGATATTATAGGAAGTATTTCAATACTTTTCATTTGTGTTCCGATGCTTTTATTTTTTTCTATAATACTCTTCTTATTTTCTGGAAGACCAATATTTTTTAAGCAAGTGCGTTCTGGCTTGAATAATGTTCCTTTTTTGATTTGGAAATTTCGTACGATGCAAATTGAGTCAGAGGAATCTAGTAGCCATCAATATGAATGGAAGAATGAAGTTCCTAAAGACTTTTCATTCGCAAAACCGGTACATTTAAACGTGACAGCCTTAGGTAGAATATATAGGAAGTTCAGTATTGATGAAATTCCTCAATTATGGAACGTACTAAAAGGGGATATGAGCTTTGTAGGACCCCGTCCAGAAATGGTCGAAATTACATATTATTATTCTAAAGAACAACAGAAACGACTGCTCGTAAAACCAGGAATTACAGGATATGCACAAGTCCATGGTAGGTCAAATATTATGCATGGTGAAAAAATAGCGCGTGATATGTACTATGTGCAAAATTGTTCATTTTTATTGGATATAAAGATTGTAATTCGAACGATTCTTATTGTGATTACTGGGAAAGGGGCTTATTGAATATAAGCTATATGGACAAGTAATATATTTCAATAGTTTTTCAAAAGGAGTAGTAGAAGTGCTTGTAGATATCCATAATCACATTTTGCCGGGACTAGATGATGGAGCACAATCCATGGAAGAAGCAATATTACTTGCTACAAACGCAGTAGCAAATGGTGTAACGCATATAATTGCTACTCCACATCATCTGAATAGAAAATATACGAATTCTTCGGCGGAAGTGAAAGAAGCAGTAGCAAATTTATATAGGGAACTTTTTCGTGAAAATATTCCCGTGAAAATCCTTCCGGGGCAAGAAATTCATTTAACTGCCAATATTCTTGACGAATTAGATAATAATTTATTAACCCTGGCCAACAGTGGCAAATATATATTAATAGAACTACCTAACAATCATATTCCTACTAATACTTTAGAGGTCTTTTATCAAATTCAACTAAAAGGATACATTCCAATTATTGCACACCCAGAAAGAAACTCTGTACTAAGAAGAAACAAACAATTGCTATATGAGTTCGTGAGTAAAGGGGCACTTATCCAAATAACAGCATCGAGTTTAATAGGGGTTAATGGTAGAAGTTTAAAAAAGTACACGAAAGTTCTAATCAAACACAATTTAGTACACTTTATATCTTCAGATGCACACCATTATTTAGAAAGACCTTTTTTGTTAAAAAAGGCTTATCAATATATTACAAAGAAATTTTCCAAAAGCCATGTTACTTACTATTGTGAAAATGCCAACCATGTCATATTTGGCACAGAGTTTCAACCGTTACCACCAATTTGTTTCAAAAAAAAATCGTCAAATATGAATTAACACTTGATGCTATTCGAGTGGACGTGCAAAAGGGGGCATCACTCTTATGGAGGAAACAATTAATATACTTGAACTTTTTAAAACAATAAAGAAACGGCTTTTGCTCATTATTACTATGCTCGTTGTATCAGTAACGATTACTGGTGTATTCAGCTACTACTTTCTGACACCAATTTACCAGGCATCAACGCAAATTCTCATAAATCAAAAGGAATCCCAGCGAGAACAATTAAATGCTCTAGACATTCAAACGAATCTTCAATTAATCAACACATACAATGAAATCATAAAAAGTCCAATTATTCTATCAAAAGTAATCAAAAATTTGAATTTAAATACGACACCAGAATTACTAAATACAAAAATAACCGTTTTTAGTCAACAATACTCCCAAGTTGTCAACATTAGAGTAGAAGATCCAGAGTTGCAAAAAGCAATTGATATCGCCAATATGACAGCTGAAGTTTTCCGAGTAGAAATTAAGACATTGATGAATGTGGATAATGTAAACATTCTCTCACTAGCTGTAGACACAAAGAATATTTCACCTGTTAAACCCAATCCAATCCTTAATATGGCAATTGCAGCAGTTATCGGCTTAATGCTCGGAGTGGGTATAACTTTTCTCTTAGAGTACTTAGATACAACGATAAAAATCGAACAGGACATTGAAGAATTATTAGGATTACCAATTCTGGGACTCGTTAGCCCTATTTCAAGGAAAAATTTAAAAAGAACAAAAAAATTGAATAGTAGAAAAATGAAAAGAGGATCAAAAAGTGTTTAATAGGAAAAAAAAATCGAAGCAATTAGTTGCACGGAAACTTGTGACGAATGTTAGTCCTAGTTCCATCATTTCGGAGCAGTTCCGAACGTTACGGACAAACATTAACTTTTCACTTCCAAGTAAGGAGTTGAAAACACTTTTATTTACTTCTTCTTCAATTGGAGAAGGGAAGTCCACGTCATCCGCAAACGTTGCCATTGTTTTTGCACAGGAGGGAAAAAAAGTGCTCCTCGTAGATGCTGATTTGAGGAAACCTACAATGCATTACACATTTGAAAAGTCCAATTCACCTGGCTTAACCAACTTGCTGACGGGTCATTGGCATATTAATGAAGTAGTAAAGGAATCTGGAATTAATGGATTACACCTGATTACTTCTGGACCAATCCCCTCTAATCCTGCGGAACTTCTTGGATCAAGTACAATGGACATGTTTATTAAAGAAATAAAAGAGAGATATGACATGATTATTTTCGATGCCCCTCCAGCTCTATCCGTTTCGGATGCACAAATTCTTTCCAATAAATGTGATGGTACAATACTTGTCATTAGTTCAGGTAAAACGGAGAAAAGGAATGCTGTAAAAGCAAAAGATGCGTTACTAACTTCTAAAGCAAATATTATTGGGACGATTCTTAACAACTATAAACTTGAAAAGGATCATTATTATTACCAGTATTACGAGTAATAAAGTGATCAATAGATAAATTATCATCTGGAGGAGGCTATTAATCATCGGAATTATGTTTAAAGAACCTATTTATATAACAAGACCACTTCTTCCAAATCTTCAAAATGTCTATAACGGATTGCATGAAGTATGGGAAAGTAAATGGCTCACGAATAATGGTCCACAGCAATTTAAGTTAGAGGAACAATTAAAAAAGTACTTACAAGTCGAAAATTTATCCTTATTTAATAATGGAACATCCGCATTACTTTTAGGAATAAAAGCTTTAAATCTTACAGGCGAAGTCATTACGACTCCATTTACTTTCCCTGCAACGGTTCAGGCGCTCGACTGGAATAACTTAACCCCTGTATTTTGTGATATAGATCCCACTACACTTACTCTAAATGCCGCAAAAATCGAATCACTCATCACAGATAAAACTTCTGCTATTTTAGGAGTTCACACATTCGGAAATCCATGTAATGTGGAACAAATTCAATTAATAGCAAATAAATATAAATTGAAAGTAATTTATGACGGTGCTCATACTTTTGGAACTACCATTAACAATCAGCCAATCGGAAAGTTTGGAGATATGACGATGTTTAGTTTTCATGCCACTAAACTTTTTAATACGGTAGAAGGCGGGGCATTAGCTTTCAACGATGAAAGTTTAGTAGAGAAATTAAACTTGCTTAAAAATTTTGGGATAGCAAACCCAGAAGAAGTTGTATTGTCTGGACTAAATGCAAAGCTGAATGAAGTTCAATCCGTAATCGGAATAGAAGTGTTGAAATTGGTTGAAACGGAACGTAGGAAAAGACATGAAATTAAACGAGCATACGAACAGAATATGGCAAACACACCTGGGATAAACGTGCTGACGAAATTAGAATTGGATAGTAGCAGCTATCAGTATTTTGTCATCCAAATAGATGAAGAAATATACGGCAAATCACGAGATTGGCTACATGAGGAACTAAAAAAGTATAACGTGTTCACACGTAAGTATTTCTATCCTCTATGTAGTGATTTTCAATGGTACGAGCATTTGGAATCTGCTCGAAAAGAAAATCTTCCGCAAGCACAAAAAGCAGTTACACAAGTATTGGCTATGCCATTCTATGGAGATTTAGAAATAGAGTCAGTGGAGAAAATCTGTAAAGTGATACGTAACTTTATATGAAAGGAATTATTTTAGCAGGAGGATTAGGTACAAGGTTATATCCACTCACAAAAGCAATTTCAAAGCAAATGCTACCAATTTATGATAAACCGATGATTTATTATCCACTATCAGTATTAATGCTTGCAGGAATTAGAGAAATATTAATCATATCAACTAATAGAGATATTGAAAGTTTTGAAGAATTATTAGGAGATGGAAGTAAGCTTGGCATGAAATTGCAATATGCTATTCAGGAAAGTCCTGGGGGTTTGGCTGAAGCTTTTCTAATCGGAGAGGAATTTATAGCTGAATCGTCGGTTGCTTTAGTGTTAGGAGACAATATCTTCTATGGTTCAGATTTTGGTAACACAGTGCAGGAAGCAGCGAACTTATCAAAAGGTGCAATGATTTTTGGTTGTTTCGTGAAAGACCCAAGAGCATATGGCGTTGTAGAAGTGGACGAGAAAAAAAATGCAATTTCCATTGAAGAAAAACCAAGTGATCCAAAGTCTTCCTATGCAATACCTGGTTTATATTTTTTTGATAATGAAGTTACGAAAATCGCAAAAAAAGTAAAACCTTCTGATAGAGGGGAAGTTGAAATTACTTCTGTAATTGACGAATATCTTCGTAAAGGAGAATTGAAAGTGAAAATTATGGGGAGGGGCTTAGCGTGGCTCGATACAGGTACTCATGAGTCACTACTTGAAGCATCCAATTTTGTGGAAGCTATTCAAAATCGACAAGGATTATACGTTTCGTGTATTGAGGAAATTGCATTTCGTAGGAATTATATATCTAGGCAACAATTACTACAACTGGCTGTACCGTTAATGAAGACAAATTACGGCAAGTATTTGGTTGATGTTGCGAATTCCAAGAGAGGATAAAGGAGATTATGATGAATATTTTAGTTACAGGTGGAGCAGGATTTATCGGATCAAATTTTATTCGATATATGCTATCAAAATACAATTATACCATAGTTAATCTAGATCTATTGACATACGCTGGAAGTGTCCAAAATTTAAACGGTATTGAACACTCAGAAAAATATCGTTTTGTTAAAGGAGATATTCGAGATCGAGAACTATTAAATAAACTCTTTCATCAATACGATATTCAAGTCGTTACCCATTTTGCAGCTGAATCCCATGTGGACAAAAGCATTGATGATCCCGAAATCTTTTTGAATACAAATGTTTTAGGAACGCAAGCTTTGTTGGATACAGCAAAACAGTATTGGAAGGTCGATCAAACAGACAAGTATTGCACCGAATACAAAGAAAATGTTAAATTTGTTCACATTTCTACGGATGAAGTATACGGTACTTTAGGGAAAGATGGATATTTTACAGAAGAGACAAACCTCTCTCCAAATAGTCCTTATTCTGCATCTAAAGCTTCTGCAGACATGATGGTTAGAGCTTATTATGAAACATTTAAGCTACCAGTAGTTACGACAAGATGTTCCAATAATTATGGTCCGTACCAACATTCTGAAAAGTTAATACCACTAATGATCCATCATGCAATAAATGATATCCCCCTACCGGTATACGGGGATGGTAAACAGGTTAGGGATTGGTTACATGTGGAAGACCACTGCTCAGCTATAGAAACCGTCCTCCATAATGGAAGTATTGGGGAAGTATACAACGTCGGTGGAAACAATGAAAAAGAAAATATTGAAATCGTTAAACTAATTCTAAATGCTTTAAATAAGAGTGAGAGTTTAATCGAATTTGTACAAGACCGTCTTGGACATGATAGGAGGTATGCTGTAGATAATTCTAAAATAAGTAAAGAATTGAGCTGGTTCCCTTCTTACTCTTTTGAAGAAGGTATTGTAGAGACAATTCATTGGTATTTAGATAATGTAAGCAAAAATGATTTATACCTATCGAAATTTAATTGAAACGGAGGATATCCATTGAAGGTAATGGTGACAGGAGCAGCTGGTTTTATCGGTTCTTACGTCGTACAAGCATTATTAGAACAACAAATTTCCGTTATAGCAGTAGATAATTTATCTACTGGAAAGTTAAGTAATCTACCAGAAAACGTTATCTTCTATGAAATAGATATTACGCAAGAGGATCTTGAGGCGGTTTTTCAAATGGAACAACCAGACTATGTCATTCATTTGGCTGCACAATCATCAGTTATCGAATCGATGAGTAACCCGGTAGAAGATTGCCAAGCAAACTTATTCGGTACTTTGAATATTTTACGATATGCAAGACAATATGAAGTGAAAAAATGCGTGATAGCTTCCACAGCGGCAGTCTATGGTAATCCAACTATATTTCCAGTATTTGAAGACAGTAAACTTTCTCCACTCTCTTTTTATGCTCTTTCTAAACTATCTGCTGAAAAATATGCTCAGCTTTACGAGAAACTATTTGAAGTAAAAAGCAGTATATTACGATTTTCTAATGTTTTTGGCGCGAAGCAACCAAATGGAGTTATTACAAATCTTATCCATCGATTAATACAAGGAGAAAATCCAGTTATTTATGATGGCAATCAAACAAGAGATTTTATCTATGTTAAGGATGTAGCTGCGGCGTGTGTACAATCCATACAGTCTGATTTCACAGGGGTTTGTAATATTAGCTCCGGTATAGAAATCTCTATTCATAAATTATATAAAGAGATAGCTAAATTAGCGGGTATGAAGGTAGAACCAGTTTATGAATCACTTAGAGAAGGAGAGATTGAGCGGAGTGTTCTCTCTAATGAAAAAGCAATTGAATCACTTGATTGGATCCCAGCTTATAGTTTTGCTGAAGGTTTGAAAGAAACCATTCAGTATTACACACATCAAAAGCAACCAAATTAGAAAGGGGAATGGTTTGGAGCTTATCCAGATTAAAACACTTAAGCATTTAGAAGTATTCAAGAAAGAATGGAATGCTATTTTGGAAGAGAATAAAAATGATAATCCATTTATTGAATACGTTTTTATTAGTAATTGGTGGAGATCTAAAGAACTTCTAGAAAAAGTAGAGATATATGCGGTTAAGGAACATAACCGAATGATAGCTTTTTTTCCATTTCAGGTTAAAAAAAAGCTATCTACTTATGTATTCCATTTTATAGGTCAAAGTGATGCCAATTATATGGATTTTATTGTAAAGAAAGTAGATCTGAAAAGAACTATTATGTTCACATTGGATGAATTAATTAGATTGAAAAAAAGTATCGTGTTTTCCTTACATGGGTTGTTAGAAAGTTCTAGTACTATAGATAGCTTATCTGAATATCTAATAGCTCGAAATTTGAAAGTACGTGATTATCGAATAGAATCACCTTCTTTTGAATTTGAAAACACTAGAATAATAATCTTTTCTACAAATACTGTAAATGCAAAAATGCATCGCAATTTTTTATGGACAAAGGAATGGAGTTTATCTAAGAGATTGTCAAAAAGTAAATGGAAAAATCTATCTACCTATGATGATTAGAAGTAAATTTAGCTAAGTATAATTACGAAGGGAGCATAGAAATTCCTTTCGTATTTTTACTTAGTTTAGTATGTATACATATGATTAGCCGCTTTTTGAATTTCAGAATTCCAAAGGCGGCTAATCTTATATTATATGCAATCTGGGATAGATTTGTATTAAGTTGAATACTACACACTACTCAAGCATATTATAAAACGAAGATACGATTAAAAGTAAGGGGACAAGAATGAGGTGGCCTTATCAACAAAAAATGTAGGAATCTTATGCCAATACTTTTATCCAGAACATGTATCTACTGCAACTCTAATTACTGAACTTGCACTTGGTTTAAAAGAAAGAGGCTTAGATGTCAGTGTTGTTTGCGGATATCCTCAAGAATACATTTCTGATAGTTTTAAAAAAATACAAGTTGATGAGATTTTGGAAGGAGTAACGATAAAAAGGATTAAATACACCGAATACAATAATAAGTCAAAATTTGGGCGTATATTTAATTTTTTTTCCTTTTTTTTATCTATGTTTACTAAGTTTTTTTACTTAAGAAAATTTAAAATGATTATTGTTTACTCTAACCCACCCATTTTGCCTTTAATTACTTATTTATTAAAAAAGATTTATGGTACAGAATTTATATTTGTTGCTTTTGATGTTTATCCAGATAATGCTTTAAAGATTAATAGAATAAAAGAGAATGGGATAATCCACAAGCTAATGAATTTTATTAATAAACGTGTATATTCAAATGCTTCTACTATTGTTCTTTTAGGAAATGAAATGAAAGACTATGTATTAAATCACAACATAGCAAAGAGTTCTAAAAACTTAAAAGTTATTCCGAATTGGTTCTCTAATGAAAAAAGTGTACAGCACACGCTAGTAGTTAATGACGAATTTATTGAAATTAAAAAGAATTATAGGTTCATAGTCTTGTATTCTGGCAATATGGGACCAGTTCAGGATATGGAGACCATCTTACAAGGTATCTTAAGCTTCAAAAATCGGGAAGATATATTTTTTATCTTCTCAGGACACGGAAGTAAAGTTCAATACGTTAAAAGTTTTTTAAAAAATAATAAAATAAACAATTCTCAAGTATTTGGATTTCTTAAAGGACAAGACTATGCGGATGTTTTGTCAATAAGCAGCCTATGCTTGGTTAGTCTAGAAAAAGGCATTGAAGGTCTTGGAGTACCAAGTAAAACGTATGGGTACTTAGCCGCTAGTAAACCTGTTTTATCAATTATGAGTCATGACACTGACATTGCAAAAGACTTATTAACATTTGAATGTGGTGTAAATATTTTGCAAGGCGACATAGTAGGTTTCGTAAATGGTATTAATCGATATTTTTTAAACTCAACCTTAACAGAAGCTGAGTCTTTAAATGCCAGAAAATTATATGAGACTAAATTTACTAAAGATCTTAATATAAACAAGTATTTTGAATTGATTTGACTATTAAAATACGAAGAAAAGATGTGAAATTTTATGTTTAACGATAAAACATTGCTTATTACAGGTGGAACAGGATCATTTGGAAATGCTGTAATGGAGAGGTTTTTGAATACCAATATAAAAGAAATACGAATTTTTTCGCGTGATGAGAAAAAACAAAATGATATGCGTAAATTGTATAATAATGACAAATTAAAGTTTTATATAGGCGATGTGAGAGATTTAGCTAGTGTTAAGTACGCAATGAATGAAGTAGACTTTGTTTTTCATGCCGCTGCCCTTAAACAGGTTCCATCATGTGAATTTTTTCCCATGGAAGCAGTTAAAACAAATGTACTTGGTACAGAAAATGTTTTAAATGCATCTATTGAATATGGAGTAAAAAAGGTAATTTGTCTTTCAACAGATAAAGCGGCTTATCCTATAAATGCAATGGGCATTTCTAAAGCGATGATGGAAAAAATTGTCGTTGCAAAAGCAAAAACTGTTTCTCCCGAAAAAACATTAATCTGTGGAACAAGATATGGTAATGTGATGGCTTCCCGTGGCTCAGTTATCCCACTTTTTGTGGAACAATTGAAAGCTGGAAAAGCCTTAACCGTAACTGATCCGGAAATGACACGATTTTTAATGAGCCTTGAAGAAGCTGTAGAGCTAGTTATATTTGCTTTTGAAAATGCAAATGCGGGAGATATTATGGTACAAAAATCACCGGCATCTACAATTGCAGACTTGGCTCGCGCAGTGAAAGAATTATTTCATGCTGATAATGAGGTAAAGACTATTGGTACAAGACATGGAGAAAAACTTTTTGAAACATTATTAACTAGAGAAGAACATGTTGTTGCTGAAGACTTAGAGGGGTTTTATAGAGTCCCAGCAGATAATCGGGATTTAAATTATGATATATATTTTGAAGATGGAGATAAAAAACTTTCATCTGAGGAAGAATACAATTCTCATAATACGTATCGTCTCACTATTGAACAAATCAAGGATAAATTACACCAACTACCTTATATTCAAAATGAATTGAAGGGATGGATTAACTAGTGAAAATACTTATAACAGGTGCATCCGGATTTGTTGGTAAAAACTTAGTAGCTGAGTTGAGAAATAGAGGTTATGAAGATTTATTTTTGTATACAAGGGAAAATTCATTAGAAAATCTCGCACAATTCACAAAAGAGTGTGAGTTCGTATTTCATTTAGCAGGTATTAATAGAACGAAAAATGAAGAGGAATTCATGGAAGGTAACTTTGAATTTACATCAAAATTGTTAGAACTTCTAAAGATGCATAATAATAAATCACCTGTTCTTATTACTTCATCGATCCAGGCGGAAATAACTAATCCTTATGGTGAGAGTAAAAGAGCCGGTGAAAACTTATTGTTTAAATACTCAAAAGAAGTAGGTGCAAAAGTTTATGTATATAGGCTCCCCAATCTATTTGGAAAATGGAGTAAACCTAATTACAACACAGTAGTAGCTACATATTGTTATAACTTTGCGAGAAATCTAGATATTCAGATTAATAATCCAGAAGCAGAACTTACCCTTTGTTATATAGATGATGTTCTAGAGGAGTTTGTAAAAGCACTAGAGGGTTCTCCGACAAAACTAAATAAATATTGCACTATACAAACAACCTATTCAATTAAACTTGGAGAATTAGCAAAACGAATTGAAAGTTTCAACGAAAGTAGAGGTACATTAAGTGTGCCTAATATGGAAGACGATTTAACCAAAAAGCTTTATAGTACTTATTTAAGCTTTTTACCAGAAGATAAGTATTCCTATGACCTAAAGATGAATGTAGATAATCGTGGATCTTTCACAGAATTTCTTCGAACACCTGATAGAGGTCAAGTTTCAGTAAATGTGTCTAAGTCAGGAATTACAAAAGGTAACCACTGGCATCATACTAAGAGTGAAAAGTTTCTAGTGGTTAGTGGGGAAGGTCTCATTAGATTTAGGAAAGTTCATTCAAAAGAAATTATTGAATACAAGGTAAGTGGAGAAAAACTTCAAGTTGTTGATATTCCTGTAGGATATACGCATTCAATTGTAAACACTGGTAAAAGTGATATGGTCACTGTTATGTGGGTAAATGAATGTTTTAATTCAGAAAATCCAGATACTTACCATTTGGGGGTATAACTATGAAGAAACTAAAAGTTATGACAGTAATCGGTACTAGACCGGAAATTATAAGATTGTCAGCTGTAATCAATAAATTAGAAGAATCCAATGCAATTGAACATACACTTGTTCATACCGGACAGAACTATGATTTTGAATTAAATGAAGTGTTTTTTAAGGATTTAAATTTAAAAAATCCAAATTATTTTCTTAATGCAGCTACCGGAACAGCGGTAGAAACCATTGGAAATATTCTAATTAAGATAGATCCTATTTTAGAAGAAGTAAAACCAGATGCCTTTTTAGTGCTTGGGGATACAAATAGCTGTTTATGTGCAATCGCAGCAAAAAGAAGGCACATTCCTATTTTTCACATGGAAGCTGGTAATAGATGTTTTGACCAAAGAGTACCGGAAGAAACGAATAGAAAGATTGTCGATCATATTGCGGACATTAACTTAACTTATAGTGATATTGCAAGAGAGTATTTGTTAAGAGAAGGTTTGCCTGCTGATAGAATTATTAAAACTGGAAGCCCAATGTTTGAAGTACTCAATTCAAGAAAAGATGATATTGAAAAAGCTGATGTACTGGAGCGTTTAAAACTTGAAGAAGGTAAGTATTTTGTAGTGTCTGCACATAGAGAAGAAAATATTTGTTTGGAAACCAATTTCTTAGATCTAGTCGATAGTTTAAATGCAGTTGTGGAAAAATATAATATGCCTGTGATAATAAGTGCACATCCTAGAACTCAAAAAATGATTAATGCTAAAGGAATTAAGTTCAATCCATTAGTGAAAACAATGAAACCTTTAGGGTTTAATGATTATGTAAAACTTCA
Organism: Psychrobacillus sp. L3; assembly: GCF_042945595.1. Taxonomy (GTDB): domain Bacteria; phylum Bacillota; class Bacilli; order Bacillales_A; family Planococcaceae; genus Psychrobacillus. Next base: position 2,756,211 of record NZ_CP168493.1, on the reverse strand, counting down.
AATTAAAGCAAAAGCTGTTCTAAGTGATAGTGGAACGATTAGTGAAGAGTCATCTATTCTTGGGTTTAGAGCACTTAATATAAGACAAGCACATGAAAGACCAGAGGCAATGGAAGAAGCAGCAGTGATGATGGTAGGTTTAAATAGAGAGAGAGTTTTGCAGGGACTCGAAGTATTGGAAGTTCAAAAAAATAACACAGTAAGACTTGTTAAGGATTATAGTATGCCTAATGTATCAGATAAGGTATTGAGAATAATATTATCTTATACGGATTATGTAAATAGGGTTGTTTGGGGAGAATTTTCAAAATGAATACAATTGGAAAGAAATTGGGGATACTCTTAGTTTCACCTCTGCCTCCACCAGCAGGAGGAATAGCGACTTGGACAGAGTTATATTTAAAAAGTGAACTTATAAAAAAACATAATATAAAAGTAGTAGATATTTCAGTTAGAGGAAACCGAATAAATAATTTTAATAAAAAAAAGTTATTGGAAGAAATTAAGAGAAATATATCTGTTTATAATGACTTAACCAAAGTTCTTAGAACAGGTAAGTTTGATGTTGTACATTTAAACACGTCATGTTCTAAAACCGGTATGATTCGTGATTTATTGTGTGCACGAAAGATTAAGAAAGCTGGTAACAAGTTGGTACTGCAATGTCATTGTAATATACCTAGTTTAGTGAATAACAAATTTTCAAAGAGTCTTTTTAAAAGGCTTATTAAAAATTCAGATGTTGTTATGGTGTTAAACTCTGATTCAAGTTTGTATATAAAAAAGATGTTAAATAGAGAAGGTGTTATTGTTTCAAACTTTATAAATAATAAAGTAATAAACGAGTCAAACTATAAAAATACAGCTAATGAAATCAAAACAATAATATTCGTCGGTCATGTTTTAAATTCAAAAGGATGCTGCGAAATTATTGAAGTGGCTAAATTTTTTCCACAAATAAACTTTCGATTAGTTGGAAATATAAGCGAAGATTTCGAGGGAATATTATCACCAAAAAATGTTACTTTTGTTGGAGAAATTTCTAAAGATAATGTACTTATAGAAATGAAAAATGCTGATTTACTTCTTTTTCCTTCCCATTCAGAGGGGTTCCCCCTTGCAGTTTTAGAAGCCATGGCCTGTGGGTTACCTATAATAGCTACACCAGTTGGTGCTATTCCTGATATGGTTGAAAGTAGTGGTGGCATATTGGTTGACGTGGGAGACGTGTCTGGGATGATTAAAGCTATTCAAGAGATTTATTCACCCTCTATTAGGGAGCAAATGTCTCAATGGAATCAAAAAAAAGTAAAAAGTAGTTATACGACTGAAGTTGTATTAACAAAAATTTGTGATATTTACGAGGGAATATAAGATGAAGGAAAAAGTATTAATAGTAATACCAACTCTAGGTATAGGTGGCGGTGAAAAGTTAGCAATAGATATCGCTTTAAACTTAGATCCACAAAAATTTGATGTATTATTACTATCTTTGTTTCCTAAAAAGGGAACTGAATTTGAAAGTTTTATTGTTAAGTATGATCTTAAAATTAAGTTTTTAAATAAAAGGATTGGATTTGATCCAAAAGTAATTATAGACTTTGTAAAAGTTGTTCGAGATTACAAACCACATATTATACACACACATTTAAATGTGGTTCCATACGTTCTCATTGCTACTATTTTTTGTGGTATAAAACGGAGGCTCCACACAGTTCATAGTATTGCAAGTATGGAGTCAAAAGGAATTTTAAAAAAAGTTATGAAGGTTTCTTATAAATTTTTTGCATTTACTCCTGTTGCAATATGTGATTATGTAAAAGCAACAATTTGTGAGGAATATGGATTATCAAAGGATAAAGTACCGTGTATATATAACGGTATAGATACAAATATATTTAAAAGAACTGAGAACTTACAAAGATCAAATAATATAAATTTTATTACCACAGGAAGAATGCAAAATGTAAAAAACCATAAGCTTATGATAGATGCATTTTCAGATGTTGTAAAAAAACATAATAATGTTACTCTAACGATTTTAGGGGATGGTGAACTTCGAGTAGAAATTGAAAAACAAATTAAAGATCTTGATTTGAAAGAGAAAATTATTACAAAAGGTATTGTCAATAATGTATCAGAAGAACTTAATAAAGCCGATATATATGTAATGTCATCGAATTATGAGGGGTTACCTTTATCTGTCCTTGAAGCAATGGCTTGCGGTTTACCTATTTTAACAACTAAAGCAGGTGGGGTTATAGACATAGTAAAGCAAAATCAAAATGGTTTATTAGTAGATGTAGGGAATAGAAACCAACTTGCAAAATCAATGTCAAGGTTGATTGAAAGTGTCATGTTAATAAAGCATTATGGAGAAGTTTCATATGAAATGTCTAAGCAGTACGATATTAAAAAATGTGTTAAACAGTATGAAAAATTGTATTTAAGTAGCGATCAAAATAATGTTATTTAATATTATATTCGTATTATATATTCTTATTGTTGTATTAATTCACCAAATCGGCTTCTTAAAAAATATTAAAATAAATAAATACCCGTATATGTTTATTCTAATCTCTTTTGGATTTGCTTATGCATATCTAGCATCACAAATATTGCCCCCTCCAATTTGGGATCTTTCTCATCATTATAATGAAATAGATAATATGAGAATAGGAGGTTTAGAATATACTTTAACCCAAGCAAGATATAATGAATATTTTGTAATAAATTTTTTATTTTATTTTATATCCTTATTTAGCAGTAATAATTTATTGGTTTTTATAACAATATTTATTGAGTATATGATATATACGTATATAATCTGTGATTTAAAAGATAAATATTCTAAAAAAAATAGTATTGTTTTTTCAATCAATTTCTTTCTTTTCTTTGCATTGGTAAACATTGTATTATCAATATCTGGTATTAGAAATGTATTCGCTTTTAGTATAGCCTCGCTAGCGGTATACATTGATCTGTTTAAACATAAGAAAGGTATAATAAAGTATTTACTATATATACTTCCAATTTTTATTCACCCATCTACAATTATAGTCCCTGTTGTTCGAATTTTTGTTTTGAATGTAAAGATGTACAAATTTGCGCCGTTGTTAGTACTTTGGGGTTTATTTTCAGATTATATATCAAATTTATTAAGATCGACGTCTATAGAAGCATTAGGTACTGCTGGTGCGTTATTAGAACTGTATGGAGAAATCAATTATACACCAGATTATCGCCTTGTTTTTGTTAATTGCATCTTTGTTTTAATAATATTAATGACTTGTCTTTACATATTAAAGAAAAAAAGTTCCGATTTTAACACAGATCAATTGCGTTACATTACTTTTGTTGTAATATATTTATTTGTAGCATTAGGTTCACTGTATAATGTGTTAATTTTTAATCGTATGTTATATGGTTTAGCGTTTTTAATATTACCAGTAATTCCTATAATTTTACGAATTCTAACAATAAAAATAAGGACTTTATTTATATTGATTTGTATTGTTTTTTTTACAGGAATGATAATGTACCAGGGACTTGAATTATTCTATGCTATTACTTATTACAAATAAAGACATTATTATAAATATATTTGTTTAACTAAATATTCTACAGGTTTTACAAAGATCTAAAAATTAGGTGCTTCAATAAGGAGTATAAAATGACAAAAGTAAGTGTAATAGTTCCTATATATAATGTTGAAAAATACTTGAGACGCAGTATTGAGAGCATTCAAACACAAACATTAAAAGATATACAGATTATTTTGGTGAATGATGGGTCGACTGATAATAGTTTATCAATTTGTAAGGAATATCAAGAAAAAGATAATCGTATAGAATTAATTGATAAGCCTAATGGAGGAGTCTCTTCAGCTAGAAATGCTGGACTTGAAGTTGCAAAAGGTGAGTATATAGGTTTTGTTGATCCTGATGATTGGATAGATCACAACATGTATGAAAATCTATATCAACAAATTATAGAAGATGATGCTGATGTATGTATGTGTAACTATATTGTAGAAAATAACGGCAAATCACTTTCAAACTTATTAGATTTAAAACAAAAGATATTAGAAGGACAAGATATTGTCGATCAAATTATAACCAATATGATAGGAAGTTCTAATTTAAATAGCGGAAGTAAAACAATCATGGGAAGTGCTTGTAGATTACTCATAAAAAGAGATTTTATTGATCAATATCATTTTAGGTTTAAAGCAGGAATTTCTTTAATGGAAGATCTTATATTTTGTGTTCAAGTACTTTTAAAAAGTAAGAGAGTTAGTTTTAACAGGGGTGTATACTACCACTATATAATTAATATAAATTCTGCTGTTACATCATATAACTATAATGTGATAAATATAGAAAAGAAGGTATATCAAGCTTTAGATGAAATATTTAAAAAAGAAAGAGTATATCCATTTGTAGAACAAAGATTAAAAATAAGATACGTTAATATGTACACAAACGCAATAGCAAATGAAGTTCATAGAGAAAACTATAAGAATATTAAAGAAAAAATAATATATATTAAAAGGCTTTGTAAAGATAATAAGCTAAAGAGTATCTTAAAAGAAATAGATACAAATGGTTATACTTTAAGAAAAAAAATAGTATTAGCAGCTTTAAAAAATGAAATAGCAATATATTTGTATTTCTACTATAGTTTGTTAATCAGAGTAGTAAGTAAATAGATTAATAAAACGATAGAGATTTATAAAAATATTGAATAGTTTAATCGAGGTATTTATTATTTATTCGTTGTAAATCGTGACCATGTGTCAGACACTGTTCTGATAATAAATACAATTTCAGATTATATGTAAAAAGTTATCTAATGGACTGCAGTATAAATATAATCTTTAGAGATCGCCTTTTAAAAGTGCTCCACTGTGTTAGTGATTGTTTTATAGAATTCTTATTGATGTGAAATCAGTCTATCATTCTGATACTTATTCAATGGAGGAAATTATGAGTGAAATCATTACAGTTATAGTACCTATATATAAAGTTGAAGCCTATCTACATCGTTGTGTTGATTCTATTTTGAATCAAACCTATAAGAATCTAGAGATTCTCTTAATAGATGATGGTTCACCTGATAAATGTGGAGAAATCTGCGATGAATATGCAAAATTAGATGAAAGAATAAAAGTAATTCATAAAAAAAATGGTGGTCTATCAGATGCTCGGAATGCAGGGATTGAAATTGCTAAAGGTGAGTATATTTCGTTTATCGATAGCGATGATTGGATACATGTGGAATACATTGAGAAGCTATACCAACTGCTAAGAAAAACGGATTCAGATATTTCAGTATGTGATTTCATCAGAACTTCAACAGAAGATATTCAAGGTGAAAATTCGAAGGAAATAATTTATGAGTATTCCAATGTTGAAGCACTAGGGCAATTTTTAGATAAATTCTATGTGCAGATGGTTATAGCATGCGGAAAATTATATAAAAGAAAGTTATTTGAGGAAATACGTTTTCCAGTTGGAAGGATACATGAAGATGAATTTACGACTTACAAATTGATTTATAAGGCTGAGAAAATTGTACTAACTACAGATCAGTTACTATACTATTGGCAAAGAAAAGATAGCATTATGGGAGTTGGATTTAATATTAAGAATCGACTACATGCAATAGATGCCTATAAGGAGAGAGCTGAATTCTTTGAAAAGGTTGGTCTTAAGGGCTTAAGCCATAAAACATATAGGCAATTATTTTTTATTTATATGGATGTTAATAAACGAAAGAATATATTTGAAAACGAATTAATTAATGATAGTTTTGACAGAAACTTCAAAGGCTTGAGGGAGAAACTAAGGAAAAACAAAAAGAATATTAAATTTAGAATGTTCTACGAGTTGTATTATGTACAACCAAAAATGATGGACTTAATTTTTGAAGGTTATGGAAAATTAAGAGGGAATTTAAGTGGATTTCTTTTGCATTTAGTGAAAAGGCCAATTAACAAATAAGAGGGTATACCTATTATTTTAAAAAAGCATGTTGATGACTATTAAATATAAACTACTTTTAGAAAGAGTTAATACAATCTACTAAAATAATTAGGGAGAATCAAACCAATTGGATAATATTTTAGTCAGTATTAGCTGTATAACTTACAATCATGAAAAGTTTATAGCGGATGCAATTGATAGTTTTTTAATGCAAGAAACAAATTTCAAGTTTGAAATATTAATTCATGATGATGCCTCAACAGACAGAACAGCATACAAAATTAGAGAATATGAGAAGAAATATCCTGATTTGATAAAAACAATATACCAAACAGAAAATCAATACTCAAAGGGTGTTCTAGTAAGTCGATTTAATTATGAAAGAGCAAAGGGAAAGTACTTGGCTATCTGTGAAGGAGATGATTTTTGGACCGATCCTAATAAATTACAAAAACAAGTTGACTACATGGAGAAACACCCTGAATGTAGTTTATGTGTTCATGCGGGTAATCTTGTATCGGCATCAGAAAGAAAGTTATTATCGCAGAACCGTCCTAATAGTAAGAATAAGATTTTTACTGTGGCTGAAACTATTGAAGGGGGAGGGGGTCTTTTTCTTACTAATTCGATGCTCTGTCTTACGGAATTTGTTCAGAATAGACCTAATTTTATAGAAAACGCCCCAGTTGAAGATTATCCTTTAGCTATAAATTTATCACTGAGAGGTACTGTGTATTACATTGATGAATTTATGTCGTCGTACCGAGTTGGAGATAGTGGTTCATGGACCGCTAGAAACTTATCCAGTTTTGAAAAAAAGATTAAGCATTTTAATGAAATTGCAGATATGCTAGATGAAATAAATCGATATACAAACTTCCAATATGAGAATGTTTTAACTAGAACAAAAAAACGAAATCAATTTTCGTTATTATTAGAGCAAAGAAAATACAAAGAAGTGAAAATAGGGGAGTTTAAAGATATATATTTAGAATTAGGGTATAAAAGTAGGATTATAATATTCTTGGAACAGTATTACCCAGGTATTTTGAGATTTATGATATCGGCGAAAAGGAAGTTAATTAGGTGAGTTATGAAGTAACAAAATCTAAAGTCCTTTCTTCTCTTTTCTGGAAACTCATGGAGCGCGGAGGTACGCAAGGTATACAATTCATTGTGACGATTGTGTTAGCTCGTCTTCTATTGCCCAAAGAATTTGGTTTAATCGTACTTGTATCAATTTTTATTGCTATTGCGGGAGTTTTTGTTCAAAGCGGTTTTAATACTGCACTTATTCAAAAAAAAGATGCTGATGAGGTTGATTTTTCTTCTGTTTTTTATTTGAGCTTAATTGTAGCCAGTCTACTATATATTATACTTTTTTTTAGTGCACCATTTATTGCTACTTATTTTGAAGAACCCTATTTAACACCAGTGATTAGATGCTTATCGTTAACATTGTTTTTTGGTGCTTTTAACTCCATCCAGATAGCCGTTATTGCTCGAAATATGCAATTTAAAAAGTTATTTGTAAGTAGTTTTGGCGCGATTATCATTTCTGGCATATTAGGCATAGTAATGGCATATGCAAGTTTTGGTGTTTGGGCTTTAGTGGGACAACAATTAACAAATCAGTTACTTGTTTCAGTTATTTTATGGTTTACAGTAAAATGGAGACCAAAATTAATTTTTTCAATAGAAAGGATTAGAAGCTTATTCTCGTTTGGTTGGAAATTATTGGCTTCAAGCTTGTTAGATACACTTTATAATAATATTATAAGTCTTATTATTGGGAAACTCTTCAGTCCAGCAACTCTAGGGTTTTATAATAGAGGGGAACAATTTCCAAGTCTCATTGTAAGTAATATAGATGGTTCAATCCAATCAGTAATGCTTCCGACTTTATCATCTTATCAAAATAATAAACAAAGAGTAAAAGAGATTGTCCGAAGATCGATTGTTACGAGCTCATTTATCGTATTTCCTATGATGGTTGGAATGGCTACAATTGCAGAGCCATTTATTAAGATTGTATTAACAGCAAAATGGCTGCCTGCTGTTCCATTCGTACAAATATTTTGTGCTTCTTATGCATTCTGGCCAATACATACGGCCAATTTGCAAGCTTTTAAAGCTTTAGGGCGTAGTGATGTTTTTTTGAAGCTTGAGATTTTCAAGAAAATACTTGGACTAGTAATTTTAGGAATAAGTATACGGTTTGGAGTTTATGGACTGGCTCTAGGAGTATTTATTAGTAGTATTTTATCTACATTTATTAATGCATATCCTAACTTAAAACTAATTGATTATAGTTTTCAAGAGCAGTGGAAAGATATAATACCATCTTTACTAGTATCGTGGGTTATGGGTGCTGTAGTATATAGTCTTCAGTGGATTGGGATGACAATCATACTAACTTTAATAGTACAAGTATTGGTAGGAATAGTTGTATATGTAGGATTAGCAAAAGTATTTAGATTAGAATCTTATACTTATTTAGTAACAACAGGGAAAGCTATTTTAAAGGGGAGAGGGGAAAGGCAACTTGAATATAATGATTCTCACAGATAATGAGTATTTATATGAAAATATGAAAGAAATTATTGATTGCGATGAATATAAAGAAATGAATTTTAATTTTTATTATTCAGATAGAAATATAATGTTTAATTCGAGATATTTAACAAATGATTTTAAGCCTATAAATGTGAAGGAAAAAGTCGATGAAATTATAGCAAAATATCAGTTAGTGTTATCATTACATTGCAAACAGCTATTCCCTTCAAAATTAGTTAACAGTGTACGTTGTGTTAATATTCATCCGGGCTATAATCCATATAATAGAGGGTGGTTTCCGCAAGTATTTAGTATAATTAATAAACTACCTATTGGAGTAACTATACATGAAATGGATGAAAATCTAGATAGTGGTAAGATTATTGTGCAAGAAAAAATAGAGATTTTTTCTTGGGAAACCTCATTTGATATTTATAACAAAGTTCAAAATCTTGAGGTAAAACTATTAAAACGACATCTACATGACATAATAGATTATAGCTACGAAAGTAATTACCCGAAAGTTGAAGGAAATATCAATCTAAAAAAAGATTTTGAAGCTCTTTGTAAGATTGATCTAGATAAATCTATAACATATAGGGAGGCGATTGATTATTTCAGAGCAATGAGCTTTTCGGGATATAAGAATGCATATTTTAATGATCAAGAGGGAAGAAAAGTATTTATAGATATAAATTTAGATGTGGAGTGTAATGATGAAGAATAAAAAACAATCTAATCCAAGTTACTCGTTCCTCTATGCCTCCAACAGTCGAATATATAGAAGAAATTAAAGATATATGGGATAGCCATTGGTTGACTAATAACGGTGTAAAACATAATAATTTAGAAGCAGAGTTACAACATTATCTACATGTTCCTAATGTCACGCTATTTTCTAATGGTCATCTTGCATTAGAGACTACAATGTAGCTTTGAATTTAACCGGCGAAGTGATTACGACACCATTTACTTTCTCATCAACAACTTATGCAATTGTGAGAAATGGTTTAACACCTGTTTTTTGTGAAATTAACGTTGATGATTATACAATTGATATAAACAAACTAGAGAGCTTAATTACTGATAAAACTTCAGATATACTTCCAGTGCATGTTTATGGAAATGTATGCAATTTGAAAAAAATAGAGCGGATTGCTAAAAAATACAATCTCAAAGTCATTTATGATGCAGCACATGCTTTTGGAGTTACTGTTGACGATGAAGGTGTTGCGAACTATGGTGATGCTTCTATGTTCAGCTTCCATGAAAAAAAAGTCTTCAATACAATTGAAGGTGGAGCGTTAACTTTTATGGATACTAAATTGAATGACATTTTAAATCCTTATAAAAATTTTGGTATTACAGGTCATCTGCTACGGTCTATGGAGACAATCAGGTGCCATTTGTGGGGACGATGGATTTATTGCCTACGACGAATCCTTATGGTGAAACGAAGGCAATGAGTGAGCGAATATAAACGGATATTGCAAAAGTTAATCCCAATTTTGCAGTCACGCTGCATTAATGCCAGCAAACGCACCAGAACTATCAATCAGTACATTCTTCACCTGAGGTCCTCTACCGGCAACAAAATGCTGATGCCCTTCGTCGGATAATCGCATTCAAAATACAAATCAGTAGAGCTAGTCCCGTACCACGATATCCACGAACTCATATCTACCCAATAACTCTTCTTTAAGAACTTTCCCATTATCAAGTTCAACAAGCAATCCATAAAGATTAGCTCATAGAGATATCGGCAGTCTTTCGAAATCGAGCCCCAACTGTGTCAGGTGTAATTAAGGGGTTATTCTGACAATACATTGCTATTTCAATTGTTATTTATATCGGACATTGTTAGTATCCTATCGAATCTCTACCTATTTGAGTAAGCACCTTAACAGTAGAGGTTGGCTTAGGTAGTCGGCAATTCCTTTTATTTTCATCATGATATTCTCACGCGAAATTATTGCAAAATTCTGTACATATTTTATACTAAGTCTATACTCCCATGTACTAGCGTATTAATGTATTTAATGGAGGGGTCAGAAGTGGGGAGGTCGATATTCTGGAATACTTACAAAGAACTAGAAGAATCGTTCTAAATTAAACTGTTAAACCTGCAGAAAAAAATGGGGTGATGAATTGTCAACAGAAAAAACTGGGTATTTACAATTAAATATATGGGCACCAAAAGAACGATTATTTTTAGATGAATGGAATGAAAACTTTGAGACAATCGATAGAGAAGTAGAAAACACTAAGAAACAGTTGTCGGAAACTACAACAAACATAAAAAAGATGATTACTTATGCTAATGTTGTTGAAAAATCCAATGTATACGAAATAGATGCGTCCAATGTAACTAATTTCGTAGTAGAAACAGAAAATAATGAGGACAAAACGATTATCCTAGCAAGTTCAGTAAGTAATCCTAATGCTTTATTATCCATCACAGTCACACTTAGATATTTAAATTCTGCTTCAATATATTTTCCAGACAATGTAATTTGGCAAAACGACGAAAAACCTACTTTTGAAGTTGGTAAAATATTTATGGTGCTGTTTCAGAGTTTTGATAACGGAGCTACATGGCTTGGTGCAGTCGTTGGGAATTGGGGGATTCCAGGGTTTCCAAAACCGGTTGAGACAATTGTTTCAGATGATTTCACAAGACCGAACAGTACGACCTCTGTTGGCAAAGCGGATACAGGACAGACATGGCTTACACCATTAGGAGTGACTGGTATTTCTTCAAATAAATTATATCCTGTCTCTGGTGAGTTCGTTTTTGTCGGATTTGATTTAGTGAGTGATTTTTCGGCTAGTTTTGATTACACAATCGGTGGTGCCGAGGATTCATCCTTTACGTTTAGGACACCAAGTGCATCTACACAAAACAGGGTTTTTATAAGTATTACTCAAAATGGGATTGCATTGATTAAAGAAATTGGCGGTGCGAAAACAAAACTAGGGGAATACTTATTTACTTGGGGCACTGGAGAAACTCACAATATCAAAGTAGTAGCAAAAGGGGATATTTTTACTGTGTTTTTAGATAGCGTACAACATATTACTTCAGTAGATGATAACCCCGTAAAAGCTAATAAACATATGTATTTTACCTTATATCAATATAACTCCGCTATTACAAGAGTAGAAAAATTTAGAGTGGAGAGTGTGGAATGATGTTAAGTAATGCCATTCGACTTATGAATAGTAATTACGGAGGATTTACGCCACGACCGATATTATTTGGGAACTATCTTGTTTCTATAGATAGTATGCTCGTCAAGAACGAAGATGGACGCCTGTATTTAAGCCAAGATAACGGAAGAACTTACAATGATGGGTTGTCTATCGAAGGCATAGGTGTAATAAAAATGATTCATGTTTTTGATGATGGGAAATTATTGCTTTGCGACCCAACAAAAGCTTATTATTCACATGATTGGGTTACACTCAACGAATCGACAGTATTGGACATAAATGGGGATGTTTATATTCCAGTAGCACTCGATAATTTTTCGACTATCTCAACTACTAAACGTCAGATTGTTGATGGATTGGAAGTTAAATGTTGGGGTAACTATTCAACTGAGATAGGTACTGCATCTGAAAATATGAATGTGTGGTACACCACAGATAAAGGAAAAACGATTAAGAGTTGTATTAAATTCGGTATTACTGGAAATGGAGCTATTTCTGAAAGGTCCATAAGACACATTCATGCAGTTGATTTCAACTCTGAGGATAATACATTCTGGCTACAAACAGGCGACCACGAATTAGAGCCTCATCTAATCAAAGGGACATATGATTTGGCAACTGACACTTGGGATTGGAACATAGTTGGTTATGGAATGGAATTCAAGATGGGTAACATATGGTTTTACAAAGATTATGCTTATTGGTGTTGGGATCACAACCCAGTAGGTGGAGTTATGCGCTGTAAATATGCTGATATAGCAGATATTTCAAAACACGAAAGATTATTCACAACACCAAATGACTGTATGAATCTTATGATGGGTGAACGTGGTGATATGGTAGCAACACTTATGAGGTGGGGAGGTACTGAAAAATCAAACATGCTATATTACTCTCCCGACAGAGTTAATTTTCACGCTATTCTTGGAACTATACCCGATGGATGGAGTGACGCTACAATGTATTGGAGGATATTTGCTCCTAACTCTAAAGGTAAAATACTTGCAGGAGTGTGGGATGATAAGCGTGATGAGACAGGTGTTAAATTTTCAGCATGGGGTGCAGAATCTAGCGTGTGGATTGATGATATGATTAAAAACGCTGGATTTCCTAATGCTTTTAAACCACTATAAAATAGCAGTAGGATGATACTTCATCTTAGTCTATTTTCTTAGCTAAATGCGACAACTATATTGACAACCACCGGGAGTCGGATATATAGGTTCACACAAATGTGTTTTCTTGCTTGAAGCGGGACATACAGTGATTATTGCTGATAATCTTTGCAACAGTAAAGCTGTGACATTAGATAAAGTGGAGAAGATAACGAATAATGAAGTAATTTTCTCTCAAATAGATGTGACTGACAAGGAAGCGGCCAACAGTGTATTTGCCAATCATGAAATTGATAGTGTTATCCATTTTGCCGGCCTTAAAGCGGTGGGAGAGTCCGTAGAAAAGCCACTAGCTTATTACTATAATAATCTTGTCAGTACTATGATTCTAGCAGAAGGCTGTTCGAAGTATGATGCAAGACGGTTTGTCTTTAGCTATTCGGCAACAGTGTATGGAGAAAACGAGTTTCCTTTTGTAGAGACTATGAATCTCTTACCAAACTAATCCTTATGGTGAAACGAAAGCTATGAGTGAGCAGATTCTAACTGATATTGTAAAAGCAAATCCTACTTTCTCCGTATCAATCCTTAGATATTTCAACCCAGTGGGAGCCCATGAGAGTGGCTTGATTGGTGAAGAACTTCGTGGTTTTCCTAATAATTTAATGCCGTTTGTCACTCAAGTGGCAAATGGCAATTTAAAGAAACTTAGAGTCTTTGGAAGTGACTATCCAACTGCAGACGGCACAGGAGTTCGTGATTATATTCATGTGGTGAATCTAGCAGAAGGTCATGTAGAAGCCTTAGATAATCTCACTGATGGTGTTCATATTTATAACTTAGGGACTGGCCAAGGTACTAGTGTATTTGAATTAGTAAGAGCTTTTGAAGAAGCTAATGATATTAAAGTACCTTATGAAATAGAAGATCGTAGACCTGGAGATATTGCTTCATTCTATGCTGACGCTTCGAAAGCTAAGAACGAACTAGATTGGACAGCTAAACGTGATATTAAAGCTATGTGCCGTGATGCTTGGTTATTTCAGAAAAATAATAGAACATGAAAAATACGAAGGAGAAATTATCCCTTCGTATTTCTATTTCACCCCATATTTCCGATCCAGTTGAACTATCTCAGCATCTTCATTCCGTGTTCCAGTAATTAAATCTCTCAGTATTTGAGACCCCAGCATACTATAAACAGTTCCGTTACCACCATATCCTAATAAATAGTAGTGATTAGGCTTTGTTGGATGTTCTCCGATGAAAGGCAAATTATCTATTGATTCACCGAAAGTTGCTGCGTAGGCATAGTCAATTTCCATTTTGTAGTTTGGGAATAGTTCTTGCGCTTGTTTTAATAATTTTTCGGCATGTTGTTGAATTAATTGTTGAGAATAGGGTGCCTCAGATCTATCTTCATCTAAGCCACCTACAATTAGTCTATTATCTACAGTAGAACGAATATACAAATAAGGGCGTTTCGTTTCCCAAATAAGGGCTTGTTTATACCAATCGTTGAAATTTTCAACAGGTGTACTCACAAATACATAGGAGCGATTGATAACAGCGCCTATTCTTTTCCCAACAGGTACAGTTTCATATCCTGTTGTAAAAATGATCTTTTTCGCAAAAATAGAATGCTCGGAAGTGCGGATATCTAAAACTTTATCTGCATCAAATACATCCTCTACCTCTACATATGGAAATAAATGTACTCCTTTTTCCTCAAGTTTTATTAATAATCCTTGTACAAATTTCAAAGGATTTATCTCTGCATCTTCAAATGTCACTAGTGCACCAGGTTTCGAAAATGTTGATTTTTCTGCCATTTCATTTGGTCCAAAGTAATCACATGGAAATCCATGCTTTTTTAGTGTGGCATATTCTACTTTAACTTTTTCAACATCATTTTCATCACTTGCATAACAAATGCTTGGTCTTCGAATAAAGTCAGCATCTAATTGCAGTCGAGTCACTATTTTTTCTAAATCATCTACCGCTTTATAACATAGCTTATAAAATTGAACGGCATCTTGTTCGCCAATTTGATCGATTAATTCGTGAAGCATAATATCATTTGAATATTGAAGAAGCCCGGTATTTGCACTCGTACTGCCGGTACCAAATTGTCTTTTATCTACTATTGCAACAGTTAGCCCTGCTTCAACTAAAGCTAACGCTGTCAACGCTCCAGATATTCCTCCTCCAACAATCACCACATCATATAGCTCTAGCTTGTCAAAATTAGTTTTGGGTTCGAATCGTTTAGTTGTGGTTGGCCAAAATAGTGAACCATTATGTATTTTCATGAAAAAATCCCCCATGTGCTAGATTTCTATTTATTATACCCACACTTTCTAAGGTTCAAGCCTGCTCATGGTATACTATAAAGAATCTACTATAAAGGATGTTAGTTATGAACCAAGAAAAACCACATGTATTAGTAATAGATGGGATGGCATTGTTATTCCGATCTTTTTTTGCAACAGCAATGTCTGGGAACTACTTTAAAAATGCAAAAGGAATTCCTACAAATGCTGTGCAAGGCTTTGCAAGACATGTATTAGCTGCTCAAAATCTAATGCAACCAACCCATATAGCGATTTGTTGGGACAAGGGTGCGCACACATTTAGAAATGATTTGTATGATGGATACAAAGCAAATCGACCAAAGCCTGCGGAAGAACTGATTCCTCAATTCGATATGGCTCAAGACTTGTCTGAACATTTAGGATGGATGAACTTTGGTATTGTTGGAATGGAAGCAGACGATACAATCGCTTCGATTACACATAAATGGCAAGACGATGCGAGGTTTACAATTGTTAGTGGGGATAAGGATTTGCTACAGCTTCTTCATCCATCAACGGAAATCGCATTTACGAAAAAAGGATTTACTATTTATGATGTATACAATGAAGCACGTTTTCTAGAGGAGTATGGCATTTCTCCATTATTATTCCCTGATGTAAAAGCATTTATGGGAGATTCCAGCGATGGATATACTGGAGTAAAGGGGATTGGCCCAAAAACTGCATTGCAATTAATCCAAACTTATGGATCCGTCGAGAAAGTGATCGAGTCTCTACATTTATTGAAGGCAGGGCAAAAGGCAAAAATTGAAACGGATTTAGAGATGCTTCAGCTATCTAAAGAGCTAGCAACCATTCGTCGTGACGTACCAATTGAAGCCGAGTTAAATCATCTAATTGTGAAGGACATTCCGTCTACTAAATTGGATTATTTGTATGACAACGGGTATACGATTTTAGCTAGACAACTTCAAAATCAGAACTAAAGACTTTGCCCTCGAACTTAAGAGTTTATCCTAAATACACTAGGAGAGCTCTTTTTTTTGTTGTTAAAATTAAAGGGCTATTGTAAAATTAATCCAACTAGCAAGTGAATTTATTTTTATAAGGAGGTAATAACTTGATTCGACTTCTACAAAAGCAAGATTTTGAACATGCGGCAAATATTGCGGCACTAGCTTATCCAGGTATGAACATACAAACAACTGAGGAAAAAATAAAATTTGTAGAGCGTTTAAGAGTAGAACAAGAGGAACAAAATGGTATTCACTATTTTGGCTATTTTAATGATACAGAAGCGCTTTTAGGTATTTATCGTTTAAATGATTTTGAATGTAATGTTAATGGGAAGTTTCAGCGAGTTTTTGGAATTGGTATGGTAGCTGTACATCTACTTCATAAAAAAGAGAAAATTGCTTTTCAGCTCCTTTCTCATTTTCATCAACATGCTAGGCAGGAAAATGTGGCCCTAGTTTCACTTTATCCTTTTAATCCTAGTTTTTATCGGAAAATGGGCTATGGCTATGGACCGATGAAATATGAGTTCAAAATTAAACCAGATGCACTTATTGCAAATGGGGACAAAGTACTTGTGCAGCTCTTGTCTCCAAACGATGAGGAAGCGATAGTCACCTTATATAATGACTATGCTTTACAAAATCATGGGATGATCAAAAGAACGTGGACTGAACGTCGCTATATTAAAAATGCAGCTACTAACTATGTTGGTGTCTTTGAAAACGAAGAGCTAATAGGTGCATTAGCCTTTACATTGCAACCAGTGAAAGATAGTCATTTTTTACATCAGCATATGGTTGTGCATGAATGGATTTGGACGAAACCAAATGCGTATAAACAATTAGCATCTTGGTTATCTTCACAACAAGATCAAGTCGATCGCATTATCTTTCGAACAAACGATCAATCATTTTTATATGCACTTACCAATCCGTTAAATGATTCCAATCACCTGATACCAAGTGCAAACCATGAAGTTGCGACGGCTGGTACGGGCATGATGTATAGAATAACTAATATAACCTTGTTTGTTGACAACATGAATTTTCATAAACTTAATAGACCGGATGAATATACAAGATTATTACTAGAAATAGAAGACGACTTTCTAATAGAACAAAGTGGCTCATATGAATTCATTTATAGTGGTGATTTTTGGAGTGCTACAAAATTATTAAATACAAATGAAGAAGCAAATATAAAAATGGGTATCCATGATTTAAGTTCATGGTGGATGGGTTGTGTGTCACTTGAATCCCTTCATAAATACGGAGAAGTCACTATAAATAATATGGATGTGAATTTGTTAGATAGATGGTTTAGGCCAAAGACTAGTCCTATTTGTTTTACTTCGTTTTGAGGGGTTGTATAAAATGGCACCAAAAGTTTCGGTTTTTAAAGCATTCATTCTCATACTTAAAAATTGTGACTATGGCAAAAGATATGTATATTACTTTTCTAATAAGGGGTGTTAAAGAATGATTACATTTAAAACGATGGAACAGTTAACATTTAAAGAAGCACATGAACTTTTTATTCGTGGGTTTGAAGGATATTTTATACCGATGAAGATGTCACTTGATGCATTTGTAGCCCGTATTGGAAATGAAGGGATTTCACCTGAGTTATCGATTATTATGTTTGACGGGGAGACCCCAATCGGATTTGTGTTACAAGGTTTGAGGGAAGTGGATGGTCAAAAAATAGCGTGGAATGGTGGTACCGGCATCATTTCAGCGTACAGAGGAAAGCAATATGGAACTATTCTGATGGAAAAAGCACTAAACATATTGAAAAAACATTATGTTTCTGTAGCAACTTTAGAAGCCATCTCTATTAACGAGCCAGCTATTAAATTATATGAAAAGGTTGGCTATGAAGTAATTGATACGTTACATTTTTGGGAGTCGGATGGAGTTCTCTCTTTTGATGAAAATATCGCAAAAGAATTTATGATGAAAAGAATACCAGCCTTACAAGCAGTAAATGGAGGGATCTTTCCAACGCTAGTACCTTGGCAAGTGGATCCATCGATTACTCCAAAAGTCGGTGGTGAAGCGGTCATTGCGATGAAAAATAATAACATACTTGCTGCTTGCCTAGTTCGAACGAAGCAACAATTTGGTTTAGAGGCGGAGGGTGTCACGTTATTTCAAGCTATCATTAATAGTGAAAATGAGGAAGGCGAGCGTGCCCTTCATGCTGTTCTGCAAGAAGGTCTTTATTTTCAACGGCCACTCAAACGAACGACTTATAATTTAGTCGACACTAACCATAAGATACTTTCGTTTTTACAAAACAAAGGCTTTAAAAATACAGATATTTCTCAAGTATTTATGATAAACAAAATGAATCAACTTTAATATGAAAATACGGCCACTCTCATGGAGTTTATAGTGGCTGTATCATTCATTATTTAGAAGAAATAGTCTGATTCATTTCACTTAAGAGACTGTTTAATGCTACACGGAAACTATTGTAGGTTTCAAGATCGACATGAATACGAGCATGAACAATCTCTCGAATAAATCTAGGATTAAAGCCAACATATATGGGCCGAATACCCATTAATCGAAGCGAACTATTTAATCGACCTATCGATATGGCAAGATCATTGTAGTCAAATGTTTCAACATCTTCTAAATCAACTGCCGAAAAATCAAATACCGCTTTTTCGACTTCTCGATGTTCTCCAACATATTCAAGTGTTTGGTTCTCAATGTTTTCAAATCGCTCTTTAAACATATAACCTGCAATGGGAATCATAATTGTTTTGGGAACAATGGAAGGGATAATAGGTGTAGACATTTTTTTTATTATTCGTTTGTAATACGCAATTTTTTCTTTAAGTTCAAGGATTTCATTTTCTTGTGACATGTTAACACCCCAGTTTTTTTCTCATTATAACGAATAGAATATGTAAAAATCAAAGAAAAGGCCGCTCCAATTAGGAACAGCCATTTGATTAATTAGTTCTGAGCATCCAAAAATTCTGTTACTTGCTCGGGAGATTTAGCGTTTGCGCTATGTAAATGAGCTTTTTTCTCTCCATTTTGATAAATAAGAAGACTTGGAATACCCATTACTTCATATTTTTCAGCGATTTCAGGAAGCTCGTCACGATTTACTTCGTACCAAGTGTATTGATCGTATTTTTCAATAATAGGATCGATAAACATTTCCATGCGACGGCAATCTGGACACCAACCAGCTTCAAATTTAACTAAAACTTCATTGTCACCAGAAATAATTTCATTGAATTGTTCTGTTGTTGTAATTTTATTCATAAAATATAACCTCCTAAGATTTCTCTGTGTCTTGACTCCAGGTGCCAGCTTGTCTCAAAAAAAATAACGGTAAAATAGGCACCTTTCACTTTTCTTAAATAGTGTACACTGTTTCTGAAAGACTAGAAAGAAAATTGCTCCAAACGTATCATTTAATTATTGCGAAAATTTAAATAGTGTTCTAAACTAATAGATATAGAGATTGGTTTTATTTTTTTATAAATAAAATGAATGAACATTCATTCAAAGTGATTGGGAGGCATTGCACATGACATATCAAATTAAAAAGGCAGCTGTTTTAGGCTCAGGGGTAATGGGTTCTGGAATTGCCGCTCACTTAGCGAATATCGGCATTCCGACGCTTTTATTAGATATTGTTCCAAATGAAGTAAACAATGAAGAACAAACAAAAGGATTTTCTTTGGAGCATCCAGCAGTTCGAAATCGTTTCGCCCAAACAGCTTTACAAAAATTATTAAAACAAAAACCTGCTCCACTTACGTCTAAGAAAAATCTGCAATTAATAACTGCGGGTAATTTGGAAGATGATTTAGAGAAATTAAAAGATATGGACTGGATAATTGAAGTAGTCGTGGAAAATTTAGAAGTGAAAAAGAGTTTATACGAGAAAATAGATGCAGTCCGAAAAGCGGGTACAATTGTTAGTTCCAATACTTCTGGGATAAGCGTTAATGCAATGGTAGAAGGCCGTTCGGAAGACTTTGGCAAACATTTCTTAGGGACACATTTTTTTAATCCACCACGTTATTTAAAGCTTTTAGAAGTAATTCCAGCTACAACTACTGATTTTGAAGTTGTAGAATTCATGAAGAAATTTGGGGAAGATGTGCTAGGGAAAGGTGTCGTTTTAGCAAAAGACACTCCTAACTTTATTGCTAACCGTATTGGTACATACGGGTTACTCGTGTCATTGCGCGAAATGCAGGCGCGTGGATATTCCGTAGGGGAAGTGGATTCTGTCACAGGTCCATTAATTGGCCGTCCAAAATCTGCAACATTCCGCACATTAGACGTCGTTGGACTAGATACGTTTGCGCATGTTGCAAAGAATGTGCATGACTTAACAACAGGAGAAGAGCAAAAAGTATTTGAAGTCCCTGCTTTCCTGGACAAAATGCTAGAAAATAAATGGCTTGGAGCAAAAACGGGGCAAGGGTTCTTCATGAAAAAAGAGAAAGAAATTTTCGAATTGAATATAGACACGCTTGAATATGAATCAGTAAAAAAATTAACAACTCCATCCATGGAAATGGCTAAACAACAAAAAGGTCTTTCAGCAAAAGTGAAAACATTGACGTATGCAAAGGACCGTACTGGTGAACTTCTATGGAGCATTTTAAGTCCAACACTTCTATATTCTGCAGAGCTTCACGGCGAGATTGCAGATGATATTGTAGCGATCGACCAAGCGATGAAATGGGGATTTGGTTGGCAACAAGGTCCGTTTGAAATATGGGATGCAATCGGCGTAAACGAATCAGTTGAAAAAATGAAGGCGGAAGGGCTAGAAATCCCGTATTTTGCTCATTCATTGTTAGATAAAGGATTCAATTCTTTCTATAAAGAAGAAAATGGAGATCAATATTTCTTCGACGGAAACGACTACAAAATCGTTCCTGTAAATGAAAAGGTAATTGATTTGAAAAGGTATAAGAAAAAACACGGTGTCATTAAGTCCAATGCTGGTGCAAGTTTAATAGACTTGGGAGATGGAATTGCATTACTTGAATTTCACTCTAAATCAAACTCCATCGGTATAGATATCGTTCAGATGATCAACTTTGCAGTAGATGAAGTGGAAAAGAATTATAAAGGTCTTGTCATTGGAAACCAAGGGAAAAACTTTAGTGTAGGTGCTAATCTTGGCATGATCTTAATGGAAGCGCAAGATGATAATATGTTTGAATTAGATTTTGTTGTTCGTAGCTTTCAAAATGCGATGATGAAAATAAAATATTCCTCTAAACCTGTTGTTGCA
Source organism: Psychrobacillus sp. L3 (assembly GCF_042945595.1). Lineage (GTDB taxonomy): Bacteria > Bacillota > Bacilli > Bacillales_A > Planococcaceae > Psychrobacillus. The sequence goes on along the minus strand of NZ_CP168493.1, from coordinate 2,734,722 downwards.
GCTCCGTTTGCTATGACGTTAGGAGGAGGAGCAGAAGCTTGCTTGCCAGCAGCGCATATTCAAGCAACAACCGAAACATACATGGGGCTAGTTGAAGTAGGGGTTGGTCTAATCCCTGGTGGTGGCGGAAACAAAGAACTATACATGAAACATTTAAAAGGCCTTCCGAATGGCGTTCAAGTAGACTACCAAAATGTTGCAAACAAAGTATTCGAAACAATTGCAATGGCGAAAGTTTCGACTTCTGGGGAAGAAGCTCGCGAAAATAACTTCTTGAACTTTGCGGATGGTATTAGTGTGAATCCGGATCATCAATTATATGATGCAAAACAGGCAGCACTTTCCCTTGCGGAAGCTGGATATAAAGCGCCAATTCATGAGAAGGTTCCAGTAACAGGTTCACCTGGTTATGCAACTTTATTGTTAGGAGCAGAGGGTATGTTTCTCTCAGGCTTTATTAGTGAACATGATATGAAAATAGCTAAGAAGCTTGCTTATGTTATTGCGGGTGGGGAAGTTCCATATGGCACTTTAGTGGATGAGCAGTATTTGCTTAACCTGGAACGGGAAGCTTTTTTAAGTTTAGTTGCAGACCCAAAATCACAAGCAAGAATGCAGTACATGCTAGTGAAAGGTAAGCCATTACGCAACTAATTTTGCGTTCAGGTTAAAGGAGGAAAACTCATGCGTGAAGCAGTTATCGTAGCAGGTGCAAGAACACCAATAGGAAAAGCGAAAAAAGGATCTTTAGCAACTGTTCGTCCAGATGATTTTGGGGCATTAGTCGTAAGAGAAACGTTGATAAGAGCGGGTGGTTATGATGGCCCAATCGATGACTTAATATTAGGATGTGCAATGCCAGAAGCAGAGCAAGGGATGAATGTGGCTAGAAATATTGGAGCGTTAGCAGGTCTACCGGATTCAACCCCAGCTATTACAATAAATCGTTTTTGTTCTTCGGGATTGCAAACCATTGCATATGCAGCAGAGCGAATTATGCTCGGATCATCGGAAGCAATTATTGCTGGTGGAGTAGAGTCGATGAGTATGGTACCGATGATGGGGAATACGATTCGTCCAAATGCACATCTAGCGGAATCCGCACCACAATATTATATGGGAATGGGGCATACGGCTGAGCAAGTTGCGAGCAAGTATGGTGTAAGCCGTGCAGATCAAGATGCTTTTGCAGTACGTTCTCATGAACTTGCGGCAGCAGCTATTGCGGCTGGTAAATTTAATGATGATATCGTTCCTGTCGAAGTAGTGAAGCATTTTGTGGATGGAAACAATAAAGCACAAGTGCAAAAGTTTTTATTCGAAATGGATGAAGGTGTACGTGTTGGTACATCAGTCGAAACATTAGCGAAATTGCGTCCGGTATTCAATGTACGTGGATCTGTAACAGCAGGAAATGCTTCTCAAACTTCGGACGGAGCAGGGGCAGTTCTAGTGATGGATCGTGAAGTTGCGGAAGCACAAGGATTAAAACCAATCGCAAAATTCCGTTCATTCGCTGTTGGGGGCGTTCCACCAGAAGTAATGGGGATTGGTCCGATTGTAGCGGTACCAAAAGCATTGAAACTAGCCGGGTTATCAATAGAAGATATCGATGTTTGGGAAGTTAATGAAGCATTTGCTTCGCAAGCGATTCAAGTAGTTCGTCATCTAGGAATTGATATAGATAAAGTAAATGTAAATGGTGGAGCAATCGCATTAGGACATCCACTTGGAGCAACTGGAACTATATTATCTTTAAAATTAATTAGTGAATTAAAACGTCAAGGGAAGCAGTTTGGTGTTGTTACGATGTGTATCGGCGGGGGAATGGGAGCTGCCGGAGTGTTTGAGCTATTATAAACTAATCTATCATTCAAACAGGGGGAAATGAGTATGACTGTAGTTAAGGATGTAATTAAAGGTGGAAGCTTTTTAGTAGAAGACATAGATGCAAGTCGAGTATTTACACCAGAGGATTTTACTGATGAGCAAAAAATGATTGCTAAAACAGCAGATGACTATGTGAAAAGCCGAGTGTTACCTGTTGTTGAAAAATTAGAACATCACGAGTTTGAGCATTCGGTCCGTTTATTAAAAGAGGCAGGAGATCTAGGTTTACTTGCAGCTGATATTCCGGAAGAATATGGCGGCCTTGCATTAGATAAGATTTCATCTGCTTTAATTGCAGAGAAACTATCTGTAGCTGGTGGTTTCTCTATCACGCACGGAGCACATGTAGGAATCGGTACTTTGCCTATCGTTTTATTTGGTAATGAAGAGCAAAAACAAAAGTACTTACCAAACTCAGCATCCGGTGAGAAAATTTTTGCTTATGCGTTAACAGAGCCAGGTTCAGGTTCCGATGCATTAGGAGCAAAAACAAGTGCAAAATTAAATGCAGAAGGTACTCATTACATTTTAAATGGGGAGAAGCAATGGATTACAAATGCAGGATTTGCAGATGTATTTGTTGTTTATGCAAAAATAGATGGAGATAAATTCTCCGCATTCATCGTAGAACGTGAATTTCCTGGCGTATCCGTTGGTGCAGAAGAGAAGAAAATGGGCATTAAATCTTCTTCCACTCGCACGCTTATTTTACAAGACGCAGAAGTACCAGTGGAAAACTTGCTAGGGGAAATCGGGCGCGGTCATGTAATTGCCTTCAATATTTTGAACATTGGCCGCTACAAATTAGGCGTGGGCACAGTTGGTGGATCTAAGCGAGCATTAGAGCTAGCAATCTCTTATACAAACCAGCGTCAACAATTTAAAACGCCTATTTCTTCTTTTAATCTAACGAAACAAAAATTGGCAACAATGGCTTCAAAATTGTATGCAACAGAAAGCTTAATCTATCGTACAGTTGGTTATTTTGAAGATCGTATGAGTCAATTAAGTGAAGAAGAACAAAAAGACGGAAAAGCAATTGCAGCTTCTATTGCGGAGTATGCAATTGAATGCTCTATTAATAAAGTAGTAGGATCAGAAGTATTAGACTATATCGCAGACGAAGCGGTTCAGCTTCACGGTGGATATGGCTTTATGCAAGAATACGAAGTGGAGCGCATTTATCGTGACTCCCGCATTAATCGCATTTTTGAAGGAACAAACGAAATTAACCGACTAATCGTTCCAGGTACGTTCTTGAAGAAAGCAATGAAAGGCGAATTACCACTACTTCAAAAAGCACAAAGCTTACAAGAAGAGCTATTAATGATGATGCCAGAAGAAGTTAGTGACGAGCCACTTGCACAAGAAAAAGTATTAGTAGCAAATGCAAAGAAAATCGGTTTACTTGCTGCTGGTCTTGCTGCACAACGCTTTGGTACAAAGTTAGAGGCAGAGCAAGAAGTATTAGTCAACATCGCAAATATTGCCAATAACTTATTTGCAATGGAATCTGCTGTATTACGTACAGAAAAAGCAATTGGCCGTGATGGAGTAGAAAAAGCGCACCAAAAACTGCTTTACTCACAAATTTTCTGTCAGGAAGCATTTGATGAGATCGAAAAAGCAGCGAAAGAAACGCTGATCGCATCTGTTGAAGGTGATACTTTACGCATGATGATTTCTGCATTACGTAAATTAACTCGTAACACGCCATATAATTTAATTCTTAAAAAACGTGAAGCATCTGTTAAATTAATTGATGCGGAAAAATACATCGTTTAATAAAGATAAAAAGCCGATCCTATGGGCACTGACCTAAATAAATGAGACAAATAAAAGCACCTTTCGTTGAAAAACGGGTATACAATACCTAAATTCAATACGGAGGTGTTTTTTCTATGGGGACAAGAGTCAGTTATCCAGTCGAAGTGAAAATGAAGGCGATAGAAATGCGACTGGCTAAGGTACCAGTAAAGGAAGTAATGGAAAAATTGAGTATTCGGAACAAAACGCAATTAAAGAGATGGATGCATTGGTATCGAAATGGAGAAATCCACCGTCTCCATCAACCAGTCGGTAAACAATATACCTTCGGTAAAGGACCGGAATATGGAAGTGAGACTGCCAAACTGCAGGCAGAGAATCGATATTTGAAAAAGCAGATTGAAGTATTAAAAAAGTACGAGGAATTGGAAAGGAAGTGGTGCCAAAAGTAGTGATCCAATTAGTTGAAGAATTAAAGAACGTTATGCCAGTTGGAGAGATTTGTCGTCACCTTGGTGTAGGTCGCTCATCTTACTATCGTTGGAGAAAGAATGCCGATCAAAACACACAAAAGGAGATTCGAGATCAACAGATTGGCGACATGTGCAAACAACATAAGTTCCGATATGGTTATCGAAAGATTTCTGCTCTATACACAGGAGTTTGTGTGAAAACTGTGCAGCGTGCTATGCAAAAATATGGTTGGCAATGTAGAGTAAAGGTGAAAAAACGGAAGCGTACGGGACAGCCGGCATATGTCGTACCGAATTTATTGGAACGGGATTTTTTAGCTTCTAGTCCCTTAGAGAAATTAGTTACGGATATTACGTACTTGCCTTTTGGCCAATCGATGATGTATCTTTCTAGTATTCTCGATGTCTTCAATGGCGAGATTGTGGCACAAACTATCGGTTTCAAACAAGACACCGATTTTGTGTTGGACACGCTCAATCAATTGCCTGATCTACCAGAAGGATGTATTCTGCATAGTGACCAAGGTTCCGTTTATACGTCCTATGCTTATCAAAAAGCAGTCAAAGAAAAAAGAATTACCATGAGCATGTCCCGCAAAGGCACGCCAGCTGATAATTCCCCAATCGAAACGTTTCATTCCACGCTAAAGTCTGAAACGTTCTATCTAGACGATATCTATCGCACAACGAATGCATGTGTGATACAAATCGTCGAAGAATACATTACTTATTATAACAATATCCGTATTCAAACGAAATTAAACAGCCAATCGCCGATTCAATACCGTCAATTGGCTGCATAATAGGGGTTTTTATTCCTGTCTCAAAAAAGGTAGTCAGTGCCATGTGGATCGGCTTTTATTGACCATTGCGATTCAGCAATGGTTAAAACAATGTGCTCCTGCGCGAAGCTCGTCGCATAATACCATTGTAATTTTGCAACGGTAGTGTGCTATGATAAATAGAAAAAAGGTGAGAAGGTATGACGATTCAATTTTTTGGATATCCAAAGTGTAGTACATGTAATATGGCGAGTAAATGGCTAAGAGATAATGGTGTTGAATTTGAAAATAATCATATTGTTGAAACACCGCCTTCAAAAAAAATGATCAAAGAGATTCTAGCTACAACTAATATAGATTTAAAGAAATTGTTTAATACAAGTGGGACAAAGTATCGTGAATTACAATTGAAAGACAAGCTTCCAAATATGACAGAAATAGAACAAATTGAAACTCTTTCCTCTGATGGGATGCTTATCAAAAGACCACTTGTGTTTGATGGAGAACATTTAACGCTAGGATTCAAGGAAGAAGAGTTTGAACATATTTGGAAAAGCATATAAAGTAGCTTGTTTTTACAATGAAAATATGTGAATATTATAAATGAATGTATAACAAATTGAGAGGGGTATATCATGACAACACCTAAAGACTTAAAATACTCAGAAGAGCACGAATGGGTTAAAACAGAAGACGGTAAAGTTCGCATTGGTATTACACATTTTGCGCAATCAGAATTAGGGGATATCGTATTTGTAGAGCTTCCACAAGTTGGAGACGATATTAAATCCGGAGACCCATTTGGTAGTGTAGAATCAGTAAAAACTGTATCGGAACTTTACGCACCTATTAGTGGTAAGGTAGTAGAAGTGAACTCGGAATTAGAAGATAGCCCTGAATTTGTAAACGAATCTCCGTATGAAAATGCATGGATGATCGTTGTAGAACCTTCTAATTTATCAGAAATGGATGAACTATTATCCTCAGAACAATATGACGAATTGATTCAAGAATAATAAAGGTAGCGCCGTTTCATTCGGAATTACTTGATTAAATGTTAGACATTCAATTGTAAGTTAATTGAATGTCTATTTTTTATGGTTTTAACGACGGTTTATGGGCTTATAGAAATATAGCGGAGGTTTACGAGCATATAGCGCTGCTTTAGGTGTTTATGGAATTGGTAGTGGCATATACCATCCGTTTACGGGAGGATAGCCTCGCTTTACGGGTTTATAGCGCTGCTTTAGGGGTTTATGGAATTGGTAGGGGCATATACCATCCGTTTACGGGAGGATAGCCTCGCTTTACGGGCATATAGCGCTGCTTTAGGTGTTTATGGAATTGGTAGGGGCATATACCATCCGTTTACGGGAGGATAGCCTCGCTTTACGGGAATATAGCGCTGCTTTAGGTGTTTATGGAATTGGTAGGGGCATATACCATCCGCTTACGGGCGGATAGCTTCGCTTTATGGGCATATTGCGCTGCTTTAGGGGCGTATGGTTTTAGTATGGGCACATGCCATCTGTTTACGGGAGTAAAGCAACATTTTAGGGTTTATGGACATCGTTACTGCTAATGGAAAATATAAAAGCTTGAAGCAATCGAGTTGTTATAATCTGGCGCTTTTTCATATACTAATGGATAGGACCAACTAGGAGTGAATCTAATGGAGTTCAGTGATAAAGTAATTCTCGTTGAAGGAAGATCAGACAAGTTACGACTTTTAAGCATACTTGCTGAAGCCCCTGAGATTATTTGTACAAATGGTACTATTTCTAATGTGAAACTAGAAGAGCTGTTAAGTCCGTTTGAGGATGTACCGATTTATGCATTTTTGGATGCGGATAAATCAGGTGAACAAATTCGCTCTGTCGTAAGAAGGGAATTTCCAGAAGCCATTCATTTATATATTAGTCCAATGTATGGTGAAGTAGAAAAAACCCCACTCAAAGTTTTGGCTTCTATCTTACAACATGTTAATATTAAAGTGAAAAAAGAATTTTTATAATAGGATGATGCATGTGAATGAATGGTCGCGAGAAGAATGGGAGCAAGCTAAAAATGCCACTGCCCTTACTCTTTTATATATATACACGCCCATGTGTGGCACTTGCCAAGTAGCATCTAAGATGATGTTGGTAATAAAGGAATTGGTACATTTCCCTATTGGTCAAGCGAATATTAATTATATAGAAAATCTTGCAATGGATTACGAAATTGAGAGTGTTCCTTGTTTATTAATCGCTAAAAATGGCAAAGTGCATAATAAGATATACGCATTTCAGTCAGTACCTTATTTATTTGAAAAAATAAAAAGTGTTGACGAGGAATGAAAACTGTGATAGAATACGATTTACTAAGAACAATAATTAAATAGTGTCGCTCTTATTAAGAGAGGTGGAGGGAAGTGCCCTATGAAGCCCGGCAACCGTCATGAAAATGAAATGGTGCCAAGTCACGCAAAGCAATTGCTTTGGGAAATGAGAGAATGGATGACTGTTATTTTTGATGATAACATAAAGCCCTTCTGCTCTTTTGCAGAAGGGCTTTTTTTTATAGAAAAGGAGGATTTGCATGATTAGTTTGAAAAATGTTTCGAAAAAGTTTAGTACGAAACAAGGTACAATTGTCGCCGTGGATGATGTAAATCTTGATATTAAACAAGGTGAAATATTCGGGATTATTGGGTACAGTGGCGCTGGTAAAAGTACATTGATCCGACTATTGAATGGATTAGAAAAGCCGACTTCCGGACAAATAATCGTAAATAATAAAGAAATTACTTCCATAAATGAAGAAAAACTACGTCTAGTAAGACAAAAAGTTAGTATGATCTTCCAACATTTTAATCTTTTATGGTCAAGAACAGTAGCAGAAAATATTGCTTTTCCTCTTGAAATAGCAGGGGTATCTAAAGAAGAACGGTCTGCCCGGGTGAAAGAACTACTAGAGCTAGTTGGTTTGAATGGGCGAGGAGACTATTATCCATCTCAATTATCAGGTGGTCAGAAACAACGGGTTGGGATTGCTAGAGCATTAGCAAACCGTCCAGAAGTGCTGCTTTGCGATGAAGCAACATCTGCACTTGATCCGGAAACGACTGATTCGATTTTAGATTTATTGGTAAGTATCAATGAAAAATTGGGGTTAACCATCGTATTGATTACCCATGAAATGCAAGTCATTCAAAAAATTTGTAACAGGGTAGCAGTAATGGAAAATGGTCATGTCGTAGAAGAGGGAGATGTATTAGAAGTTTTCCAAAATCCACAGCAAGCCATCACAAAGCGATTTGTTTCACAGGTTTCCGAAACGAACCAAGCGAAACAGACGATACAAAACTTGGGAGAGTTATATCCAAATGGGAAGTTGATAAAACTTGTTTTTGTTGGAGATCAAACAGAGCAACCAATTCTCTCCAGATTAATAAAACAATTTGATTTAGAAGTAAATATTGTGCAAGGAAATATATCGCATACGAAAAGCGGTGCATATGGAACACTAATCCTTCAATTAGACGGTGATGCTAAAGCAATTGATGAAGGAATTCGATTCATACACGAACAAAAAGTAAATACAGAGGTGATCAACAATGATTAATACTCTTTTTCCTAATGTTGATTGGCCAAAAATGTGGGATGCAGCACTAGAAACACTTTATATGACAGCAATATCAACTTTATTAACATTTGTTATTGGGTTAGCACTTGGACTACTATTATTTTTAACTAGTCCACATCAAGCATGGGCCAATAAATTCGCTAACTGGCTTACAGGAGCAGTTGTAAATATCTTTCGGTCTATTCCATTTATTATTTTAATTATTTTATTGATTCCATTAACCATATTTCTGGTCGGTACAATGCGCGGTCCAAATGCTGCCTTCCCAGCGCTTGTTATAGGAGCAGCACCGTTTTATGCACGAATGGTATTAATCGGACTTCGAGAGATTGACAAAGGTGTTTTAGAAGCGGCGAAATCGATGGGGGCAAAAACTTCTACTATTATATGGAAGGTGTTATTGCCAGAATCGTTGCCATCATTAGTTTCTGGTATTACGGTTACTTGCATTTCGTTAGTAGGGTATACAGCGATGGCGGGCATTATTGGTGCTGGTGGACTTGGTACTCTAGCTTTTTTAGACGGATTTCAACGCTCTAGAGGCGATGTTACCTTAGTTGCAACCATACTTATTTTGATTGTGGTATTTATTATTCAATGGATTGGTGATGTAATTACATCTAAAATCGATAAAAGATAATTGGTGTTTACGAGTTTACTCGATCATATACAATAAAAAGATAAAAAGGGGAGAATATGTAATGAAAAAGTTATTAGTAGGAGCATTATTAGCTGTAAGTTTATTAGCGTTAGCTGCTTGTGGTGCTAAAGATAGTAGCACTGGTTCTAAAGAAAGTACTAAATTAGTAGTTGGAGCTTCAAATGTTCCACATGCATTAATTTTAGAGCAAGTAAAACCAATATTAGCGAAGGAAGGCATTGACCTTCAAATTGAAACGTACCAAGACTATATTTTACCAAACAAAGATTTAGAATCAAAAGAATTGGATGCTAACTACTTCCAACACATTCCTTACCTAGAATCTCAAATTAAAGACAATGGCTATGATTTTGTAAACGCAGGCGGAATTCATATTGAACCAATCGGTGTTTACTCGAAGAAATATAAATCATTAGAAGAGTTGCCAGAAGGCGCTACTATTATTATGAGTAACTCTGTTGCGGACCACGGACGTATTTTATCTTTATTAGAAGCAAAAGGTTTGATTAAGATTAAAGATGGTGTAGATAAAACTAAAGCGGAAGTAAAAGATGTTGTTGAAAATCCTAAAAATTTAAAGTTTGACGCAAATTATGAGGCAGCTCTTCTTGTACAACTTTATGAAAATGGAGAAGGCGACGCAGTTCTTATTAACTCTAACTATGCAATTGACGCTGGCTTAAATCCGATCAAAGATTCTATTGCCTTAGAAGATAAAGAATCTCCGTATGTTAATATTATCGCAGTTCGTAAAGGCGATGAAAATAAACCAGCAATTAAAAAACTTGTAGAGGTTTTAAAATCGGAAGAAATTCAAAAATTCATTCTTGAAAAATGGAATGGATCAGTCGTTCCAGTTAAATAATAAAGTAGAAGCAGGCAAGGAAATCGTGCCTGCTTCTTTTTATTCATCCGAGCATAAGGTAAATTAATATTTCGATAGATATATTTAATTATTAATGATATTCTGACTTTGAGGTGATGGAAAATTGATTGCTAAAACTTATGCTAATTCTATTCATATAGAAGCAATGGAAAAACTATTAAAACGATTATCTCCAGAGCATCGACTATATGTAAAGATTTTGAACGAAATTGGTGCAACAAAAGGAGGGGGTTTTGGGGAGGAAATTGTATTTAAAGAACTGGAAAAAATGCAACTGCCGTTTAAATATTATGTGTTTCACAAATTGTTACTTTATGCGGAGAATGCGTTCGAACTGGATTTCTTGCTAATCACTCCATTTGGTGTAGTCATTTTAGAAGTAAAAAATATTATTGGGGAGTTAGAGTTCCAAGAAAATCCATCCCAGCTCATCCAACAAAAAGAAACAGGGGAAATAAAAAAATACCCTTGCCCCGCTCTCCAACTAAACGAATACAAATACCAACTTTCACAATTTTTCATGGATCATAATATTTTAGTTCCAATCTTTGGTGCTGTTGTATTCGCATCCCGAAATAGTTTTGTGAAATCTTCTACTGACAAAGCAATAATACTTAATAGGAACGAAGTCAGGCCATACCTTCGACAATTTCAAAAACATAAACCCACAATTACTATGGAAGAAATTGAAAAAATGAAAGATATTCTTCTAATGATAAATACCCCATTTGCTAAATTCCCACTAACAAAACATTATTCCATACAACCAGAAGAACTTAGAAAAGGTGTTGAATGTAGTAAATGCAGTTTTATCGGTATGAATAAACGCAAACGCACATGGCATTGTCCGGCTTGTAAGACTAATGATCTCTATGCATACAAGAATGCACTAACTACCTATTTTTTATTGTGCAAAGATTCTATCACAAATAAAGAATGTAGAGAATTTCTACTTTTAAACAATAGGTATGAAGCTAAACATATTCTTTCCAACTCGGATCTAATAAAACACGGCAATAACAAATTTACTATTTATAAAATGTAGAAGCCTTTCATCCACTAGATGAAGGGCTTTTATAAGGAAAATAAATTAACTGTGGATAACTGATTTTACACCACACCTACCAAATTCAAGTGCTCCTAAACGGATGCTATATGCCCCTAAAGAGAACCCATCTGCTCCAAAAGGGATCACGTATGTCCCTATCAAATGCAAGTGCTCCTAAACGGATGCTATATGCCCCTAAAGAGAGCCCATCCGCTCCAAAAGGGATCACGTATGCCCCTACCAAATGCAAGTGCACCTAACCGGATGCTGTATGCCCCTAAAGAGAGCCCATCTGCTCCAAAAGGAATCTCAAATGTCCCTACCAAATTCAAGTGCACCTAAACGGATGCTATATGCCCCTACCAAAAGACTACATCTACTACTTTTATGTTAGGAATAACGATAATTTCAGCTCATGGTGTTACTGGTGATGGAGTTTTACCGACCATGGTAGATAAATTTTCTTCCAAAAATAAGGTTTATATTGTTTTCAAAGGGGTAGACAAATAACAGTGAAAGGAATGATTCATTATTAGTTTGGAAGAGTTGCCTTATACAGAACAAATGGAACACGCGTTTAGAGGAGTTCACGGTTTTGGATATAGTGAAGTACGGAACAGCCACGATTTACGGATGAAGGTTGAACTACGAAGACAGCGAGATCATGAGAAGAGTGTCCAACTAGTGGCGAAAATTTATGCCCAAGCCTTTAGAGGATAATATAATAGAAAAGAAAGAATCCATGGGGCAATATATCTCTATGGATTTTTTGGTTGAAAAATAAATACATAGTGAAATTGATTCTCATTTAGGCGATGTTATTGAAAATATAGAAGGATTATTATTTTGCATGAAGTTTAGGTGAAAGTGAATAGAAAGCATGAAATACAATCGTTTTGCATTCTAAATGAGAAAGTATTTCAAAAGATTTGCAAGGCAGTAGACTTTGGGTTAAGATTAGAATGATAATAAATTAGAATGGAATACCATTCATAGTTACCTAATGGAGGTTATTAAATGTCAACTTTAGTGATTAAGGATTTACACGTTGCTATCGACGGTAAAGAGATTTTAAAGGGTCTTAATTTAACAATTAATACAAATGAAATTCACGCGGTTATGGGTCCAAATGGTACTGGTAAATCAACTTTAGCTTCTGCTATTATGGGGCATCCTAAATATGAAGTTACTTCTGGTTCAATTGAATTGGACGGTGAAGACGTATTAGAAATGGCAGTAGACGAACGCGCTCAAGCGGGTCTGTTTTTAGCTATGCAATATCCAAGTGAAATAACAGGAGTTACAAATGCTGACTTCTTACGATCTGCTATTAATTCACGTCGCGAAGAAGGCGATGAGATTTCTTTAATGAAGTTCATTCGCGAACTTGATAGCAAAATGGAATTTTTAGAAATGGACTTAGACATGGCTCAACGTTATTTAAATGAAGGATTCTCAGGTGGGGAAAAGAAACGTAACGAAATTCTTCAATTAATGATGTTAAAACCAAAATTCGCTATTTTAGATGAAATTGACTCTGGTCTAGATATCGATGCACTTAAAGTTGTTTCAAAAGGTATCAATGAAATGCGTGGAGAAGGATTCGGAAGTTTAGTAATCACTCACTACCAACGCCTGCTTAACTACATAACGCCTGATCATGTACATGTAATGATGCAAGGGCGTGTTGTTAAATCTGGAGGTCCTGAGCTTGCTCAAAAATTAGAAGCACAAGGATATGACTGGATTAAAGTTGAATTAGGAATTGAAGACGAGACAGTTGGACAAGAAGCATAAGAAAGGGGACGAATCAGCATGACGGTTGAAACAAAATTGGCATTAACCGAGCAGGATATCCGCTCCTTTTCAGAAAGTAAACAAGAACCAAGTTGGATGACGGAACTTCGTCTTAAAGCACTAGGTGCGCTTGAAACACTTCCAATGCCAAAGCCAGATAAAACAAAAATTATTAATTGGAATTTCACTGAATTTCCTACACATACTGTAGAAAGCAATGTGTTTGCTTCTTTAGACCAATTACCTGAAGAATTAAAAACAATTGTAAATGCAGAAGAACAAAAAAATATATACATTCAACACAATAACACACCAGCATTTGTTTCTTTATCGGAAGATTTGAAAGTAAAAGGCGTTATTTTTACCGATATTTACACTGCTATGCGTGAACATAGCGAGCTTGTTCAAAAATACTTTATGACTGATGGCGTAAAAGTTAACGAACATAAGCTTACAGCACTACATGCAGCACTTTTAAACGGCGGAGTATTTTTATATGTACCGAAAAACGTAGTAGTAGAAGAGCCAATTCAAGTTATTTATTTACACGATGACGAAAATGCATCTCTTTTCAATCATACGTTATTAGTTGCAGATGATAATAGTGTTGTCACGTATGTGGAAAACTATTTATCAACCGTAGAACATGCAAACGGGTTAGCAAATATTGTTTCTGAAGTAATTGCTAAAGACAATGCAAAAGTAACTTTTGGTACAGTAGACGTTCTAGCAGAAGGTTTTACTACGTATGTAAACCGTCGTGGAGTTACAGCGCGAGATGCTGTTCTTGAATGGGCGCTTGGAATGATGAATGACAGCGATACAATTTCTGAAAATGTTACACATTTAGTTGGTGACAATTCAGAAGGACATGTAAAAATGGTTGTTGTCGGTCGCGGGAAACAAAAACAAAACTTTACAACAAAAGTTATTCATTGGGGCAAACATACCAATGGTCAAATCTTGAAACATGGTGTAATGAAAGATGAAGCATCTTCTATTTTCAATGGTATCGGGAAAATTGAATTCGGAGCAACGAAATCCAATGCAGAGCAAGAATCTCGTGTTCTAATGTTAAGCGAAAAAGCACGTGGAGATGCAAACCCGATTCTTTTAATCGATGAAGATGATGTAACAGCAGGTCATGCAGCTTCTGTAGGCCGAGTAGATCCACTTCAGTTGTACTATTTAATGAGCCGTGGTATTTCTAAGCATGAAGCAGAGCGTCTGGTTATTCACGGATTCCTTGCTCCAGTTGTAAACGAACTACCGATCGAAGGCGTGAAGAAACAGCTGACGGAGGTTATTGAAAGGAAAGTTCGCTAATGCTCAGTAAAGAGATTCGACGCTATTTTCCCATATTAAACCAAGAGATTAATGGACATCCACTTGTTTATTTAGATAGTGGTGCCACTTCTCAAAAACCCGTTCAAGTAATTGAAGCAATAAAAAAGTATTATGAATTTGATAACTCGAATGTACATCGAGGTGTGCATACACTTGGAAACCGTGCGACTGAAGGTTATGAAGGAGCACGTGAAAAGGTTCGAAAATTTATCAATGCTAAATCTACAAAAGAAATAATATTCACGCGTGGAACAACTACAGCTATCAATACAGTTGCAAGAAGCTACGGCCTAGCAAATGTAAAAGAAGGCGATGAAATTGTTATAACGCATATGGAGCACCATTCCAATATTATTCCTTGGCAACAACTTGCAAAGGAAACAGGCGCTACGCTTAAATATATTGACTTAGAGCAAGATGGAACTTTATCTCTAGAAAAAGTACGTGCAACTATAACAGATAAGACAAAAATCGTTTCGATCGTTTACGTGTCGAATGTGTTAGGTACGATGAACCAAATTAAGGAAATTACGCAAATTGCGCATGCGCATGGGGCTATAATGGTAGTGGACGGTGCACAAGCCGCACCACATTTAAAACTGGATGTTCAAAATTTAGATTGTGATTTTCTTGCGTTTTCAGGACATAAAATGTGCGGTCCCACTGGTATAGGTGTACTTTACGGAAAACAAGCATTGCTGGAAGAAATGGAACCGATTGAATTTGGTGGGGAAATGATTGACTTTGTAGGTTTGTATGAATCTACATGGAAAGAGCTTCCTTGGAAATTCGAAGGTGGAACGCCTATAATTGCAGGTGCCATTGGACTTGGAGCAGCGATTGATTTCTTAGAAGAAATCGGACTAGAGGAAATTGAAAAGCATGAACATGAACTAGCTGCTTTAGCGATGGATAAAATGTCCTCAATTGAAGGTTTAACAATTTATGGACCTAAAGATCCTTCTAAGCGAGCGGGAATTGTAACATTTAATTTAGATGATGTGCATCCACATGATGTTGCAACTGTACTTGATATGAATGGAATTGCTGTCCGGGCAGGTCATCATTGTGCACAACCATTGATGAAGTGGTTACAATGTAATTCAACTGCGAGAGCAAGTTTTTATATTTATAATACAGAAGAAGATATTGACCAACTAGTTGCTGGATTGCGCACTGCAAAGGAGTATTTTAGCGATGTCTTCTAATTTAGATCAACTATATAGACGAGTAATTATGGATCATTATAAAAATCCTCGTAACAAAGGTAGCATTGAGGATGGTGCTTTAACAATTGATATGAATAACCCAACTTGCGGAGATCGCATTCATTTAACACTTCAAGTGGTAGATGGAGTAATCCAAAATGCAAAGTTTGATGGGGAAGGTTGTTCCATTTCGATGGCATCCGCATCTATGATGACTCAAGCAGTTAAAGGAAAGAAAGTAGAAGAGGCTTTAAAGCTTTCTACTGTTTTCTCAGAAATGATGTTAGGGAAAGAACATGATGAGACTATCGACCTTGACGATATAGAGGCATTAAATGGTGTTTCTAAATTTCCAGCACGTATTAAATGTGCAACTCTTGCTTGGAAAGCCATGGAAAAAGGCATTTCCGAAGAAGAGAAATAATATAAGAACGGAGGAAATACGATGGCAAAAAAAATGCCTGAAATTGGTGATTACAAATATGGTTTCCACGACAAAGACGTATCCATTTTCCGTTCAAAACGTGGGTTAACGAAAGAAATTGTGGAAGAAATTTCACGTATGAAAAATGAGCCCCAATGGATGTTAGATTATCGCTTAAAAGCATTAGAAATTTTCTATTCTAAACCTATGCCACAATGGGGTGGAGATTTTGGTTCATTAAGCTTTGATGAAATTACGTACTATGTAAAACCTTCACAAGGAACCGAGAAATCATGGGATGAAGTGCCAGAGGAAATCAAAGCAACATTTGATAAGCTTGGTATTCCAGAAGCGGAACAAAAATATCTTGCAGGTGTTTCAGCGCAGTATGAATCAGAAGTGGTTTACCACAATATGAAACAAGAGCTTCAAGATTTAGGTATCGTATTTAAAGATACGGATTCAGCTTTACGTGAAAATGAAGACATTTTCAAGAAACACTGGGGAACCGTAATTCCTTCTTCTGATAATAAGTTCTCTGCACTAAACTCAGCAGTATGGTCAGGTGGATCATTTATATACGTACCACCAGGTGTGAAAGTGGATACTCCACTTCAAGCGTACTTCCGCATTAACTCAGAAAATATGGGTCAATTCGAACGTACACTAATCATTGTTGATGAAGGTGCTTCTGTACATTATGTAGAAGGTTGTACAGCTCCTGTTTATACAACCAATTCACTTCATAGTGCAGTAGTTGAGATAATTATTAAAAAAGATGCTTATTGCCGATATACAACGATCCAAAACTGGGCAAACAACGTGTATAACTTAGTTACAAAACGTGCGGTTTGTGATGCTAACGCAACGATGGAATGGATTGACGGAAATATTGGATCAAAATTAACAATGAAATATCCAGCAGTTATCCTTAAAGGTGAAGGTGCTCGTGGTATGACACTTTCTATCGCGATTGCTGGTAAAGGACAACATCAAGATGCTGGTGCGAAAATGATGCATTTAGCACCAAATACTTCTTCAACGATTGTATCGAAATCAATTTCGAAACAAGGCGGAAAAGTAACGTACCGCGGTATCGTTCATTTTGGACGCAAAGCAACTGGTGCTCGTGCTAACATTGAATGTGATACATTAATCATGGATAATTTGTCGACTTCCGATACAATTCCTTACAATGAAATCTTGAATGATAATATTTCTCTTGAGCATGAAGCGAAAGTTTCAAAAGTTTCAGAAGAACAATTATTCTACTTGATGAGTCGTGGGCTAAGCGAAGAAGAAGCAACTGAAATGATCGTAATGGGCTTCATCGAGCCATTCACAAAAGAACTTCCGATGGAATATGCGGTTGAGATGAATCGATTAATCAAATTCGAAATGGAAGGTTCTATCGGTTAATTCGATAACCTTTATGATGAAGGCAACAGGATGAAATAAATTCATCCCTGTTGCCTTTTTATTTATCCTAAAAAAGAATGCAGGTGTGGAGAGGTTCATTTTTTGTCACTTAAACAAAGATAATGATATGATATATTTGTATAAATAGTGGGGTGATTACATGATTAAGGTGGGTTTAACAGGATGGGGAGATCATCCGGATTTATATACTTCCTCTGCAAAACAGAAGCTTCAAGATTATAGCTCTTATTTTCCAGTAGTAGAGCTAGATGCTTCGTTCTATGCAATCCAGCCAATAAAAAATACACATAAATGGCTAAAAGAAACACCTGATAACTTTCAATTTGTGGTGAAAGCATTTCAAGGAATTACTGGACATCTTCGGGGAGAATCTCCATTTGATTCTGTAAATGAGATGTTCCAGATTTATCGAGCGTCCATCGAACCATTTAAAGAGCATGGAAAGCTCTCTATGGTATTAGTACAATTTCCACCATGGTTTAAATGTGAAAAGGAAAATGTAGACTATATCATGAGAGTAAGAGAAGAACTGAAAGAGTTCGATGTTGCAATTGAGTTCCGTCACCAGTCATGGTATGCTCCTCATTTTAAGGATAAAACAATTCAATTTTTAAGGGAACACCAATTTCATCATACAGTTTGTGACGAACCACAAGTTGGCGAAGGCTGTGTCCCTCAAGTTCCCATCCCTACGTCAAACAAAGTTTTATACCGATTACATGGACGAAATACATATGGATGGATTAATCCAGGAAATAACGTAAAATGGCGAGAAGTTCGCTATCTATACGACTATAATAAAGAAGAGCTAACCGCAATTCAAAAAGTTTGCGAGCAATTACATAAACAAGCAGATGAAGTAGTGGTATTATTTAATAATAATTCAGGAGGGCATGCGTCCAAAAATGCAAACACTTTTAAACAAATGCTTGGCATTGAGTTTGAAGGATTAGCTCCAAAACAACTAGACTTATTTGAAGGTGGGATTTAATGGAATGGGTAGTACTTGTAGCCGCGGGTCTATTTTCGGGGATAATAGGGGCATTAGTAGGTTTAGGCGGCGGTGTAATTTTAGTTCCAGCAGTTTTGTTTTTTGGTACAACACTTGGATTAATTCCTAATATTACTCCCCAGAGTGTAGTAGGGCTATCTGTAGTAATGATGATTTTCACAGGACTTTCTTCTACACTTTCCTATACGAAAACAAAAACGGTAGATTTTAAAAGTGGATTTATCTTCTTTATTGGAAGTATACCTGGAACAATACTTGGTGCTTTTGTAAATAAAGGACTAGATCTACCATCCTTTAATTTATATTTTGGAATATTATTAATCATATTATCTACTCTTTTGCTTGTGCGAAAATATTTAAAACCTGTTAAGTGGTTTGTAGAAAACGGTAAAAAAAGAACATTTACAGATGATAAAGATACGTATGTATATGGTTATCCAATTTGGTTTGCGATAGTGTTAACGTTTGGAGTTGGGTTTGCCTCAGGTCTATTTGGCATTGGTGGAGGATCTATCATTGTTCCTGCTATGATATTATTATTTCTATTTCCTCCACATGTTGCAATTGCAACGTCTATGTTTATGGTATTTTTATCTTCTATTATCAATTCCATCACACATATTTCATTAGGGAATGTTCCTTGGCTTTATACGATTCCTGTTATTCCAGCAGCATATATTGGCGCAAAATATGGTGCAAGTTTAAATAAAAAGCTCAACTCAGAGACATTGGTGGTTGCGCTCCGTATCGTTTTACTTTTATTGGGTATTCGGTCAATTATTGCAGGTCTTATGTAAGTGAAGATAGGGTAAGTCATTGCCCTCTAAGGCTAGATATCAAAAAGGTGGGAGCATGTTGAGAGAAACAATTCAAATTTATCATACGAATGATTTGCATAGTCACTTAGAAAACTGGCCAACAATTCATCAGTTTCTCTCTGAAAGACGAGCGATGCATGATACTGTGCTTATTTTAGATATCGGTGATCATATCGATCGATCAAATATTTTCACTGAAGGTACACTTGGTAGAGGGAATGTTGAGTTGTTGAATGCAGCTAGTTATGATTATGTCACAATTGGCAATAACGAAGGAATAACTTTAAGTCATGAGGAATTGGAAAATCTCTACACGGATGCGAACTTTGAGGTCATTGTATCCAATTTTACAAATCAAGACGGAGCAATTCCTTCATGGATGTTGCCCTATAAAATCCATGAAACTCCTTCTGGTATACGAATAGGAATTGTAGCCGCTACAGCTAATTTTGGCATTTATTATGAAAAGTTAGGATGGCATACTCAACAACCGATAAGTCGATTAAAAGAAGTTTGTGAGGAAATGGAGAATAAAGTGGATATTATCCTGTGTATGTCGCATTTAGGGATATCGCAAGACGAATTAATTTCCGAACAAATTCCCCAAATTGATGTTATTTTTGGTTCACATACACACCACTTTTTTGAAGAAGGAAAAATGGTAAATGGAACACTACAAGCCGCTGCAGGTAAATATGGAGCCTATATAGGTCATGTTACCTTGGATTATGACCATAGCTGTAAACGAATTATCTCTAAAAAGGCAGCCCTATATCCAGTAGAAGATCTTCATAAACCTACTAATGATTTAGAGCAATTGGAAACATGGAAGCGGATTGGGGAGCAAAAATTAGCTACTATACTCTTTCAAAACTCTATATTTTTAAAGAAAGATTGGTTTCATTCCTCTAATATGTCTGATTACTTTGGAAAAGCGCTTTTAGCATTTACAGGGGCTGATTGTGCGATATTTCCTGCAGGTATTTTCTTAACAGATTTACCAAAAGGGAATATTACTGCTAGTGATTTACATAAACTATTACCTCATCCAATAAATCCGTGCGTTATCACGTTAACTGGAGTAGAATTGTTAGAAACGATTCATCTATCCAAAAATGAACAATGGCCACTTCTCGAAGTAAAAGGATTGGGATTTAGAGGTGAATATTTGGGTACCATGCAATTTGAGGGATTAACTGAACAGAATAATGGTGACGTTTATGTAAAGGGAGAAATTATTCAACTAGAAAAAACGTATGCTCTTGCAACGTTAGATATGTTTACTTTTGGTTATTTTTTTCCTGCATTTAAATTTGCAAACAAACAATATTTTATGCCAGAGTTCATACGGGATGTTATGAAGTGGTATGGAAAACAACAAGAATGAAAAGTTAATTCACATATAAAATCCTTCCATTACATATAAGTAATTAGGGGGATTTTTTCTGTTTTATAGAAAAAAGAAACGTTTCATATTTTTTACGAATCAGCGTAAATTGGCCATTTTTTTGACTTGTTTTATACTTTCCATTGCAGGTTTATTATATTGGGTCAATAGTAGATTAACTCCTACTTTCCTTCAATACGCGGAAATTCAAACTACTAAAATTGCTTCCATGGTCATTAGTAAAGCGGTTAATGAGAACTCAAAAATTGTATTAGATGTAAATGATATTATGGATGAGGTTCCGTCTGGTAGCAAAAATATGCAAACCATGAAATTTAATACGGATATCATTACTAAGAAACTATCCGAAACGAATAGCTTAGTGCAATATCATTTAGAACAAGCGGAAAGAGGAAATCTATCCAGTTTACCTTATTTAGATGATATTGAATATGATGAGCATGCAATGGAAGACAAAGGTGGAGTGGTGTTTTATGTTCCATTGGCAGAAGCAACTAATATTCCGCTTATTGGTAACTTAGGTCCGAAAATTCCCATAAGATTTCATGTAATAGGAAATGTACAATCTACGGTAGAATCGAGCATTACAGAGTTTGGGATTAACAGTGCCTTAGTTGAAATAAAGATTCGAATAAAAGTAAATGTCCAAATTATTGTGCCACTCGCAAGTAAAATGAGTGAAGTTGAGCAAACAATTCCAGTGGCAATGGGATTAGTCCAAGGGCAGGTTCCAAATTTTTACACGAAAGGAGAGGGGATCCGCCCTTCAGTGGAAATACCTAATACAACTCCAAACAATTAAGTAGGGTATATAATATACCCTTTTTTTCTATGAGAAAACTAGGTTTTCGAGATATGATTAGGTTGTTTGAAATTAAATAATATGTTACATTGTCAACAGTGTAGTTAGTTTTTTTTAGAATGGGGTCGAAAAAATAATGACATCGTGTAAACCAACGAAAACAGAGCATCAACGTAAGCCTGATTGGCTAAAAATAAAGTTAAATACAAATGAAGACTATAAAGGTCTAAAAAAGTTAATGCGTGAAAACAATTTACATACAGTTTGTGAAGAAGCAAGATGTCCAAATATTCACGAATGCTGGGGTTCACGTCGAACAGCTACTTTCATGATTCTTGGAGCAGTTTGTACGCGTGCATGCCGTTTTTGTGCAGTCAAAACAGGTCTTCCAACGGAGCTAGATTTAGCAGAACCAGAACGTGTGGCAGATTCTGTTGTTATTATGAACTTAAAGCATGTTGTCGTTACAGCAGTTGCTCGTGATGATCTAAAAGACGGCGGTTCCGAAGTATTTGCTGAAACGATTCGTGCTATTCGCCGTAAAAACCCATTTACTTCTATTGAAGTATTACCTTCTGATATGGGTGGAATTGAACAGAATATCCGTAACATTATGGATGCGAAACCAGATATTTTGAATCATAATATCGAGACAGTGCGCCGTTTAACTCCTAGAGTACGCGCAAGAGCAAAATACGATCGATCACTGGAGTTATTGCGTCGTGCAAAAGAAATGCAACCAACTATTCCTACTAAATCTTCTTTAATGTTAGGTTTAGGAGAAACGCATGAAGAAATATTAGAAGTAATGGATGACTTACGTGCAAATAACGTAGACATTATGACAATTGGTCAGTATTTACAACCATCGAAAAAACACTTACCAGTGTTAAAATATTATTCACCTGCTGAGTTTGGTGAATTACGTAAAATTGCAATGAGTAAAGGATTCTCACATTGTGAAGCTGGCCCTCTTGTAAGAAGTAGTTATCATGCAGATGAACAAGTGAATGCTGCTGCGAAACAAAGACAAGCACAAGGTGAGGAACAACTCGCTACTCAAAATAGCTAATGGATGGTGATGGAGTGATTATTGCTGAGGGATACACATATGAAGTCGTAGAGGATTACCGTGAAGCATTTAAAGAAGAAGCTTTTTTAGAAAGATATAGTGAAATATTATCTAAATACGACTATATTATGGGAGACTGGGGATACAATCAACTCCGATTAAAGGGCTTTTTTGAGGATCGAAATAATAAAGCTACATTTGATACAAAAATAAGTACAATGAAAGATTACTTGTATGAATATTGTAATTTTGGCTGCGCATATTTTTTAATAAAAAAAACAGGTGTTGCACCAAAAATAGTGCCAGTTGAAACAGATGAATTAGAACAAGAAAACATTGAGCAGAATCATTTATGATCTGCTCAAGGTTTTTTTTATGCTATGAACAGGTTGATTTCCACTGCAGGTGTACGCTTTACGCGGGCTGTTCGTGAGCCTCCTCGCTTCGCTGTAGGGTCTCACCTGGACACGCTTTTCCCGAGTCGCCGCCTTCCGCTCCAATCAACAGTGCTAAAAAAGTAATGCAATATGCTTCTGGTACTTACCTTATCCTCCATAAAAGTCTTCGTTAATAGTGTAGCCAATGTTTAGTCCAAAGCACTTGGGAATTGGTGATGAACTGGTGCACTAAAAGGACGCTTGCGTATTCTAATTTAGTAATTCTCTTAAGTAATCCCTTAATTCCTCTGCTTCGACTTCGGTTCTATTATATATATGCTCTAAATAACCTGGTTCTTCTAAATCATCAGGTCCTAAAATAGCAGCTCGGCCATATTGGATATCCATCACGAGAACTTTTCCGAAAAAGCGAGAACTTTGTACAACAGCTAAATCATAGCGTTGAGAATCACCCGTAAATCCAACGAACCTTGTTTTTGTATCTTCTACATCATCATACAAGAAAAATCGTTCCACTATGTAACACTCCTTCCTATCCTTTAAATATGGTACTATAGAATAGAACTTAATATCAACCGAACAAAAATTAGGAGGCATTTCGATGTATTTTGTGGATCGAAAAAAAATAAAAACGACTATTACTCATATGAATGCATTAATTAAATTACTCGAAGATAGAACAGACTGGAATCAAGATGAAGTGTCGAAGCTAGCACTTGAACGGCTCGGCCAAAATTTGATTGAGTCCATTATAGATATAGGAAACTCCATGATTGACGGTTTCATCATGCGAGATCCAGGCGGTTACGATGACATTATAGACATTTTGACAGACGAAAAAGTAATAACAACAGCGATGGATGCTCCTTTAAAAGAAGTAATTGATTATAGAAAAGTACTTGTCCGTGATTTTCATTCCATCGATCATACGCAATTAGCACAAGTATTACTTTCTAATCTTCCTTATTTAAAACAATTTCCATCAATGGTGGAGAATTATTTAGAGAATGAATTAGGTCCTGTCTCCG
This sequence comes from Psychrobacillus sp. L3, assembly GCF_042945595.1. Classification (GTDB taxonomy): domain Bacteria; phylum Bacillota; class Bacilli; order Bacillales_A; family Planococcaceae; genus Psychrobacillus. Next base: position 2,710,834 of record NZ_CP168493.1, on the reverse strand, counting down.
CTTTTTTACCAGAGGATTCTAATGTCACATTATAAGGCCTATTGTTTAGATTTAGATGGCACTGTATATAAAGGGAAGACTCCTATAAAAGAAGCAATTGAATTTGTTCACCATTTACAAGGAAAAGGAATTGATCCTTTTTTTGTGACGAACAATTCTTCCATGACACAAAAACAATTACAGCAAAAGCTTGTGCATATGGATATCCATACGAATGAAGATCATATAATCTCTTCTTCTATTGCAGCTGCTAATTATATTGATGAACATTATCATGGGAAGTCTGTGTTTATGATTGGAGAAAATGGATTACAAGATGCGCTAGACATGAAACGAATTGACCGAACAGAAGAGTTAGCTGAAGTCGTTGTGATGGGAATTGATCATGACATCAATTATGACAAGCTTGCCAATGCTTGTCTCTCGGTTCATGCAGGAGCAGTATTTTTATCTACAAATAGTGATCATGCTTTCCCTACTGAGAGAGGATTTCTACCTGGAAATGGAGCTTTCACAAAACTTGTAGAACACTCAACTGGTGTGGAAGCCCTATTTATGGGGAAACCGCAACCGTTTATGTTGGAACTTATTCTAAAAGAATATGGCTTTCATAAAGACGAAATGGTTATGATTGGTGATAATTACGAGACAGATATTTTGACAGGAATTCGGATGGGCATTCATACGGCCCATGTCAATAGCGGAGTCACTCTAACAGAAGATGTGCAGCAACAGGTGGAGAAACCAACATACCTACTGCAATCTTTAAGTGAATGGATAAAGTAAAAAGACTGCAGATTACTCTGCAGTCTTTTAAAATAAAGGATTTTCCTCGATGTATTTATATATGTTTTTTACAAGTTCACTAGGCGTTTCTGCTTCCACCACATCACCGTTTACAATAGCAAAAAAAGTTTCAGAACACAGTGAGCAGTAGCTTAAACAACCATACTCTAATACATCTAAATTGGGGTCTTGTTCCAAAATATCAAATGCTTCCTGAGAACCATTTGCAAGGTTGCTTATACAAAATTCAACCATTGGATTCATAGTTGTCACCTCATTACTCCGTCATGCTACTCTATTTTAATTCATCCGTCAATTTAGAAGTCTTATTGTGAAAACCATCACAATCATTTATAATTTGAAGAGACATTGAAAGTTGAGGGATAATATTATGCGAAAATTAGTATTGTTAGGTGGAGGATACGGTAATATGCGCGTTTTACTTCGCTTATTGCCAAACAATTTACCAGATGATGTAGAAATCACATTAATAGACCGAACGCCATTTCATAGTTTGAAGACAGAATTTTATGCGTTGGCAGCTGGAACATCTCCAGATAATGAAATCCGTGTGGCATTTCCTGAAAACCAAAAATTAACGATTAAATATGGTGAAATTCTAGAAATTGATGTGGAAAGTAAAGAAGTATTGTTAGCAGATGGACAAGCAATTAAATACGATGATTTAATAATCGGTCTTGGTTGTGAGGATAAATATCACGGAGTACCTGGTGCGGATGAATTTACGTATAGTATTCAAACGATTGGACGTTCTCGTGATACTTACAGCAAGCTAGGAGGTTTACAGTCAGGCTCTGTTGTAGGAATTGTTGGAGCCGGCCTAAGTGGAATTGAGCTTGCTAGTGAACTGCGTGAAAGTCGTCCAGATTTAAGAATTAAATTATTTGACCGCAGTCCACGTGTTTTAAGAGATTTTCCAGAGCGTTTAAGTAATTATGTAAAAAAATGGTTTGATTCAAATGATGTAGAAATTGTGAGCAACTCAAATATAACAAAAGTTGAAACAAATAAATTATACAATCATGAAGAAATAATACCTGTGGATGTTGTCGTTTGGACAGCAGGGATTCAACCAGCTGCTCCTGTACGCGCGTTACCAGGCGAAAAAGATAGTTCTGGTCGTGTCGTATTAACGCAATATCATGATTTACCTGGATATGAAAATGTATTCGTAGTAGGAGATTGTGCATCCCTTCCTTTTGCACCAAGTGCTCAACTTGCAGAAGAACAGGCAGAACAAATCGTGAAAGTATTGCAAGCACGTTGGAAGAACTTGCCTCTGCCAGAAAAAATGCCAGAAATTAAACTAAAAGGTTTTATGGGATCCCTTGGGAAGAAACAAGGCTTTGCTTACTTAGCAGATATTTCAGTGACTGGGCGCATTGCTAGACTGATGAAATCTGGATTGCTGTGGATGTATAAGCGTCATAATGGATAAAAAAAGCTTCGGAACGTTTATTTAATAAGCGTTTCGATGCTTTTTATTATTGTTTAAATGGTTAATCGATCAATAAGTAGTAATATTCGATCTATCACTCTCAAACATCCAACAGTTTATAAGTATTTTAATTATTCTACTTCACTAGTATACCCATACTTCTCAAGTGCTGCATATACTGGCTTTAATTGAATATAGCCTTCGCCAACGACTTCATCATTAATCATAACAAGTGGGTAGAAAAATTCATCGTCGGCAATTCGGTTTGCAATATCTTGCTGTTTTTCATTCTCAATTGGTTGTTCGATATCGATATAGGTGAATGTAATTTGGTGATTTGGAAACTTTCGGTCGATGGCTGCTTGCAACCATTCGTATGTATCCTTAGAGGATGGTGCATTTACACAACTGGCGCACATTATGTCTGCTCCATAAATTTCTATATTTAATGCTTGATTGCCCATATTAGCAGATCTCCTTCGAATTCTTTATTGGATTTTTTTCTTACTTCACATTATAATGATTATAGTGAAAGGAGTCGATAGATATGACTGATACAATTAATGAACAAGTTCAAGAAGTTTTAGATAAATTACGCCCATTTTTACTTCGTGATGGGGGAGACTGTGAACTTGTAGATATTGAAGATGGTATTGTAAAACTACGCCTTTTAGGAGCTTGTGGAAGCTGCCCAAGTTCAACCATTACTTTAAAAGCAGGTATTGAACGTGCACTACTGGAAGAAGTTCCAGGAATAATAGAAGTAGAACAAGTTTTTTAAAAGAATATAACGAAAAGAAGCCTATTGCAGGGCTTCTTTTTCTTTACTCTCGCGTATTTCTTGCCAGCGTTCTTTTGCCATTTCAATTATTTTTGGTTCAATGGACGTACTTTGTTTTTCGATTACTTTAGAAAAATAGCGTGTTGCAAATTCGATATCACCAATTCTTCTTGATAATTCTGCTATTAAATAGAGGACACGTGTTTCTGACATTTGTGTTCCGTTATAATCTTCCGTAGAATAAGAATCTGCGTAACGATCACGTGCAATTTCCATGAATCGTTTTTCTTGATCTTCCTTATTTTGTAGTCGATATAACCAAGCAGTCCGTAATGCTAAACCAGCTAAATTGATAAACTTTTCTTTTTTTAGAGCGCCAATATGAATTCCTAGTTTATAAGCCATAATTCCTTCTTCAATAGATCTTTCATTTCCAAAAGAGTGAGGTACCCATTTATTTGCAACTTCTTGTTGGATTATCTCTTTCACTCCAGGGGTAAAATATTTTGTGAAGTCCTCTGTGAATGAAAAACCGCAATGCTCACAGACGAATACATTATAGAGAAGTGGATTTACCTCTTTATTTTGATAGATTGGTTGAAAGTCTGTTTCATTTGCTTCCACTTTAACAAACTTAGATCGGACCTTTGTCGTTTTAAATTTCTTTTTACAATGCAAACATTCTATATCTTTTTGATAATAAGGAGATAATTCCATTATTAAACCTCTTTTCACCCAATAATTAACTAGTTCTATTATACTTGATAACTTTGTTGAATGCTAAGTAATTATCTTCATTTAGTAAACATTTAAACTTTCCTAAATGAATTAAAAATTTGCGAAAGATGTTATAGATTTTGTAGGTAGTATTCCTTGTCTACAAGGTTAAAACATTGATATGATATATAAAAGGAAGGAAAGGTGATTCAGATGACAGAAGTAGTGATTCTATCTGAAGCGGCAGCTTACCGCGTAAAAGAAATGATGACACATAACGGAGAAGAGGGCTCGATGCTTCGTGTTTCAGTAAATGGTGGTGGATGCAGCGGTCTTTCTTACGGGATGAGTTTTGAAAAAGAAAAAAATGAAGATGATCTAGAACTTCATCAACATGGTATCGATATAGTAGTTTCTACAGAAGATGCATCCATATTAAATGGAACCACAATAGATTATAAAGAATCCTTGATGGGGGGCGGGTTTACCATCGAAAATCCCAACGCTATCGCTTCTTGTGGCTGTGGTTCTTCGTTCAGAACAGCTAAAAAAGAAGGTACGCCGGAGAGCTGTTAAACTTTCGGAGTTTTAATAAGTTGTTCATTTGGAGTGCAAGGGTTATGAATTACAGCTGAAAATTGAGTAAACACAATCCCTAAAATGTATGAAAACAACCCTAATTTAGGGTGTTTAGGGTGGTGAATTACAGCCTTTTTGATTGTTAATGTCGTTACACATTAATTTTTCAAGGAGGCTTTTTATTATGGCATTAAACAAGAAAGTACGAAGAAAACCTGTAAAAACTTTATCCAATCAAAAGGATTATCCTATTTTGACGTTTGAACAAGCAGTGGATATTGTTTTAGCAGGAAAGAGGGCAGAAGGGGTAAGAGAACGTACTTTAAGGGACTATTCAAAGGACTGGAGTTATTTTGTTAAATGGTTAAATCAACATTACGAGATTGAAACAGTGGATGAACTGGATGTACAAATTTTTCGAGATTATATTAATTATCTACAGTATGACAGAGTGAAATATGAAGACCATAAATATATTAAAAGCGAGCAAAAAGTGGGTCTTTCAGAAGTGAGCATTAATATTCGACTAAGAGTATATAAAGCCATCTTTAACTATCTTGAAAGGGAAGAATATATTGAGGTCAATCCTACAACGAAATTAAAGCTTTTAAAACACGATATAGACCTTACTAATAGTTTTACTGATGAAGAGATTAAATCGGTTCTTAAACAGCCAAATATGAGGGATTATGTTGGATTTAGAGACTATGTGGCAATGATGTTGCTCTTAGATAGTGGAATGAGAGCAGGAGAATTATTAAGTTTAAGAATAGCAGATATTGATTTTCAAACAAGGTTTATAACACTTGAAGGGGATAGAAATAAAAATCGTAAACCAAGATTAATACCTATTTCTGCACATCTCATTAAATTAATTCTTCAATTAGTTGGTGAAAATAAAAAACATTTTTCAACGGATAGAGTTTTTCTGTCGCAATTCGGTGAACCCCTTGGTCAAAATCATTTTAACAAACGATTAAAGTATTACGCAGATAAAGCAGGTATCAAAAACAAAAAAGTAACTGCTCATGTATATCGACATACATGGGCAAAGAACATGACGTTAAACGGTTGCGATTCCTTCACATTGCAAAAAATGGGAGGGTGGTCTGATATACGAACGATGAGAAGGTATATTCAAATGGATACAGATGATTTACGTAAATCACACGATTCATTTTCACCAGTTACAAGTTTATTTAATAAAAAGAATAACTAAATTCCATTAGAGTGATTAATGAAAAACAGCTACACCTTTAGAGATATGCAGTTTAAGAATCCAATCTATAATGACTGGATTCTTTTTTTGTCTTCTATTGTTCAAGTTGTCATGTTGGAGCAGTTTCAAATAAGACTAGCCTATCTGATATGAAATCTATCTCATAGAAGACGGGGGACGTTTACAGGATATTCTATAACCACCTATATGTATATCGCTAGAACAGTTACACGCTAAAAAGGGGCAATTGAAATTATTACGATACGATAGCTAGAAAATCTTGAGTTGAGTCGTTACATTTGTTACTACTCGATTTTAATTAATGTTTAGCAAAAAGAATCAATTTAATGCACACAAAGTTGATTCTGATTTCTAGTATATAATGTAGGGAAATTTCAAAGGGGGTATATTCCTTATTTTTAGGGTTTATTAGAAAGTAGTAACAATATTGGTCACAAAACAGTTTCTTAAATTGAGACATATTATAAGGAAGTATCTTTTAAAGGAATATTCAACACCTAAAAATAGAGAGAATCTAATCTTTTACTGAGATTGGATTCTCTTTTTTTTTATTTATTCAATATGTATTGTTGAGGCAACAAAAATTAAGAAAAGAATACAGAATGTTTAATAGGAGTGGTTATAAAAAAATGAAGACTTTTACAAAAAAACAATTAGAAGAAATACTTAATATAAAAAAAGGTGAACATAAATTGTTCATGCCTAATGAAATTTTTGAGCAATTAAAGGGTTATGTAAATGAGGATGGAGAATATATAGAAGGGTTTTATGATATAAAACATGAAAAGGTAAAAAGATTTAAATCTTCTACCCATATTGCATATGCATACGCTTATGTATACCTTGCACATTATATGTATAGATATTGTAAGTATTATTATTACAAGAATTATTATACCAAAGTAAATATTGATGAAAAAATGATTAAACAGATTTTGGGATTTCCTTCTAAATCAGATACTTACACATATATCACTAAAAAGGATGGAGTTTTGGCTAGATTAGGATACATTAGAAAAGAGAGTGATAAACCAATTGATATAGTAATACTGGAAGATATTTTTATTAAAGGAAAATGGGAATACTCTCATGTTGTAATGGAGAGCGATTATCTAGAGGTTTATAATAGTAACAACAGGAACAGAAAAATTAATTATCCTGTAAAAGCATTTTTCAGAGAGCCTTGGGCAGAAGAAGAAGGATATGAAAATGGTACATTTATTTTTGTGCATAATACCCATTTGATTGACATTGACGTATTTACTTATTGTATGGCTGACTCAGATTTAGGTGTAAACGGTTTCTACCTCTATAGTTTTATATCACATAAACATGATGTTTTTAAAGGTAGTTTTAACTGTTCAATTAAAAAGTTTGTATCTTCAACTGGGCTAGGAGAAAAAACTGTAAGGACTCAGTTAGAAAATTTAGAGAAGCGCAATATGATTGTCAATGACCACAAGCCATACTGTCTGGATAAAAAAGATTGGCAAATAGCAAAATCAAATACTTATGGGGTTTTACCTTATAATAAATTTATATCGAATAGTTCAGAGTTTAAAGAAATGCCAAAGCAGAGAAGAATAAGTGCTAAACGTTATGAAGAAGAAATAGGATTTGTTATTTACGAAGATGACTTAGATAATAGTTCTATAAATGATGACGGTGAGGACTTAGGTCAGTTACCATTTTAATGTGTTTTATAAAAACCCCTCCCTAGTACACTCATTTAATAAATAAATTTATAGTACACTCATTTAATATAAAATAAAAGTTGTAAATTAAGATAATAATATTATTTATTAAATGAGTGTACCATAAAAGGGTTTTTATAAAATAGCTTATAAGGGAAGAAATGAAGGAACTTGTAAATAGCCATATGATAACAGCATTTCTGTCCAGAATGTACTTTGGGATACAATAAGTATATTGGTACTTATTTACAGTTACTTCAATTCAGTAGACCTCAGTTAGTGAAGGGTATTACATTAAGGAGGTAAAAGAAATAGCAAGTATTTACATTAATAAAGTAGAATCTAAAGATTTTACAACGTAGAACCAATGATGATAGGCAAATTAGTTAGATTTAAAAATAGAAATATTCAAAGTTAATATACTTAGTGATTTGACCAGGGATATTAGAACTTTACATAAACAGTTTTAAATGAATTCACAATTTTATCAATAATTAAAATACCCTTAATTATTATATTATGGTAATGTTGATATAAAAATATATTGGGGTGGAATAATTGGGAGAAATAGACAGGTCGTTAATAGAAAAAATAGAAGAAGAACTAATGAGTGAGATTGAAGATGAGAAAGATGCGTTAGATTCGGAAGAAGAGTCTGAAGAAGATGAACGTGAGAGAAGGAAAAAAGCAGACGCACTTTGGACAGATGTTCAGAATGGAAATGATAAACATCTAATAACAAGAGTAGCTTCAATATTAAATAGATTTCCAGAAACCAGAAACTCAGATGTAGCATTACAAATTAAATATTGGCAAACATATGAGGAAGTTAGAGGAAATAATTTATCATTAGAAAGATTGTTTAAACTTGAAAGATTAACATCCATCACAAGAAGTAGAGCAAAAATACAAAATGAATATAAATTATTTAGGGCTACTGATAAAGTAAGACGTTTTAGAAAAAATGAAGAAGAAATTCAAAAGGAGATTCAATTAAGTAATACACCTCCAGCGCCTATTATTTCTATTTTTTCTGATGAAACAGGGAAAAATGCTGAATATGTAATAGTAGGTGGTGTATGGGTTCTTAAAGAGGATAATGATATCAATTCGAATCTAGTAAGTTGGGTGAGATTAAGACTAGAAGAAGATGAAACATGTCCAAAGGAATTTCATTTTACAAAATTAAAAAACAATGGAAGGGACTTAGCCGTATATAAAGATTTCTTTGAATTCTTTATTAAAAATTCAGGAATGGCTAGCTTCAAGGCGATTGCAGTAAAAAAATCACAGTTGAATAAACCAATTGATGAAATAATTAATGACCTCTTTTATCAACACGTAAGATTAGGAATAGAACATGAATTAACATCAAGAAGAATTTCTTTTCCGCAACAAATAGTCTATTTTAAAGATAAGGAAGATGGAGAGAGTACGTTAAGGATAAAAGAAATAGAACAATCACTAACAGATGCATTTAAAATTCAATATGAAAATAAACTTACTTTAAATTATCTTCAATCAGTAGACTCTGCTACTTCAAGGATGATTCAAATTGCAGATTTATATGCTGGGGCTTTGAATAGAAGGCTTAATGTTCAAAATCAACAAACTGAGAGAAATGCAAAAGATGAGTTATCTGACTATATTTTTGATTTATTAAGTGTAGAAACTTTTAATTTTAATGTAAACGACCTAGAGGATATCCATACAGAGGTAAGAAATGATATGGCAACTTTATATATATTTAATTGACTATTCAGATTGTAAAGTGAGCTTATATGTAAAAATGGGCACTAAATTACTGGTATATAAATCTGCACCTATTCACTTACTCTTACTTGAGAAAAACTTTTAAAAACTATATAAAGATAGAACAATGAAGCATATGAAGATATTAAGTGTATAAACTAAACTTGAATACAATTAGTAAACTCCAGTTAGAAGCTGTAGTAGCTAATTATCCGAAGTGGAAGGAGAAAGAAATCACAGGTGTAGAATTTATGAGATTATTGGACTTAAAGAAAAATATCTTTTATAAGATTATTTCAGAATACGAAGCAAAATAAAATGTGGAGCAGTAACTTAACAGGTGGACTGCTCCGTTATAGATTTAAGAACACATGAAATGGTGATTCTATTGAAATTCCTCTAATTTATTGTTCATAGTCAAATATTCCAGCTAGTTGATGTGAATGAGAAAAAATGTTGAAATCTTACAGAGAGTAGAAGTACATAAATTTCTATAGAATTTCTCTAACAGGAGTGGGTGGCGAGTTAATATAAGTAGAGAAGATAATTGGGGGAAGAGATGTGAAAAAGTATATAAGTATCTTGTTTATGCTAGTATTGTCGGCTTGTGGTAATGAAGCAGACACGCTAAGCGATAAAGTAAACAGGGGAGAACTTTCACTTGAACAAAAGGAAATTATAGAAGAATATCAAAAATTTAACGATGAGGGTAAGTCGGACATGGTGCTCTATAGACACTATAAAGATTTTATGGAAGAGCACAGTATGGTAAAGATTAATGATGAAATAAAGGAAGAGTATAGTAGAGCGGTGGAAATTGTTTTTGATAAAGATATTGAGAATTTTTATAGAAGTTATCATAATCAAGTAGATTACTTTACTTTAGATGAAGAAACGTATGCGAGGATTATGGGTAAAAAGGAAGAAAAAGTGAAGGAATTTAAATCAGATATATCTAATGTAATTACAAGCAAAAGGTTTGAAGATTTTAAAGATATAAAAATAGATTCTCTTTTTATTTCTGAAAATCTAGAATTGAATATTATTTATGAATTCGCAGAAATACAGTATATGGAATCTTTAGGGTCAGATGTTGGTTATACTATTTTAAAACTTAGTGATATAGTGGCACCGAATTATACGGGAATGTTTAATAAGGAAATAAAAGAAATGATTTTGCTGAATGTACCAAGAGAAGTTTGGCAGTATAGTCATAAAGTAAACGCAAACACATATATTCCTATTACAATTGGATTAACTGACCAAGAAGTACTACATAAAACATCGTGGGGAAAACCTAATAGAGTAAATAAGACAGAAACTGCTTATGGAACAAGAGAACAGTGGGTGTATTCTAACTTCAAATATCTATATTTTGAAGATGGATACTTAGTTGCTATACAAACATCAAACTAAATTAAACTACTTAATCTACTTAATCTAAGGTGTTCCATTTCAAATGTATAAGTTAATAGAGGTTATCTAATCATATAAAAAAGTGTATCAATTAAAATATTGATACACTTTTTTATATGCGACAAGTCTTACTATTGATATTAGTTCAGATGTTCCAACTTATAGACAGTCAGAAGAGCAGATATAAATGTTCCAATTTTTACACTAAAAAATAGTTAATAAGTTAGTCTATTCTCTTGTGTATCAAAAACGAATGTTTATGATACATATCTTTTGTGGAAATAATATTGAATAAAAACTAATAAAATAAGTATCAAAAATCGTTTCAAAAACAATGCATCTTTATTTACTTAAAATCACCTTTTTGATACAATTAAAGAAAAGGAATATGGGGGATAAAGTATATATGAAAATTGGATATGCTAGGGTAAGCACTCTTGACCAATCTTTAGATTTACAAATAGATGCATTAGAGAAGATAGGATGTGAAAAGATATACCAAGAGAAGATAAGCGGTATGAAAGACGACAGACCTCAATTACAAGAGTTACTCACATATGCTAGAGAAGGCGATGTCTTATGTGTTTACAAGCTAGACCGTTTAGGTCGTTCCACAAAAAAACTAATTGAATGGTCAGAGGAATTGCAAGAAAGAGGAATTGAGTTAGTAAGTATTAGGGACAGCATAGATACTACTACAGCAGTCGGTAAGGCTATGTTTAAGATGTTGGCTGTACTTGCTGAAATGGAGAGGGATTTAATCTCAGAACGAACTAGAGCGGGTTTGGAGAGTGCAAGAGCAAGAGGTCGTGTTGGTGGTAGACCTAAAAAGGATAATAAGCAAGTAGAGAAGGCTTTAAAGCTTTATAATACAGAAAAGTACACTGTAAAAGAAATAGAAGAAATGACTAGTGTTTCAAAAGCTACATTGTATAGGGAAATAAGAAAGAGGAAAAGTAAAGAGGAATTAATTTAGGCATTCATCAGCTTTGATGGGTGTCTTTTTTCTTGAAGGTAGGGGGTAGTTTACAGTATTTTAATATTTTTATTTTTTGGGAGAGATGGTAACACACTCACACCTCAACTCGGTATTCTAATTCAAACGATATATCCAGATTTGGATGGTATAATTAGGTAAGTCTTAGTGATGAAATGTGAATAAATTTTTCTTAAATAATAAGTTGTTTAAAAAGGGGAGTTTGTTTTGTTCAAAAATCTAATATATTTTGATTCAAACAAAGTAGCAGAATATGGAGCTGTACTAGAAGGTAAAAAACATGTAGCCATAAAAAATGTTAAAGTAAGCTCAGTTAAATCTCTAAGTGCTAAAGTACCAATCCTTTCTGGAGGAATAAATGGAAGCAATGAAATGGAAGGAGAAATATTAGATAACTTAATACTTGATTGTAATGAATTCGAAGAGTTACTCGAAAGTAAAAGTAAAGATAATTATTTCGATTTTTTAGAGAATGAATGTGACTGTGAAACAATACCGAGAACATCTATTATTCGTTTCGAGGGAGTCTTTAAGATTCCATCAGAATTTGATATGATGGATTTAATTAACAAATTTAAACCAATGTTAGCTTCAAGTATGAATCTACAAAATGCCCAAGAAGAAGAAATATTCAACAGTGTTTTCGCTAAAGAAAGCACAAAAATTCCAGCCTTTCTTGAATGCAACAATTTTGGAAATAGAGTAGGGTTTGCAAAGTTAACCTCAAATAATCTATGTTATGAAGTAGAGCATCTAGAAGATTTCGAGGATGAAGAAGTAACTATAATAGCAAAAGTTCTATCTAGAAAAGATGTAATTGATAAACCTATTGTTGTATTCGATATTATGAAGGATTTATTTTCTCTAAGTCGAGGGATTAGAAGACAAATGGGTGAACAGGAAATTGAAGGCTTGCAAAATATCAAAAGTGATGAAAATGTTATAATATTAGAAGTTCTAGCAGTTTATCAATAGTTTAAACTAGATGTTAATAAGACCACTTCAATTTTGAAGTGGTCATTTTTATTAAATCGAAATATAAATTTTGTTCTCAAATCTTACTATGTCTTTATGTAATGTTCGGTGAACCGTACCACAAGTAAGCACATAGTTATTATTTTTTGAAGCGTCAAAGTACAGCTGAATGTCTTTGACGCTTCTTTCATTTGATTGTTTTCCTATATCACTTAATTTAAGAATGTATTGTTGTGGTAGATAAAACCTCATTTTTAATATGGGGTTTTTTCCAATTATAAAAAAGAAATTTATCAATAATTGAGTATTATACTGCCATAACGTGGTAATTATTTCTAGGCGTGTGATTATTAATTAAAACTTGTCTATAGACATGATTTTACGTATGAATGTTTTGCAAGAAAAATCATAATAGTTTGTAATGGGAAACTATGTTATAAATAATTTAGGAGAAATTTTACAAGAAATAATAAACTGAAAAAGAAGTTTAAAAGAAGAAATTATTATGCAAGAAGAGTTTGATAATCAAAAGAAAAAAATAATATCTTAAATAGGGAGAAGTTATAATGAAGAAATTAAATTTATCGGTATACTTTATCATTTTATTATTATTAGTAGGCTGTAGCCAAGAAAAAGAACCTCCTACCGTAGAGGAACGGAATGCCTACTTGGATTCAATAGAATACATTGACCAATATGAAGATGGGGATGACCGTAAATCAACATTAAATATCACAATGGCAGAAGAATTTGCCGAACTAAAAGTAAGCGAGCAATACCTCTTCCTTAAAGAATTTTTTGACACATACGAAAAAACTTACGGTGAAGTCTTTGGATATGTCAATCGTTTTGATGAACTTTATGTACGCTTTCATGATAAAGACTACACCACGTATTCCGTTTACGACCGAGCATTTTATCTTACAAGTACAGGTGACCATTTTGAAACAAAGGACTTACAAGATAATGAAACTCTCCTTGATGATTATGATAAAAATGTTGTTTTCAATGGAACTTTTAAAGGGAAAACTGCTGAAGAATCTAGGGCTGAATCTAGTGCCAAATACACAGGTTCTACTTCAAATTCAGATACTGAAACATACATAAAAGATAAAAATGGTCATGATTGGATACAATTGACGGATAATCAAAGGTTTCATGCTATTTCCAATGCCTTATATAGCTTAGACCAAAATGGATTTGTAATAGAAGAAAGTGAATATTACTACATCGATGCATTAAATGCGTTTTATTCGGATAATTCAACTAGAAATACACCAATAAATGAAGCTTTAGTTTCAGTCGGTTTGATGTCTGGTACTATTTACAAATAGTAAAATTAAATAAAAAGATAAACAGACAGTCATTGTGAACTGAGCCCTAATTAATGGACAGATTAATAAAAACGACTTTGCAGTCTAGGCGGCGATTAGATGACTTCGGTATTGAGCCGGAGTCATCTTTTTTAAATTCCATTGTTTGCGTGTTGTATTGTAATGCTCCATGTACTCATCTACCATTTGCTTTAATTCAAATAAGTTGTGCGCTTCCTGATAATCCACTTCATCTTTAAAATGCCCAAAGAAAGATTCCATTGGGGCGTTATCTAAGCAGTTTCCTCTCCGTGACATAGATTGAAGTAAACCCATTTTCTTTACACGTTTTTGATACTCCGGGTGCGTGTAATGGACACCTTGATCGGAATGAATCATGACTTCTGGATGAAGGTTTCCTTCTAATGCTTCTTCTAATTTTTCTAATGTCCGATAAACAATTCTCATTTTTAAGCTTGTCGATAGTTCATAGGCGACGATTTCACGTGTTGCAACATCTTTTACGCAAGATAAGTACGCCGTTTGACTATTACGGTATTGTAAATAAGTGATATCTGTTAAAAATACTTTGCCCGGTTCATCTTGATCAAATGCTCGATTTAAGTGATTAGGGACCATACGGTGCGCTTGCGTCGCTTTCGCAATATGTTTATATGGATTCGCACGACGTACTTTCGCAAAGAAATTAAACTTCCTCATTAGGCGAAGAATCTTTTTGTGATTCATTGGTGTCACTAATAATTCTTCTGATGCCATGTAAAGTCCTCGATAACCAATTTTCCCTTTAAAAGCATCGTAAATGCATTTTAATAATACATAGTCTTGATAGTCTTGTTCTTCACGAATCGAATGCTTCTCTGAATTTTGAAGCCAGGCGTAGTAGCCACTTCGACTCACATCAGTTAATTCACAAAGATAACGTGTCATGTTCTTTAGTTGATATTTTCGAATGACTTCGTTGATCACTGCGTATTTTTCATGGGGTGCCAGAACTGTTTCTTCGCCTGCCTCTCGAGTTCCTCTAGCTTTTTTAGTAATTCTAATTCAGCTTCTAAATACTTAATACGTGCTTCTGCCTTTTCTAATTTTTTCTCAGCTGATACATCCTTTGTAGAAGGGCGACCTGTGCTACCTTTTCCGCGACGTTCTTCTAAAAAGCCTTGTTCACCGTAGGTGTTATACGTATTTCTCCATCGGCTTAATGACCATTTGGCTTTTTTGACTCCAATAGTTTCTAAATCAAATCCATTTTCGATAAAGATTTGAGAAGGTCCTTTACCAGCCAAATTTTCTTGAACGGCACGAATTTTAAATTCAGATTTATATTGAATGGCGCGATCTGATACGGATACGATATTTGGGTTTGATTCTAGTTGTCTTCTTTGATGTTCATTGAAAAGTATTTTACTCATTAAAAAATCTCCCGTTCCAAGTTGTTATTTTCTAGTATAACGGGTTTTTAAACAGAAAAACCCCGAATAGGGTCACTTTTTTTAAAGTGTCCACTATTCGGGGTTCAGTTCATTATACTAAAGTGGCTGTTTTTATTTTTTAAAAAGGAAACAGTGGTGTCAAAACTTAAGAGTTATGTCTATACTAAAGATGGCATATTCGAAATAAATTGGCGTTAGGGGGATGTTTATGTTTGGTTTTTTAAAATTAAGTGGTGCACCAACGATGGCATACAGATATTATCGTTCTACAAAAGATAAAAATGAAAAAGCTATATTGGAAGATTTATATAAATCTTATAACAAGTTTGTAAAGGAAAATGAAAAAATTAGTACGAGATACCCTGGAAATTCAGAAGAACATAAATTTCTTATTCTTTCAGGAACATTCGATGATTTGTATAGCTACGGAATTACTAAAGGTTATCAAGAAGAAATTATATTTTTATTTCGCCAAGTTTAATAATTGGTATAAGAAAAAGAGGAGATTAAAATAATTAAAAAAATTATTGATAAGATTAGACTATTAATAGGGTTTGTACTCCTTTTAATTATAGGAGGTTTTTTCCTTTTGAATCTGTTTAAATTTCCACTACATTACATATTTGGAGATTAAATACTTGTTTAAACAGTAGTGTCAGAAGTCGATAAACATATCGGCTTTTTTTGTGTCAGGATAGTGTCATAACTCAAAAGTATTGATACCGTAAAGTTAGAGTAGTAATGTCGATGTATAGAATGGCGTCTTAACTTAGTGTCATAAGTGAATGCGCAATTATACAGAAAGAGAGTGATTAAAATGAAGTATGGGTATGCTAGGGTTTCGACAGTTGGACAGGATTTAGATACTCAAATACAGGCATTAGAAAATGAAGGATGTCAAAAGATTTATAGTGAGAAGTTTACTGGAATAAAAGCAGATAGACCAGATTTTCAAGTGTTACTTTCAATGCTTCAAGAAGGTGATACATTAGTGGTAACAAAATTAGATAGGTTTGCAAGGTCAACAGTAGATGGTATTCAAACGGTTAAAGGATTATTTGAAAAAGGTGTAAAAGTACATATTCTAAATATGGGATTGGTAGAGAATACGCCAACAGGAAGACTAGTTTTTAATATCATGTGTGCTTTTGCAGAGTTTGAAAGAGATATGATTGTTGAACGTACACAGGAAGGTAAAGCCATAGCAAAAAAACGTGAAGGTTTTAGAGAAGGTAGACCAAATAAATTCACTAAAAAACAAATACAACATGCTTTAAAATTGTTAGAAAATCAGTCTTATAAAGAAGTTGAAGCATTAACTGGGATTAGTAAAAGTACATTAATTATGGCTAAACGTAAAGAAACTAAGTTTTAGGCACTCATAGAGTGTCTTATTTGTTTATATAGGGGTATTTTTAACCAATTGCTTTTTTTAGTATATTTAAAAATGTAGTAACTCCCCCGCTCCCACAAGTTACTTCAATTTAATTACCCCACAAGTAGTGGGGAAATAGCTATATAGAGATAAATACTTTATGTTCAAAATTAACTATGTTCTTTGATGATGTTCGCTGAACCGTGTCATCAGTTAAAAAGATATTTTATATATTTGGAGTTACTAAGGAGTTTTCAACAAATCAATAAGTTGAAATTTATATCATTTTCAACGAAATGTTTTAATTTCAAAGGAATGTTTTATAGTCAAAAAGTTGTAATTACTACGAACTTTGGATAAAATTGAATTAGCGACATTAACAATCTTGAACACTTGTGATTAACAATTCAGTCTGCAATTCATAACCCTACAAATCAACAATAAACCTTGATATAACAACATTCCTTAACAGCATCTTAGGGATTTCTAATTTACCATCGAAAATCCCAACGCAATCGCTTCTTGCGGATGTGGTTCTTCGTTTAAAACAGCTAAAAAAGAAGGTACACCAGAGAGCTGTTAATCTTTCGTAGTTATAATAAGTATTTCATTTGGAGTTATCAGTAAATTCAAACCTTAATAATACCTGTAACTATGTGTTGAAATCATGTGATAAAAGGTCTAATATAGGCATTAAGGGTTTTTTGTCGTGAACATGGCAAAGAACGAGCCCTACATGGTGAATATTAATTATAGGGGTCTTCTAAAAAATATATTAAAGGTGGTTGCGATCTTCGTGAAAAGACCGACAATTCTAGTATTAGGCGCAGGATATGGTGGATTAACTACAGTAGTTAACCTTCAAAAGATAGTAGGTGCAGATGATGCAGATATTATTCTAGTAAACAAAAATGATTACCATTATGAATCTACTTGGTTGCATGAAGCTTCTGCTGGTACGTTACGTCCTGACCAAGTTCGTTACGATGTAAAAGATGTTATAAATTCTAGCAAAGTAAAATTTGTGAAAGCAGCAGTTGAGGCAATTGATGTTAATACCAAAAAAATTGCAACTAGTGCTGGTGAATTTACATATGACTACTTAGTAATTGGTTTAGGCTTTGAAGGAGAAACATTCGGAATTACTGGTTTAGACAAATATGCACTTTCTATTGCTAACGTGAATGCAGCTCGTCAAATTCGTGATCATATTGAATATCAATTTGCAACATGGTCAACAGAAGAAGTTCGTGATGATGCACGCTTAACAATTGTTGTAGGTGGAGCTGGATTCTCAGGTATTGAATTCTTAGGTGAATTAGGAAATCGAATTCCTGAACTTTGCAAAGAATATGATGTACCAAAAGAAAAAGTTCGCGTAGTTTGTGTTGAAGCTGCTCCAATGGTACTTCCTGGTTTTGATCCAGCATTAGTAGAATATGCTGTAAGACAATTAGAGGCTAAAGGAATTGAATTCTCTATCGGTACACCTGTAGTGGAAGCAACTCCAGAAGGTGTTAATATTAAAAAAGGCGAAGATGAATTCGAATTTATCAAAGCTGGTACAGTTGTTTGGGCAGCTGGAGTTCGTGGAAATCGTCTAATTGAATCGTCAGGTATTGAAAACATGCGTGCTCGCGTTAAAGTAGAAAAAGATATGCGTGCTCCTGGGTTCCCAGATGTATTCATCGTTGGTGACTGTGCACTTATGATCAATGAAGAAGTTAACCGTCCGTATCCCCCAACTGCACAAATTGCAATGCAACAAGCAGTAACTATTGCAAAAAATATTGTTGCTTTAATGAAAGGGAATGCAACAGAAGAATTCGTTCCTGCTCTAAAAGGGACAGTATGTTCACTTGGAGAACACGATGCTATTGGTGATGTAATGGGTAGAAAAATTACTGGAACGAAAGCATCTATCATGAAAAAAGTTATCGATAACCGTGCGCTTTACATGATCGGTGGAGTTCCACTATTGTTGAAAAAAGGTAAATTCTCTTTATAATTTATATTAATTACTTTAAGCTCTCACTGTATAAATATTTACAGTGAGAGCTTTTTTAAAGGGGTTATTTATATGGCTAGAGAAGATAGAGGGAGTATTTGGTTAGGAGTAGCAGGGCTCGTAGTAAATCATCGTGGAGAGTGGCTTGTTGTTAAAAAGAGATATGGTGGTCTTCATGGAAGATGGTCTTTTCCAGCAGGATTTGTAAACAAAGAGGAAACTATAGATGAAGCAGTACTTAGAGAAGTGAAGGAAGAAACAGGTGTTGAGTGTAAAGTGGAGAAAATGATTGGTTTTAGAAGTGGAGTTATTCACAATAAAATCAGTGATAACATGGCAATTTTTTTACTTACACCGAAAGAAAATGACCCAATTCTACAAGCACAACTTTCCGAATTATATGAAGTACAGTGGATACATCCAGAAGTATTAAGACTGAGTGAAGAAGCCTCTGTCATGATTCAGGAACTGGCACAGAAGAAAATAGCAGTTGGTTTTCAAACAATAGAAGGCATTAATCCTGGGGTTGTTTTCGGTTATACTAGCTATAAGCTCTTTTTTTAATAGTTGTTGAAAAAACACAAAAAATATATTTTTGTGTTTTTTATTTACAAAAAATAAATTATATGATATATTATCTGAATATTAAAAATATAAGGAGGGGTATAGGGTGAGATTTAAAAAGGAAATAAATCCAAATCATTGTCCATATTGTAAAGGGAAAGGTTATTTTCAACTAAGATTAGGGGGATCTGAAACTTGCAGTTGTTGCAATGGATCAGGCAAAAAAAGACTGTAACTTTATATAGTGGCGTATGCACACACTGGGCCATGTAAGGGAAGATGTAATTGATTATGACAAATAAGTGAAATTAGACAAGTACATTGAATACTAGCCTCCGTTAAGGTAAACTATTTAAAGATGCTACGGAGGTAATAGATTATGGACTTTATGATCGTACAAATGATACTTTCAGTTCTTATATTTTTTGTGATGTTTTTCGGAATCGCCTTCTTATTGAATATGCTTTTACGCATGACTTGGTTTATGGCAGTTCTTTATCCATTAGTTGTGATTCTCATTATTGATGAGGTACGCTTTTTTGATTACTTTACGAAAACAGGAACTGCTTTTTCTGCTTTAGGGCATAAAATTGTTTCTCTACATGCTGCGGATATCATCATATTATCTAGTGGATTAGTGGGAGCAATTGCAGCTGGCTTTGTGATGAAATATCTTCGGAAAAATGGGTATCAAATGTTCTAAAAGAAAAAGGATAACTCCGTTAAAGAGTTATCCATTAAGACTGTAGACAAACTTGGTAAAAATCGAGTTTGCCTACAGTCTTTTTATTATAGAAAGAATATAAATTTTTATGCCATGAACAGGTTGACTTCCACTGCAGGTGGACAAATTTACCAGGTGAAAGCATTAAGAGCTTCCCTCGCACCGCTTTAGTCCTTAGGGTAGGAACTGATAAGTGAAGCCTTTCCATTCGCTAGTTCTTGATTTTTATTTGGTTTTCCTTTTATTCCTAACGTATAAAGTAGAAATAATTTATTGGGTCGATGAATAGTGCAAGTGGAACCTGAAAAAATAGATAGCATCGTTTGATAAAGAAATGCTAAGCGGACGAAATTGCATCTTCGTCCGCTTTAAAAGAGTGAGACTGCATTTTATCTCTCATTATCCAAACCAAATATACCACGTCTTTACAAATTCCAAGAGAGCGACGGACAAACATCCGCCACAAGATTACCAAAAAAAATGGATCGTGAAGTGACGCAGTCACTTCACGATCCATTACTCTAACGTTAATAGTGTAGCCAATGTTTTGTCCAAAGCACTCAGGAAATAGAGAAGACAAAATGCTCTTAAAGAATGTCTACCGCTTTTCTTATCCCAAAGTGTTATATATTACAATCGATATTGCAATACCAGTAAGTGCTCCCATTAAAACTTCGATTGGTTTGTGACCAAGCAAGGTTTTTAACTCTTTCATCTTATCCTCATTTTTCTTTTGTGCCCATCCCTTTGTTTGCTCAACAAATGTTTGAAAATCTGCCCGCATTTGATTGATGATTATGGCATGTTGTCCAGCTTGAAAACGGACACCAGTAGCATCAAACATGACGATTACAGCAAAAACGGTAGCCACTGCGAAAAGTGGAGAATCTAAGCCTGTTTCAAAAGCAATTGCAGTACAAAGCGAAGTAACAGCAGCTGAGTGAGAACTAGGCATTCCACCGGTAGAAGTGAATAATTTCCAATCTAATTTCTTTGTCATTAAAAAATGAATCGGAATTTTCACGAACTGGGCAAAGAAAATAGAAAAAAGTGCCGCCAATAATGGAGTATTTTGGAGGATTGCCAAAGTAGACACCGCCTTTCATCTTAAATATTCAGTAAGACTAGTATAACACATTCAAACTATTCGAAAAATGTATCTTCTTCCTATATAATTAATATGTATCCGAATTACTAGGAGGAAAAATAATGATTATTAGTACAAATGCTGTTTTATTCGAGGAAATTCAATCCGAAACATTGGTAGTCGCTGTTTCCAAACATGTAGAAAATACAAGCAATTGGAGCGATTTCTTAGAAAGTTTTGGCGCACATATTATGGATTGGGTGAAGAGCGGTGATATTTCTTCTGATCTTAAAAAGATTGTAAAAGTGCCTGTTGCAAATAAAGATGGTGTTAAGAGAATTCTTTTTGTTGGAATTGGGGATCGTAAACAATTAACACAAGAGAATATCCGTGAAATTTTTGGTCTTGTTGGAAAAGAACTTTTAACAAGCAAGCCAGAATCATTAGCAATTTGGGTTCCTTCCTTCACAACAGAATCTATCTTAGATGCTGACGTAGCTTATTTGGCAGCTGAAGGGCTTGGTATGGGTTCTTTCACTTATGAAGGATACAAAACAACTTCGAATGTACCCGATTATTATTTATCAGCTATTGAACTATTAACAAATGAAGATGAGGAAGAAGTTGTCTCTTATTTTGAAGTAGGAACTATTTATGCAGATGCTGTAAATGAAGCTAGAATATTAGTGAATACTCCTGGAAACGTACTTACCTCAACGCAATTAGGGGAATACGCGAGAGAACTTGGTAATACATATGAGTTCGAAACAGAGATTTTGGGTAAAAAAGAAATAGAAGAACTTGGCATGGGAGCTCTTCTTGCTGTCAACCAAGGATCTGTTGAAGAACCACGATTAATCGTATTAAAATATCAAGCAACCGAAAAGTGGGAAGATGTAGTTGCCTTAGTGGGTAAAGGCATTACATTTGATACTGGTGGCTATTCTATTAAAACAAAGACTGGAATTGTTGGGATGAAAGGGGATATGGGCGGCGCAGCAGCAGTACTAGGTGCAATGCAAATTATTGGTGAGCTTCGTCCAAACAAAAACGTGCTTGCAGTTATTGCATCTACTGATAACATGATTTCTGGAAATGCTTTTAAACCAGATGATGTCATTACTTCGATGAGCGGGAAAACAATTGAGATTTTAAATACAGATGCAGAAGGTCGACTAGTTTTAGCCGACGCTGTGACATATGCAAAACAGCAAGGCGCTAACTATATTGTTGATGTAGCGACGTTAACTGGAGGTGTCATAACTGCACTTGGATACGATAAAACTGGAGCATTAACAAATGATGAAGCGTTTTTTGAAACGTTTATGGAATCTTCCATTGAAACTGGCGAATTTACATGGAGATTACCTTTAACAGAAAATGACAAAAAACGTATTCGTAAAAGTGATGTTGCAGATCTTAATAATTCACCTGGTGGAGATGGCCATATGATTTTCGGTGGTGGATTTGTAGGAGAATTTGTAGAAAATACACCATGGATTCATCTAGATATTGCTGGGACATCTGATACAAAGTCTGCTCATGATTTCGGTCCTAAAGGCGGAACAGGTGTAATGGTACGAACACTTGCAACGCTGATTGAACGAATGGCAGACGAAGAATAGGGCAAACGCACAGACTCACTTTCCCCAGTGGCATACACTGAGGGGAAAGGAGGAGAAGCATGGTAAGATTTCGGGGTGGAGGTTTTAGAGGTCCCGGTTTTGGTGGTTTTAGAGGTGGTGGTTTTAGAGGCCCCGGTTTTGGCCGCTTTGGAGGATTTGGCCGCTTTGGAGGCTTCGGAGGACCGTTTGGAGGATTTGGTGGCTTCGGAAGTCCGTTTGTAGGGGGATTAGTCGGAGGTCTTGTAGGTTCTTCATTAATTGGAGGCTTTGGAGGATACGGAGGATATGGAGGATATGGATACGGAGGATATCCAGTTTACCAACCTTATCCAGTTTATCAACCTTACCCATACACATACCCAACGTATTATGATGGTGGTTATTACTAAAAAAACAAAAGCTTTTGCAACCGCAGAATTTGCGGATTGCAAAAGCTTTATTATTTTTCAAGTTCTCTTTTTTTCTTTACTACTTCTGCAAGATCATCTCTTACAGATTTATCCCACATTTTCACACCAGATATATAAGCAGCTCTACCCATCATATGGCCTCCAACTGGTCCTGTAACAAAAAGAAAGACGATTCCAAGTAAAATGCGAGAGTTAAAGCTTCCTTCATTCAACCAAAAGTGAAAAAATACTCCGAGTAAAATACTCATGACACCAAGTGTTGCACTTTTAGATGCCGCATGTGCCCGTGAATAGGCATCCGGAAGACGTATTAACCCGATAGCGGTTACCAAGATAAAGATTGTTCCAAAAGAAATCGTAGCAATGATAAGAATATTAGCTATTACGGTCACGTTGAATAATTACTCCCTTCTCCGTGAATTTAGAAAAAGCAACAGTACCAATAAAGGAAAGAATCGCTAAGAGTAAAATAACATCTAAGAAATATCCTGTATCAAATAGGATGGATATGAGCCCTATCAACGAGATTATCCCAACACCAATTGCATCAAGGGCAATTACACGGTCTGGAGTTGTAGGTCCTTTCACAAGGCGATATAAAAAACCTAAAAGCGATATACCTATAAGTACGACGATTGTCCAAAGAAAAGTTGTCATGATTTGCTCACCTCCAAGATTGCCTTTTCAAACGTATCCTTGATGGAATTGATGGCATCATCTACGTTATCAAAATCAATAGAATGAATATAAAGGATTTTATTATCATCCGAAATATCAATGACAATTGTGCCCGGTGTCAGGGTGATAAGACTGGATAATAGTGTAATTTCCCAGTCTTTTTCAAGGACAGTAGGCATTGCAAATATAGCGGGACGAATTGGCATTTTCGGTTTAATGATTAACAGCAAAACGGCGATATTTGATAATGTTAGCTCTTTTAAAAATAAAATAACGAGCTTCACAACTGCCCAAATTCTTTCTAAGTAAAATCTGGAAGAAAAAGATTTTCGTAGCATCCATAACATTAATAATCCAAGTAAATAGCCAACGATAAATGTTGTTGGTTTAAATGATACGGATAAAAACATCCAAGTTAAAGCGATTACAACATTCAATAATATTTGAAAAGCCATTATTTCACCCCTTTAAATACTGCATCCGTATAAACGGAAGGGTCTAGTAATACTGTAGTTGCGTCCTTCATAAATGGAACTACAAATTCTGAACCAACACCATATAAAACGGTGATGGCAACTAAGCAAACTGCTGGGGTTAATAAATGACGATACGTTTTAGGATTAAGCTCCTGCACAACTTTCTCTTCACCCCAAAATGCATAGATGAAAATACGAATGACAGAAAGTAAAACGACTAAGCTAGAAGCAAGTATGAAAATACTTTGCCAAATATGCCCGTCTTCAAGCCCCCCTTGGACAATTAAAAGTTTGCCTAAAAATCCACTCAAAGGAGGAATCCCAGCAAGTCCAAACGCTGAAACTAAATAACTCCATGCTAATGTAGGGTAACGTTTCATAAGTCCACCCATTTTGCGCAAATCGGATGTGCCAGTTATTTTAATCACAATCCCGACCAGTAAAAACAATGCCCCTTTTATTAAAATATCATGGATCAAATAAAATACAGAACCAAGCATACCGTTTTCATTCATAATAGATACACCAAATAATATGACCCCTACTGCTATCACAATATTATAAATAATAATTTGTTTTACATCGAAGTAAGCAAGTGCGCCTATACATCCTGCAATGATTGTGATGATAGAAATAATCATAAGTAATTCATGTGTAAAGCCCACATCGGTTGTGAAGAACAATGTATACGTCCGTATAATTGCATAAACGCCTACTTTAGTTAATAACGCCCCAAAAAGAGCCAGTATTGGCACTGGAGGAGCTGCATATGACCCCGGTAACCAAAAGAACAGAGGGAAGATAGCACCTTTAATACCAAATACGATGAGAAAAAGTACAGCTATTACAGTGATAATACCTGCTTGGCCAATTTCCGCAAGTTTAATAGATATATCAGCCATATTCAACGTACCAACTACGGAATATAAGTACCCTACAGTAATAACAAAAAGCGATGAGGAAACGATATTCACAAGTATGTACTTGATAGATTCTCTTAACTGCCCTTTTTCTCCCCCTAAAACGATGAGTACATAAGAGGACATTAACAATACTTCAAAGAAAACGAACATATTAAAAATATCGCCGGTTGTAAAAGCGCCGTTAACTCCAGTTAACAAGAACATAATTGCTGGGTAATAAAATGCCTTCTCCCGGTCTTCTCCAATTGAAGTAAAACTGTACCAGACAACGAATAGTGCAATAATAAGGGACGATGTAACTAATAAAACAGAGAGCATATCCGAAACCATCGTGATTCCAAATGGAGGAGCCCAACTGCCTAAAGTAAGCGTTTGAACGCCATCTAATTTTACTTTAATTAATAGCACAATTGCGGATGCTAGTGCCAATAAAAGTCCAATCATCACAGTTATTCGCTGAGCTTTCACTTTTTTCGGGAAAAACAATAAAATAGCTGCAAAAAGGAACGGGATGAGGACTGGAAATAATAATAAATTAATCATTGTCTTCTGTTCCTTTCATTAATTCCATATTGTCTGTACCAACTTCTTTATATGTACGATAAGCAAGCACTAAAGAAAAGGCTGTTACACCAAAACTGATTACGATAGCTGTTAATATTAAAGCTTGTGGAATTGGATCGACATAGTCGGTAACTCCATCTGTTAATACGGGAGCAGCCTTTCCATTTAAACCGCCCATCGTTAAAAGCAAGAGATGTGTTCCATGGCTTAACAAGCCGGTGCCGATAATAATTCTAAGCAAACTTCTGGAAAGGATTAAGTAAATGGCTGCCATGAAAAGAAAGCCGATTAAAATGGACATTAATATTTCCATTATTCATCTCCTCCGATCATTTGAATAATGGTCATTGTGACTCCGACAACAACTAAGTATACTCCCGTATCAAAAAACATCGCCGTATGAATCGAAGTTACCCCAAGAAGCGGTAAGTTGAAATCGCTATATACATGCGTAAAGAAAGGAACATTAAAGAAAATAGAACCAGCTGCCGTAGCGAGGGAGGTTAACAATCCAATTGCGGTCACGACTGTGTAGTTCACTGGAAGCATTTCTTTCACTGTTTTTAAGTCAAATGCAAGTAGTAATAAAATGATGGCACTTGACATTAATAATCCGCCAACAAATCCTCCGCCTGGTGCATAGTGCCCTGCAAAAAAGATATGAATGGAGAATAGAAAAATAATGAAGAAAACTACTTTAGTAGTCGTTTGAATAATTAAATCATTTGTTTTCAACTTTTCTATCTCCTTTCTTTTTTACAAGACGTAAAGTAATCATCCCAATGATTCCAAGTGAGGCAATCGTTAAGACACTTATTTCGAACAATGTATCAAACCCACGGTAATCTACTAAAATAACGTTTACGATATTCTTGCCGCCAGCCTCCGTATAGACAGTATCTTTATAATACTTAGAGATGGAAGGAATAAGTTTTTGAGAGTGAGACGAGATGGCGATTAAGGTAACCATCACTCCTACTCCAAGGGCAATAAGAAAGTTACCTAAACGGAAACCACGATCTTCTTTTCCTTTTTCATGTGTATTCATTTTCGGTAAATGATAAAATGCACCTAAAAATAAAGCGACAGAAACTGTTTCTATTACTAATTGTGTTAATGCAAGATCTGGTGCTTTAAACAAAATATAGAACAAGGCAACTGTGTAGCCTACTGCTCCAAGGGCGATTATCGCAGTTAATCTTGACTTAGTAACTAAAATTGTAACAGTACTAACGATTAAAATGATCGAAATAAGTATTTCAAAAAAACGAATAGGTGCTAGGTTTACCAAGCTAATAGTGAATGCATCTTTCAGCCACATCGTTCCACCAAGCAATACAATAATTGCAGTGAACATGTATACAAAGTAGGAGCGAATAGAGCCTGTCATATAGATAGACGAGAACCGATTAGCTCCTCCATCCGCAATACGGGTCAAAGCCTCATACATTTTGTTTAACGTAAATTTAGATGGAAGCTTTTTATAAACTGGAGACCATTTTGAAATCGTTTTAAACAAAATAAAACCAACTAAAAAGATTCCAAGCGTCATATACAAAGCAGGGGAGTGAAACCCGTGCCAAGCTTTTATCGTAAACCCAACATCTGCTGGAACTTGGTAAGCTAAAGGTTGAATAGCTGCTACTGCCGGTTTAATAAATGTACGTCCAACAAAATTTGGGACAAAGAATATTACTACGACAAGTGTAGCTAATATTCCAGGAGATAAAAGCATTCCTATTGGCGCTTCGTGGGCAGCTTTTGGCAACTGCTCTGGTTTATGTTTCCCACGGAAAGTATGGAGAACAAAATACAAACTATAAACAAATGTAAATACACTTGCAATCCACGCAATGATTGGGAACAAAATACCCCAAGATTCCATAGCGGAAAGATTAAAATGTTGTAAATTGAGAACAGCCTCTAAAAACATTTCTTTACTCAAAAATCCGTTGAACGGTGGAACACCAGCCATCGAGAGGCTTCCAATTAATGCAATCGTGAAGCTGAATGGCATTAAACTCATAAGCCCACCCAGTTTTCGGATATCTCTCGTACCAGTTTCGTGATCCACTATTCCAGCAATCATAAACAAACTTCCTTTAAAAGTCGCATGATTGATAAGGTGAAAAATGGCTGCAAACGTTGCAAATGTAAATGTAGTTACTAAATCTCCGGTAACATGATAAGCAACTGAACCAATTCCAAGAAGGGACATGATTAAACCAAGCTGACTAACCGTAGAAAAAGCAAGTATGGCTTTTAAATCAGTTTGTTTAATCGCAAAGATAGAACCCCAAAATAGTGTGAGAATCCCTACTCCAGTTACAAGCCAAACCCACACTTCAGAAAATGCAAAAATAGGAGTGAATCGTGCGACTAAATATAATCCTGCTTTGACCATTGTTGCAGAGTGTAAATATGCGCTAACAGGAGTAGGAGCTTCCATGGCATCAGGCAACCAAATATAAAATGGGAACTGTGCAGATTTTGTAAAAGCTCCAAGTAACACAAGTACAAGTGCCCATACAAAAAGATCTCTTCCAGCAAGTGTTGGAGCTTGTGCAATCAGTTCACGAATAGAAAAAGTGTCCCCAATGATTCCGAGAATTAAAAAACCTCCAAGCATCATAAGCCCACCAAATACCGTTATCATCATCGATTTTAAGGCCCCAAAACGAGAGCGATCTCTTGTATACCAATAGCCAATTAGAAGAAAAGAGGATATGGACGTTAATTCCCAAAAGAAATACAATCCGATTAAATTGTCCGATTGAACGACTCCTAGCATTGCACTCATAAAAATTAATAAGTATACGTAGAAGTTACCAAGCTTTTCTTTTTTCTTATCCAAATAAAAAATCGAGTAAAGCACAACTAATGCTCCAATACCCGTAATTAGTAAGGAAAAGAGTAAACTCAATCCGTCTATGTATGAAACAAATGAGATTCCAAGGGATGGAATCCAAGGAAGCACGTTCATATTAGTGGTTCCATCCATAATAGATGGTATGTACGTCGCATAAAAACAAACGAGGATTACAGGAACGATTAAGACAAACCATCCTGTATGAATGCTTGAAATTTTCTTAAATAGAAAAGGAATCACCAGTGCAACAACAATAGGCATGAAAATTGCGAAAACTAAGGGCAATTGAATCCTCCTTTCAAAAGTATGTATTTAAATGCATCTCTAAAATTATAACGCAAAAATGGAGTAATTGCATGGCGAAAGGTTGAAAGCTACTTGCAGAATGCCCCTTTTCTCCGATATGATAAAGAAAAGCTTTCTTAACTATTAGAGAAGAAAGAATAGAGTTAGAGGAGCGGCTATGAAAAACCCATATGTGTTTGGATTTTTACCCTTAATTACAATCTTATTATTCAGTTTATCTGTATCTATTTTTACAATGAATAAAGTACTAGATTTATTTAAAGTTATTGGTGTATATAGCGGAATGAGAGAATTTCTGTCTGACTTAGAGCTAAAAATTTTTTTGCTCATTATTTTTACACTCATTTATTTTATGCTTTTTTCTGCATTAAAACTAATTGCTGAAACAATTCATGAGCTGGGAATGCTATTCTTCTCGAAAGATTTAGAGGGTAAGACCATTTCCCAAGCACGAGGCGGTTATGTCATCTTTTTTGTAGGAGCGGTTATTTCGGCTATTGGATTTCAATCTCTTCCTATATTGCTATTAGTCTTTCTATCAACAGCATTCATCTATTTCGTTTATGTAGTCTATAAATTGAGTAGTTCGATGAGTTTGTTAGGAACAGTAGGTTTGATCATGTTCGAGATTCTTGTTTGGAGCCTTTTTTTAGCATTAGTGATCTATGTAATTATTAAGCTATATAACGGGGTAATGGCAAGCTTACCATTTTTATAAAAAGACATATACATTTCTATGGCTAGGTAAGTTCTAGATGTAGAGGGACTTTGGCTAGTGTTTATAAATTGTGCATCAAATCTTAAAAGGGCTTGATCTTGATTGTTTTTACTTTTATCGTACACAGTATACATGAATCAGCGGGTAGATGATTAGAATTGGTGGAGCCTGAAAAAATAGATAGCACCCATTGATAAAGAAGCGCTGAGCGGACGAAATTGTATCTTCGTCCGCTTTTAAAAGATTAGGAAAGAATTTATTCTCTCATTAACCAAAACAAATGCATTATGTCTTTACCTATTTCAAGAAGGCGACGGACAAACATCCGCCACAAGATTACCGAAAAAAGTGGATTGAGAAGTGACGCAGTCACTTCTCAATCCACAAAAATTCCCCTGGTAATAGTGTTGCCAATGTTTCGTCCTAAGCACTCTGGAAATGGGGAAGACCATAAGTACTTAAAGGACGCTTGAGCTTTTCTTATTTACCGAGGTATGTTGGTTCAAATAGTATATCTTTTTAATTGACTAACGATATTATTCAGTGCATGTTCTTTTCCAATAAAGTCTAGCAAAGCATGAATAAGAATGGACTTAGGTGCCTCTTTTGCAAGTTCCTCCTGAAGCAAAGTGATCGATTCACCAAGCTCTGCTTTTCGGAAGTTTGTGACAGAAAGCTCTTTAACTGTGGATAATAAGTTTCCAAGCAAACTGGTTCGATATTCTCCTACTGGAATTGAGTTCCCCTCCATCTCATATTGCATACAATTTTCCATTATAGAATTTTGCAAGATTGGTTTTGTTTTCTTCTGTAAGATACATTCGGCCAGTTCTTCGATTCGATCAGCGATATAAACCGCAATTTCTCTGATATTCAGCGGTTTGTTTTCATATATCACATAGAAAATAAATTCCCTCGCAATCCCGTTATACATGGTAACTAAATCCCAAATATTAGGATGTACTACTTCTCCAAGAAATCGAATCAAGCACTCCATACTATATTTTAGGTGATTTGCTCTTAAACGAAGGAAGTACGGGGCAAATTGTCCTTTTGAGGTGTTCATTTTTTTAATATCATGCATAATAAATTTATTATTTAGGAAAAACTCAAAATGACATTCAGTTTCGAGAATAAATACCTCCCGCAAGGATAATGTTGCATCTGCTCGAATGTTTTCAATTTTGGTGTACATGGCCATCTGTTGCGAATCGTGAAAAGTGATATATAAATCTTCTTTTGATTGGAAGAACTTATATAATGACCCTTTGGCAATTCCACAGTCATCTGCGATTTCTTGTATGGAAGTAGCCGCGAAGCCATTCTCTGAAAAATGTCGTGTGGCAGATTCAATAATATTTTGTCTGATAATGCTCAAGGTTTTCCTCCTTTTAAAAACTATTTGACATTGAAGTAAAAAAAAGTAGAATAAAAAAGTAACGGTTGACTCAATAGTTTTCCAAAAAAACTATAGGTCAATAGTAAAACGTTCATCACATCTGGTCAAGGAAAGGAATCAACTTATGTCAATACAAAACACTGCTTCGGCAGCACAACAGCCAGAGTTTTCAGTAAAGGCACTTATTTTGCCCTTAATGGCTGTAATTATCGGAATGATTATGGTTATTCTGGATAGCACGGTTGTTAATGTCGCTATTCCCAATCTACAGGCATACTTCGATACTACACTTAAAACGATCCAATGGACAATTACAGGTTATACGCTATCCCTTGCGGCCGTAATTCCGCTTGCAGGTTGGTTAACTGATAAGTTCGGGGCAAAGCAAGTTTTTCTAACTACAATTGCTTTATTCACAATTGGCTCGGTTCTTTGTTCTCTCGCTCAGACATCGGAACAGCTCGTTCTTTTCCGTGTTATTCAAGGACTTGGCGGCGGAATGGTTTCTCCAATAGGAATGGCTATGATATTTAAGCTTTCTCCTCCTGATAAGAGGGGATCTGTAATGGCTATGCTTGGTGTTCCTATGCTTCTTGCACCTGCAGCTGGCCCAATTTTGTCAGGATGGCTTATTGGACTTGCATCATGGCACTGGATTTTCCTTATTAATCTGCCAATAGGAATTGCAGCATTATTAGTGGGTTGGAAGTATTTGCCGATCATTGAACGACATAAAACACCAGCACTTGATGTTTGGGGAATGATATTAGCGCCAATCGCATTCTCTATGCTGGCATTCGGTATGAGTGAAGGAGGTTCGGATTGGACTTCTACAAGAACATTAACTGGATTAATCGTTGGTGGTGTCGCTCTTGCTTTATTTATCTTCGTGGAGCTTCGTCAGAAACAACCACTTCTTGAGCTTCGTGCATTTGGCTCATCTGATTTCACAAGAGGTGTAATCTTAACTTGGATTTCTCAAATTGCGCTTATGGGTTCCATTTTGATGGTTCCTTTGTTCTTGCAAAATCTTCTAGGTTATACACCATTGGAAAGCGGATTAACGACTCTTCCTATGGCACTTGCTTCTGTTGTATTTATGCCAATTGGAGGAAAGCTATTTGATAAAGTGGGGGCTCGTCCGTTAGCTTTTGTTGGGTTAATTATTATAACAATCGCTTTATTCTTATTATCTAAAATCGACTTGGACAGCTCAAGGTCTACGCTAATGCTGCCATTAGCTATGATGGGTTCTGGTATGGGTTTATCGATGATGGCACTTAATACACATGTATTGAATTCCGCTCCACGTAAACTTGTAAGTAGGATAACGCCGCTTACAACTGCTACTCAACAAGTCGTGATGTCTTTCGCTATAGCTGGATTAACAGGTTTCTTAACTTCTAGAACAACTCACCATATGGTTGAAGCGGGAGCTAATGCTAACTTGGCCCAAAGCTCTGCATCTGCGTTCGGCGATATTTTCTTTCTTACCTCTTGTATAGCTGCATTTGGTATACTCATGAGTCTTACCCTGCGCAAACCACGTTTGAAGGACGATCATGAAGGAGAAAATGAAGAAGAGAAACCAGATACAACGATGATGATGGGGCACTAAATCGTATACTTCCACTATAGGGGTGAGTAGATAAATTTTGCGTGCATTTCATCTTAGCAAGTTACGTAATTATCCAGAATAAAAGAAGCTACGGATTCGTAGCTTCTTTTATTCGTCCGTCATAATTTTATTGAAGATTGCATGATGAATTTTTTTCGCTTCAATTCGCTTCATATTTTGAGGCATATCATAACCTATCCAAACAGCGGATGTATACGCATCTGATAGTCCAGCGATCCAATAGTCATGAAAATCATTTGTAGTTCCAGTTTTGGCACCTAGATAAGGAGAGGAGATAGTTATCCCTTTGCCTGTCCCATTTTGTACAACATCAGCAAGTAATCCTCTCATTGTTTGAACCGTTTTAGGAGACCAAACTTCTGTTTTTTCTTCATTCCATTCATATAAAACTGTCCCACTTGTATCGGTTACTTTGCGAATTGCATGAGCAGGTTTATACATGCCGTTTATAAAACTAGTGTATCCATCCGCCATTTCTAATACAGTAACGCCATTTGTTAATCCACCTAATGCAGCCGCATAGGAACGGTCTTCTTTTGTAATATGACTAAATTGAAACTGACTTAGTTTAGCGAAAGCGTTGTCAATTCCAACAGTATCTAATAATCGAACTGCAGGGGTGTTATGGCTTAAACGGAATGCCTGTTTAATTGTTACATAACCGTATACCGCCCCTCCGTAGTTTTTAGGGCAATAATTACCAATACATAGCTTCCCACCATTAATCGTATTGTTTGGAGTTAGTGTTGTTGTTTCAAAAACGGGTGCATACACAAGTAATGGTTTAAGTGCTGATCCCGGTTGCCGAACAGCTTGATACGCGCGATGGAAATCGAACTTTTTATAATCTTTTCCACCATATAGGCTTAAAATTTCTCGTGTATCATTGTTAATGACAACGGATGCAGCTTGCAAGTCAGGTGTTTTAGATAGTAATTGGTTTATATACTTCTCATCGTTTTGTTGTTTTACCGGGTTTAGAGCGGTATGAATTGTAACACCTTGCGCAATAATTTCGTTCACTTTCGATTGCAGTTCGTTTTCAAAAATAAGTTTTTGTTGCTCATTTTGGGCAGTGCTCATTTTTTCAGTGTAGCCTTCTTTATTGGCGATGAGCTTTTTTAACTCTTCTAATACATACGTGCTATAAGCAGGGTAAAGTTGTTTTTTTGTTTTTGTATGTAGAACAATAGGCTCAGCTTTTAATGTTTTTCCATGATCTTCAGATATTTTCTCCTTCTTCACTAACACATCTATGAGCAATTCTTGCCGTTTTTTAGTAGCTTCAAAATGTTCTAGTGGATTATAAATTGTTGGGTTGTTTGGAATTGCACTCACAAAGGCAAGCTCTGCTTCAGTTAATTGGTCTAATGGTTTGCCAAAATAATATGTTGCAGCTGCACCAATTCCGTACACTTGGTTACTAAAATAAATTTCATTTAAATAATTTGTTAATATTTCTTCTTTCGTAGATTGCTTTTCCATTTCATAAGCATAGACAAGCTCGATTACTTTTCTTTCATATGTCTTTTCGGTTGATAGATATCGAAGTCTCACTAATTGTTGGGTAATCGTACTCGCCCCTTGATCTTTCGAGTTGGCGGAAGCATTGGCAAATAAGGCGCGGAAAATCGCACTAAAATTAAATCCAACATGGTTGTAAAATTCAACATCCTCACTTTGAATGAACAACTCTTGTACAAACAAAGGAATGGACTGAAGTGGAAGTGGAACTCTCCACTCCACATAATCCTCTGAAAAAAGATGGTCATGTTCATCTAATAATATAACCGGAGAAGATAAAGTAGGACTTGAAAGTTGAATAGACTGAGCTAAATCATCTTGAAAGGAAGATGCCGACAATAATTCGGAATGGATGAAGGAGTACAAAATCCATATCATCGGAAAACATATTATGACGAGTAAAAACCCTATTACTTGGCGCATTTGTTAGACTCCAATTCCTTATGAACTAGTTGCTTTTTCGTGCAGTTCTTCTTCTAATAATACCTCTTCAAAATCTTGGACAGGTTTTTTTCTTGCAAAATAAATGATAAAAAATGCAATTAGAAATAATGCGCCAGTAACATAGAAAACGGAAGAAATTCCGATATATCCACTGATGAATCCACCAAACATAGGTCCAATAATATTTCCTAAAAACCGAAAACTTGTATTATAGCCCATTAATTCACCTTGTACTTCGATAGGTGCTTCTCTTCTAATAAGTGCAGTGGTAATAGGAATTAGTCCACCCGACGCAATACCAAAAAGAAGTCGGAGTACAATTAGTTGCCATAAATCAGTTACAAAAGCCATTGGAACAATGAAAACGAAAGCAATTACAAGAAGTGCAGATAACACTTTTTCGTATCCGATCGAATCACCTAATTTCCCCCATACTCTTGCAAATAATAAGCTTCCTACTCCTGTTGCGCTAAACGTAATTCCTGCTAAGAAAGCGACTTCGTTGGAATTTGTTAAATGAGAAACATATAAAGATAAAAGTGGTTGAATACTAAATAATCCAATTTGTATAAGGGAAGTGATCATTAACACATTTAAAATTAAACGATGATGAAAAATACCAGAGATAACCGTTTTTCGAGAGTATTCGTGATCCCCTTTTTTCTTTTCTCTTCTCAATTCTTGCACGCCGAAAATAACAAGTATTGCTGCCGCCGTTACAGCGCTCGAGGTAATGATAAATGTATATTGAAATCCAAACGTATCTGCTAAAAAACCACCAATTACTGGACCAAATAAAGTTCCAGAGACACTGCCCATTTGGAGGGTTCCCATTGTTTTCCCCGCAATATTCTTAGGAGTTTGTGAACTAATAAATGCGAGTGAAGTAGGGATAAATCCAGTAACGATACCCATAAATAAGCGAAGTACAAAAAAAGCTTCCACAGAATGAACAAATCCCATTAAAAGTACGCTTATCGCAATACCGAAACCATTAATAATGAGAATAGGCTTGTACCCATATTTATCCGCTACTCTTCCCCATATAGGAGACATTATGAATGCGGAAACAAAAGTAGCCCCAAATATTAATCCGGCCCATTTTTGGGTATATGCATCCGAAAAGTCACCCATTGTTTTAATATATAAAGATAAAAAGGGCATAATCATTGTCATCGTTCCAGATACTAAAAAGTTGGAAAAGAACATGATTGTAAAGTTTCTTTTCTGTACGCTCATCGAAATCCCTTCTTTCTATTTTGATGCGTACTTTCTAGTTCTTCTTATTATAGAACA
Source organism: Psychrobacillus sp. L3 (assembly GCF_042945595.1). Classification (GTDB taxonomy): domain Bacteria; phylum Bacillota; class Bacilli; order Bacillales_A; family Planococcaceae; genus Psychrobacillus. Next base: position 2,675,042 of record NZ_CP168493.1, on the reverse strand, counting down.
TTTCGTTAAGCTAAGAAAGTTAGATACTTTGTCACTGAAAAGCACTTCCCTTTATGTTAAACTAATTTGGGGTGAATGATTCATGAAGAAAATCATTTTATTATTTTTAATAGTTGCTGTAATGAGCTTAAGCGCTTGTGGAAAGAAAACTGAAATGCCAAATGATTCTGCAACAACAGAGACCGAAACAAATATAGACAAAACAGAAGACAAAGCAACCGCAGAAGAAGGAGAGAAAACAATGTATCCACAACTTTCAACAGAAGTTGCTTCTAATGAAGCATTAGTTATTATGCACACAACAAAGGGAGCAATAAAAATTAAATTATTCCCAGAACTAGCACCTAAAACAGTCGAAAACTTTTTAACACATGCAGAAAATGGTTACTACAATGGACTTATTTTTCATCGTGTAATTGAGGATTTCATGATTCAAGGTGGGGATCCAACAGGAACTGGTATGGGTGGAGAAAGTATTTACGGCAATGAATTTGAAGACGAATTTTCTAAGAACCTTTTTAATTTAAGAGGAGCGCTTTCTATGGCCAATGCTGGACCTAATACAAACGGAAGCCAATTTTTTATTGTCCAAGCATCGGAGGCACCTGCACCTGTAGAACAATTGAAATCACGTGGTTTGCCGGACGAAATCGCAGAAGCATATGTACAAATGGGCGGAACTCCACATTTGGATCAGAAGCACACTGTATTTGGACAAGTTATTGATGGAATGAATGTTGTCGACCAAATCGCAGCAGCAGAAAAAGATGCACATGACAAGCCGTTAGAAGATATTACGATTGAATCGATTGAAATCGTGCAAAAATAAGTAGGGAAGTGTCGAGATGTTCCATATTTTACAACTAGGCTTTTTATATCTGTACTTTCCAGAAGATAAAACAGAATATATTCCTGTAGTGATTGAATTGCTTGTACTCATAGGAATTTGCATCCTACTATTTAGATGGTTAATGAAAAAATCTAATAAGGACGCAGAGAAAGCTAGAGAAATAGAAGCAAAAGTAATGCAAGCGAGAAAAGAACAGATGGAAAAGGATTCAACTCAAAACTGAGTTGAATCCTTTTGTTATAGACTGAGAAACTACCATGACTCACGTTTCACTAAAGCCACCATCTACCATGAGAAAGCTAATTTCAGCATTAAACCGGTATTATTTTGATTTAAAATGAATATCCTATTAATTTTTGAATATGTGTAATGCCGCTGTTTTCATAGGAATGTATCTGAAATTGATATAATTGAAAACCAGTTTTCACAACGACTTGGACTCTGGTTAAGTTGTGTCTCCTACAAGGTATTGATCTGGATTGTTTCTTACTTTTACCGTACACAGTATACATGAATTAGTGGGAAGATGATTAGAGTTGGTGGAACCTGAAAAAATAGATAGCATTCATTGATAAAGAAGGCTTAAGCGGACGAAATTGTATCTTCGTCCGCTTTTAAAAGAATTGGGAAGTATCTAATCTCTCATTAACCAAATCTTATGTACCTTGTCTCTTCCTATTTCAAGAGGGAGATGGACAAAACATCTGCCACAAGATTACCGAAAAAAGTGTAGCTGGAAGTGACACAGTCACTTCCAGCTACACAATTCAAACTGTAATAGTGTAACCAATGTTTCGTCCAAAGCACTCTAGAAATAGAGAAGACCAGATGCACTTAAATGCCGCTTGAGCTACTTTTAGGTTAAAGCTTTTATAAATCGTGCGACTCCATCTTCTATTGTCATTCTTGGACATGCAACATTCATACGTAAAAAGCCATTTCCAGCTTCCCCGTATTTTGTACCTGGTTCTAGTGCTAGCTTCCCTTTTGTTAAAAGAAGATCCATCATATCCTTTTCACTTAAACCAGTGTCACGATAGTCAATCCACAATAAATAAGTACCATCTGGTTTGAAAGCTTTTATTCCATCTACTTTAGACGTTAATTGATCCACTACATAATCCATATTAGAAGATACAATTTCTAGAAGTTCTTCCAGCCAAGCTTCACCATGTTCATAAGCTGCTTGGAAAGCAGTTAATGAGAAAATACTCAATTCCATTTGTCCATGCGCCAAAGCATGATCCTCTAGTACTTTTCTTTTCTGTTCATCTGGAACAATAATTGTTGCTGCTTGAATGCCTGCTAAGTTAAACGTTTTGGTAGGAGCAAAAATAGTAATAATATTATTAAGATTTTCCGCGACTGATAAAATAGGGATGTGCTTGTTTGGTTTAAAAACTATATCTGAGTGTATTTCATCTGATAAAACTAAAACATTATTACTTTGACATAATGCTGCTATTTTCGTTAAGTCTTCCTTGCTCCACACTTGTCCACCCGGGTTATGTGGACTGCAAAGGATAAATACTTTTACCCCTGATTTTAACTTTGCTTCAAATGCACTAAAATCGATTTCCAATGATCCATCTTGCTCGGTAAGTCGGCAAGTTTCTACAACGCGCCCCAGTTTTTCAGGGACAATTGTAAATGGGGGATATACTGGAGTATGTATAAGGACTTTGTCTCCTACTTCTGTAAAAGCTTCAACAACTGCTGATATGGAAGGAACTACCCCTTGCTGAAACAAAATCCATTTATTTTCTATTTTTAATTGATGTTTTTTTTGCATCCAGTTGGTGAACGCTGTTTTTGTTTCTTCCGATGCCTTAGAATAACCGAAAACTGGGTGTTCTAAACGTCGTTGCAATGCTTCGGTAATGGGAGAAGGTATTGCAAAATCCATGTCTGCAATCCACATCGGAAGTACTTGAGAAGCATCTGTAATCGAATAAATTTCTTCCACTGAATCCCATTTTACCGAATTAGTATTACGTCTTTGGTAAACAGTTGTAAAATCAGACAAATTAATTACCTCTTTCAATTTAAGATTATTATGTTATTATAACTCTAACGAATAAAAACAGTAAGGTGAAAATTTATGGACTCAATTGAAATGAATCGAAAAGCTGTTTGGACATTACAGGAATGGGACCCATTTGAAATAGGTGTCGATAGTTATGACGCAGAAGCTGCAGATGTCGTTGCAGATTTACAAATGATTGATCATCCTTCCGACCTAGCTAAACGAATTCAAACTATTTATGAACATTCATTTGAACAGTGGATTCCACTTGAAAAGTGTGTGGATATTTCGTACAAATTAATCGCTTTGAAGTATGAAATGAAATGCATCATCTAAAAAGAAAAAGCTTTCGGTGTAAAAACCGAAAGCTTTTATGCGTTTTGTAGGCCGTCTAATAGATTAGAAGCTGGTACCTCTAGTGCATTGGACAATTTAAGTAGTGTTTGTACGGAAGGGGTTTCATTGCCAGCTTCGTAAGCCTCTAGCTTTCCAGTACCGATTCTTGTTTTTAGTGCAAGTGTTTCTAAAGAAATATTGCGTTCTTCTCTTAATTGACGTAGTTGTAAGTGTAATTCTTTTTTCATTATTACATCCATCCTTTCAAAGAAGTATTAATGTATTAATATATTATAGCACAAACTTTTTAGAACATCATTTATGGAAGAAAAGAGTAGCAATTTTTAGAAAAACACTTTAATAATTCCTTGGACAAACACGATAATAATTGCGACTGGAGCAGCGTAACGAACGATGATATGCCATGCATGTAAAAGAAAAGTATTTAGCATCAACTCGTTAGAAAGTTCCGACTTTGATAGTACATATCCAGCAAATAATGAGATAAATAATGCACCAAGTGGTAACCCAAAGCTGCTTGTGATGAAGTCTGCAAAATCAAAAATAGACATGCCTAAAATGTGTATATTCGAAAGTACACCAAAAGATAAAGCACTTGGAATACCTACTAAAAAGATAAAGAATCCATATACCCATGCAGCACGTTTTCTTCGATCATATTTTGATTTGATCCCAATGGATACAACAATTTCTAACATGCTGATAGATGAAGTGAGTGTTGCAAATAATAACAAAATGAAAAATAAAATCAAGAAAAATTGACCAAATATGATTTGCTTAAACACCGCGGGTAAAATGATAAATACTAATCCAGGTCCCGAATCCGGAGAAAATCCAAGGGCAAATACAGCAGGGAAAATAACAAGACCAGCCATTATCGAAATGCCAATATTGAGTACGGATACACTGAGCGCTGAACTACCTAATTTCGTCTCTTTTGGTAAGTATGATGCATATGTAATCATTGCTGAAACACCGACACTTAAAGAAAAGAATGCTTGTCCTAAAGCAAGTAGTGCTGTTTTCCAAGTGAGGTATGACCAATCAGGTACAAAGAGAAACTTAACTCCTTCTATGGCACCATCTAGTGTTAAGGAGCGAATTGCTAATACAACAAAGAATATAAGTAGAACGGGCATCATCCATTTACTAGCCTTCTCGATTCCACCTTTAATCCCGCCAGATACTATCCAGATGGTTAAAAATATGAATAATCCTTGCCCTATTAATACTTCCCAAGGATTGGAGATAACTGTATTAAAAAGATCTTCATAGAACGTTTCGCTCGTTCCATTCAGGCTAAAGGTAATTGCCCTTATCAAATAAGATAATATCCAACCTCCAACAACACTATAAAAAGATAGTATGATAAATGAAAAGATAAATCCGGACCATCCGATTAAAAACCAAGGCTTTCCTGGAACAAGCTTTTTAAATCCAGTTACAGCATCAGCTTGTCCTTTTCTTCCAATAATAAATTCTGCAAGTAGGATAGGTAACCCAATTAAAATTGTACATACGATAAATAGCATTACGAACACACTGCCACCGTTCGTTCCTGCCATATAGGGGAACTTCCAAATCGCGCCTAAGCCGATTGCACTTCCAGCAGCTGCTAATATAAAACCTATCTTCGATCCAAAATGATCTCTTTTTTCCAAAGTAATTCCTCCTTTTGTAGGACTGTCTTATTGTACACGAGGTTTTTATGAAAATGTACGCGTAAATGTGAAACATAATTGAACGATCTTTCGTATCACCCATACATAGAGAGAGTGAGGGGGAGCAATGTCAGAATATGAACTTATCGAGCGAGCGCAGCAGGGAGACAAATTTGCTTATACAGAGCTCATTCAAAAACATCATCGAACCGTAGAAAAGTTTGCATTTCAATGTGGCGTTAAAGTAATTGATATTCCCGATGTCACACAAGAAGTATTTGTAAAGCTATATCGTTTTTTACATCAGTTCAAGCGTGAGCGATTTACTACATGGTTATACAAAATTACATTAAATACAACGAGGGACTATTACCGAAAAGAAACAAAAGAGAAGGAAAAAGAAGAAAAGCTTAGTAATGAGATTGGAGTAAAGTACTCTACCAAATCAGCTGAAGATCGAGTGCTAGTCTTTGAGGAAGATCGGGAACTGCATGATACAATTCAGTCACTTGATGAAAAATACCGACACCCAATTATTCTGTTCTATTTTCATGATTTATCATACGAACAAATCGCGGATGTTTTAAACGTCCCATTATCAACAGTAAAAACTAGATTACTCCGTGCAAAAGAACAACTAAAAAAGCTTCTTTCAACAAACGGAGGTGAAAAATATGGACGATAAACAACTAGAAGAAGGATTGGACTTATTGAAAACATCCTATGAAAGAGTACCTTCTAATTTCGACATGGTTGAAATATTAAACAAAATTGAAGAAGAGGAAGTTCCATCTGCAAATGAGGAAAAACTTAAAACTTCTAAATGGCAAAAAGTAACGGTATGGGCTGTTAGTTTAGCTAGCATAATTATTATCGGGATACTTGGAAGTACATTTTTATTAAATGAAAATGCAATACAAGGGGAAGGTGAACTAAACGAATCTGCCAAAGAATTTATTGATAGATTGAAAAAAGAGTATCCAATAGAAAGAGAAAAAAGACGTGAAATGCTGAATCTGCCCGAGGAAGAGTTTTCACAAATTGAATTTATAAGTTCTGCAGATATGTATTTCCAACATTATACAGATCCAAGATCTACACCATTTATAGAGGGAACTATTTATACCGACTTAGATGAACGGTATGACAAAATTTTGGATCAGTTAAAACTACCATCTGAAATGGAACAAGAAATATACAAAGGAAATAAATTAACTAAGGCAGAAACAATAGAGTTTATGAATAAATATTACTTAAAAGTCAGTATGCTTAAAGGTTATGCAAATGAAAAATTGGATGAGTACAAAGATAAGCTATCTATTTATAAAGTGAATGGCTTATACAATATGAACAAAATACTTGAGAATGAAAGAAATCTTTCGAAAGAACTTCAAAATTTAAGGAAAATAGCCCAAAACCAAAGTCTTGAATTAGAGATAGTTGAGGAAGGGATTGATATTCACTTTGGCTATAGTTTTGCACGTCTTTATACAAACTACTTTTGGAATTTGGATCCAATTGCAAATGGTTACTTATTAATGATGGCATACGAGCCCTTTACGTATGCTTCGGAATTAATCTACCCAATGGATAAGACATTGATTGCTCTATTAACTATGGAGGGTGTTTTGCTGGATGAAGAGGCATTTGAATATGGAAGAATGGAAACTTATTATACAAGTGTATTTTATTATCTAGTGGAAGGTACAATGGAGAATCCAGTTTTTGATGAAAATGGAGTTGTAAAACAGGAATATAAAGAAATTTGGTACACTATGGCAAATGAAGAAGCAAATTCGCCTTCTCCATATTTATTAATTCCAATTGTGAAAGAATTTGAGGCAACGGGATGGACTAAATCTGAAGCGTGGGAAGACTTTACTTATGGAGATATTGAAGATGCGCTTCATCTTGCGAAAAATGGAGATTTGGAGCGGTTTATGCCCGAGCGTTTAGTGAACAAAAAAATAGGAAATGAAACGCTTGTTGATGATGATTTCCTACTACGAATCCAAGCAATGTATCAATCATTTGCTGAAACGAATGATCAAACGGTTTTAAAAGAAGCAACAGCTGAAGAAATTGTTGGGTTGTATTATTATTGTATACAGTTAGGGGATTATGAAACGCAATATGAACTGTACATTAAAGATGATGGATACTATCAAATTCCTAAAGCAGAATATATGAGCGCTCCTCATGAAAAAATAACGGAATTTCGTAAGGAGTTTTCTTCTTTCCGTTTTGAACAACGCTCGGATGAAGGTGGGTATGTAGTTTTAACCCTACATCCAGAAAATGCGCAGTACTTGCAAGACACCGTAGTTGGTTTTGCAGTCATCCATACAGAAAACGGTTGGCGAGCAGCCTTTATGCCAACCCAGTGATTTTTGCTCGCTCTCTTTCTACTATGTTATAATTTAACATGACCTTTAGGGTAGATACGAATATAGAGAAGTAGGGAGTGAACGAGATGATCAAAGATTTTACGGTAGGAGATGTTGTTAAGGGAAAAGTTACTGGCATTCAACCTTATGGTGCTTTTGTTAGTTTAGATGAAGATACACAAGGACTTGTGCATATTTCTGAGATAACGTATGGCTATGTGAAAGAAGTCAGTGAGTTTTTAACAGTTGGGCAAGAAGTAGAAGTGAAAATTCTAGAAGTAGATAATGATTCAGGAAAGATAAGTTTGTCCATACGTGAACTACAAGAAAAACCTGCAGTTCCAAAAAAAGATGATAAACCACGGAAAACCCTCCAAGCCCGTGTAGATGAGCATGATCTAGAAGGGTTTAACACTTTAAAAGAAAAGTTAGCAGATTGGATTAAACAATCAATCCGTTAATAAATGAAAAGGGGGGCTCTGAGTGTTGTACAAAAACGACAGCACTCAGAGCCTCCTTTTTTTAGATTTAAGAAAACATGTGGATTTTCCTCCTGCGAAACCAGTTTTCATAGTACTTTAAAGTATTAAATAATACCACGGATTTCCGTTTCAGGTGGACGCTTTCAGCGGGTGCGCCGCATTCGCGTCGCTTGCGATGTCTCATCTGTCTCCGAGGAACGAAGGCTAAGAGCGCCACATCGTGTGGCAATGCCTTCGTGACCAACATCCTATTGGCCTCCGTCTGGAGTCTCCACCTTTCACTACAATCCATTAAGTGAGTAGTATCTAATAAGAAAGTATATGAAATTGATATACTAGAAATCGAGTATTCACAACGACTTGAAGTGCTTTTTAATGGTGACTACCTTACGCAGGATATGCTGTATGTTTTTACTTTTACCTTCCACAGTATACATGAATAAGTGGGCAGATGATTAGAGTTGTTGGAACCTAAAAAAAATAGGTAGCATCCATTATTAAATAAGTGCTGAGCGGACGAAATTGCATCTTCGTCCACCTTTAAAAGAAAAGGATGGGATTTATTCCCTCATTAATCAAAACAAATGCATTATGTCTTTACATACTTCTAGAGGGCGACGGACAAATAACCGCCACAAGATTACCGGAAAAAATGGCTCAAGAAGTGACGCAGTCATTTCTCAAGTTAAATTACTACGATAATAGTGTAGTCGATGTTTCGTCCAAAGCACTCTGGAAATAGTAAAGACCAGGTGCACTTCACAGCCGCTTCTTATTTTTTCATTTTTCTAAGTCGATACTGAAGGTTTTGGCGACTCATGCCTAATGCCTCGGCAGCCTTTGTAATATTCCCATCAAACTTATCCAATGCTTTTTGTAAATAATACTTCTCTGCTTCTCTCAAATATTCATCTAACGGCAACATATCTCTTTCAGAAGTTACAACAAAATCCTCTGCTTTTTTAGTTGTTTCATAAAAATCTTGTACCTTTAACTTGAAGTGAAGAGGGAGCATATCAAACTTAAGCACTTGCTCCGTAGTAATCATGGAGCTTATTTCATCTAATAGTAATTCGAGTTCTTTTAAATTTCCCGGCCATTCATATGTTAAAAATGCTAGAATGACTTCTTCCTCTATTTCATTAATAGTGGAACCATAACGATTGAGATATCGATTAAAATAATCGTGTGTAAAAGGTAAAATATCGTCTGTCCGATTACGAAGCGGTGGTAAAGTAATTGCGACGGTTGCAAAGTAATAGTACAGTTCCTTACTTAATTTGTTTGTAGCTATTAAATCAACAGGATCTTTACCAATACTGGCGATAAATAAATTATCCCCATTTTTATTTGAATTTAAAATTTGCAAAAGCTGATTTTGTAATTCTAGGGATAATAAATCGATTCTTTCACAAAATATTGTACAGTTTGTGATATGTTCTAGCTCTTTTTTAAACTTATTAATTAAGTGTTTATCCGAACTATGGCAAAAAAGGGAGATAAATTGATTGTTTGCTGGAGATAGCTGATTGTGAATTCCTTCTGCAATTAACTCTTTTCCAGTGCCAGCTTCCCCAATTAATAATACAGGCATTCGGACGTGAGCGGCTTTAAGAGATCTCTCCACTACTTCTCGCATGGATAGGGAAACAGCAGTAATGGTAGAAAGGGTTATTGGTTCATTGTATCGTTTTAATGGTTGATAAATCAGTCTTTCTAATGCAGTAATATCTCTAGAAAATTCTACTGCCCCAATCAGTTTCCCCTCTTCTGAAACAGGGTATGTATCATTAATAGTAGTTATCTCCTGCCCATTTCGATTCCAATAAGTCTGTTTAACGCGTAAAACTGGTTCTCCACTATGAAGAACTTTTAACAATGTACTATCTTGTTGTTCAAATTGAAAAAGTTCTAAAATAGATCGATCCTCTACGTCCACAGAATTTAATCCTTCTATTTCTTTCATTTTTTCATTGTAGATAACTGTTTTTCCAGTTGTATCTACAGCATGTATTCCAATGGCTACTTGCTCCGTAGAGAACTTATAAAAAGGAAGAAGTTTAACTAATTTTTCGTTCATTTGGCTCACCTCAAAAAAAATTTCGACATTTTAGAAATTAATACTTGAAAAACGCAACAATCTTTTGCATTATTATATATGTAAACGGATTAAAAGAGCAAATTATTTTTGCACTAAAATTAAAGGAGGATTTACATGATAGATTATAAACATGAAGCATTCACAGATTTTTCTAAAGAAGAAAACAAAAAAGCGATTAAAGAAGGATATAAAGTAGTTGAAGCATACCTTGGTGAAGAGTACCCGTTGATCGTTGGTGGAGAAAGAATTACGACAGAAGGTAAAATCACTTCTTATAACCCAGCGAATAAAGAGCAAGTTGTAGGGATTGTTTCTAAAGCAACAAAAGATATTGCATCTAAAGCAATGGATATTGCAGATGAAGCTTTTAGTACATGGAAAAAAGTAAAACCAGCAGTTCGTGCAGACGTTCTTTTCAAAGCAGCAGCTATTATGCGTCGTCGTAAAGCTGAATTCTCTGCTTTATTATCAAAAGAAGCAGGAAAAACTTGGGTGGAAGCTGACGTAGAAGCAGCAGAAGCGATCGACTTCTTAGAATATTATGGCCGCGAAATGCTTCGTTTAAAAGATGGTGCACCAGTTGTAAGCCGTCCAGGTGAATATAACCGTTATGACTATATTCCACTTGGAGTAGCTGTAGTTATATCTCCTTGGAACTTCCCGTTTGCAATTATGGCTGGTACTACTGTTGCAGCAATGGTTGCAGGTAACACAGTATTATTAAAACCAGCTTCAACAACTCCAGTTGTAGCGTATAAATTTGTTGAAATATTAGAAGAAGCTGGAATGCCAGCAGGTGTTGTAAACTTTATCCCAGGTTCAGGTGCTGAAATTGGTGATTTCTTAGTTGAACATCCACGCACTCGTTTAATCAGCTTCACTGGTTCTCGTGATGTTGGTTTAGGAATCGTAGAAAAATCATCTAAATTATCTCCAGGACAAATCTGGATTAAACGCTCAATCCTTGAAATGGGTGGTAAAGATACAATCGTAGTAGATAAAGAAGCTGATTTAGAATTAGCTGCTCAATCTATCGTAAAATCTGCATTCGGTTTCAGTGGCCAAAAATGTTCTGCTTGTTCACGTGCGGTAATCGTAGAAGATGTATACGATCAAGTGGTTAACCGTGTAGAAGAATTAACAAACGCTTTAACGGTAGGTGTTCCGGATAACGATGAGCATTTTGTTGGTCCTGTTATCGACGGAGCTTCTTTCGATAAGATAATGAGCTATATCGAAATCGGTAAAGGAGAAGGTCGCCTTGTTACAGGTGGTACTGGGGATGATTCAAAAGGATTCTTCATCCAACCTACTGTAATCGCTGATCTTTCTCCAACTTCTCGAATCATGCAAGAAGAAATCTTTGGTCCAGTTGTAGGTATTTCAAAAGCAAAAGATTTCAACGAAGCAATTGAAATTGCAAACAACACGGAATACGGCTTAACAGGTGCAGTTATTACAAATAACCGCATGAACTTAGAAAAAGCACGTGAAGAATTCCACGTTGGTAACCTTTACTTCAACCGTGGATGTACGGGTGCAATCGTTGGATACCAACCATTTGGTGGATTTAATATGTCTGGTACAGATTCAAAAGCTGGCGGACCTGATTATGTTCAACTTCATATGCAAGCAAAAACAACTTCAGAAATGCTTTAATTTTATGGAGCAGGTGTCACAGCCTGCTCGATAAATAGGTATATCTAAATGTCGTTGTGTCTACAAACTATTAAAAAAAGAGGAGTACGAATCCATGACAATTTCACAACAAGTTATTGAACAAACAAATAAATTTGGTGCAAATAACTATAACCCACTTCCAATCGTTGTTTCAGAAGCGGAAGGAGTTTGGGTAAAGGATCCAGAAGGTAACAAATACATGGATATGCTTTCTGCTTATTCTGCAGTAAACCAAGGGCATCGTCATTCAAAAATCATTCAAGCTCTAAAAGATCAAGCAGATCGTGTAACTTTAACTTCACGCGCATTCCATAACGATCAATTAGGTCCATGGTATGAAAAAGTTAGCAAATTAACAGGTAAAGAAATGGTATTACCAATGAATACTGGTGCGGAGGCTGTTGAAACTGCACTAAAAGCAGCTCGTAGATGGGCTTATGATGTAAAAGGAGTAGAAGCTGACCACGCTGAAATCATTGCATGTAATGGAAACTTCCATGGTCGTACTATGGGAGCAGTGTCGTTGTCATCTGATCCTGAATATAAACGTGGATTTGGACCAATGCTTCCAGGTATCAACTTAATTCCTTATGGAGATTTAGAAGCACTTAAAGCTGCAATTACACCGAATACTGCTGCTTTTATCATTGAGCCTATTCAAGGGGAAGCGGGAATTGTTATTCCTCCAGCTGGTTTCTTAAAAGCTGCACTTGAATTATGTCGTGAAAACAATGTATTGTTTATAGCAGATGAAATCCAAGCAGGACTTGGTCGTACTGGTAAAATGTTTGCATGTGAATGGGAAGATGTAAATCCAGATATGTACATTTTAGGTAAAGCACTTGGTGGTGGAGTATTCCCAATTTCATGTATCGTTGCGAACAATGATGTTTTAAGCGTGTTTAACCCAGGATCACATGGCTCTACATTTGGTGGTAACCCTATGGCATGTGCTGTTTCTATAGCAGCTCTTGATGTTTTGGTAGATGAAAAGTTAGCTGATCGTTCTCTTGAATTAGGGAATTATTTCATGGATGCTTTAAAAGAAATTAAACATCCTTCTATTAAAGAAGTTCGTGGTCGTGGATTATTCATCGGTATGGAATTAACAGAAGAAGCACGCCCATATTGTGAAGCATTAAAAGAACTAGGATTATTATGTAAAGAAACACATGATACAGTAATCCGATTTGCTCCTCCTCTAGTTATCTCTAAAGAGGAATTAGACTGGGCAATTGAAAAAATTAAAAAAGTATTTAATAATTAATATTTGGTAGACAAAAATCCTTCACTATATGTTACAATTGTTCCGAATAAAACATTATGAATAAAGAGGCGAAACAATCAAATGGCTGATAATTTAAACCTGTTCACATCAACTCAGGCTGTCATTCAAGAGGCTCTACACAAATTAGGATATGACGAAGCGATGTATGAACTACTAAAAGAACCACTTAGAATGTTAGAAGTACGCATTCCAGTTAAAATGGATGATAATACAGTAAAAGTATTTACTGGTTACCGTGCACAACATAATGATGCTGTAGGTCCTACTAAAGGTGGAGTTCGTTTTCATCCAGGTGTAACACCTGATGAAATGAAGGCTCTTTCTATGTGGATGACACTGAAAGCTGGGATTGTTGATCTTCCGTATGGCGGAGGTAAAGGTGGGGTTGTTTGTGACCCACGTGAAATGTCTATGGGAGAAATTGAACGTTTAAGTCGTGGATATGTAAGAGCAGTTGGACAAATTGTTGGACCAACGAAAGATATCCCAGCACCAGACGTTTTTACTAATGCTCAAATTATGGCATGGATGATGGATGAATATAGTCGTATGGACCAATTCAACTCTCCTGGCTTTATTACTGGTAAACCAATTGTTCTTGGTGGATCTCAAGGACGTGACCGTGCTACTGCGCAAGGTGTAACAATTATTATTAACGAAGCTGCGAAAAAACGTGACATTGATATGCAAGGTGCACGTGTTGTTATTCAAGGCTTTGGTAATGCTGGAAGTTTCCTAGCTAAATTCTTGAACGATCAAGGTGCAAAAGTTATCGCTATTTCTGATGCTTACGGTGCTTTACATGATCCAAACGGTTTAGATATCGATTATTTATTGGATCGTCGAGATAGTTTTGGTACTGTTACTACTTTGTTTGAAAATACAATTTCTAACCAAGAGTTATTGGAATTGGATTGCGATATCCTAGTTCCAGCTGCAATTGAAAACCAAATCACCGCTGACAATGCGCACAATATTAAAGCTAAAATTGTAGTTGAGGCTGCGAATGGTCCTACTACGACAGAAGCTACTAAAATTCTTTACGATAGAGATATTTTATTAGTTCCTGACGTTTTAGCAAGTGCTGGTGGAGTTACTGTGTCATACTTTGAATGGGTTCAAAATAACCAAGGTTACTACTGGACTGAAGATGAAGTAAACGACAAACTTATTGCGAAAATGGTAGATGCATTTGAAAATATTTATGAAGTAGCTACTACTCGTAATATTGATATGCGCTTAGCTGCATATATGGTTGGTGTACGTAGAACTGCTGAGGCATCACGCTTCCGTGGTTGGGTATAAGTCAAACTGTTGAATAAGTTGAACCGCTTGTATTTTACAAGCGGTTTTTTTATGATTAAAAGACAACTTAGAGGAGGATATTTAGATGAATGCTTTTTCTTTTCAAAATCCAGTAAAATTAATTTTCGGTAAAGGACAGTTAGGTCAATTAGCAGATGAGCTTGCGCTATACGGAAAAAAAGTACTTGTTGTTTACGGTGGAGGAAGTATTAAGAAAAACGGATTATATGAACAAGTGATGTCAGTATTAAATGAAGCGAATATGGAAGTATTTGAATTAGCTGGCGTTGAACCCAATCCGAGATTATCGACTGCGAAACGAGGAGCAGAGCTTTGTAAGCAAGAAGGAATTGAGGTTATTTTAGCTGTCGGTGGAGGTTCTGTAATTGATTGTACAAAACTAATCGCTGCTGCTGCTAAATATGATGGAGACCCTTGGGATTTAGTGACACGAAAAGCCATTCCGACAGATGCACTGCCTTTTGGAACTGTTTTAACACTAGCTGCGACCGGTTCTGAGATGAATGCCGGTTCTGTTATTACAAATGAAGAAACACAAGAAAAATATGGATGGGGTAATCCGCTTATATTCCCTAAGTTTTCTATTTTAGATCCTGAAAATACTTTTACCGTTCCATTAAATCAGACTGTTTATGGCATTGTTGACATGATGTCACACATGTTTGAACAATATTATCATGAAGCAACGAATACACCTGTACACGATGAAATGATTGAAGGAGTTCTTCGAGTTGTGATTGAAACTGCACCTAAACTTGTTAAGGATCTAGAAAACTTTGAACTACGTGAAACAATTTTATTTGCAGGTACTTTAGCATTAAACGGTTTTTTACGAATGGGATACAATGGAGATTGGGCAAGTCACAATATCGAACATGCGGTATCAGCGGTATATGATATTCCTCATGCCGGTGGACTCGCAATTATTTTCCCAAGATGGATGCGTCATAATGTACATGTAAATCCGGAACGATTTGCAAAGTTAGCAACAAAAGTATTTAATGTGGATCCAGCGGGAAAAACTGCTGAAGAAGTTGCGTTTGAGGGTATTGATCGTTTAGCAACATTCTGGGCTTCATTAGATGCCCCAACTAACTTATCAGATTACAACATTGATGATTCTAAAATTGACCTTATGGTTGAAAAAGCAATGGTTAATGGGGAGTATGGTAATTTCAATAAACTAAATGCAGTCGATACTAAAGCAATACTTACTGCATGCCTTTAATAAAACACATGACTGAGCAAATACTTAGTCATGTGTTTTTAATGTAGTTTTCTTATCTTTATGATGCTTCCATTTTTTAATACCATCATCTTCATCGAAGGAAATTGTTGCATCTGTAACACTTTGTTGGTTTAAAATAAGCTCTTTCAATACATCGTGAATGTCGTCTACTTCAGCAAATGATAATGTTGGATCTATCTCTACAACTAAATTCACATGTAAAAATTCCCCTTCTTTTATGACTTCTAATTCTTTAATATCTTTTACATGAATGTTTTCAGACACGATATGGGCAATGTGAACAAGCATTTGTTCATCTGTTTCTCCTAAAGCACCTCTTGCATTATCAAGAAATACTTTTCCAACAACATAGAACATCATTAATCCGATTATCATCGAAGCAATTCCTTCTGCTTGTAAGAAACCAGTGAAATGTGAGATTAGTATTGCAGTAAAGGCTAAAATTCCACCAGCAGTAGCAACTAAGTCTTCCATAAATACAAGCTTAGTCGCTGGTTTAGCTCGATCTATATAAGTGAAGCTTGTTGTAATTGGCCCGAACAACGAATTTTTTATACCGCTTTCATGTAGAATTTCCTTACCTGCTTTGTAAAGAACGGTAGATTCTAATAGGATACCAATTCCTAAAACAACTAGACTTATTGCAACACCAGTAGAAGTAGTAGGGTGTTGAACGTGATGCCATCCTTCTTTAATAGTTTCATATGAAAGAATACCTACGATTATTACTGCCCCTAAACATACTAAATTTATTAACCGGCCAAATCCATTTGGAAATCTAGGTGTAGGGGCTTTTTTAGATAATGCTGACCCTGTATATACGAAAAATTGATTAGCGGCATCTCCTATTGAGTGCATCATCTCTGCAAACATTGCGACATTGCCAGTAAAGAAGAATGCACCTGCTTTTATTAGAGCGATAATTGTATTTACAATTGCTGCTGTTAAGGAGGATCTATTTCCGCCTTTTAATAGTGTGAATAATTCAAGCATAGTATTGCTCCTTTCACTAGATCGATGCAACTTCCATACGTTCAATGAAATCTTCTTGTTTCATCATAAGATAAAAATCTACTGTATTTTTTTTAGTTACAATAGATAAGCGCATTTCCATTTCGTGTTTCATTACATTATCGCCGAAAATGACATCTTTAATTCGTATACTTTCTATATATACGTTGTTGTCCTGTAAATACTGATAGACATCCGTAATACTACTTTCATTTGGAACAAGCACCTTCATCGATAATTCTTTTGAACGTAAACGCTTTGGTCCAATTTTAGTGAGGAGAGGGGGGATTAATTCTATACCAATCAACACAATACAAACAGATAATGCCGCTTCAATATAAAATCCGGCACCGACTGCTATACCTATTCCGCCAGCTCCCCAAATCATTGCAGCGGTTGTTAATCCTGTAATGCTATCATTACCTTTGCGTAAAATGACGCCTGCACCTAAAAAACCAATTCCACTTACAATTTGTGCTGCTAGGCGAAGGGGGTCCATTGTAATATTTATTCCTTCACGCGGGCTTGCTGTATATGCTGTTTCAATGGAGATATACGTTAATAAACAACTAAAAGTAGCAATAACAATACTTGTTTTTAATCCAATTGGTTTCTTCTTTAGTTCCCTTTCTATACCTATTATTAAACTTAATAATGCAGCTAAACATAATTTTAATAATATTTCTGTATTTCCTGTATATATGAAATCCATCAAAAATTCCCCCGCTTTATTTATCTCTTTATAAAGAAGATATGTTTCTACTTACGTCGTTAACAATTGAACTTCTTTCGTTTAGTTTACTTATATTGATGTAATCATAATTGGATTAATTGTGATGATAGCACTCCCAACAAGGAAGACTATTTTTATTAAGGGGAATAGGATGCCTAATTCTCATTACGTTTTGTTTTATGTTGTCACCACTAATTCGAGTTATTATTAGACCTCTGCATGACGATTATATTGGTAAAGTTCCTTTTTTTCCTTCTAACTAAAGAGTTAAACAGATTTAATATTCGTATTAAAATTGTTGTCATAGAAGGGTTTGTATACTCTTTTAGTACAACAATAGTTGATAAAATATACCTTTTTAAAAAAAGGTATTGATTCTCATTTCAATACTGGGTATACTAATACTTGTCCTTCAGAACGACAGACAAACACTTTTGAAAACAAGTTAAAAAAGTTGTTGACATCGTTAGTGAAAGAAGATACAATAATAAAGTCGTCAAAACAAGACGACAACATGAACATTGAAAACTGAACATGCAAAACGTTAAGACATACAGCTTGAAAGACTAGCTTCGGTTAGTTCGATAGCAAAACAATTTGGACATCATTTAATGATGATGCCAGCAAAACAAAATGAGCTTTTTAAGTTCTCTATTATGGAGAGTTTGATCCTGGCTCAGGACGAACGCTGGCGGCATGCCTAATACATGCAAGTCGAGCGAATGACGAAGAAGCTTGCTTCTTCTGATTTAGCGGCGGACGGGTGAGTAACACGTGGGCAACCTGCCCTGTAGATTGGGATAACTCCGGGAAACCGGGGCTAATACCGAATAATCCATTTCCTCACATGGGGAGATGTTAAAAGACGGTTTCGGCTGTCACTACAGGATGGGCCCGCGGCGCATTAGCTAGTTGGTGAGGTAACGGCTCACCAAGGCGACGATGCGTAGCCGACCTGAGAGGGTGATCGGCCACACTGGGACTGAGACACGGCCCAGACTCCTACGGGAGGCAGCAGTAGGGAATCTTCCACAATGGACGAAAGTCTGATGGAGCAATGCCGCGTGAGTGAAGAAGGTTTTCGGATCGTAAAACTCTGTTGTGAGGGAAGAACAAGTACGAGAGTAACTGCTCGTACCTTGACGGTACCTCATTAGAAAGCCACGGCTAACTACGTGCCAGCAGCCGCGGTAATACGTAGGTGGCAAGCGTTGTCCGGAATTATTGGGCGTAAAGCGCGCGCAGGCGGTCCTTTAAGTCTGATGTGAAATCCCACGGCTCAACCGTGGAAGGTCATTGGAAACTGGGGGACTTGAGTACAGAAGAGGAAAGCGGAATTCCAAGTGTAGCGGTGAAATGCGTAGAGATTTGGAGGAACACCAGTGGCGAAGGCGGCTTTCTGGTCTGTAACTGACGCTGAGGCGCGAAAGCGTGGGGAGCAAACAGGATTAGATACCCTGGTAGTCCACGCCGTAAACGATGAGTGCTAAGTGTTAGGGGGTTTCCGCCCCTTAGTGCTGCAGCTAACGCATTAAGCACTCCGCCTGGGGAGTACGGTCGCAAGACTGAAACTCAAAGGAATTGACGGGGGCCCGCACAAGCGGTGGAGCATGTGGTTTAATTCGAAGCAACGCGAAGAACCTTACCAGGTCTTGACATCCCGCTGACCGTTCTAGAGATAGATCTTTCCCTTCGGGGACAGCGGTGACAGGTGGTGCATGGTTGTCGTCAGCTCGTGTCGTGAGATGTTGGGTTAAGTCCCGCAACGAGCGCAACCCTTGATCTTAGTTGCCAGCATTTAGTTGGGCACTCTAAGGTGACTGCCGGTGATAAACCGGAGGAAGGTGGGGATGACGTCAAATCATCATGCCCCTTATGACCTGGGCTACACACGTGCTACAATGGACGGTACAGAGGGTCGCAACCCCGCGAGGGTGAGCTAATCCCATAAAACCGTTCTCAGTTCGGATTGTAGGCTGCAACTCGCCTACATGAAGCCGGAATCGCTAGTAATCGTGGATCAGCATGCCACGGTGAATACGTTCCCGGGCCTTGTACACACCGCCCGTCACACCACGAGAGTTTGTAACACCCGAAGTCGGTGGGGTAACCCTTACGGGAGCCAGCCGCCGAAGGTGGGACAGATGATTGGGGTGAAGTCGTAACAAGGTAGCCGTATCGGAAGGTGCGGCTGGATCACCTCCTTTCTAAGGATAATATCGGAATACAGATTTTTATCTGTATCTTAACGTTTTGCAGTTCAGTTTTGAATGTTCATTTTTATGAGCATTTGAAAACTTGTTCTTTGAAAACTGGATAAAAAGACATTGAAAGAAACAAATTCAAGAAATTCAATTTGTAATCACTTTTGTGATTATATTTTGCGTAGTATTTTTAACTACTATAGGAAGTCCGTGTTTTCACGGAGGACCAAATTAGGTTAAGTTAATAAGGGCGCGCGGTGAATGCCTTGGCACTAGGAGCCGAAGAAGGACGGCACTAACACCGATATGCTTCGGGGAGCTGTAAGTGAGCTTTGATCCGGAGATTTCCGAATGGGGAAACCCACTGTTCGTAATGGAGCAGTACATTTACGTGAATACATAGCGTATCTGTGGCACACCCAGGGAACTGAAACATCTAAGTACCTGGAGGAAGAGAAAGAAAAATCGATTCCCTGAGTAGCGGCGAGCGAAACGGGAATAGCCCAAACCAAGAGGCTTGCCTCTTGGGGTTGTAGGACACTCTACATAGAGTTACAAAGGAATGAGCTAGACGAAGCGATCTGGAAAGGTCCGCAGGATAGGGTAAAAGCCCCGTAGTCAAAAGTTCATTCTCTCTTGAGTGTATCCTGAGTACGGCGGAACACGTGAAATTCCGTCGGAATCTGGGAGGACCATCTCCCAAGGCTAAATACTACCTAGTGACCGATAGTGAACCAGTACCGTGAGGGAAAGGTGAAAAGCACCCCGGAAGGGGAGTGAAATAGATCCTGAAACCGCGTGCCTACAAGTAGTCAGAGCCCGTTAATGGGTGATGGCGTGCCTTTTGTAGAATGAACCGGCGAGTTACGATTACATGCAAGGTTAAGTTGAGAAGACGGAGCCGCAGCGAAAGCGAGTCTGAATAGGGCGAATGAGTATGTGGTCGTAGACCCGAAACCAGGTGATCTACCCATGTCCAGGATGAAGGTAAGGTAACACTTACTGGAGGTCCGAACCCACGCACGTTGAAAAGTGCGGGGATGAGGTGTGGGTAGCGGAGAAATTCCAATCGAACCTGGAGATAGCTGGTTCTCTCCGAAATAGCTTTAGGGCTAGCCTCAAACGTTAGAATCTTGGAGGTAGAGCACTGTTTGGACTAGGGGCCCATCCCGGGTTACCGAATTCAGACAAACTCCGAATGCCAATGATTTATGTTTGGGAGTCAGACTGCGAGTGATAAGATCCGTAGTCAAGAGGGAAACAGCCCAGACCACCAGCTAAGGTCCCAAAGTATTTGTTAAGTGGAAAAGGATGTGGCGTTGCTTAGACAACCAGGATGTTGGCTTAGAAGCAGCCATCATTTAAAGAGTGCGTAATAGCTCACTGGTCGAGTGACGCTGCGCCGAAAATGTATCGGGGCTAAACAAATCACCGAAGCTGTGGATTGATACCTATGGTATCAGTGGTAGGAGAGCGTTCTAAGGGCGTTGAAGTCAGACCGGAAGGACTGGTGGAGCGCTTAGAAGTGAGAATGCCGGTATGAGTAGCGAAAGATGGGTGAGAATCCCATCCACCGTATGACTAAGGTTTCCTGAGGAAGGCTCGTCCGCTCAGGGTTAGTCGGGACCTAAGTCGAGGCCGATAGGCGTAGACGATGGACAACAGGTTGATATTCCTGTACCACCAAACCACCGTTTGAGCAATGGGGGGACGCAGAAGGATAGGGTAAGCATGCTGTTGGTTATGCATGTCCAAGCAGTGAGGTGTGAGTGTAGGCAAATCCGCACTCTGTAACATTGAGCTGTGATGGCGAGGACTTAGTCCGAAGTTCCTGATTTCACACTGCCAAGAAAAGCCTCTAGCGAGGTGATAGGTGCCCGTACCGCAAACCGACACAGGTAGTCGAGGAGAGAATCCTAAGGTGAGCGAGAGAACTCTCGTTAAGGAACTCGGCAAAATGACCCCGTAACTTCGGGAGAAGGGGTGCTCTTTTGGGTGTATAGCCTAGAAGAGCCGCAGTGAATAGGCCCAGGCGACTGTTTAGCAAAAACACAGGTCTCTGCAAAACCGTAAGGTGAAGTATAGGGGCTGACGCCTGCCCGGTGCTGGAAGGTTAAGAGGAGTGCTTAGCGCAAGCGAAGGTGCGAATTGAAGCCCCAGTAAACGGCGGCCGTAACTATAACGGTCCTAAGGTAGCGAAATTCCTTGTCGGGTAAGTTCCGACCCGCACGAAAGGCGTAACGATCTGGGCACTGTCTCAACGAGAGACTCGGTGAAATTATAGTACCTGTGAAGATGCAGGTTACCCGCGACAGGACGGAAAGACCCCGTGGAGCTTTACTATAGCTTGATATTGAATTTTGGTGCAACTTGTACAGGATAGGCAGGAGCCTTAGAGCCCGGAGCGCCAGCTTCGGAGGAGGCGTCGGTGGGATACTGCCCTGGTTGTATTGAAATTCTAACCCATACCCGTAACCCGGGTAGGAGACAGTGTCAGGCGGGTAGTTTGACTGGGGCGGTCGCCTCCTAAAGTGTAACGGAGGCGCCCAAAGGTTCCCTCAGAATGGTTGGAAATCATTCGAAGAGTGTAAAGGCAGAAGGGAGCTTGACTGCGAGACCTACAAGTCGAGCAGGGTCGAAAGACGGGCTTAGTGATCCGGTGGTTCCGCATGGAAGGGCCATCGCTCAACGGATAAAAGCTACCCCGGGGATAACAGGCTTATCTCCCCCAAGAGTCCACATCGACGGGGAGGTTTGGCACCTCGATGTCGGCTCATCGCATCCTGGGGCTGTAGTCGGTCCCAAGGGTTGGGCTGTTCGCCCATTAAAGCGGTACGCGAGCTGGGTTCAGAACGTCGTGAGACAGTTCGGTCCCTATCCGTCGTGGGCGTAGGAAATTTGAGAGGAGCTGTCCTTAGTACGAGAGGACCGGGATGGACACACCGCTGGTGTACCAGTTGTTCTGCCAAGAGCATCGCTGGGTAGCTATGTGTGGACGGGATAAGTGCTGAAAGCATCTAAGCACGAAGCCCCCCTCAAGATGAGATTTCCCATTACGCAAGTAAGTAAGATCCCTCAAAGACGATGAGGTAGATAGGTTCGGGGTGTAAGCGTGGCGACATGTGCAGCTGACGAATACTAATCGATCGAGGACTTAACCAAATATGAATTTGCAAACACCAATGTCTTTTATCCAGTTTTGAAAGAATAATTTTTTTAAAAAAACTCTTGTAATTTTCTACAGAGTTGTTATAATAAAACTTGTCTTTCAATAATTATTCAAGTCTAGTAATGATGGCGAAGAGGTCACACCCGTTCCCATACCGAACACGGAAGTTAAGCTCTTCAGCGCCGATGGTAGTTGGGGGTTTCCCCCTGTGAGAGTAGGACGTCGCTAGGCTTGCAATAAATACATAAAAAGTAGTAAGGAAATTAAAGTAATTGACTACTAGAACAAATGAAGTTGACGCAAAAATGACTTACTTATTGTAATATTACCCAGGAGGATTAGCTCAGCTGGGAGAGCATCTGCCTTACAAGCAGAGGGTCGGCGGTTCGAGCCCGTCATCCTCCACCATTTTTCTACAATTGCCGGAGTAGCTCAACTGGTAGAGCAACTGACTTGTAATCAGTAGGTTGAGGGTTCAAGTCCTTTCTCCGGCACCATTTTTCGAGCCATTAGCTCAGTTGGTAGAGCATCTGACTTTTAATCAGAGGGTCGTAGGTTCGAATCCTACATGGCTCATCACTTTTAAAGTGAATTATGTATGCGGGTGTGGCGGAACTGGCAGACGCACTAGACTTAGGATCTAGCGCCGCAAGGCGTGGGGGTTCGACTCCCTTCACCCGCACCATTAATTTCATAACCGAGCGGAAGTAGTTCAGTGGTAGAACACCACCTTGCCAAGGTGGGGGTCGCGAGTTCGAACCTCGTCTTCCGCTCCAAAGATTCATTTAAGTGCCGGGGTGGCGGAACTGGCAGACGCACAGGACTTAAAATCCTGCGGTAGGTGACTACCGTACCGGTTCGATTCCGGTCCTCGGCACCACTTTTATGAAAGAAATATGCGCTCGTAGCTCAATTGGATAGAGCACTTGACTACGAATCAAGAGGTTGCAGGTTCAAGTCCTGCCGAGCGCACCATTTATGACGGGAAGTAGCTCAGCTTGGTAGAGCACTTGGTTTGGGACCAAGGGGTCGCAGGTTCGAATCCTGTCTTCCCGACCAGTTATTAAAAAATGGGGCCTTAGCTCAGCTGGGAGAGCGCCTGCCTTGCACGCAGGAGGTCAGCGGTTCGATCCCGCTAGGCTCCACCATATTTATTGCGAAACATTTAAAAATCTTGGCGGCGTAGCTCAGCTGGCTAGAGCATTCGGTTCATACCCGAAAGGTCGTGGGTTCGACTCCCTCTGCCGCCATCTTAAGGACCTTTAGCTCAGTTGGTTAGAGCAGACGGCTCATAACCGTCCGGTCGCAGGTTCGAGTCCTGCAAGGTCCACCAACAATATTTCGGAGGAATACCCAAGTTCGGCTGAAGGGATCGGTCTTGAAAACCGACAGGCGGGTTATACCGCGCGGGGGTTCGAATCCCTCTTCCTCCTCCATTTTTAATACATTGTTGTTGGAAATAAGAATTATCATTCTATAATAGATAAGTTAATATTAGCAAGTATATTATTATCGCGGGGTGGAGCAGTGGTAGCTCGTCGGGCTCATAACCCGAAGGTCGCAGGTTCAAATCCTGTCCCCGCAACCAAATGGTCCCGTGGTGTAGCGGTTAACATGCCTGCCTGTCACGCAGGAGATCGCCGGTTCGATCCCGGTCGGGACCGCCATTTATTTATAAGTTTTAATAGATTTAAAACAGTACATATTTATTAGAGATTTAGGATAAGCAAGCAAGTCAAGGAAGCAATCATGTGAAAGAAGAAACGTGCTCAAGTACGTGACTAATTGAACTAGTCTTGTTGACGAGATATGCGCCGCTTAGCGTAAATAGAAGAGGCTCAGTAGCTCAGTCGGTAGAGCAAAGGACTGAAAATCCTTGTGTCGGCGGTTCGATTCCGTCCTGAGCCACCATAATGCGGGTGTAGTTTAGTGGTAAAACCTCAGCCTTCCAAGCTGATGATGAGAGTTCGATTCTCTTCACCCGCTCCAATAATGGGCCTATAGCTCAGCTGGTTAGAGCGCACGCCTGATAAGCGTGAGGTCGATGGTTCGAGTCCATTTAGGCCCACCATTATTCCGAAGTAGCTCAGTGGTAGAGCAATCGACTGTTAATCGATTGGTCGTAGGTTCGAGTCCTACCTTCGGAGCCATATATATGGGGAAGTACTCAAGTGGCTGAAGAGGCGCCCCTGCTAAGGGTGTAGGTCGGGTAACCGGCGCGAGGGTTCAAATCCCTCCTTCTCCGCCATATATAGGCCCCTTGGTCAAGCGGTTAAGACACCGCCCTTTCACGGCGGTAACACGGGTTCGAATCCCGTAGGGGTCATAAATTTAAAGGAAAAAGGTAATCATTTATATGATTACTCTTTTTTTTTATGGTTATGTTTAAGTTATTGGTTGATTTTGAATAAACCTTCCTCTTTTGTAGTATTCTAACTGTATTAATAACAAAAGAGGCAATTCAAATGACTTTAGCAAACATAATAGCTGATATTTCTACTTTAAACGATAGAGACAAAGAATCCATTTTAGGTTATCTAACTCGTCATTTATCGCCGTCTGCTTCACAACAAGGAACTTTACTTGGTGAGTTGAGGGAGAGGAAGTTTTCACATGGCTTTCATTGTTGTCATTGTGGTAGTTCATCAGTGGTTCGTCATGGTAAACGAGATGGTCGCCAACGTTATAAGTGCAAAGACTGTTGTAAATATCTTGGCAAGTGTCCATGGAACTTGGGGAAACAGCAGATAAGTTAAGACTGAGAGACTTTGAATACTAAGTGCCAAGATTATTCGTTATTTTATAAGAAATAAAAATGCACATAAAAAATGAGCTGGGAAATGTATCTCCAAGCTCATGTATTTTGCTGTCCATTTTTTACTAAAGCACCTCGTTAGTTGAAGAAGAAAAGTGAAGCTTATTCAACAATCGGGCCTTTTAGTTGAAGATAAGTGATGTTGTCTCATTAAAAAAATCCACTCAATTGCTGAGTGGCTTTCCAATCTCCCAATGATAGCCAAACGGATCGACCACGCGCCCTACACGCCAGCCGTAACCTTCACTTACAGGAGCGACTTCGGTTGCTCCTGCGACGAGCGCCTGCTCAAACATCGAATCTGGATCTTTTACTGTTACAATCATTCGAAAAGATCCTCGTCCTACCGTATCAGGGCTGGAGTCTGGGTCCTCTTGAATCCAGAAATCTGCTCCCCCTAAGGATAATTGAGTGACAACGGGCTTCCCATTATCGTCGTTAAGAAGATATAGCTTTACCACGCCAAACGCAGCTTGGTAATAGTTTATTGCCTCCGCCACGTTGCTTACTGAAAGCCAAGGGGCAATATTAGTCTTGTCTCGATCTGACTTTGGCGAATAGCTGCTCATCTTTGCACGTCTCCCTTAAGTAACACATCCTCGGTTCTCTTATTGAAATTTAGCATACGTCTCCTCCTCCTAATTTTACTTATTATAAGCGTCAATACAATATTTTCGACATAGTCTCCTTCATTCCCTGTAAAGTTTAGTAAAACTTACTAAACCGTTATTATTGTTCGTTTCACCCCTATTAATCGTAAACATTTATGGTTGTAAGTACCAAAAGATCAAGAGACTACTGCTATTTTTCAGCGATCTGGCCCGATTGTTGAACACAAGTTAAACAACACTCTTGAACTAAACTGCACCGTTAGTTTAAGTGTAAACCTTCAAAAACTCATTCTTATTTTAACATAAATATCCAGTTTAGGTGAAAAAAATTTAATCAGTTGTAGGGTAGGTGTCACCATACCATTTTAATATAAATCACCCTTTTCCTTTAACATACTTTTTTAGTTCAAAATAATAAAAGCACTGAGTGGACGAAATTGACTCTTCGTATGCTTTTAAAAGAGTAGAACAGGATATTAAGTACCTCATTAACCAAACCTTCTACACCATGTCTCTATACATTATAAGAGGACGACGGAGAAACACCCACCACAAGGTTACCGAAAAAAGTGGATCATGAAGCGTTCACTTCACGATCCATAATTCCAACAGAAATAGTGTAGCCGATGTTTAGTCCAAAGCCCTCGGGAATTGGTGAATACCATATGTACTTAAATGGCGCTTGCTCTTTTCTCAAAAAATAAGAAAGTAGCATATAAAAAACAGCTAGGAAGAGACTTCCTAGCTGTTTTTATGTTCTATTCAAATATAATAACCTAAAAGTAACCCAATCCCAAGAAGAAAAACAAATATCGTGTTTGTGAGTGCTGTATCTTTCATTGCTGGTGCTACTTCGATTGTATTTTCTTTTTCTCTAAACAATTTAATCGCATGAATTGGTTTTTTTATGCTTAGTAAGACTAAAAGAGTCCAAGGGGTAACAACTTGCATAATTACTAAAATAACAATCCATATGTAGGATATGATAAAGTAAGAAGCTAAGATGGTAACTGCATTTTTTCTACCTACGAGTATTGCCATTGTTTTTCTGCCGCCTGCTTGGTCTTCCACAAGATCTCTAGTATTATTAGAAAGCATGATCCCTGCTACAAGTAAAGCACTTGGAACAGAAAGTAAAATCGCAAAGTTTGGTACAGTTCCAACTTGAATGTAAGTAGCAATTAAAACGATTAACATGCCCATAAATAACCCGCTAAATAATTCCCCAAATGGTGTATATGCAATAGGATATGGCCCACCAGTATATAAGTATCCTATAGCCATAGAGAGTGCTCCAACAATTAATAACTTCCAAGAGCTTTCGTAGCAAATGTAAAGTCCTAGTAATGCAGCAATTCCATAAAGTAATAGAGCTAATTGCATGACTGTTTTAGGTTTAACACCATTTCGAACAATTGCTCCACCAATTCCAACCGATTCTTCATGATCGAGTCCTCGGGCAAAATCGTAATATTCATTAAACATATTGGTTGCAGCTTGAATAAAAAGACAAGCAAATAACATAGCCAAAAATAGTAGCCAGTTAATGTTAGCGTAGTAAAGAGCGATCATTGTTCCTAAAAATACCGGAGCAAATGAAGCAGTCAAAGTATGTGGTCTTGTTAATTTCCACCAAACGCGCCAGCCTGTATCGGCTTTTAGTTCATGTGACATAGGTTTTTTCTCTCCTTTAAAAGAATCAATATCAATTTTAGCATAGTTTCGCTCCTAAATGTGTGCCGAAAACGGTAGAAAGTTGTATGATTAGGGGTAGAGTATTTTAACCTTACTCAGTATAAGGTCTGCCACTTCTAAAATCGCAGAGGCCAATTTTATTAGAAAAATTAACTATTCAAAAGGTAATTTTACGGAGGTAATATATATGCCGAACACCACCGGCCAAAAGAAGACAACATTACGTTTCTATACGGAAACAATTGAGGTATCGAGATTATCCGCTCATGCTTTTTTTGAGGCAGGAGATGAATACTATAAAGGTAAACGTTTTTTCTGGCAAAATAAAGAGAAGAATTTTACATTAGTAGGATTAGGACATGCTCATACAATTGCCAATGAACTTGAAGAGAAAAGATATCAGGATATTGCTTCAAAATGGAAAGAGTTATGTCAGTTATCTCTAAAGGAAAAAGCAGATGTATCACCAATACTTTTTGGTGGGTTTTCCTTTGATCCATTCAATAAAATATCTTCAGAGTGGGATACATTCCCATCTGCATTTTTTGCAATATCTACTTTTCAATTAGTTATTCGAAATGAACAAGCGTTTGTCAGTATTCATTTAATAACGGATAAAGAAAATAATATGGATACGTTTGAACAACTTCGAATCGAAAGAGATGCTTTAATACACACGTCTCAAGTAAAAGAATTAAAAAATCATGCTAAGTCTAAATTAGTTGCAAGAGAAGATCGGTTAAAAGAAGCATATTTACAAGCAGTAGAAGATGTTACGAAAAGAATTAGGGAAAATGAAGTCAAAAAAGTTGTAATAGGACGTTCTCTAAAACTTACATTTGATGAGGTTTTTTCTTCTGCAAGTGTTCTTTATAATACTTCCATAGAGCAACCAGAAAGCTATTTATTTGGATTAGAGAAAGACAATAAAATATTTTTTGGTGCCACACCTGAACGCTTAGTAAAGGTTGAGCACGGAGAGGCGCTTTCGGCAGGAATTGCAGGTTCGATTAAACGCGGTGAAACATCAGTTGAGGATAGACAACTTGGTGAAAGTTTATTAGCTGATCCGAAAAATTTAGCAGAGCATAAATATGTCGTGGATATGATTAATAAAGTCTTTGAGCAATTTTGCGATGAAGTGAAAGTTCCCTCAAGACCTAAACTACTTAAAATAAGAGATATCCAGCATTTGCATACGCCAATACAAGGACAGTTAAAGAATTCTGCTTCACTTTTTCAGTTGGTAGAAGCATTACATCCAACTCCAGCAATGGGTGGCGAGCCAAGAGAAGAAGCAGTTACCATCATTAGAGAATCAGAGCAAATGAATCGTGGGTATTATGCGGCACCTATAGGTTGGATAGATACAGAGGGCGATGGTGAATTTGCGGTTGGCATTCGCTCTGCATTATTAGAAAATGAACATGCTTATTTATATGCGGGCGGTGGAATCGTTGCTGAGTCCTCCTCTTTAGAAGAATTTGAAGAAACACGTGTGAAGTTTCGACCAATGCTTCGGACACTTGGGGGGAATATGAATGAATAATAGTGCTTATTTGACGTCATATGTCAATCAATTTGTTGAAACAGTAAAGCAAGCGGGTGTGGAAGATGTCGTCATCTGCCCTGGATCTAGATCGACACCACTCGCATATGCTTTTGCAAAAAGTGAAGGATTTCATTTTTATCGTCAAATCGATGAGCGATCAGCGGCATTCTTTGCATTAGGAATCGCGAAAGCAAAAAAACTGCCAGTGGTATTACTGTGCACATCAGGGACAGCTGCAGCGAATTTCTTCCCTGCTATTGTAGAGGCTTATTATGCCCGTGTTCCATTACTTGTTATTACAGCAGATCGTCCGCATGAACTACGGGAAGTTGGAGCACCTCAAGCGATTGATCAAGTCCATTTGTTTGGAAAGCATGTGAAATGGTCTGTAGATTTTCCTATCCCAGAGGATAATGATGAAAGTTTACCTTTTATCGAACGCCATATTCATCGTGCAATTACGACAGCAAAAGCCTTGCCAATGGGACCGGTTCATATTAATGTACCATTCCGTGAGCCTCTTCTGATTAATATGGAGCAGCAACATTCTTCGATGCAGGTAAGTCAGACGGAAATGGGACAACTAGTGCCTAGTGAGGGGTTTATTAGTTGGTACAAGGAATTATTGCAAACGAAAGAGAAGGGGTTAATCATTGTTGGTGATTCACTTCCAACAATGGCAGGATTTTGGGAGTTTGCAAGAAAGGTTCAATGGCCAGTATTAGCAGATCCTTTGTCTAATTTACGTTGTTCGATTCCAGAAGATTGTTTGCCTTTATGTATTGATCAGTATGATGCGATTTTAAAAGAAAATGCATTTAAAGGCTATGTTATTCCGGATGTTGTTATTCGTTTTGGAGCGCAGCCTGTTTCTAAACCGCTCACACAATTTTTAAAAGCATGTAAACCGACCATTTTTATCGCAGTTGATGAAAGTCCTATTTTCCGTGACTCGCTTCATATTGTGACACACCATGTTCAGGTTGGAGCTACTTCTTTATGGATTCCAATGGAAGAAAAACTATCATCTAGCTATTTAGAAGATTGGACAAAAGCGAATAATATAGCTACCAAACACCTTCAAGCTTATATGGAAGTAGAAGAGGACGAAGGGGCACTTGCAGCTATTTTATTTGAATCATTACCAAATGGTGTTGATCTATTTGCGAGTAGTAGTATGCCGATTCGTGACGTAGATACATTTTTCAATAAAACAACGAAGGATATCCAAATATATGCTAACAGAGGTACGAACGGGATAGATGGTGTTGTTTCTACTGCACTTGGTGTTCAAGTAGCGAAAAATCGTCCTAGTTATCTACTTATTGGAGATTTAGCTTTTCTCCATGATGTTAATGGTTTGATCATAAGTAGATTTCAGCAAACTGATTTAACAATTGTCATTATGAATAATGATGGTGGTGGTATTTTTTCTTATTTACCTCAGTCCAATGAAACAAATTACTTTGAGCACCTATTTGGAACTCCTACTGGCTTAGAATTTTCACATATTGCTGCTATGTATGATGCACAATATGATGCAGTACATTCAAAAGAGCAATTCGTTCGTGTATTAAATCAGCAGAAGATGAAAGATGTTCGTATAATTGAAGTGTTTACGAATCGGCAAGTGAATACAGAAACACACCGAAAACTATGGGCAGCTATTTCGGAGGAGCTAGACTCGATTTGGAAAGTTTAAATGTAAAAATTCGTAATATAATTATGCATGTGAAGAGATATAATATCGGAGCAGGTGAAAAAATAGTATTCCTTCATGGGTTTACTGGTTCTAGTGCTACATGGGATGAAGTAATCACCCTTCTTCCTTCATCCGTGGAAATATTAACAGTTGATTTAATTGGACATGGGCAAACATCTAAGCCAACCGAATTTACTCGCTATTATGCCGAAGAACAAATAGAAGACTTGCATAAGTTATTTCAATTGTTGGAATGGAGTCATTTTACGCTCGTCGGTTATTCTATGGGAGGTAGATTAGCGCTTGCTTATGCAGCTAAATATTCTGTAGACAAGTTAATTCTTGAGAGTAGTTCTCCTGGCTTAGCTAATGAAGAAGCGCGTGTAACAAGAAAACAGGCGGATGAATTGCTTGCGGAAAGAATAGTAAATGAAGGAATTTCTGCCTTCGTCGATTTTTGGGAGGACATTCCTTTATTTCATTCGCAAAAAAGCTTATCATTCGAAAAACAGAAGGCTATTCGGTCGGAAAGACTTGCAGGATCAGAAGTGGGGCTCTCGAATAGTTTGAAAGGATTTAGTACAGGAATACAACCTTCTTACTGGGGTAATCTAGAAGTTATGAAAGTTGCAACTACCTTAGTTACTGGAGAGTTAGATCAAAAGTTTTATGAGGTAGCTGTTGAGATGAAAAAAATTCTTCCAAACAGTAAGCACATGCAAATTAGTAATGCGGGACATGCAATTCATGTGGAAAATCCCGAATTGTTTGCTACAATAGTAAAGGATATTATTTTAAAGGAGGACTAAGGATGACTCGTGAATGGACAACCTTACATACATATGAAGATATTAAGTATGAGTTTTATAATGGGATTGCAAAAGTGACGATTAACCGTCCGGAAGTACGAAATGCATTTCGTCCAAAAACAGTAATGGAAATGATTGATGCATTTTCACGCGCGCGTGATGATAGAAATGTAGGTACTATCATTTTGACTGGTGAAGGGGAGCATGCATTCTGTTCAGGCGGAGACCAAAAAGTACGCGGACATGGTGGATACGTTGGAGAAGATGAAATTCCTCGTCTAAATGTACTAGATTTACAACGATTAATCCGTGTAATTCCAAAACCAGTTGTAGCCATGGTAGCTGGTTATGCAATTGGAGGAGGACATGTACTTCACGTTGTTTGTGACTTAACAATTGCTGCGGACAATGCTAAGTTTGGTCAAACAGGACCTAAAGTTGGTTCTTTTGATGCTGGATATGGTTCTGGTTATTTGGCTCGTATTATCGGACATAAAAAAGCGCGTGAAATTTGGTATTTATGCCGTCAATATGACGCACAACAAGCGCTAGATATGGGCTTAGTCAATACGGTAGTTCCTTACGCACAATTAGAGGACGAAACGGTACAGTGGTGTGAAGAAATGCTTGAAATGAGCCCAACTGCACTTCGTTTCCTAAAAGCTGCAATGAACGCAGATACGGATGGTTTAGCAGGTCTTCAACAATTGGCAGGAGATGCTACACTTCTTTACTACACAACGGATGAAGCAAAAGAAGGCCGCGATTCATTTAAAGAAAAACGTAAACCTGATTTCGGTCAATTCCCACGTTTTCCATAATTATTGCATCAATGAATTTTGAGAAAGCTGTCCTTTTCTAGGGCGGCTTTTTTATCTAAAGGAGACGAGTACTTTGTATCCGAATTTATTAGTAAAACGTTCAAGTCTAACACCAAATCGAATTGCTTTAAGATTTAACGAGAAAACATGGACATTTGAACAACTGTCTAATGAAGCCAATAAATTTGCAGAAAAACTATATACTAAGGGCATAAGATCTGGAATGAGAATTTCCATTTTAGCAGCATCGGATCCACAATTAGTCATTGCAATACACGGGTGTATGCAACTTGGTTGTGAGTTAGTTATGTTAAATGAGCGGTTAACTGATGAAGAGTTGCGTTATCAATTACAGGATAGCAAAACTGATTATTTATTAGTCGATTGTGTAGAGAAAAGAAATTTAACTTATCCTAATAGGCTCTCATTTGAAGAGATCAAGCTAGTAGAACAAACTACATTCAAAATAGAAAAAGAGTGGCCAAAAAATCGAACTATCACGATTATGTATACGTCGGGAACGACAGGTAATCCAAAAGGGGTTCGGCAATCACTCGAAAATCATGTGATGAATGCAACTGGTTCTGCACTCAATTTAGGAGTTCAACCAAATGATTGCTGGTTATGTACAGTTCCTTTATTTCATATTAGTGGTTTTTCTATATTAATGCGTTCCGTTTTGTATGGGATGACGGTAAATCTTCATATAAAGTTTGATGCAGAAGATGTAGTGGAAGAAATTATTAGTGGAACAGTTACTAGGATGTCTGTCGTTGCAGTGACGCTAGAAAGAATTATTTCGGTTCTAGAAGAAAGAAATGTATCCTTTCCAAATACGTTTCAATCGATGCTAGTAGGTGGGGGACCAGTGCCGTTAAATTATTTAGAAAGGGCAATTCAACGAAATATTCCTGTGCTACAAACATACGGAATGACAGAAACTGCTTCTCAGACAACGACATTATCGAGCGAAGATGCTATTCGAAAATTAGGCTCTGCAGGTAAACCGCTTTTCTTTGCTGATGTTCGTATTGATGGAGAAGATCAAATTGGAGAAATTTGTATTAAGGGTCCACATGTGACAAATGGGTATGTAGGTGCAGCTGAGTTGAATAATCCTTTAGTAGACGGTTGGCTTCATACGGGTGACATAGGATATATCGATGAGGAAGGGTATTTATTTGTAGTGGATCGCCGTTCAGATTTAATCATTTCCGGTGGTGAAAATATATATCCTGCGGAAGTAGAGCAAGCATTAGCAAAACATCCAACGGTGAAAGAAGTGGGTGTTGTTGGAAAGCAAGACGACAAATGGGGACAAGTTCCTGTTGCATTTGTTGTGTTAAAGGAAGAGGTAAGTGAAGAAGAGCTAAGAGCATTTATGAAAACGGAAATGGCTTCTTATAAACAACCAGTTGCCTATCACTTTATGGAGCAATTGCCGAGAAATGCTTCGAATAAGCTGATGCGCAGAGAGTTATTTAAGTGTGAGCAAAATTTGAAATAAATGGCTAATGGAGATTAAAAGATGACTGAAAGCAACCAATTTGCTCATGTAAGTAACCATTTGTTCTCTATATATGCTCCTAATTGAAAAAAGCCATCTTTTGAGCATATAGCGCAGGTTAATGGGTTTATGGAATCAGAAGGGGCTTAAGCCATCCTTTTAGGGGCGGATAGCCACACTTAATGTGCATATAGCGCAGGTTAATGGGTTTTTGAAATCAGAAGGGGCTTATGGCATCCTTTTAGGAGCGTATAGCCACGCTTAATGTGCACATAGCGCTGCTTAATGGGTTTATGTAATAAGAAGGGGCTTATGGCATCCGTTTACGAGCGGATAGCCACACTTAATAATTAAAAAATGACTTTTTTTAATAAAAGATTAGAATGTAAATGAAAAATGGATCGTGAAGTGACGTAGTCACATCACGATCCATAACTATAACGGGAATAGTGTAGCTGATGTTTCGTCCAAAGCACACGGGAAATAGTAAAGACAAAATACACTTAAAGGCCGATTCCATTTTTTCATTTAATTCAGTGCAGTTTTTAATGTTTCTAAATTTTTGTTCATTAATGTGAAATACGTTTCATTATTTTCAACATCTTTTTTGGATAGAACGCCTAAATTGTGTAATACTAAGCTTTTAGCACCAACTTCTTTTTGAATGACTTCCGTTAGCTTAGAAGAAACGTTTTGTTCAAACAAAATGTATTTAATATTTTTTTCTTTTGCTAGTTCAATGATCTTCGTTAACTGTTTTTGAGAAGGTTCATCTTGCGAATTAAGACCAGCAACTGAAATTTGCTCTAAGCCATACGCATGTGCTAAATAACCAAATGCTGCATGGGAAACAAAAAACGTTTTATTAGGAGCATTTTGTGCCATTTCTTTATAGCTTGTATCTAATTGTGTTAATTGTGCGATTAACGCGTCATAATTTGTTTCAAATTTCTCTTTTTGTTCAGGAGCAGCTTCCACAAGCGAATCTTTGATAGATAAAGCTAAACTTTGACTAATTTGTGGAGAAATCCAAACATGTGGATCTATTTTACCATGGTCATGGTCGTGCTCCTCTTCGTCTTCATCTTCATGTGAGTTAGCTTCTAATTGGTCTTTCGGAACTGCATCAACTGTTGCAACCATTTTCACATGTTCGTTTTCTAATGTTTTTTTCGCATTTTCAACGAAACCCTCTAAACCTAGTCCTATGTAAAAAAATAGGTCGGCATCTGCGAGATTCATCATATCTTTTTGAGTTGGTTCAAATGTGTGTTCGTTTGAGCCTGCAGGATAGATAGAAGTTACATTTACTACGTCTCCGCCAATTCGTTCTGCGAAATATTGTAGCGGATATACGGTCGTATAAATTTGTATTTTATTGTCTTTTTCTTGTTTATCTACATTTATGGATTCTTTGTCTCCACAAGCGGCGGTAAATAATGCAAGTATAATTACTAGAACTAGTAAAAGTGTTCTTTTCATCTTGCCATCTCCTAAATAGTAATGATTACGTTTTGAATTTTTTCAACTTTTTAAGCTTACAAGAAATTATAAAAAAAAGCAAGAAAAAAACCTTTGAAGTTATTTTTTCTTCAAAGGCCATTCTTCTGGAACAGGGTCAAAGCCACCTTCGTGAAAAGGGTGGCATTTAGATATTCTTCTTATTGTTAAGTATCCACCTTTTATTGCACCATGCTTTTGCACAGCTTCCACACCGTAATGCGAGCAAGTTGGATAGAATCGGCAACTAGGCGGTGTTAAAGGGGAAATTATTTTTTGATAGAATTTAAAAATCCATAATATTATATGCTTCATTCGTTATTCAGCTTCCTTTGGTTTGTTTTCGCTTACGTTTATTGTATGAAAAAAAGTAGTCTATTAAAGAAGGAAGAAGTTCTTTTCAAAAATTAATAAAATCAGATTGTAACCGATATTAAGCTTGTAAGAAGGAGGAATGACTATGGATATTAATTCCATTATGTCTTCTCAGTTAATGGAGTTACAACAAACTGTTCAAATGAGTGTTCTAAAAAATGCGATGAACATGGAAACAGTAGCTGCTGTTGGACTGTTAGAGGACATGCCTCAAGCATCTGCACCTCATCCTTATAAAGGATCAGTTGTGGACGTTCAAGCTTAAGAAAAAGTGGAAGATGCTTGAAGTCTAGAATAATAAAGAAAAACATGTGCCCATGTGGTGCATGTTTTTTTGTTTTGGAGACATACTTAATAAAAAGGATGTGTGCAAATGGCATTAAACAAAGTGTATGTTTCTGTGACAAATAAGAAAGTATTTTCGTATCCAGATGAGTCTCCATGGGAATTCGAAGTAGTAGCAAATCGCGAAATTATTCCAGTATTTCAAAAGCTTTTTGAACAGCTAAGTACAGTAGAAGCAAGTAACTTTTGGAGAGCACATATTCCAATAAGATTATATCATGAGGATAGAGAAAATGATCAATACGATAGAAGAATGAAAAAAATATATGCACTGATTCATGAATTTGGGGATGAAGAGTCAAAAATATTTATAGAACAGCTTCCATATTTTAATGAAAGTAGGAGAGTATTCATTGAGTAATATTATACGTAGAAAAGGGAACGAAACAAATACGAATTACCGAAATGTCAGTTCGCTATTAAACCAGTCACCACAACAAAGATCAGAACAAAACATAGCACAAAATAGAGAAGAAGGAAATGAAAATTACAAATTAGAACAAAAAACACTTTCTGAGGAGAATTTCGCTCAGGAGAAGAAGGAATTATGAAGCGTTGAGACTTAGCTTGATTGCTAAGTCTTTTTTTCATACATATGTTACCATTGAAAATAAATCGAGGAATTGGGAGGAAACATGCTTAAACATATTATTTTACTCATTGGGCCAACTATTATGATATTTATTGGACTTTCTTTATTACATAATATTTTAATAACATTTTTTCTGTTTTATGGATGGTTATTGTTTATTCCATTAATAATCGTATATTGGAATAAGGAAAACAGCAATCGTATACTTATTTCTTTATCCAAAAAGTCGACTCTCGTTGGTGTTGTAAGTGGATTGATTTGTTTGATTGCCATTTATAGCTTCGTATTTATTTTTCAATCCTCTGTTTTGGATATACCCCAGTTGCAGCAATTGCTAGAAGAGTGGGATTTTAGTGGGAAAAAGGTTGTTTTGCTTGTACTAGTATTAGTCCTTATCAATCCGATATTAGAAGAATTTTATTGGCGTGAATTTATGTATGGTCATCTAGTACTTAAATTAGGGAATGTGAAAGCGATTATGATTACATCCATTTTCTATAGCTTATACCATCTGATTGTTGTCATGGAAATCTTCAGTTTCCCTTTTAATGCATTGGCAGTTATTCCAGTTTTTCTTGCTGGAATTATGTGGGGAATTTTCCGATTTAGACTGAAATCTATTGCTGCACCAATTATTAGTCATTGTTTAGCGGATATCGGGATAATGTTGGTGTATTGGAATATAATAGTTCCTTCTTAGATTCTAATGATGTTGCATAATTTATGTAAGTAAAGGAGAAATAGTTCATGTTATCATTCCGAGATTTAAACGGAATACGTGTGGAATTAGCTTTTGAAAAAGGATCGTTGCCAATAGAGCCTATGCATGTTTTAGTGCTGGCAAAGCATCAAAACAAGTGGTTATTAACGAAGCATCCAAAACGAGGCATTGAGTTTCCTGGTGGAAAAGTGGAGGAAAACGAATCGCCTATAGAAGCTATAATTCGCGAAACATTAGAAGAGACAAATGTCTCAATAAAAAGTGTAGAGTGGATTGCAGAATATCTTGTGTATGATGAAACTCCATTTTGTAAGGCGGTATATATTGCAAATATTGACCATATTAATGTGGAAGGTCCAAATTTTGAAACTGATGGTGCTGTTTGGCTAACTACGCATGAATTTTTACATAGTAATAATTTAAGTTTTCATATGAAGGATACTGGTATGCAAGCAATTTTAGAGAAGGTGACTACACTTGAAGGAAAATGGAACGATTGAGAAGACGAGAATTTATCCATCGCCAAATCCTCATATTAAGTTAACGGAGATCACTTATTGGTCATGCGGATATCGTGTGAAGGGATTACTTGCTGAGCCTAGAGAAAAAGGTCCATACGAAGGTATTTTATACTGCAGAGGTGGCATGCAAAGTATTGGCATGGTGAGACCTGCTCGTATTGCGCAAATTGCTTCAGAGGGCTTTATCGTATTCGCACCTTATTATCGTGGAAATCGAGGTGGGGAAGGCAGAGATGAATTTGCTGGAGAGGATCGATGGGATGCAGTTTATGCAGTCGATGTGTTAAAGCAATTTACTTTGGCGAGGATTCATTTATTCGCTTTTTCACGTGGGGGAATAATGGCTCTATGGACAGCTATTTTACGAAATGATATTACATCCATCGTGACATGGGCAGGAGTTTCGGATATATATTTAACATTTGAAGAACGAACAGATATGAGAAGAATGATGAAAAGAGTCATTGGCGGTACACCATCAAATCATGTTCAAGCTTATGAAAATCGAAATGTTCTTGCTCATTCACATGAAATAAAAGCAGCAACACTCATCATTCATGGGATGCTAGACACAAATGTTTCCGTTGAGCATGCAAACGTTTTAGAGTCAGCATTAGTAGGGAATAATAAAATAGTTGAAACTTGGTATTACCAAGAGTATACACATTTTTTTCCTAGTAAAGTAAATCGACAAGTAGTGAAGGATGCGTGTAATTGGATGAAACGGCAGAAAGGAGTTTAGTCGATGGGAAATGTAGTTGTTACGATTGAAACAATGAGTTCAGAGAAGAAGTCTTCATTTCCATCGAATGTAAGCTTTTGGACTGATCTTTGGGATAACTATACAAATGAATTTCAAGAAGTTATTATCCAATGTTGGAAAGAGGAAGAAGAAGTTGTAAATGAATTGCAACCGAAAGCTGCCTCTTCTAGGAGCGAAGGGCTTATAAAGGTATTAACAATTAATTTGAATGAAGAAAACTGTACTTATTTGAGAGATCATTCCATAGATACTAAAGGTGGATTAAAATGGTTCGCGATGTTTTTTAATATAGAAGGGGATGAGCGGTTAGAAGTGAGTCATTATGGTTCAGAAATAATTTTATATAAAACGGATGAAGAAAGAGCAAAAGAGTTTATTTCCATCTTTCCTTCATCCATCACGACACATTATTATGATGAAAATGCAGATTAAAAAGAGGATGTCACCAATATAAATGGGACATCCTCTTTTTCTTATTAAGCTACAGGTCCGCCTTTAAGAGAGATCTCTTCAGAAACTGTACCGAATTTTTTAAAGTTTTCATGGAAAGCTTGTGCGAGTTCAGCTGCTTTTTTATCATAAGCTGCTTTGTCTGTCCAAGCATTACGTGGAATTAATACTTCAGAAGGAACGCCTTCTACTAGTTTTGGAATAGCAAAACCGAATACAGCATCTGTTTCAGTTTCTACATCGTTCAATTTTCCGTCAATTGCTGCACGAACCATAGTACGAGTGTAAGAAAGCTTCATACGACTACCAACGCCGTATTCTCCACCAGTCCAACCAGTGTTTACAAGGAATACTTGTGCGCCATGCTCATCAATTTTCTTCCCTAACATTTCTGCGTAAACAGTTGCGTGTAATGGCAAGAAAGGTGAACCAAAGCAAGTAGAGAAAGCTGGTTGTGGAGATGTAATTCCACGTTCTGTACCTGCAAGCTTAGAAGTGAATCCACTTAAGAAATGATACATTGCTTGTTCTTTTGTTAGTTTGCTGATTGGAGGCAGTACGCCAAATGCATCAGCAGTTAAGAAAACGATTGTATTTGGATGACCAGCAACAGAAGGATCAACAATGTTTTCGATATTTTGTATTTGGTAAGCAGCACGTGTATTTTCTGTTAATGAATTGTCTGCATAGTTTGCAACACGAGTTTCTGCATCCACAACAACGTTTTCTAAAACAGTACCAAATGTGATTGCATCATAGATTTGTGGTTCGTTTTCGCGAGTTAGATCGATACATTTCGCGTAACATCCACCTTCGATATTAAATACGCCATTATCGGACCAACCATGTTCGTCGTCACCGATTAATTTACGTCCTGCGTCTGCAGAAAGAGTTGTTTTTCCTGTTCCAGAAAGACCGAAGAATAATGCAACGTCGCCTTCTTCTCCAACATTTGCTGAACAGTGCATTGGTAAAATATCTTCTTCAGGAAGTAAGTAGTTCATAATAGAGAAAATAGATTTTTTCATTTCTCCCGCATATTCCGTTCCGCCGATTAACACGATTCGTTTTTCCATTGAAACAATGATAAACGTTTCTGTTTTAGTTCCGTCTACTTCTGGATCTGCTTTAAAATTTGGAGCACTCACGATTGTAAAGTCAGCTGAATGATTTGCAAGCTCTTCTTCTGAAGGGCGGATAAATAATTGATGTGCAAACAAGTTATGCCAAGCATATTCATTTACTACTTGAATCCCTAGACGAGAGTCTTTATCAGCACCAGCAAATCCTTTAAATACGAATAATTCATCTTGCTCAGCAAGGTATCCCGTTACTTTTTTATATAGTGATTCGAAGATTTCAGAAGAAATTGGTTGGTTTACGGAACCCCAATCGATTTTGTCTCTAGATATAGGCTCATCAACGATGTATTTATCTTGTGGAGACCGACCTGTATATTTACCTGTTTCTGCTTTCACGGCTCCCGTAGAAGTTAAAACAGCTTCACCTCTTGATGTTGCTTTTTCTACAAGTTGCGCTACTGATAATTGAATGTTAACATTGTCTCCAGATAACAATTCGTTCAGTTCATTCACAGTATCGATTGAATTCATATTGTATATACCATCCTTTTAATTATTTTCCCTAATAAGAGAGGGATATGTCTTTCATATGTGAAATAGTATAACACATTTAACTTAATAGTCTACACTAATGAAGTGATTATTTTTATCTTTTGTGAATAAATCGTCAACAAAAATGTATTGACATATCAATATAACTTAAGTATGATGAAAAATTGAAACGGATACTCTTATCCCGAGCTGGTGGAGGGGTCAGGCCCTATGAAACCCGGCAACCTGTAATTATTTATTTTATTACAAAGGTGCCCAACCTGAGACAAGGTGAAATCCCTTGATTGATAAGAGTGAAAGGTGCCTATGAAATTAATAGCCTTTCCTCATGTGTAAGATACGTGAGTGGAAGGTTTTTTTTATGACATCGCCCTTTATCCTTGTGTGCCAAGTCCAAAACAGCTTGACATGGGAATGAGTACCGTATCAATTCTTGAGAGAAATCTCGCAGGATATAGGAGGAATTTATTATGACACAACGCCGATTATTTACATCGGAATCAGTTACAGAAGGGCATCCAGATAAAATTTGCGACCAAATTTCAGATGCTATTTTAGACGCAATTCTTACAGAAGACCCAAATGCACGTGTTGCTTGTGAAACAACTGTGACAACAGGTCTTGTATTGGTTGCAGGAGAAATTACAACATCTACTTATGTAGATATTCCAAAAGTAGTACGTTCTACAATTAAAGAAATAGGTTATACTCGCGCAAAATACGGATTTGACTCAGAAACTTCTGCGGTATTAACTGCAATCGATGAACAGTCAGCTGATATTGCAATGGGAGTTGACCAAGCATTAGAGGCTCGTGAAGGCTCAATGACGGATTCTGATATCGAAGCAATCGGTGCAGGAGACCAAGGTCTTATGTTTGGTTATGCATGTAATGAAACACCAGAACTTATGCCGTTACCAATTAGCTTAGCGCATAAACTAGCTCGTCGTTTAGCCGAAGTACGTAAAGACGAAACATTAGATTATTTACGTCCAGATGGTAAAACACAAGTTACAGTGGAGTACGATGAAAATAATAATCCAGTTCGTATTGATACAATCGTTATTTCTACTCAACATCACCCAGAGGTAACTTTAGAGCAAATTCAAAAAGATTTAAAAGAAGTTGTGATCAATCCAATTGTTCCTGCTAATTTAATCGATGAAAATACAAAATATTTTATTAATCCAACTGGTCGCTTTGTAATTGGTGGACCACAAGGAGATGCAGGCTTAACAGGACGTAAAATTATCGTAGATACTTACGGTGGTTATGCACGTCATGGCGGAGGAGCATTCTCTGGTAAAGATCCTACAAAAGTTGACCGTTCAGCTGCATATGCTGCTCGCTATGTTGCAAAAAATATTGTTGCAGCAGGAATCGCTGATCGTTGTGAAGTACAACTTGCATATGCAATTGGAGTAGCACAACCGGTTTCTATCGCAGTTGACACATTTGGAACTGGAAAAGTGGAAGAAGCTCAATTAGTATCACATATCCGTGAATTATTCGATCTTCGCCCAGCCGGTATTATTAAAATGCTAGATCTTCGTCGCCCAATCTACAAACAAACTGCTGCTTACGGACATTTTGGTCGTACAGACATCGACGCACCTTGGGAAAAAACAGATAAAGCAGAAGAATTAAGACAAAAAGCAGGACTATAAGATAGAAAAGAGCAATCCCGAAGTCAACTAGTGACTATCGGGACTGCTCTTTTATTTTTGCAGTGATTTATAATACTGACCTTTTTCAGCATATTCTCTAATAATTCGTTGTACATCTTCTTTGTCTGCATCTGTCAGCTCACGCACAACTTTTGCTGGACTACCCATAGCAAGTGAGTTTGGAGGAATTTTCTTTCCTGGAGTAACTAAACTACCCGCTCCGATAAATGCCCCTTCTCCAATTTCCGCACCATCTAGAATAATAGAGCCCATTCCAACTAATGCTCCTTTACGAACAATGCAGCTATGTAGTGTTACTTGGTGCCCGATCGTTACTTCATCTTCTAAAATAAGTGGATTGTTTGGACTTTGATGCAAACAACATAAATCTTGGACGTTTACTCTATCCCCAATTATAGTAGGTGCAACGTCCCCTCTTATTACCGTATTAAACCAAATAGTAGACTCTTGTCCGATTGTCACATCCCCTGTAATTGTGACATAATCAGCAATGAAAACTGAATCATCAATGAATGGTGTTTTTCCTTTAAATGGATATATCAAAATATACACACTCCTCTAAAAATAGAATATAATTAATCGTATCAAACGAACAGGATAATGAAAACTATTTGAGCAGAATAAGAATGAATGGAAGAGGTGATGCTCATGTGGAAATGGGAAGCAGAAGAAAGACCAAAAGCAGTAATCGTGATCGTTCATAGTGCTTATGAACATCATAGAAGGTATGCTTGGTTAATTGAAAAATTTAGAAGTTCAAATTGTCATATTGTTATGGGGGATTTACCTGGGCATGGCGAATATACAAAAGCTAACGAAATACATGATGAACCTTTCGATCAATACAAAGATTACATAGCACAAGCATTACAAGTTGCGATAACTTATAATCTCCCAATATTTATACTTGGTCATGGACTTGGTGCTACTTTATTAATAAAAGTAATGCACAAATTAAAAATAGAATATGCAGGGGTCATATTAACTTCACCTTGGCTTCAACTTAAAAAGTTACCATCTAAATGGACAAATGCATTAGCTAAATTATCTGTTCAACAGAAGATTCATCATGATATTCAACTAAAGGAACTAACTAGAAACTATGAAATGTACAAACAATTTTTGGACGATCCAACATATCATACACTTATAACAAATGCTTGGTATAAAGAATTACAATTCCTTTTGAAAAGTATTGGTCAAACAACCGAATCTATTCCGAATGTCCCAATATTATTAATGACGGCAGAGCGTGATAAGATCACAGATACGTCAACAGCAGCCGGATGGCTAAAAAAACAAGAACTAACAGAATATCAATACAAGTCATGGAAGAATTGTTTTCATGATTTATACCAAGAACCAGAACGAGAAGAGATTTTTGCATATTCCCATTCTTTTATAAATAATGTACTAAGATCTATTGGATATATCGTTTAGGGAATGTTGTAGATATACAAGATTATACTAGGGAATGATATTCTATTTGGAATATGTGAGTTTTAATATAACTTGTGGTATAATTATTCGGTTAAATCGAAAAAAACATTCTATTAATTGAAATAAAGAAAGTGAAGTGTAACTTACATGCAAAACCAGCATTTTATACGTAATTTTATAGTAGAAACACCTTCGAAACCAGGGAACTTTGCAAAAGTTGCA
This sequence comes from Psychrobacillus sp. L3, assembly GCF_042945595.1. Taxonomy (GTDB): domain Bacteria; phylum Bacillota; class Bacilli; order Bacillales_A; family Planococcaceae; genus Psychrobacillus. The sequence goes on along the minus strand of NZ_CP168493.1, from coordinate 2,630,755 downwards.
ACTGCTATCGGAATGGCTGAAGGGGATATTGGAGATATTACAACACTTAAAAGTGGAGCATTAACAACAGTTCGTGATATTACGATCACTTGTAAATCTGAAGAACAATTCCAATCTGTCATTGCGAATATTGAGGACATTGGAAATGGTGTTAAAATCCATGCAGTAACTGACGATGTGTTAAAAGCGCATGAAGGCGGAAAAATTGCGATGAAGAGCAGACTTGATGTGCGCTCACTCGGAGATTTGCAAAGAATTTATACGCCAGGTGTTGCTAGCGTTTGTATGGAAATTGTTAATAATCCTGAAAAAGCAAATTACTTTACGTCGATTGGCAGTTCCGTAGCTATCGTAACAGATGGTACAGCTATTTTAGGTTTGGGGAATATTGGATCTGTTGCAGGAATGCCTGTAATGGAAGGGAAAGCTGTACTATTAGATCAATTTGTTGGTTTAAGCGGTATACCTATCTTATTAAATACAAGTGATCCAGATGAAATCGTTGAAACGGTCAAACATATTCATCAAGGATTCGGAGCAATTTTATTAGAAGACATTGGATCCCCTCACTGCTTTGAAATAGAAGAACGTTTAAAAGCAGAACTTCCAATTCCAGTTATGCATGATGACCAGCACGGTACAGCAGTTGTTGCGCTTGCTGCGATATTATCTGCATGTAAATCGACTGGGGTAGATGTAAAAGATGCCGTAATTGGTCAAATCGGACTTGGTGCTGCCGGATTAGCAATCTGTCGTATGTTAATGGCATATGGTGTAGATGAAGTATATGGTCTAGATCGTCAAGAAGAAGCAAAACAACGATTGGTAAACTATGGTGGAAAAACGATTCTTACATTAGAAGAAATGATGGAAACTTGTGATATAATTGTTGCTACTACTGGAGTAGCTGGGTTAATCAAACCTGAAATGATTAAAAAAGGACAAATAATATTGGCATTATCCAATCCAAACCCTGAAATTCTTCCAAATGAAGCAATTGCAGCTGGAGCAGCTTTCGCAGCTGACGGAAGATCTGTCAACAATGTAATTGGATTCCCAGGAATATTCAAAGGTGCATTAGATGCAGGAGCAAAGGAAATTACGTATTCCATGCTAATAGCAGCTGCACAAGCGATCGTAGGACATACAAAACCTGGCGAGTTAATACCGAACCCACTAGATCCGACAGTTCATCATTTAGTGGCAAGAGCAGTTGAAGAAGCAGCAAATAAAGAAATGAATTTATAAGGGAAAGAAGATTTCGGTTACGATGCCGAAATCTTCTTTTTAAATTCTTCATTATAATTGGTAACTTCCATCAAAGCCTTCTCTTCGAGTGGAATTCGCACGGAGAGCATCGCAAGATTTAAAAGAGTAAAGCAAATAGCTGTCATGTATGCTTGGAATATAAGCGGTAAAAGTGCTATTTCGATGCAGACAACCACGTAATTTGGATGTTTTAGATAAAGATATGGTCCTTTTGTCACTACATGGGCACCGGGTAAAATAATAACTTTTGTATTCCAAAAAGATCCTAACGATCTCAAACACCATATGCGTAATGCTTGAACAATTAAAAAAATTAGAAAAAATAACGGAAATAGTGGGGAAATACCTCGGTTAAATATTAAAACCTCTGCAATTAAACAAATAAAAAAGCTCACATGCAGAGTTACCATATACGGATAATGAGATGCACCTACTTCATAAGCCCCTTGAGCAAGCATCTTTTTTTCATTGTGCTTAGCTATAAAAACTTCCGTTATTCTTTGAATGATGACCAGAAAGATAATAATGATAAATAACATTCTAATCCCCCCAATTTAGTAGAACTGCTTCTCCGCAAAAACCAGGTCCAAGAGCCACTAATAATCCTAAATCATCCTTGTTGTTTTCTTTCAGCATAAATTGTTCTAATACATAAAGTACTGTTGGAGAGGACATATTCCCATGTTTTTTTAATACATCTCGGGAAATAGACGTCTGATGTTCTTCTAGTTGAAGCGTATTCTCATATGCTTGTAGAACTTTTTTTCCTCCGGGGTGTGCTACAAAATTTACGACTTGATCTTTTGGTAGATGCTGTTCCGTCAAGAATTCATCTATAAATGGTCCCAACCAGCTTGAAATAATTGAAGGAATGCTTTTAGAGAAAACGACATGTAATCCATTATTTTTAATATTCCATCCCATCACGTCTTCCGAGTTGGGCATCCATTTAGAAGCTGTATCTACTATATGGGGAACAGGCTTATTAATTGTAAGATGAACATTATCTCCACAAACTAAAACACATGCAGCTCCGTCTGCGAAAAGAGAAGCCCCTATTAGATTACTTTTAGAAAAGTCATTCGGTTGGAAAGTGAGACTACATAACTCTACACAAACAACGAGAACTTTCGCATCGGGGTGGGCTTTACAATAATCAAAAGCCCTACTAATGCCAGCGGCTCCACCAGCACAACCTAGTCCCCAAATTGGAATGCGTTTCATACGATCCGAAAAAGGAAGGTGGTTCATCACACGAGCATCAATGCTAGGGGTAGATATGCCTGTGCTGCTGACAAAGATAATGGCGTCAATTTCTTCTGGAGGAATTGCCTTTTGGAGAAATGTGGTATTTTGAAGGCAAGCTTGTATTACTTCTACACTATATTTTGTTGCTAAATCTATATAAATATTATTTCGTTCTTCAAAGGAATGTTCCGTTTGGTGCCATTCTAATGGCACACAAAAATAACGTGTTTCAATATCTCCATTTTCAAAAACTTGTAATAAACGATCTAATTGTGCAATTTTATCTTTAAATAGTTCTTTTGTTAATTGTTCAATATTTGATTGATCTAATACATAAGGAGGATTATATGTACTAATAGAAGCAATTTTTGGCATGGAGATTCTCCTTTTTTAGTTATTATCTCCATGCATTTAAATAATATTCAGCTTAGATTAGAAAGAAATGTTTTCTTTCATTTTTTCAATCGCAATAATAAAAGGTGGTGTATTTTGTTGATTTAAAAATTGGTAACAAAGTACATGCGTATAAGAGTATGGTAATTGCATTACATAATCCATTAAAGCATCTTTTTCTTCTTTACCTCCGGGATGTCCATGATAAACAACTAAAATTATTAAACCACCTACTTTTAACATCTCTAAAAGAGATGCTACAGCTTGAATAGTAGAGTTACCTTTCGTCACAATTTGAAGATCACTACCAGGTAAGTATCCAAGATTAAAAATAGCTGCTGCAATTTCTTTTTGAACGTACTTCGAAACATTTTCATGCCCATCTAGAATGAGAGTTGCTCTCGAAAGTAAATTTGCTTCTACTAACTTTTCTTCCGTGGATTGTATAGCTTCGGGTTGAACATCAAATGCATATACATGCCCGGCATCGCCAACTAATTTTGCTAAAAATAAAGTATCATGACCATTTCCAGCAGTTGCATCGACAACCAAATCCCCTGGTTCTATAACAGATGTTAATAATTCTTTTGCAAATGGTAAAACTCTTTTTAATTTCATTTCAAGATACCGAACTTTTGATACAATTTTCCTTGGTAGCTCTCTCTCTTAGCTAACACAGCGTCAATTCCATTTAAGACATCCCATTTGTTTACACTCCACATAGGACCAATCATCAGGTCAATAGGTCCATCACCGGTAATGCGTTGCACAATCATTTCTGGTGGCAATATTTCTAGTTGATCTGCTACGAGTTGAATGTAGGCGTCTCGTTCCATAAATTCAAGCTTCCCTTTTTCGTATTGTTTTACCATCGGTGTTCCTTTAAGTAGATGTAGTAAATGAATTTTAATCCCTTGAACATCGAGCTTGGCAACTTCTCTTGCTGTTTCCATCATCATTTCTCGATCTTCCAGAGGCAATCCATTAATAATATGTGTACATATTCGAATATCGTGTTTTCGTAATTTGTTTACACCCTCTATATAAGTAGGATAGTCATGTGCACGATTCACGAGATTCGCAGTTCGCTCATGCACGGTTTGCAGACCTAGTTCTATCCACAAATACGTTCTTTTATTTAGTTCGGCTAAATATTCCACGACATCATCTGGTAAACAATCTGGTCTTGTTGCGATAGATATTCCGATCACGCCCTCCAGTGCAAGAGCTGCTTCGAATTTTTCTTTTAATAAAGGCAGAGGTGCATGTGTATTTGTATATGCTTGAAAATAAGCGATATATTTTCCTGTTTTCCACTTTTCATGCATTTTAGCTTTTATTTTCTCAAATTGTACTGGAATTGAATCGACTTTATCACCGGCAAAGTCACCGCTACCTGCAACACTACAAAAAGTACAACCACCATATGCGACGGTGCCATCTCTATTTGGACAATCAAATCCTGCATCTAATGCGACTTTGAATATTTTTTGATCAAATTTATTTCTTAAATAACGATTCCATGTATAGTATCGTTTTCCATCAGACGGAAAAGGAAAGTTATTTTCGTTCATTTATATTCACTCCTTAACATTATATTTTAGCATGACTCCGTTATCTTTTGTGCATGCATCTTGAAGTGGCATATAAAAAAGAATACAATTGTCTGAGCACATAAGGAAATGGAGGTGCTTGTGATGCCAAAAGCTGTGTGGCTTTTAATCATAGGAATGTTTATAAATACAACTGGAAATTCCTTTTTATGGCCTTTACATACGATTTATATGCATGATTATTTAGGGCAATCCTTGACTATGGCTGGATTTGTTTTGATGATAAATGCTGGAACTGGTGTAATTGGTAATTTACTGGGAGGGTATTTTTTCGATCGAATTGGTGGTTATAAATCCATCATTATTGGTATTTCTTTATCTTTGGTTGCTTTATTACTATTAAATTTCTGGCATGGTTGGCCAGAATATATTTGGTTTGTAGCAATTTTGGGGTTTAGTGGTGGAATTATTTTTCCGAGTATGTATGCAATGGTCGGTAGTGTTTGGCCAGAAGGTGGTAGAAAAGCTTTTAATGCTATTTATTTAGCACAAAACGTAGGGGTTGCTCTTGGCCCTGCATTAGGTGGAATTGTGGCGGCTAATAATATCAATAATATTTTTATAGCAAATTTACTTACATATGTCTTGTTTTTTGTTGTTGCATTAGTCTTTTACCGTAATTTATCGGTTACTTCAAATAGGCATGCAGTTGTGTCGAATGAACAAAAGAAAGTTAAACAAAAAGCACCTTTTTATGCAATGATAATTGTGACAATTGGGTATATGCTTACTTGGATTGTTTATGTTCAATGGACTACTACAATTTCTACACATATTTTAGATTTGGGCATATCGCTAAAGCAATATAGTTTATTATGGTCGATAAATGGATTACTTATAGTACTAGGACAACCTCTTATAAAGCCAGTAATCAATCGAATAGAACATAAAATAAAAACGCAGATTATTATTGGGATTGTAATTTTTATGGGCTCATTTGTTGTGGTAGCTTTTGCAGAAAGCTATGCTATGTTTATCACGGCGATGGTCATATTAACGATTGGAGAAATGTTTGTGTGGCCAGCAGTACCAACGCTTGCAGATAAGCTTGCTCCAAAAGGAAGAGAAGGATTTTACCAAGGAATTGTCAATAGTATGGCGACAATCGGAAGAATGATTGGACCTTTCATAGGAGGAATTCTTGTAGAAGCATATGGAACGCCAATGATGATATTAATCCTGACAAGTTTGATGATTTTTGCAATTATTACGAGTTTACTTTATGATCTTCC